>NZ_JAKEUS010000002.1:0-722980 GCF_022397975.1 Vibrio sp. Isolate30
GAGTTGAGCAACATCAACAGCGCATTCTTCGAGAAAATCAGTAAAACAGTTTTGAATAGACATAAAAAATCGGAAACCTAGAAATAGGTTTCCGATTGTCTCTCATCAGAAGGATCGGTCAACCGATCCTTATCTGATCTACATTGCGCTAAGTTAGCGGCCTTTTTAATTGTCGTTGAACAAGTCTAGTTCTGCTGATAGCTCTGTTAGCTGGTCGGTCAAGTCGCTATTTATACATTCATGTTCAACATACTTGGGGAGCATAGTTCCTAGCTTTAACGCTTGGTAATCTGGGTGCTCCGATAGTATTAATAAGTACTGTTTTAGCCGTTCGTCAGGTGTCGATTCGCGTTGGAGTTGTTTTTTAATATTTTGTCCAAGTTTACGAATGTCATCTTTGTCAGTTTCTTTAAAGTCATCATTAGGATTGAGCTCATCATAAAGCACACTTGCAAACTGACTATGGCTCCAGCCTAAGGCATCCAAAGCTTTTTGAATTTGTTTTTGCTTTTGTTTTGTCGCTGTCCCCATTTGTCCCTAACCCCTTAGTTATTATTACCTTGTCTTAGCGAAGACATCTTAATCACGATAACAAAGGATAAAATCATGACTAAATCAAAAACACCAATGACACCAGAAGCCGCTGCTCGCATTCAAGGTAATGCCGCAAAACAAAACGGTGGGCAAGTTCCTAAAGGCGACTTTGCTGGCCGAGCTCAACGCGCAGCTGCTCACAACCAAAAACAAGGGAAATAGGAGTTCATCATGAATAAACCAGCTTCAAGTACACCTAAAGGTGGCGCTAAGCCAAATCCAAATTACCCAAGCACGACAGGCAAACCATCGGGCGGTGGTCGCGGAAACACACCTAAGCGCTAATAATTAAAGGAGGGGTAGCATAATGCTACTTCTCCTTTTATGAGCATCTGTTGGCGTGTTGCTTAAATGTGCGAAGAAATATAGCTTGATCTGATTTGTAGTCTGAATATGCCACATCATTTTCTGTTTTTTCTAATGCGCATAAACAAGTTTCCCGTTTACTTTCATACCAACTTACGGACACCATGTTTTTGCTAGAATTTACGCAAGTATCGACAATCGCGTATTCCACTTCGAGAGGGTATCGTTCTTTGTCTAATCCACTTTCAACAATGTAGGCTCCTACGGCCCCAACCAGTAATGCGGAGCTAGCGGAAACGAGCTTTCGCTTGCTGAACTTAAATCCTTTAAAACTCTTCTCGCATTCTGAACACGATATGTTTTCTGCAAATTCAATCTCATTGTCCTTCTGGCAACGAGGGCATTCTATTTTCATGATTTAGTCAACTGTATTTATGGTTATGATTTTATAAGTTCAGGCTATAGATTAATGAATCTTATATCTATGGTTTCATAGAACTAACTTCATTTTTTTTGACCTAGTTCTGCTATAATTCGCCACAAATTTCAGTTGTTTAAAAGTAGAAAAACATGTCTATCAGTTCAGTTATCAAATCTATTCAAGACATCATGCGTAAAGATGCAGGTGTCGACGGTGATGCACAGCGCCTTGGCCAAATGTCTTGGTTACTTTTTCTTAAAGTATTTGACGCTCAAGAAGAAGAGTTAGAGCTAGAATTGGACGACTACAAATCACCAATCCCAGAACAATATCTATGGCGTAATTGGGCTCAAGATGCCGAAGGCATTACCGGTGAAGCGCTGCTTGAGTTCGTAAACGACGACTTGTTCTACAAGCTTAAAAACCTAACTGCACCGGTTGACCTCAACCCCCGTGGCTTTGTAGTGAAAGAAGCATTTAGCGATGCGTTTAACTACATGAAAAACGGTACGCTACTGCGCCAAGTGATCAACAAACTTAACGAAATTGACTTTACTGACTCTTCAGAGCGCCACCTATTTGGTGATATCTACGAGCAGATCTTAAAAGACCTACAAAGTGCAGGTAACGCAGGTGAGTTCTATACCCCTCGTGCTGTGACTCGTTTTATCGTTGACCGCCTAGATCCAAAGCTTGGTGAATCTATCATGGACCCTGCAACGGGTACGGGCGGTTTTCTTGCTTGTTCATTCGACCACGTTAAAAGCAACTACGTGAAAACCGCAACCGATCACCAAACATTGCAAAAGCAGATCCACGGTGTAGAGAAGAAGCAGCTCCCGCATCTACTGTGTATCACAAACATGATGCTGCACGGCATTGAAGTACCAGTACAAATTAAACACGGCAATACGCTAAATAAGCCGCTTTCAAGCTGGGATAGCAATATCAACGTGATTGCCACCAACCCTCCGTTTGGTGGTACGGAAGAAGATGGTATTGAGAAAAACTTCCCTGCTGAAATGCAGACGCGTGAAACTGCCGATCTGTTCTTACAACTTATTATTGAATTGCTTGATGAAAATAATGGTCGAGCAGGCGTAGTACTGCCAGACGGCACACTATTTGGTGAGGGTGTGAAAACCAAAATCAAAAAGATGCTGACGGAAGAGTGTAACCTACATACCATCGTGCGCTTACCTAACGGGGTATTTAACCCATACACAGGCATCAAAACCAACATTCTGTTCTTCACCAAAGGTAAGCCAACTAAAGACGTATGGTTCTATGAACACCCATACCCAGAGGGCGTGAAGAATTACAGCAAAACTAAGCCAATGAAGTTTGAAGAGTTCAAACAAGAGCAAGAGTGGTGGGGCAGTGAAGACGACGGTTTTGCTTTTCGTGTTGAGAATAACCACGCATGGAAAGTCTCGATTGAAGAGATCATCGAGCGTAACTTCAATCTCGATATTAAAAACCCATATCAAGAAGAAGTTGTCAGCCATGATCCACAAGAGTTATTGGCAAGTTATGAACAGCAGCAACAAGATATCACAGATCTGCGTAACAAGCTGAAAGGCATTCTTGGTGATGCTCTGAAATCATCTGTAGGTGAGGGTGAATGATGAGCTTTGACCAAACACCTATCAATCAGTTGATTACAGACAATATCGATACTTGGACTTCAACGGTAAAAACTAAAGCAACTACAGGGCGTGGCAGTAGCAAAAAGCTAGAGTTGTATGGCGTTAAGAAACTGCGTGAGCTGATCTTAGAGTTAGCGGTGCGAGGTAAGTTAGTACCCCAAGATCCAAGTGATGAACCAGCTTCTGTTCTGCTTGAGCGAATTGCTGCGGAAAAAGCTCAGTTGGTGAAAGATAAGAGGATTAAGAAACCTAAAAAGCTATCTGAAATTAAAGAGGAAGATGAACTTTTTACACTGCCTAAAGGCTGGGCATGGGCACGTTTAGGTACGGTAGGTAATGTGTTTAATGGAAACAGTATTAGTACAAGATTAAAATCAGAAAAATACTCAGATGGTGTTGGATTACCATACCTTTCAACTAAAGACATTGGTTATGGGTTTGATAAACTATCTTATACTGTTGACACACATGTACCTGAAAACGAACCAAAATTTAAACTTGCACCCAAAAACACAGTGTTGATTTGTGCTGAAGGTGGTAGTGCAGGTAAAAAGTGCGGATTAGTTGATAGAGATATATTTTTCGGGAACAAGCTGTTTGCAAATGTTCCTTATAGCGGAATTAAGTCTAGCTTTCTTCTGTCACTTTACCTAACGCCATTATTTTTTGAACAGTTCTCAGAGAAAATGACTGGTATTATTGGTGGTATATCGGTTTCAAATTTTGTTGAATTACTTGTTCCTGTGCCTCCTCAAGAAGAACAACACCGCATTGTCGCTAAAGTCGATGAACTAATGACACTCTGCGACCAACTAGAGCAACAAACCGAAGCCAGCATTGAGGCACATCAGGTATTGGTAACAACGCTATTAGACACGCTAACCAATTCTGCAAGTGCTGAAGAGTTAATGCATAACTGGCAAATGGTTGCGGAGCACTTCGATACCCTGTTCACCACAGAAGAGAGCATCGACCAGCTAAAACAAACCATCCTGCAACTGGCGGTAATGGGTAAGCTTGTGAACATTGGAGAGAAGAAAGAAACCTTACTTAAATCAGTTTTAACTTTTGGGCCAAGAAATGGGTTTTCGCCAAAAGAATCTTCGACAGAAACCCAACTCAAAGTATTAAAACTTGGTGCTACATCATATGGTGTGCTTGATTTGAAGCAATCAAAATTTATAGATGTAGATATTTCTGATAAGCCATATCTCTATATAAATCAAGGGGATATTCTTATTCAACGTGGAAACTCTGCGAATTTCGTTGGTTCGAATGTGCTAATACAAGAGAGTTACTCAGACTATATTTATCCAGATTTAATGATGAAGCTTCGTGTAAATGATGAGGTTTTACCTGAGTATGTGTCTCTTTTGTTATCGTCAAAATTTTCACGTGAACATATGTGGAGTCAAATGACGGGAACCTCAGGTACTATGCCTAAAATCAGCAAGAAAGTGGTTGAAGGTGTACCGATAATGTTCCCTGTTTGCCTTGCAGTTCAAAAGACAATACTTGAAAAATATAATGAATTAATTGGTGTTTGTGAGTTGTTGATGGCACGTTTGAACTTTTTGGAATACACCAAAGTTAATCTAACTGATGCCATAGTCGAACAGGCGGTGTAACCATGGCAATTGTCTTCAATCAGCCTCAAACCATTGCACAGTTGTTGGAACAAAAGCTCTCTATACCTGAGTACCAGCGCCCATACAAATGGCAACCAAAGCACGTTAATCAACTGATTGATGACATCTTTAACCACCGCACTAAGCCATGCTATCGGCTTGGTACGGTGGTACTGCATGAAGACAAAAAATCAGAAACTGAAAAAGACAACATCACACTCAACATTGTTGATGGTCAGCAACGCCTGCTTACCCTAACGCTACTTTGCACCATACTGGATGATGTACAGAATCGTATTTCAGCGAATCTTCTTGAGTACAAATTTGAATCATCAGTCAGTATCGAAAACCTCAAAAATAATGCGCAAGTGATCTCTGAGCGAGTTGCAAGCCTACCAGCTACAGAAAAGCAGGAGCTGCTCGATTTTGTTCTTAACAAGTGTGAGCTTATCCAAGTTACGCTAGATGATCTCAGTGAAGCCTTCCAGTTCTTCGACTCACAAAACGCTCGTGGTAAAGCCCTTGCCCCTCATGATCTGCTAAAGGCTTACCATCTACGTGAAATGATGGACTCAACAGAGCAAACTGAGCGCATACACCATGTTAGCTTGTGGGAGCAGGGCGTAAACCCAGATGACGACTCTGCGAATTTGCACACCATCATGGGGGAGTTCTTGTTCCGTATGCGCCGTTGGGTTGATGGTGACTACGGCATACAGTTCAGTCGTCATAACATTGATGTATTCAAGGGCATCAACCTAGAAAGCACTCAATACGCCTACGTGGACTCAATGCTTGCGCTCGACTATGCGATTGAAACCTTTAATGCTGATCCTGCCCGTAAATGGGACAAGCAAACCAAAGGCTATCCGTTCCAAGTGGATCAGGTGATGATCAACGGTAAACGCTTCTTTGAGTACATTCAGCATTACATGGAGATTCACTCGACCTTGTTCGTTGGTGATGATGCAAGGCTATCTTCATTTGTTGATAAGCACGCTAAGTACAAAGGTAGTAGCCGTAAAGGGGATAGCTATGTACGAAACCTATTTTTGTGTTCAGTGATGTATTACTACGACAAGTTCGGTGATGTGGAGTTAGAGAAAGCGGCACAGGTTTGTTATCGCTGGAGTTATTTCCTTCGCCTTGAGCTACAACGTATCGGTATGGAGTCGGTAGATAACCACGCTAAGGCTCGTAGTGGGCTGTTTAGAGCAATCAGCAAAGCTGTTCACCCTCAACAGGTGTTGAACTTTCAGCCTCCTTACATTCAAGAGCCGAAGTTCAAGAACGCGAAGGACGTGCAGGCATCTATTGAAGCAATGAAATCGGGAAGTGTAAATGAGTGATTCGAACCAAGTAGAGCAGTTATCCGTTAGAGCACTTTTCGACAGAAAAACCCAATATGTGATTCCTATCTATCAGCGTAACTACGCCTGGGGTGCGACAGAAATTGAGCAGCTTATCCAAGATATCAGCGATGCTGCAGGGCTTATAACTCAATCTGATGAAACCGCTACTGCCAAACAAGTAAAATATTATCTAGGTAGCCTTGTGGTTTTTCAGCGCACAACGCATTCACACCAATCTAATGTGGTATACGAAACCATTGATGGGCAGCAAAGACACACAACGCTCTCTATCTTATTGGCGTATCTAAAACACTGTGAAGTACTGGATACAGATAAATTAGAAGGGTTAGACATTAATCTCACCTTTGATAGTCGCCCAAAATCCTCCAGAGCATTAGATGACATCTATACAGGCAGAACCAATGGCGAGTCAGAAGAGCCTAACATTCATGCTGCCTTCAACATCATTAAACGTTACTTTAAAACCAAAGGCTTAGATGTACATGCGAAGACTAAGCAGTTCTTTGAGTATCTATTAGAAAACGTCACCATTCTTAGAGTCGTCGTTCCACCTCAAACTGATCTTAACCACTACTTTGAGATCATGAATAACCGTGGTGAGCAGCTAGAAAAGCATGAGGTTTTGAAAGCGAAGTTTATGGCTACGCTTGATAATGATGAGGAAAGAGGCTGTTTTTCCACTGTTTGGGATGCTTGTGCGAACATGACGCGCTATACGCAAATGGGTTTCCAATCGGACTTACGAAAAGAGGTATTCGGCTCAGATTGGCAGACAATGCCAATAAGCTTTGAATCTATTCAAGAAAAGCACACGAGCAAGCAGCAAAAAGAAGATGCAATGACTCTGCGAGAAATCATCGGTAACAAGGTATCTAGCTCAAATACTGACGATGACGAGCGTGAGAAGGAAGAACGCTTTGGTTCGGTTATCGATTTCTCAAACTTCTTACTTCATGTCTTAAAACTGATGAAGACGGAAGAGAACGTTTCGCTTGATGATAAGAAGCTGATCGATGCTTTTATTTCTAAAGACGATGGCTTGAGGGTTGGAGCTAAAGCTTTTGTCTATGAACTGCTTAAATGCCGAATTCTTTTTGATAGTTACATAATTAAACCTGATCAGCACGATGAAAAGCGTAAGTGGAGCTTGTTAAGACTTAACTCTTACATAAACAAAAATAGTTTGAGTCCAGAGTACCCAAACGCCTTCCGTAGCGATAACAACGAAAAGATTCGTATGATCTTGGCAATGTTCCATGTGTCGAACCCTGCTTTGGTATATAAGCGTTGGTTGAATGACGCTTTGCGGGTATTGAACGATCTCGCTACACATGATCGATTGGAAGTTGATGATAGTTCGTACTTAGCTGCACTTGAAAAGCAGAGTGACAAGTATTTTGATGAGATTTGTGGTGGTTCTCAGCTTGAGTTTACAGAGAACAATGTCGGTGTATTACATCAAGGTACAGGTGTTCAGAACTTCGTATTTAACCGTTTGGATTACCTACTTTGGCGCAATCTATCAGACGGGAAGCCAGTTGGCGAAATTACTAAAGAGACTCTAGGAGCCCACTTCACAAGCTTTCAGTTTGCGTTCAGGACCTCTGTTGAGCACTACTTCCCACAAACCGACCCATCTGGTGCAAGTAAGATGCAGGACGTGGATCGCTTCGGTAACCTTTGCCTTATTTCGCCAAGTAGTAACTCAAGGCTTAGTAATTATTCACCTCAAGATAAGAAGAAATTCTATCAAGAAAACAATCGTGCAGAGAGTTTAAAGCAAGCCATCATGATGAGCTATGACGATTGGGGACCCGATGGTGTGGCACGTGAAAATATTCAGAACCATGAACAAACGATGTTGAGTGTTTTGTGTGGTCAATGACTGTGCGGTATGAACTAATATATAGGGCCTCTTTAGAGGCCTTTTTTGAACTTCTAAAGTAAAGCTTTTGTCAGAAATAATCATTATTCCGACTCTGTCATCTTTTCAAACCCATAGAGGTGCACCTTGGAGGTACAATTTATTCATTTCGATGGGGCACCTTTGTAGGTTCAGCCTTCATTCCTGAATTTCTTTGAGTTGATATGAATAATTATATTTGGCGCGAATTTGGTATTTTAAAAAGTGTTAACGCTACAGATTCCACTCTGTATATCACTAGTAGCTGTGGTACTACTCTAAAAATGAGCCTGCGTAAATATAAGCAGCAAGGCTTACTGGTTAAAAAGAAAGCTGAAGCCATGCTGGGGTCTCAAGTGGTTGTAAGAACTAGCCAAAATACAGCACAGTGGAGCACTAGTGAGTGGTTTAGTGAGCTAAGAATTAGTTCAGAAAAAACGACTGAACCCCAAAAGAGTCATCGTAATGATTATTGTTTGAGTTGTGAAGGAAAAGGTTTCTATTTGTTTTGTGGGGGAAACCGAAAGCAAACCTGTTCGAATTGTGGGGGCTCGGGTATACGAGCTGAAGCGAAAGCTTTAAATAGTAAAGCTAATGATTGGTTCAGTAGCCCGAAAGCTGAGTCCGAACCGACTCAAAGAAATGCTCAGCTGAAAGATTATAGCCGATCATATGTTGAAGGTGATCTAGGACATATCAATACTAAGTTTTGGAATGGATACTGAGAAGACGATAAAGTTAAGGCTATGTCATTCAGTACTCTTTGGCGCGTAATGGTAAGCACTTTTTAACGAACCACTTAATCTAAATTAAAGTCATCACTGCGGGCGTTTTCATGAGTAAGTTGAGCAACCCAAGTCGTAATATAAATCAATTTGTCTACGATTTTTCTAGATACGAATATCAAGATTCAGCGGCCGAATCCAAAACGATCACCAAGGTTAAAGAGATAACTCAAAACCCGAGTTCAGATGATGGGATCAAAGAGATCCAACTTGAAATGCTGTGGAAAGAGCTTAAAAAAATTAAAGCTGATGAAAAGAAAAATGCATCTCGAGATAAAAAAACAAAGCTAAAGCCGCAATCTACACCTGCCAGAAAAAGTCGTAACGTCAAAGACGTGCAACATCAAAACCGAAAAGCCTCTCGCAAAGCTACGCCAAAAAACTTAAAGTCTCGACGCACTTTATCCCCAGTCGGTCAGTCGAGTAAAACGGTTGGAATGGGAAATACTAGCAAAAAGTCGTTATCAATCACTGCCTTAGGTCCAGCTGAAATAAAGACGCTGTTCGCGCAACTTCAACTCGAACTAATCAAATATGGTGTTGAATCTCGTTGGGCGGCAACGCCACGTACTAAGAGAATTGTCTTGTCGGCAATTGGGCGAGAATCGCAATATATTACAATAGAAAGTAGTAGTGAATCTCAAGTTGTCAAAGATCTTGAGCGTGCACTGCGTCTATTCACATTCAAAGGAAATTACACTGGAACAAGAGAACAACGCTTGTTATTGGCTCCTACAGTAAACTTCATGTGGCACATACAAGAGGAAAGGTATTCAATTTCGAATGATATTAAAGTATCGAAGGTTGAAAAGAGCCTACGCTTTGAGTTTCAACCTACGAAGATACTGTTGCATGAACAAATGCGTTGGAGTGGCCTATCTGCAATATCGAAAGCTAATTTGATTAGAGAGCTAAGGTTTCGGTTAGGCTTCTCGACGAAGAAAGAAAGTCTAATTGCAGCCTTATCGCAACCATTTATTTTAGAACAGCTCTGCCTGGAGCAACCAAACTTATTAGTTGAAGAGAAAGGCTTTTCTGACACTGCAGAGATAGCAAAAGACTTCTTAATCGTTGATAAAGAGTCAGAACATAAGCTTGACATCCCCACCACCATTGAAAAATCATCCTTGCCAGAGCCAGAGCCAGAGCCAGAGCCAGAGCCAGAGCCAGAGCCAGAGCCAGAGCCAGAGCCAGAGCCAGAGCCAGAGCCAGAGCCAGAGCCAGAGCCCCAGAGCCAGAGCCAGAGCCAGAGCCAGAGCCAGAGCCAGAGCCAGAGCCAGAGCCAGAGCCAGAGCCAGAGCCAGAGCCAGTCGCAGTGACACAAGTTGAACGAGCATTTAGTTGGCCTTCTACAGTAGCAAATATGGCAGACGGTGACCTGCCTGAAAGTCAGTGGCCGCAAATGGGTATGCTTAAAGCGGTAGGGTATTCTGTTGGTGCCAACGGCCTTATGACAGCATCACGTCAAAGGTTGCTAAAGCATGTTTATATGCAGGTGTTGCCTTATATCGAATCTAAGTCTTATGTTGCCGAGTGGGGAGATCCAAAATCTGGCTCACGCTTGAAAAAAATGGCTGAAACGCTTGCAGCTTTTGCGCGTAATGCCAAGCGACAAAAAATTGATAAAAGCATTGCAATTAGTGAGTGGGAACAAGATCTTGCTTGGCTGAAAGATGAGTATTACCTAAAGCACAAATATACTTGGGTCTGGCCTGTAACTAAGAACAAGAATGAACAAGTCTCTGATAACTCTAAGAAGAAAGTTGCTGCCCCGCTTCCAAAAACCTACGTATCATCTCGCGAGTTTTTAGAGGAACAATACACCAACAAAGCTGGCGAATTGTGCTGCCAAGTTTGTCAGTCTGCATTGCCATTCAAACTCGAGAATGGAAAATATTTTTGGGAAGAAACTGTAATCACAGAGCATTTAGTTCCGAGCACTTTTTCTGATTTAGTGTTGTGTCCAAATCATCGAGCAATGTATCAGCATGCTAATAAATCGAAACTACAAGTCGTTGATGCCATACATCTTGGAGAGAGAAAAGAACTGTCTATCAAGCTTGCAAACACCTCGTTAAAGCTTTTTATTACTGAAGAGCATGCAAATCTCTTGCTACCTGCAATTGAAACAATCAAAAGTAATTCTTCAGTTTACGAGAATGTCGGTAAAGGTTTGTTCGGTGTTAAACACGTGTATCTTTATGAAGATCAAGGGGAGTGGTTACTGACTTCTAAAAAACACAATGTTTTAGCCACTTTTAAAGAAAAATCAGAAGCTAAGCAATGGCTTGCTGGTTTTGATGAGCATCGGGGAGTTATATCCAAGATAACTGAAAAAGTGCCAACACCTAAATCAAAGAAAACTAAGCAACCTAAATTGAAGGCTAGATCATCTTTGTCCGTAGCTGCCGTAAGATTTGGAACAGTTAAAAAAGCAGAACCGCAAAGCTCTTACAAAAGTGGATACTCTTTATGTACTACGTGTAATGGGGATGGTGGAATTAATGGCGGCTGTTGGAAATGCGGAGGTTCGGGGTGGATGTAGGTATAGGTATAGGGAGTGAAAATGTTTAAAAGTGGCAGTACTACTACAACTCAGATTGGTTATATCAATCGCAATAACCAGAAGAATCACGGTACTAGAGGGATAGATGGGAATGATCATTGTCAAGTATCTTACAAACTCGAATGTCTTGAACCTGGGTGCGGTGTTGTTTATGGAGCTAATGGGACAGATGTATTTCAAAGAAAGTGCCCTAAATGCCAAGGTGGTAAGCCTGGAATTGATTTCTAGTCACAATTTGGCTCCATAGAATTTGAATTATTAGGATTAACGGCAATACTAAAACTTAGATATTCTAAGTTTTAGTGGTAGCATGTGAAAACGGACATTCAACTTTACCCTGACGAATCGCTCGAAAGCTTCTTGTTGCGCTTATCGCAAGATCAAGGTTACGAGCGATTTTCTCATTTCGCCGAAGATATCTGGTTTGACACGTTGAATCAGCATGAAGCGATTGCTGGTGCTTTCCCCTTAGAGCTCGACCGAGTCAATATCTATCATGCTCAAACCACAAGCCAAATGCGAGTGCGGGTTCTTATCCACCTTGAGAACCAATTAAAGCTCAATAACTTTGGTGTACTGCGCTTAGCATTATCCCATTCAAAAGCTCAATTCTCTCCGCAGTACAAAGCTGTGCATAGATTCGGTTCTGACTACCCTCATGCTTTTCTTCGCAAACGCTTCACACCTATTTGCCCTCTGTGTATTGACGAAGCTCCCTACATTCGCCAGCAGTGGCAATTTATCTCTCACCAAGCTTGTGAACACCATGGCTGTAAACTGGTTCATCACTGTCCTGAGTGTAAGTTGAAGCTTGAATATCAAAGTACCGAGAGTATTAGCCAATGTGAATGTGGTTATGAACTCCGAAACTCGCCAGTAGAGGATGCGCCAGAGGCTGAGATATTAGTCGCTCGATGGTTGTCAGGAAATGATTCAAAATCCTTGGGATTGTTAACGGGGGAAATGACATTATCTGAGCGCTATGGTTTTTTTCTTTGGTATGTAAATCGCTATGGTGATATCGATGACCTCAGTTTTGAGTCATTCGTTGAATACTGTAGCGCTTGGCCAACGGCGCTATGGCAAGACCTCGATACCTTGAAAGAGAAGGCAGAACTTGTTCGAGTAAAAGATTGGAAGAAGGTGTTTTTCAATGAAGCCTTTGGCGATCTGCTTAAAGATTGTCGTCAGTTACCCAGTCGGCAGTTGAGTCACAATATCGTGCTTGCACAGGTGTTAGCTTACTTTACAAAGCTAATGGCAACAGTGCCCTCAAGCGCCAAAGGAAATATCGGTGATGTACTGCTCAGCCCCATAGAAGCTTCTACATTGCTTTATTGCACCACCGATGAAGTGTATCGGTTGTATGAGTTTGGTGAGATTAAAGCGGCTATCAGGCCGCGAATGCATACAAAGATAGCGAGTCATGAATCGGCGTTTACTTTAAGAAGTGCCATCGAAACAAAGCTGACTCGAATGAGCTCTGAAAGTGATGGTTTAAGTGTATATCTGCCTGAGTGGTAATTATGACGAAATTAAGTGACTTATTAGCAATTGAAGACGAAGCGGTAAAGCAGGTTACGCTAAAGAAGATGTTCATGCCTTATACAGAAGATGTCTGTGTTGAAGGGTTTGAAAAAGAAGCGTTAACGATTTTGCTTAATCTCAGTTCAAGCCATCAATCAGATAGGTGCTCGGATTGGTTGGATGTTGCCCGAGCTAAAAGGCATTTAAAAGCGACTGAGAACTTAGAAGCGTCCCTTGATGAAATTAAATGGTTCCACACTCATAATCTCAAGTTTCCAGACTGTCGAGTTAAAGATCAGCGGATAGTCGCGCAGCCTCTTACGACAACCGAGGTATTCATTTCAAGCGGAGTATTAGAGCAGCGCTTGGGGTGGGCGCATAACTCTGCGGTATATCGTCACACATTGTGGTTATTGAATCCTTTTAGTTGGCAATCACAGCCCGTATGCATCCTTTCACTTATCAAGCAAGAAAGCTCCATTTGGATTGAGTTGCTCAACGAATTCGGTCTAAGTGCTAAGTCACTTGCTCGCTTAAAACATACAATTGAAGAGCAACTCCCTGATAATCATTTTCCCGATAGCGTCAGTTCTTACAGTAAGCAGCTACGGTTTCCATGGGGGGATAATTATATTTCGTTGACCCCAGTGGTCAGCCATGCCATTCAGAGCGAGTTAGAAGTGAGATCGAGAAATCGAGAAAGTAAGCTTAGCTTTGTGTCTTCGTCACTGCCAAATTCTGCAAGTATTGGGAACTTGTGTGGCAGTTTAGGTGGGCATATGAAAATCCTTAACTACCCGCTAGACGTTAAACCAGCACAGGGTAGGACGTTACCTGAAAGACGCAAAAAGAGTGGCTATTACTTTGATGACTATCAAGTAACTAACGCTAAAATCTGTCAGGTGTTAAATCATCTAATTGGTTCAGAGCCATCAAAAACACAGAAGCAAAGGGAGAGCGCTCGTAAGGTTAGAAGTAAGATATTGCGAAAGCAGATTGCCCTGTGGATGCTTCCATTAATTGAGTTAAGAGATATCGTTGACGCTGACCCCAATCAACAGCAATTGGAACATGATGACACTTTAGCTCAAGCCTTTTTGATCCAACCAGAATCGGATCTGGGCTCCTTAGCCAGTGAGTTTAACCGTCACTTGCATCTCACGTTTCAGAATAATAAGTATGCCGCCAAGTTTGCCTATCACCCTAAGCTTATGCAGCTCGTTAAAGCCCAAATTGTATGGATTCTCGAACAGCTCAGTAAACCGACTGGTCATGAAGATAAGGTAACGGGCGAGCAGTATATCTATTTGTCATCAATGAAAGTGCAAGATGCTGTCGCAATGAGCAGCCCTTATTTGTGTGGTGCTCCTTCTTTGACGGCTATTTGGGGGTTCATGCACCGTTATCAAAGGGAGTTCAATAAGCTAGTTAATTGTGATTCCCTGTTTGAATTTTCGAGTTTCTCTTTTTATGTCCGAAGCGAGAACATTCAATCGACCGCGAAGCTTACCGAGCCTAACTCGGTCGCTAAAGCTAGAACGGTTTCAAACGCGAAACGACCTACCATTCGTAGTGAACGATTGGCGGACCTAGAAATAGACTTAGTTATTAGAGTTCATAGTGAAAGCCGAATTTCAGATTTTAAGACAGCTCTTAAAACGGCTCTTCCCGTTGCTTTCGCCGGAGGGGCATTATACCAACCACAGCTCTCGACGCAGATTGAGTGGCTAAGGACGTATACCAGTAGGAGCGAGCTTCTCCATGTCATAAAAGGTTTGCCAGCCTACGGGCGCTGGTTATATCCAAGTGACAACCAGCCGAGTGACTTTGATGACCTAGAGCATTTAATAACGAAAGACGCTGATAATTTGCCAGTTTCTATTGGCTACCATTTGTTAGAACGTCCAACTAAACGGTGCAACTCGATCACCGATTGTCACGCCTATGCAGAAAATGCGATAGGGTTAGCTAAGAAAGTGAATCCGATAGAAGTACGTTTTAGTGGAAGAGATCACTTTTTCAACCATGCCTTTTGGTCGATAGAATGCAGTAGCGAAACTATTCTTATAAAAAACTATAGGGATTAATCGTTTATGGAACTTTGCACTCAGCTGAACTACGTTCGATCACTCTCTGCTGGCAAAGCATATTTCTACTATCTATCTAAAAGTGGTGAGATGTGCCCCCTCGAAATTGATAGAACTAGGTTACGCGCACCAAAAGGTGGTTATGCAGAAGCATATAAAGGGGGCAAGTTCGTAGAAAAGAATGTTGCTCCACAAGATTTAGCTTACTCCAATCCTCAGTTCATCGAAGAGTGTTATGTAAAACCTGGTGTTGATGATATCTACTGTGCATTCCCCCTTCGAATTCGAGCCAACTCTCTAACTCCAGATACCTGTAGTGATGACGAAGTGCGCTCTAAACTTTCGTTACTGGCTAACACTTATAAAGAGCTCAATGGGTATCAGGAGCTCGCACATAGATACGCGAAGAATATACTGCTTGGTAATTGGCTTTGGAGAAACAGAGAGTGTCGACAATTGTCGATAGAAGTGACCACCAGTGATTCACAAACCTTGATTGTAGAAAACGCAACAAAGCTTTCTTGGTATGGTCATTGGGATGAGGCGTCAGCAGAATGCCTAGAAAAACTTACCGCTTATTTGATGCGAGCCCTATCTGACCCGACCGAATATTTCTACATGGATGTCAAAGCTAAAATTGGAGTTGGTTGGGGGGATGAGGTTTACCCAAGCCAAGAGTTCTTGGATGATCGAGAAGATAGTGCTCCTACTAAGCAGTTAGCTACCGTAGAATTATTGAACGGAAAAGAAACTGCTGCTTTTCATGGTCAGAAAATTGGTGCAGCGTTGCAATCGATTGACGATTGGTGGCATGAAGAAGCAGATAAGCCATTAAGAGTGAATGAGTATGGAGCTGACCGAGAGTACGTTATAGCAAGGCGACATGTTTCCTATGGAAATGACTTTTACCAGTTAGTCAGAAATACAGAGAATTGGATTGAGACAATGACAGCTTCTCAGACCATCCCAAATGACGTGCACTTTATTATGTCGGTCTTTATCAAGGGTGGTCTCTTCAATTGTTCCAAAGCGAAGTAAGGATGATTATGACGAAGCGTTACTACTTCTGTATACGTTATACCCCTGTTCAAGCCGACTATGAGCTGTTAGCAGGGCGTTGTATCTCTCAAATGCACTTGTTTATGGTCAATAACCGACAATCCATCAATAAAATAGGCGTGAGTTTTCCCGACTGGAGTGATGTTACGGTTGGTCAAACCATCGCCTTTGTGGCTGAAGATAAAGAGATGATGGTTGGACTCTCTTTTCAGCCCTATTTCTCTGTGATGGTAAATGAAGGTTTGTTTGAGATCTCCTGTGTCTGTGAGGTACCAGACACTGCGGCTGAAGTGAGGTTTGTCCGTAACCAAATGATCGGGAAAAGCTTTTTAGGCTCTAAGAAACGCCGAATCAAACGCAGCATGGCGAGAGCCGAACTATCTGGTGTTGAACCATCGTTACCAGCCACTAATGAAGAGCGTGTCATCGATAGCTTCCATCGAATACCAATCTCCAGCGGTTCATCTGGGGAAGATTATATTTTGTTTGTACAAAAGGAGTTTGTTAGTGAGCGCGGTGCAGTAAACTTTAATAGCTACGGTTTAGCTACCAATCAAGAAAGAAAAGGCACGGTACCTGAGTTACGTTTTTAACCCCTTTTTCTAAAGCTCTTTTTTGAGAAGTAAAAACAAGGGCTTACAGAAGTAAGGAGAAAAAGGGTATTTTGATAAATTGTGACCTTAAGCACGCAGAATCAGAAGGTTAGAGACTATGTTCTACAGTGTCCTGCCGAATAGGCAGCTAAGAAAATCTCAAACTACAAGCCTCTAGGTGTTGAACCGTGTCCTGCCGAATAGGCAGCTAAGAATAGGCCAGGAAGAAAGCAACCAGCCTGCTGAACAAGCAGTTAATAATCAAAACCATTGAGTTTCGGCTTAATGGTTTTTCTTTTGTGCGTAGGTAGTAGCAAAATTCCATAGAATGTAGATCGTATTGAGTATTGCTCACCAAAGAGTGAGTTTGGATGCTCTTTGACCATAAATAGAGGTACATAAACACATGGCATTTTCTAGCTCGAAAATGCCCCAAAGTTCGTTAGAACAAATGCTCTGCACAGTTTATTAAGTTTAAATGTTGTTTGAGTATTGAAAGTGGCATGTCTTATTGAGTGCTTGGTCTCGCTTTATCGATGGTTGATTTTTTAAAATTTTGTTTATTAATGATTTTATTGTTTCCCCATCTTGGAACTTCAAACATTAGGCATATCGCCCTGTGGATTCATGGGGCATTTATGTCAAAACCACCTTAGCACATCCAAAGAGTAATTCTGTAGTAGGCAGTAAAAGAGACACTTTTATTCAAAAAGCTAATTTAGGTAGAAAAGAAAGGTTCTATTTAATCTGGCAGTGTCAAGCTAAAAACTTGAAGGCTGCCAGATTAGATTCGTGTTGATAAAATTGATTGTTACTTATTTACCTCTAAACCCGTCAACTATCGAATCGAAAACTGCCTGATATGTTTCTGTGCCAATTAAGTCAGGTCGTGTTTTCGATAATAACGATAATGTGATTTTTGCATTTTCATAGTCTTTTAGTGCTACATTAGACATCGCTAGTACGTACATTGCGCTTTCATCCTCAGCGACTGTTTTATCCATTTCAAAAGCTATATATATCGATTTTCTCGCTTCTTCGTACCTATCTAAATTGAAGTATGATTTTCCTAGCAAAGAAAATGCTAACGATGTTTGTTGTAAGTTAATCGAATTTTCAAGGTGCAATATTGCGTCGGGATAATCTTCCAAAATAAAATATATAGAGCCTAAATTGATATATACAGAATAATTCACATTACCAACTTCAACCACCTCATTTAAAATGCTCATAGCCTTAGTTAACAGGTCAACTTCAACTTCCCTATTTTCTACATATTGAGACTGAGTCATATACAGTTGAGATAAATCATTAAGATATTCTGGATTCATCTTGGATGCATTTCTAAACGCAGTCTCCGCTTTGGCGAAATCCCGGCTCGCAAGATAAATATAGCCCAACTGCCTATCGTAATATCCGTCGTGTGCGCTGCAGTTGTTTCTGAGCTCTTTCCACTCAATCAAATAGTCAGTCGGGTTGTTTTCTAAGTCACTTAAACTAACTTCTTCCCAAAATGAAGCACAACTACTATTGGCAGTCTCTCCGGATCCAGCCATCCCATCGAAGGAAAACAATGAAAATATAAAAACTCCAGTTACTAATGAATTTGATAATAAATGACTTCCCACTGCCACGCTTCCCAATAATTATTTATCGTCTTCTGTATCCAATCTACATTAGGTTTCAGAATCGTTGTATTGTTGTACCATTTTTCAGGTGATGTATATAGTTGGTTGATACTTTGATAGTTCGGCGATAGCTCGAAGTTGACCTTTGTTCTTGTACCAACACCAAGCGTCGTACCCAACTCAATAGCCCACGTATATCCAACTTTGTCAAAGTGAAGCCAGCGCTAGCTTGAGCGCCAATGCTCCCATGAGCATCGATTCCACTTCGACTCTGAACTTTCGTAGACACGTGTCAGAAGGTAATATAGTTTGATCGAGTCCAATAAAGTCTGTTATGCATCCTTGAAAGTGTAACATCTGTATTAATAGTTAATATCTACGGTTGTTAGGGTGAACTGAACTAAAGCATAGCTCTTATAGAGGTATTGCTTTCTATGCTGATTGGAATCTAACAGAGGCGATGTTGCCAAACTCATTTCTGCCCCAAAGTTTGTTAACGCTTTTACTCAGTAGCAGACGCGCCACTGAAGTCACCGTACATTTCCTCATGGCTGACTACGAAGAAGCAATGCTCACTTAATCCTAAATTCTTACAAAAAGTGAGTTTCTCAGCGGAAATTAATCAATGTATTTTTAGCGTCGCTGCTTAGGCTGCAATGTTAGTTCTGGCTTTTACTTGGTGAGAAACGCTTCCGTATCCATACTTCTTGAGCGGAAAATAATGCAAAGCAGAACACAAAAGCGGGCCATACTTGAAAAACGATGGATGTCGTTGTGGCATAGAATAGAAATGTATCAATATTAATTAGATAGTCATGTTCTTTCTGCTCAATACTCTCTGACCGATAGAATTGCTCTATCTCCACAATTGCTTTTTCGTTTAAGAAGGATGCTATAAAAGCTCGCCTTATCAGGTACCAAACCACCAGAAAAAATACAGCACTTGGAGCAATAAAATTTTTTCCATGCTCTCTACCAAAGTCATATGGCCATGCATCAACAATCACATCATAATCAACAACATTGAGTAATAGAACGAAAAACAAAGCAGCTAACATGTAACTAACTAGCCAGTATAGTGCACTAAGAGCCTTTGTATGTGAATTCTCCTGAGGAAAATCTCTCTCAATTTTTAACCTACTAAAATTGAAGTAGTATGTAAGTAACTTAATTCTCGTTAGCATTTGATTATTCGCTATTTATTTCCTATTCATTTAAATATCCTTTTAGGTGGAATTGGTTTGATACCCTTCTGAGTACCAATCCCACTACAAAACTCTGTTTATTCTCCAAACCTTTATAGTTTCGAACTGAGTCATCCTACTTTTCTGTTACTGGTCTAATCCTATCTACCTGAATTTACGCAAAAAAAAGACTATCATCAACATGTTGTATTAATTTTGTGCGGGCGTTAGGGATAAATATAGGGCAGACCTCTTATTAACCCAATCGCGAATCATTCGTACTAGTAAAATTGTACTGTGGAAAAGCAATCGTAATAACGCGCAACGGGCAAAGGCTTTCACGATCGGCATCTCGCATATAGGTGCCGTTCGTTATTTTGGGACACGAGAAGTTATCCGTGAATGGTTAATTTAGCAAAGTCACTGACTCAGAAATGTCCAAAAGTGTGTTTCATATATGCTCACTATGCTGTGACCACCAAGCGATTCTGTCGTACCTTAATTATTAAGTTCTACTCATAGCGAATTGTAGCTGTTCTTAGTGTTGTGTAACTTTCTTACATTTAACTTTAGTGTTTTCGTTGAAACTTATAGAAAAGACATCTTATGGTTTTAAATTTGGACGTGTTATGGTTTTGGTTTTTATGTAAATTATTGAAATTTAATTGATTGGTTGGACGCCTTATGGTTTCAGCGACAAAAAAAGCCGCTCTTCATGAGCGGCTTTTTGCTTTCTGCTTGCAAAATTCCCCTCTAATGTTATCCATCCCTTTGGTTAGAAATTGTTTTCTCTTGCTCTGTAGGCTTGGTATTCCTTTATACCTTGAGTAAGATGACCTGAACCCCCTTAGTTTTTATGGAATTATGACTGAGTTATTTGAGCAAAAAAATTTGCAGCCTTTGTACATTCAAGTCGCGGGAGAGTTAAAACGCGAGATTGATAAAGGCACTTATCCTGCGGGCAGTAAGCTACCGTCTGAAAATCAGCTGGTGGATCTGTTGAAAGTCAGCCGTGTTACGGTGCGTAAAGCGTTGCAGCAGCTCAATGATGGCGGTTATATCTTTTCAGAGAAAGGCAAAGGCAGTTTTGTTAAATCCAATAAGCTGCGTCATGACTTTTTATCTATGTCTGGTTTGGCGCAAGAGGCGGCAGGTGCGGGTCTAGAAGCGACCAATATTGTCGATGCCTTTGAAGTGCAACCTGCGGATGAGCTTGTCGCTAAAAAACTCAATATCATTGTTGGGGAGCCTGTTAATTTCGCTCGTCGTTTGAGATTAGTGAATGACCAAGTCGTCTCATTTGAAGAGTTCTACATCCCCCGAGTGCTACTTCCCAACCTAACAAAAGACGATCTCAAGGGATCAAAGTTCGAATATTTGAGTCGTCACGGTATTGAGATGGTCAAGACGCAACAAAAGCTGTTACCGGCACTGCCTGACGTGACGGTTCAGCAATTTTTAGACGTTGGAGAGCTTGATCCCATCTTGATCAACCAGTCTCAGAACTTCTATGAAGAACAGAAAATATACGAGTACTCAACGGTTTATTATAAGTCTAGTCTGTATGACTTTGAGATAACCGCACGAGTTTAGAGAATGTCGAATAGCCCACGTTTGTGGGCTATTTTTTTATCTATAGGTTTTGAATGTAAGCAATCTTATGCATTTCAGGTAAACAACAAGTGTGACGAATAACAAAAAACGACAACGAAAAATACAACCTGTATCTAACCTGTATTAGTATAAATACAAGTTAGATACAGGTTGTTATTTCTTTGCACTCTTTGGAGACGAAATTTATGGCGCGAGATGCGAAAGTTGTAGCGAATAGAGTTATGGCCTTACTGGGAGGTGAGGGCAATATCGCACAACTGAATCACTGTGCAACACGACTGCGTGTTGTGGCCAAGGATGATGAACAAGTCGAAGCTGAAGGACTCAGCGCAACAGAGGGAGTACATGGGTACTTCTTCCAAAACGGTCAGCACCAAGTGATCTTGGGGACCGGTTTTGTGGGTAAGGTTTTTGCCATCATGAAAGGCAACGACGCCATTGAAGAGGCTTCACAAGCTGAAGAGAAAAAAGATAAAGTGAGTACCTTCCAAACGGTAACGCGTACTTTCTCTGACATATTTGTCGCCATTATTCCTGCCTTGGTTGCGACTGGTTTATTGATGGGTCTGCGTGGGTTGTTGGTCAACGGTTTCGGTATTGAGCTCTCTCCGCAGCTCAATACGCTGTCTCAAGTTTTAACTGATACTGCCTTCATCTTTATTCCAGTCTTAGTGACATGGTCCGCGATGCGCGTGTTTGGTGGTAATCCAGTGCTCGGTATTGTTTTGGGCTTGATGTTGGTAGCTCCACAATTGGCAAGCAAATGGGATGTCGCTTTCGGTAACGCAGAAGCGATGATGATTCCGTTTATGGGCTTTGAGATTGCTGTAACTGGTTTACAGAGTTCCATTCTTCCAGCGGTGTTCATGGGGTGGTTTGCAGCCTTAGTTGAGCGTACATCGCGTAAACACATCCCTGAAGTTCTGGATTTGATTCTGACACCATTTATTACATTGCTGGTCTCTTTGATTGCTGGTTTGGTATTCGTTGGTCCAATTCTACTCGGCATTGAAAAACTCATTACCGAGGCTGTGCTTTACTTCTTACAAATCCCATACGGCATTGGTGGCTTGATTTATGGCGGCGCAATTCAATTCATGGCTGTAACGGGTATGCACCACACCATCGTGCCGATCACGATCGCGATGGTGACAGACACAGGCTTTGACTACATCAACCCATTGGGTACTGCTGCAATCGCAGGCCAGTTTGGTGCTGCAATGGCGGTTATGTCGATGCAGACAGACAAAGTGAAGCGTACCGGTATGTTTGGTGCAGCGTTGCCAGCTTTGTTTGGTATCACTGAACCAGCGATGTTCGCGATTACTCTGCCTCGCGTAAAACCTTTCTTGTATGGCTGTATTGGCGGTGCATTAGGTGGCTGTTTGGGGGCGATTGCGGGTATTGGCTCTGCGGGTACGGGTGCAACTATGTTACCGGGTGTTCTGCTTTATCTTGGCGGCGGTCTAGGAATGTATGTGCTGGTTATGTTGGTAGGTGCTGCTTCGGCTTTTGCTTTAACAAAGCTGCTTTACAAAGAGCCTAAATAATTTTTCACCACCTATTTTTGAGTGAATATCTTTTTCTTGGAGTTGTTATGGATTTTTCTAATCGTCAAAATCGCTTTGTCCGAATTCACGAGGTGAGCGAGGAGTATTTGGCGGATATTGAACACAAAACACAAACAGACCCTTTTTACCCGAGCTACCACATTGCACCAAAGCACGGCTTGTTGAATGACCCGAATGGTTTGAGTTACTTCAATGGTGAGCACCACATTTTCTATCAGTGGTTCCCGCTTGGTCCTGTGCACGGTTTGAAGCACTGGTACCACGTATCGACCAAAGATTTCGTGAACTTTACTGACCGCGGTATCGCGATGTATCCAGACCAAGACTACGACCATCATGGTTGTTATACCGGTGTTGGTGTACCACACGATGACCAGCTGTACATTTTCTACACGGCGAACTTGAAAAAGGAGAATGACCAACGTCATCCGACTCAAGTTCTCGCGATTATGGACAAACAAGGTACCGTGGAAAAGAAAGGCGTAGTCGTGGATTTCGATCCAAATGCCTACACTACCGAGATCCGTGACCCAGTGCTGGTTTGTCGTGACAACGATTATCACATGTTGATTGGCGCTCAAGATCACAATGAAAAGGGCACGCTGGCTTATTACCACGGTAAAGACATTGATGATTACCACCACATGGGTGACATCGATGTGGGTCTCGAAGATTTTGGCTATATGTGGGAGTGTCCGAACTACTACGAAACCGATGACAACGGGGTTTATATCTTCTCTCCTCAAGGCGTGAGTTCAGACAATAAGTACGACCTTAAGAACGTCTTCTCTGTGGTTTACATGGTTGGTGAGCGCATTGACTTTGAATCAAAAGTCTTCAACAACCAAGGCTACCGTGAGCTAGATAAAGGCTTCGATTTCTACGCGCCACAAACTTATCTGGATGACCAGCAACGTCGCCTCCTTATTGGCTGGCTAGGCAACTCAAAAAGTGACTACCCAACCGATAAGAATGGCTGGGCACACATGCTGACTCTGCCACGTGAGTTGACCATCGATGGCGACTATCTGATCCAGAAGCCATTGAAAGAGCTTGAAGCACTACGCCAAAGTTCAATTGATGTCGAAGACTCTGAGCCTCTAGAGCTAACGTCACGAGCATTCGAGTTGACGTTGAATGTAGATGAGTCTTTCGCTCTGACTCTGACTAACCAGAAAGGTGAGCAGATGGTGTTCCGAGGTGATCGCGATGAGCTGATTCTGGACCGCTCTCATGTTTCACATCTACACGCGGAAGCATACGGCACAGTTCGTTACGCACAGCGCCTAGAGCAAGTACAAACCATTCGCGTCTTTGTCGATAACTCAGCGATTGAAATTTTTGCTGACAACGGCAAGACAGTGTTTACCTCTCGCATCTTCATTGATGAGTTGTCTTTGGTCAAGCTCGATAATGCGACTGGCACATTGCATTACATGTCTGCGATACAGGCTACTCGCTAGCCACCAATAAATTATTCCAAAACAAAAAAACAAGGCCCTCGTCGGGGAGGGCCTCTTATTGCCAAAATATAGGGTTTAGCATGAAAAATACACTAAAAATGTCGCTCGCTGCGGCTTCAGTAATGGCTGCAATGACAGCGAACGCTGGTATCAGCATTGTTGATACTGATGAAGGTAACTTCTCTGTTGGCGGTAACGTTGAGTTGAACTTCAACTACCAAGACCGAGAATCACACGATAATAATGACAGCGAATTCAACCAAGACGGCCGCGTTCTAATCGAATTTGCTGGCGAAAAGTACACGAGTAATGGCCACTATGTAGGTGTTAAAGCACAGCCTCTGTTTGAGAGTACAGGCAATATTGCACTGGATGATGCGTACTTTGAATTTGGTAAAAAAGACGGTTGGGCAATTAAAGCGGGTCGCTTTGAAGCTTACGACATGTTCCCAGTTGGTCTTGATGTATTCCTAGAGTACTCAGGTGACACAGCGAACGACCTGTATTCAGACGGTTCAGCTTACACATACCAAGCGAAAGAGGCGCGTGGTCGCGGATCAGACGGCCAAATCATGTACAGCCAAACTTTTGGCAACTTGTATGTTGAAGTCGGCGCAATGTTAGGTGACCGTTCTAACTTGTTCGATGGCGGCATTGAAGGTAAATACCACGGTGAGCAAATTGACACAGTTAAAGATTCATTTCTAGTTCGCCCAGTTGTGGCTTACCAAATGGGTGATTTCAAGGTAGCCGCTTCGGTAGAAACAAACCTCGTTTCAGACGCGATTGTGGCGAACGGTGTTGATATCTCAGATCGTACAGGTTACGGCTTAACGGGAAACTGGACTAGCGGTGATTGGAGTGTAAATGCGAACGTAGCTTATATGGATGCTGTAGACGAAAATAACCTAACAGCTGGTGTTAATGCACTCTGGAATAACTTTGGTTTAGGCTACATTCACGCTATCAATGAGTATGAAAACAAAGAGTTTTCTTCTTGGGCTGAAGGCGACGTAAATGTATCAACATGGTATGCATCATACGCATTCCGTGATGTACTTGAAGTACAAGATTTTTCGATTCTTCTAGGTACATACTACACAACCGTCGATAACAAGTTGGATCAGCAATCGGACGCATCTGCGTTTGCTGAAGAAGACGATTTAGGTGCTCGTGTACGTCTGTTCTACGAATTCTAATTTAAACGTCGTTACGAGAGGCAAAGTGATATGAACAAGGTTTGGGTAACTGGAGATGCTGTTGTGGATTTGATTCCAGATGGCGAGACTCGTTATTTAAAATGCCCAGGTGGCGCTCCAGCAAATGTTGCTGTGGCCATCTCTCGATTGGGCGGTGATACTGCTTTCTTTGGTCGAGTTGGGCAAGATCCGCTAGGGCGTTTTATGAAGCAAACCCTAACAGATGAGAAGGTGAATATCGATGACATGCTTCTGGATGAGGCTCAGCGAACGTCTACAGTGATAGTCGACTTAGATGATGATGGAGAACGCAGCTTTACCTTTATGGTTAAGCCAAGCGCCGACCAATTTTTCAGTATCGAAGACATCCCAACATTTGCATCTGGGCAATGGATGCACAGCTGTTCTATCGCATTGGCTAACGAACCATCACGCAGCGCAACGCTTGAAGCGATGAAGAGAATGAAATCAGCAGGCGGCTTTATCAGTTTTGACCCTAATCTAAGGGAAGAGGTATGGGCAGACCCATCTCAGATCCAAGAGGTGGTGATGAGTGCGGTGAATCTGGCAGATGTAGTGAAGTTTTCTGAAGAGGAGCTGACGTTCCTGACAGACACTGACACCCTCGATACGGCTTTGGACGCATTAAATGCAGCGCCTAACAAGCTGATCATCGTGACGCTAGGCGCACGCGGCGCATTGGCGGTTTACGATGGTGAACGTCGAGTGATTGAGGGCACTAAGGTTGAGCAAGTTATTGATACAACAGGTGCTGGTGATGCATTCGTTGGTGGCTTGCTAGCCAAGCTATCTCAAAATGCTGACTGGCGCTCTTGGACTCAGGTCGAAGCTGCGGTGCACTGGGGTAATGGTTGTGGCGCACTTGCGACCACGCAAAAAGGCGCAATGACAGCACTGCCTTCTTTGCAACAATTAACGGATCTAGCGGGCTAGCGATATAGGTTAGCCATGTAAGTGTCTATCCCATAACAAAGCCGCTCACAGAGAGCGGCTTATTTGTTCTATGAGTCACAGTATTGCTTTATTCGTAAATACTGTACGAGAAGTACTTACTCGCAATTTTTGCATGTTGACCGTTGTCGATCAGTCTTTGAATGCCATCGTTAATCAGCAGTTTTAAATCATCATCTTGTTTACGAACCGCGACACCGATGCCACGACCAAACCATTTCTCTTCAGTGAACTTGGGCCCGGTAAAGTGATAGTTTTTACCCTGTTCTGTTTCTAAGAATCCAGTATTTAAACCCATAGAGCCACCAAATACTGTATCAAGGCGTCCATTCAATAAGTCAGTAAAGGCTTCATCAAAGTTACCGTAGCGGCGGATATCGACGTTAGGGTAGATTGCTGAAAGGTACTTATCTCCGATAGTTGCGCGTTGCACTCCAATCGTAAGTTCGTTTAAGCTGCCGTCTTCCATGTTGATTTCACGACCGTTTTCCATCACGAAGCGAGTTGGTACTTTAGCGTATGGGATGGTGAAGTTAACTTTCTTTTCGCGCTCTTCTGTGATGGTCATTGCAGCGATAATCGCGTCGTTTTTGCGACTAAGCAGAGAAGGGATAATGCCATCCCAATCGGTTTTAGATATTACGCATTTTACCTGCAGCTCATCACACAGTGCGTTGGCCAGGTCGACTTCAAAGCCCTCTAACTTACCTTCTTTAGTTGTCCAACTAAAAGGCGGGTAAGCGCCCTCTACAGTAAATCGTATTTGCTTCCACTCTTTTGCGTAAGTGAACGCAGAAAACAAACTAACCAACGCAACTAATATCCACTTCATTTCATTATGTCCTTATATTAGAGATGGATATGCATCATTAACGATCTATTAACAACTATCAATGCAAATGCATATCCTTGTGAACTAAGGCATAAATTTTAATCAATGGCTCTCTTCTATCTTTGCGATTTGGTCGAGTGTATCGATGGTTAAAAAGATCAATTTGCAGGCAGAACTACGGCTGAATTGTCACTTTCGGTTTGCTCGTCATTGCTATCGGCTTGTTGTGCTAGCCAGTCTAATGCTTGAGTTAGATAGAGCTTATTGGCCTCGGCATCACACCATGTTTTGGACAGCCCACGGCGGTTAAACTCTGCGCCAATTGCAGCAAGTGTTTGGTTGCTTGGTCGGCCATAGTAAAGGGTGTCACATAACTGCATATTCGACATGGATTGCGCGTAGACGTTGACCGAAGAAGTGTTAGCACTTAAGGCTTTGGATTGATTGTGCGTACAGCCAGTTAGGCTTATGAGCAATATAAGAGCGCCGATAGTTTTCATATGGGTTGCATTTCGAGACGTTGAAGGTGGCCCGATGTGAACACACTTGAGCCACGGTTATGTCAACGTTTATACAAACTCAACCGAATCGGGATCTAAATTCCAGTTTGTCATTGGTGGCCGTTTTCAGTTGGCTCAAACCATTAATCCATTCGATTGTTTTTCCAGTAACTGTTGTGCAGTTAAGGCGGGTAATGGTTTATAGAAGTAGTAACCCTGAATCTCGTGGCAGCCCAGTTGAGCGATGGTTTTGAATTGAGATAGGGTTTCAACGCCCTCGGCGACGATATTTAGGTTGAGCTGGTCCGCAATCAACTTAGTGCCTTTGATTATCGCTTGGTTCTTCTTGTTATCAATCGCATCTGAGACAAAAGAGCGGTCAATTTTCACTGTGTCTATCGGGTAGAGATTAATGCAACTCAACGAAGAGTAACCCGTTCCGAAATCATCCAGTGCGATACTCACCCCATACTCTTTGAAGCCTGTCAGTACTTCTAGCGCAACATCTTCGTTATCGATCAGTGCGTTTTCAGTGATCTCCAATTGAATGTTACGAGGATTGATCTTGTGAGTCTCCATGATGTGGATGTATTTGGCAAAAACGGCATTGCTGCGAAGTTGAATGGCAGAGAGGTTAATGGAGAGCCGAACATCGGAAAGTCCTTGAGATTGCCAAGTATGGTATTGCGCGCAAGCATTCTCGAAAACCCATTCGTCAATTTGACCAATTAAACCCAGTTCTTCCGCTAAAGGGATAAAGTTGTTCGGAGGGACAATGCCAAGCTCTCGGTTTTGAATTCTCACTAATACCTCAAAGCCAATGATTTTCCCCGTTTGGACTGAGACTTGCGGTTGATAATGGAGGACAAAACTGTGTGTGGCGATGGCTTCACGTAGAATCACTTCATGGGTATTTCTATTTATGCTCTTCTGTTCAATCTGTTTGTTGTAGAAAGCATAGCCGTTCCTGCCTTGTGACTTCGCTTGATACATAGCACTGTCACCTCGTTTAAGTAATGTTTCCGCATCGAGCCCATCATTTGGGAAGATACTGATCCCCAAACTCAGTGTCACAAATATGGGTTTGTCACACACTATGATTTCAGTTTTGAAGCTCGCAAAGATCCGCTGTGCAATATCGATAACTTCCTGCTCAGTGTGAATATCAGGGAGGATGATAACGAACTCATCGCCACCTAATCTCGCCAATACATCTCTGGAGCGCAGCGATTGGTTGAGACGCTCAGATAGCTTGACTAAGAGTTGGTCACCAGCCGCGTGTCCCATCGAATCATTGATGTATTTAAAGTGATCCAGATCGATGAACATAATGGCGAACTTTTTGTTATCCCGAGAAGAGAAGCGAATGGTTTCATCTAGCTTGTCTTGGAATAGAGTTCGATTAGGCAGGCCTGTTAATACATCTGAATAGGCGAGGTTCTTGATTTTTTCTTCTTGCAGGCGTTTTTCAGTGATGTCTTCAAACACACCGCGATACCCACTGAAAGCGCCGTTCTTGGTGATCGGTTTTGCTGATACGAGTAAGCAGACGATGCGCCCATCTTGATGTTTGAACCAGCATTCAACGTCAACCAGATTTTGTTGTCCTTGCATCGCTTTTAAGTAGCTGTTGCTGTCTTGAATGTTGAACTGGTTAATGGGCTTTCCGATAAGATCTGTAGGGTGATATCCAATGATTTCACTGGAAGAGTGAGAACAGTAGGTGAAGCGATCATCGATATTGGTCTCCCAAAGCCAGTTTGACGTACTGTGGGCAATGTCGCTGAACCTCTCTTCCGCTTTCTTTAGATCTTGAATCAGCATTTCATTTTTAAGAGCAGAGCTAATAATGGCGCGCAGGTTTTCAAAGGCGGTGCCTTTACGATTGCTCAGATTCACGGTCATAAAGCCGATGGGCTTGTTGGCAAACGAAAGTGGAAATACCATTAAGGAGTAGCGCTGTTGGTAGGCTTCAACGCTACTCGGGATCAGGTGGTTGGCATTGAATACCTGTTTGTCTGAAACCATCGGTTGTTTATTGCGAACCGAGATTATGTTGGTTGCCGTCAGAGTGTCGGCATGGACATCATTGAAAATGGAGATATACATTTCAGAGAGCTTGAGAATATCAATGGCGTATTTTTTGATTGTCCCAAGGTCGAAAGAGGCGTTCAGGTTATTCACGATAGCGCGAAAGTAATTGAGGTAATACTCGGTTTCAAAGCTCTGAAATTTAATCGCGGTTTGTTCAATTCTATTTTTAAGTGTGGTGAGCTCGGCAATAAACGTTGTTAACTTTGCCGGATTAGAACTTAGCTCAAGATAACGCAGTGCATTGATCTGAAATTTTGATGCGACTTCAAGCCAGAACAGGACGTCGTCAGACTCCAACGAGTCGTCTAAGTTCTGTTTTAAAAGCATCAATAAGTCAGCATAGTCGTTGCTTTCTAGTGCCTGATGAAAAGACGCCAAAGCGCATTCCACTAGCTCATTGCTGATTGCGCCCTTATGTTGAGCAATGACATGAACAATGTGGTTATGAGTATCATCGAAGATTGCTTGCTTTCCTGTATCCCAGAGTCCGTTATTGGGTGTTTGATGGCGACTAAACTCTTGCGTATTACAACCGCATGATTCACGAATAACCAATGACGTTGGAATTTTCACTTCATCTAACGGAGGCTGCCCTTCAATTTGCGCAATGACTTCTATGGCAGCAGCTCGACCTAACTCGAAAAGAGGCTCTCGAATACTTGTCAGTGGTGGTTCCGAGAATGCGCCCTCTAGTGTGTCCATCGAGCCCACAACCGCTAGGTCTTGAGGAACCTTAATACCTAACTCTTGGCAGGCTTCAACGACTCCCAAAGCTTGATTGTCGTTAATGGTAATTACGGCGTCGATAGGCTTGTTTTTGTCAGACAAAAATCGTTCAAGTTCTTGCTTGGCGGAACGTTTTTTCAGATCGGAATAGAGCACGAGATCTGGGTCGAAAGGAATATCGTATTTTTCTAGTTGTTCTCTGTAGATGTGCATTCTTTTTTCTGAAGAAGCGTGATATTCAGGGCCACGAATCAACAGAATATTACGAAAATGATGAACGTTGACAAAGTGGTCAAAGAGCTCAGAAAATCCGGTTTCATAATCGGTTGAGATACTGGTATATGGACTGATTTTACTGCCAATGTTAACGATCGGAACATCAGAGAATTGCTCAATGAATTCAGCGCTTTCTTTCTCATTAACAAAGCGCATATGGGAACTGAATGGACTAATAACTCCCGAAATAAGCTTCATGTTGACTAGGTCGAATACTTTATCTCTTGCCAGTGTTAAATGGTCTGTGGACTTTATTACACCGCCACAAAAGCCGATGATGTTGTAATTATGCTGCTCTGCTACATGGGCGGCACCTCGCATGATGCCTTCGTGATAATGGGACGTCATAGAACCCACCAACACGGCTATGGTTGGACGTCCATTTTGTAAGCTCATTATAGAGTTGGGTAGAGAGTCGCTCATAATACTAACGGCCTTGTTATTGGTTTTATTTGTATTATTTATTTGTGTGGGAAAAACGCAAATTCTCAATTATGGGAGCGTGATCTCGTTAGCTATCCATACACAGTTGGCATAGAGAGTTATGAAGTGAGTCATATTTTGAAGGGATATAGAGATTGATGTTGATGGTGAACTTTAAGCTGTAGATTTATTTCAATTGCGCAATTGTTAATGTTTTTCACCGAGAAAAACCGCAATTTTGTACAAAAGCTTGGTTAACTTATAAAGTACACTGATAGATTAAAAGGAAGGCGCTACCTGAAGGAATAGGGCGATGAAAAAGGCGAAGAAGGAAAAGGCGGATTACAAGATCACCGAAGAGCTTGGTGGCCTTGAGATTTTGAACGCTGAATACGAAAAGCAGAATTTCTCTCGCCATAGCCACGAAGGGTATACGCTTGGCGTGATTGAGCAAGGCGCCCAACGTTTCTATCGTACTGGTGGCCATCATGTTGCGCCTCAAGATGCGATTATCTTAGTGAATGCCGATGAAGTGCATAGCGGGCACTCAGCCACTGAAGGCGGATGGGCGTATCGCGCAATGTATCCACTTCCAGAGCAACTGGCCAAAATTACCCAAGAGCTTAACCTACCTAACTATGGTGCTCCCTACTTTCCGCGCGCAGTGGTTGAAGATCCTGAGCTCGCGAATCAGTTGCGTTTGGTCTTCAACACGATTGATGAGTCAGACAATCGCTTACTACGTGAAACTCTGATGTACGGCATGCTAGTAAAACTCATCAGTCGTCATGGAAAAAGCCCACTCAAGCCTCAACTCGACAGTAAAACGCAGCGACAACTGGTGTTGGTAAAAGAATTCCTCGATGACTTTCCACAAGCCGATGTCTCTTTGGAAGAGTTGTCAAAGTTGGCGGCGTTGAGTCCATATCATTTGGTGCGCTCATTCCAAAAAGAGTTTGGTTTGCCGCCTCACGCTTATCAGATTCAATCTCGGCTGCGCCTGGCGAGAACCTTGCTCAAGAGAGGGCACTCTATTTCGGATACAGCACAAGAGTGCGGTTTCCACGACCAGAGCCATTTTCATCGACACTTTAAGAAGGCTAACGGTTATACGCCGGGTCAGTACATCAAGATGCTGTGACGCTCAGTATTCAGCAATTTTGTACAATCGCGCATAAGCTAGGCTGACTAAATTGTTCCCAAGGTTTAATAGATTTGAAATGGAAGTATCAATATGACGAGAAAATCTCAGCTTTGGAAAGGGGCACTAGCCGGGATGCCACTGAGTATTGCGGTGATTCCATGGGGAATATTGGCGGGTTCGTACGCCATAGATGCGGGGCTTGATCCGCTTCAAGCACAAGCAATGTCTGCGATTTTGTTTGCTGGTTCAGCGCAGTTAGTCGCAGCAGGTATGTTTAAAGCCGGAATTGGCTTGGGCACTATGTTATTGACCACTCTGTTCATTACATCACGTCATTTTTTATATAGCGTGTCCATGCGCGATAAAATCAGTGATTTGCCGACACGCTGGCGCTTGTTGCTGGGTTTCTGGCTCACGGACGAACTGTTCGCGATATGCAGTGGTCAATCGAAACAAGAGTTCAATCGCTGGTATGCGGCAGGTGTCGGAGGTGTGTTTTATCTGTTCTGGAATATGGCGAGCTTTGTCGGCATCGTCGCGGGTAGTCAAGTTCCTTCTCTGAATGAAATCGGTCTTGATTTCGCCGTTGCTGCAACCTTTATCGCTTTGGTGTTCCCACTAATTAATACCATGCCGGTCATTGTGTGCGTTTTGGTGTCACTGTTAGTGTCTGTGGTGCTCACGGTGAATCAAGTTGAGGGAGCCTTAATGGTGGCATCTATTGCGGGCATGCTCTCCGGCTTTCTATGTGAAAGTTATAAAGATGGAGATGTTTCAACGCATTCGGCAACAGAGGGAGAATCATCATGATCTGGTTGACCATTCTTTTGATGACCGCGATTGTGTTTGTGAGTCGTTACTTGTTTCTTGAGCCCGCAGTGCCTCTTCGTTTGAATAGCTCGGCACGTAGGCTGCTGCGTTATTCTGGTCCAGCCGTATTGACGGCGATTTGGGGGCCTATTGTTTTCGCGCCAGAGAAATCACTGTGGGTGAGTGGGGAAAACCCTTACTTGATAGCCGCATTGGTGACCTTTCTGCTGATTTGGAAAACAGGTAATGTGCTAGTTACCATCCTGCTCAGTATGGGAGTGTTTCTTTTGTATAACTTGGTATTGGTCGATTATCTGTTTCACTCATAATAAAACAGGGCTCATATGAGCCCTGTTTTTTCGTGTTCTCAGCTTACTTGTAGAAAGCTTCAACTGTACCTTTCAATGTGATTAGCATTGGGCGACCGAAACGGTCTAGCGCTTTAGGTGAAGGGATTTTTACCCAACCTTCGCTGATGCAGTACTCTTCAACGTCAGTACGCTCTTTACCGTTTAGACGAATGCCGATGTGGTGCTCGAAACACTCAGCTACGTGGTGCGGGCTGCGTGGGTTACCTGCTAGACGATCTGGTAGAGCTGGCTTTGATGTGTTATCTGTCATGATGCTTACTTACAGTAAATAAAAAGTGCGTCATTGTAGACAAAATAAGACCTGAGCATCAAGAAAAGTTGTCATTATTCTAGGGTTATTTTGGAGTGTTGAAAGAGTACTAGACTGTGTCAATCCCTCGCCTTTACTAAATCCCCTCGCCATGCATAGACAGAGCGTTTACCATGTAACATAAATTTGTATTTGGAAGTAATTACTATGTCTTTCCCTCCTTGCCCGAGCTGTAGCTCTGAATATGTTTATCAAGACCAAAGCCATCTTATCTGTCCTGAGTGTGCTTATGAGTGGAACCCTGAAGAAGTCGCGAAAGAGAGCGAGCTAAATATTAAAGATGCCAATGGCAGCCTGTTGGCGGAAGGGGATAAGATCACACTGGCTAAAGACCTAAAAGTAAAAGGCAGTTCATTAGTGTTGAAGATCGGTACCAAAGGTGTGATTAAACGTATGAACGATGGCAAGGATCATCAGCTAGATTGTAAGCTTGATGGTGCCGGTGAGATGATGGTGACCGCCAAGTATGTGAAAAAGGCGTAGTACGTCGTTTTGGTGAGTAGGGTGAGACTGTGTATTGTCCCTCAAAACCGACATTTGTTTTGTTCGAAAGTGCTAGGTATGCAAAAAGTTGACCTAAATAAATGATATATACTGAAGTCACTGCTTTGTAACAACGAAGGTGACGGAATGTCGAAGACCACTAAGCTGCAAAACGAAGATAAACTGTTTAAAAAGGCGATGGAAGTCGGAACTAAGCTGGCTGAAATGCAAGGCTTTAAGCTCAATGATCCGAGTATGTCACAATCGGTGAAAGCAAAGGCTATCTACCTGTTTTTAGTCGATGCAAAGCAAATTACGCCTCTGCCTGCCGACAAGCAGGAAGGTAAGGATATTAAAAAGCGCCTCGCGGTGTGGATTCACAGCGCATTACCTGAAGGTGATCCACTTAAATAAGTTTAGCGAATACAAAAATCCCCAATCAGTCTAGCCACTGGTTGGGGATTTTTTTGCATGTCAAAAGTCTTGAAGTTGTTATTCAATACCTGAGTATTAATTACGCTTTGCAGTAAACTCGCGCGTCACGTGGTGTATAAATACCAAAAGTCACTGTGCGTAGCAGGCCGTTTACAAACGTTTCTTGTACTTCAACCTTAGCAACTTTGTCGATACCACCACATACTTTTGCCGCATCGATCTCTTTCTCTTGCGCTAGGCCATTAATAAAGAAGTGTTGCGGTGCATCTGTTGTTACTTCTGCTTCATCAGGCGCCATAACAAATGTTTGTTGAGCACAACCTGTTGCTACCATAGACAGTGCCGCGATAAGAATTAGCTTCTTCATTGTTTTCTCCATTTAATAATCGTGTTTTTAGTCAGCTCACACTTACGCGGTGTGAGTTAACCGTTGATGGAGTCAATTATTCCAAAGTTCTTATTTTGTTACTGTATAGGTTTGTCAGGCTCTGAATTACATTTCGGTAAACACAAACTAAACATGGCACCATTTAATAAAGTGCTGTGACCAACGTTGGCGTGCCCACCATGTTGTTGGCAGATCTTTTCTACAATCGAGAGACCAAGGCCGTGGCCACTTTTCCCTTTATTACGAGCCTTGTTACCCACATAGAAAGGTTCAAATAGGTGAGCGAGATGCTCTTCGTCAACTCCTGGGCCATCGTCGTGGATCTCAATACAGACGTATTTATCTTTATCAACAAGATGGATGGCGACTTGAGTCTCTGCGAACTTGAAAGCGTTACGGACAACGTTATCGAGCGCACGCTTGAGCAGGTGTTTGTCGGCTTCCAACTGTTGGTCGCTGTTCAAATTCGAAGTTAGGGCTAGTGTTAGTTTGGTCTCTTTTTGCCAACGTGGTATCAGTTTGTCCACATAAGTTGAGAGTTCAAAACTGCTCTTTTCTAAATCCAATTTTTGATTATCAAGTTTGGCAAAATAGAGCAACTCATCCACCATGCCTTCCATCTCTTCGGTATCCTCAACAATACTGTCGATGGTCTCTCTTTGTTCTTGGTTGAGAGGCGTATCTTTTAACAGTTCAGCTTGCCATTGAATACGGAACACAGGCGTTCTAAGCTCATGGGCAACGGCGTTGGTTAGTGCTCGATTGCTGTCTATTAGGTGCTGAATCTTGTCTGCCATAAGGTTAAATGAGCGATTAAGCGTACCGATGGCACTGCCGCTATTTGTTACTGCTCGCGTTGAAAAATCACCTGCAGCAAAGCTCAACGTTGCGCGCTCTAGCTTTTTCACTCGGCGGTAAATAACAAATAGGTGGCCAGAGGTATAAACGATAAAGCTGAGAATGAAGAACAGCCACAAGAGATCATCTTCGAACTGAATTTTCTGTCGTACAAAGGCATCTTCGTCTGGTGCGTAACGGTATATAGAATCGGAGCCAGCAAAGTGGAACCAGAGATCTCTGTCATCATCAAACAGGATCGGCATATCTGACTGAGCTTTGAAAAATTCGAGAATGTCAGAAGGCACACCTTCCCCAAGAGGAAAAGTGGTGACGATATGTCGAGTCATGTCGGCAAATTGAGTGATGGCCTTTTCAGCTGCCTCAACACCTTGATTGGTGGCGATGTTGCTTATGAGTTGCTGATGCGCCAACGCCTCGTAGTCGTATAAGACAAACTCGTAGTCGGTTGTCCACTGATAGACGGTGACTTCATAAGCAAAAATACTCGCCATAAAACAGGCAAACAGGCCGATGATTGATTCTAGATATATGCGTTTCATTGTTCTCTTCGTTATTGGGTGAGTTAACGCAAATTAGCCCCAAGCCGTGGAGACAAACAGGTAGCCTTTCCCGCGTAGTGTCTGGATCTTTTCCGCAGGAGAGTTGTCATCACCAAGCAGCTTTCTAAGACGCACGATTTTGTTGTCTACCGTTCTGTCGAATCCATCGTATTCGATACCGCGTAACTCTTGGGTCAGAGTATCTCTGGATAGCGCAATATCGGGCTGATTCGCGAGGATCCAAAGTAGGTCAAACTCACTGTCTGTGAGTGGGACAAGATTGCGGTTTAATTCACATCGTTTGTATTTGTTTTGTAGTACTAACTGACCGAAGGTGATTTGGTCTTTATCTTCACTGACGGGGTCAGCGGGCTCAACACGTCGTAATAAACTTCTTACTCGTGCAAGCAAAACTCGTGGTTTGATAGGCTTAGTAACATAATCATCAGCCCCAGTCTCCAACCCTGCAACGTGGTCAAAGTCGTCATCACTGGCAGTTAGCATCAAAATCTTACCGAGGAATTTTGTACGCGTCTGTCGGCAAATTGTCAGTCCATCTGCGACAGGCAGCATCAAATCAAGCAGAACAATATCGGGCTGGTGGTCTAGCATGTGGTCGATGGCTTCACTGCCATCATCTAAGGTTGTCACGTGAAAACCTTGGGTAACAAAGTAACTCTTTAATAGCTGCTGCAGTTTCAAATCGTCTTCAACGATGAGCATGGTATGTTGTGTCATAAATCTGCGACCGTAATGCATGAAAGGCTTAGGTTAAGAACATTGGTTCAGTGTAAATTGCTGAAGCTAAGTTTATAGTTTGTTCTTTTTTGTGTGCTTTATTATAAAACATGGAAATGTATTGTAATGATGCAGTACGACATTTCCATACATCATTCAGACAGCTAATGACAAAAACGTTCCATAGAATTCTCTCCATACCAACATTGGAGAGAAATTATGAAGCAATATCGAAACCTATTATTAGCCTTACCGTTGATTGTACTAGCGGGGTGTAACTCTAGCTCGAACGGGACTCATAAAGCGAAAGTGAACAAGCCTGTCGCGGATTATAAGTTTACCGAAAGTGCTCTGGGCGAAATCATCGAAGATAGAGAGGACTACTTTGAAGGTATGCGCCTAACCTATGGCAATAAGTCATACAATGAAGTTCAATATGCAGAGGGCTTTGGCAATATTTTGCTTATTGCAAAGCTAGTTGACGATCAGGGGCAAACCATCGATGTCGCAATCTACAATGACAGGCCGAGTTGCTACGTTTATTTTCCAGCAGGAGTCGTGAAAACTTTTGACTGTAGCGCTAATAAGCGTTCGGTAGGCAACGATAAAACGTTAATTCAATCTAAAGCCAATGATTCACACGAGTCAGTCACGGTCGAATATTACAATGAGGCGTTCGAAGCATTGGGTAGTATGGGATCTACAGTTTTAAATACTTCAGTGGTCGACGGTAAAGTGAATATTGTTACTTCGTTTGCTTTTGATGATATTTATCGAGAAATCACACCGACAGACGATGCTCGAAATAGGTCTACACTTGGTGTGACGACGTTCTTACAACTGAAAGAGATTGTAAACAACCACATTGGCCAAGAAATGACGGTGAAGTTCGATAGTCATATCGGTGGTAGCGGTGATGATGACATCAACATGTACACAGGTTTGATGATACACAAAAACAATATGAACACTGTAGTTACAAAGAATGGCTCAGTGTTCTCAGGCGGTACCGATCTATTTGCAGCTGGAAAAACGCGTACACTGCAGCGCGCGAAGCAGTTGGATAACTTTGAAACGTTGGAGCAAATCGGTGTTCACAGTTGGGGGACGGCTGATAAGACAGCGAAAGATTTCCCATACACAGATGAGAGTCACCGCAAGCAAGCGACCTATTTCAACACGGTCATGGGTGATAAGGGCATAGATTTCTACCTGTTTACTCTCGACTCTGCACCATTTAATGGACAGCACTGGATAACCAAAGCGGATTCAGATAAGTATCAATTCATTACTAACATTGAGTAGTGAGGATAAAACGCAGTGACGTCATTTGGCGTCACTGTTTATTTTGCAATTGTTGCCATCACAGCGTGATACGCCAGTTAGCCAATAAGAAATCTTGTAGCGATTATTGGCGAATCGCAAGTAACACCAGTCAGCCAGAGTCCTAACCAGTGGCCAGCGCAGTGGAGCGTACAACCACCCTTTACCTACCAAACTCCAAGCTTGATGCGTCACGTCTAATCCCAAGATCAACTCACCTTTATCATTCACAGCATGCAAAATGGTGTTGGCTGCGTTGGCGTCTATGTTCGGATATTGAGAAAACTCATCACTGTAGATATCGACGGTCTTAATGGTGGTTTTAGTGTCGTGTTTAGTTAGAGCGGCCATCTCTTTCGAGCATAGTGGGCAAGTCCCGTCATAAAAAATCGTCAGTTTTGGCTTTGCCTCATGAGCGTTCATTCTCTCGCTTCCTTCTATTTACCAATAATTAAAGAATAACTTAGTTATTGGTACTCCTTAACAGACTGTCCAGATCACTATCTTACTGTGTTTTAAGGAAAAGGTGAGTACGCTGAACAATATGTCTGCATTTTGAAGTTAAATTCACGATGGTAGATCAAAAAAACCTATAATTTACATTATGTTAGCTTGTGGCGTGATTCATGCCTCTTGAACTCTGCTATTCACCATCTGCGCCTTAATTTAGTGGGCTTAAACAGAAAGGCGATGATGGTTTACATGGAGGCAGGATATGAAAGGTATAAAATACTTACTCAGTATTGCACTGTTGATGGTTACCCCATATTACGTTGGGGCGACGGTCGACGTGTTGGAGCTTGATGGGGACGCATCAAGTACTGACACTGGCACTGACTGGGATGACGTCAACGTTCAGCAAAATATGGTAGGAATCGCGGAGTTTTTCCAAAAAGATAGAAATGGTTCGGATGAAATCTTTTGGAAAGGTGGTTCTAAGGATGACTCAGATATTACCGACTGGGCATTCAGGACTGCATCCCCGCAACCTAAGGATGACTTCACCAATGGTTACGCGGCAGCGTTTGAGAGCGAAGGGGATCTATTGATCTATTTCGGGGCAGATCGTTATGCGAATAATGGTGATATGTACATAGGCTTTTGGTTTTTACAAGATCAAATAGGCTTACCACAAGGAAGTACGAAGGGCAGCTTCTCTGGTCAGCATGTCAATGGGGACATTCTGGTACTGATTTCTTTTCCTCAATCGGCATCGGGAAATCCATACATTGAAGTTCTGCAGTGGGATTTTGGTAATGGTGATGTGACAGACAACTTAACTCGTTTATTCCAAACGGCAGGTGACCCTAAATCTGCTGGTTTTGTCGGTGCTCGCTGCGGAAGTGGAGCGGTTGGAGTGGATAAGATCTGTGCAATATCGAACGATCCCTCTATTGGAGCGATTCCACTACCTAATGTTGCGGGTTGGGAATATGAAGCGAAAACAGGCGAAACGACCGAGATTCCTATCGAAAGTTTTGTTGAAGGACGTTTGAACTTAACCAAACTTCTGCAAGATGACTTCGGTGTCACGCAAATTCCTTGTTTCAGTAGTTTCTTAGTTGAATCACGCGCCTCTCGATCGATTGATGCTTCGCTAGCCGACTTTGTTGTTGGTTCATTTAGTTTGTGTAGTATCAATGTAGCAGCGCAATGTAATACTTCATCCATTACCGTGGATGGTAACTTCAACATTGACTACACAGTGACAGTGACAAATTCAGGGCCGGGTACGCTAGGTACTACGGGTAACTACGAAATTGATTTTATCTCTGACGTCGCTTTGGCGGGTGTGATTCCTCAAATCGGCAATGATGGAGACGGAGTTTGGAGCGTTGGTGAGTCGTTTATGGTGAGTGGCAGTTATCTTTCTCCGACCAACGGCGCTGTGGGTACTGTAGATGGCTCTGTCAATCTTGATGGATTGATTGTTTCCGCTCAAGAACCCGTCGCTTATAACTGTCCGCCGCTCGATCTCAGCCCTATGGTCGAGATCTCTAAAGCGTGTAATAGCTTCTTAGAGGTGGAGGGCAATCAAGTTGTATTGAAGAAAACATACAATGTTGAGATCTGTAATACGGGTGACATACCTCTAGCAATTGAGGCGTTGAGTGACAATCAAGACGGTTCTCTTGATCGAAACGACCTTCCTGCTGATGTTATCAATGCCAATTACTACCTCGACTTTGCGAAGCAATGTGATGGCTTAGCGGATGTGACCAGTTGTGGTGTCGGTAACACGTGTGCAGCTTTGAGCGACTCGCCAGAATTGTATGGTTGTAAAGATGGCAGTGGTGATTGGATTCCAAATTTCGATGACGCTATAGGACAAGTGTGTACGACAGTGACCAACACATATGCTCCTAATGTGTTGCCAGGTGGAGTCAATGGCATGCTATCTAATCAGGTCACCGCAACGTTTGATTCTCTATTCTTGCAAGAAGCATTTATGGAGACATCCAACATAGCGACATGTGATGTGTGCCCATTCGTTGAATAACAAACCTGAATGAAAAGGCAGCCGAACGTTCGGCTGCCTTTTTAGTTGCGTATCCCGTTGAAATCATAGGCTCTGTATCAAGAATCAATTCTGTTTTAATGACCAATGCTGTTTCAATACCCAACGTCGTTTAATAACTAATTCGGTGCAGTTTGAGCAGTTTGTATAGAGTGGTTCGTGAGATGTCCAAAGCACGAGCGGTCGCAGAGATATTGTAGTGTTGCTGTTCGATGGTTTGTTTGATGTGTTCCGCGGTTAACGTATCTTCTACTAAGTTATTGCTGTGTGGTTCCTTAAATGCAAGCTGCATATGTCGAGTTTCAAGGCGTGAGTGATCAGCGTAAACCACCGCTCTTTTTACGGCGTTAAATAGCTCTCGAATATTTCCCGGCCATTGATATTGTTTAAGCGTACTGAGTGTTTTTCTCGAAATGGAAAAGTGGCTGGCGTGATTTTTCTGGAGTTCGAAATGCACTAGCGCCTCGATGTCTTCACGATGTTCGGATAGTGGCGGGATATCAAGGTTTAGGACATTAATTCGATGGAAAAGGTCTTTTCTGAATCGACCAGCAGCCACGGCTTGTTCAAGGTTGATGTTAGTGGCAAACAGAACTCGGCAATTTATCGCGATTTGCTTGTTACTGCCTAAGCGTTCAATGTGATGATTTTCTAGAAAGTGCAATAGATACGTTTGCAGCGGGAGTTCTAGGTCCCCGATTTCATCCAAGAACAGCGTGCCATTTTGTGCGCGCTCCACGTGACCAATATAGCGCTTCGCTGCGCCAGTGAAAGCGCCTTTCTCATAGCCGAAAAGCTCTGAATGAATTAGAGAGTGAGGGATAGCGCCACAGTTCAAGGCGACAAACGGTTGATGTTTACGCGGTGATTGGTTGTGGATCATTCTTGCGCATAAGCTTTTACCTGTTCCGGTTTCACCCTGAATCAAAACGGGGTAAGTTGAATGAGCAACCTTATCTATTTGCGCTTTTATATCTTGAATGACGCTTGATTCGCCAATCAATCGGTAACGTTTTTCTCTTTCAGTTAGGTGGTGTTTTACGGGCTCACCATCGGTCATGCCCAATAAGTGCCCTAAGCTTTTGGCAAGCCACTTTGCATCTATCGGGTGGTGGAAATAGTCCCAAAAGCAGTGATGAATAAATGAAAGGTTACGGGAAGGCTTGTCATTAAAAATACCTATCAAGCCGAGGTTCGAAAACCTCTGTTTAAGCATAATGAGAGACTGACAGGTTGCATTGGTGACGGGCTCATCAAGGCACACAATAACAACGGGTATTTTGTGTGTTTCTAACACGTTAGTTAGGGCGTCCATGGTGTTTACCTTGACGATATCCCAATGCTCACGTCGTAACGAATCTACCCAATCATGAAGCAAGGTATGATTGCCATGACAAAGTACGACAGCGCATCGTCTGTCTTTTTGTTCGGTTGACATCTGCATCATAGGTTCGCTTTACTTATATGTGCCCTCTCTAATAGTAGATTGGAAGTCCTCGTATTTCTATTAATGATATTATTGTCATTATTGTCATTATTGTCATTATTGTCATTATTGTCATTATTGTCATTATTGTCATTATTGTCATTATTGCGTGTTGTTTATAATAAGTAAGGTAAGTCGTTGGAGTGAAGAGTGTATGTCGAAGCGAATTGTATGGTTGGTTCTTCCGTTAGTGGCTCTGCTAGGTGGTTGTGCAAGCTATAGCATCACTGAAAAGGATATGACCGATTACTTGCAAGAGTCAGTGGAAATCAACCAATCCGTTGGTGTCGAAAATATGATGTATGCGCAAGTTGCAGTCGAAGATTTGCAAGTAAAAATTGGGCGAGCAGATGCCGATCGTGTGTCTATCTTTGCGAATACCAATGCGCAGGTTCAGGTATTCAATATGCAAAATCTTGGGCTAGACCTGGATATCGAGTTCAGCGCTGTCCCTGAATATGACAAAGAAAGTGGGGAAGTGTATTTAAAATCACTGCGTTTAGAAAACTTCAATGAGAGCGGTAAACAACTGCCTGAAAATATCGCTAATCTATTGCAACCCGCCGTGTCCATGATTGGATTGGCACTGTCTCAGCAACCTGTCTATAAACTTGACGGTGCTAAAGTACAGGAAGCGCTTTTGAAGTCAGCGGAGCCGAATCTGGTTATTCAAAACAACAAGCTAGTCATAGAGTTGTTTGATTAAGTCTGCTGGTAAGCGAGGTGATCCCCCTTAAATAGGCTTAGAGGTAGAGCGGTATAGAATCAAAGATAAAGCGGGATCATCTTACGCCAATAACGTCCTCGATGCGCTCTTCCGTCCCACTCATACATTCGATGTTTAATACCTTTCTGATTCAAAATACGACTGAGCTGGTGGTTGTTTTGTAAGAAAGGGTCTTCCTTACCGATTGCAAAAACAATGTCACTGTTCCTAATTTGGGTGAGTTGATCGGATGGTGGCAAACCCGGTAGGAAATGAGTCGGAGTGTGGTAGTAGATTTCATCATTGTACTGACCGTCAAAGAGATCTCGAAACGACTCGGTGCTCCAAGTGAGGTCATAGCGACCAGAGAACGCGACCAGTTTTTGAAATAGATGAGGGTGGCGGAAAAATAGGGTAGCGGCGTGATAGGCTCCTAATGAGCACCCGTGTGAAATGGTGCAAGGGTGGCTGTTTTTTTTGGCCATCAGTGGCAGAACTTCTCGTAATATGTATTCCTCGTACTGACAATGGCGATGCATTCGGCCAAATGGATGCGCCCAAAAACAGTACATGCTTTCGGTATCAATACTGTCGACACAGTAGAGTTGCAGTTGACCAGCGTTGATTTTCTCGGCAACGGAATCGACCAATCCTAAGTTCTCATACTCATAGAAACGTCCTGTGCGTGTTGGAAAGACCAAGACTTTCGCACCTGCATGACCAAAGATGAGCAACTCCATATTACGATTGAGGTTAGGGCTCCACCATTTGTGGTACTCACGATTCATCGCAATTCCCCAACGTTTTAAAGAAGGCTTCGACGTTCTTACGCAGTTCACGACGCTGCTTACCTTCTCCTCGGTAAATAAAGTGGCCAGCTTCTAATACAAACAGTTCTTTATCACCTTTGCAGGCGTTGTAAGCACTGAATTGGCCGGGAGGAGCAACATAAGGGTCGAAGAGTGCCACCCCCCAATGAGAGGGTTGTGTAATGAACTTAGCGGCACATGAGGTATCGAAATAGGGAAGATTGCGCGCAAGCAGCGCTTGATTGCCAAAGTCGATGAGTGCTTGTGTACTGCCGATGGTTGGCATCGTTAGTCGGAGTGCGACGTTGCCAAACGTTGGAACATGGAAGTGACAACGTTTAATGCGCTTATCAAAGGCGCTGGCAAAGATAGCAAGGCCGCCGCCTAAGCTGTTACCTATCATACCGATTTTGTATTTAAGGTTTGGGTACAGCGTCAGTAGCGCAGAAATACCACACCACAAATCTTGAACGCATCCACCGATAATGTAGTGTTCTCTATCTTGAACGTTGTGCAGCACATGCCAATAGGGATCGTCAGAGATTGGATGATGCTGACTGCGGCTGATTCCACGCACACATGGAACTAACATTGCCGTGTGCCTTAGCTTCCAACTGGTATCTGGCTCATCAAGTCCGCCGTAACCATGTGCCCAAACTACGGCACAGTGGATCTCTTCTTTTTCTGGTAGTAACAACCACCCACCGATTCTCATGCCGTCGGTTGAGTTGTAGTAGCAATCAAATACACGCCAGTGAATTCACAATTCGCCCAGTGTCTTGCAAGCTGACATAGGGTGTTACCTGCATAGCGCGCTCATATTTTTGTTGCCAAAAGTACGCGAAGTCGGCTGGTGTGACGCTAGATTCAACTTGTAACAGTTGGTCTAAGTCGTATCCATAGGTCGGGTCGAAGTCGTAATTATGTCTAAGAGTCACTGGCATCTCGCTACGGTTATCAGCGTGGAAAGAAAAACGTTAACTACTTAATATTACATGCTTATTGCGAACGCATTGTTTGAGCTAGACCACAACTCAATTGAGCAACGTATGCATCTACCCCCTTATTGTTTTATAGACTATTAGTTGGTTATTTAGAATAAAAAGCGTGAAATGGCCTTTAAAGGTTGCAATTTATGGAGTTACTGAGGGAGTTGATAAAGAAGGTTTAATGAAAAAGTCGCCGTAGAAGGCGACTTTTTGGTAAAGCTCGATGTATTGCGCTGACGATTTAATTAGGGTTATTGCGCTTTTTGGAAAGGCTTTAATAGTTGCTTTCCGAAGACGTTAATTAATGCACCTGTCACGATTAATCCACCACCTAGGTAAGTCCAAATGGATGGCACTTCATTGAATAGCCACACCCCAAGCAGTGCCGAAAAGACAATCTGTACATAGGAGTAGGCTGAGGCTTTGCCTGCTGCTTGAGTCTGCATTGCTTTCGTCAGTCCATATTGTCCAATTTGCGTAAACACACCGACTAGTACGAGCATGATAGTGATAAAGAAGCTTGGCCATACAAAGTCGTTCCAAATCAATGCTATTGATACCGGCAAAGCCACCATAGGGAAGTAGAGAATGATCACTGAGCTATCTTCGGTTTGACTGAGCTTACGCACGATCACGTAGGCAATTGAGCTACCAAACGCACCAATTAGTGCGACCATGATGCTAAACAGAGGCAGCTCGTTGCTAATGTCGCTGTTCATATTTGGTTGAACCATGACAAACAGACCCGCAAGACAAAACGCGATACAGATCATGGTCGAGGTTTGCACACGCTCTTTGAGAAAAAGAACACCAAGTAGGGCAGTGAATACGGGGTGCACGTATTGAAGAATGGTCGCTTCCGCCAGTGGCAGTGTTGTTACTGCATAGTAAACACACATCAATGCTGCGGTACCTACGGCACCTCTCACAAACAACAGAGGCTTGTTGTTACCCCAAACAGAGATTCCTTTGCGTCTCACATCAACATAACTAATTATAAGAGATACCAGAGCCCTAGCCGCGACAATTTCAAAGACGGGGATACCGTAGTTGCTCACGTACTTTACGCACGCGGACATCAGTGCAAAGCCTAATGCGGAGAGCAACATAAAGCGAACCCCAACGGGGATGAATGAAAATGATAGTGAAGGCATAGGGTCGTCTTTGTGAGTTATAGAAGAGCTGAAACCGAATCATACCCTAATTGCGTTTGGTCAACGTAAGCGAATTGAAAATTATTCTTTTTCTTTACCCTTGTAGTTGTAGTTGTAGTTGTAGTTGTAGTTGTAGTTGTAGTTGTAGTTTTACAGTCACAATAAATTATGCAACCCTTTTTATACTGATGTCGCATATAATGATAAGGGAAGACTTTTAAGGAGAGCGAAATGGATCACAGCGAACGGTTTTATGAGAGCTTTCAACGATGCCGAATCGATCAAGAGTTTTTGGAAGTGTTCCTCAGTGACTTCTGTGAACATAATCCAAGGTTTTCTGAGCGATTTGCCAGCGTTGGGTTAGAAGAGCAAACCAAAATGCTCAAGGCATCGATCATCTTAATCTACAATTCTGCATCTTTGCCCAGTGTTCGTAATTCGGTGAAAAACCTTGGTAGACGCCATAAGAACTTAGGCCTCAATATCTCTGAAGATGAGCTTAATGCTTGGTTTGATGCGCTGCTCAATACCGTGAAAAAGTTCGATCCCTTGTACGATGAGAGTGTGGATGCGGCATGGACAGAAACGCTGAGATTAGGATTGAGCATTATGAAGAAAGAGTGTGTTGTCTAAATCAAATAAGCCTCGTGTTTCACGAGGCTTAATCAAAGGTAATGAGGGCTCGATTAGAAGGTAAAGCCCGTTTGGATACCAAATACAGAATCGGTGGTGTACCAGCTGCTTGAACCACCAAACTCGTACCAGTCAAACCCTATACGAGTAAGCAATTTAGAGTGACCAAATACCGGCTTTGTTGACTTGTACTCTGCGCCAATACCATAAGTTAATCCAAGATCACCATGAGAGCCTTTCTTTACTTCAGTACCTTGATTCGAGCTAAACGTGAGCTTGGTATCTGAGTGTGAGTATAGTGCCCCAACTTTACCAAAAATAGCGAAGTTGTTGCTGAAGTTGTGCTTGTACATTGGTGCTATCGAGAGCATTAATGTATCGAACTTTTCTTTTCGGTGTACTGTGTCGTTACCAGTGTTATAGCTCGATTTCTCATCTACACTAATTGCAAGCAATGTCGAATCGATATACCAGTTGCTTTGCATGATTTGGCTTCCGAAAGTAAATTGACCACCAACATCACTACTATCGATACCTACCCCGCCTAACGCATACATTTCATTTGATGCTACCGCGGAAGTCGATGCCATAACACACAGCGCTAAGACTAATTTTTTCATTGTTTTCTCTCTGGTTGATAAATTTCGGGGGAGGATTCTAGCGGCATTTTGAAAATAAAAAACACCGTTCAAATTGAATTAAGAATGATTAAATATCTCAATACAAAGTCGGGTGGCTTCAAAGGCTCAAAATATGTTTTTTTAGATGAAGTGATTCGTGTTCGATGGTTATTAAGCTTTTGAATATTAGTGTTTTAGCGATTTTTTATATCACTTAATGCGGGATGGTAAGCTCTAGTAAATCGGTTATTACTAGAGCTTGAAGAGGCTTGAAATAGGATAGATTTAATTAAAATTAAACGCTCGGTTGTGTGATCTGTCAGTGTTAAACTCATCGATAGGTTAGAAGCGATTTAAAAATGAGCAGCCCAACCGACTAAGAATCCTTGAGACGCAGTGTCGTAGCTAAATGTCCCCGGGTTACTGTAGTCCACCCAGGTTGATTTATAGGCAATGTTTAAGTCAGACCAATCGTTAATCTGGTAGCGCGTGCCCAATAAGATCCCCGATGTAAAATCAGTGTCGCTGCCAAAGCCGATATCTATGCTGGCATGAACGCGCCAGTCACTATTGAGTTGTTGTGTCCAACGAGCGCCAATGAGATAGTCAATCCAGTCTTCATCCAAAGACCGTGAGTTGTTGATCAGCCCGCCACTAGAGTAGAGCTTGGTATCGATATCGTTATCCCACCACCGAAAGCCCACCATGTAATCAATCATGCCGAAGTCATACTGGTAACGTTTAAAGCCCTTGGTTTCGAGTACGCCTTGTCGAATGTCGACCTCACCTTTTAAGAGCCCAGCATTACCAACAATTGAGTCAGCTTTACCGCTGAGCTTCATAAAGCTGTAGTCGACATAGTAGCCCCATTGATTGTCGTAAATACCTTCCAGCCTGAGCATGGCCCCCATGTCGAGATGGTCCATGATGAAAGAGGGATCGACATCCACATCGGTTGAGAGGTTAGCAATTGAAGTATCGCCTCGAATATTAAGAGCCAAGGCATAGATTTCTATGCTGTGCTGCCACTGCTTTGTTGAATCATGACCTTCGGCGCTTTGAGCCTGAGTGATAAAGCTTGTACAGAGAAGAGGAGCAAGTAGGTATTTCCATCGAGCCATATAAATATCCCTATAACGTTCCAATGTATAAATGTGATGTTGAATAACCATGAATGAACGCAGACTTGCTGGCTATGCAACTTGTTTATTTTTGATTGTAGGCTATGTTTTCAGAAACAGGTCAAATAAAGAGCAATCGCATGAATCCACAGAGTATTTTTCTCATTGTTGCTGCCCTTGGGCTTACACCTATCGCCCTCTCTTACGGCTACGCGCCAACGGTTTCTCTTGATTATCTTTTCGCTATTGATGCAACCCCAACCAATGTGTCTCATATCTTTAGAGCGGTGATGGGGCTTTATTTAGCTCTGGTACTGTTTTGGCTCGCGGGTGCAATGATTCAAAAATATCGTCTGCCGGCTCTTTATAGCTTGGTCATATTTATGCTGGGTCTCGCTGCAGGGCGAGTATTCAGTTTGGTTGTCGATGGTATGCCACACTGGCTGTTAGTGGTGTATCTCGGGCTTGAAATTGGTTTTGGCCTGGTGGGTATAAAAATGGTTATGAATGAACAGTCTAATAATGCATAAGGAACGAACTATGAAAAGGATGCTTCACTTGCTGTTGATGGTCGTTATGGGAAGCTGGTCTCTGTCTGCTTTCTCGGCTCAAGACAAACCTAACATCTTCGTTATTTTCACCGATGATATTGGTATTTCAAATTTAAGTGCGTATCACAACGGTGTGATGAGCAGTCAGACTCCCAACATTGATAGTATTGCTGAAAAGGGCATGCTACTGACCGATTACTACGCCCAACCTTCTTGTACAGCAGGTCGCTCTGCTTTTTTGACTGGTCAACTGCCTGTTAGAACAGGTATGCATACTGTCGGTTTACCAGGTGGGCCAGTTGGTTTACATGCTGACACGCCAACGCTACCAGAAATTCTCAAAACCATGGGCTATGTCACAGGTCAGTTTGGTAAAAACCACTTAGGTGACCGTGACGAATTCTTACCGACAATGCACGGCTTTGATGAGTATTGGGGTTGGTTGTATCACTTGAATGCGATGGAATACACAGAAGATCCAGATTGGCCAAAAGACGGTTCGTTGGATGCATTTGCTCCTCGCAATGTGATTTATGCAAAGTCTGATGGCAAGGGTGGGCAAACCATTGAAGATGATGGTGCACTGTCAATCGAGCGTATGCGTACTCTCGACGATGAAGTGAATAAGCACGCGATAAACTTCATTGAACGAGCTGTCGAAGCGGATAAGCCTTTCTTCACTTGGTATTGTCCATCACGTGGTCATGTCTGGACGCATCTTTCTCCTGAATACGAAGCTATGCTTGGCCAAAATGGTTGGGGACTGCAAGAAGTCGTGATGAAAGATCTCGATGATCATGTGGGTGAAATGCTCGCCAAAATGGAAGAGCTCGGCATCGCTGATAACACCATAATCATTTTTACGGCTGACAATGGCCCTGAAATCATGACGTGGCCAGATGGCGGTATGACGCCATATCGTGGAGAAAAAGGGACTACATGGGAAGGTGGTGTTCGTGCTCCGGCTCTCGTAAGTTGGCCGGGCAAGATCCCTGCAGGTAGCGTGGGCAACGGCATCTTCGATGGCATGGACTGGTTACCAACCCTTGTTGCGGCTGCTGGTGGTCCAGCGGATCTGAAAGAGAAAATGCTTAAAGGTCACGATGGGTTTAAAGCGCACCTCGATGGCTATAACCAAGTCGATATGTTGACGGAGAAGGGTGAGTCAAATCGTAAAGAGATTTACTACTACGAACGTGACAAGCTGCAAGCGGTTCGAGTCGGAGATTGGAAGGCACACTTCGTGGTTCAAAATCATGGTTGGAGTGGTCCAAAAGAGGAGCTTAATGCACCGCTACTGTTCAACTTACGACGCGATCCTTATGAGCGAGCGGCAGAAGAGTCGGGTATGTACTTGAAGTGGATGGGGCAAAAAATGTGGGCATTTGGTCCTGCGCAAGCCGCAGTACAACAGCACCTCGCTACCTTCAAAGAGTGGCCACCTAAAACGCCAGAAACCCAACCAGAAAATACCGGTGGTGTGGGTAACTAATTAAGTATCAAAATAAAAAATCCCGCTCTAGATGAGCGGGATTTTTCTAAGAATACGTTATTGACCGGTGTTACTTGAGTGTCGTTTTTCGCTCAATAAACTTCACCGGAACCATCAATTTTACAAGGCTTGTCTCTTGGTCTTGGATCTGGTTTACAACAATCTTCACAGACTCGCGAGCAAGGCGTTTAAAGTCTTGTTTGAAAGTACTCAGCTGATAATTGAGCCATTGCGTTTGCGGGATATCATCAAAACCAATGACTTGCAGATCCTCAGGAATACGTAGGTTGAACTCCAATCGAGCTACGTCCATTACTGCCATCGCAAGGTTATCTGTCGCACAGAAAATGGCTTGTGGTTTAGAAGGTTCTGCAAACAGAGTTCTAATTGTCTCTAGCGCATCAAGGTAGTCATAGTCTGCCTCGATAACGCGCGCTTGTTTGCCCGTTAAGTCTTCAAACTCAGAACAAAAGCCCGATTCGCGCTCGTCATTGGTGTACGTTGGAACGTTACCCGTCAAGTAAACCGCAGAGGTTACGCCACTGTTGTGGAACTGCTGTGCTGCAAGCTGTCCGGCTGCATAGTTGTCACTCACTACATGGCTGCTCTTGGTGCCTTCAACCACACGAGCGTATTGAACAATAGGAATATCGAACTCTTCACACTCTTCATAAAGCGATTTATTGAAGGTTGCGGAGGCAGCGATGACACCATCAACTCGATATTGGAAGATATTCGGGATCGAGTGATTGTCATTGGCATCTACTTGCCACGGAATAAGTACCGCTGAGTAACCCTGCTTTTGTAGCTCAGTAGAGATGAGCTGTAGGGTTTTCATGTGAATTGGGTAGTCAGCGTCTGGGAAGACCAGACCAATTAACTTAGATTCATTGGTAGTGAGGCTGCGGGCAAAGGCATTCGGGCGATAGTTGAGCGCTTTCGCCGCTTCAAATACTTTCTGCTTGGTCTTTTCAGAAACCGAACTGCCCGGCACAAATACACGAGAAACGGTAGATTGAGAAACGCCAGCCAGTTTAGCGACATCTTTTGAGGTTACGGTTGCTTTGGCTACCGAGGAGTGTTTTGGAGAGTTCATAGACCATGCATTTTAAGCCGAATTAATGGCGTGTAGAGTATCATAAGTAGGTACGTATTCAAAAAGTCAAATTAGTTAAATTCTATGAAAGATAAGGCTTAAGTGAGGTTGTTGGGTAGCTAACTGGGTATGACCCAAAAAAGCTCTGCATAGAAGCAGAGCTTTAGTTTGAGTGTAATTATTCTATTCGGCAGTAAAGTCCAAAGTTAGAAGTAGTAACGAATACCGGCAGCAAACTGGTCGTCGCTGTTTTCGTATTTCACGCCGTTGTATGAGTCTTTGCCGTTATCAAACTGGTATTCCGTCCATACTAAGAACTTGTTCTTCTTAAAGTGGTATTCAAGACCAGGGATAATCAATTGACGTTCATAGCCGTTTGCGTTGTCGTCTGTATCCGTTAAGTAGTTAACGTTGAAGGTAGGGCGTAAGCCGTTCTCAAAGTGGTAGTAAGTGAAGAATTCAGCACCGCGGTGGTCGTAAAACTCTGCTTGGCTGGTGGTTTCCCAGTTTGAACCTTGGCTGTACGTGAAGCCGACAAACAGACCGTTGTTGGTGTAGTTCACACCTAATAAGCCAATGCGCTGTGTATCGCCATTCTTGATGTTTTGAACTCCCGCATCAACATCGTCAAACTCATTCTGGTGGTAAGCTAGACCAATGGTTAGGCCGTCCATAACTGTGTATAACGTTGATGCACCCATACCGTTTTTCAGAGTTGCTGTTTTACCATCAGCTAGTCCAACATCTTCACGAGTGGTTTGGTAAGTGAAGCCGTACTTCCAGTTATCATTGATGTTGTTGCGGTAAGTGATTGAGTTTTCAGCTCGGCCCGTACCCGAAGCGATGCCCCAATCAGATAGGTTGTAGTAACCTGAACCACGCGAACCAAATACACGGCCCATATCGGTAAACCATGCTACGTCGTAGAAGGTCGACCATTGCTTGGTACCTGCTGCGATCTTGCCGTATTTATCGTGCTCAACGCCAGCGTATAGGAGTCGGTCGTAAATATTGTTGCCGTTAGCACCAGAGTTGTAACCCCATTCGGCATGGCCAAAGCCTGTCCAGTCGTTGTCTAACCCCATTTGACCTTTTAGGCCAAAACGAGAGCTACCGCTGTTCCATTCACCGTTATGGTCGCCACCTTTATCGTGGTAACGAACATCAAAACGACCATCTAGTGTTAGGCTATCGCCCGCGTCATTGGTAAAAGTATGTGCAGCAAAAGCAGAACCTGAGGTCAGGGCTGTCAGGATCACCGCAGAAAGAATCGACTTTTTCATTGTAATTCTCTTTATTCAGGCCGTAGAAAGCCACCGTGCTTTCAAGCCCGTTATATTAGTAATGGTTTGGCAGGGTGTGCCCATCCGTGAGGCACAAAGTGATTATTATGGGTGGAGCAAGTTGCCGAGGGCGAGAAGGTGCCCTCGGCAGTCATGTCGACCGAGTGTAGGTATGAACTCGGTCGACAATAGGACAGGGTTACAGCGTTGGGTTCATGATTGAAGAAGTGCGTTCAAACACATCTAGACCTTGCTGTTTTAGCCAGAAAGGAAGGTCGATCAGTACCCAGTTTTCAGATAGTTTGTCGCCGTCACGGTAGTAAACGTCGACTACTTGCATGTCTGCGCGAACTTCGCCACCAGTCATACCTAGGAAACCACCTGTTGGTGTGTTTGATAGGTTCGGCCAACCGAAGAAGCAAGAGAAGCTGCCTTCAGCGAAGCGACAAACGTGACCGTTAAACTTCTTGTCTTTCAGGTTGTTACGGAAAGGAAGTTGGTGTTGCTTCTGGTAGCGAGGGATAGTGTAAGATGCACCGATACCACAAGGGCCGTACCAGATCATATCTTTAGACCAGCTCTTCTCTAGCACTTCTGGTGGGCAACCCATTGCGCCGCTGTCGTTAAGTGCAGATAGGTCATCAACCATTTTGTTCACTAGAGCAAGCGTTGCTACGCCTTCTTCTGGCGCTGCATCTTCAAACAGTAGACCGTCGTGATTACGTGGGCCAGGGTATACGAAGTGCTTACCTGTTGATGGTGGTAGTGGGTAGCAGCCTGCTTGGTCCATCATACCTAATAGGTCTAGGAATAGACCTGTCTTCGTGATCTTGCCGTCAACAACACAGTTAAATTCTGCGTAGCGAACGTTCATGATCTTGCCAGTAGGGCGCATGCCTAGGTATTCAGCGTCGAATAGACCCATGAAGTGACCCATGCTCATTACCCAAATTTCATCTGGGTTGATTTCATTGTTACCGCCGATGAAGATGTCTTGACGACGCTGCATGCGAGTCATTGATTTCATCATTGGAGCCCAGAATACGTCAGCTGCCGCTTGAGCGCCTTCTTGCTCACGGAATGGGTAAACACCACGCCACAAGTAATCTTCAGAAGTGTGTGCTTTTAGCACTTCAGCAACGTTCTCGTGAGTTGCGTTTTCCATTGCATCAAAGTATTCGCGAACAATGCGTTTAGCTTCTTGATATTTAGACATAATTCATTCTCTTTTTTGTTGTCGAGTCAACATTCGGAACAGGACTCGATTTGGATTTTGTTACCGGCTGACTGCTCAGCCGGATTAATGTTTATTGCTCGTCTTAAGAGACCTTCAACGAAAGGGGATTAAGCTTTAGCTGTTTCCGCTTTTTTGCTCTTGTCGAAGATGCCGCCTTTCAATGTTTCTGGTAGAGATAGCCACAGTAGACCAGCCACAATCCATACGATTGGTGAGCCCCACATTGCTGTTGCTAGGTCGCTGCGCTCTTGGATGAATACCAACACCATTGGTGCCCACATGCCGATGATACGACCACCGTGGAACAGAGCTGCGCCGAAGCTGCGTAGGTGAGCTGGGAACAGTTCTGAGAAGTAGCCACCCCATACCGCTGAAGCAGATAGGCCGAAGTTGTAGATAAGACCCAGGATAGCCAGCATGTTTAGGCTGCCGATCATCACGTCGCTTGGCGCGATGAAGAATACTGATGCCATGATGCCCGCAAGGATGAAACCAAATGCGTTAACCTTACGACCGTATTTGTCTGCAATTGCGCCCCATACCCAAGCACCGAATAGAGAACCGAATGCTGAGATAGAGAAGATGATGCCGATAGTTGCACCGTCAAACTGACGAACTTCTTTTAGGTACGTTGTCACAAAGCCTGAGAAGAACTGGTAACCGTAGAAGTTAAGACCCGCTAGAAGTAGACAAGTAATGGTTAGCTTGCGGTATGGTGCGCTTAGCATTTCACCCCAAGAACCTTTCTTCGCAGGTGCATTTGATTCTTCTGCTTTGGCTTGATCTTCTTCACCGTAAGCGATCACTTTTTTGTCACTTGGTAGGATAAAGATCATCACTACTGCAGCGGCTAGAGGAGGAATACCACCTACCCACATTAGGCTCTGCCACGGTGCGTCAATGCTAGAGATAAACGCTGCGTAAGCACCCATCGCCATTAGAGCAACAGAGAACATAGAAGATGCGAATGCCGTTAACTTGCCGCGAACCGTTGGCGTGAATAGGCCAATCATTAGGCTTACCGCTACAGTGAAGTAACCACCCAAAGAAATACCGATAATGAAACGCATTGCTGCCCACATTGCGTAGTCAGTAAACATCATGTTGATGATGGTTGCGCCGCCGTTCAATGCAGTGATGACAATAAGAGTCGATTTCTTACCAAAGTTTGATGCCACCCATGCACAGCTTAGAGCACCAATCAGTGCACCAACCGACTGCCATGTATAGAACTGAGCCGTATCTGCTAAGTTAATACCATCATATGCATCAACGATGTATGGGCGTACGTAGTCAATAATTACAAAGTTATAACAATAGAAAAAGTAGCCTACTAGAATTGCAAGATAAGCAGCTACCCTTTGAATCATAGGAACTTCGCTCATGTGTTTTTTCGTAGTCATGACCGATAAACCTTTATTTTATATAGGGTGTTATGAGTTTTGATTACAGTGTAGTAGTTATTGATGTTCACTACGCTGTCTTCGTTTCGGGAGAGATAATAGAGTTTTTGTGGTTATTAGATCCGTGATCAAAGTCAATTTTAAAATGAGTGCGTACCCATTTTGTCGATTTTGGTGATCTTGATCCCAATAGATCGCGTTTTTGCTCGTTTTGGGACTTTTTGAGCGTTTAATCGTCAATGTTAGTGACAATACTCACACTTATTGGGGGTTTTTGAGGGAAATTATCCAATTTTAAGTAATATTGGCAGCGAATAATTTGCGAAATACAATAAACGGAATCTCAAAATGGTTACGTACTCAAGTTTTGTGGTGATCGCTCTCTACGTATTAACCACACTGTTTATCAGCTACTTAGTGAATAGGCGTTATAGCGTTGGTGGCGATTTTTCCACGGGCGGGAAGCAATTTGGCTGGTTTACTGCAGGGGTTTCTATTCTTGCGACCTACATTAGTGCAATGACATTTGTAGGCATGCCTGGTTGGGTTTATAGCTCAGGTATGGAAGCAATGAGCGTACATTTGAATTACCCGATAGTGATCTTTTTCGCTGTGGTTTTCTTCGTTCCCGTTTTTTACAAGCTCGGGCTGACTTCAATTTATGAATACCTAGAGCACCGTTTTGGCGTTGTTGCTCGTACCATCAATTCAATTGTGTTTATTGTCGTGCAATGCATTTCGGCGGGTGTGATTTTGTATGCCGTTGCATTGATAGTGGTGCAAGTGCTGCCTATTGGGATCTCTGAAGCCATCATCTACATCAGTTTGTTCACCGCTCTTTATACCTATGCTGGGGGCATCTCAACTGTAATCTGGACCGACATGCTTCAGTCGGCAGTGCTGATTATCGGTAGCATTGCCATCTTCGGCCTATTACTGATGAAGATTGATGCAGGGGAAGTGCTGTCTCCTGAACATCTGAATATTATCAACCTCGAATTTGACTTGGGTGTTGACACTACATTGTGGGCTGGATTGGTCGCGGTGAGCTTTTTACATTTGAGTGTATATGGCACTAACCAATTGATCATTCAAAGAACGTTGGCGACAAAGGATGTAAAAACAGCACAGAGATCGATGCTGCTGTGTGGCTATGGTGCGTTTTTCATCTATCTATTTTTCGCGGTGATGGGCGTGTTGCTAAGCGTCTTCTATCAAGACAATAGCTTTGAAAACAGTAATGAAGTGATTCTTGATTTTGTGTTTAACCACACTAATCCAATCATTGTCGGTTTAGTTATTGCCGCGTTATCGGCGGCTGCTATGTCGACGTTGGATTCAACCTATAACTCAATGGCAACCGTCGCTACATTCGATTTTTATAAGCGCTTTTTCTGCAAGGAAGCACCAGATGCTCACTATGAATCGGTAGCAAGAAAGATGAGCCTTGTTGCCGCCGCATCCGTGGTTGTGCCTGCTTTGCTCGCAGTTTCAAATGAATCTGTACTGAAAACTATTGCTAGCCTGACTTCAATTTTTGTTGGTATTCGCTTGGGTTCTTTCATTCTTGGGCTGTTTTTCAAAAAAGCGAATGAGAAGGGTGTGATCGTTGGCAGCATCGGCAGTGTTGTGATGGTGTTTATTGCTAAGTACAGCGGTGTTTCTTGGCCTTGGTTTGCTCTGATTGGCACCGTCGTTTTTCTCGTTCTTGGTGTACTCGTGAGCCGTTTCTTTGGTGAAGTGACTCAACAACAAAATGAATTTATCGCTAAGCAGAAGCATTTGTTTGCTAAGCCTACCGCGAGTCACTACGGCTTATTGGTGTTTGCTGTTGTAACCGTCGCGGCTTGTACTGTTATCCCTGACTGGCTTTATGCCGCTCTTTCTTAATTGACCGATTTTTTACTGGTAGTTCTATGTTATCGATCTTTGATATCTACAAAATTGGTGTCGGGCCTTCGAGCTCACACACCAACGGCCCAATGATTGCGGGTTTTCATTTCACTCAATTAATCGCGGATAGAATCACAGAGGTGGTTCGTGTTCAGGTCGATCTTTATGGTTCGCTGTCACTAACAGGAATCGGGCATCACACTGACAGAGCGACCATTTTAGGCTTGCTCGGCAATAAGCCTGATACGATTAGAATCACCAGTGCTAACCAAGCGATGCGTCATGCGATTGATAGTGGTGAACTGCAGTTAAGTGGTAGCCACAACATCGGGTTTAACTACAAAGCTGACATGCTGTTTCATGAAGATAATCTACCGCTTCATGAGAATGGCATGATGATCACAGCATTCGACCAAGCTGGAAATGCGATTATCGATGAAACTTATTACTCGATTGGTGGCGGTTTTATTGCAACGGCCGATGAGCTGCAAAATGGCACTCAGGCTGAATCGGTAGAGGTGGCCTATCCATTTAGTAATGCTGAAGAGATGCTTGAGCAAGCTGAAAAAAATGGCATGAGTTTAGGCGGTATGATTCTGAAAAATGAGTCGGCTTTCCAAGGCGTTGATGCGATTTCTGAAAAGGCGGATCAAATCTGGCGCGTGATGTCCCGTTGCATGGAGCGTGGTTTTGAAACCGAAGGCATTCTTGATGGTGGATTGAACGTCACTCGCCGTGCACCAAACCTACTGAAAAAGTTAGAAGCGAATGCAGCGGTTGAGAACGATCCAATGGAAATCATGGACTGGATTAACTTATTTGCTTTTGCAGTAAGTGAAGAAAACGCAGCTGGCGGTCAGGTCGTCACATCACCAACCAATGGTGCCGCAGGCGTGATTCCAGCGGTATTGATGTACTACCATCGCTTCATTAAAGAGTTGGATACCAAGCAGTTAAAAGACTTTTTAGCGGTGTCGGGCGCGATCGGTATTTTGTACAAAACCAACGCTTCAATATCAGGTGCCGAAGTAGGGTGCCAAGGTGAGGTCGGTGTATCGTCTTCTATGGCGGCTGCAGGTTTAACTGCATTACGTGGTGGCAGTAATGAGCAGATTTGTATCGCTGCAGAGATCGCAATGGAGCACTCGCTGGGTATGACGTGTGACCCAATTGGAGGCTTGGTACAAGTGCCGTGTATTGAGCGCAATGCGATGGGGGCGATGAAGGCCATTAATGCGTCTCGTATGGCGTTGAAGCGGAATAGTAAATCTTTGATCTCGCTTGATAAGGTTATTGAGACCATGTATCAAACGGGTAAAGACATGAATAAGAAATATCGTGAAACGTCTTTAGGTGGCTTGGCGCTGATTCATCTCGCACATCCGTGTGAGTAGAAACCAACTCAGTCTCAAGCCTTTGTGAGACCGGTATTCTTATAAGAACGACAACAAAAAGCCCAGTCGTATTATCGCTGACTGGGCTTTCTTAATTTTAAATCAACTAATCTTGCAGTGGCAGTTGGTAGCTGTTCTTAAGCTCCTTCACTGAGATATTAGACTGAATTGCGCTGACGCCTTTCACTCGTCGAATGGAGCTGATTCGCTCAAAGTACTCTTCCAGATCTCTCGCCAACACCTGAATCATGTAGTCGGCTCCACCTGCAATGCAGTGACACATGGTGATCCAGTCTGTGACTGCAACAAATTCTTCAAAAGGCTCAGTGTTTTCAACCTCATGGTTGCCGAGAGTCACTAAGGTAAAACCGGCTACATGAAGCCCTAGCTTTTTACGGTTAAGCTGCGCGGTATAACCATCAATATAGCCTGTCTCTTCCATGCGCTTCCAACGGCGCCAGCAAGGAGTTTCGCTTAGGTTGACCTTCTCGGCGAGCTTGCTGTTACTCATGCGTCCGTCTTTTTGAATATGTCCAAGAATGGCAATATCCGTATCATCTAGTACTTCATTGGTGGATTCTTTCACTTTCATGGTGTTTTTAGAAAAAGTCTGCTCAAATTTGTTTTTATACTAGCGCATATAGCAATTTAATTCCTACTCGAATCGGTAAACTCTTCTCCCACTAACGTTTTATCAACTAGGAGAGAAAGAATGAGCGCTCAATTAATGCTGGCGTTCTTGTTGTTTTCAATATCGATTGGAATTACACCGGGAGCAGGAAACATTGCATTGCTTGGGATATCAAGCCGATATGGATTTGCGGCGACATTGCCTTTTGTCTCTGGTAACGCTTTTGGCATTATCTTCATCTTGGCGGGTTCAAGTGCTGGCTTGGTGAGCCTATTTACCCTTTACCCAGAGATCTACACGGTAATGAAATACCTTGGGGCGGCTTATTTACTGTTTATGGCGTGGTCTATCGCCAACATGGAGATTGAGCAAGAAGATTCGGTGAATCGCTCAGGATTTATGTCTGGTGTTTTGATTCAAGTATTAAACCCGAAAGGGTGGATCGCTTCATTAACGGTATTTTCTCAGTTCATCACCACACAGGCTGATTACCTGATTCAAGTGGTGACGATTACCACCATCATGGTGGTGACAGGTGTATTGTGTATGTTGATTTGGGCGTATTGCGGCACTATGCTGCAGCGTCTATTGCAATCACCAAAACAGATGGTGATGGTTAACCGTTGTTTAGGTGGAAGCTTGGCTATGGTCGTGGCATTTATGTTGTATCAACCAGCTTAGCGTTCCCAAACGAATAGCGAGTTTTAGAGGATTGGTCGAAATGCCAATCCTTTTTTTGTACCTGTAGGTTTTCGGTTGGATAGGTCTGCACTCAACACAGGCGATATTTAACCTTATCAAAGATAAATCCTTTCGTACCCATGACCGAATTTACTGCGGTTCGTGAAAACATGCGGCGCCCTATCCGCAGTGGCTTGGGCTGAGAAATCACTATACTCAAACTAATAACAACACTAAAAACAGTATCTATAAATATGAAAAATCTACGAATTATCTTGTCCGCAATTACTCTTGTTATTCTGGTCGGATGCACTTCAACGTCGGCGATCGGCAGTTCAAAAACAAAGGAGTATGCCAAATCGCATACGCTGGTTGGGGAGGCCTCTTGGTACGGAAATAAATTCCACGGGAAACTCACCGCCAGTGGTGAAACCTATGATATGAATGCCTATACTGCAGCTCATAAAACCCTGCCATTTGGAACAGTCGTAAGGGTGACAAACACAACAACGAATAAGTCTGTTGACGTTAAAATTAACGACCGAGGCCCTTTCGTTAAAGGCCGAGTGATCGACCTTTCTTACAAGTCATTTGCACAAATCGGTAACGTCAAGAAAGGGACGGTGCCAGTCAAGATTGAGATTGTTGATGACAGTAAAACCTTTAGGTATAAGCACTAAATCTGTCACTCTCGTCCCTATTTCTCTTGCTCAGCTGCTAACCAAAAATCAGATAGATCTTTAAAAAGGTCATCATTATCTAAGATGCTTAGATGGTCTTCGTCATAACCACGAATTTGGTCGGCATTTAGCTGAGCTGGACGAGACAGTTGGCTTGAGAGGTTAATGACGCCATCATTGCTTTTGGTATTGAACAGCTCGCCTGAGTTATAGCCAAATGCAAGGAAATGTGGGATGTGCGTTTCACTGTTAGCAGGAAATAAGTCCGTGATAAATTTGCCGTCTGGGTTTAAATCTACCCAGGCTGGCATAACAACAGGGGAGTACTCTACTCCTTGCTTAGCCGATGCAACGCCGCCAAATGGTGACGAGATGGTAGTCATGCTGCTAACAAAGTCACACAAATGCCCGATACGACACTGGTGAATACTGTTGGCGACGATAAGCCCGCCCATACTGTGAGCAACAACATGCAATTGTTGGTTTTTGTATTCGCTTACAACCGTATGTAACAGGTTATTTAAGCCTTTAGAATTTAGCGATAATGACAACCCTGAAGGGTAGTTAAACACCCAGACCTGATATTTAGATTGGTCAATTTTCTCAATCAGTGGAGCAAAATCTATCGCGGTGGCATTGATGCCATGAACAAATAAGATGGGGATTTTGTTCGGGTCATATTCAGATAAAAAGTAGAGCCCTGCGTTATCCTCAAGCAAGAATTTGAGCGGTTGCCACATTCCGAGTTTGGCATTTTTTCTGTCAAAGGGCGAGTCCGCCAAACTGACGACTGTGCCTATATCGACCAGATCTAACTCGATGTTTAACAACGAGGAGAGTGAGCGATCGACAAAGGCGCTTGGAACTTCATTTTGGTTCACTTCTAATGACACTTCGATGGTTGAGTTATCTTGGTAGTCGCGAAGATTAATCACACTGAACGCTTCGTCAGCTTGTAGGGTTAAATCTTGATTCGTGTCTTCAAAAATCAGTAGATAGCGGATGTGGTTAGATACATGCAGGTGAATATTGTCACTGTATTTGATGCCGTCATAGGCATCCACTTCACTTTTATTAATGTCTTTGATCTGCTCAATGACTACGGCCGAACCTGATGCGGGTTGGCTTAAAATGACTTGGTATTGGTTGGTAATGGCGTCAATCGCTTCTATATCGTGAGATAAGTTTCGAAAGTTACCACACCCAAATAAGACGGTATTGAGCAGTAGTAGTGAAAGTAGTCGAGCAGTCAGACAATTCCTCATTCCATTTTTATCCTTCTTCCCATCAGTTTTATCCATAAATCAGTTATCTAAGACTCATTGTAGCAATAAAGTCGTCGCCGATCTTTCTGGTGTTTTGAGCGCCCTTAATGACAGAGTCGGTGGCAAAAATAGCGGATTGCCACTCCAAATAACTGGCGAAGATGAGTTTTGAGTGATTCGCCTGTTTTATTTATCTGGCTCATTTTAGATGCACTGTGAATGAGGTGGACGGTGTTCACTTTTTATAAAATAAAATGTGTGACTTCAATGAGATAATTGTTGGTTAACTTACTGATTAAATAGGCTAACACTGAACCTTTTTCTATTATTAACGTATTAGCTTCTTGATAGAAATGTCGTTTTAAAAGGATTAGAAATGAAAAAACTATTGCTGTTGATGTCGGTGGTCTTGTTAGGGGGCTGTTTGGGTATGCCGCAGTCGGTAAAACCGGTTAATGAATTCGAATTGGAGAGCTATCTAGGGACATGGTATGAGGTTGCTCGTTTAGATCACTCGTTTGAAAGAGGGTTGAGTAATATTAGCGCTCAATACTCGTTACGTGATGATGGTGGCGTGAAGGTGATTAACCGCGGCTACTCGGTAGAGAATAGCGAGTGGAAAGAGGCGGAAGGTAAAGCGTACTTTGTTGAAGGGAGCGATCAAGGTTATCTAAAAGTATCGTTCTTTGGTCCGTTTTACGGCTCTTATGTAGTGTTTGAGTTAGACAAACAGGGCTACCAATATGCGTTTGTCTCTGGACCAGATACGGATTACTTATGGCTACTGTCTAGAACGCCACAAGTGGCACCTGAGGTATTAGAGAAGTTTAAACAGATGTCGAAAGAGCGTGGTTTTAACACCGATGAGTTGATCTACGTCTCCCACGACACGGTAAATTAGAAATTGACGAGATAGAAAAAGGAGAGCGCATATTTTGCGCTCTCCTTTCTATTTATTATTTTTGCAACTGCAGTTGTCGAATACTCAATATCGACAAGAAGCTAAAGAACGCTGGGTCACTCCAACCAAAGCCTACAAAGATACCAGTGAAGGCGGCATATAGGGTAATAATTGCCCCCAGCATATTGGTTACAACCAAAGCTTGGATGAGCTTTTTAGCGCTCACACCCGTTTCAATATCACGTAGCAACCAGGTTATTGCTGCAATGCCACCGAGGAAGATACTGGTGTGTTGAGACAGAAAATAAGCGTACTTATCATTGATCTCCACACCGTACATTGGCCACATGACGGTTGGTAGGAAGAACAGGGCGATGGCAAACCCTGCGTAAATGATGCCATGTAGGCTTAGAAACGTTTTGTTTTTCATTTGGTGCATCTCATCTTTTGTCTTTCAATATCTACACTTTCATTACAAGAATGAATAACTCAATTAGCCGTGTATTGGACCTTTATTAATCGTAGTTAAAGGCTGGTTAACGTCAAAAATCACGCCGCGTACCTCTGCTACGCCCATCTCTTTTAAGCGGGCGCTGTGCATGGCGAGATAAGCCTCTGCACTCAGTTGGTCTTCGAATAGGTAGACACCGCCACCGAGCTTTTCTGCTTCGCTCTCTGTCCAAATTTTCCAGATCATGCCTGGCTCGTTGTTGATGGATTTTGCTAGATCAACAAGGGCGTTCGACATCTCTTCACCAAATGGGCCGTTAAATCCAAAATCGACTTGTAGTAGTTTCATGGTTATCTCTCCAAACAGTTGTTAAGCATTGCGTTGAGGCGAGCTGCCATTTCGCAAAACATTGAAGGCTTGATTGCCTGTTGAGATAGATATTACCTATAAAAATTAGACAAAAAAGTTCATAATATTGTCATTATCTGTCAGGATTTTAGACCAATGAGACTAAAGACCACCTTAGATCAATGGCAAACGCTGTTTGAGATTGATCGCGCTGGCAGCATTCAAGCTGCCGCATTGCAATTGAACAAGAGCCACACCACCTTGATCTATGCATTGAGGAAACTGGAAGATCAGCTTGGAGTGTCTTTGGTTCGGGTTGAGGGTCGTAAGGCCGTTTTGTCGGAAGATGGTAAGGCGTTGCTTCGCAGGGCGAGCAGTATGCTAGAACAAGCTCGGGAGCTGGAACTTATCAGTGAGCAGCTCTCCAGGGGCGTCGAATCTGAAATTGTGGTAGCAGTGGATCATCTATGTTGTCTTGAGCGTCTCTATGGGCCAATGGCGGCTTTTGTGGCAGAGAACAACACCACCTCGATTCAGGTTATTGAAACATCACTGTCTAAGACGACGGAGATGGTGACTCAAGAGTTAGCCGATGTTGCCATCATCAATTTGCCAGTCACCAACTATCCGGCGGAAGCCTTTGGTTTTACGATGATGGAACCCGTTGTTGCCAGTTCGCATCCTTTAGCGAAGGAGTCAACGCTCTCACTGAGCCAGCTATCGTCATTACCACAGATTGTGGTGAGAGATTTGGGTTCAGTAGAGAAACTGGCAGATAAAAAAGATGTGGGTTGGCTTAAATCAAGTCAACGCATCACAGTCGACAACTTCGACCATGCGTTTGGCGCTGTTGAGCAAGGAGTCGGGTACTGCAGACTGCCGAAGCACATTGTTGACAGTAGAGGGAGCGATAAACTCACCGTGCTCAATGTTGAAAACGGTCGTGGTTATCATGTACCACTTCATCTCACATTGCCAAAAGGTGTGAAGACTGGCCCTGCCGCAAAACGTTTCTACGAACTATTGTTGGAATCTGTTGCCCACTAACGCTTGCTTTGAGTACAAGCTAGCGAGTCTGGTTGCCATTTAAGAACAGTGCAACACATTCGCGAGTGTAGCTCTGCCTTTCATCATCGGACTCACCACTGTCGTGGCCGAAGAATGACCAATACGCGGACTTTCCATGAAACATCAGCAATAATTGACGCGCTGCAATAATGGGTGAACTTGAAGTCGACAGGGTTAGGTCACCCGAGTCTATTTTCGCCTGCAGATAATCGGCAAGTAATTTGGTGGTCTTTTGAGGCCCAGTCTCTAAATAGATTGACGCGATCTCTGGGTGGGTGCTGGATTGGCTGACTGCATTCTGAAAGGTTTGTCGTGACTGCTCGTCTAATAGCAAATCTTGAAACTTCACACCAAACTTCACTAATTCATCTTCTAACGTGGCATTCATATCAAAAGCGTCGGGGCTCAGTTCTCGCTCGGCACATTTGGTCTGCATGCATGTTTCGAAAAGCTCATCTTTGTTTTTGAAATGAGAGTAGACAGTCTGCTTCGATACATTAGCGGCTTTGGCAATCTGATCCATATTGATCTTGTAGCCATGTTCAGAAAAAAGCTCACTTGCTGCAGTTAAAATTTGCGATCTCTTCTGTTCACTTTTAATGATTTTAGTCACGTCTGGAAGTCTCGTTGTTTCGATATTAGTCAGTTTTTCGCGTGCAGAATGCAGCGTCATTCGTCACAGGTTAAGCATTATGCTTTTTGTGACGCTTTTATCAATCAATAACGATGAAACCTATTTTTAACACAACCAAACTAGACAGTCTAGTTTGGTTTGGTTAGTCTAAAAATAGGACGATTACATACTGCACAGGAACAGTATTATGTATAAATTGATGAAGAGCAGCGCAGTCGCTGTCGCGCTATCTACTCTTCTTGTAGGGTGCGGTGAAACAACCCAAGCACAACCAGCCGCTGAGCCAACCATCCTTACGGTTGAAACACTGGCTTTAACTCAATCGAATTCTTACGCGGTGCAACGTGAATATGTCGGTGTGGTAAGAGCGGGTCAGCAAGCCAACTTGGGCTTTGAACTTGCGGGTAAGGTTGAAGAGATCTTAGTCGATGTCGGTGACAGAGTCACAAAAGGCCAACCTTTGATTCGTTTAGACACCCAACTATTAGAAACTGAGCTTAGTCAACTCAAGGCGCAGTCTGAGGAAGTAAAAGCTCAGTTGAACTTGGTGGCTGCAAACCTAAAGCGTCAGCGTTCATTGAAAGCAAAAGGCTTTAGTGCGGAAGCGGAAATTGATTCGCTAACCAGTGAACAACGTGTGCTTCAAGCTAATCTTTTACGTATTGACGCTTCATTGAAAGCCAACGATCTGCGACTGATTAAGTCGACCATTCTTGCGCCTTACGCTGGAACCATTGCCACCCGTTTTGTTTCTTTGGGTGATGTGGTAAATGTTGGCAACCCGACACTGACACTACTTGCATCTGAGGGCAAAGAGGCGTTCATTGGTATTCCTGCGCACCAAATGCAAAAGGTCACCTCTTTGTCACAGCCTCACATACGTGTTGGTGGTGAGTCGTACGATGTAAGCCTGCTCAATCCCGGAGCGATGGTCGATACTCAATCTCGAAGTGTTGGTTTACGCTACCTTTTCCCTGAGCAAGCCTCTGTGCTTGAAGGGCAATTAGCCTATCTCCAATTTGAAGAGAGCATTGACGACCAAGGTTTTTGGATTCCACTAACGGGTTTGATTGACGGTTTGCGTGGGGTCTGGAACGTGTTTGTTATTGGTGAAGATAACCAAGTTGAGCGACGTAGTGTTCAAGTCTTGTTTGCCAATAATCAACAAGCGTACGTAACCGGTGCAATTAGCGAAGGTGAACAGGTCATCGCCAGTGGTTTGCATCGTTTGGTTCCGGGACAAACTGTGAGCCCTCTTCAACTGGCGTCTAAGTAGGTTGCCCATGAAGATCATTGAGACGATTTCTAATACGCGACTGCTTATCTTAATGACGGCGTTGTTGATGGTGAGCGGTATCTCCGCTTTCATGACATTGCCGCGTGCAGAAGATCCGGTCATCATCAACCGTTACGCTAACATCACCACTAGCTTTCCAGGGGCAAGTGCAGAGAGAGTCGAAACCTTAGTGACCGAGGTCATCGAGAACAAACTGCGTGAGCTTAGTGAAGTTAAGCTAGTCAGCTCAACCTCTCGCCCGAATGTGTCGATTGTGACACTTGAGCTAGACGATACCATTACAGAGCCTGAGCCAGTTTGGTCACAAGCTCGAGACAAGCTGTCTGATGTTGAACCGCTTCTTCCAGCTGGTGCACAGTCACCGGATTTGGATAGTGACCATACCTATGCGTTTACCACTATTACTGCATTAACTTGGACAGGGGCAGGAGAGCCAGACCGCTTAACTCTTGGGCGTTACGCTAAAGAGCTTGCCAAGCGTCTTAGAACCTTGTCGGGCACTGAGTTCGTTGATGAATATGGTATGCCACAAGAAGAGATTCAGATTAACTTGCGCACTGCAGACGCTGCAGCGTTAGGTCGCTCAAGTGCCAATATTGCTGAATCACTGGAAGGGGCTGACGCTAAGAACTCGGCCGGTGAATTGGTGAGTTCCTATTCTCGCTTTGGGTTGGAAATTGAATCTGAGTTGGATTCTATTGAGCGTATCAAGCAAGTGCCGATTGCGACCGATGCCAATGGCCATATCGTTCGCCTTGAAGATATTGCCTCGGTATCACGAGGTGAAAAAACGCCGCAAGATCGGATCGCCATTATCGACGGTGAACCAGGTGTGATTGTTGCCGCGCGAATGCACCCTGATCTGAGGGTCGATAACTGGACATCCCGTGCCAATGCAGTGATTGAAAAGTTTGAGCAAGAGCTGCCGAGCAATGTTCACGTTAACGTGCTCTTTAATCAGCAAGGTTATACAGAGACACGTCTAAACGATTTGGGCGAAAGCTTGTTGATCGGTTTTGTTCTCATCTTGATTGTTCTGTTTGTCACCCTTGGTGTTCGTGCTGCAATCTTGGTCGCTATCTCGCTGCCTTTAACGTCTTTGCTCACTCTCTCGATCATGAAAATGACGGGTGTGCCTATTAACCAAATGTCGGTAACTGGCTTAATTGTAGCGCTGGGGATCATGGTGGATAACGCGGTGGTGATGGTGGATACCATTCAAGCGTATCGACTCAAAGGTCAACATCGAGCTGAAGCGACCATGAACGCCCTGAAGCACCTGTGGGTGCCACTACTAGGCTCAACACTCACCACAGTGCTGGCGTTTGCACCAATCATCTTGATGCCGGGTGCGTCCGGTGAATTTGTGGGTGGTATTGCAATTACGGTGTCGTTCTCATTGATTGGCTCGTATGTTATCTCTCATACATTGATTGCCGGTTTGGCGACTCGATTGCTGCCGAAACAATTGAGTGACGTTGATAAGCAAGGACAACATCACTGGTATATGACGGGGCTTCGTATTCCTGCATTAACTCGCTGGTTCTCTGCATCCGTCCGGTTTGGTATTACGCACCCCATCATCACTATTGTGTTGGTCTTACTGGTGCCGTTTACCGGTTACTGGAGCATGTCGCAACTGACTGAGCAGTTTTTCCCACCTTCGGATCGCGATATGTTCGAGATTCAGGTGTACATGCCGCCACAAGCGAGTGTCTATGCGACCAAGCAAACCTCTGAGCGAATCGATGAAATCATCCATCGTTACTCTGAGGTAGAGCGGATCGATTGGCTTGTTGGTGCGAATTTCCCATCGTTTTACTACAACCTTCAAGCAAGGCAAAATAACGCACCTTACTTCTCGCAAGCGATGGTGAAAACCGGAGACTTCGTACAGGCAAACGCTTTGATACCTGAGCTGCAAAAGGTCTTGGACAAAGAGGTGCCTGAAGCTCAAATTCTGGTGCGAAAACTGAACCAAGGTCCTCCATTTACGGCTCCTGTTGAGCTGCGTGTCTATGGAGAAAACCTCGATACGTTAAAAGCAATTGGTGAGGATATTCGCCTAATCTTGGCGGGCATTCCGCACGTGACGCATACTCGTGAAACACTGCAGCCGGGCACGCCTAAAGTTTGGCTTAAGGTCGATGAAGACACCGCTAAGCTTAATGGCATTTCATTGAATCAGTTCGCAGGGCTTCTTCAAACCACACTTACTGGTCGTGAAAGCGGTTCGGTGATTGAAGGCAGTGAATCGGTCCCAATCCGTGTTCGTGTCGCTGATGATGCGCGTGAAGATTTGACGCACCTGAGCAATATCCGTTTGCCGATTAATTCGGAAATCTACTCAACAGGTATCAATGTCTCGACTTTGGCTGAGCTAGAGCTTACCACCAGCCGTGGCGCGATTACTCGTCGTAACGGCCAGAGAGTGAATACGATTGAAGGCTACATTGAAGCGGGTGTATTGCCGCAGACTGTGCTTAACGAATTTCAAAAGCGTTTAGAGAGTTATGACATTCCATCGGGATACACCATTGATTTCGGTGGCGAATCTGCGGAGCGTGACCACTCAGTGAATAGTTTGATCTCTAATGTCGCCGTGGTTGTGGTCTTGATGGTGTTGGTGGTCGTGATGTCGTTCAACTCGTTTAGGCTGAGTACCATTATCTTTATGGTCGCTGCGCTTGCTGGTGGACTTGGATTGCTCTCGGTTTGGATATTTGGGTATCCGTTTGGCTTTACCGTAATCATCGCGATGTTGGGGATTGCCGGCCTCGCCATTAACGCTGCGATAGTGATTCTGACCGAATTGAAATTAGATCAAGAGGCGTCTTCCGGCAGTGTAGACGCAGTAGTGAATGCAGTAATGTCATGTACTCGCCATATTAGCTCAACCACCATTACAACGGTGGGAGGCTTCATGCCACTGATCATCGCTGGCGGTGGTTTCTGGCCTCCGTTTGCTGTCGCAATTGTTGGCGGTACGGTACTAACCACCCTGATCTCTTTCTACTTTGTACCAGTGGTGTTCCACTTAATGACACGTAAAAAGGGGTTACACACCTCAGCAGCGTTAGCGCATTAAATTCTCTAAATAGTTTAGAAAACATGCGTAACAAGAAAGGTGAGGCCCAAGAGCCTCACCTTTTTAATCAAATCTAGCGCTAAATCTAACTCTTTAGATGTTTTTTTACCAAGCGCCTTTTACCACGCACCTAGGTACGACTTGTACGATTGTAGGCGAACGGTTGCTGCGCCGATGACATCAATGAAGCCCCAGAATGGATGCGGTTTTTCAGCAGAGATCCATGCTGCGCCAGTTGCACCGATTGGAATGTTATAGCCTTCCGGTTCGATGATTTCTAGAACCACAGTACGACCTAATCCGTTGCCGTTGCGAACAACGTGCTGACCAACACTTTGCGGGCCTTGGAATGGTGAAATACTTGCTTCACCTGTGCCAGCGTTAAAGCTGTGTACCTTAGCGCGGAAGACGTGACCTGGGTATGCGTCGACGTAGAACTCTGCAAAATCACCCTCTTGAACGTAACCATAGGTTTGGTCAGAAACACGCATCTCTAAGAACTTCTTGCTGGTATTGTAAAGGTGCATGTTACCCATGACTGAGCCTTCAGCAATGTTGACGATAGAGACTTGGCCGTCAAATTCTGCGGTAATGGTCTTCTTCTCTTGAGCCCAGTTCACTTTCTGCAAGTCAGCTTTTAGTGACGCAAGCTCAGAGTTCATCACACGTAGGTCTGAATTGTATTTCTCAACATCACGAGCGTTGAAGATCTCTGGTGATGTGTCGGCGCGGTCAATATCGCGCGTCATTTGTTTAATTTGCTCTTCTTTCTGCACAATTGAAGACTCAATTTTGGCTTTGTCTGCTGCCGAATTGATATCTACAAGGGTGTAAAGCACATCGCCTTTTTTCACATGTTGGTTGTGATCAACCATGATCTTGTCGATCTGCTGGCCAAATACTGGAGACATGACCGCGTGAGGTGCTTTTACTGTGGTTGAGTTAGTGAGATCAACCGGTGCCCAAAGGCGCGAAATAACCGCCAGTACTGCAAGAATCAACACACCACCAATCGCTGCCCATGTGTAGTTCTTAATGGTTTTCTTTAGTGCACCTGTGGCAAATAGCGACCATACAATCAGGATGTATGGAATCATCATCTCTTTCATTATGCTGCCTCTTTTTCTGTACGAGGGGAGTTTTCACTGTTGGTTTGGCTTGGTGGTGTCGTAGGCGTGATTGGCTGGATACCACGGCGAATCACGTCACTGAGTGATTGACCAATGTGTTTCCAATTCGCCAGCGCAATAACCAGTGCGATAACCCAGAAAGTTTTGCTGATAAATAGGCCACAGAGTGAGAGAGCGAATACGATCTGTACATGGGCACTTTTGTGCTCTTTTGCCTTATGAACGCCGAGTTCGTGCAATTGCCATAAACCGTAAATAGCCGCTAATGTGACAGCCAAGGTGACGGCAAATAGGTAGCCAGAGAAGTATTCTGATTGGAAGAAGTTCATCATCATCTCATTTGGATGGTTGTTGAACTGAGTGAGGTCGATGTCTTTTGAGTGAATCTTGCCTAATGGAGCGAGAGCCCATGCACCCGCCACCATGACGACCATAAATAGACAGAATTTCACTAGCACCATGACGATGGCGAAGATCTTCTGCAATACAATTTTTAGGAATTTCATATCTCTACCTATTAATCTAACAAGTGAGAATCAGGCCTAGAGTGTCATGTGGCACTTTACAAATTGATGGTTATTACACAGCTAATAAAGCTGAATAGGTGACCAAAAGGCGTTGTCGAAAGTGGCATTGTTGAATCTAAGCAACGAATTCTCAGTACATTGGGGAGTTATCCCCGAACAAACAAGCCGTGCTAAATCGCCACGCTTAGAAATAGAAAACAATGTACATAACGTTAATGTGGCGATTCCGTGCCTTGATGCATTTATTTGTATTTTGTTTCGTGGTCGGATTAATTTGTTAGAAGGATAATAAGAAGACTATTTGAGCGGATCTACGAAGAATTACGATTTAGTAATATCGTAATTACGATGGGTCTATAGGGGCTCTAATAGTGGAGTTGAATTAATTTGAAAGCGATCAACTCGGCTTACCGATCTTTTTACAATAGGTTATTTGAGATCAAAGAAGCGGAGAATTTGGGAGCCCATTGAGCCCTGTTTATTCCTCGTATTTATAAACATTATTACAATCAAGAAAGCCAATTGCCACAATGTGAATGACAACTAAGATAGGGATAAAGCTTGCCGAAAGTTGAGCTTAATCAACCGTGTTCATTAGCCGACTTGAGGATATGTTGTGCACTCATCAGTGCTATCATTGTGATTGTAATATCGTAAATACGATACTATGGTGGGCGTAGTATGATACTAAGGGTGAGCTATGAGTAACGACATTCCAAATTTCAATCTGTTAGCTGTGTTTTCAGCGGTGATGGAACAGGGCAGTTTGAGCAAGGCAGCGAGTCAGCTTAGTACCAATCAATCAACCATCAGCACATCGTTGAGCCGCCTTAAAAAAGAGGTAGGTCAAGAACTGTTTGTTCGCAAAGGGCGTGGTGTCGTGCCTACGTCTTATTCGTTAATGCTCTATCAACAAATTAAGGCGCCGATCGAGCAGTTGAACAGCGTATTCAGTTCCATGTCTGAGTTCGAGCCACTCAGTTCACATCGTAAATTTCTTCTTTCTAGTCCAGAACATATACAGTGGATACTCCTTGATCATTTTGCTGCGCAACCGAATAAAAACCTGAGATTGGATGTGTTTGATCAAGACGATAGTGATGAGCGAGTTTATGAGGACCTGTTGACCAATAAATACGATGCGATGATCGATATTTTGGTTCCGGAGCACCCCAGTATAGAGAGTGCACTCATCATGGAGAGTGACTTTGTGATTGTCTGTCGTGAGGAGCATCCAAGGATTCAAGGCAGTTTGTCACTAGAGCAGTTTATGCAAGAGAAGCATGCGGTCTTAGAGCGAAAGCGTCGTAAAGTGAGGAGTTTGAATCATTATACCTCTTTGGACTTGTCCAAAAGAGAGATCGTTTTTCGAGCTCGATCCTTATTCAGTATTATTTTATTGGTCAGCCAGTCAGATTGTATTGCCGCTTTACCTACCTCTATGGCGCTACAATTCCAAGAACAGTTGAAGTTACAAGTTCATGAGCCTCCATTTGATTTTGATCCTATTGCCCATCATCTCATCTGGTTGAAACGCAACAACGCTGACCCTGCACATCGTTGGTTTAGGGAACAGGTGCTTAGTACGTCTCAAAAAATGTCTGACGTACATAAAGATAAGATCCTGCATTTCTAGTAAAGCTGTCTATTATTGGTAGCCATCTATTTATTATTGAGCCCACCGCCAACGGTGCGATGGGCTTCACTCTACGCCCTTCCGCTCATTATTCACACGCACCGATTTGATAACAAAAAATTATTAGATTGAGAACTAATGATAATTTCACGTCTGTGTGCTAACTGGATAAGATTCACCTCAACAAATGGCCAATGCAAGAGCAGTGGACCACACAGTATTTTTAACCGCCGAGCGGTACCCAATAAGGTGAAATTATGAAGTTCCTACACACTATGATTCGCGTCGCTGACTTAGAAAAATCGATTGAGTTCTACACTAAGGTGTTGGGCATGAAAGAGTTAGAGCGTCACGAAAATAAGGAATATCGATACACACTTGTGTTTGTTGGTTATGAGCAAGGTGGTACGACAATCGAACTGACTTACAACTGGGATACCAACGAATACGAAATGGGTAACGCTTTTGGTCACTTAGCACTAGGTGTAGAGGACATCTACTCGGCATGTGCTGACATTAAAGCGCTGGGTGGCAATGTTTCTCGTGAGCCGGGCCCTGTTCTCGGTGGCACAACGCATATCGCGTTTGTAAAAGATCCTGATGGCTACGCTATCGAACTGATTCAGCTAGAAAAATAATAAGGGCAGAAAAATGAAAGACGCACTATTTCAACCAATTCAATTAGGTTCATTGACTCTAGCAAACCGTATTGTGATGCCTCCAATGACACGCTCTCGTGCTACACAACCGGGCAATATCGCAAATGAGATGATGGCTGAATATTACGCTCAGCGTGCTTCTGCTGGCCTTATTATCGCTGAAGGTACTCAGATCTCGCCAATGGGCCAAGGCTACGCATGGACTCCGGGTATTTATACTCAAGAGCAAATCGCTGGCTGGAAAAAAGTAACAGATGCTGTACATCAGAAGAACGGTAAAATCTTCGCACAACTATGGCACGTCGGTCGTGTGACGCACCCAGATAACATTGGTGGCGAACAGCCAATTTCGTCATCTGCATTGAAAGCAGAAAATGTAAAAGTATTCATCGATAACGGTTCTGACGAACCGGGCTTTGTTGAGGTGGTTGAGCCACGTGAAATGACCAAAGATGACATCAAAATGGTTATCGAACAGTACCGCCAAGCGGCACTCAACGCGATTGAAGCAGGCTTTGATGGCATCGAACTTCACGCTGCAAACGGCTACCTAGTCAACCAGTTCATCGATTCTGAAGCGAATAACCGCACCGATGAATACGGTGGTTCAATTGAAAATCGTCTGCGCTTTTTAGGCGAAGTGGTTGAAGCTATGGTTGATGCCATTGGCGCTGATCGTGTTGGTGTTCGCCTTGCACCATTCACATCATTGAATGGTACGGTTGATGCAACACCAGTAGAGACTTACACAGCGGCGGCAGCGCTACTTAACCTCTACAAGATTGTTTACTTGCATATCGCTGAAGTTGATTGGGATGATGCACCAGAAACACCGAAAGCATTTAAAAAAGCAGTTCGTGAAGCGTACCAAGGTGTGTTGATTTGGGCTGGTCGTTACGACAGCGATCGTGGTGAAGAAGCTGTGGCAGAAGGTACAGCGGACATGATCGGTTTTGGTCGTCCATTTGTGGCGAACCCAGATTTACCAGCGCGTATCCAAAACGGTTACCCATTGGCTGCACACGATCCAAATACACTGTTTGGCGGTGCTGAAAAAGGTCTAACCGATTACCCAGAATATACTGCCTAAGTCATAAAGACGGTTTATACTGTTGTACTTTGTAAATTAGCAACCTTGCTTACGCGGGGTTGCTTTTTTTGTTCATGCTCAGGTGATTATCAGGTTGAGTAAGCTCTAGGGTTAGGATTCATGAAGCTAAAAGCACTCGGTGGTGAAGTTTATCTATTAGGCGCAACGTTATTGGCCGCTGTCGGGTGGATTGCGTCAAAGTTGGTGGTATTGGAGATGCCGGGGCCTCTGTTCATCGGGGTGCGCTTTTTTATCGCGAGCTTGATTCTTCTTCCATTCTGTTTCCGTCTGATTCGTCAATTGAGCTGGTCGCAGTTATTTGGAATTGCAGGTGTCGGTCTGATTTTATCTGGCTCACTTCAGGTATGGGTATATGCAGTTTCGATTACGGATAGCTTGTCTGAAGGGGCGTTTATTACCAGCCTAGCAATGATCATTGCGCCGTTTGTCTCGTGGCTGATTTTCCGCGTGAAACCAAATCGCGCGTTCTGGTTGTCGTTTCCTATCTCGATCATCGGTATGTTATTGCTGACGTTAACCAATGGTTGGGTGTTTGAAGAGAGTCAGGTCTACTTTCTACTCGCTTCCATTATGTTGTCACTGCATTTTGTTATGAACAAACGTGTGACCAACAATGTGAAGCCGATTGCTTCTATCTGTATCCAACTCTTTATGGTTGGTATTAGCGGGATGATCTTTGCCGGAGCTACTGGCCAACCAGATTTTGAGATTACGAGTTCGTTGATACTCTGGTTTACAGTTTCAGCGGTGGTTGCGACAGCGATTCGTTACTTATTGCAAACGGTAGGGCAGCACTCCGTGAATATGGAAGTGGGAGCTCTAATTATGATTCTGGAGCCTGTTTGGACGTTGATCTTAAGTGTGACAATGCTTGGTGAGACAGTTGAGCTGCAAAAGCTTATTGGCGGAGCGGTGATTATTGGGGCACTGTTTTGTTATATTCGTTTGTCGAGAAAAGGCTAGATACTTATCAATGGATGAGTATCTAGCTTTAGACTCATTGCTTACATTGAGCGAACCATCTTCTGAAGCAATCGGATCATCTCTTGTTGTTCGTCTTCTTCCAGCAAATCTAAGTATTTATTATTGATACTTATTGGGATTGGAATCAGCTTTTCCTCAAGGGCTTTCCCTTTCTCTGTCAGGTAAATTCGAAACGAGCGACGACTGTCTGGGTCGACTCTTCGTTCAACGAGTTGTAATTTTTCCAGCTTGTCCAAAGTTCGAGTAGTGGTCGAGTTTTCTACTTTCGACTTTGCGGCAATATCTCTTTGTGTGATCCCTTCTTCTTCCCACAAGCACATAAGAGTTGGCCATAGAGCGATGGTTAAGCCGTGTTTTTTTAACTCTTTATCAAAGTCTTTGCCGGCATTAAGGGCTAGAACATTGATCATCCAACCAAAACTTTTTTGTCTATCAAACGTCTCAGACATTATCGAATACCTATCTAGAATAGTGATACTACAACTATTGTCATCGTAACTAATACCGCTGCAATTAGCACGATAAAAGCTTTTATATTCGAGGCAAAGTGCAGAACATCGTCAGGGTTGGTTTGCACATCACCTGAATTCATCGCTTTTCGTCCGCTGATCATCGCCCAAACTAATGGCTTTGAGCGCAATTTGTAGATAACGATAGCAAGTAGGTGAAGAACCACAAACGCCACTAAAGCCCTTGCTGCAATTACATGAATCGTCACCATGATGTCGAACAGGTCATCCGTTAATATTTGTCCAAGCAGGTTATCTAGTAAACCCGCAATGACAATGCCGCTTAAACACTGAATCGTTAAGGCGCCGATCATCGCGAACACCATCCACGCTCCAATAGGGTTATGACCATGTCGGTTAGGTCCTTTACCCGAAAGGTATCGAAGGATCGTTTTTGGCGAAGAGATAAATTGAGCAAAACGACTGGTGTCACTTCCTATAACGCCCCAAACAATACGCCAAAGCAACAGTGCGAATAAAGCTAGGCCTAGATAGATATGTGGCCCTTGTCCATTGAAGCCAGATGCAGCGAGTCCAACAAATAGAGCCGCCTGTAGCCAATGATATAGGCGAGTAGGTAAGTCCCAAATCTTCATAATGTCATTCCAAAGTAACTAGGTATTAATTTAATTTACACAGCAATAGTTGCAATTGCAACTATTGCTGTGTAAATTAAATGACGTTGAGTTGATGACCATTGATTGAAAGAGAGTGAATAATGAAAAAACTGACCAATATCCCTTTGAATTTCTTTACACCTGTTTATGTTTCTCAGTTTTTGAATACTGACAAACCTGTACCTAGCGCGAACAAAATGTATTCTCGTGTGAGACTTTGTTTGCGTGAGGTATCTTTATCAGCCCTGCTTTTAGCCGTGTTCGCAATCGGGGCTCCTTTGACGGCAAAGGCTTCGTTGGAAGTCGGTGATCCGATTGAAGCTCGCCAACAAGCGTTTCAATCCTTAGAAGAAACGAGCGATGAGGTCAGTTCAATGTTGAGAAAGAGCAATCCAGACTGGGCACAACTGAAAGAAGCCAGTCGAGCTTTGGTTACACAAAGTGAGATACTGATGGTGAGTTTTGATAAGGGAAGCGAAGGCGGTAAAGCCAAGAAAGATATCTGGAGCAAGCCAGAAAAATTTGAACGTTTGCTGCTTGAGATGAACGAAGGTTACCAAGAGCTGCTACAGGCGAGTTTAGAACAGAACATCTCTGGTGCGGAAAGTGGGTTAGATAAAGCCAATGGAACTTGCCGAGCATGCCATCGAAGCTATCGCTCTCGTTGGTAAATCATCAACGCCCAAGAGTGTTCACTGTTGGGCGCTTTGGTGTTTGAATCGAGTAAAGGTTTGGAATCTATATGTTCTCACCTAAGCTGAAGTAAGCCAAAACCTCATTTTCATTGTTGTATGTGAAATCCATTCGAACATTGATTCGCTCTTGGCGCATTAGGCGGTAGCGTAAACCAAGGCCGACCATAGAGAGTAAATCACTGTCATTGAAGCTGTGAAATGGATCGGTTGGGTTTAAGCGTTCGCCAAACACCTTACCGACACCTGCTAGCCCAACAACCGCGACATTGTTGAGAAAGTTAATACTGGAACCATTGATAGAGTATCGATACTCCAGTTCAAGGTTGGTCATGTGTGAGGCTATGTGGTCGCCAGCGACAAACCCACGTTGCACATCTCTGCCTTGGCGGCCGTAGGTGCTGTATGCGCTGCTAGGTGCTTGCTCGGCATCTAATAGATAACGCGCAACCCATCGACTGGCAATAATATGGTTATCGTTATGGGTGAGGCTATGGAAATAACGATAATCTGAAAATATCGACGAGTAGGTCTCTTCGTCATCATTACCTAACCAAGCTCCGTGGTTTTGGAAAGTTAACTCAAACAGAAAGCCGTGGTAAGGGTAGTAGTAGTGTTCGCGCTCATCCCATAAGAATGACACTTTCGCGCCAACGTCTGGCTCGTACTCGTCACTAAACCCAGTCAGTTTTAATAGCAATTTATCTTTTGGGGTATCTGCTAAATAACGTGCGCTAGAGTAGTCAAGACCTAAACCAAAGTAGATGTTATCAAACACTTTAAAGTAAAAATCACCGTCAAATGAGTACTCTTGGTGGTTGGTATCCACAAGGTCGACCAAGGTGATATTGGTACTCGAATAGCCCATTTCTCCTGAGAAACGTATCGAATCACCACTTAGCAACAGATCAGCATTGCCCTTGATGTAGTAGCTGTCATTTAAGGTGTAGGTCAACGTTGCAGAGAGGGTGGATGCGTTTTTTGACTCGCCCTCGGCATAGAAATTATAGATAGGTACGATAGAGATACCGGTATCGACACTGGGATCGTAAAAGGGGATGGCAATAACGCGAAACTGGTCGTCGACAATTGGCTCGTTCGACTCTCGGGTATCCACTTCGAAAGCAAAACTACTGATGCAAGCAGTTGAAGAGAAAAGGGTCGTTGCCCAAAGAGAAGTTCGAGTCATTATTTGTATTACGTCCAGTGTAAAAGAGTTCGTGATTTATCTGTGGCTAATAATATCACGTACGGTCTACCTAATAATAGCTGTTAATGACAAGTTAAATGAGTGAGTTTGTATAGAATCAGGTTGATAATGCATCTCATTGAGTATCGGTAAGGTGATTGAAAAGAACTCAAGAGATTGAATAGTAGTGAAGAGGTTGATTAGCAGTCAATAGGTTGAATGAGCGGCACATAGAGATAATCTACGCACCGCTTAGGGCGAGGTTAGCCTAACTTGAATCGTTTGGAGCTGTATCTAGGTTGACTACTTTTTAATTGTAACCTTTGAGATAACAATGTCTTCGCACGGTACATCTTCATGGCCCCAACGTGTGGTGGTTGGTGCAACACCAATCTTTTCAACCACGTCCATACCAGCCGTTACTTTACCGAATACAGCATAGCCCCAACCAGCATTGGTGGTCGCAGTATGATCTAGGAAGTCGTTGTCATCGAGATTGATAAAGAACTGAGCCGTTGCCGAGTGAGGTGCATCAGTTCGCGCCATAGCGATAGAGCCGATAACGTTTTTTAAACCGCGATTTGCTTCGTTGACGATGGGTGCACGTGTTGGTTTTTCTGTCATATCAATCGTGTGACCACCACCTTGGATCATAAAGCCCTCGATCACTCGGTGAAAAGTTGTACCTTCATAAAAGCCGTCTTCGCAGTACTTTAAAAAGTTCTTTGAAGTAACAGGTGCTTTATCAAAGTTCAGTTCTATCTCGATGTCACCAAAGTTTGTCGTCAAAATGATCATAGATTTACTCGTTGTATTCGTGTTGCTAGATAAATGATGCGTGGAAGTATACGTCAACAATGCAGAACCGCCAGCAGTGATACTGGCGTTGAACTCTGCGTTTGTGAGACTAACGTTGGTACTGTTTTAGGAACATTTGCACGCTCGACTCAATAATGTGATTGCGTTGAGTTGTATCTGGAGACGGTGCATGACCAATGATTTGCGGCCAAAACGCGAATGACTTAAGCAGTGCGATAAATTGCGTCGAGGCAAAGTGTGGGTCAAGCTCAATTAGACGCTCGTCAGCCAATGCTGCTTTTATCCACACCGTCAGACCACTTTCGGCTTGAGAGTATTTGTCCATTGCTTGCGCCGCGAGCTCTTTGTTGTGGAAATACTCTGAAAATAGGACTCTGGAAAGGTCAATGAACCCTTGAGACTCAAGTAGGTCAAGCTCTTGATTGGCAATCGTGGTGAGTTGCTCGGCTAATGGCAATTTTTGCTGATAAGGGAAGTGAGTGGCAGCTAGGGTTTTCGCCCAGATACTATCGAGAATTTCCTCCAACAACAGCTCTTTGCTGGCAAAGTGATTATAAACAGTACGCTTTGACACTTCGGCTCTTGCTGATATTTTATCCATGCTGGTGGATTTGTAGCCGTGCTCGGTAAACTCAGCAATCGCGGCCTCAACAATGGCTTCGCGTTTCTTTTGGCTTAGTGTTTTTTTAACGGTCATGATAAGTACAACTCAATCTAAAATTAGCACGGTATTCCATTATTTTACACTAACTAGTTTACCTTTAGTATGCGGGATTGTGCTTAATCCCTTTGCTTGGTTGTCTGGGTAGCATAGAATCGATAAAGGCTTTGATTTAGAGAGAAGAGAATTAGACATCAATGAGTAGTATTTTAGAATGTATTCGTACTGTCGGACGAGGAGAGAGAGGCCGTAAACCTCTTACGTTTGAACAGGCCTATCGCATCATGGATGAGTATTTGAGTGGTCAAGTTGGAGACGACCAGATGGCGATGCTACTGATGCTAATTCGCGTGCAGAATGAGACGAACGAAGAGATTGCCGGCTTTGTGAAAGCATTTCAATCTCGAGTTCCGGATTTAGGCGCGGACATTGATTGGCCTTGCTATGCCGGTAAACGCAACGATTCAAGCAGCGGTAAGCCATGGAATTTACTAGCAGCGAGAATCTTAGCCGATAGTGGCTACAAGATTTTAATGCACGGCTATATGGATAAACCGAGCGGTCGAACGCACGTAGAAACACATCTTCAAGATGTCAATGTGCAAAGTGCGGATAACCCAGAGCATGCCAAAGAGATTCTGGATAAAGAGGGTATTGCCTACCTTCCTCTAGCAAACTTTGCACCTGAAGCTCAAACCATGATTGGTTGGAAGCACCGTTACGGTTTGCGCACGCCAATCAATACCGTGGTTCGCGCACTTAACCCAGGTGGTGGTCGATTAGGTGTCCGTGGCAGTTTTCACCCAGGCTTCCCTCAATTACACGCGGAAGTTGAGCATGTCATTGGTAATAAATCGCACTCGGTCATCTCATTTAAAGGCCAGAACGGTGAGTCGGAATATAACCCTAAGGTGAGCCAAACTGTTTGGTTGAGTTCTCCCGAGAAGGTGGAGTCGTTTTATTGGGAGGGCAGTATGCATGAAGGACTATCGCTACCAGATAGCTGTGTGTTTGGTACGCCAGAAGATGAAATGGAGATGATGGCCAACAGCGTAGTCGACACAATGACGGCCGTGTTGTTTGCTGAAACTCATGATAAACCTGAAGCGTATAAGCGTGCTTCTGAGCTTTGGGAAGCGTATTGCCGAAAGTAACAACTCATGACTAGGCCAGCAGCGCTGGCCTTTTTTGTACCTGCCGTTTATGGAAAAAGGTATTGAGCCTTTTAACCCGAATGTGAACAATGAGTTATTTCGGTTGGTATAAACGTCAGCTTAAGATTTTACGAATCGGCTAAAGTCAATTTCATGCTCTTTTTGATATTTTACGAGCTTAATCTTCAACTCCCGCTTGGCCGCGATTTCGACCGCTGCATAGGACATGCGGGTGATCTCTTCACTGCAATCTGAAATCAGTGGGCACTCTTTCTCATTGAAGCGGCCCACGAGGGTTTTATCGATGCCGTCTTTGTCTGAGTACACAAAAGCATAAAGGGCTTGATGGTGCTGCATATGTCTTTTACTGGCTGAAAATTGATGTAGGGGCAAGGTTACAGGATCTAAAATTACAAAAAAGTATCAAAAAGTAATGGCTTGTAAGGAGTTGTCTGACGTTTATTACATCTATTTTTATGCGCTTCAGCCCTTATTCCACCTCACGTTTCTTCGAAATTAGGTTTTGCCTATCAATAAAATTGTTGAAATCCATTTAGTAAAATCAAGATTTTAGACAACAATTAACATATAGGTACAAGATAAGACCTGGCTAAGAGTTTTTAGGGAGAAAGCGATGAATTCGATTAAAGTGAAAGATTACATGACGCTGCAGGTTGTGACGTTCACTCCTGATATGCCGTTAAGTCTCGCGCTAGACAAAGTAATGCGCAGTCACCACATGGGTGGTCCCGTGATTGATGAAAGTGAGAAGGTGATTGGCTTCCTTTCAGAACAGGATTTGTTAGAGAAATTGGTTAAGGTGAGTTACTTCTGCCAAGACACGCATACGGTGGGTGATTGCATGCATCCTGAGGTGCTGTCGGTATCTCCAGAACTTTCGATTATTGAATTGGCAGACTTAATGAAAGTGGGTAAGCCAAAAGCATACCCAGTCATCGATAATGACAGACTCGTTGGTATGATAACGCGTACTGATGTATTGAGAGCAATTGGTAAAAACTTAGATGATTGCTTCCAACATCCTGTATAATTCCTTGTTCGAAATGATTATTCTTACCGATTAATCTAAATTAACAAAAGGCGCACTGGCGCCTTTTGTTGTTTGTAGCGTTCTCACTGCTGCTACCTTTTCATAAACGGAGACGATTCATGACAAATCAAACGGCCAAGTTTGTCGAAGGTTCAACAATGCGCCATATCTTAGTGATGTCTGGTGCTGGATCTGTTGGTTTGATGGCTCTGTTTGTGGTCGATCTTCTCGATATGCTGTTTATTAGTATGTTGGGTCAGGTTGAGTTGGCCGCGGCTGTTGGTTTTGCTGGGACATTAACGTTCTTTTCAACCTCAGTTTCAATCGGTACCTCGATTGCAATGGGAGCATTGGTTTCTAAAGCCATTGGAGCTAAAGACCGAGACCACGCTAAACAGCTGAGTGTCAGCATTATGATGACGGCTTTTGTGATCAGTTCGGTCGTAACGGCGACAATGTATGTTCATATCCCTGAGTTGTTGAGTGCGATAGGTGCACAGGGGTTGGCGGCAGAAAGAGCGCAAGCGTATTTGCAGATTCTGCTTCCTAGTGGCCCATTTTTAGCTCTGGCGATGGCTGCTGGTGCTGGGCTTAGAGCTGCCGGAGATGCTAAGCGCTCGATGTGGGCGACATTGTCGGGTGGTATCGTCAACGCGATTCTTGACCCGCTATTTATCTTTGGGTTCGGTTGGAACATTGAAGGGGCAGCTTTAGCCTCGGTTATTGCTCGTTTCACCGTGCTTTATTTCTCTCTTTATCCGCTTATTCGTAGCCACGACTTAGTCGCGAAGCCATCAATTGCTCATTGGCGCTTCAATCTACGCCCAATTCTTGCGATTGCCTTGCCAGCCATTATCACCAATACCGCGACGCCAATAGGCAATGCGATCGTGACAACGGGCATCGCGCAATACGGTGAAGACTTTGTCGCTGGGTTTGCGGTGATTGGTCGTCTAACTCCGGTTTGTTTCGCGGTGATTTTTGCGTTATCGGGCGCTGTCGGTCCTATTATTGGGCAGAATTTTGGTGCTGAGCGCATGGATAGAGTTAAAGAAACGCTAAATAACTCTTTATTAGTGACAACGGCATACACGTTAGCGGTTTGTATCTTGCTTTACTTCTTACAGGACTTTGTGATTTTGATGTTTAGCCTACAAGGCGATGCCGCAATCATTGTTGCCGCTTTCTGTAGCTATGTTGCCATCACTTTTACCTTTAATGGTGCGCTGTTTGTTGCTAATACTTCGTTCAACAATTTGGGTAAGCCTCTTTACTCTACCGCTCTAAATCTGGGTAAAGCCACACTTGGAACCTTGCCGTTCGTTTATCTTGGTTCACACTGGTTTGGTGCCCTTGGTGTTCTTTATGGCCAAGCATTAGGTAATGTCTTGTTTGGTGTGCTCGGCATACTCGTATTGCGCTTCCATATAGCAGAGTTGATGAAAGGCTCTGAAGTCGAGGTTGAGCAAGAGGATGTGTCAATCGTCAGTCTGAACACGCAGCCATTCTGTTCACATGACGCGGTATTGATCGACGATGTTTCAGCAAATAGAGAAGAGCTCAACGACGCCAAAACTTAGTGAGTTTTCTTCCTATTTAATTGCAACTTCTCCTTGACCTTGGAGACGGCTCCAAGGTTTATACTTCAGGTGAACTGAGGGGGTATTTGGACTATCTCAACTAGGCAACCCCTTCAGCAGTCGAGTATTAAGGAGAATTTATTATGTGTGCAAAACATGCCGCGTGCCGCTCAACCAAAGTGGATATTCAAAATCAACCAGCGGCTTCAAGCTGCGGTAGCCCCAAAATTACCAGTATTACTGCTGCCTCTACGCCCTCATCTTCGTGCTGTGCAACGACTGAGTCTTCGGCAGGTGGAGAGAGTTGTTGTGGTTCAGACAGTGGAGAAGAGGACCGGCTGTCCTCAGTTGTCGAACTTCAAAGTAAGCTCACTAAAAGTTGGCTCGTCTCAGGTATGGATTGCCCAGCCTGCGCGCGAAAAGTAGAAAAAGCCGTATCAGCTATTCCCGGTGTTGCTGAAGCCAAGGTACTGTTTGCGACAGAAAAATTGGTCGTAAAATACGATCAAGTTGAACTCACTGAAACCATTGAAACAGCCGTTCAAAAAACGGGCTTCAGCTTGAGTGAAGTCGGAGCTAGGAAAAAACAAGAGCCGGCCACTTTCTGGCAATCTCACATTCAGCCAAACCTCCAAATTATTGCGATAGCAGCAGCGATGTTGTTCGCCGCTCTAATCAAAGATTTCAGTCCTGTTTTAAGCGAGCGATTGTTCATTGTCACTTGTTTACTAGGGCTTTACCCTGTCGCTAAACAAGCGGTGAAGCTTGCTCGCTCTGGTACTCCGTTTGCTATTGAAACCTTGATGAGTGTTGCTGCATTAGGTGCTCTGTATCTGGGTGAAACAGTAGAAGCGGCCATGGTTCTACTGTTGTTCTTAATTGGCGAACGTTTAGAGGCCTTTGCTTCCTCTCGAGCACGCAGCGGTGTGCAAGCATTGATGGCGTTGGTGCCTGAGAATGCCACTCAAATTATTGATGGCGAACGTGTTGAAGTTGCAGTGACGGAACTGAAACCTGGTGATGTTATTGAAGTCTCTCCTGGTGCTCGACTGCCAGCAGATGGCCAACTGATTACTTACGCCGCTAGCTTTGATGAGAGTGCACTCACTGGTGAATCCGTGCCTGTCGAACACATCAAAGGCAACGCTATTATGGCGGGCGCTGTGGTGGTTGATAAAGTCGTTCGTATCACAATCACCTCAAAACAAGGTGAGAATGCGATAGACCGAATTCTTCACTTGATTGAAGAAGCTGAGTCACGCAAAGCGCCGTTAGAACGATTTTTAGATAAGTTCAGCCGTTGGTATACGCCGTTAATGATGTTTGTCGCATTGATGGTGATCGTGATTCCACCGAGCTTGTTTGCTCAGCCTTGGGAAACTTGGGTTTATCGCGGCCTCGCGCTATTGCTGATTGCATGTCCGTGCGCGCTTGTTATCTCGACACCGGCTGCAATTACCTCTGGCTTGGCGGCTGCGGCAAAACGTGGTGCATTGATTAAAGGCGGTGCGGCATTAGAACAGTTGGGTAAAGTTGAGACTATCGCGTTTGATAAAACTGGAACCCTAACTGAAGGTAAGCCGCAAGTTACTGATGTGATGCCGTTGCAAGGTTGGCAAGAGCAACAGCTATTGCGTGTAGTGGGAGCGATTGAAATAGGGTCAAGTCATCCATTAGCACTGTCTCTTGTTAATAAAGTGAAAGACATGGGAATTGCTATTCCTGAGTCTGAGAACAAGCGCGCTCTTATCGGTAGTGGTGTTGAAGGTGATGTCGATGGGCTTACTTATCAAGTGCTTTCACCATCGAAAGTGACGTTTGCACTTGATTCTTCAGTGCAACAACAAGTCGCTTCACTTGAGATGCAAGGCAAAACAGTCGTGGTTGCCGTAGAACAGTCTCAAACAGTGATTGGTTTGATTGCTTGGCAGGATACGCTGCGCAGCGATGCGAAGGCGGCAGTTGAACGATTAACCCTATTGGGCGTCGAGTCGATAATGCTAACAGGCGACAATCCTCGTAGCGCAGAGGCAATCAGCTCAGTCGTTGGCATGCAATACAAGGCAAGCTTATTACCAGCGGATAAAGTGAGTTACGTTGAAGAGCTCACTCGTCGTTCTCACGTTGCTATGGTGGGGGATGGCATTAATGATGCTCCCGCAATGAAAACCGCGAATGTTGGTATTGCAATGGGCGGAGGTACCGACGTCGCGCTTGAAACTGCCGACTCAGCGCTCACTCACAACCGTTTGACTGAACTGCCAGCGATGATTGAGTTATCACAAGCGACCATGAGAAACATTCGTCAGAACGTGGCATTAGCGTTGGGCTTAAAAGGCGTTTTCTTGGTGACGAGCCTGTTTGGCATTACTGGCTTATGGGTAGCGGTACTTGCTGATAGCGGGGCAACGGCACTGGTGACGCTCAATGCTCTAAGACTATTAAGATTTAAGTCAAAAGCTGACTAAGATAGCGTCGTATTAGTTACAGAACGCCTCTGGGTTATTAAGCGCATATCGTCTGATTTGCGTTTTATGAACTAGAGGCGTTTTTTTCGTCATTATTATGCAACGAAGCTGGTCGATTACGGTAAAAGTGTGATGCCAATCGGTTTTTCGTGAAACCTGCATGTATGTTGCGTGGATAGGTGTGACGCTTGTCACTTCATTTTGTAAATAGCTTGGTTAGAGTAAACACGTACCCCACAAACTTATAATGCGCTTAGATAAGGGTGATGAACACTCAATAAGCCACAAGGAGCAAACTATGTCTCAAGCTGTTTTCCACTTAGGTATTACTGAAGCTGATCTTCAAGGTGCGACACTAGCGATCATCCCAGGTGATCCAGCACGTGTACAAAAAATTGCTGATGAAATGGAAAACCCAGTATTTCTAGCAAGCCACCGTGAGTACACACTGTACCGCGCTGAGCTAGATGGTAAGCCTGTGGTTGTTTGTTCTACTGGTATTGGTGGTCCATCTACATCCATCGCTGTAGAAGAGCTAGCGCAACTTGGTGTACGTACTTTCCTACGTGTTGGTACAACTGGTGCAATCCAACCACACGTAAACGTGGGTGACATGATTGTAACAACAGGTTCTGTTCGTCTAGACGGTGCAAGCCTACACTTTGCTCCAATGGAGTTCCCTGCGGTAGCTGACTTCGAAATTGCAACGGCAATGAAAGCGGCAGTAGAAGAGTCTGGTGCAACAGTTCATACTGGTGTAACGGCATCAAGTGATACGTTCTACCCAGGTCAAGAGCGTTACGACACGTTCTCTGGTCGCGTTGTTAAGCGTTTCCAAGGCTCTATGCAAGAGTGGCAAGACATGGGCGTTCTAAACTTCGAAATGGAATCTGCAACACTGCTAACAATGTGTGCAAGTTCTGGTCTGAAAGCGGGTTGTGTAGCGGGCGTTATCATCAACCGTACACAGAAAGAGATTCCTGAGCACGCGACATTGAAAGAGACGGAAGCACGCTCAATCAAAGTGGTTGTAGAAGCTGCTCGTAAAATGCTGTAATCGAACGTATTCGAACATCTCTATCCTCATGTGATAGAGGGATTTGAATGGTTAAAAGCTGCGCTTAATGGTGCAGCTTTTTTGTATCTGTCGATCAGCGTTAGTGTGAGAATCCAGGCACATAAAAAGGCGCATGATGCGCCTTTAATGTATGAGAGGTGAACCTTTGACCGATAGTAGCCTAGTAGCCTAGTAGCCTAGTAGCCTAGTAGCCTAGTAGCCTAGTAGCCTAGTAGCCTAATAGCTTAGTAGATTACTAGATTAGTACTCTAAATCCTCGTGACCACCTGCGGCAGCGAACCAAGATGTCAGGTGAGTTTTGAGGTCTTTCAACTCATCAGGCCCAATCAAAGCTAAACCTAAATCTTCTGCACGGGTGATGTCGTTATGACGCAGTGGGCGGAAGCTCACTAGCATTGCACGAGCTTGAAGGCCACCCAGTAAATCACGTAGCGATTCTAACTTGTATAAGGTGTCGTCGCCGTCGTCACGCATACCCTTGGTCTTACACTCGATGATGTGCAGTTTATTATTTACAACCGATGCGACATCCAGTTCGTTACGAACTTCACGTTCACCTAGCTGGCGGTAAACCTGAACGTTCAACGAACGGTCTTGAATGGTTGGCATGTCATCTTGAATCTGTTTGACCGTGCTATGTACCAGAGTTTCCAGCCATTCACCATTCGAGAAACGACGCGCGTCTTCATTAGCGAAGGTTAAAATACCGTCTTGGTAAGTCGCAATCTTTGCTTCAACGAGATCGGTAAGCAGCATGTTCAGCTCGCGATAGCCTTGTTGCTTTTCAGAAAGCTCAACATCCAGCTTTTGCTCTTTACGACACGTAGTTGCTAGGTAATTCAGTGTTGCTAAGCCAGGGCCCAATTCAAGGGCATTACTAGCCCAACGCTCACCCAGTTCGTAGAGTTTCTGATCCAGCTGAGGTGGCAGCTCGAAGTCGTTAAATTCGCCGCGAGCACCAAACACGGTTAGGTAGTCATCAATGGTGATGCGGTCTTGAACTTGTGCGTCTTCTTTACCATTTGGGTATAACCAACACAGTTTGTCACTGTTTGGTTCAACCACGAAAATCGGCCAGTGATAAGTGCGAAATACTTCGTAAACAGAGAGCAGGCGATGTCTTAGGCCACAACTTGCGTTAAGTTTGACTTCTTGGCCACGTGCTTTGAGGTCTTCGGCTAAGTTTTGAATCGATTCTTTAATGACAGAGGTGTTGACGATGGTAGGAATTTCAAAGAACTCACTCGTAATGTCGCGCTTTTGGAGTACAGAGTGAAGACGCAGATACATGCCTTCTTGAGTCTTATCGCCGATAAAGACAATGTGAGAACTGACGGTTCGATTATCCAATAAAGGGGTAATCAACCTAATGGGGTCTTGATCAATAATGCCAACGTGAACAGCCATATAAATTCCTTAATATTGGCTCGCTCAAAATGGGATCGTAACGGAAAGCAGCAAGCCATAATACTCATATAATGACAAAGCCTTAAAAAAACAAGGGTAACCTTTGATAAAAGTTACCCTTGTTCAGTCAGTTAACGATTTGGTGCGAGCAAAGTCTTACCTTTATTCGCTTTAAAGTGGACCTAAAGTTTGAATTGGTGCACCAAATCCCCTTGTTGGTTAGCAAGAATCGTGAGGTTTTCACTTGCTTGAGCAATTGACGACATCGCTTGATAACTTGCATCTGCAATGTGGTTGATGTCTTCAATATTGCGTGCAATGTCGCTCGATGTCTCACTTTGTTCTGCGGCCGCTTGAGAAATATGCGTACTCATGTGGCTGATCTCTAAGATAAGCGCCTGAATCTCTTCCATCGCGCTATTGGCATTGGAAGCCTGTTCAACCGACATCTCCATATCGTTCATACAGCTTTCAATCACATTACCTGCTGTCTTAGAGCTTGATTGTAAGTTGCTGATCATGGTTTCAATCTCAGAGGTAGATTGCGTTGTTTTCTGTGCTAGAACGCGAACCTCGTCTGCGACTACTGCGAAGCCTCTACCTTGTTCACCGGCACGTGCAGCTTCGATAGCAGCATTCAGTGCAAGTAGGTTGGTTTGTTCTGCGATACCACGAATCACATCAAGGATCGAGCCGATCTGGCTGCTCATCTGTTGCAGTTCACCCACTGCGACAACCGACTCATTAAGGCGTGTCTCAAGCTGGTTAATCGTGCTGATGTTGGTGTTCATGATTTGACGACCAGATTCAGACGCTGACTCGACCTGTTGAACCATGGTCAATGAGCTCTGCGCGCTGCTCGCCACTTCTTGCACCGAATGTGACATCTCTGTCATTGCGGTTGCCACATTAGCAGTCTGTTCGCGCTGGTTGCTCAGTTGAGCTTGTGTTGTTGAAGAGGTTTTTTGGTTGATGCTTGCCGTTTCTGTTAGCTCGTCAGACGCCTCATTCAGCTTGACTAGAATATTATGTAGGTTATCTGCAAGCGTATTGATGTGGCGGCTCACACGGCTAAATTCGTTGTCGTAACGAATATCGATGCGTTTGGTCATATCACCTTGAGTCAGACCTTCAAGCGCATGCAAAATGCGAGTCAAAGGTTCGCGCACACTGTGTGCAATGTGATAACCAATCGCTGCGGCAAATACAGTCACCACAACACCAATTGCGATGGCTTTCATCAGGCCTTGGTCGTAGACTTCGCCCGCCTCAGCCAAAGAATTATCCAGTTGTTCACCAGCGGTCACGTTGAACGAGTCCAGTACAGCCATTGCTTTATCGACATCGACGGCTAAGTTAGCAATGTTGATGTATAACGCTTTTTTCGCTTGTAGGTAGTTGTTGTGTTTATCGAGTACACCACCTTTTTGGCCTACATCTTTGGTAAATTTCTGTACTGACTCATCGAAAGCGCCCTTTAGCTCAGGCAGTTGAGTCGTTAAGCCACGGTATGCGTAGTTGAGGTGCGTAACCGCCTTCTTGTTTTTGTTTACAGCGCTTTGAACCAACTCGACGTCTGAACTCGCGAGTGCGTCAGAGGTGATGACCTCCGCATCCTTTAGTTTAATGAAGTAGCTTTTCGCCATTACCTTAACAGAGATGCTTTTCTGATCGGCAACATACTCCTTCATACCAACCGTGAGTTCTGAATGCAGACGTTGGAATTCGCGCGAAGCTTTCTGTACTTGCTCTTGAGCAACAAACATCGCGACGTAGTTGTTCATCGCTTCTTCTGCTTCTGAGAAGTAGCGCTCTTCTAGCTGTTTTAACTGCTCAACACGTTCTACAAGGACAGGGTTGGTCGCACTGGCAACCTCAAGCTCTTGAAGAACGGAGGAGAATGCTTGTTGTGATTGAGCAAACTCGCTGCGCATCTCTGTCATGCGCTCTTGATTCTGTGTGGTGAGGTAATCTTTGAATGATTTATCTGCAGAGAGTAACTGCACACTGGTTTGGTTAGAGAGAGTGACGAGAGGCAGCGAAGACTTAGAGACGCTTTCGAAATTACTGTGTATCTGATTCATGCTGCTCATCATGATTGTAATCGTAATTGCAAACATGATGATGATCAGTGCGAAGCCCGCGTACATGCGTTTTATCACTGAGCCTTTCATGGCCATTCTCCCTAAAAATAAAATACAGACCGAAAATCCGGTCCAAAACAAAGTAACAAAAGTGTCAGCATTCTATTGAGTTCCAGTCACACATTTTATGACGCACCCGTCAAAAATAGCTCTCAGTAATTTACGGCATAGCATTCTTTTGCCCTTGATAGGGTTTTCTTTGATTTGAACACTGTTTTTTATTATGCTTTGGCTCAGGTTGATTGAGGTTTCTAGTGGCTTGACGCATACTCAAAGCTCTTAGAAGTAAATGTTTTATTGGAGAAAAACATGGCTGAAGAAACCATTTTTAGCAAAATAATCAATAAAGAAATTCCAGCAGATCTTCTTTACCAAGACGATTTGGTTACCGCGTTTCGTGACATTAATCCTCGCGCGCCAAGCCATATCCTGATTATCCCAAACAAGCTGATTCCAACTGCAAATGATGTGGAAGCGGAAGATGAAGCGATGATGGGACGCCTATTTACGGTTGCTCGTAAACTGGCTAAAGAAGAGGGCATTGCAGAAGATGGTTACCGACTGATTGTGAATTGTAACTCTCACGGTGGCCAAGAAGTTTATCATATTCATATGCACCTCGTAGGTGGTCGCCCTCTTGGCCCACTATTAATGAGCTAATTGAAAAAATTGACTTTCTATACCAACTTTATGCGTGAACTGTAGTCCAAAGCATCGGTTGGTATAGATAGGCAGGAGTAAATCTTTGAAACAGTACGTTAAGTTCGTTTCAGTCGCGATGATGTCCGCATTGACTGTCGGGTGCGCAAGTATGTCTGCGGGGAACTTGTTTAGTCACTATAGCGCACAAAACCAGAGCGTGTATCAAGCGCTGAGAGCGGGTGATTATTCAGAAGCTCAACAAGAGCTACCCGATTACGCTGCAGGCGACATTCTGGATAACCTTGAAAAAGGCCGCGTATATTTACTAGACCAACAATACGCAGAGAGTAAGTCTTGGTTCGAGCAAGCAGACCAAGCCGTAAGAGTTCAGCAAGATAAAGCCGTGGTGTCGGTGACAGACAGCGCTGCTAGTGTGGGTGCATTAGCCGTTAATGACAACATTACCGAATATACCCCAGCCGATTATGAGTTAGGCTTTCTTCATCTTTATCTTGGATTGAATTATCTCAAACAGAATGATTTAGAGGGTGCATTGGTAGAAATGCGCCGAGCTAACCAAGTTCAGGAGCAAGCCAAGAAGCAACGTGAAGCAGAACTTCAGCGCGCAGCAAATGATGCGAGGTCTCAAGGGCTTTCAGCTAACGTGGGCAGTATTCTCTCGAATTACCCAGACGCAGGTAAGAAGCTGCAATCTGTGCAAAACGCATATTTGATGTTCTTGTCTGGCCTGCTTTATGAGGCGTCTAATGACCTTAACAGTGCTTACGTTGATTATCGACGCGCATTGGCGGTGATGCCTGATAACCAACAAATAATCGAACGCACTATGCTGGTGGCTCAGCGTTTAGGTATGCGTGAAGATTTAGCGAAGCTAAAGAAACGCTACTCAATGCCAGCGTCTCTTAATTCTGGTGAAGGACGAGTGATCGTCTTAGATGAGCAGAGCGTTGTACAAGCAATGGACAGTTGGCGTCTAGATTTACCGGTTTATGACAGTCGCGACCAAGGCGCCATATATTCTCTAGCTCTGCCATACTATTCAAAGCAGCCAAATGAACGATTTACATCGATTCGTATCGATGGCACTTCGCTTAACGGCAGTTTGTTGACCGATGTAGACGCCATGGCACAGAACGATTTATCTGAGCGCCTGCCGGGTATTGTGATTCGTCAAGCACTGCGAGTGGTCGCAAAAGACCGAATTCGTAAAGAAGCGACGAAGGGTGATGATGTCGGCAACTTGTTGTTCAATGTTTGGAATACGCTGACTGAACAACCAGATACTCGCAGTTGGCAGTCGCTGCCAGCTCAAGTGAAGAGCAGCACCTATGTGGCAGCGTCAGGTAACTACACGTTAGAAGCGGGCGGCAAGTCATATCAGTTTGATGTGCGAGAAGGGCAAACCACGCTGGTTTGGGTTTCTCGTCAAGGGAACAACGCCACCATGTGGCACAAGCAGCTAGGGAGGCTGTAATGAAAAAGTGGTTAGTGAGCTTAGCGGCTGTAGCAGCCTTAGCCGGTTGTGCAGAGAACACAGCGGGTGTACGTGTTGATGGCCTAACACAAAACGTATTTTTTGGTGACAAGGTACTAGGTAGTCGACTGCTAGTTGATGATGTTAGAACCGACCAAGTAGACGGTCATACTCGTGGACTTGTGCGTCTGACTAGTGAATACAAGGGTGATCAGAACATCCTCTATCGCTTTTATTGGTATGACGATGCAGGCCTAGAGGTGAATTTGAAACAAGGGCCTTGGAAGCAAGCCATTGTACGTGGTTTTGAAACCATCACCTTGTCAGAGATTTCAGTAAACCCGAAAGCAACACAGTTTAGAGTGCAGTTTCGGGAACAGTAATATTTAACGGTTCCGTTGAACATGATGATAACCGTTCAACTGAGCTCCTAAAATTTATGGGTAGGGCGTTGTCTTACTCGGATATGTGAGGAAATAAAATGAAAAAGAGTGTCATTGCGCTATTAGGATTGGCTGTAATTCTAGGCGGTTGTTCAAACAAAGTAAGTTATGGTGATGCGCAAGCAGTAGAAACCACGACCATCGATTTCGGTTCTACAGACCTTCAAACGATTGCTGGTGAAATGGTTGATAGCATGATGGCTTCTGGTTCGGTTTCTTACATTACCCGTGATCAGCGTCCGATCGTGTTTGTAGAGCGCATTAAGAACAAAACCAGTGAACATATCGATACTGAGTCAATCACAGACACAATCAGTACTAAAATGTTGAACTCAGGTAAGTTCCGCTTCGTTGATATGGATCGTGTAGAGTCAGTTCGTGATCAACTGAATTTCCAAAACAACGACGAACTTGTTAACCAGAGCTCAGCGATTCAGTTCGGTAAGATGGTCGGCGCTCAATACATGCTTTACGGCAACCTATCAAGCATCGTTAAGAAAGACGGTAGTGACCAAGACGTGTACTACAAAATGACAATGCGTTTAATGGATCTTGAGTCTGGTCTAATCGAGTGGGCAGACGAGACAGAAATCCGTAAGCAAAAGTCTAAGAGCCTACTGGGTCTATAATTCAGTCTGAGTAGCGATAGATGTGGTATACCCGTTATGAGTGATGTGCGCTCTTTACGCTACACCAAGACTAAGTGACAATAAAAGACACCTGCGGTTGACGTTGGTGTCTTTTTTATAGGGAGAACAGAGAATATGGCGATTTTTAGCTGGGATGAAGCCAAAAAGTTAGATGTGAGTTTAGGCTCACTCGATGACTATTTCGATGTATCTCCTGTTAAAGCACAAACGCTAACGGGTGGTCTGACTAACCGTTGTTGGAAGATTGAAGCATCCGATGGACAAGCTTTTGTTTGGCGACCGATCACATCAATCACAGAAGCATTCTGTATCTCTCGACATGAAGAGTATCAAGTGCTTTCAGCAATAGAACAACTGCAGATTGCACCTCAACCAATTACCATCAACAAGCAAGGTTTGTTGGTCGAGTGGGTTGAAGGCGACACCATTCACGATAACCTTTCACTTCAGCAGTTAATGCGAACTTTAGTGTCTGTACATTTAGTGAATACTTCACGATTGCCTTTGCATCCTTTTTGCTTTACCGCTCGCGTTGACCACTACTGGCTGAGGCTTGATAAAGAGCATAGAAGCGAAGAGTTTGAAACGATTTACCAAAAGTGGCGCTCCGCACCTAGTCTCCCTCCAATGGAAAACACACTTTGTCATTTTGACCTTGGTGGTTACAACCTCGTACGTCAGGATAGTGAGATAAAGATTATTGATTGGGAGTATGCCGCACTAGCGGATCCTCGACTTGATTTAACGCTGACTATTTCAGTCTCCAATGAGTCAGTAGAAGAGGCCGTCAAACAATACTGTCAATTTAGAGGCATTCACGATACCCAAGCATGGATAGACGGTGTCGAAGCTTGGCTACCGCACAGTAAAATGATGGCGATGCTTTGGTATTTGCTAGCCCACCAGTTGTGGGGGGATGAACAATACCTGCATGAAGCACGAGCACTCAGTTGCACTTTCTGTAGCTAGGATCACGTTTAGGATGGGAAAAATGCAAATTCAGATATCTGTACTTTAAAACCTTATTTTTCATGTTAGATTTATCAAAACGTACCAGCATTTTACCAGGGAGGTACAATGATTATTTACCTACATGGCTTCGACTCAACAAGCCCGGGCAACCACGAAAAAATACTGCAGTTGCAATTCATTGACGATGACGTTCGTTTCATTAACTACAGTACTCTACATCCGAAACACGATATGCAGCACTTGCTTAAAGAAGTACACAAAGTGATTGAACAATCTGATGATCCACACCCGATAATCTGTGGTGTTGGCTTAGGTGGTTATTGGTCTGAGCGCATCGGTTTCTTATGTGGCATCAAGCAGGTGATCTTTAACCCGAACCTAAGACCAGAAAAAAACATGGTTGGTAGGATTGACCGTCCAGAAGAGTACGAAGATATTGCAACAAAGTGTGTCAGCCAATATCGAATGAAGAACAAAGATCGTTGTTTAGTTGTACTGTCTCGTGAAGATGAAATTCATGACAACAGTAAAACGGCCGCGGAGCTGGAAGATTACTATCAGATCATTTGGGATGAAAAAGAGAGCCATAAATTCAAGAAGATTTCTCAGCATTTACAAGCGATGAAAGCCTTCAAGAACGCTTAACTTGCTATAAAACTTTTAGCCCAAAAGCAGTGCTCTAACAAGCGCTGCTTTTTTGTGTTCAACTTATTTGTAACGTGAATGAAAATGACGCAAACGTTAGCTATTTTTCTTCGAAACCTCATTGAAGGTAAGGATTTTAGTTGCGGTCACGTTTTTGCTCTATATAATGTTCGGTAATAAAATATTTTGATAAATATCAAAAAAAATTGAGAGCGAGTCATAAACTTGCCCATTTTTTGCGCTATGCCTCGCAGGTAAGTGCATTTTATCCACGTGAACACACTAAAGCAGATGACTTTAGTCTTAGCCCCTCTAAACACTCGGTGATAGGAAACGAATCGATTCTTCCCACTGCGACAACGCAGGTTACCGAGTAGAAAACAGAATTTATCGGTTGGAGCAATCGAGCCGAGCCCCATTTATTTATTTTGTAGAGGACTGTCATCGTGACAAAAATTATCGTAGTAGGCGGTGGTGCTGGTGGTTTAGAACTAGCAACCAAGCTAGGGCGCACCCTAGGACGCAAGAAACGCGCAACGATTACATTGGTTGACCGCAAAGCGAGCCACCTTTGGAAACCGTTACTGCATGAGGTAGCAACAGGCTCTTTAGATGAAGGTGTCGACGCATTAAGCTACCGTGCACATGCAAAGAATCACTACTTTGATTTCCAAATGGGTAGCCTTAACGACATCGATCGTGAGCGTAAGGTTATCGCCCTAAGCGAACTTCGTGATGAAAGTGGCGAGCTACTGATGCCAAGCCGTGAGCTGGAATATGACATTCTAGTTATGGCAATCGGTTCAACGTCGAATGATTTCAATACTCCTGGTGTTCGCGATAACTGTATCTTCCTAGATAGCCCTGAGCAGGCGCATCGTTTCCGTACCGAGATGAACAATGAGTTCTTGAAGCTGCATGCTAAGAACGGTCAGGGTACGGTAGACATCGCGATTGTTGGCGCAGGTGCAACGGGTGTAGAGCTTTCTGCTGAACTGCATAACGCGGTAAAAGAGCTACGTACCTACGGTTTTGGCGACCTAGATTCAAGCAAGCTTAACGTGAACCTAGTTGAAGCGGGTGAGCGTATTCTTCCTGCGCTACCTCCACGTATTTCAAGCGCAGCGCATTCCGAGTTAACCAAACTTGGCGTGAATGTTCGTACTACGACTATGGTGACTCAAGCTGACGCTGACGGTCTTACGACGAAAGATGGCGAGAAGATCCCAGCTCAGATCATGGTTTGGGCAGCAGGCATCAAGGCTCCTGACTTCATTAAAGATATTGGCGGTCTAGAGACAAACCGTATCAACCAGCTGGTAGTAAAAGATACGCTGCAGGCAACGCGTGATGACGATATTTTCGTTATTGGTGACTTAGCACAATGTACGCAAGCGGATGGTTCTTTTGTACCACCACGTGCACAAGCGGCACACCAAATGGCGAGCTGCGCATTCAGCAACATCATTGCAAAACTAAATGGTCGTGATCTGAAGGCTTACATCTACAAAGATAAAGGCTCTCTGGTTTCTCTTAGCCGTTTCTCAACGGTTGGTAGCTTGATGGGTAACCTGACTAAAGGTTCAATGATGGTTGAAGGTCGTATCGCTCGAGTGGTTTACATCTCGCTGTACCGCATGCACCAAATGGCGCTGCATGGCGTGATTAAGACATCACTGATGATGTTGGTAGGCCGTATTAACCGCGTACTACGTCCAAACCTGAAGCTGCACTAATCAGCTTAAAACGGTTATGACAAAAAAGAGCTCCTGAGAGCTCTTTTTTTATGCTTGTACAAAATGCTAGGCGATTATCGCTTAGGTTGCGCATCAATGCACTGGCCATGTACGTCTGTCACACTTGGATTCATCAAGTGCAGGTACAGAGGCATAATGTCCAATGGTGTTTTAAGCTTGTTCGCATCTTCACCTGGGTACGCTTTAGCACGCATACGTGTTTGAGTCGCACCAGGGTTAATCGCGTTTACACGCAGTGCTGTGCCTTCAACTTCATCCGCTAAGATCTGCATCATGCCTTCAGTCGCGAATTTTGAGATAGCGTAAGAGCCCCAGAACGCGCGGCCAGAGTGGCCAACCGTTGAAGAGGTGAAAACAATACGACCCGCTTCCGCTTTCTTAAGTACAGGCAGCAGAGCTTGAGTCATTAGGAACTCAGCCTTCACGTTAATCTGCATTACGTCATCAAACGTGTCTTCTTCGATTTGGTCGAATGGGCTCAGTGTACCAAGTACACCTGCGTTGTGCAGGAGACCGTCTAAACGACCGAACTGAGATTCGATAGTCTCGGCCATGTCGATGTAGTTCTGTTTTGTGGCACCCTTAAGGTCCAGCGGGATGATTGCAGGTTGTGGGTAACCTGCCTTTTCGATTTCGTCGTAAATAAACTCAAGGTTTTTCACGTTACGGCCGAGCAAAATTACAGTCGCACCGTGTTGAGCAAAACTTAGTGCAGCTTGGCGGCCAATACCGGCTCCAGCGCCTGTAACCAAAATTACTTTATCTTTGAGGGCATCTGTAGAGATTGGGTAATCCACTGTGCTTATCCTTCTTTTTTATGTTCGTCATTCCATTGATGTTTAATCACACAGATAACCGCAGGAATGATTAGAAATTCTTGGTAATCGTGACAAGATGGTTACAATACACTAATTCGTACATTAGGGGATATGACATTGGAATTTTTGTTGGACTACGGCTTGTTTTTAGCCAAGATTGCGACTGTTGTAATCGCCATTATTGCAATTTTAGTGATTGCGAAATCGGTGGGTGGCAAATCAAGCGCGATAAAAGGTGAGCTGGAAATCACTAACCTATCTGATCACCACAAGCAGACGATCGAGCAGCTAGAGCATCACTTACATGATGATGCCTTCATCAAGGCTCGTGATAAAGCTGAAAAGAAAGCGGAAAAAGAGAAAACCAAGTCACGCGGCAAAGAAGTTAAGAAAGCGGCGAAAGAGGGCGAGCTAGACAGCAAGCGTGAACCGCACCTATTTGTTTTAGAATTCAATGGCAGTATCGATGCTAAAGAAGTCGCTTCTCTTCGTGAAGAGGTAACAGCGGTACTCGCTGTGGCTCGTGAGGGCGATGAAGTATTGCTTAAGCTTGAGTCTGGTGGCGGTATGGTTCATGGCTATGGTCTAGCGTCTTCTCAACTTGATCGCATTAAAGCAGCGGGTCTTCCTTTGACTATCTCTGTTGATAAAGTTGCTGCAAGTGGCGGTTACATGATGGCGTGCATTGCCGATAAGATTGTTTCAGCGCCTTTCGCGATTGTGGGTTCTATCGGTGTTATTGCTCAGCTACCTAACTTTAATAAGCTACTGAAAAAGTACGATATTGAATTTGAACAGCTAACGGCAGGCGAATACAAACGCACACTTACGATGTTTGGTGAGAATAACGATAAAGCGCGTGAGAAGTTTAAGCAGGAGCTTGAAGAGACTCATGGCTTATTTAAAGACTTTATTCGTGACCACCGCCCAGAGTTAGATTTAGAAAAAGTGGCGACAGGTGAGCACTGGTTTGGTATTCAAGCTCATGCTCTAGGCTTGGTCGATGAGATCCGTACTTCTGACGACATCGTTGTTGATGCGTGTAAAGAGAAGACAGTTCTTGCTATCCACTACGTTCAAAAGAAGAAGCTTTCAGACAAGCTTGCTGGCGTAGCGGGTAAGTCGGCAGATAACATTTTACTTAAGCTGATTGAGCGTGGTCAAAAGCCAATCGTATAAGTGTCGGTTCCTTAATAGGAAGCCTCTGGTATAAAAAATAAAAGCGCATTGGTGTTAGCCAGTGCGCTTTTTTGTTTGATGAACGTAATGTGTTGATGGGTTTAGTTAGATCTTCGAGCCGTAATCATTGCGCTTTGGGCACGTCGCGAGAATCTCCCTATGTCCCGTGTCTTTTAGTTCTTCTAAGACCACGTCAAAGCCCCACAAGCGATAAAGATGCTTCATTACCTCGTCATAGCCTTTATCTAGGGGAATGCGGTCGTGAGGCACGTATTGTAGAGTCATTGAACGGTCGCCTCGCACATCTACGTTAAAGACTTGAATGTTTGGCTCTAGGTTACTCAAGTTGTATTGTGCGGCGAGCTTTTCACGGATCATTCGATAGCCCATTTCATCATGAATCGCACTCACTTCAATCACGCTCTTGCGGTCATCGTCGAGTATCGAAAATAACTTAAAGTCACGGATGATTTTGGGTGATAGATATTGACTGATAAAGCTCTCATCTTTGAAGTTGTGCATGGCAAAGTGCACCGCCTCAAGCCAATCGCTACCAGCTAACTCAGGGAACCACTCCTTGTCTTCATCTGTCGGGTTTTCACAGATTCGGCGGATATCTTGAAACATCGCAAAGCCAAGTGCGTAAGGGTTAATTCCGCTGAAGTAAGGGCTGTTGTATGGCGGTTGTGCCACAACACTGGTATGGCTATGTAAGAACTCCAGAATGAATTTGTCACTTACCAAGCCTTCGTCGTAAAGGTGATTCAAAATCGTATAGTGCCAGAAAGTTGCCCAACCTTCGTTCATCACTTGTGTCTGTTTTTGTGGGTAGAAATATTGGCTGATTTTGCGCACGATACGAACACACTCACGTTGCCATGGTTCTAGCAGTGGGGCATTTTTTTCAATGAAGTAGAGGATGTTTTCCTGTGGTTCACTTGGGAAGCGTACTTTCTGTTCTTCCTCTTTATCACGGTTCTTCGGTACGGTGCGCCACAGTTCATTCACTTGAGACTGTAGGTACGCTTCACGCTCTTGTTGACGTGCTGTTTCTTCTGCGATGGAGATCTTCTCAGGGCGTTTGTAGCGGTCGACACCATAGTTCATCAATGCGTGACATGAGTCGAGTAGTTGCTCAACCTCTGAGACGCCGTACTTTTCTTCACAATCCGCGATGTACTTTTTCGCGAACAGAAGATAATCGATGATGGAGCTAGCATCCGTCCATGTTTGGAAAAGGTAGTTACCTTTAAAGAAAGAGTTGTGGCCGTAACAAGCGTGCGCCATCACGAGCGCCTGCATGGTCACCGTATTCTCTTCCATCAGGTAGGCGATACATGGATTAGAGTTAATCACGATTTCGTAAGCAAGCCCCATCTGGCCGTGCTTATAGTTTTGCTCTGTTTGGATGAACTTTTTACCAAACGACCAGTGGTTGTAATTAATCGGCATACCGATACTGGAGTAGGCATCCATCATCTGCTCAGAAGTAATGACCTCAATCTGATTGGGGTAGGTGTCGAGTCGGTAATGCTCCGCAACACGTTTGATCTCGACGTGGTATTGTTCTAAGAGATTAAACGTCCAATCAGGGCCGTCTGGTAGCCTCTTGCCCTTGTTGTTATTCGCAGGGCTATCTTTCTCTGCAACTTTGGATTCTGTTGTCATGAAAAGCCTCCTTACGCTGTCTCTTTCTGGAACAGTTCTCTGAATACTGGGAAGATATCTTCCACCGTTTTTATGTTTTTCATGGCGAAATTATCGAAGGTCGCTTCTAGCTTTTCATACTCATGCCACAACGTTTGATGTGAGCGACGAGTAATCTCGATATAGGAATAGTATTGGCACGTAGGTAGTAGTTTCTTGACCAGTAGTTCTTTACAGCGTGGTGAATCGTCTGCCCAGTTGTCACCATCGGACGCTTGTGCTGCGTATATGTTCCACTCATTGGCTGGGTAGCGCTCTGCGACAATCTCATCCATCAGCTTAAGTGCGCTGGATACAATCGTTCCACCAGTCTCTTGAGAATAGAAAAACTCGTGTTCATCGACTTCTTTTGCCTGTGTATGGTGGCGAATAAATACGACGTCTACATTCTCGTAGGTTCGGTTCAAGAACAGGTACAGCAATACATAAAAGCGTTTCGCTATGTCTTTGGTTGCTTGATCCATCGAGCCAGAAACATCCATCAGACAGAACATTACCGCTTGGCTGGATGGAATAGGGCGCTTCTCATAGTTTTTGTAGCGCAGGTCGAACGTATCAATGAAAGGCACACTCTCAATTTTCTTCCTCAGTTCAGCGATCTCTTCTTTTAATCGCGTCTCTTCGAAAGGTTGAGCAGGTTCTGTCATTTGTACTTTGTCTAACTGTTCCATCAATGAGTTTAGTTCGCGGCGCTTACCTGCAGTCATCGCGGTTCTTCGAGCGAGCGATTGTTGCAGTGAACGAACCACCGCAATATTTGATGGAATACCTGCAGTTTGATAACCAGAGCGGTGTGTTTTCCACTCGGTGATTTTGTTTATCTGATTCTTTTCTAGGTTAGGCAGCTCAAGATCTTCGAACAGAATATCAAGGTACTCGTCTTTGGATATTTGAAAGATAAATTCATCTTGTCCTTCGCCATCCGGACTCGCTTCACCTTGTCCAGAGCCACCACCTTGTCCACCACCTTTTGGACGTTCGATTTTATCGCCAGTGATGAATTGGTCGTTACCTGGATGGACGCGCTCTCTTACGCCCCCTTGCCCCTGATGGAAGCTTGGCTCTTTGATGTCTTTATGCGGAATAGAGACATCTTCACCCGTCTCTGTATTGGTGATTGAGCGACGGTTAACAGCATCTGCTACCGACTCTTTGATTTGCTCTTTGTGGCGTCGAATAAAGCGCTGCCTGTTTACTGCGCTCTTGTTCTTACCGTTGAGCCTCCGATCAATAAATTGTGCCATAAGAACTCCCTCTCAAATTTTCGTCGTGAACCTACTTCTTGTGAGTAGTGGAGCTGCCCTCACTAGGCAGCTCGACACGTTTTGGCTTATGAGGACTTACGAACTCTTAGGTACCATTCAGAGAGCAGTCTTACTTGTTTCTCGGTGTAGCCTTTTTCCATCATACGAGCGACGAAGTCATCGTGCTTCTTCTGGTCTTCAGAAGATGTTTTCGCGTTGAATGAAATAACAGGGAGTAACTCTTCGGTGTTCGAGAACATTTTCTTCTCAATCACAGTGCGTAGCTTCTCGTAACTGGTCCAAACTGGGTTTTTACCATTGTTGTTCGCCTTCGCACGGAGTACGAAGTTTACAATTTCATTACGGAAGTCTTTAGGGTTACTGATACCCGCTGTTTTCTCGATTTTTTCAAGTTCACCGTTGAGTGAAGCGCGGTCGAATAGCTGACCTGTCTCAGGATCACGGTACTCTTGGTCTTGAATCCAGAAATCAGCGTAGGTGACGTAGCGATCAAAGATGTTTTGCCCATACTCTGAGTAGGATTCCAAGTATGCGGTTTGAATCTCTTTACCAATGAACTCGACATATCGAGGCACTAGGTAGCCTTTTAAGAATTCTAGGTACTTCTCGGCCGTTTCTTGAGGGAATTGCTCACGCTCAATCTGCTGCTCAATAACGTAGAACAGATGTACCGGGTTTGCCGCGACTTCGGTCTGGTCAAAGTTAAACACTCTCGAAAGAATCTTAAAGGCGAAACGAGTCGATAGACCGGACATACCTTCATCAACACCGGCGTAGTCACGATACTCTTGGTAACTCTTCGCTTTTGGATCGGTATCTTTCAGGGTTTCACCATCGTACACGCGCATTTTTGAAAACAGCGATGAGTTTTCAGGCTCTTTCAGGCGAGACAAGATACTGAACTGAGACAGTAGCTCAAGTGTACTCGGTGAGCATGGTGCTTTGGACAGTTCACTGTGCTCAAGCAATTTCTGGTAGATTTTCACCTCTTCAGAAACGCGCAGACAGTATGGGACTTTCACTATGTACACACGATCCAAGAATGCTTCGTTGTTTTTGTTGTTGCGGAATGTCTGCCACTCAGATTCATTTGAGTGCGCGAGAATCATACCGTCGAATGGCAGTGCTGAAAGGCCTTCAGTACCGTTAAAGTTACCTTCTTGCGTTGCTGTTAGTAGAGGGTGGAGCACTTTGATAGGTGCTTTAAACATCTCTACAAACTCCATAAGACCTTGGTTTGCCTTACACAACGCGCCCGAGTAGCTGTATGCGTCTGGGTCGTCTTGTGAGAAGTGCTCTAGCTTACGGATATCAACTTTACCTACTAAAGATGAGATGTCTTGGTTATTTTCATCTCCCGGTTCGGTTTTCGCAATCGCGACTTGATCGAGAATTGATGGACGTACTTTTACGACTTTAAAGCGTGAAATGTCACCGCCAAATTCATGCAGGCGCTTCGCTGCCCACGGAGACATAATCGAGCGTAGGTAGCGCTTCTCAATACCGTATTCTTGCTTTAAAACGTCCCCGTCTTCATTAACATCGAATAAGCAGAATGGATGGTCATTTACAGGGCTTCGCTCGCCGTCAGCGCAAAGTACGTAAATAGGCACCTTTTGCATGAGTGATTTTAGTTTCTCTGCCAGAGATGATTTACCGCCACCCACAGGGCCAAGGAGGTAGAGAATCTGTTTACGTTCTTCTAAACCTTGAGCTGCATGTTTTAGATAAGAAACAATCTGTTCGATCGCGTCTTCCATGCCGTAGAAGTCTTCGAATTCTCGGTAACGAGAGATCACACGGTTCGAGAAAATTCGGCTGAGCTGAGGGTCTTGTGCGGTATCGATGACTTCAGGCTCACCGATCGCAAGCAGTAGGCGCTCAGCAGCGTTGGCATAAGCACTCTTATCGTCTTTACACAACCCAAGGAACTCTTGCAGAGTCAGCTCTTCTTCCTTGGCTGCTTCATAGCGTGATTGATAGTGGTCGAAAATACTCATAGTCACATTCCCCTTGTTAACCAGTCAAAACTGACGAGCGATTGAAAATTACGAACTCCCCACAACTTAAGCCTAGACCCGCTTATACAATTCTGCTTAACAATTATGCATTTATTTACATTTTTGTCGGATTTGTGATGTTTGCTGAATGTGCAAACTAAGGGGCAACGCCTAAACGAATGACTAGTTATACGAAGAACTTTTAAACAGAGTTTTTAAATTTTGAAGTTTTATTATTTACAGGGTAATAATGAACATTATCGAACATTGACCAGGTGAATTGTTGATTTTTGGGTATCTCATACTGTATAGTTCGCTTGGTTTTAATTTATACAGATTTACGAAGGGTTGATAGTGAACAGAAATTGGGTAAAAGCGTTAGTGGTAAGTACCACTTTATTGGTGACTTCTGGGGTTCAAGCTAAGATATCGCAATGGTCTTTAGGTGTTGCTGCTTCTTACTCTCCAGCAGTGTATAAAGACACGCCGTCGAATCGCGCCGTTATTCCGATGGTGGGTTACGAAGGCGAACACTTTTTTATGCGTGGCTTTAGCGCTGGCTACCGTTTGTTTCCTGTCGGCAGCCCACAGAACATTGTATTTAGAGCTGTGTATGACCCAAGAACTCTAAAACCAAGCGATTCAGATAATGTTGATATTCAACAACTTGATGAGCGTGAAGCATCCGTATTAGGTGGCGTGAGCTATCAAGTGATCACGTTAGTTGGTATGTTTGAAGCGACAGCCGGTTCAGACATCGGTTTTAAACACAATGGCCTTTATGGTGAAGTTGCTTGGCGCTTGCCTATACGTCGAAAAGGGTGGGGAATCACGCCTTCAATCGGTTACGCCTATAATAGTGAACGTTTGAACAACCATCTTTATGGTGTGAGTGCAGAAGAGGCAGCAAGAACGAGTTTTGATGAATTTGATGCTGACTGGGATGGGCAATACTTTATTGGCTTCGGCGGTTACATGCACATTACGCCAAACATTCGCGTGACTGGCGGTGTACGTTACACCAACTTAGAAGGCGATATTGAGAAGAGCCCAATTATTGAGAGTGGCGTGAATACCACCGCGAATGTCGGTATTGCTTACGTTTTCTAATCACTGACATTGATTAGGTTGAAAGCATAGAACGCAAAAGGGTTGCTCATGAGCAACCCTTTGTTATTTTTGTCTTTCTTTTATGCGTTAAAGATTTGAGATAGCTCTGTCGCACAAAGGTGGTACTGACGAGGGCAGTTGCGCCATGTCGTCAACATGCGACGGTACTTATCAAGCATCGGCATCTGGCTATTGAAGTGATGATCGGCTTTGTCGAATTGAGGGTAAAGACCTTCAGAATCAACCAAGAAGCGCACGTAATGTACGATTTGTGCTTCTGATGCGATATCAAAACCTAGGAACTGTAGGCGACGCTGATCTACGTCTTTACGCTCATCTTCCGCAAGCATTTTGTTCGATTCTTGCATCGCGTGATACATCTCCATGATGTCGATGATTTCACGACACTCTGCTTCGGTTAGGCAACCAAACTCTTTGTTCAGTTCACGCATTTGTAGTTCGTAACCACGTTCTACAATCGTCTGTAAGCGTTGGTATTTAGCAGAGTTCTCAGGATCCATTTGAGACATTAAGTAGTATTGATTTGATAGAATTAGACGCTGAGCATTGGTCATTTCCATGGGAGGAGCCTCACTAAAAAACTAAATGTTGTAATTTGTTTGTTGAAGTAAGAGTAACAGCAATTCTACTTACCGAAACATGATCTCAACACGGATTTAATACGTTTTTTTGAAATGATCAACAGAAGTTGTAACGAAAAATGAGAGGATATGAATAGAAACCATGAATGAGTGGGGAGTGTCGCATCCATAAAAAAGCGCCTCATAAAAATGAAGCGCCTATAGAAACGTGGTTGATTAGTATTTAACGTTTGAGTGGTACTCACTCAATACTGATACGATCTCATCCATAGTCTCTTTGCTTGGTGGGTTTACGCCTTCAAGAGGGTACTCAATACCCAAGGCTTCCCATTTGTGAGCGCCAAGCTTGTGGTAAGGAAGCAGCTCTACTTTTTCGATGTTATCCATATCTTTAATGAACTCACCTAGTAGACGTGCATCTTCAGGGGTATCTGTATAACCTGGAACGACAACATAGCGAATCCAAGTCGTCTTGCCGATTTTATGCAAGTAGCGAGCGAAGTCGAGAGTACGCTTATTAGAAACGCCAATGAAATCTTGGTGAATCTCATCGCGCATATGCTTAAGGTCGAGCATAACCAAATCCGCAGCGTCGAGAACTTCATCCACCACTTCAGTGTGCTTACGGATGTAGCCATTCGTGTCGAGACAAGTATGGATCCCTTCCGCTTTTGCAGCTAGGAAAAAGTCGCGTACAAATTCTGGTTGCAGCATTGCTTCACCGCCAGAACAGGTAACGCCACCACCAGAGGCTTTCATAAAATGACGGTACGATTTTGCTTCGTTGATGATTTCCTCAACGGTAACTTCTTTGCCATCATGCGTGTCCCATGTATCACGATTATGACAATACATACAGCGCATTAAACAGCCCTGTAGAAACACAATAAAGCGGATTCCTGGGCCGTCGACGGTACCACAAGATTCGAATGAGTGAATGCGACCAGTTGTAGACATGAGCTGTTCTCGTATTAGTATTTATGTTGGTTATTTTATTACAAAAACGGTACATAAAATAGGGTCAATACGCCTTTGAATGCCCAAAAATAAAGGCAATCACCACTGAGGTTGATTGCCTTTATCTGTATGTTTAGCAAATGAATACTTAGGCTATTTTATGCCTAGAAGAATGCGAAAAATGTTAGCCCGCCTGTCGTATAAATTGACTCTTTCGCTTCTTCATAATCAGGTGTCTTCATAGTTAGTGAGAAGGCAGCACCGACATGTTGATTGTACCAAGCAACGCCGGCTACTGCCGTCGCTTGAATGTTCTCTAAAGTCACATCATAAATCGCTGGGTTTTCGCCATTTTCAAGTGCATATTTTTCAACACCAGAGCGGTCACCCTCAATCGTAATATCATTGAATCGGTAACGACCTTCTATGCCTGCGTAAGTAAACCAACCTCGGTTCGATGCACCGATCATACCTGGACGGAATGGGTTTTCTGAAGTAATGGTTGCTGCACCAAAGTTACCGCCTAAATCGGTACCCCAACGAAGCATGAAACCGGTAGAAATATCACTTCTAAAGTTACCAGCATTAACCTCTGATACGTTAGATATCTCGAAATCGGTGTTTGCAACAGAACGAGAACGCATTAGGTTGAAATGGCTAAGGTAACCAACACTGCCGACAAACTCATCATCAACCTGGAATTCCCAACCATTAGGTTCATCAGATTTTGTGATTGAGTGGACAAGTTTTTGTGCTTGTTCAGAGAGCGCACTTTCACCTGTAGTACCTAAAGTCAGGTTGAATCTTTGTGCCTGCTGTGGGTGAAGGCTGATGTAATTAAATTCCGAATGCAGAAAACCAGCGTATGGTCGATCATTGGCCAAAGGTTCCGTGACCTCGATATCCGATGGGGTGTACATCTTATGGCCGACCGTGATTTCCCACTTATCAAGAGAGCTCGCTCCCCAAGCTGAAAGACTGAGAGGCTTTGCCCAGCTGTAAGGCGTAATCCCAGATGAGGTATAGCTCAAAAACAAGCCGTTCGTATAGTCTTGGTCCACGCCAAAAATACCGTCGTTATCAAGAGCGAAAGTGACGGTAGATCGCTCTGATGCGAACGACGAAAAAGACAATAGTAGTAGCGGTAGAAAACGGACAAGCTTCATGAAAAGGTACTCTTTGGTAACGAGCCGAAATAGTACCGCAAATTGGTACTAGGTGTGGAAAAAAAGTGAACGTAACAAAACATTTTTGCGCAACTTAACATTTCATTTTGTCGAGAGAGTGCACGAAATATCTTTGCAGATATAAAAAAGCCCCGCACATTGGCGAGGCTAATATTTTTACTGTGTTAGTCAGCTATAAGATTATAGAGACTCAGTAAATGTACGTGCGATTACGTCAGCTTGTTGCTCTGCAGTTAGAGAGTTGAAGCGAACAGCGTAACCAGATACACGGATTGTTAGCTGAGGGTATTTCTCAGGGTGCTTAACTGCGTCTTCTAGAGTGTCACGGTTAAGAACGTTCACGTTAAGGTGTTGACCACCTTCAATGCCAGCTTCGTGGTGGAAGTAACCATCCATTAGGCCTGCAAGGTTCGCTTTCTGACCTTCAACGTCTTTACCAAGAGCGTTAGGTACGATAGAGAACGTGTAAGAGATACCGTCTTGTGCATCAGCAAACGGTAGTTTACCTACAGACGTTAGTGACGCTACAGCACCTTTCTCATCACGACCGTGCATTGGGTTAGCACCAGGAGCGAAAGGAGCACCAGCACGACGACCGTCTGGAGTGTTACCTGTCTTCTTACCGTATACAACGTTAGACGTGATAGTAAGAACTGACTGTGTAGGGATAGAGTTACGGTAAGTCTTAAGCTTACGGATCTTGTTCATGAACGTAGAAACTAGTTCACAAGCGATATCATCTACACGAGAGTCGTTGTTACCGTATTTAGGGTAATCGCCTTCGATTTCGAAATCGATAGCAATGCCGTCTTCGTCACGGATTGGCTTAACTTTAGCAAACTTAATTGCAGATAGAGAGTCAGCCGCAACAGATAGACCAGCGATACCACAAGCCATAGTACGACGAACGTCACGGTCATGAAGAGCCATCAGAGACGCTTCGTAGCTGTACTTGTCGTGCATGTAGTGGATGCTGTTTAGTGCAGTCACGTACTGCTTAGCTAGCCAGTCCATGAATGTGTCTAGGCGACCCATTACGTCATCGTAGTTAAGAACTTCGTCAGTGATCTTGTCAGAAACAGGACCTACTTGAAGTTTAAGCTTCTCATCTACACCGCCGTTGATTGCGTAAAGCATTGTTTTCGCAAGGTTAGCACGAGCACCGAAGAACTGCATTTGCTTACCAACGATCATTGGAGATACACAACAAGCGATAGCGTAATCATCAGACTCTAGGTCAGGACGCATTAGGTCATCATTTTCGTACTGGATAGAAGAAGTATCGATAGATACCTTCGCACAGAAACGCTTGAAGCCGTCAGGTAGTTGCTCAGACCAAAGAACAGTGATGTTTGGCTCTGGAGAAGGACCCATTGTGTATAGAGAGTTTAGGAAACGGAAGTTAGTACGTGTAACTAGCGTACGACCGTCAATACCCATACCACCCATAGACTCAGTAGCCCAGATTGGGTCACCAGAGAATAGCTCATCGTATTCAGGAGTACGTAGGAAACGAACCATACGTAGCTTCATTACGAAGTGGTCGATCATCTCTTGAGCTTCAACTTCAGTGATTTTGCCTGCAGCGATATCACGCTCGATGAAGATGTCTAGGAAAGTCGAAGTACGACCTAGAGACATTGCAGCACCGTTTTGAGACTTAACAGCTGCTAGGTAACCGAAGTAAGTCCATTGGATAGCTTCTTGAGCAGTTTGAGCTGGCTCAGAGATATCGAAGCCGTATTTAGCAGCCATCTCTTTGATTTGACCTAGAGCGCGGTGTTGCTCAGAGATCTCTTCGCGAAGTTGCATTGTTTCTGCTAGGTTTTCACCGCTTTCGAATTGCTCTTGAAGAGAAGCAAATTGAGCTTGCTTGTCTTTCATTAGGAAGTCGATACCGTATAGAGCTACACGACGGTAGTCACCGATGATACGACCACGACCGTATGCATCTGGAAGACCAGTTAGAACACCAGACTTACGACATTTTAGGATGTCAGGCGTGTAGATATCGAAAACACCCGCGTTGTGTGTTTTACGGTATTCAGAGTAGATTTTTGAAACAGCTGGGTCTAGAGTCTCGCCGTATGCTTTACAAGAACCCTCAACCATGCGGATACCGCCGTTAGGGATGATAGCACGCTTAAGTGGCTTCTCAGTTTGAAGACCAACGATTGTTTCTAGGTCTTTCTCAATGTAACCAGCATCGTGAGAAGTGATGGTAGAGATAACAGAAGTATCGAATTCTACAGGCGCTTTAGTTGCGTTTTCCTGCTTGATACCTTCCATTACCGAAGCCCAAAGTTTGTTTGTTGCTTCAGTACCTTCAGAAACTAGGAAAGATTCGTCGCCTTCATACGGCGCGTAGTTCTTTTGAATGAAATCACGAACGTTTACTTCGTTTTGCCACTCACCTGCAGCAAAACCTTCCCAAGCTTTAGCAAATTGCTCTGCCATGACATACCTACCTTTTTAGTAGAAAAAACACGTACTTTAACGCTGTTGAGCCAGCGCCCCTGTATAGGGTAGTACACTCTTATTAATAACAATATGTATTATCACATTAGATTCATATGATTATATATATTGTCATTACTTTTTAAATGGTGTCTCACTTCGATGTATTCAAGACTACGCTAAAAAAAATCTGCAAACCTTAAACTAAATCAATAAATGCTAAAAAAAGTTGAGAAAAAAGGGGTGGTGACTTTCACCACCCAAACTTTTTTTGAATTTACTCTGTTTATTTGAATCCAGCTGTGATGGCTAGATACGTTTGGTCAGAGTATTCAGACCAACTTACAGCCAAGCTTTAATGCCGTATTGGCCTTCAAGCATACCAACTGCAAGCATTGCAACAAGACAGATAACAAGTACGCCTACAGGGATAACAATCTTGTCTACAAAAGATAGACGCTTAGGACGCTCTTTGTCACCGATCAGACCGTTGTTATCTAGAAGCATCGTTAGAGCCCATGCAAGAACTGGGTTAACAACCGCTGAACCGAAGATACAGATACCAGCCGCTTGTGAATCTTTGCTGTCTTTTACCATTTGCATACCTGCTTCAAGTAGAGGAAGAGATACACCAACTAGAAGTGCAACACGCATCACTGGTGGCCACACTGCAACATCCATTGGGAAACCAAGAATCGCAACGATGATACATAGAGAGCCAAGTAGGATTGCACCGCCTGGGATAGGACGTTTAGCGATCGCTGCTGGAATCATGTAAGTACCCCAAGATGAAGTGATGTTACCGCCACCTACAGCTGTACCAACCATTTGACGAACAGAACACATAGTCATTGTGTCATCTACGTCCATTAGTACTTTTTCAGATTTTTTAGGGTAGTTCAGTTCTTGGAAGATACGGTGACCTAAGAAGTCTGGTGACCACATAGCTACCGCAAGGATTGCAAATGGTAGAGACGCGATGAAGTGTTCCATGTTTGGAAGACCTAGCATCCAACCTTCTTCAGTTGAACCCCACCAGTAAACAGGGTTTAGGTTTGGAAGACCTGTCTCAGTTACGAATTTGATATCGAAGCCTGCACCAAGAACCAGAGCAATCGCTAGACCAGTAAAGGCACAAACAGGAATCGCTAGCCAACGCTTGTTCACTTTAGCAAGGAAAGCGTAAAGACCGATGGTAACGGCAAGTACAATAAGACCAATGTACCCCATGCTGCCTGCTGCAACTGTGTCTGATTCTAGACCAACCGCCCAAGCTTGGATTGAGTTAATTTGGCTCATGGTACCTGTTAGACCTAGGAAAATGAGCAAGCCACCGGCCGTACCTTCAGAGGTGAGGTTTACCAGTTTAGAGCCGCCTTTCAGTAGACTTAGGATTAAACCAAATACACCGATAAGGATCGCCAATGCCAGAGGGTGAGCACCTGCAAGAGCAATGGTACCGATAAGTGGGATCATTGGGCCGTGGTTACCGGCAAGGTTTGCTTTCGGATTGAAGAAACCAGAAGCAAGAATACAGAAGAGTAGTGCAGGAATAAGCATCTCTACACGAGCCACTTCAATGGCGAAGTCTTTGCCCAGGTTTACGTGGTCCCAAGCTTGCGTCAGACCTTCAGCCCAAGACATCATAACCGCTGAGTACATCGCGATGATGCCGATAGTACCAGCAAGTGCTGGAACAAGGTCTTCAAGTTCAAAACGGAAGTCACGACCAGGAAGGTTAAGGCCGAAGCGACGAGGCTTCATGATTTGCAGCTCGTGATCTAGATAGTCGGAGCGGCTTTCGAATTCAGAAGCAGGGCGGTGTAGCTCTTGATAGCTTTTTTCTTCTACTTCAGAGTTCGCATTGTTGACAACGTCTGACATAGATTCCTCATATTTTTATTTGGTAGTAATTCTAAAAATGAATTCTATAAATGCGCAAAACTGCGTCATCTCTTTTGTTTATAACTCATTAGCATAATGTTGCACATTTTTTATGTGCCTTATACGGCTAAGTTAAAAGAAACATTTGGCATTTTTATATGCCTTATTGTGTGTCGAGGAGTCTAACAAGCTTACCCTTTAGGGTGATTGATCTTGATCACTTTATGAGTTTGTGTGAAAGAAAGCTACAAAATGACAAAGCTCAATAAGTAAACTTTAAAAAAACGTGTAATTTGTTTTCACAACTTGACGTTTATCTCACCTCGTCACATTTCTATCAGAAAAACAATTAAGCCTTTTAATGCTTGGCGTGTTTTTTGCTATATCTTCCGCAGAGACTAAATTTTGGCGCGCTGTTGCCACAAACAGGACGGAAATAGATGAAAAAGACACAAATGTTGCCACTAGCGGCAATGATCTCAGGACTACTTGTTGGCTGTGGCGGCGGTGGCGGCGGTGGCGGTGGCGGTGCGCCGGCCAAAACGAGTATTCAACTTGAGTTTGTTAAAGTAGATAAAGTAGATGCTTCAACTGCTGGAAGTTGCCAATATTACGATAGAGAAAGAACGGTAACTAATAATAGCGGTATTGAAAATGTAACTACGGAAGTGCTGGTGGCAAAGCCAATTGAAGATGCTTTGGATAGTTTACTTTCTATTGTTTACATCGATGAGAACGGTGAGGTTGTCGCCGAATCAGAAGAGACAGTAAGCAACGGTAAAGTTAAAATTATTGTTGATGATATTCCAGAAAATGGTTTTGTGAGTATCAAAGAACAAGTTGGTTTTGACTTGTACGTTACATCTTTTTCTCAGAAATTATTAGAAGCAAATGCTTCTAATATGTCGACGATGCTTATGACTGTCGTGACTCCAATTCCTTCGTTATCTTGTATTACTGGTACGAACTTGTCCGAAGTAACACAAAATAACATCCGTTACATAAATACTGGTGATGATACTTCTGGTGATTCGGCTGTTTTCCCTTACGTTTTCACTTCTGGTATTGATAAGGAAACTTCGAATAACCCAGAAATAAATACGAGTACTGGTTTCCAAGCGCTTAGCAATGATATAACGCTAGCAACTCAGTACCGTGCTGACGGTAGCTTATTCCAGTACGGGTTTGATGATTGGTCCAGTAGCAGTATTGAGCTTTCATATACAGGTGATCAAAAATCTATAGTACGCGGCTCAACTGTTTCATATGACGATCTGGATATAGGTATTGCGTATAAAAACACGAATAAGATTTTGGTAACTCAGGCAAATACTGTTAGCGAATATTATCATACAAATATGCTCCGTGACGGAGAGCAATGGTATGCGAGTACAACTGGTACTCCTGTTATGAATTGGAGTGCTGAGCTAAATATTCCACTAGACGATACATGGGATTTAGACGTTAATGAAGATGACGTATTCAATGTTACTACCTTAGCTGACTTGGACCCTGAGATATCAAATAGAAGCAATAGCGCGAGTAATGCACTGATAGTTGATCTTTCTAACAGTATTTCTATTGGTACAACAGACAATGGTATTCAACGTGTAAGTTTGAAGCCTAACTTAGGAAGTGCTTCAACTAAACTTCACACTGTATATGGCTTTACTAACGAGCAAGTAATTATTCCGAACATTGAAGCTATAGATTCGTCTGATTTAAATAGCTTTGAGCTACAACAAAGCTATTGGTTTTCGGAAAATGACGAAGATATTGACTTCCGATATGTACAAAATGGTTTCTACAGTACTGCACTTACAGACGCTAAGTATGATGCTCATGGATTAATTTTGAAAGAAAGCACTCGAATTGAATTAGAAGCAATGAGTAAAAGCACTAAATTCTTATCATTAGAAAGATAAAGAATAGATGCGCTTAACATAATTAAAACAAATAAGCCCCGTTAATCGGGGCTTTTTTATAACTGCTATTCATGAAATTGAGAGGAAAACGCTACCTTGTGCATAATAAATCAGAGTGAAGTGCTATTTATTCCTAAATGATAGGTTAATAATTTGTTGCATGTTGCTGCGTTGGGTGCTAGTTTGTATCGCATGAAAAGGTCGGAGTACCTTGCATTTACACAAACTTGGGAGAGAAAGCGCATGAAAGATGTACCAGCGCTGGACATAAAGGACTTACACAAAACGTTTGGTCAAAATGAAGTTTTAAAAGGAATTTCGCTTTCTGCGCATAAAGGAGACGTGGTTTCAATCATCGGTTCCTCTGGCTCTGGCAAGAGTACCTTTCTTCGCTGTATCAACCTACTAGAAACACCAACAGCCGGCGAGATTTGGGTAAACGGCGAGCTTATCCAAATGAAAAATAACCGCCTTGGTGAATCAATTCCTGCCAATGAAAAACAAGTTCAGCGAATCCGTTCTCGTTTAGCGATGGTTTTTCAAGGCTTTAACCTATGGTCTCACCTAACGGTTCTTGAGAATGTGATTGAGGCGCCTGTCCACGTACTGGGTGTTTCTAAAGCACAAGCGATTGAAAATGCAGAAATGCTGCTTAAGAAAGTGGGGCTTTACGAGCGTAAAGACTATTACCCTGGCCACCTTTCTGGCGGTCAACAACAGCGTGCCGCTATCGCACGTGCATTGGCTGTTGACCCTGAAGTAATGCTATTTGACGAACCTACATCGGCACTTGACCCAGAGCTTGTGGGTGAAGTACTGGGTGTTATGCGCGATTTGGCCGAAGAAGGCCGAACCATGCTAGTGGTAACACACGAAATGGCGTTTGCGCGTGATGTTTCTAATCATGTGATGTTCCTACACCAAGGTCTAGTGGAAGAGCAGGGCGATCCAGCTAAACTCTTTACTAACCCTGAGTCAGAGCGTTTACAACAGTTCATCTCATCGATTTATTAACGTATTGCGAGTATCGCTATCAAGGTATGAGGCGATACTGTGTAATGAACACAACAACCAAACTATAAACACAACATTAAAAATATCTAAATCACAGGAGTAGGGATATGAAAAAGTGGTTACTGGTAGCAGCACTTGCTGCAACTGCTGCAACTGGCGTAGCTCAAGCAAAAGAGTGGAAAACAGTTCGTTTTGGTATTGAAGGTGCTTACCCTCCATTTAGCTGGACAGAGGCTGACGGCTCTCTAAAAGGCTTTGACGTGGATATGGCAAATGCACTTTGTACTGAGATGCAAGTGAAATGTAAGATTGTTGCGCAAGACTGGGATGGCATTATTCCTTCTCTACTTGCTCGTAAATATGATGCGATCATTGCGGCAATGTCTATCACTGAAGAGCGTAAGAAGAAGATTGACTTCACAGGTAAATACGCTCTGATTCCAAACAAATTTATCGCGAAAAAAGGCGCTGGTCTTAACTTTGACGACCTAAGCGGTCAAAAAATCGCGGTACAGCGTGCAACAACGCACGACAAATACCTAACAGACAACTACGGTGACACTGTAGACATCGTTCGTTACGGTTCTTTCGACGAAGCTTACCTTGACCTAGCAAACGGTCGTGTTGCAGCGGTACTAGGTGATGCATCAGCACTTGAAGAAGGTGTTCTAAACAAAGCCGGCGGTGAAGCGTACGAGTTTGTTGGTCCATCTCTAACAGATCCAAAATGGTTCGGTGAAGGCTTTGGTATCGCAGTACGTAAGCAAGACAAAGACCTAACTAAGAAACTAGACGAAGCGATCATTTCGCTACGTGAAAAGGGTATCTATCAAGATATCGCGGCTAAATACTTCAACTACGACGTATACGGTCAGTAATATCCTGAGACGACTCTAGGGAGAGAGCACATCTCTCCCTTTCTCTCCCAACTTTTTCGCTGTTCTGTTGGAATTCATTATGTTTGATTTACAAGGGTATGAGGCTTCGATACTTAATGGAGCTGTACTCACAATTCAAGTTGCGTTGCTTTCGCTGTTTTTAGCTATGGTGCTAGGAATGTTAGGCGCATTAGCAAAACTAGCACCTTATCGATGGGCAAGAGCCATTGCCACACTTTACACCACCATTATCCGCGGTATTCCAGACCTCGTATTGATGATGTTGATCTTCTTTGGTGGACAGATCCTTTTAAACAACAGTTTGTATTCCATCAATGAGTGGCTCAATGAGTGGTTCACTTCAAGCGATCCAAATCATGAGTGGACCTCATACTTACCAGATTACATCGATGTGAGCCCGTTTGTAGCAGGTGTTCTCACTATCGGATTCATTTTCGGTGCTTACATGGCTGAAACGTTCCGTGGTGCGATCATGGCGGTTGATTCTGGCGAGATGGAAGCAGCAAAAGCTTACGGTATGAGCCCTGTAAAGGCATTTCACCGCATATTGCTGCCTCAGATGATTCGTCACGCATTACCGGGCTTTGGTAACAACTGGCTTGTACTGCTTAAAACAACTGCCTTGGTATCGATCATCGGCTTAGAAGATATGGTACGAGTCAGCGCGTTAGCGGCAGGCTCAACGAAGATGCCATTTACCTTCTACATGGCAGTCGCACTGATTTTCTTGTTCTTTACCAGTGTTTCAACAGGCTTGTTAAAGCTCGTTGAACGTAAATTTAGTATTCACGCGAGGTAATTATGGACTTTTCATTGATTGTTGAAAGTTTTCCAATTTACCTGAGCGGTCTTTGGACGACAGCGTGGATGGTAACAATAGCTCTGATTATTGGCCTTTTTGTCGCGATCCCATTAGCGATAGCGCGCAATAGCCACAATATGCTGATTAATGCACCTGCATGGTCATTTATCTACTTCTTCCGTGGCACGCCACTGCTGGTTCAGCTTTACTTGATTTATTACGGCATGGATCAGTTCTTCCCTGTGAAAGACACTTTATGGGAAAACGCTTGGTTCTGTGCGTTGGTGGCATTCATCCTGAATACTTCTGCCTACACGGCTGAGATCATCCGTGGTGCGATTAACGGCCTACCGAAAGGTGAAGTAGAAGCTGCGAAAGCTTATGGTATGAGTACGGCAAAAACTTACCGTCGTATTATCTTGCCAAGTGCATTAAGAAGAGCACTACCTGCATACAGTAACGAAGTTATCTTCATGCTGCACGGTTCAGCGGTTGCAGGTATCGTAACGATTATGGATTTAACTGGCGCAGCGCGTTTGGTTAATTCACGTTACTACGCTCCATTTGAATCTTTCCTAACGGCAGGCCTGTTCTATATGGCACTGACCTTTATCATCATCGCCGTATTTAAATACGCTGAGAAACGATTCTTAGCTTACCTAAGACCACTTAGTAGTTAATTAAACGGCGCTTTCGAGCGCCGTTTTCTATTCTGCAATCTATTTATCTATGGTTGGTTATGGCTTTTCAAAAATCGTTAACTTCATTCCGAACTTAAAATGATATTTGGGGTGTGAATTGATTTAATGCAAGTGATAGATACACTCAGCTCAATCTTATTAGAGTGTCGTACAGTAATGAAAAAAATCTCACTATTCTTATGCATGGCTATCCCTTCTCTGTTGCTAACTGCTTGCGGAGGGGATAGCGGTTCTGGTGGTTCAGCACAACCAAAAACGGCTGTACAGAAAGCGCTTGAGAGTGGAGATGCCTCTATGGTCTCGGATAGCAACGAGTTTATATCCGCTAGCGAATCTTTAGTTGCAAATCTCAATCATCAATACAACCAGATCAAGACCCATTTAGTTCGAGGTGACAATGGGCAACCACTTAATCAGTTACATTGGGATCCAACCCATGATACGGCCATTATCTCTCCCACCTATGGCTTTAACGATACCATCCTTAAAACCAATAAAGCGATGAACGAGAACTATGCTGACCAAGAGCTCGTTATCGGTGTCGCCGGTTACACGTCATCTCAAACTCGATATGCGGCATTAGCAAGTAATCCATTTCGAACCCAACAACGCTTCCAGGATTCAGTTAATGAGCAAATGGAGACATGGCTGAAGAACTTATTGAGTTGGACGAGTGGGACGGACAACCCAACCAAGATCGTGTTGGCTCAATTAGATCAGTCTTACTATTTCCCTGATGACGGTGCGACACGAAATTGGATCAAAAACACAATCAATTCAGAAGCGTCGATCAACGAAGATGATGCATGTGATGCGGGCAAACTAAAGGCCTGTCTTGAGGGTAAGCCAGATCTTCTCATTATTTCCCAAAAGCTGAATGATGGAGACGACCTAAACGATGTAGTCGACGGTCTATTATACGCATTCGAAAACCAGATCCCTGTGCTGTATTTGCATTTAGATGGAGGAATGACTGAGTTAGGTCGCGCTCTTTTTGCTGAAATGCACATCCAGTATGTCGGTGATAACTACTGGCGTAAATTAGGCTTGTCGGATTGGGACCCAAATCAATTAATCGATCAAATCCCAGACTCTATTGTGGCGGAGCAAGCTTTACTTAAACGCCTTAAAGATGACAGCTTCAATGTCGATCTTAAGTTATGTGACGATAAGTCGTGTAGCGATGAATCATTGATGGACGTTGAGTTTTACCAAGCCGCCAATACCATCCGTACTCACCTAAACAATCTGGATAAGCAAAAAATTGACTTGTTTGCTAACAGTGATTACGAATATGAAAAATTGATACTGCTTTTGGCGGACAGCTATCGACAAGGTGTCAATTATCCGATGGATAAGAACAGCACTGAGCGAATCGATTTTCTAAAGTCCTATTTTAGTGATTATGCGCAATATCAAAGTCGTTCGTTGAATCCCGCACAACCAAGTTTAGGCAATTTCAGCACTAAAACCTTTGAAGATGTTCAACTGAGCACTAAAACGGTGACACTGGAATCGAAACGTAATTTCCGCTCAGCGGGCTTGTATGCGTTACCCGGCCAAACAATCAAAGTCACACGTGTCGATAAGAATGATGTGAGTACTTCGATAGCATTCAACTCATTGCGCAGTGGTGCTACTCATGAGTTTTCAAAAGATGGCGGCTACGCAAGGCCAAAGTTCCTAACATCGGTCGCTTATCCTGTTGAACACGGAGAGACCATCACCTTGACCTCCGCTTATGGCGGGACACTTCAGGTGCATTTTGATAAGAATGATATTGATGTCGAGTTGAAATTCGAGAATGTCGCTCAACATCCAGTTTGGCGGAGTGAAGATGATAATGAGCGTTTTGTTGCCGAGTTAGCGGAAGCGAAATTTGATTGGGCTGAATTGATTACTCCGGGTTTTGAGGTGCACTCAAAGCTAGACAAGATGCAAACATCCATCGGGTCTAGTGATTGGAATCAGCCACGAGACATGGCGTTGGCAACCGAGCGGTACATGCACAATTTCCCACATGCGTTAGCAGGATTTAGAGGCCCAGGTATCAATGAAATCGCTGAAATCCATACGTATGGAGACAACAAAGGTTGGCAAGTCGAGACGATTGATATCGTTAAACATATGAATGCTGACCAAGCGACTTGTGGCTATGGCTGTTCTGGCAATCCTTATGATGCATACTGGTCTTTTCATCCTTTAGGCCATGGAGATTTGCATGAGCTAGGCCATGGTTTAGAAAAAGGTCGTTTCCGTTTTAGTGGTTGGGATGGTCACGCCACAACCAACTACTATTCTTACTACAGTAAGTCTCAATACTATCGAGACACGGGTAAAGAATCTTCGTGTCAGAGTCTAGACTTTAAAGGTCAGTACGAACTGCTTCAACAAAGTCGTACTCAACCTGATCCCAATGCGTTTATGGCTCAACAAAATCAAACTAGCTGGAGTTGGGGAGCACGTGTTTTCATTCAAATGATGATGTTGGCACAAGAGCAGGGCGTATTGGATTACGGCTGGCATATGTTAGGACGACTTCACTTGATAGAACGTGAGTTTAACCGCCTTAAATCCAGCGATGAGCTTTGGAACACCAACAAACAGACGATTGGATTTGATAGCTATTCTAGAGATGAAGCAAACCAAATCACCAATGATGACTGGTTGTTGATTGCATTAAGCTACGTTAACGAGCGTGATATGAGAAACTATTTAGACATGTGGGGCTTTAGTTTTACCGATAAAGCCAAGTCTCAAGTAGCGACTCTGAGCCTAACCCCAATGCCGTTGACCTACTTTGCAAGTTCGAGCAAAGGGTATTGCGTTGATGAGTTTGCTACCACTCCAATTAGTGTCGATGGTGTGACAGCCTGGCCACTTAACTAACGAAAAAAGGGGGGAGCCTCTGTGGCTCCCCCCTTTTACATAGAATCTGACTACTTAAATGTTGACCAAATCGGCGCGTGATCAGACGGTTTTTCGATGCCACGCAGTTCGTAGTCGATGCCTGCTTCAGTACACTTGTCGGCAAGTTTTTGAGTTGCTAGTACCACATCAATACGAAGGCCGCGGTTGTCGACAAAGCCCTTCGAGCGGTAATCAAACCATGAATATTGGTCCGTAACATCAGGGTGAAGCTGGCGGAAAGTATCAATAAAGCCCCAATCTAATAGTGTTTTCAACCATTGGCGCTCTTCTGGTTGGAATGAGCACTTGCCCGTTTTCAACCAACGTTTAGCGTTTGGTTCACCGATACCGATGTCGGCATCAATTGGGCTGATGTTGATATCACCCATAACAACAATCTGTTCGTCATTGCTGTGGTGATCGTTTAGGTAAGTCATTAGGTCTTTGTAGAACTGACGCTTGTATGGGAACTTAGTCTCATGGTTAATATTATCACCTTGAGGGAAGTAGCCATTGAGTACGGTTGTCTTCTCGCCATTCTCATCTTCAAACGTTGCCATGATCATACGTTTCTGATGTTCTTCATTGTCTGTTGGGAAACCTTTCTGCACAGAGATAGGCTCTTGCTTACATAGCATCGCGACACCGTAGTGCGCCTTTTGACCGTGGAAGTAAACCTTATACCCCATAGCTTCGACATCAGCGAGTGGAAAAGCTTCGTCATGAACTTTGATTTCTTGTAGGCCAATAACATCTGGTTGGTGCTTATCGATAACTGCTTGCAGTTGATGAAGGCGGGCTCTTAGGCCATTGATGTTGAAGCTAATTACTTTCATTTATTTTTATACCTCTCGTAAACCTTTGCCTATAGTGCAGCAAAGATTATTTGATTTGGTGAGTTTCATAGTTAATCGTATTTAACCACGCTTCATAATGTATGTCGCCACTTGTAGAGACAAAATGGCGACATGAAATGGTGTGGATACTAACGTTGAATCTACTGAGTCTTGAGTAAATCTAAAAAGAACGCGTATTCCAGTGCGTCTTCTTTCAGTCGTTTAAATCGACCCGATGCACCACCGTGACCTGCTTCCATGTCGGTTTTGAACACTAGTACGTTGTTGTCTGTTTTCATCTCACGCAGCTTCGCAACCCACTTCATAGGTTCAAAGTATTGTACTTGCGAGTCATGCAGACCTGTTGTCACCAACATATTCGGGTAATTCTGAGCTTTCACGTTGTCGTATGGCGAGTAACTCAACATGTAATCGTAGTAGGTCTTATTATTTGGGTTACCCCATTCGTCGTACTCGTTGGTCGTTAGAGGAATCGACTCATCAAGCATGGTCGTTACTACATCCACAAATGGAACATGAGCCCCAATGCCTCGATATAACTCAGGCGCTTGGTTGATGATTGCTCCCATCAACAGACCGCCAGCTGAACCACCTACTGCGAACACTTTATCTTTAGCGCCGTAACCTTCTTCAACTAGACCCTTAGTTACATCGATAAAATCATTGAACGTGTTTTGTTTAGTCAGCTTTTTGCCATCTTCATACCAAGGGCGTCCTAGCATTTCCGAACCACGAATATGTGCGATGGCATAAACGAAGCCTCGATCTAGCAGGCTAAGGCGAACTGAGCTGAAGGTCGGTTCTATGGTCGAGCCGTAAGACCCATAGCCGTATTGGTAAATTGGGTTAGTGCCGTCTTTCCTGAAGAGATCTTTGCGATAAACCAAAGAGACAGGCACTTGCTTACCATCGCGAGCCGTAATCATGATTCGCTCTGATTGGTAATTATCCGCGTCGAAATCACCTAATACCGGCGTTTGCTTCATGATCTCAGATTCACCTGTCGTTAGGTCGAAGTCATAGTAAGTACCCGGAGTCGTTAAGCTGCTGTAATAGACTCGTACTTTTGAGTTATCTAACTCATAGTTGCTAGTTAGGTAGGCAGCAAAAGCGGTGTCATTGAACTCAAGTGGAAACTCTTTGCCTGTAGATAGTTGACGAACCTTCACTGTAGACAATCCATTTGAACGCTGCTCGTAAACCAGATGATCATTAAACAGCTCAAAATCGACAAGCTGTACGTTGTCGTCAGCTGGAATGACATCGACCCATTTTGAACGGTCATGCATATTTTCAGCCGTTGTTTTCATCAAACGGAAGTTGACTGCTTGGTAGTTGGTGTAGATGTAATACCAATCCTCTAGCTTGGCGATGCTGTACTCAATACCCGTTTCTCTTGGGTAGAAGGCTTCTGCTTTTGCATTTGGGTTGTTGGCATCAATAATTGAAACACCACTGGTTTCTGTGCTCGAGTGCCAGATGAATACCTGCTGGCCATCTTTACTCTTACTGATGCTGGTGTAGTAAGCGCTGTCAGTCTCTTCGTAGATCAGCTCATCATTTGTTTGAGGTGTTCCCAATACGTGGCGGTAAACTTGATAACCGAGTAAAGTTTGTGGATCTTTCTTGATGTAGTAGAAGGCTTGGTTGTCGTTTTGCCATGCGATAGCGCTCGAAGCCCCTTTAATTTCATCGTTTAGGTATTCACCTGTCGTCAGGTCTTTAATCTTAATGGTGTAAATACGGCGGCTCAGAGTATCTTCGCCATAGGCCAACATATTTTCGCTCGGGCTGACAAATAGACCACTAATACTGAAAAATTCATGTTCTTTGGCGAGTTCGTTAACGTCTAAGATGACTTGTTTGTCTATTCCTAAAAAGTGTTTTTCGCGCAAATGAACTGGGTATTCGTTGTCACCTGTGACTTTATTTGAGTAGTAGTAGCTGCCTTTGCGAACCGGTACCGAATTGTCGTCCTTCGCGATTCGGCCTTTGATCTCTTCAAATAATTGTTTTTGAGATGCTTCTGTATGCTTCAGAACAGCCTCGGCATATTGGTTCTCTTGCTGGAGGTGTTGCAATATCTCTGGGTCTTGGCGCTCGTCATCGCGCATCCAATAGAAATCATCAATTCTTGTGTCACCATGAGTCGTCATTGAATGAGGGACTTTCTTAGCAACGGGAGCTTGGGTTTGTTGAGCGATGAGTTGCGATGGAGAGTAGTGGTTCATGGTTGTTATTCCTTGATTGCTGCATCCGGCGACAAGCGCGACCGATACGGCTAATGTGGTTAAAGCGAAACGCATCTTTATATCCTTAGCGTGCACCTTACTCGTTTTATTGCCAGCATCCTTTAGTGGTTAGTTTCCTTCCAGTGATATTATTTATAATTGGATTCTGGATATGCACTTTCATCGTAAGTGTCTGTTATTGTTTTTTAAAAATCAAAGTAATGTTTGGTGAAATTAGTGGTAGACATGAGACGAGGGTAAACGGGTAGTAAAAAAGGGACACACTTTTCAGCATGTCCCTCTTCTTTGTTTGGGCAAGGTTCGAGTTTGTTTTAGATAGCCAATGGCATTTCGTTTGAGTGGTCAGGCTTACGATTAACCCAACGTAAACCAAGCATAGCGATAAGCGACATGGTAATCATCAAGCAACCCAGTGGCAGTTGATCTTGAGCTGGGAAGAACGATGCCAACAGTGTTGCGATGCCAGCACCTAAGTTCTGCATACCACCTAAGATCGCGCCGCCAGTACCTGCGTGGTATGGGAATGGCGAAAGGGCTCCCGTTGTTGCTGCTGGGAATAAGATACCAGCACCTAAGAAGTAAATGGTTGCACCGCCAATCAAAGTTAATGCTGTTGTTAGACCGAATAGGCCTGGGATAAGCACGACAGCTGAGCCAACTAAGATCGATACCAAACCTACATTCAACGCGCGGCGCTCAGAACGACGTTGTGCGATGTAACTCGATAGGCCAGCACCCACGAGGTAACCAGGAATCGGTAACACAAATAGTAAACTTACCGTGGTTGCTGGCAAACCAAGTACACCACCAAGCAATACACCTGCGGCTGCTTCGAACACAGCTACGCCTGCAAATGTTGCCACCAATACCAATAAGAAGCCTTGGAAGCGTTTGTCTGATAGAACAAACTTGTAGCTGTTGACGACCGACTCATGTTTGCGTCGCTCTTTTGGCAATGTTTCCATCATGCTCGTCATCATGGTGATCACAACAGCGATACCAAACAGCGCGAGAAACAAATAGCTAGAACGCCAGCCGAAAGCTTCTGTTAGGTAACCGCCCAGTACAGGTGCCATCAATGGGGAGAAAATCACACACATGCTGATTAAGCTGTTCGCACGGTGTAATTCAGCGCCCTCAAAACAGTCGCGAGTCAATGTACGAGACATCGCGCCGCCACAACCGATTCCCAGTCCTTGAATAAAGCTACCCGCCAAGAACCATTCGTATTCATGAGCGAATAGGGCGACTAAGGTACCTAGGATGTAGATGACTAAGCCTGCGACGATGATTGGTTTACGACCGAGGCGATCAGAAAGCGGACCGTAAACAAATTGCGACAAACCATAAGGGATCAGGTAACACGCCATTACTGCTTGAAGTGAAGACGCAGAAACCAAGAACTCACCTGCCATATGACCGATAGAAGGCACGTACATCGTTTGAGTCATTTGACCTACGGCTGTCAGAATAGCGATTAAAAAGGTAAGTTTCGCTAATGGAAACGAGGCGGACATTTGCGTATCTCTCCAAAAATTAAAAACGTAAAAAGCCTTAGCGCTCCATTATGGAGAGCCAATTGAATAAAGCGATTAGGGAATCTAGGCGCGAGATGTTAGAGTTTGATTGCCGAATTAGCAATCAAAAAGTGTGAAGTTGAACAAGATAAAAATCTATAACATGGATTAGAAAAAATAATCCGAAATTGGTTATATTTAAAGATGTTAAACGTGTGGGTCGGCTTCATTGACATGCCTCTTTGACAAGTCGAAAGTGATTGAAAATCAGTGTGTAAAAATAGAAAGATACGATTTATTAACATTTATATAAACTTTCGTTTTATATGTGACCGATTTGTGCTGTAATTGTCGGCTAAGCTATTCGTCTAATAGACATAAGTAGAATGGTATTTTTGCTATCGGTATGTTTTTAGGTTCACGGAAGTCTTTTGGCTTAAATAAGGATATTCAATGCGCTCACTTTCGGTACAGTGGAAAATCACCCTTTTGGCTGGGTGTTGTTTAATCATCACGTCACTCTCTCTTATTGGTTTCTCGATCTACAACGCTTCTAGTAATCAACAGGTGATAAAGTCCCAAAGTTCGGACTCTGTCATTAACAAAACTGAACAACTATTGGCTTCAGTTTCGCAGTTAAATGCACAAGAAACTCAACGTTATGTAGATGAGGCTATCTATCGTGCTGAAATGTTGGCCGCGAGTGCAAAGTTTCTAAAAACAAACGCTGAAGAGAACTTCACGCCAAGCGAAGAGTTAAGAACCGCCTTAGACGAGATGATTCGTCGTTCGGTGTTGGACTTTGACTCAATACTCGGTGCTTACTTGGTGTTTCGTCCAGATATGTTAGACGGTGAAGATGGCAACTATGTGGATGCAGACTATGTAGGTTCTAACGAAGTGGGTCGTTTTGCGCCATATTGGAAAGTAGCTGACAACGGAGAAAATGTACTGGCTAATGTTCTCTCTGAACAAATCCTAAACGATAACTCAAACAGCGAACGCTTTTATTGTCCGTTGTCGAGTGGCCAAACATGTATCAGTACGCCAAAGGTTGTGACTAGTGGTGGTCAGTCACTGCTAACATCTTCTATCTCGGTACCGATAATGGTTGATGATACGGCGATTGGTTTCCTCGGCATTGATCTTCGCTTGGATGCACTTACTCAAATTGTTGCAGAATCAGATGCTGAATTATTCGAAGGTAACGGCGCGATTTACGTGGTGAGCTTAGATGGCTCCGTAATTGCTGCAGACAACGCTTCTATTGCAACGGGTTCACAGTTTGCTAGTAACCATACGAGTAACGACCAACTCACAGATTTCATGTTTGGCGGAGAAACGATGACTCAGTGGAGTGACAATGGCGAGTGGCTATTAGCTTTTGCCCCGGTTGTTGCTGCAAACCAAACGTGGGGAATCTTGTTAGAGATCCCACGCGACAGCGTAGTCGCTGATGCCAACCTGCTTGATGCCATCATTAGTGACAAACTGAGTGAAGGTATCAAAACCGAGATGATCGCTGGTGGTCTATTTATTTTAATTGGTTTAGCTATCATCGCGTTTGCGTCGCTTTCGATTGTTAAGCCTATTCGTCAAGTAGTTGAAAGGCTTGATGATATTGCCTCTGGTGAAGGTGATCTCACCCAACGACTTGAAGTGAAGTCCCAAGATGAAGTAGGACAACTGGCTCAAGGCTTTAACCGTTTCCTAGATAAACTGCAACCGACGATCAAAGAAGTGATCGCGACATCAGAGCAAGTCGCTAGCACTACAAGTGCAGCAAAGGCTTCGGCTTCAAGCACACGTCAAAGCAGTGAATCACAATTCAAGGAAGTCGACCTAGTTGCAACCGCAGCAGAAGAGATGACTCAGACTGCAAGTCTCGTTGTACAGAATGCTGAAATCGCGGTAGGCGCTGCGAGTGAAGCAAATTCTTCAGCGAAGCAAGGTCAGCAAGTTATTGAGTTGTCTGCTGGTGAAATGAGAAAGCTGGTAGAACGTATGTCTAGTGCCGTTCCGATTGTCGAAGAGTTAGCCAAGAACAATGCAAACATCACAGACATTTTGGGTGTCATTGAAGGCATCTCTGAGCAAACCAACTTGTTGGCGTTGAATGCTGCGATTGAAGCTGCCCGTGCGGGTGAACAAGGTAGAGGCTTTGCTGTGGTAGCCGATGAAGTACGAAACCTTGCTAGTCGCACCCAGGCCTCGGTTGGAGAAATTCGCCAGGTCATTGATAAAGTTCAAGCAGGAACTCAGGATGTCGTGGAAGCGATTCAAGAGGGTAACATTTTAGCCAATGATACGGCTCTACACGTTCAAAATGCGGTTGAAGATTTAGGCTCAATCTTTACATCGATTGAAGCCATTAGTGACATGAACAATCAGATCGTGAGAGCGGCTGAAGAGCAACAATCGGTATCTGGTGAAGTGAATCAGAGTGTAGTGAATATTCGTGACCTAAGTGCACAAATTCTTGAGCAAGCTTCGGCGTCAGAAGAGCAGGGGAATCAGATTGATACCCTATCGCAACAGCAACAAGCCTTAGTAAACCAGTTCAAGGTTTAGAGTTGCAGATAGCTACAAAACTAAAAAGGGACACGTATATGCGTGTCCCTTTTGGTATGCGTTAACTGCGTAACTACTCTTCGATGAACCAGTAGCCTTTGTTGACTAGGTTAGTGATAAGAGCAATAGCGGATGGACTTAAGGCATTCTCTGATGTGATGACTGAGTCATTACACAGCGACGTTAATAGAGCGCTGTCATTATCTTCAACCTTAATAACTTCACCATTGATGTAAGCAATGTTGGTCTCAGTTTCGTGGTATAGCGCTTTAAGGCCTGAAACTTTGTAGATCTCACCTTGTGCTGCTAAATGGTTAGAGACTTCTTCGGCACGCCATAGTGGATCAGGAGCAACGATATCAAGTTGATGGCGTGACTGACTAAGTAGACATCCCATAAAGTCACTGACTGTGTTTGGTTGCTCAAGTGCTGAATGTAGCATTTTTGTCAGGCTTGCAAGGTCTGATTGGCGTATCTGACCGAAGTTATTTTGCGTCTTGAACTGTGGATCATGGAGATGTGTGTCACCCATGTCATGCGCTAATACGAAGTCGGCAAAGTTGCTGATTAGCTCCTGCTCTTTCGGTGAGCGGTAGCCAATGGAGTAGCTCATTGAAGGCTCTAAGGTGGTACCTTCATGTGGGAAACCTGGTGGGATGTACAGAATATCACCAGGCTCTAACACTTGGTCGATGATAGGCTCAAAACCCTCAATTTGACGCAGTGCAGAAGCTTGGATGCTCTCTGTGTATTGCCCTTCGTCTTTCGCCCCCACTTTCCACTGGCGCTTGCCATGACCTTGCACGATAAACACATCATATTGATCAATATGAGGACCTACACCACCATGCTCCGCTGAGTAGCAGATCATAAGATCATCGAATAGCCAGTTCGGAAGGGCTTGAAATGATTCTGCCAATTGGGCAGCTCCTTGATGCCAATGGTTGGCAGCTTGAACAATAAGTTGCCAATGGCTTTGAGGGAGCTGACCAAACTTATCTTCACTAAATGGACCGTGTTCAGCCGACCATTTGTTATCTTGGTTAGATACAAAGCGAGAGTCGACTTCTTCTTCCATTGATAGGCCTGCCAGTTCTTCTGGGCTGATCGGGTCAACGAAATCTTTGAATCCGCCTTTGATGATGGTTGGTTGTTTATGCCAGTATTGTTCTACAAACTCGGCCATAGAGAAGTTAAGTTGGTACATGTGTATCCTGTTATATTCGTGCTAGGTGCTAGGTGCTAGGTGCTAGGTGCTAGGTGCTAATTTAGCTTGAAGGTCTTTCTCGACGATCTTAATTGCCTCTAAAGCAACCTTGGGATCGATTTCGTTGCTCTCAAAAAGGTAGATAAGATCAACCGCAAGTTTGATCTCATCTGGAGCGTTATCAAGTGGTGACTGGGTTTGTTCAGTGCTCATCTCTATTGGGAACCTCTAAATCTATCTGTCTGTGTATCTTTTTCATGGACTCTTCACAGCGCTCTAGTCGCTCAGTCGCCAGTTTCCATGCTTTCTCTGCCTGTTCTTTTTGATAGGCGGGAGCGGAATCAAATGATGCCTTTCTCTGTTGAACTATGTTTGATAATCGATTGTGCCAGTCTTGATGTTGCGCGAGGTTGTTGTAGAGCTGATTGGTCGAGTGCTCTTGGTTGAAGCTTCGATCACTACGCAAATCATAGTTTGCCAGTTCGCGTTGTAGCGCTGCGACTTGATTAGTCAGCTTTTCCGTTAAGTGTAGGGCTCTCTCGGCAGATAATTGCTGGTGACTTTGTTCGAGTAAGATACGCTTATAGTTCGCTTGCGCTTCAAGCGCGTAGGGCATTAATAATTTTGCCCGTGAGTTAAATAGCGTGCTATCAAATAGTGGTTGATGATAAGCACCACGCGCTCCATCGACTTGTTGACAGTGGCCGATTAAGGTTTCAAGTATCTTAGCGAGTTGATTGAATTTAGACATGCCCAAACGTTCGTTTAGTTAAAGATTTACAAACCAAGCTTCGTAAGCGAGTTTGATGGCAAGGATACTCACTACCGTAACAAAGACCGGGCGGATAAACTTAGCGCCAAAACGGATAGCTGAATGAGCCCCAACAAATGCGCCAACCATTAAGCAAACGCCCATCGTCAATCCAAGAACCCAATCAATATGACCTAGGATTGCGAACGTAACTAAAGAGGTGAAATTGCTGGTGAAGTTCATCGCCTTCGATAAACCAGATGCGAGCAAAATGTTTAGGCGATAAAGAGCCATAGAACTCACTGTCCAGAACGCTCCGGTTCCGGGACCAGCCACGCCATCATAAAACCCTAATGTAAAACCTTGAGCTATCTGTTTCTTCTTCAAAACTGGGCATGGCTTGAGTGGCACGCTCTGGTTTGCATTCGGCGTTTTGTGAAAAATGGTGTAGATCGCAGCGGCCAAAATCACAAGAGGAAGCACTTTTTCAAGCCATTCTGTACTGATGGCGTCGACGACTAGAGTTCCGACTGTCGCGCCAATTAAAGTTGCAACAAAAGCGTTGAGCCAACATTGAGGCTTGAACAGCTTTTTCTTGTAATAGGTAAACGCGGCTGTTGAAGACGCAAATGTAGCTGCAAGCTTATTGGTGCCGAGCGCAATATGAGGAGGTAGTCCCAGAGACAATAAAGTAGGTACGGTTAGCATACCGCCGCCACCGGCAACGGCATCAATAAAACCCGCAGCAAAGGCAACTAGGGCTAATATGACCAACATGGTTGGTTCAATCATTTCCATAAAATAGCTATTATTCTCGTTATATGCTGTATGAGCAGCGTAGCTTTGTAATTTGCTGGTCAGCAAATCAAAAACAGTTTTTATTAGGAGTGCGTTTGCAGCTCAATTCGTTAATATTTTATCGTACGTTTAAAAGGCGGTAGAGAGTCTAATAAGGACTTGCCATAACGCTTTGTGACTATGCGTCGATCAAGGATCGTGACTTTACCAGAATCTCGTTCTTTACGCAGTAGTCGACCGACAGATTGGATCAGTTTTTTACTCGCTTCAGGAACCGTGATTTGCATAAACGGATTTCCTCCCTTGGACTCGATGTATTCTGAATGAGCCTGCTCTACAGGTGAGGTAGGAACACCAAACGGAATCTTGGTAATAACGAGGTTTTCCAATAGCTCGCCTGGTAAATCAAGCCCTTCTGAAAAGCTACCTGTACCGAAAAGCACACTGGTTTTTCCTTTATCTATAAGGTTTTTATGTTTTTTTAGAATTTCCGCACGTGATGTATCGCCTTGCACTTGCAAAGCCCAACCCTTTTTAACGAAATCTGTGGATAAACCTTCAGCAACCTGATTCATTTGCCAGTATGAAGAGAATAAAACGAGGTTGGCTTTGTTGTCTTCAATTACCTTAGGCAAAATCTCGATAAGATATTCAGTAAACTGCGGAGCTTGTGGTTCGTACTTCATTGCTGGAACTACTAGCTCGGCTTGATTTTGATAATCAAACGGAGACGCTAACGCAAGAAACTGCACACCATCCTCAGGTTTTTGACTGATGCCGGCCTGATGGCAGAAGAAACTGAATGAGTTTAAAGCTCGCATGGTCGCTGAGACGAGAACCGCACCGACGCAACGGCTCCAAATCTGCTGATCCAACTGCCAGCCAACCTCTAAAGGCGACACATTAACAATGAAATCGCCTTCACTCTCTTTATTTAGTTCTAACCAGCGTGCAAGAGGTGCGCCTTTTTCTCGTTTGGGCTCTGCCATTAAGCGCCAGACTTGTGCGAGGTTTTCTGTTCGCTGTATATAGAAGCCAATTTCAGCGAGGGCTGGTTCCGCGAGTTTGGCGGAAAGCTCGCCGTCTTTCACTCTTTCTGCGATAAGGTCTGCAATCTTTGCGACGGCTTGACTCGCTTTCTGGCTTAACTGCTTTAGGTCTTTTGATTCGGTTTCAAGCCATTCGGGAAGATCACCATGCTCGAAACGATATAAGCCATCTTCAAATTGTGTTGCATCAAAGCGATTACTCAACTGAGAAAGGGTTGGTATGAGCTGTTGAACTGAGTCTTGAAGCTCATTTCTGAATCGATAGACTCGTTTCTCTTCTGCTAGGCCTGAAAGTTTGCTGATCGATTGATTCAAACGTTCTAACCATGAAGCGGCACCTTTTAAACTTGCTGCAGCCGATGAGTGATCACGCGCAACGTGAGGTAAATGGTGTGCTTCATCGAATACATAAATACTGTTCTCAGGCTCTGGGAGAATAACGCCACCGCCTAAGTCTGCATCTGCCATGACCAAACTGTGGTTCGCAATAATCACATCCGCTTTATCAAGTTCGGAGCGGGCTTTCTGAAAAGGGCAGTCTCGATGTGCAGGCATACTGTTGTTGCAGCTGTGCTTGTCGCTCACGATCATTTGCCAAATCATGTCGTCAATAGGTTTAGGCCACGAGTCTCTATCGCCATCCCATTTACCTTGAGCAAAGCTTCGGTACATGGTTTCCAGTTGCTCTATGTCTTTCTTCTTCGGCTTAGATTCAAACATCGCCATCTGGCCACCATCAGCGCCACACGCCACTGCAAGCTTTTCGGCACAACAATACCGTTGCCTGCCCTTCGCTAAGATAAAAGAGAACTCTCTGTCGGTGAGTCGTCTATATAGAGGGAGGTCTTTATTTACGAGCTGCTCTTGTAGCGCCACAGTCGCAGTTGAAATAATGATTTTTCGGTTGTTGAGCACCGCGACAGGAATTGTCGCCATTAAGTAAGAGAGCGATTTACCGATTCCAGTACCAGCCTCAGCCACAATCATGCGGTTACTCTTGTGGTATTGCCCACATAGTGTCTTCGCTATTTCAGCAACAAGATAGTTTTGAGCGCGTCTAGGTACAAAGTTTTCCAACTGAGATTGAAGGTTTTGATAACTAGTGCGAATAGAATTTTGTATTTTAGTGGTTAGCATACTGTGACCCAAGTAACGAAGCCGCGATAGTAGCACATTTCACTAGCCTGTTCATTTTCCGCGAAATAGGTCGCTTTTGAATCAAAGGTAGATCTTGTTCACAAAAAAAAACTGAACCTTCATGAAGTTAGCGATTTTATTTATTGTGCGAAATATAAATATCAAAAAAAATACCACTTTAAGTGTATAACTCTGAAAATTGGTTGTTTGGTGTGTGTTTTTTGGTGTTTTTAACTATGTTGGTTGTTTTTAGGTCTATTATATTTTTGCTAAAACAGGCCGAGAAGTGTCTCGTAAAATGATGAAAAAAATTGTAAGTGATTGAATTTGTTTAATTTGTCTTTTTTTTAGGTTTGTTTTTAGTTTATTTGACACGCAGGATAATCTTTTGCAATCTAGACCTCGAAATTTAGTGACGGTGATTAACCAACAAAGAGTGGTAATGACCATCACAAAAAATAAAAAGGGAACCGGGCAAGGATCTCCCATTCTTAGAAAAGGCAGTGGATTTATTATGAAAAAGACTCTATTAGCTCTAGTAGTAGCAGCAGCTTCTACTTCTGCATTCGCAAACGTTGATACTCAAAACTCTAAGCCAGAGTTCGAATTTGACCCAATGCACAAAGACCAGTTTTCAGTTTCTGGTGCAATCGGTCTAGGTGGTTACTACGATACAGCTTCTAAAGCTCTATACGATGACTGGGCAACAGCTGTAACAGTTGCAACTATCTACCAAAACAACCGTCTACGTGGTTACCTAGAAATCGATCTAGAGATGAACTACAGCACTGACGAGTCTAAGAAAGCAATCCAATCTGGCCCAGCTACTGACGTAGATAAAGCATGGCTAGGTTACGAGACTGATTTCGGTCTACTTTCTTTCGGTTGGGAAAACGACACTGCTCTTGATAAAGTAGATGGCGCTGGTGATACAACTTACGAGTTTGGTTCTTCTGCAGGCGACACTTCTGACGCATTCAACGTAATCAAATTTGAAGGTAAAGCTTCTGCATTTGCATACGGTATCTCTACTTTCGAAACTGACGATGACCGTGAAGCAGCTGAAACTGGTTACAATGGTTACTTCGGTGTAGAGCAAGAAGTATTCAACATCTACGCTGGTTACGAAACTCGTGAAAACGGTAACGAAGACGAAGAAATCGTATCTCTATCTGGTAACGTAAAAGTAGGTGCTGCAACTCTTGGTGCAAACTTCTGGGTTAACGATCTAGAAACTTCTACAAACACTGGTAAAACTGAAACTGGTTACTACCTATCTGGTTCTTACCCAGTAACTGAGCAACTAACTCTAGCTGCAGGTTACAACGGTGTAACTACTGATTCACAAGTTGCTGGTACTGCTGACGTAGACATGTCTCGCGTGAACATCGCTGCTATGTACACTCTTAACGACCGTGTAGACATGGGTATCGATATCCTACAAGACGTAGACACTGGTGACTCTGCTAAAGACGAAGAAACTTACGTATTCGCTGCAATGTTCTACAGCTTCTAATCATTGCTTAATTAGCAAGTCTTAGAAATTGATAAAAGCCAGTCTTTCGACTGGCTTTTTTACGTTTGAATGTAATGAATAGTTGTAAATTTATATAAAATTAGCCGTGGTATGCGGCTAATTTTGTTTTGTGTCAGTGTTAGGCTGGTGGTTGCTACTTCAAACCTCTTTCCATTCCCCTGGCTGCAAATCATCTAAAGTCATCCCACCCATTGAATAGCGAATAAGGCGCAGAGTAGGGTATCCGATATTAGCCGTCATACGACGTACTTGACGATTACGCCCTTCGATGATCGTAATGGCAAGCCATGTTGTTGGAATCGTTGCACGAAATCGCACTGGTGGATTACGTTCCCAAACACTAGGCTCTGGCATAACCTCTACTTTGGCTGGTAATGTCATACCATCTTTGAGCTCGACACCTTTTCTCAATTTATCTAAATCGTTCTCTGTTGGAGCACCTTCTACTTGTACCCAATAGGTTTTCGGTGATTTAGAGTTAGGTTGAGTCAACTTAGCTTGATAAATACCATCATTAGTTAACACCATTAATCCTTCGCTGTCTCGATCCAAGCGGCCTGCGGCATAAACGTCTTTGACGGGGATAAAGTCAGCTAGAGTTTTTCGGCCTTCACCGTCGGTAAACTGACTCAACGTGTCGAATGGCTTATTGAAGAGAATCACTTTTCTGTCTTCAAGAACGACTCTAGGTTTATCGTTGCTTGGTTTACGTTTGTAGCGCTGTTTACTGGATGAATGACTCTTGCTTGTAGAAGAGGAGCGGCGTTCATTTCCTTTGTGGTTTTGACGCGATGAGGTATTGCTGCCTTGTTTAAATTGACCACCTTGTCGAGAGGAGCCATTAGAGCGCGAAGTGCTACGAGAGCGAGTAGACATGTTAACTACCTTGCAAAAATGTAAACGAAGTGTGCTGAAAAGTTTTCACTGAAACGGAATTGAGCTATCATTTGCGCGCCTAAAAGACACAAAATAGAACAAGTTAATGGACTATAACGCCCAATTTGTTTAATTATACCAACGTGTTTTATTATAACAACGCACTCACGGATTTGGTTCATGCCGTCATAAAACGGTATGAAAAATAAGATAGAGTACGACTATCGAGTAGACCTTCGTTGCTCTCAAGCACTGTCTACTGGTCAATTTAAACATTCTCACGATGAGTGAGCTTGTCAGAACTATAGGGAAATTTCATGCCTACTGAAAAACCAACCATCATCTATACGATTACAGACGAAGCACCAGCACTAGCGACATACTCTCTACTGCCTATCATTCAGTCATTCACTGCTTCTTCTGGTATCAACGTTGATACTCGTGATATCTCACTTGCAGGGCGTATTATTGCTAACTTCCCTGATTACTTAACTGAAGAGCAACGTATTGGTGATGCACTTGCTGAACTTGGCGAGTTGGCAAAAACACCGGAAGCAAACATCATCAAGCTTCCTAACATTTCAGCGTCTATCCCACAACTTCAAGCAACCATTAAAGAGCTTCAAGCGAAAGGTTACGCGCTTCCTAACTACCCAGAAGAAGCAAGCACTGACGAAGAGAAAGCGATCAAAGCAACTTACGATAAGATTAAAGGTAGTGCAGTAAACCCTGTACTACGTGAAGGTAACTCTGACCGTCGTGCGCCACTTTCTGTAAAAAATTACGCGAAGAAAAACCCACACTCAATGGGTGCATGGGCTGCAGATTCTAAGTCTCATGTAGCGAGCATGGACGGTAAAGACTTCTTCGGTAGCGAAAAATCAACCACTATCGACGGTGCAACAGAAGTAAGCATCGAGTTTGTTGGTCAAGATGGCGCGAAGAAAACACTGAAACCAGCTTTCGCTCTGCAAGATAAAGAGATCATCGATACCTCAGTAATGAACAAGGCTGCGCTTGTTGCTTTCTTTGAAAAAGAGATTGCTTCAGCAAAAGAGCAGGATGTACTGCTTTCTCTGCATATGAAAGCGACAATGATGAAAGTTTCTGACCCTGTGATCTTTGGTCATGCGGTTAAGGTTTACTACAAAGACGTATTCGCAAAGCACGGTCAGTTGTTTGAAGAGCTAGGTGTTGATGTGAACAACGGTATTGGCGATGTATACGCTAAGATCGCATCTCTACCACAAGACCAGAAAGAAGCTATCGAAGCTGATCTACAAGCGGTATACGAGACTCAACCACCTCTAGCAATGGTTGATTCAGATCGTGGCATCACAAACCTACACGTACCAAGTGACATCATTGTTGATGCATCAATGCCAGCGATGCTGCGTTCTTCTGGTCAAATGTGGGGTCCAGATGGCAAGCAGAAAGATACTAAAGCGATGATCCCAGATCGTAGCTACGCGAGCATCTACCAAGCTGTTATTGATTTCTGTAAAGAGAATGGTGCTTTTGACCCAACAACAATGGGTAGCGTACCAAACGTTGGCCTAATGGCTCAAAAAGCAGAAGAGTATGGCTCTCACGACAAGACGTTCATCCTCGATGCTGCTGGTACGGTTCAAGTTGTAGACGCAAGTGGTGCAGTTCTTCTTGAGCAAGCGGTCGAAGAAGGCGACATCTTCCGTATGTGTCAGGTGAAAGACGCACCAATTCAAGATTGGGTTAAGCTTGCAGTAACACGTGCTCGTGCTTCAGGTACTCCAGCAGTATTCTGGCTAGACGAGTCTCGTGCACACGATGCAGAGCTGATTAAGAAAGTAAATGCTTACCTACCTGAGCACGATACAGATGGTCTAGAACTGAAGATTCTTTCTCCACTTGAAGCAACTAAGTTCTCTCTAGTTCGTATCAAAGAAGGTCTAGATACAATCTCAGTAACGGGTAACGTTCTACGTGACTACCTAACGGATCTATTCCCAATTCTAGAGCTAGGCACGTCAGCGAAAATGCTATCTATCGTTCCATTAATGAACGGTGGTGGTCTGTTTGAAACGGGTGCTGGCGGCTCTGCTCCTAAGCACGTTCAACAGGTAGAAAAAGAGAACCACCTACGTTGGGACTCTCTAGGTGAGTTCCTAGCACTGGCGGCTTCGCTTGAGCACCTAAGCACAGTAACGGGTAATGCTAAAGCTCAAGTACTAGCGGATGCTCTAGATAAAGCAACAGGCGAATTCCTAGATATGAACAAGTCACCATCTCGTAAAGTGGGTGAACTTGATAACCGTGGTAGCCACTACTACCTAGCGACATACTGGGCTAAGGCTCTTGCAGAGCAAACGGTAGATGCGGAGCTAGCACAAGAGTTTGCAAGCGTAGCGGCTAAACTATCTGAAAGTGAAGAAGCAATCGTTGGTGAGCTAAACAGTGCGCAAGGTGTTAAAGGTGAACTGGGTGGTTACTACCTATTTGACGATGCTTTGACTTCAGCTCTAATGCGTCCAAGCGCAACACTAAATGCTGTGATTAATGCATAGTTATGATTTAGGTTAATCTAAATCTAAATCTTATTTAAAACGCTCCGCTAGGGGCGTTTTTTATTGGCCAAACAAAAAACGCCCTGTTTTAAACAGGGCGTTTAAGTAAGAGCAGTAAATGAATAGCGACTACTTTGTTTGGTTAGTTTCTACTGGTACTACGGAGCTTGCATGTGAGCCTTTCGGGCCGCTTTCAACTTCGTAATCGACTTGTTGCCCCGCCTTGAGTGTTCGGTAACCCTCCATCTGAATCGTTGAATAGTGTGCAAAAATGTCACCCTCTTCACCTTCTGGACAAATGAAACCAAACCCTTTGGCATTGTTAAACCATTTTACTGTACCTGTAGCCATGCTATACATCCCTCATGCATTTTGTTACTGATGTTGTTTATATCAACTTTAAAAAGTGTCATTGATACGATTCTGAAACGACGAAAATTATCGTCATTGTTCTGAACTTCTACATTGCTGACATGAAATATCGCTGCCTTGCGTAATTATTCCGTGTTGTTAAATTTTAATGTAAAAAAACCTTTTAGCTCCAATGTAGCTAATGATTGAGCACAGTCAATAGGAAATTGGTAGAAAATTGATCATTTTTAATAACAAATCACACCTGAGAATCTGCACTATTTATTAACTTATTTGTAACTTATGAGCGCAAATATATGTTTTGTGTATGTTTATGCTGCCTTTTTAATCAATCACATATGTTAATCGACGCAATAGCCATCTTTTATTTGCAGCAAGGTAAATGGTGGATTAGGCTGAATGTATAGGTTTGATTTTTGGTCTCGTTTTCTAGCACCGTTTCTTAGTACACCCCAAACGGTGAATGTGGTAGATTTAAGTCTCGCATATGTCCGATGTCCAAAAATAACCTTAGCAAAGCTAACATGAGTAGAAACTTTGAATGGGCGGCTCCAGGCTCTGATTTACTGGAGAAAGAAAAAACGAAAGTTAAGCCACCGGCAATGTATAACGTCGTACTCAATAACGATGACTACACGCCAATGGACTTTGTAATCGAGATCCTAGAGCGATTTTTCTCACTAGATATCGAGAAAGCAACGGAAATTATGCTCAAGGTTCATTATGAAGGTAAAGCTATCTGTGGGACTTACAGCGCAGAGATAGCGGAAACAAAAGTAGCGCAAGTAACGATGTACTCAAAGGAAAATGAGCATCCGCTACTATGTACAATGGAGCAAGCTTAAAGACTTGTTCGGACAACACTGTTGTTCCCTTAGGAGGTACTTATGCTGAATAAAGAATTAGAATCAAGCTTGAACGGCGCTTTTGCTCGAGCGCGAGAAAAGCGACATGAGTTTATGACTGTCGAGCACCTCCTACTTGCATTATTAGAAAATGATGCGGCTAAGGAAGCGTTATTGGCATGCCAAGCCGACCTTGATGCTTTGCGTAATGAACTCGATATTTTTATCGACCAAACGACTCCTCTTATCCCAGAAAGCGACGAAACGCGTGAGACTCAGCCGACACTAAGTTTCCAACGCGTTCTACAGCGTGCTGTTTTCCATGTTCAATCATCGGGTCGCAGTGAAGTGACCGGTGCCAACGTTCTTGTGGCTATTTTTAGTGAACAAGAGTCTCATGCTGCATACTTGTTGAAGAAAAACGATATCAGTCGCTTAGATATTGTGAACTTCATTTCTCACGGTATCACTAAAGCAAGTAACGAAGGCGATAGCGCTTCCTCTTCTGATTCATTCGGCGCCGAAAGCGCAGAAGAAGCGAGTTCAGAGGACAGATTAGAAAACTTTGCGACTAACCTTAATGAAGTGGCAAAGAAAGGTAATATCGATCCACTTATCGGCCGTGACAAAGAACTTGAACGCACCATCCAAGTACTGTGTCGTCGTCGCAAAAACAACCCTCTACTTGTCGGTGAAGCGGGCGTAGGTAAAACTGCGATTGCCGAAGGTCTTGCGTGGAGAATCGTAGAAGGTCAAGTGCCTGAAGTGATTCAAAGCAGTGTAATCTACTCATTAGACATTGGTTCTCTACTTGCGGGTACTAAATACCGTGGTGACTTTGAGAAACGTTTTAAAGCGATTCTTAAGCAGTTAGAGAAAGAAGAAGATGCGATCCTATTCATTGATGAAATCCACACCATTATTGGTGCAGGCGCAGCTTCGGGCGGTCAAGTAGACGCAGCAAACTTAATCAAGCCACTACTAAGCAGCGGTAAACTGCGTTGTATCGGTTCAACCACCTATCAAGAGTACAGCAGTATCTTTGAGAAAGAGCGTGCATTGTCTCGCCGTTTCCAGAAAATTGATATTGTTGAACCATCACTGGACGATACAACCAAGATCCTGATTGGTCTTAAGCCGAAGTATGAAGCGCACCACGAAGTTCGTTATACCAACAAAGCCTTGCGTGCTGCAGTAGAGTTATCCGCTAAATACATTAATGAGCGTCACCTGCCAGACAAGGCGATTGACGTTATTGATGAAGCGGGTGCTCGTAGTCGCTTAGCTCCAGCAAGCCGTCGTAAGAAAACGGTTAGCGTAGCGGACATCGAGTCTATGGTTGCGAAAATGGCTCGCATTCCTGAGAAATCAGTTTCTTCTTCAGATAAAGATATTCTTCAGAACCTTGATGACCGTATGAAAATGTTGGTATTTGGCCAAGATACGGCAATCGATGCATTGAGTGAGGCAATTAAGCTAACTCGTGCTGGTCTTGGTGCTGACAACAAACCAGTAGGTTCATTCCTGTTTGCTGGTCCAACAGGTGTTGGTAAAACAGAAGTGACAGTACAACTATCTAAATTGATGGGTATTGAACTGCTGCGCTTTGATATGTCTGAATATGGTGAGCGTCACTCGGTAAGCCGTTTGATTGGTGCGCCTCCTGGTTATGTTGGTTACGACCAAGGTGGTCTACTAACGGATGCTGTTATTAAGAACCCTCACTCAGTTGTCCTACTGGATGAGATCGAGAAAGCACACCCTGATATCTTTAACCTGCTATTACAGGTAATGGATAACGGTACACTAACAGACAACAACGGCCGTAAAGCTGACTTCCGCAATGTGATCCTAGTGATGACAACCAACGCGGGTGTGGCGGAAACAGAGAAGAAATCGATCGGCTTGATCCAACAAGATCATGCGCCAGACGCGATGGGTGAAATCAAGAAAGTGTTTACGCCTGAATTCCGTAACCGTCTTGATAACATCATCTGGTTCAACAGCCTAGATCCGACAGTAATTAGCCAAGTGGTTGATAAGTTTATTGTTGAGCTTCAAGTTCAACTGGACGCACGTGGCGTGTCTCTAGAGGTATCAGAAGATGCTCGTCATTGGCTAGCCGAGAAAGGCTACGACAAAGCGATGGGTGCTCGTCCTATGGGACGTGTTATTCAAGAGCAACTCAAGAAGCCTCTGGCCAATGAACTGCTGTTTGGTAGCCTGGTTGACGGTGGTACTGTGAAAGTAACGCTGAAGAAAGATGAGTTGCAATTTAGCTACGTTGGTGCGAAAGAAGAAGTGATGCACTAGTCATCCTCTTCTATAAACACAATCTAAAACGTACGGCTTCGGTCGTGCGTTTTTTTATGTTTTGAAGATACGAGATACGAGATACGAGATACGAGATACGAGATACGAAGAGAGATGGAGAAAGATAAAGAAAAGCGGTTAAGACCAAGCGCCAAATGTTGGGCAATAAAAAACGGAGCACTAGGCTCCGCTTCTTATCGTATTCACTAATGAGACATTAACGAGCACGGAAGACGATGCGGCCTTTAGAAAGGTCGTATGGAGTCATCTCAACAGTTACTTTGTCACCAGTAAGAATACGGATGTAGTTCTTACGCATTTTACCAGAGATGTGTGCTGTCACTACGTGACCGTTTTCAAGCTCAACACGGAACATTGTGTTTGGTAGAGTATCAAGGACAGTGCCTTGCATCTCGATTACGTCTTCTTTAGCCATCTAATCCTCTTTCGACATTTGGCGGTTTTCAACGGCGATGATAGTGCCGTCAAAATCAAATTATGTAAAGTTGTGGCGTATTCTACCCTTGCCACACTTGATTTACTAGCCTTTGATGACGTTGAAATCGCACTTTATAGTTCATAGCGGGGCATTCGTCGATTTGATAACCCAAATAAAGCCACTGTTTTTGGGTTTGTTGAGCATGTTGAATTTGAAACAAAACTCCAAGCGTACCTAGCGATAAATCGATATCTGGGTCAAAAAAGGTGTAAAACGCACTGGTACTTTGGCTCATGACATCTGTTACGGCAATCGCCACTAATTTTTCATTGTGGTAGATGTGTAAATATTGAGTGTCCAACCAATCGTTCTTTGAAAACTGCAAGAATTCGTTTTTCTTAGGCGGGTACATGGTCCCTGAGCGGTGGCGAGCGGTGATATAACGGCTATACAATTCAAACCACGTCTCATCCATTTGCGGTTTCATTGTCCAAGTTAATGATTTGGCTTTATTAAGAAGACGCTTTTGGCTTTTCGAAAGCTGTATCTCTGGAATAAAGAGTCTCAAGGCGTGACAAGAAGAGCAATTGTCGCAATGAGGTTTGTAGATGGTTGCACCGCTGCGACGAAACCCATTGGCCAACAGAACTTCATAGTTATCCGGCGTGTGCATGTGTTCATCCAGTGTGACAGCGACACGCTCTTGTCGCTCTGGCAAGTAGCTACAACTATGATTATCGGTCAATCCGATTCTGATCTGGTGTAAGCCTGAACTCATTCCGAACAATCCTCAAGCCATTGTGGTTGAAAGCATGCAGCTGCAATAGACTGCTCTTTTAATAATGACAGAGATTCGAGAAAAGTCTCTCTTTCGATCTCCATTGCTCCGAGCGACTCCAGATGTGGGTTCATTACTTGGCAATCAATGAGTTGCCCACCATATTGTGAAAAGTGGCGGCAAAAGTACCAGAGTGCGATCTTAGATGCGTTGGTTTGAGTGCTGAACATGGATTCACCGCAAAAGAGTTGACCGCGAAGAATGCCATACAAACCGCCAACCAGTTCCTCGCCTTTCCAAACTTCAACGGAATGGCAATGCCCCATTTTTGCTAGTTCGATATAGGATCGCTGCATATCTTGGTTTAGCCATGTCTCTTCAGCAGGGCGTAAGGATGAGCAAAGCCCGATCACTTTGTCTGTCGCTTGGTTGATGCTGACACGGTATCTGTTCTTGCGCTGAAATTTTTTGACACTTTTAGCCGGTTTAAATGTCTTAGGAACAAACACGGCTCGCGGAGCGGGGCTCCACCACAGAATGGGTTCACCTGGACCGTACCATGGAAAAATGCCATGACTATAAGCATTGAGAATACGTGCAGGAGAAAGGTCTCCACCAAAAGCCAGTAATCCGTTGGGATCATCAAGCGCTTCAAATGGTGAAGGGAATTCTATACTAGTAGTATCCAACTCTGTTAAGTATATAGTCATTGCTATCGCTTATAGATTTACATAGACCAAAGGTCATTAGGAGTGTTGTCATGAAGAAATTGCTTTGGATTTTACTGTTTTTGCCTCTTATAGCAAATGCAGCCTACAACAGGAATCAAGCTCGACCGGTCAATGAGGTTGTTTACGGTGAAATTGATACCGTTCGTTATATCACTCAACAAGAGATTGTAGAGTCGAAAGCCAACGGTTGGGAAACGCTGCTTGGCGCGGCGATTGGTGGCTTGATTGGTAACCAGTTTGGTGGTGGTACCGGTAAAGAAGTGGCGACAGCCGTTGGTGCAGTGGCGGGCGCAGGTATAGCCAGAAACAGAGCCAATACCCAATATCGAGTAGAGTACAAGCTTGTCGAGTTGTTGGTCAAAACCGATGACAATAAGCTGGTCAACATTATTCAAGATGTCGACAGCTCGATGCTTTTTTCTCGCGGTGATGACGTGCGAATTCTGTACTTTTCTGATGGCGTACGTGTTGATCTAGTGTACTAGTTTGAAATTACACCTTGTTTGGAGGCTGATTGAGGTTTTTCTGGTCGATTTGCTCTGGAGTTCATCGAAAAAGTTCGTTAGTCTGCAATTACGAAGAATTATTCATCGCCTGAAAATAAATCGAAGACGGTCAGTCAGGTGATACAAGGATTAAATAAATTTAATGGAAAGCCTTACGTTACAACCAATACAAAAAGTGAGTGGGGAAGTTAACCTACCTGGCTCAAAAAGTGTTTCTAACCGAGCATTGCTACTTGCAGCGCTTTCGAGTGGTAAAACGCGCCTAACTAACCTTTTAGACAGTGACGATATTCGTCATATGCTGAATGCTTTGACTAAGCTGGGCGTTAGCTACCAGCTGTCAGACGACAAAACGGTTTGTGAAGTGGAAGGTCTTGGTGGTGCGTTCGCAAGTCAAGAAGCGTTAGAACTGTTTCTTGGCAATGCTGGCACTGCGATGCGTCCGCTTGCGGCAGCACTGTGTCTAGGTTCAGGTGAGTACGTATTAACTGGTGAGCCGCGCATGAAAGAGCGACCAATCGGCCACCTAGTCACGGCACTTCGAGAAGCAGGTGCAGATGTTGAATATCTTGAGAATGAAAACTACCCACCATTGAAAATCAAAGGCACAGGCTTGAAGAGTGGTACGGTATCAATTGATGGTTCTATCTCTAGCCAGTTCCTAACCGCTTTTTTGATGGCTGCACCGCTTGCTGAAGGCGAAATCACCATCAAGATCGAGGGTGAGTTAGTTTCTAAACCTTACATCGACATTACTCTGCATATCATGAAACAGTTCGGTGTTGATGTTATCAATAATGACTACCAAGAGTTTGTGATCCCAACAGGCCAGCAATACGTTGCGCCGGGTGATTTTCTTGTCGAAGGTGATGCGTCATCAGCATCTTACTTCCTAGCAGCTGCTGCAATTAAAGGTGGTGAGATTAAGGTAACGGGTATTGGTAAAAACAGCATCCAAGGTGATATTCAGTTTGCAGACGCACTTGAGAAAATGGGTGCCGAGATTGAATGGGGTGACGACTACGTTATCTCTCGCGTTGGCCAGCTGAAAGGTATTGATATGGATTACAACCATATCCCTGATGCTGCGATGACGATTGCAACCACGGCACTGTTTGCCGAAGGTACGACTGCAATTCGCAACGTGTACAACTGGCGCGTAAAAGAGACAGATCGTCTTGCTGCAATGGCGACTGAGCTGCGAAAAGTGGGTGCTGAAGTGGAAGAGGGCGAAGATTACATTATTGTTCAGCCTGTTTCTGAGCTTAAACATGCGGCAATTGATACGTACGACGACCATCGTATGGCAATGTGTTTCTCTTTGGTAGCGTTGAGCGATACTCCTGTAACAATCAATGATCCTGGCTGTACGTCAAAGACTTTCCCTGACTACTTTGACAAGCTAAAAATGCTTAGTCAGTAGAACGATAATAATGAAAAAAGCTTGCTCCAGGGCAAGCTTTTTATCTATTTGTTCAGCATAGTCTTCATTGGTTTAACGAAAGCTATTGTCGCGACAACGTCATCTACCTGTCGGATCCGGAACTGTTCCCGTATCGGCATTATTGCTGCAGCGTAAACTCTTTGGAGAGGTGGTGAGCTAGGTACTTGAACATATTGAATACTGCGGTCGTATTTTCAGTTGGTAAGCCATTGCTGTCTAGGAAGTATTCGCCTTTAAATACCAACACGTCATCCTTCTCTGTGACGCTATCCGCACGCATTCCCTCTATATAGTCATCATGAGATTGAATGACTTGGTTAGCGATAAGCAGAAGGTCGAACTCTGTGATTACTTGTTTACTCATTGAGATTCTCTAATAACGATGGATAGGTGGAGTTTAGAGCGACAAAGTAGAAATTCAATGACCTGACCCCAAGTAGGGTAGGAGTTTTCTATTTTATGTTCGATATTTTGTGATTTATGACAAAAATAATTGAACAGGGCTCGCCATTGAAACATAGACAAGATTAGTATGACCCCGTTTATATAAGAAGCTTGAAAAACAGGCATTTTGAAGTACGGTTTGATTGTACTTTACTCTCAAATCCTATTGTGCCCCTTTTCTCAACTGAGTCGCTGAATTGTCGAGCGATCAGATCCAATTTTGAAAAAAGCGGTTGATCTTCTTTTAATCTCGCACAATAGTAAAAAAAGAAGCAATGAATTTAGAATATCATGCGTAAAAGCCCACAGTAGATTTGTTGGTGCTGAAGCATCGTGATTAAGGACGTTAGTGTCAATATGGGTAAATCGCTCGTTATAGTGGAGTCGCCAGCCAAGGCTAAAACTATCAATAAATATCTTGGCAAAGACTTTGTCGTTAAGTCGAGTGTAGGTCACGTGCGTGACTTACCAACCGCAGGACAAAGCACAGGCAAGAAGGCGGCTGCTGTTTCAACAAAGGGTATGAGCCCAGAAGAGAAAGCTCGTATCAAGAAAGAAAAAGATCGCAAAGCACTCATCAAGAAGATGGGTATCAACCCATATAAAGATTGGGAAGCGAACTATCAGGTTCTGCCAGGCAAAGAAAAAGTCGTGGCTGAACTCCAAAAGCTAGCTGAGAATGCAGACCATGTATATCTCGCAACCGATTTGGACCGCGAGGGAGAAGCTATCGCATGGCACCTTCGTGAGATCATCGGTGGCGATGAAGCGAGATATAAACGAGTAGTATTTAACGAGATCACCAAGAACGCGATTCAACAAGCGTTTGAAACTCCTGGTGAGCTTAATATTGATGGTGTAAACGCTCAACAAGCACGTCGATTTATGGACCGTGTTGTAGGTTTCATGGTTTCGCCACTACTTTGGAAAAAAGTAGCACGTGGTCTTTCTGCTGGCCGTGTTCAGTCGGTAGCCGTTAAGCTACTGGTTGAGCGTGAGCGCGAGATCAACGCATTCATTCCAGAAGAGTTCTGGGACATCCACGCCGATACACAAACTGGCGACAAGACTGATTTCCGTCTGCAGGTTGCTCAGAAAGCCGGTGTTGCTTTCAAGCCTGAAAATGAAGAACAGACAAAAGCAGCGCTGAGTATTCTTGAGAAAGCCGAATACGAAGTCTGCAAGCGTGAAGACCGCCCAACAAAGAGCAAACCGTCAGCACCTTACATCACTTCTACGCTTCAACAAGCTGCGAGTACGCGTTTAGGCTATGGCGTTAAGAAGACGATGATGTTGGCTCAGCGACTCTATGAAGCGGGTTACATCACGTATATGCGTACTGACTCAACTAACTTGAGCTCAGAAGCCGTTGAGATGGCACGTGAATACATCAATTCAGAGTTTGGCGATAAGTACCTGCCAGCTAAGCCACTTGTTTACGGTAGCAAAGAGGGTGCACAAGAGGCGCACGAAGCAATCCGTCCATCAAGTGTTGAAGTGAAGTCTGAAGACCTGAAAGGTGTTGATGCAGACGCTCACAAACTGTATTCGTTGATCTGGAACCAGTTCGTGGCGTGTCAAATGACACCTGCACAATACGATTCAACGACGATCAGTGTAAAAGCTGACGAGTACACACTAAAAGCGAAAGGCCGTATCCTTAAGTTTGATGGCTGGACTCGCGTACAACGCCCTATGGGTAAGAACGACGATACAATCCTGCCGTCGGTTGAGTTAGGCGATAAGCTTAAACTTGTGACGCTTGATCCTAAGCAGCACTTTACTAAGCCACCTGCACGTTACACAGAAGCAGCCTTGGTTAAAGAGCTTGAGAAACGTGGTATCGGTCGTCCATCGACGTACGCATCAATCATCTCGACTATCCAAGACCGTGGTTATGTAAAAGTTGAGCAGCGCCGTTTCTATGCTGAAAAAATGGGTGAGATTGTTACCGACCGTCTCGACCAAAGCTTTAACGACTTGATGAACTACGACTTCACTGCTCGAATGGAGCAGAAGTTGGACCAAATCGCAGAAGGCGAAGCGAACTGGAAAGGCGTTCTAGATAACTTCTTTACAGACTTCACTGGTGATCTTGAGAAAGCTGACCTTGATGAAGCTGCTGGTGGCATGAAGCCTAACCACATCGTAGAAACGGATATTGAATGTCCGACTTGTGGCCGCAATATGGGTATCCGTACCGCGTCTACTGGTGTGTTCCTTGGTTGTTCAGGCTATGCATTGCCACCAAAAGAGCGTTGTAAGACGACGATTAACCTTGGTGACGAAGAAGGTATTATCAATGTTCTTGAAGAAGACGTTGAAACTGCTGCACTGCGAGCTAAGAAGCGTTGCCCAATCTGTGAAACAGCGATGGACGCTTACCTGATCGATGACAAGCGTAAGATGCATGTTTGTGGTAACAACCCGAACTGTGATGGTTACGTTGTAGAGCACGGTGAGTTCAAAGTTAAAGGTTACGATGGTCCGGTTGTTGAATGTGACAAATGTGGTTCAGACATGGTTCTGAAAAACGGTCGCTTTGGTAAATACATGGATTGTACAAGCGATGACTGTAAGAACACACGTAAGATCCTGAAGAACGGTGAAGTCGCGCCTCCGAAGGAAGACCCTGTGCATTTCCCTGAGCTTCCATGTGAAAACTCAGATGCGTACTTCGTACTTCGTGACGGTGCTTCTGGTCTATTTATGGCAGCAAGCAACTTCCCTAAATCTCGTGAAACTCGCGCTCCATTAGTGGAAGAGTTGGTTCGATTTAAAGACCGAATTTCACCGAAGTTCCAATACCTAACGACTGCGCCTGTGGCTGACCCTGATGGCAAGCCAACGGTAGTCCGCTTTAGCCGTAAGACCAAAGAGAATTACGTACGTACTGAAGTCGATGGTAAGCCATCTGGTTGGACAGCGTTGTTTATTGATGGAAAGTGGGAAGTCACCGATAAGCGCAAAAAGCCTAAAGAAAAGTAATTAACAAAAAAGCAGCCTAGTTTGGCTGCTTTTTTTTGTTCTGAATATGAGTTTTTATGCAACATGGTGCAATATTTGTCTCAAAGGTGAAAAATAAATTCTTTTGATGTGTGAAATAATTTGGAAAAGAAAGTGTGATTTCTTTGCGAGCATTAACATTAATGTAACTGAATTAAAATATTGTAATTAGTAGATCACCATTTTGATGTAGAAGGCATGTGTTTTCATTGTTAATGTAATGTTTCTGAAAGTCTTTGTAATGTGAGCTGCTTTAAGAGTTAGAAAAGCAATCGTTTCACATACCACAGAATGGCATCTTAAAAATTGAAATCGACTGAAAAGTCGATAACGTATATAAAACCAAGTGCAAAGAATAGTGCACAGATAACAACGTTTGGCTTAGTATTTTGTCACTGAATATGAATGGATATGTACTAAGTGCCTAAAATAAGAGTTGGTGCTTGCCCCCAAAGGTTTACCCCTTAATTAAGTACCAACATCGACAAGCTATAAATATATGGAGAATAAAATGGCTGGTGTATTGGGAATGATTCTTGCTGGCGGTGAAGGCTCTCGCTTAAGACCTTTAACTGAATCTCGCAGCAAACCCTCGGTTCCATTCGGCGGAAGCTACCGCTTGATTGATTTTGCTTTAAACAACTTCGTAAACGCTGATCTTATGAAGATCTACGTTTTGACACAGTTTAAGTCGCAATCACTATTCCATCACATGAAAAAAGGTTGGAATATCAGTGGGATAACAGATAGATTCATCGACCCAATTCCTGCGCAAATGCGTACGGGTAAGCGTTGGTATGAAGGCACGGCTGATGCGATTTATCAGAACCTTCGTTTCATGCAACTAGAAGAACCGGATCAAGTATGTATCTTTGGTTCTGACCACATCTATAAAATGGACATTAAGCAAATGCTTGATTTCCACAAAGAGAAGAAAGCGGCGTTAACGGTTTCTGCTCTACGTATGCCTTTGGCTGAAGCATCAGAATTCGGTGTTATCGAAGTTGATGCAGAAGGGCGTATGATTGGCTTTGAAGAGAAGCCGGCTAATCCTAAATCAATTCCAGGTGACCCTGATTCTGCACTCGTTTCAATGGGCAACTACGTGTTTGAAGCGAACGAATTGTTTGCTGAACTGGTAGAAGATGCAGATCGTGAAGGCTCTTCACATGACTTTGGTAAAGACATCATTCCAAACATGTTCCCACGTGGTGACGTGTTTGTTTACGACTTCAGCACCAACCGTATCACTGGCGAGAAAGAAGAAGTGTACTGGCGCGATGTGGGTACGATCGACGCTTACTGGCAGGCACACATGGACCTGCTAGAAAAAGATGCGCCATTCTCCCTATACAACCGTAAATGGCCACTTCACACTTACTACCCGCCACTACCGCCAGCAACCTTTACAGATTCTGCGAATGGACGTGTGCAGATCATCGATAGCTTAGTATGTAACGGTAGCTATGTACGTGGCTCGCGAATCGAGAAGTGTGTACTTGGTTTCCGCAGTAATATTGCATCTGCTTGTGATATCAGCGAAAGTATCTTACTTGGCGACGTTAAGGTGGGTGAGGGCTGTGTTCTTCGCCGTGTTATCGTCGATAAAGATGCAGATATCGCACCGGGCACTCAAATCGGTGTGAATCTGAAAGAAGATAAAAAGCACTACCATGTTTCAGAAGATGGTGTTGTAGTAATCCCTAAAGGAGCACGAGTTGGTTACTAAGACTCTCTCGGTACTTTTTGTAGCGTCTGAAGTTGAAGGTTTAATTAAAAGTGGTGGCTTGGCTGATGTAGCCAAGGCACTGCCTAAAGCGTTGCAAACACTCGAACAGGACGTTCGAGTGACCATCCCCGCATACAGCAAAATCCCAAATGTTGAGTCGGCTGAAGTTATTTTGTCGACTGAACTCGATCACTGGCCTCATACGGCTTATCAAGTTAAGAAACTAAGCGTTGAAGGTGTGCAAGTTTTTGGTATTGAATGCCAACAGTACTTTGAGCGCCCGGAAATGTATGCTGAGAACAATCAAGCTTACGCCGATAACGGTGAGCGATTTGCGTTCTTCAGTGCGGCATGTCTCGACATGCTGCCAAAGTTAGGCTTTCAACCTGATATTGTTCATGCCAACGATTGGCATACTGGCTTTGTTCCATACCTGCTGAAATCTCGTTATCAAGAGCACGATTTCTTCAAAGATATGCGTAGTGTTATTTCGATACACAATGCCGTCTTTAAAGGCGTATTCTCATATGATGAGTTACAAAATCTGCCAGAAATGCACGGTCGATATGTACCGGAAGCCGCAGTCAGTGACACTCATGTCACCATGCTGAAAGCTGGCGTGATGTGTGCAGACAAGATTAACGCCGTTAGCCCGACTTACGCGGAAGAGCTTAAAACAGAGCTTGGCAGCCATGGTATGGCGAAAGAGTTCCAACACCGTTCTAATGACCTATTTGGAATTTTAAACGGCTGTGACTATGGATCATGGAACCCTGAAACGGATGCTTATCTTCCGCGCAAATATAAGGCCACTAAACTTAGTATGGCGCGAGGCAAGTTTGCTTGTAAGCAAAAGCTGCAACAAGACGTTGGTCTTCCTGAGGTAGATTGCGCCGTGTATGGCATGGTTTGTCGTTTGACTAACCAAAAGGGCGTTCACTACTTAATTCCAATCATTGAAGAGTTCTTAAAGAACGATCTGCAAATTGTGATAGTAGGTACAGGCGATCCGGTATTGGCAAGTCAGCTTAAAGAGCTTTCAGCGTTGCATTCAGAGAAGTTTTCGTTTGTGGAAGCTTACAATAACGAACTGGCACATTTGGTTGAAGCTGGCTCGGACTTCTTCTTAATGCCATCGGAATTTGAGCCTTGTGGTTTGAATCAGATCTACAGCATGGCTTATGGTACGCTGCCAATTGTTCGTTCAGTGGGTGGTTTGAAAGACAGTGTTAATCATTACGATGATAATCCTGAAATAGCTACGGGTTTTGCTTTTAAAGAGCCAACGCCGCAAGCTTTGCTTTCAGTGTTGCACCGCTCTTTACTGCTTTATGCTCAAAAACCTGCCGAAGTTCGTCGCGTACAGCTCTATGCTATGCAACAGAACTTTTGCTGGGAAGATGCCGCTAAATCTTATCTAGAGATGTATCACACAGCGTTGTAACTTGGGTATGTGAAATGTAAGGTGTTCCATAGTGAACACCTTTTTTCGTTTTTAATGTGTCACAATAAACGTTTAAATTACCAATAATTCCATATAACGCTTTGGGAGTAATTGTGGTTGAGCTATTCATAACACTGATAAGATGATTGACACTACTATCACTTAATCGGTTTAATAGCGTGCTATCATTACCAAGCACATTTCCCCGGTGTTCAAGCAAATAAGTAGAATTAAAGCGATAGGTATGTCTGAGAGTTTATTATTCCATAAAACATTCAATCACCCGACCAGTGATGAGTGGGTCGTTTTCGTCCACGGTGCTGGTGGGAGTTCGTCCATTTGGTTTAAGCAGATCAAAGCTTACAAACAGCACTTTAATTTGTTGTTGATTGACCTACGAGGACACGGTAAGTCTGACAACCTTTTAAAAGAGTTGATCAGCAACCGTTACACGTTCAAAGCGGTAACGCTCGATATTCTTAAAGTACTCGACCATCTTAAAATTCGTTCAGCGCACTTTGTTGGTATGTCGCTGGGTACTATTATTGTTCGAAATGTGGCTGAGTTGGCTGCCGAGCGAGTTCGTTCAATGGTATTGGGTGGGGCTGTAACACGCTTGAACACGCGCTCTCAAGTATTGGTTAAGTTAGGCAACTTGAGTAAACACATCATTCCTTATATGTGGCTCTATAGTCTGTTTGCATACATTGTGATGCCGCAAAAGAGCCAGCGCGAGTCTAGACACCTTTTCATTCGCGAAGCGAAAAAACTATGTCAGAAAGAGTTTAAGCGTTGGTTTATTCTCACTGCAGACGTTAACCCCTTGATGAGATATTTCAAAGAACGAGAATTACCTATTCCTACTTTGTATCTGATGGGAGAGCGTGACTATATGTTCATCAAGCCAGTTAAAGAGATGGTCGCGGCACACAAGTCGAGTGAACTGGTGGAGATTGCCAATTGTGGTCACGTTTGTAATGTTGAGCAGCCAGAAGAGTTTAATCAACGCTCTATCGAGTTTATTCAAAAGCAAATCAAATAGCGGTAGTGTGTTGGGGTATGACCCACGGATATACAAAAACAGGAAGCGACTAGGCTTCCTGTTTCTTTTTGGGACTCTTGTTACGACGGTCTATGTTTCGGGGCAAGGTGAACCACATTGCCAACAAGATCCAAACTGGGCTTCGTTGACTTCATGACATTGTGTACAGCGCCACTCTTCATAGATAAGCGAATCTTGCTGTTTCTTATAGGCGTTGATGAGATTCAGAGCTGCTGTCGCATCAGAAGGCTCGTAAAGCCATACGTATGGGTCTGTTTCTTCCGAGAAAGGGATTTCCCCCTTTAAACCAAATAATCCTTCCCCACGCACTTCACAGGCGATTTTTTCACTCTCTAGAAGCCCACATATGATGTGAGCCTCAGTTGGGTTTGCAGCGCTGAATATTTTCATCAATTTTCCTTTGTCTATTCAGCGACTGGCGCTGAACGAAACTTACTCATGATCCACTTAGCTGCAATTGGGAATACACCTAGTAGTGCGAAAGAAAGCAATACTGAAGGAGAGACAATGCCTGACAGAGAATCGATCTCTGCTAGCTGAGTACCTGCGTTTAGGTAAACCGCAGTACCTGGCAACATCCCCAGTTGGCTAGTCAAATAATAGCGTCCTACAGAGATAGGTGTTAAGCCCATCAACAAATTAATTAGGAAGAATGGAAATACCGGAATCAAGCGCAGTGAGAATAGGTAAAACGCACCGTCTTTCTCCACACCTTGGTTAATAGTAGAGAGCTTATCGCCAAACTTACCCTGAACCCAGTCACGCAATAGAAAGCGACTACTCAGGAATGCTAATGTCGCGCCTATAGTACTTGCAAAAGAGACCAGCAATAAACTCGTCCAGAAACCAAATAGCGCCGCGCCGAGTAGCGTGACCACAGCAGCACCTGGAATAGAAAATGCGGTGATCATGATATAGAGGATAAAGTAGGTCGCTGCTGCGACAACAAAGTTAGTCTCTATATAGTCATTAAGAAGTGCCTGCTGAGCTTTGGCATTTTCGAGAGTCAAGTATTGACCAAAGTTGACGGCTAGCAACACGATTGTGGCAACTAAAATTATGCCTAAAATCATTTTCTTACTCATAGGAGCGTCCCTTAATCTTTTGCTTATTGTTAGTATAGTTAGACAGGCGAAGGAAAGATTAACTTTCAAAAGAAAATAAAAAAAGCCACAAAAATGTGGCTTTTTACAATTAGGTGATTTGGACCTAATTTATATAACTGATGAGCTCGTCGCGTCTTTGTTGTGGTATCACAGACCAGTGTGTGCCATTGATAGCACCTTCAAGTGCCCAAAGTAACTCTAAGCTAACACTCGATGAATGAGACTCTTTAATCGCTTTGTAAGCATTAACAGAACCTGATTCATACAAGCTCTCAACTGTATCGATACCCGCTTTTTTCAGCATACGCTCTGTAGCAAGGCGAAGATTCGGCAGATCTTTCAATCGGGTCGGTTTAGCCGATGATTGAATTTGCTTCTCTTCTTTAGCACAGTTAAGGGAGGCTTTTGCCAGTTCGATAATGCGTTCTTGAGCCTGCCAGAGGTCTTCTGGGAGGGCAAAATACTTAGTTACGACTGGGAAACCACGTTTCTTGTAAACGTAAGGTTCAAAGCCCTGTTGTTCAAATTGTGAAGTAGTATTCTTGTCAGCTCGAATGTGTAATTGGTTGTTTACGACCAATGCAAACATAGTGTCGTCGGCAAATAGGCCGAAACCGCCAAACATTGAGCGTGACTTTATCTTTCCAAGTGGCTCAAATAACTTCATTGAGTCCTTGAGTATCGGTTTATCCATATTGTTTATCTCGGTGTATTTGAATTACGCCACCAAATAAGCAGGTCCGAGAGATTAGCAAAATGTCGCAATAAAATTGTCAATAAGCCGTAAATTACTACTAAAGGTAGGAAATACTGCATTTTGCCATCGGTAACCCCGCTACCATACCAATAATGGGTTAGGCCGGAGGCTTTGCGTCTCACCCTTTCAAGTGATTTGCCCTGTGCGTGACTGTATAATTAAGAATAAAGTTTTTTGTTGAATGAGGTTCACACTTGTTACTCAAAAGTGTGATCTCGGTTCAGTTAATTGTTGTCTTAATATGCAACTGAGCTTTTACTTTTAACAAATAAAAAAAACGCACCAAACGGTGCGTTTTATTAGAATTATCTAAAGTTTACGTTACTTTAACGTTTTTACGGTAGCGCGCTCGATAATCTCTGGATGCATCTCGAATACGCGTTTTTCATGGTCTTTGTCTTTGATGCGCTCCAACAGAATTTCAAACGCATTCTTACCGACACGACGTTTTGGTTGGTGAACCGTTGTCAGTGGTGGTGAGAAGTACTCTGCCAGTTCAATGTTGTCGTAACCAATCACAGAAATATCTTCAGGGATCTTAATGCCTTGCTGCTGTAGGCGGCTCATAAGACCAAGCGCCATGGTATCGTTAAAGCAGAATACTGCAGTAGGGCGGTTTTCCATTGCGACAATTTTATCTGCTGCGATAACTGCAGTATCACACTCGAAGTTACCTTCAAGAATTAGGTTGTCATCTGCTTGGATGTCAGCTTCTGCTAATGCACGACGGTAGCCTGCGATACGTTCAACACATGCTGCTTTATCTAAATGACCACTTAGACAAGCAATACGCTCGTGCCCACGTTCAACTAGGTATTTAGTTGCCAGATAGCCACCCTCTTCAGAGTTGTCGATGATCTTATCCGCTTGTGAACTCTCAGGGCCCCAGTCCATAACAACTTTTGGAATGTCAGCATGGCGGTCAAGCATTTCACGAAGTTCTTCTGTTAAGTCTGAACACATCACCAAGATGCCATCTACGCGCTTTTCAGCAAGCATTCGGATGTAGTCACGTTGCTTCTCGTAAATACCACCAGTGTTACATAGAATCAGCGTGTAACCTTGACGGTAACAGTAGCTTTCTACACCATCAATAACTTCAGAGAAGAATAGGTTGGTTGATTGAGTGACCAACATACCGATAGTGCGTGTAGAGTTACATTTCAGGCTACGAGCAACCGCACTTGGTGCGTAATTTAATTCGTCTACGGCTTTGTTTACTTTTTCTTGAGTCGCTTCTGCTACGAAACGTGTCTTGTTGATCACGTGAGAAACGGTGGTTGTTGATACGCCGGCTAAGCGAGCGACATCTTTTATAGTTGCCATGGCTTTATCCTATTGATAGCTACTTTCTCAGAAGTACGGAGTAAGTAGCCGTTTAAGCTACCAGAACAAGAGCTTAGAATATGTAGGGCTCTCTCGGTACTAAAGTGCTAAAAAACAAAAAACCGCTAATGAGAGCGGCTTGTCTTAACACCGAAATGCTCTTAGCTAATTTAAAGCATAGCATTTCGAGAATGTTTCATATTTTATCGTTTGCGGTCACAATTTTAGACTGACTAGAAAATACTCGCAATAACATTCACCCAGAAATCTGGGTGAATTGTCACATTCTACCTAAATTGTGCCTTTAGTCATTAGTGAATTTATTCACCAGCTAAATATTGCGCATCAAGTTTACAGAAGGCAGTTAGCAATTCTGCAACACACGCGTAAAAACCAAATTCATCAAATTCACGACATTTCGTTGCAAATTGAGGAACCCAGCTAAGAAGTTGCTGCTCAACAAACTCATGTTGTGCAGTGAAAGCCGCTTCTAGTTCTTGCTCGCTTTCAAGGTCGTTTGAACGAATAATGATGTTGCCTAGGAAATCTAACTCGATGGCTAGGTGATCGGCCGGCTCTTTTAGGTCTTGGTTTACTGCAATACCATAAGAAGCCATGATCGCTTCCATATCTTGAGCAGGTTTCGCATTCAAAAGGCCGCTCTTGTCTAGGTAGATAGAAGCGTACGGTAGAGCGCCATACTTGTCAGACTTTAGGAACAATTCGCAAAAATCTGATGAAAGCTCTAACTGAGCATCTTCACGGTTCTGCAATCGGTTAAGCGCATCTACTAGATTATTGATGGCTGGTTTTAGCGTTTCATTATCACCGAGACCAGTTAAAAACGAACGAATCTCAACCGAGTGGTAGTTATCCAATTCTTCTTGAGTCAGTTCTTTTGCGAACAGGCTCGATAGCCACCAGTAAATTTCAGCTCGTTGTTCATTGAACGCTTTCGTTTCTTTCATCTCAATAATCCTAATATCGTCTTTCGTAATATCTGCGGTACGAAGGCTGACTAACCGTTGTATTTGCAAACTGCAAAGTTACTCGTTAGTAGTAATGCCTATATTGAATTGCGATGGAGGTTAAATAGCAAGGTTTAAGATTGTCTTGTATCAAAAAAAATTCAGGTTTCTGGCTTTTATCTTGCGTACTACTAGAATTGTTACTAGTTATGAATAGAATAGTCACTGAAACTATTAAATAAGAAAAGTGGTGTAGATGAGCTATCACGTATTAGTCGTAGAAGATGATGTGGTAACCCGTAGTAAGCTGGTTGGATATTTCCAGAACGAAGGTTACACAGTAAGCGAAGCAGAAAGCGGCGCGCAAATGAGAAACGTTTTAGAAGAGAATAACGTTGACCTCATTATGCTGGACATCAACTTACCAGGCGAAGATGGATTGATGCTAACTCGCGAATTACGCAGTCAATCAGACATTGGGATTATTTTAGTTACTGGACGCACGGATAGCATCGACAAAATTGTAGGCCTAGAGATGGGCGCAGATGATTATGTTACTAAACCATTCGAACTTCGCGAGTTGTTGGTTCGAGTGAAAAACCTACTTTGGCGAATCTCGGCTGCTCGCAAGTCACCATCAGGTGTGGCGGAGCAAGCGGAAGATGAATCTATTGTTCGCTTTGGCGAGTGGACATTTGATATTCCACGTCGCGCGCTGAGTAAGAATGGTGAACCTGTGAAACTAACCAAAGCGGAATATGAGCTATTGGTTGCGCTGTCATCATACCCGAACCAAGTATTAAGCCGTGAGCGAATCCTAAACATGATTAGCCACCGTGTAGACGCGCCAAATGATCGTACCATCGACGTACTGATTCGTCGCATGCGTGCGAAGATGGAGTTTGATCCAAAGAACCCACAAATCTTTGTGACGGTTCATGGTGAAGGTTACATGTTCGCTGGCGATTAACGCTCAGAATTAAAATGCTCAACAACCGAAAATGAAAAAGCCGAGATACTCAGTATCTCGGCTTTTTGTTTATGTTATCAGCTTAGTATTGCTCAACCACCTCTAAACAGGTTTAGGGCGCCGGCTGTTCGTCATTTGTCAGTGATGCATCGACCACTGTGGAGGCGTCATCGTCAAGGGTTGATGGCTCAGGGATAACGAACGGCTCTTGGGTTTCAGAGCTTTGGTTATCTAGCCAATCGCGCAGTGATTGCCAAACCAACCCCATGGTTTCATGCCAGTAACGCTCGGTTTGCTCCAAGTAAATCGCTTTCGGCATGTACTTGTTCCAAGGTTGTTCTATGCCGTCTTGCGCAAGGTAATTAGTGGGTGCTGGAATCGGCTTCATACCAGCATCATGGAACTCATTAAGAGCGCGCTGCATATGGCTTGCTGACGTGACAAGTACCATTCGTTTGTTTTTTACGAAGGCCGCTGCTTGGCGTGCTTCTTCCCATGTATCTTTGGCTGTCTCAAGTAAGATGATGTCGGGTTTAGATACACCCAATGCAAGGGCAACTTTCGCCATCATACGAGCGTTGCTGACCTCAGTGCCACCACCATAACCAGAGAGAATCAATTTAGCGCCAGGGTAGATTCGTTGGATACGAATGCCTTCGCTAAGTCTCATGAGACCGGTACGGCTGAGCTCAGACGTTGGCGGGATTTGGTCATCAACCACATGGCCGCTGCCCAATACCATCACATAGTCAACGGGTTCATTGGTCGGTAAGAAAGCAGTGTGCTGTCGTTCCATTGGCATGAGAAGTTGGCTAGAAACAGGTTGGAACGCGATGAGGAAAATACCACATAGTGCAGACAGCGTGATAAGGCACCCTGTTTTACGTTTTGTAGTGAACATAACAAGGGCTAAGCCCAGAAAAGCGAGAATTAACATTGCTGGCAGTGGCATCAACAGTGAAGACACTACTTTTTTCAGCTCAAACATATCCGAATAGTCCGAAAAAACATCACTTAGTACTAAAAAGAGACATCGCCTCTTTATTCCTGAAATTCCTGTGACAGAATAGCAGGCACGATAGGACATGATAACCCAAGTAGCTGTGACTGAAGACCGTAATTTCGACGATATCGCCCACAAATTTGCAAAAAATATTTACGGCTCTGACAAAGGAGAGATCCGTCAGATCATCGTATGGGAAGATTTAGAGCAAGCGTTAAGCACATTCAAAACCGATGATACACCTTTGCATATTCTGGATGCAGGAGGCGGTTTAGCACAGATGTCGCAAAAGATAGCTAGCTTGGGACATAAGGTGTCGCTGTGTGATCTTTCTTCTGAAATGCTGAAATTGGCACAGCAAGATATTGATAAAGCCGGCTTGCTTGAACAGTATCGATTCATCCATTCTCCGGTTCAAAATATTGCACAGCATATGGATGAGCCCGTGGACATGGTGATGTTTCATGCCGTGATGGAGTGGTTGGCCGATCCAAAAGAGGCCTTGGATATCTTGCTCGAGCAAGTGAAGCCTGGTGGTGTGGCATCAATTATGTTTTACAACCATCACGGATTAGTCCTTAAAAATGTGATTTGTGGCAATATTCCTCATGTATTAAATGGGATGCCACATCGAAAACGGTTTAAGCTGCAACCCCAAAAAGGTTTGAAGCCTGAAGAAGTCTATCAATGGATAGAAGAGGCTGGTCTAGAGATTAAAGGAAAGTCGGGTATTCGCTCGTTTAGCGATTACATTGGAAACATGGAGTACATGGGCGACTACCAATTCGAAGATGTGCTTGAGCTTGAGAAGCAGCTATGCCGTCAAGAACCTTACCTCTCTTTAGGTCGTTATATTCACGTTTGGGCGCAAAAACCAGAATAAAAAAGCGGAGAATGTGATACAAGAGTTGTCATCGCATTACTAGGCTACAGTCAATAATCTCGTAGCTAGCGTTATAAAGAAAAGGCGTAACATCGACAGTTGCTCGGTGTTACAAAGAACAGTAACAGGAACCACAATGAGTGAAATGACTCAAACTGCCGAAGAGCAGCCAATTGATGAGTTGGTGGGCTGGGTCAAGCAGCATGATTTTTCATTAAACTTGCCGCCTGAGCGATTGGCATTTCTAATTGCTATCGCAGTACTAAGCAACGAAAGGTTCGATGAAGAGTTAGGTGAGGGTGAATTGCACGATGCATTTACCATTGTCACTCGTCTGTTCGAAGATACCGGCGAAGCCTCAGCGTTTCGCGCAAACAATGCAATCAATGAACTGGTAAAACAGAAATTGATTAGCCGTTTTACCAGTGAGATCACCGATGGTGCGAGCATTTATCGTCTATCGCCGCTCGCAATTGGTATTTCAGATTATTATCTACGTCACCGTCAATTCTCTAAGTTAAAACTATCGATTCAACTATCGATGGTTGCTGACGAGATGGCGAAAGCTATTGAAGCCGCACAAAAAGGCGGAACGCCGGGGCACTGGCGTAAGAACGTATACGGCGTCCTTAAATACTCAGTTGGTGAGATTTTCGATCAAATTGACCTTAACCAACGTGTGATGGACGAACAGCAGCAAACAGTTAAACAGCAAATTGCCGACCTTCTTAACAAAGATTGGCGCGAAGCGATCAATAACTGTGAAGCATTATTGTCTGAAACTTCAGCGACGTTGAAAGAACTTCAAGATACGCTGCAAGCCGCGGGTGATGAGCTGCAAACACAGATTCTTGATATCCAAGAGATTGTTTATGGCGACGACGAGCTAGAGTTCGTTGGCGAAACCCTATTTGGTCTACAAATGAAGCTAGACCGAATCACAAGCTGGGGCCAACAAGCGATTGACCTCTGGATTGGTTACGATCGCCACGTACATAAGTTCATTCGTACTGCGATCGACATGGATAAAAACCGAGCGTTTAGTCAACGACTGCGCCAATCGGTGACCGACTACTTTGACGCGCCATGGCTATTAACCTATGCCGATGCTGAGAAGTTGACGGACCTACGTGATGAAGCGTTAGTGCTTCGTGACGACGAGGTAATGGGTCAAGCACCACTCGATGTTGAGTATGAAGAATTTGAACAAGTGAACGACTATCTCTCAGATAAAATTGCGGAGATGTTGAAAGTTCACAAACAGCAAGGGACGCCAATCGACCTTGGCCTAGTACTGCGAGATTACCTTGCAGAACACCCTCGCACACACCATTTTGATTTAGCCAGAATTGTTGTCGACCAAGCGGTGCGCTTAGGTTACTCAGAGTCTGACTATCAGGCGATTCAGCCTGATTGGCAGGCAATCAACGATTTCGGCGCAAAGGTACAAGCAAATGTCATTAACAAGTACTGATGATTACATGCCAGAGAAACTGGTAAAAGCGATTGCGAACCCACTGTTCCCAGCGCTTGATAGCATGCTGCGTTCGGGTAAGCACATTTCAACAGAAGACCTAGATAATCACGCACTGTTGTCGGATTTCGAACTGGAACTTCAACAGTTTTACCAGCGCTACAACACTGAGCTGGTAAAGGCCCCTGAAGGCTTCTTCTATCTGCGTCCTCGTTCGACCTCTTTGATTGGCCGAAGCGTACTATCAGAGCTCGATATGCTGGTGGGTAAAGTACTGTGTTTCCTTTACTTGAGCCCAGAGCGTCTTGCTCACGAAGGTATCTTCACTAATCAAGAGCTATTCGAAGAGTTGATGGCACTTGCTGATGAAAAGAAACTGATGAAGCTGGCAACCAACCGTGCTTCTGGCTCTGATTTAGATAAAGAGAAACTTTTCGAAAAAGTAAGAACGTCTCTGCGTCGTCTGCGCCGTATCGGTATGCTTATCTCCATCGGTGAAACGGGTAAGTTCCGTATCAGTGAAGCGGTGTTCCGTTTCGGTGCTGATGTACGCGTTGGTGATGATATGCGCGAAGCACAATTGCGACTAATTCGTGATGGTGAAGCGGTTGTTCATACTCAAGAGCCAAACCAAGGCAGCTTGCTAAATGAAGAGCAAGAAGAGACAGAACAAGATGCTCAACAAGATATTTTCGGCGACGAAATGCTTAGCAACGAACAGATTAAAGAAGAAGGTGAAGCATGATTGAAAGAGGTAAATATCAATCATTAACCATGGTCAACTGGAACGGCTTCTTCGCACGTACTTTTGATATTGATGGATTGGTTACAACGCTTTCTGGCGGTAACGGTGCAGGTAAGTCGACCACGATGGCCGCATTTATTACGGCACTGATCCCAGACCAAACACTGCTTCACTTCCGTAACACAACGGAAGCGGGTAGCTCTCAGTCATCACGTGACAAAGGTCTTTACGGTAAGCTACAGCCGGGCGCATGTTATGCCGCTCTTGATGTGGTTAACTCACGTAACCAGCGTCTATTGTTCGCGGTAAAGCTTCAACAAGTAGCGGGCCGTGACAAGAAAGTAGACATCAAGCCGTTCTTGATTCAAGGCCTGCCTAGCCACGTTAAGCCAACGGATGTACTGATCGAGAACGTATCAGACAGCCACGCACGTGTGTGTCAGCTTAATGATGTAAAAGCGGCAGTTGCTCAGTACGAAGGTGCGCACTTTAAAGCGTTCTCTTCTATTGTGGATTACCACGCGCAGATGTTTGAATTCGGCGTAGTGCCGAAGAAACTGCGTAACAGTGGTGACCGTTCTAAATTCTACCGTTTGATTGAAGCATCACTTTACGGTGGTATCTCCAGTGCGATCACGCGTTCTCTACGTGACTACCTATTGCCACAAAATGGTGGGGTTAAGAAAGCCTTCCAAGATATGGAATCGGCGCTACGCGAAAACCGCATGACACTGGAAGCGATCAAGACGACTCAGTCGGATCGTGACTTGTTCAAACACTTGATCACCGAGTCGACCAACTACGTAGCAGCAGACTACATGCGCCATGCGAACGATCGTCGCAATAAGCTTGATCAAACGATGAAGCTGCGTGGTGAGCTGTTTGGTTCGCGTGAAACGCTACTTGAGCAGAACAACCTGCTTAATCGCGTTCAAGAAGAACTAGAGCTGCTGGTTGAGCAAGAATCTTCTCTTGAACAAGACTACCAAGCGGCTTCAGACCATCTACAACTTGTGCAAACAGCGCTTCGTCAACAAGAGAAGATTGAGCGCTACAGCGAAGATCTTGAAGAGTTAAGCGAACGCCTTGAAGAACAGATGATGGTTGTTGAAGAAGCTCAAGAGCGTGTTCTTCTTGCTGAAGAGCAGGCAACCATTACTGAAGAAGAAGTGGATAGCCTGAAAACTCAGCTTGCTGATTACCAACAAGCCCTCGATGTTCAGCAAACTCGCGCATTGCAGTACCAGCAAGCGGTACAAGCGTTAGAGAAAACCAAGCAGCTTTTGGATGATGAATCTATTACCGCGGAAGGCGCATTGACGCTCGTTTCGGATCTTAAAGCGCAAGAAGAGCAGAGCACGCAACATCTGCTAGCAACCAAGCACAAGCTGGATATGTCATCAGCAGCGTCTGCTCAGTTCGAAAAAGCGCTATCTCTCGTTAAGAGCATTGTTGGCACCGTTGAGCGTAGCGAAGCGTCACAAGTGGCTAAACAAGCACTTGATAAAGGTCGTAACGCGAAACACGTTGTTGAAAATGAACAGCAATGGCGAGCACAGCACCGCGATATGGCTCGTGATGTTGCACAGCAGCGTCAAGCTAAAGAGCTAGCCGAAGAGTACCAGAAGCAGCACAACACTCAGCTTAACGACGAAGCGATCTTTGAAGAAGAGCGCGAGCGTCATGCAATGCAGATCGAAACCCTTGAGTACGCTCAAGAAGAATTGCGTGAAGCGAAGAGTGAAAAGCGCCGCGTGCAGCAGAATCACGACCAAGAGATTCAAAAGCTTGAAGCAATTGCACCTGCGTGGATCACGGCAAATGATGCACTCGACAGCTTGCGTGAGCAAACGGACGCTGAGCTAGAAGATAGCCAAGCAGTTATGACGCAAATGCAGCAAGTGCTTGAAGATGAAAAAGCGCAGTCTGTCGCCAAAGATCAATTGGCGAAGCGTCGTGGTGAACTTGAACTAGAAATTGAGCGCCTTGCTTCTCCTGGTGGTTCAAACGATCCTCGTCTAAAAGGTCTGGCGGATACTCTAGGTGGCGTACTTCTATCTGAGATCTACGATGACATCACGATCGATGACGCACCGTACTTCAGTGCAATGTACGGTCCAGCTCGTCACGCTATTGTGGTGTCTGATCTTGACGGCATCAAAGAGAAGCTGGTGGACTTAGAAGATTGTCCTGAAGATCTATACATCCTTGAGGGTGACGTTGATGCATTCGACGACAGCTCATTTAATGCTGATGAACTAGAAGGCGCAGTGTGCGTTCAGTTAAATGATCGCCAAATGCGTTACTCACGTTTCCCAGACATTCCTTTGTTTGGTCGTGCGGCGCGTGAACAGCGTCTAGAGAAGTTGCGTGAAGAGCGTGATGTCGTGGTTGAGAACCATGCTAAAGCTGCGTTCGATTCACAAAAGCTTAATCGCCTATACCAAGCGTTCAATACGTTTGTGGCAAAACACTTACACGTTGCGTTTAACGCAGACCCTGAGCAAGCATTGGCTTCAGTACGCGATAAGCGCAACCAAGTTGTTCGAGCACTTGCTGAACTGGATGCAAAAGAGCAACAGCAACGTAGCCAGCTGACGCAAAGCAAACAAGCGTTAGCAGCTCTTGATAAGCTAGCGCCGATGGTTCGTATTCTTGAAGACGAAACATTAGTCGAGCGCTTAGCTGAACTGGAAGCGCAGCTTGAACGTCTTGGTGAAGCAAAATCGTACCTGAATAATCACGGCAAAGCACTGCAAAGCCTAGAGCATATTGTAAGTGCGTTGGATGCTGACCCAGAGCAGTTTGATGCTCTAGAAGCAGAATACAAGCAAGCGGACCAAGCACTGCAAGCCCTGAAAGCGAAAGTATTTGCGCTGTCTGATCTGATTGAACGTCGTCACTACTTTGCTTACTCAGATTCGGTTGATCTACTGAACAAGAGCAGCGAACTGAGCAAGCAGCTTAAAGCGAAACTGGTTCAAGCTGAGCAAGCGCGTACTAAAGGCCGTGATGGCTTGAAGCAAGCGCGCGAGCAGATGAACCAATACAACCAAGTATTGGCGGCTCTGAAGAGTTCACACCAAGCGAAACTGGAAACGGTTCAAGAGTTCAAGCAAGAGCTTCAAGAGTACGGTGTGAATGCCGATGAAGGTGCACAAGAGCGCGCTGTTCGTCGTCGTGATGAACTGCAAGAGCGTTTGCATACGTCGCGCAGCCGTAAGAGTGAATACGAACGCACGATTACCTCAACTGAGCTTGAGATGAAGTCTCTGGCAAAACGTTTGAAGAAAGTACAGAAAGAGTACACCGAGCTTCGTACCTTTGTGGTTGCAGCAAAAGCAGGTTGGTGTTCAGTACTGCGTTTGGCTCGTGAAAACGATGTTGAGCGTCGTCTGCACAAGCGTGAACTGGCTTACCTATCAGCGGGTGAGCTGCGTTCAATGTCGGATAAATCTTTGGGTGCACTGCGTTTGGCGGTTGCTGATAATGACGACCTGCGTGATGCACTGCGTCTATCGGAAGATAACGCACACCCAGAGCGTAAAGTTCTGTTCTACATTGCGGTTTACCAGCACCTTCGTGAGCGTATTCGCCAAGACATCATCCATACCGACGATCCAGTAGAAGCGATCGAAGAGATGGAAGTCGAACTGGCACGACTAACAGAAGAGCTGACACAGCGTGAAAATCGTCTAGCGATCAGTTCTGAATCGGTAGCGAGCATCATTAAGAAGACGATCCAGCGTGAGCAGAACCGTATTCGTATGCTAAACCAAGGCCTATCGAACATCTACTTTGGTCAGGTTAAGGGTGTACGTTTGAATGTGAAGATCCGTGAAAGTCACGAGATCTTGCTAACGGGTCTTGCCGCTCAGCAGGAGCAGCACAAAGATCTGTTTGAAAGCACACGCTTTACCTTCTCAGAGGCGATGGCGAAGCTGTTCCAGCGCGTAAACCCTCATATCGATATGGGTCAACGCTCACCGCAAGTTTTAGGCGAAGAGTTGCTTGACTACCGTAACTACCTTGAACTAAGTGTTGAAGTTAACCGTGGTTCCGATGGTTGGTTACAAGCAGAGTCAGGTGCACTATCAACCGGTGAAGCGATCGGTACTGGTCAATCTATCCTATTGATGGTTGTTCAGAGCTGGGAAGAAGAGTCACGTCGCCTGCGCAGTAAAGACATTATTCCATGTCGTCTACTGTTCTTGGATGAGGCAGCGCGTCTGGATGCGAAGTCTATCTCAACGCTATTCGAGCTTTGTGATCGTCTTGGTATGCAGTTGCTGATTGCAGCTCCTGAAAATATCAGCCCAGAAAAAGGCACAACCTACAAACTGGTTCGTAAGGTATTTAAAGACCACGAACATGTACACGTAGTTGGTCTGCGTGGTTTTGCACAAAACCGCACTGAATCGCCAGTTCAAGAGCTGATAGAAGAAGCTTAACGATTCAATTGATAGCGAATCGTAAACCGATCTCAATAAGCCCCTTTCCGAAGGGGCTTTTTTGTACCTGAAAGTATTCCTGACAAAATCCCTTCATACTTTATGGTTAATCTCAATGGAACGAGTTTGAGGTCACACGCACAAAACCACAATTAATGTATGGTAATAGTAACGCTGATGAAATATTAATAATATTGTATCACTTAATTGTTGGTTTTAGATGCTGTGTAAGGAAGGCTCGCTATGATTCAGATTGTGATTGATGGGAAGTACCGTATCGTCGAACAAGGACAGACGGTGCTGGAAGCGGCGAACACCTGTGGCGTTGAGATCCCTTCATTGTGTGGTCTTAATCGTTCGGGCGATAAAATTCCCTGTGACCTCTGTGTCGTGGAAGTGGAAAGTGGCGGAACCAAGCGTGCGTGTGAGCTTGAAGTTTATAATGGGCTAACGGTGGCTACTCAATCCCCACAGCTAACACAACATCGTCATCGAGCGCTCAATCGAATCATGTCAGATCACTATGCTGATTGTGAAGCGCCTTGCCAAACTGCATGTCCAGCCGGTGTCGATATCCAATCGTATCTCCACCATATTGCACAAAACGACCCTATAAAAGCGGTTGAAGTGATCAAACAAACCTTACCCATGCCGCTGTCTATCGGTCGAGTGTGTCCTGCCTTTTGTGAGACAGAGTGCCGACGTAACCTTGTTGATGATTCAATCGCCATACGTCAGCTAAAGAGACACGCCGCCGATATCGACTTAGAGGCGCAGCAAAGCTATATACCGCCGAAAAAACCGATGAATGGAAAGCGTGTAGCCGTTGTAGGTGGAGGACCCGGTGGACTCACCGCAGGGTATTATCTTGCCAATGAAGGCTACGATGTAGTGGTCTATGAGTCGATGCCGAAAGCGGGTGGGTGGCTGCGTTATGGAATCCCCGAATATCGCTTACCTAAATCTATTCTCGACCAAGAAATAGAACTCATGTGTCGTAATGGTATGGCTATTGAGTGCAATAAAAAACTTGGCGTTGATTTTTCACTCACGAGCCTGTCGCAAGACTTCGATGCCGTTTGTTTGGCGGTTGGCGCTTCTAGTGCTGTCGAGATGAACTACGTCGGCAGTGACTTAGAGGGCTGTTATCTGGGTGTCGATTACCTTAAAGATTTCGTCACGGAACAAACCTATACCACGGGCAAAAAGGTCGCTGTAATCGGTGGTGGTAACACCGCGATTGATTGCGCGAGAACCGCAGTTAGAGCCGGTGCGGACACAACGCTAATCTACCGCCGTACACGTGATGAAATGCCCGCTGAAGATTATGAAATTGAAGAAGCGGAGCATGAAGGCGTTAAGTTCCATTTCTTGACCAATCCGGCCGAAAACATTGCCGATGAAAGTGGTCGTGTAAACGCGATACGCTTGGAACGAATGGAGTTAGGTCCACCAGATGCATCAGGGCGACGTAGCCCAAAAGCAACCGGAGAGTTTTTCACAGAAGCATTTGATACCGTAATTGCGGCAGTCTCTCAAAAGCCTGATTTGAGCTTTATGGATAACGAGTCATTAGAGATTCCACTTACTCGCTGGAATACGGCGGACGCGGATCCTGACACCATGCATACGGGGATTGGTAACATCTTTAGTATTGGTGATTTTAGAAGAGGCCCAGCGACAGCGGTTGAAGCGGTTGGCGATGGCCGGATTGTTGCGGAGGCGATAGACCGATACTTTGATGGCACCATGTCTCAAATACCAGTGAAACCTTTTAATTCACGGAAAGAGAAACAACTAAAACAGGTTGAGCGCGAACAGTATCAAGCCATTGCGCGTGTGGCTCGCAAGATCATGCCAGAACTCAGCACAGCGCAACGAGAGCAGAGCTTTGATGAAGTGGAGTTGGGTTTCAGTAATCTTGATGCGATTGAAGAGGCTAAGCGCTGTTTGGAGTGTGGCTGCCAAGCTAACAGCCAATGTGACCTGCGAGACTACGCGACGGAATATCAAGCCGTTCAATCTTTCCCTGAATACAAGCTTGATGTGTGTGACGATGCGGTTTGGCAAGCGGTCAAAGCCAAACAAAACAGTGCCTGTGAACCAAGACATAAATATGAAGTGGATGCGAGCTCGGAGTTTATTGTTTTTGACGCCAATCGCTGCATCAGTTGTGGTCAATGCATCCAAGCGTGTCGTGAGCAAAATGTTCACGGTGTACTCAGCTTCATGAATGCCGAAAATGGCAAGCCGGTTTCACGTCCAGAGCTTAGACCAAATTTCGGCCCCAATCAGACCTTAATGGGCGACTCTAACTGTGTTCAATGTGGCGCATGTGTTCAAGCATGCCCAACGGGAGCCATGGTCGATGCCCGCTACAAGCAACAAGGCTCTGCGGATAACTTGAAGAAAGTGGATACCATCTGCACCTATTGCGGCGTGGGTTGTAAGCTAACGATGCATGTGGATGAATCGGCGAATAGGATTCGTTATGTCGAAGGTGCTAATTCGCCAGTCAATGAGGGCATGCTGTGTGTCAAAGGTCGCTTCGGATTTGATTTTGTGGGCAGTGATGAGCGCTTAACCACACCTTTAATTCGTAAGGACGGGTGGTTACAGCCCGCCAGTTGGGAAGAGGCCATCAAATTGGTAGCGGATAAATTCTCTGCTATTAAACATGGGGTGGGCAGTCAGGCACTTGCTGGTTTCTCCTCTGCTAAAACCACCAACGAAGATAATTACGCCTTCCAGAAGTTTATCAGACGTGAACTTGGTACTAACAACGTCGATCACTGTGCTCGGCTTTGTCACGCCTCGACGGTGACGGGGCTAGAAGCTTCTCTGGGCAGCGGTGCGATGACCAATGACATTCCAAGTATCAAGCATTCAGATGTTATCTTTATTATCGGTTCCGATACCACAGCAGCGCACCCAATCATTGGATCGCATATCAAACAAGCCGTAAGGCATGGGGGCGCGCGCCTGATCGTAGCGGATCCGAAACGTATTGATATTGCGGACCATGCTGAACTTTACCTAGCGCATAGGCCGGGTACCGACGTGATGTTACTCAACGGTGTCATGCAGCAGATCATTAAACACGGTTGGTACGATCAAGAATATATTGAAGAACGTGTCGATGGCTTCGATACCTTACTGCAAGAGGTTATGTCACCGAGTTATTCCCTTGATAAGGTAGAGTTAGTCACCGGTGTCAAAGCGGAAGACATTTTCGCAATGGCACGATTAATCGGGACAGCTGAGCGCACCGCAGTTTATTACTCTATGGGGATAACTCAGCACACGACAGGGCATGATAATGTTCGTTCGATCGCTAACCTGCAATTATTGTGCGGAAACATCGGTATTGAAGGTGGCGGTATCAACCCACTGCGTGGTCAATCTAATGTACAAGGTGCTTGTGATATGGGCGCTTTGCCCAACAATCTACCTGGGTATCAAAAGGTCTACAATCCACTGGTTCGCAAGAAATTTGAGATGGAATGGGAAGTCGCTGAGTTGCCTGCTGAGAGTGGCCTGACTCTAACGGAAATCATCGACGGTGCGTGTAAGCGAGAGGTGCGTGGGTTGTATGTGATGGGTGAAAATCCTGTACTGAGTGACCCGAACCAAGCGCACGTGATTGAGGGGCTTGAAGCGCTCGATTTCTTAGTTGTGCAAGATATCTTCCTAACGGAAACTGCTCAATATGCAGATGTGGTGCTACCGTCATGTTCGTTTGCTGAAAAGTCTGGGCATTTTACCAACACTGAACGTCGTGTTCAGCGTATCAACCCTGCGGTAATGCCTCCCGGTGAAGCAAAAGAAGATTGGGCGATCATTCAGATGATTGCGAATGCGATGGGAAGTGACTGGCGTTATCAAACGGTCGCGGACATTACCAATGAAATAGCCCGCGTTACTCCTCAATATGGCGGCTTACGCTGGGAAAACATCACCCTAAATGGTGTTCAATGGCCAAGTAACAAAAACAATCCAGATGGCACCCGTATTATGCACCAGACCCAATTTACGCGTGGGCGAGGGCAGATGGAGGCGATTCCATTTAGATACGCGGCTGAGCTACCAGATGAAGAGTATCCATTGGTACTGACGACAGGGCGTATCCTTGAGCAGTTCCATACTGGGACTATGACTCGCAAAACCAAAGGATTGGATAATCTAGCAGGCCCAAGGGCTATGGTGAGCGTGCATGATGCAGAAGCATTAGGCATCACGAACGGACAGATGCTTAAGGTGTCGACTCGTCGTGGAGAAATAGAGATCGCAGCGTTTGTAACCAAGCGTATGCAAAAGGGCGTGGTGTTCATTCCGTTTCACTTTGTCGAGTCACCAGTGAACCGACTCACAACAACAGCAACCGATCCCCATGCAAAAATCCCTGAGTTTAAAGTTGCTGCAGTGAATATTGTTCCAATCGTCGAAGAGCAAAGTGTTTCTGCGTAGTAATTGAAACTACGTGAAAATGCGCTAGTAACAAAGCAAAAGGTTTCGAAGAAAAACGCTACCAAGTACAAAAAAGCCGCATAGTCAGACTATGCGGCTTTCGTTTTATTAATGGTACAAGCGTCGATGTCACTAATACCTATGGCTAGCCCTATTCAGTGTGTACACCAAACTGCTTAGCTGCGTATGCAACACGCTCTGCCGGTTTTGGGTACTCCGCAGGTGTGCCTAGGTTTTCAATATGATGAAGACGTGGCAATAACCCTGCACCGTTAGCAATTTGAATCGCTAATCCCGGGCGAGCATTGAGCTCAAGTACCATTGGGCCTTCTTCTTCATCAAGTACCATGTCAGTACCCATGTAACCAAGGCCCGTCATCTCCCAAGCGCTTGATGCTAGGGTTAGAAGTTTCTCCCAGTGCGGTACTTGCAGTAGAGCAAGCTCTTTGCCGGTATCTGGATGGTGAGTGACGGGTTGGTCAAACTGAACGGCTCGCACGGCCTTACCGGTGGCAATATCAATGCCTACGCCTACTGCGCCTTGGTGAAGGTTAGCTTTACCATCTGAAGCAGATGTTGATAGACGCATCATGGCCATTACAGGGTAGCCCTTGAATACGATAATACGTACGTCAGGCACACCTTCGTAACTGAAGCCATCAAAGCAACTGTCGAACTTAATTAAGTTCTCAACTACCGCTACATCGTTTTTACCACCGAGCGAGAACAGACCCGCCAGTGCGTTACTGATGTGGCGTTCAACGTCTTCTTTGCCGATCGTTGAGCCGGACGGTTTGGTATAAACACCATCTTTATGAGAGGTGATAACCAAGATACCTTTACCGCCACTGCCTTGCGCAGGTTTGATTACAAAACCAGGCCAGTTCTCCACCATCTTGTGAATGGTTTTCACCTCAGCTTGGTGGCCAATGACACCGATCAGTTTTGGTACAGTGGCGCCTGCTTGCTCAGCGATGATTTTGGTTTTTAGCTTGTCATCCACCAAAGGGTATTTGGAGCGATCATTATAGCGACCAATGTAGCTATGGTTACGCTTGTTCATCCCCATGATGCCTTTGTCTTTCAACTTAAACGGCGATGTAAACTGTTCAAACATAACTTAATCCTCCGCTAGCGGTTTAAAGCGACGTAGCTCAGTTAAGCGGTAACCTGTGTAAGTACCTAGTAGTAAGATGCCGCCTAGGACAATAAGTTGTAGACCAATAAAGTTAAACGTTAAGTGCTGAATGAATGGGTTTGTCATTGCTAAGTAAACGAGCACTGCGGTTAATAGTGAACCACCACCTTGCAACACAACCTCTTTCGCGCCTTCTTCTTCCCAAAGGATAGACATACGTTCGATAGTCCAAGAAAGGATGATCATTGGGAAGAACGTAATGGATAGGCCTTCAGTCAAACCAACCTTGAATGCAACAACCGTAAAGACGGAGATAATCATGATTACGGTGATGATCACCGCTGATATCCGCGCAACCAGAAGTAGGTTGAGTTTGGATAGATAACTACGAATCACCAGACCCGTACCAACGATCAGTAGGAAACCGACGATACCTGTTACCAGTTGCGTCTGTACGAAAGCTACTGCAATCAGTACTGGCATGAAGGTACCTGATGTCTTCAAACCGACGATAACACGCAAGAACACAACGATAAGCGCACCAATTGGAATCAGCATGATGGTCTTAAACATCGCTTGTTCTTCCAGTGGCAAGCTATGAATCGATAGGTTTAGTAGTTGGTCAGCTGAAATCTTGCTGTTGGTGGCTTCAGTTGGAGACACCTCTTGAGCAATCATAGAGAAGTGAACTTTACTGTTTTGTCCACCGACAACATCAAGCAGTGATACGTTCGATTCATCCCAGATCAAAAGGTTTGGTTGAACTTGTTGTTGGCTAGATTCAGGAGAGAAAAGTACCCACTGGTTTTTATCCCAAACTTGAATCATATGTTGGATAGATTGGCGACGACGACCGTCTTCTAACTCGATAACACCAACAACTTTGTTATGGATTTCGGCAAAAGAAAGTAGCTTGTGTGCTGCTTCCACTTTGTTCATGTTGTTTAAGATAAGTGCTGAGTTTTGACTGTCTGGATCGTTAAGCGTTTTGATAAGCTCACGAGTAAAGGTCAGGTTGTCTGCTGAGCGCTGTGTTGCGCGGTCGATAAGGGCTTTTGCTGCCGCTTCTTCTGGGCCATCGAAGCTTGGCGTGGCGACTTCGCCTTCTGGCGGAACGGCGTTCACCTGAGCTTGAGGATCAACGAGAAATTGGGTTTTGTAGTAAATGGTTTGTGCGCCACTTGCATGGCGGATAGACCATTCTGCGCGGCGACCTGTATCAGTATTTACGTAAGAGATACCGTAACCAGGTGAAGATGCAGACTCTCCGATGAGCGTGTAATTTGATTGTGTGTGAGGTGCGGCCAGTGAAACTTTCGCTTCTTGATCCATTGCGTTGAACTCGATTCGAGCCTCAACGTCCCACACTTGTCTGGTTTCCCCTGGCGTCCATGGCACGCCATAGGTCGTGTGTCTGAATACACTCAATGCAATGCCGGCTACGATGAGTAGCACGATCGAAATATAAAATGGGATTCTTGACGTCATAGCTTACCCTACTATTGTTATTTATCTTCCGTTTGTACGTACTTTTTACTTACATCCACTAGAGCGATATCTTTAATGAACTCTCGCCCTAGTAATACAGGGTGACTCATTTGAGAGCGATCCGCCAATGTAAATTGCGCTTTTTCATGGATTTTTCCAACTTTCACCCATAATTCGATCACAGCTCGACGTTCTGTCTCGTCACTGGTCGATTGGCGAATCTTCACGTAGCGTACAACGGGTGCTTCAATCCACTTTTGTTCTTCTGCAGGTTGCGACTTATCGGCTAAGTGAAATTTCACCCAGTTCTTGCCATTGCGTTCGAATTCTTTGATATCAACCGCATTCAATGATGACGTTGTCGCGCCAGTATCAACGCGTGCATCGAACTTCTGTTTAATCGATTCAATCGTCACTTTTTCAATGGCACCAAGAATGGTTTGCTGATCATTTGAAATAGCAGGGGCTTTAGTGACAACCACTTCTTCCTCTTCGATCTCTTCGACTTGTTGTTTTTCGAGGGTAGTGAGGTGGACTTCAACTTCATTGGACAGGGCAATGATTTCTTCTTCTAGACTCTCGATGTAGTCACTTTGATTACTAAGTTGAAGCTCTAAGTTTTGAACTTTATTTGCGATGTTTGTCTCTGATTTTGCGATAGCATCCAGAGTTTCCTGATGATAAGCCGCGCCATTAGTGAGAGTACAGCCAGAGAGCAAACCAACCGCCAGAATAGGCGATAATCGCTTAAACATATAAAAACCTTTGAAATTAGAAAATAGTTCAGACTATTGAATAGTTTAGCCCACAAAAAAGGATGCGTGAAGCATCCTTATGTTAGCGTCCGGTCATATTGACAGGCTATGTGAGCCAAGCGCCAATTATCATTCGACGAAATAGCTCATTCATTGAGCATGCAGTGGATTTTATCCGACCTCTAGGCTGCTTTCGTCAAATGCTTGTCAGCGTCTTGGCTTTTTCAACGCTTATGCTCGCGTCGTAACCAAAACGCTTATGGTTTTGTTGCAACTAGAACGGCACGACGTGGTGCAGGATGCCCCTCAACCGTTTTGCTTGGGTCATTCGGATCCAAGTAGTCAGGCAGTGAGTTATGAGTCATCCACTCGGTTGTGCGTTGTTCGCCTACTGTGGTTACGTTTTCGTCGACAATACGCACATCTTTGAAGCCCACTTGCTCGAGCCAGCGTTTTAGAGCACGAGCAGACGGGAAGAAGTACACGTTGCGCATTTGTGCATAACGGTCAACTGGCACTAGCACTGCATTTTCATCGCCTTCGATAACCAGAGTTTCAAGCACCAGCTCGCCGCCTGAAACAAGCTGATCTTTCAGCTGGATTAGGTGATCAAGAGGAGAGCGACGGTGATATAACACACCCATGCTAAATACCGTATCGAACGCTTCCAGTTTTGGTAGTTGTTCAATACCGAGTGGCAGTAAATGTGCACGTTGATCGTCACCCATTAGCTTACGAATCGCTTCGAACTGAATCAGAAACAGATGTGAAGGATCGATACCTACAGTTAGTCGAGCACCTTCGCCCAACATACGCCACATGTGGTAGCCATTACCGCAACCAACATCGAGAACTGAGCGGTTTTTCAATGGTGTGATGTGTGGAAGAACACGATCCCACTTCCAGTCACTGCGCCACTCTGTATCAATGTGAATGCCGTGGACGGTGTATGGACCTTTACGCCATGGGTGGAATGTTTTCAGCAGGTTTTCCAACTTCTTCAGTTCTCCTTCATGAAAAGGAGTATCGTTCGTCAGCGTTACAGAGTTCTTAAGGTCAACTTGATCCGGTGCACCTTGTGGGATCTTATTTAAAGCTCGAACCCAGCGGTCGAAATCACCATGTTCTGCATTTTGCCAATCCGTTAACTGTTGAGGAAGAATATTCAGCCAAGGTTGCAGGCGCGTATCTTGAGCAATGAGTTGATAAAAATTGGCAAAATTAAACATAGTTTTTCACTGAGTTAATTAGGGTCGATAACCCTAAAGTAAAAATTAAATTCGTCATTCCCTACAATGAGGGACGAACATGATAGGGAATCTCGGTTATATCGTATCGGGTTTGAGATCCCCAACTCGCTCGTTCCTCGCTCTTGAGGATGACGCTTTGATACGAGTTATTTGTGTTGTGCTTTCAAAATTGTAGCGCCAAATAGACAACTATTTAACCGCAAACATTGAGCCGAAGTTAAAGCATTGGAACCAAACTTCGTGGCTAGAGAAACCAATCTTATCAAAACGCTCTTTGTGGGTTTTAATAGAGTCTGGACGCATGACATTCTCGATGGCACTGCGTTTTTGGCTCACTTCTAGCTCGCTGTAACCATTTGCTCGCTTAAAGTCATGGTGCAAGTCAATGAGTAGCTCGTTGGCATTTTCATCTTCGAATACATACTTTTCAGACAAAATAAGCACGCCACCTGGACGAAGGCCTGCATAAATCTTTTCAAGCAGCGCAAAGCGATCTTCTGGAGACAAAAACTGCAGCGTAAAGTTGAGTACAACCACTGATGCGTCAGTAATGTCGATTTCACGAATATCCGCTTCGATAACTTCGACCGGAGTATCGCTGCGGTAAGCATTAACATGAAGCTTACAACGCTCTACCATGGCTTCGGAGTTGTCTACTGCGTAGATAGTGCAACCTTCTTGCTGAATATGACGACGCATAGACAGTGTCGCTGCACCCAAAGAGCAACCTAAGTCATAGATGTTTGAATGCGGTTTAACGAAACGCTCTGCCATCATGCCGATCGCCGAAATGATGTTGCTGTAGCCAGGAACGGAGCGTTGGATCATATCTGGGAATACTTCAGCAACCCTTGCGTCAAAGGTGAAATCACCAATTTTATCAATAGGAGCGGAAAAGATAGTGTCTTTGTTGCTCATAACGTTCTCTCTCGACAGTCAGCAAATTAGCGCGATTTAGCGTGCTAAATAAAAGGGGGCGTATTTTACGTAAAAAATGTCACTGTGTCACGAAAACTCAGGTTTCACTATGAAGCAACGGAGCAAACCTCTTAGCTGAAGTGAGTTAGAACATGCTGATTTGTGTATCGCCTTTGCTGGCTGGGAATTCGGAGAGTGCTGGCAACTCGATGTTATGGAGCTGGTGACTCTGTTCGATGAGTTGTTGGTATATCGTCGCTGCCAGTTCAGGGGCATGGTCGTTGTCAGGCGTATGAATCATCAAATAGGGCTGTTTTCCTTCCGCAATCCATGTGGGTAGCTTAGATAACCAAGGTTTGAAGAATGCAAGGTTAGGTTGCTCGTCGTGTTGACCGATAAAACGAATCATAGGGTTATCAGATGTCGCAATGGCATGAACGGGTACGCGAGGCTTCTTCTTGTGCGCATCAATGATCGCTTCTGTGGTTGGAGCTGCGGCAAACACAGGGCGACTGTCCATAATAATGCGGTTGATGTTTTCTTCGACCAACCATTGATTAAAGCGCTTTTCGTCGTCGCCTTTATCAAAAAATCCAAGGTGACGCACTTCCACACCAAGCTTCATCTCTTTGGGGAAAAGCTTACAAAATTGTTGCAGTGCGGGCAGTGATTCTGGCTCAAATTGATGGGGCAGTTGAATCGTCCATTGACCTATTCGTTCGTGCAGTGGAGACATGATTTGCAGGAACTCTTTTAGCTCTGCTTGACAATGCCTCAACTGTTGCTGATGAGTAATGAATTTAGGCAACTTAAACGTAAATCGAAAATCATCGTGACTTGCGCTGCGCCAGTTGTTTACAGTGGTGATAGAAGGTGTTGCGTAAAAGGTAGTATTGCCTTCAACAGTATGAAAAACATGACAATATTTCTCTAGCCTTTCAGCTGGTTTGGTTCCTTTTCCATAGAATTGGCTCTGCCACTCTGAGTGCGACCACATAGTCAGTCCGAGTCTTAAAGGTAGTCTTGTCATGGTATCTAAAAGTGCTTTGGTTGTTTGAGTCAAAAACACTCTACGAGACTTTTGCTGACTTGGGTACTTTCAATATATAATTAGCGCAATTTTTTCAGTGTTGATGAATATTTGTTCGAGATTTGTGCCGCTTTGGCTGTTTCGTGAGCTATAAAGCGTCAAAGCTGAATAAAACACAACAAATAGGCGTGGGAAAGGTCGATTTTAGACAAGTTTCCGCGTATAAATGGATCTTTGAATTGTAATTAGATTTGGTCTAGTTACAGCATAGAAATTAGTAATTATTAAGAGATTGGGAAATTCATTATGCGTACCCATTACTGTGGTAACCTGAACAAGTCCCTGGCGGGACAAACTGTAGAACTTTGCGGCTGGGTAAACCGTCGTCGTGATTTGGGCGGTCTTATTTTCATCGATATGCGAGATCGTGAAGGTATCGTTCAGGTAGTTGTAGACCCAGATATGGCAGATGCGTACGAAGTAGCTAACACACTTCGTAATGAATTCTGTATCAAACTAACGGGTGAAGTACGCGTTCGTCCAGACAGCCAAGTAAACAAAGACATGGCAACGGGTGAAGTTGAGATCATCGCTAAAGGCCTTGAAATCATCAACCGTGCTGACGTTCTGCCACTAGACTTCAACCAGAAGAACTCAGAAGAGCAGCGTCTAAAGTACCGTTACCTAGACCTACGTCGTCCAGAGATGAGCGACCGCATCAAGCTACGTGCTAAAGCGTCTAGCTTTGTTCGCCGTTTCCTAGATGACAACGGTTTCCTAGATATCGAAACACCTGTATTAACGAAAGCGACACCAGAAGGTGCACGTGACTACCTAGTACCTAGCCGTGTTCATAAAGGTTCGTTCTACGCACTTCCTCAGTCTCCACAGCTATTCAAACAGCTGCTAATGATGTCTGGTTTTGACCGTTACTACCAAATCGTTAAGTGTTTCCGTGATGAAGACTTGCGTGCTGACCGTCAACCAGAATTCACTCAAATCGATATCGAAACATCGTTCATGAGCGCGGAAGAAGTACGTGCAACAACTGAGAAGATGGTTCGTAACATGTGGCAAGAGCTTCTAGATGTAGATCTAGGCGAGTTCCCAATTATGCCATTCTCTGAAGCGATGCGTCGTTTCGGTTCTGACAAGCCAGACCTACGTAACCCACTAGAGCTAGTTGACGTTGCTGACCTAGTGAAAGACGTTGAGTTCAAAGTATTCTCTGGCCCTGCAAACGACGAGAAAGGTCGCGTTGCAGTGATCCGAGTACCAGGTGGCGCTAAGCTGACTCGTAAGCAGATTGACAGCTACGGTGAGTTCGTTGGTATCTACGGTGCGAAAGGTCTAGCATGGATGAAGGTTAACGACCGCGCTGCTGGCATGGAAGGTATCCAATCTCCAGTTGCTAAGTTCCTAAACGAAGAAGTGATCAACGGAATTCTTGAGCGCACTGGTGCTGAGACTGGCGACATCATCCTATTCGGTGCTGACAAAGCAAACACAGTGTCTGAAGCAATGGGTGCACTACGTCTGAAACTGGGTACAGACCTAGAACTAACAGACGAGTCTGCATGGGCTCCGCTATGGGTTGTTGATTTCCCAATGTTCGAAGAAGACGACGAAGGTAACCTACACGCAATGCACCACCCATTCACATCGCCTCTAGGTGTGACTGCGGAAGAGCTAAAAGCGAACCCAGCGGCTGCTAACTCAAACGCATACGATATGGTTCTGAACGGCTACGAAGTGGGCGGCGGTTCTGTGCGTATCCACAACGCTGAAATGCAATCTGCAGTATTCGATATCCTAGGTATCGAAGCAGACGAGCAACAAGCTAAGTTTGGCTTCCTACTAGACGCGCTTAAGTTCGGTACTCCACCGCATGCAGGTCTAGCATTCGGTCTTGACCGCCTAGTGATGCTGCTATGTGGTACTGAGAACATTCGTGACGTTATCGCATTCCCGAAAACAACGAACGCTTCTTGTCTACTAACAGACGCTCCAAGCTTAGCTAACCCAGCTGCGCTTGAAGAGCTAGCAATCGCGGTTAAAGCTGCTGAGAAGAAAGAAGAATCAGCTGAATAAGCAAATTCTACTTTGCTTTAAATGACTCTTTCTTTTGAGTGACTTTTTGTTTATGTAAATTGAAATGCCCGTTAATTTAACGGGCATTTTTTTTATGCTTCTATATACTAAGCTCATAAATAAAAGTATGTATAAATAATCAGTATTTTAAGTTATGTCTATTATTCTTGGGATTGATCCCGGCTCTCGTATCACTGGTTATGGTGTTATTCGTCAAAACGGCCGTCACCTACAATATCTAGGTAGTGGCTGTATTCGTATGTCAGAAAAAGAGCTTCCAGGTCGCTTGAAGCAAATTTATGCGGGGGTGAGTGAGATCATCACTCAGTTTCAGCCAGACGTGTTTGCGATAGAGCAGGTGTTTATGGCGAAAAATGCAGACTCGGCTCTTAAGCTCGGTCAGGCTCGTGGTAGCGCGATTGTGGCGGCTGTGAATGCAGATCTTCCTGTACACGAGTACGCAGCGCGTTTAATCAAGCAAGCGGTAACAGGCAATGGCGGCGCAGATAAATCATTGGTTCAGAATATGGTGATGAGTATGCTCAAGCTTCCAGCCAAGCCACAAGCGGATGCTGCCGATGCATTGGGTGTGGCGATCTGTCACGCTAATACCAACAAAACACTCATTGCGCTCGCAGGTAAAGCCACCACCGCGAGACGTGGTCGTTACCGCTAACTCCTTCTCCTACAATCGAATCGCCATCAATCACTTATTTTTGATATGAAATGAGACTTCAAAAACAGTTTTTGTTAAATAGATTCGCATTCTATTTAACATTTAACTAACATTGGTCGGAGGTCTTACAAGTCAATCAAGGATGATTATCGATGAACCCAATTACATGGTGGCGATCGCTCTTTCTACCCAAAACTCATCATTGGGGAAGTAGTGAGTCGCGACAAGCGGACATTTTATTACTGTTTACTTTCATTGCGTTTATCGTTGGGCTGTATAGCCTGATTAAGTGGAGCAAGCATGGCGAGCAACTGCTGATTGCAACCTCTATTTTCCTCATTGTTCTTGAACTGGTTTCTGCTGTTGTCTTGAAACTGTCGAAAAATCCAATTTTGGCTCTCAATTTCGGTTTTGTTGGTATGGCGGTTCACGCACTAAATATCATCTACCAGAGTGGTGGGGTAGTGGACTCTACTCAGGCTTATTGGGTTCCCTTGCTGGTGGTCGCTTTCTTCTTATCGGGCACTCGAATCATTGCTCTTACATGGAGTGCTTTGGTGATAGGCGTCGCAGTAGTGATGACTTCTATGCACCTTAACGGCGCAGTATTTCCAAATATTGCTTTGAACGAACAGGCTATGGTTGTAGAGACATGGTCTGGCGTCGTAATGCCTTTAGTCGTGATTTGTATTGCTCAAGCCTTTACCGCAAAGCAAAAAGAGATTGCGATTGAACAAGCGGAATTAGCGCGTACTCAGAGCCAAAGTGTGGCAGCGCAGGCAACGCAGAGCGAGGCGCAATTGTCCGTGGTACTGGAGCAAGCAAATACAAACTCACAGAGTTTACAAGGCGTTTCTGTTCAACTCGATCAACAATCGAATGACCTCCATTCACAGGTAGAAGTGCTCAATATGAACTGTGAATCACAGGCCAGTGCTGCCGAACAGATGAGCCAACAACTGCACCAAATGACGGAAGGGTTAGAAGAGTCCAATTCGTTTGTGAATGAGCTTAAAGAACGCAGCGAAGCGGTGGGAGTCAAAGCCCAGAAAAGTTCTGAGTCTTTGGAGGCGTCGACCAATGCCATCAGCCAGATTATTCAAAGTAACCAAGAGATCATGAAAGTCGCCGATCTTATTACGTCAGTGGCCGAACAGACCAATCTACTGGCACTCAATGCTGCGATAGAAGCGGCGAGAGCAGGAGAGCAGGGCAGAGGCTTTGCTGTGGTGGCTGATCAAGTACGTGAGCTATCAGCCAAGAGTAGTCACTCAGCGATTGAGATCCGAACACTGCTTGATCGTAGTAAGGAAGAAGTTGAGCACGGGCGAACCATCATTGAAACCACGGAAGCTGAAATGAATGGCATTATTTCCGAGGTTCAGACCATCTCTTCAGACGTTAATCAGTTAACTGACATTATGACCATGCAGATGGGATCTTTGCATGAGCTTGATCAGGCGAGTACCGAAGTGGCAAAGAGTGTCGCAGAGACCAAAACCGTATCTGGGCAAGTCGCGTCAAACGGTATACAACTGAATCAGCAAGTCGATCTTGTTAAGCAATTAGTCACAAGTCTGAACAGCGCCGTCTCAAACGCCAAACACGCCTAATTAATTCCTCAATCAAATAGAAAGAACTGGATAAGCATCCAGTTCTTTTATATTCTGTCCATCAAATAATTTTCCATCAAGAGAGTAAGTTGTGATCGGACGTCTTCGCGGTATTTTAATTGAAAAACAGCCACCAGAATTATTAATTGAAGTGAGTGGCGTTGGCTATGAAGTACAAATGCCAATGAGTTGTTTCTATGAACTACCTGCAGTAGGCGAAGAAGCGATTATCTATACTCACTTTGTTGTGCGTGAAGATGCCCAGCTACTTTATGGTTTTAACACCGTTAAAGAGCGTGCTCTTTTCCGTGAAGTTATTAAGGCAAATGGCGTTGGCCCTAAACTTGGCCTCGGTATCCTTTCGGGTATGACAGCAAGTCAGTTTGTTCAAAGTGTAGAGCGAGAAGACATTTCAACGCTGGTTAAACTGCCGGGCGTGGGTAAGAAAACCGCAGAACGTTTGGTTGTTGAAATGAAAGACCGACTTAAAGGTTGGGGTGCCGGTGACCTGTTTACTCCAGCAACGGATGCAGCTCCTATCGACTCAACACCGAATGCACACGATGCAGAGGAAGAGGCAGTAAGCGCGCTTCTGGCTCTAGGCTATAAACCGACTCAAGCATCGAAAGTTGTGTCACAAATTGCGAAAGATGGCATGACAAGTGAGCAGCTGATTCGTGAAGCACTGAAATCGATGGTCTAAGTCGATATAGTTATTTAGATAAACAACACTTCACAATGCTTAGCTTTAGGCTAAATATTGGAGAGTGAAATACAAAATTAAATAGAGTAAGAGCTCGTCACTCTTAAGTTGGAATGACCTATGATTGAAGCGGATCGCCTAATAGCGCCGGATAACCCAGTATTCAAAGATGAAGACGTCATCGACCGTGCGATAAGACCAAAAGCGTTATCGGATTACCAGGGTCAAGATCACGTACGTGATCAGATGGAGATCTTCATCAAAGCTGCGCAATTGCGTAATGAAGCGCTAGACCATCTATTGATTTTTGGTCCACCGGGCTTGGGTAAAACCACACTTGCGAACATTGTGGCTAACGAAATGGATGTGAATATCCGAACCACTTCTGGTCCTGTGTTAGAGAAAGCCGGTGATTTAGCGGCTCTGCTAACCAATCTTGAAGAGAACGATGTACTTTTCATTGATGAGATTCACCGATTAAGCCCAATGGTTGAAGAGGTGCTGTATCCAGCGATGGAAGATTACCAGTTGGATATTATGATTGGTGAGGGCCCTGCGGCTCGCTCGATCAAAATCGACCTACCTCCGTTTACTTTAATTGGTGCGACAACCCGAGCGGGCTCTTTAACCTCGCCGTTACGTGACCGTTTTGGTATTACCCAGCGCCTTGAATACTACAAGGTGGACGATCTACAGAACATTGTTCAACGTAGCGCTGACTGTTTGGGGCTCTCTATGGACCCTGAGGGTGCGCTTGAAGTGGCGCGCCGTGCTCGTGGTACACCTCGAATTGCTAACCGTCTTCTACGTCGTGTACGTGATTTTGCTGAAGTGAAGGGAAACGGTCATATTTGTGCGGATGTTGCTGACAAGGCGCTGAATATGCTCGATGTTGATGCCAAGGGCTTTGACTACATGGACAGAAAGCTACTGTTGGCGATCATGGAGAAATTTGGTGGCGGTCCGGTTGGTATCGACAATATGGCGGCAGCCATTGGTGAAGAGCGTGACACTATTGAAGATGTATTAGAGCCGTATCTGATTCAACAAGGCTATCTACAGCGTACTCCAAGAGGAAGAATCGCGACAGATCGAGCATATCTTCATTTTGGTATCGATAAGCCAAGTTAGTCTTTTGATGTTGCAAACGTGAAATGAGGTCGCTCATTTTTGAGTACTTTTGTACTCGAGACGAAAAGGTGACGGCATTAATATAAATGTAAGCAAATTAATCATCGCATTTTATAAACCCTGGTTGCATAAGCGCCGGGGTTTTTAGTTTTTTATAGAATAACAACTCTTTGAGCGAATCGATATTAGCTGTCGATATGCCACTTCAAAAATGAAAACATTGATTTCAAATTTGACGTCGATAACAAAAATTGAAATAAGTCTTCATATTTCTTGTTAATACTTTATGGGTATTTGTAATTCAAATGTTGAGTGAGTGATAGCGGCATGTCACAGATATCATGTGTCGTTATCACCAAACCGAGAATTGGTGTGATTTTAATCATAATTGGTTAAAAATAACCCTAAATTGCTCGTAGAAATTTGATACAAATCAACGCAGGGTTCTCCTATAAACCTTTTGAAACATACTGATTTTACCAGTAATATTAGCGCCAGCTATATTAGCTCATGCTTAACAATAATCTAACTATAACGGTACGTTTTTGCTACAAAATTCAACTTGTAATAACAATCACGTTAATTGTTTTAACATGGATTTTTGCGGTGAATAATCACACAAGTGTCATTCAGCCGACACAAAGGAGTTACCATGATTGATGTTGTTGATCTGTCGCGATTGCAGTTTGCATTGACAGCGATGTATCACTTCTTATTTGTTCCACTGACTTTAGGTATGGCATTCCTACTTGCCATCATGGAGTCTGTTTATGTAATGACTGGCAAGCAAATTTACAAGGACATGACCAAGTTCTGGGGTAAATTGTTTGGTATTAACTTTGCCCTTGGTGTAGCGACAGGCTTAACCATGGAGTTCCAGTTTGGTACTAACTGGTCTTACTATTCTCACTATGTTGGCGACATCTTTGGTGCTCCGCTAGCTATCGAAGCGCTTGTTGCATTCTTCCTAGAGTCTACTTTTGTTGGCCTTTTCTTCTTCGGTTGGGATAGATTGTCAAAGCGTCAGCACTTAGCGGTAACATGGTTAGTCGCATTAGGCTCTAACTTCTCAGCGCTATGGATTCTGGTTGCTAACGGCTGGATGCAAAACCCAGTGGGTGCTGAATTTAACTTCGAAACAATGCGTATGGAAATGGTGAGCTTCGCTGAAGTTGTCCTAAACCCAGTAGCGCAAGTTAAATTCGTACACACAGTGGCGTCTGGTTACACAACGGGTGCAATGTTCATCCTTGGTATCAGCTCATACTACATTCTTAAAGGTCGTGACCTTGCCTTTGCGCGTCGTTCTTTTGCGATTGCAGCATCATTTGGTATGGCGGCGATTCTATCTGTAATCGTTCTAGGTGACGAATCAGGTTACGAGCTAGGTGAAGTTCAGAAAGTGAAGCTAGCAGCGGTAGAAGCTGAATGGCACACAGAAGAAGCACCAGCAGCATTTACTGTGTTTGGTATTCCAAACCAAGAAACAATGCACACTGACTACGCAATTAAGATCCCTTACGTAATGGGTATCATTGCAACGCGTTCTTTCGACAAAGAAGTAACAGGCCTACGTGACCTACGTGATGAACACGTTGATCGTGTCCGCACGGGTATGTACGCATACGAACTTCTAGAAAAACTGCGTGCAGGCGATAAGTCTGAAGAAAACATGACAGCATTTGATGAAGTGAAAGGTGACCTAGGTTACGGATTACTTCTTAAGCGCTACACAGAGAACGTGGTTGACGCAACAGAAGAGCAAATCCAAATGGCAGCGGATGATTCTATTCCGACAGTTTGGCCTCTATTCTGGTCGTTCCGTATCATGGTTGCGTGTGGCTTCATCATGCTATTCGTATTTGGTGCTGCGTTTGTACAAACATGTCGTCAGAAAATCGAACAGAAACCATGGATTCTTAAAGCGGCTCTATTCTCAATCCCACTTCCTTGGATTGCGATTGAAGCAGGTTGGTTCGTAGCAGAATACGGTCGTCAGCCTTGGGCAGTAGGTGAAATCCTACCGACCAACGTTGCTGCTTCTGCACTAACTCTTGAACAGCTGTGGACTTCTCTATTCGCTATCCTTGCACTGTACACAGTGTTCTTGATTGCAGAAGTTTACCTAATGCTTAAATTTGCTCGCAAAGGCCCAAGTAGCCTTAAGACAGGCCGTTACCACTTCGAACAAAACGACAACTCTGTTGAAGACAAAGTTAGCCGTTCAGTAGAAGTATAAGTGAGGGAATATTATGTTTGATTACGAAAGCTTACGACTTATTTGGTGGGTTCTAATCGGTGTTCTACTGGTTGGTTTCGCCGTGACTGATGGCTTCGATATGGGTGTTGCTGCTCTGTCTCCTGTTATCGGTAAGAGCGACACTGAACGTCGTATTATGCTGAACACCATTGCTCCTCATTGGGATGGTAACCAAGTTTGGTTAATCACAGCTGGTGGTGCTCTGTTTGCTGCATGGCCTCTAGTTTACGCAACGTCGTTTTCTGGTTTTTATCTAGCAATGTACGTAACACTAGCCGCACTTTGGCTACGTCCACTTGCGTTAGACTACCGTTCTAAGATTGAAGAGCCAAAATGGCGTAAAGCTTGGGACTACGCACTTTGCTTCAGTGGCACAGTTCCACCAATCATTTTTGGTGTTGCTTTTGGTAACCTACTACAAGGTGTTCCATTTGAACTAAACAGCCTGCTGATGTCTGAGTACAAAGGTTCGTTCTTCGCTCTGTTGAACCCATTTGCTCTACTGTGTGGCGTACTAAGCCTGATGCTGTTTGTTATGCAAGGCGCTACTTGGCTACAAATGAAGACCACTGAGTCACTACACGAGCGTGCTCGCGGTGTTGCTCAAATCACAGGTCTAATTGCTGTTGCGCTATTCGTAGCAGGTGGCTTCTGGGTTCAATCTATCGATGGTTACGTGATTACAAGTACGCTAGACACAATGGCGGATTCAAACCCACTAAACAAAGAAGTCGCAGTTCAAGCGGGTGCTTGGATGACAAACTTTGAAACTTACCCAGCAATGTGGGCAGCACCTATCTTAGGTGTGGTAATGCCATTGCTAGCGGTTGTAGCGTCTCGTTTGGAGCGTGGTGGTTTTGCATTCTTGTTCTCAAGCTTGTCGAACGCTGGTGTTATCCTAACGGCTGGTTTTGCGATGTTCCCATTCGTGATGCCATCAAGCCTAATCCCAAGCCACAGCTTAACAATGTGGGATTCAACGGCGAGTGAATTAACACTTGGCCTGATGACTGCGGTAGCGGCGGTAATGGTACCTGTGATTCTTGCTTACACGACTTGGACTTACTACAAAATGTTTGGTCGTCTAGATAAGAAACACATCGAAGATAACGACGTTTCAGCTTACTAAGCTAGAAGTTAAATAACTTAGGAGAAATTTTATGTGGTATTTCGCATGGATTTTGGGTGTACTTCTAGCATGTGCATTCGGCATCATTAATGCTCTTTGGTTAGAGCACTCTGAAATGATGGATAAAGACAGTGAGTAATCTCACTGAGCAAGTGACTAAGCTGCACCAACCTATGGACAAGACTCTTCTGCGAGTTTTGTCCCTAGTACTGGGTTTCGTGCATGTTGGCTTGGTTATGTGGGATCCTGAAGCCTACGCTGAAAGCATTGGCGGTTTTAATGCCGTTATTGGCCCAATGTTGATTTGGGCAGTGTGTTCAAGCATGGTTTTCGGGGTTGGTTTTAAGCCTAGAGCATGGGTATGGCAGTTGCTGTTTAGCCCTTATGCTTCACTCACAATTTTGCTCTACCTAACAGTGTTAAGGTTCATATAGTGGCGTCAATGCCCGTGAGTACTGGCTTTATAGCATTGTTTGGTTTTTAGCCGAAAAGAGGTCATCTTATACAGATGGCCTTTTTTTTCACCACACAAATCAAATATTTCATGCCGTTATACTATTAATGTCAAAGAGTTGAGTTATAGTGATATCTTTAACGTTTTTGTATTGTGGTATGAGTTTGCAGGGATCATCTAAGCCATTTACGTGGCCTGTTACCGTCTATTATGAAGACACAGATGCAGGTGGCGTTGTCTATCATTCCAACTACCTGAAGTTTTTTGAACGCGCTCGAACCGAGATGCTGCGCTCAATTGGGGTATCTCAGCAAGTCCTTTTAGAACAAAACATCGGTTTTGTTGTCCGACACATGGATATCGATTTTATCCAAGGTGCGCGCCTTGATGATGCTTTACAAGTCATTACAAAGATTTATGAACTGAAACGTGCTTCCTTAGTATTCTGTCAGGAGATCGTAAATCCTGATGGCAAAGCATTGTGTAAAGCAATGGTTAAGGTAGCATGTATCGACAATCAGAAAATGAAACCTAAGGCTATGCCGACTTTTATTCTTACGGAGCTGACAAACAGTGACTGCTGAAATCTCAATTTTAGGCCTTATTTTAGAAGCCAGCCTACTGGTTAAACTGGTAATGCTTACCCTAATGGGTATGTCGGTCGTCTCTTGGGCGATGATCATAAAAAGAAGTAAAGTGCTTTCTCAAGCTGCGAAACACACAGAGACCTTTGAAGATAAATTCTGGTCAGGTGTTGATCTGTCTAAGCTATATCAAGAAAGCAACAAGCGTAAAGATGAACTGTCGGGTACAGAAGAGATCTTCTACGCTGGTTTCACCGAATTTGCACGCTTGCGTAAATCTAACGCAGCGTCACCAGATTTCATTATGGAAGGTACGGGTCGTGCGATGCGTGTTGCCGTTGCTCGTGAAGTCGATGAACTGGAAACCAACTTGCCGTTTCTTGCAACGGTTGGCTCAATCAGTCCATACATTGGCCTTTTTGGTACCGTTTGGGGGATCATGCACTCATTCATCGCGCTAGGTGAAGTGAAGCAAGCTACATTAGCAATGGTTGCTCCAGGTATTGCAGAAGCACTTATCGCAACCGCGATGGGCCTATTTGCGGCAATTCCAGCAGTAATGGCGTACAACCGCTTCAGTAGCCGTGTAAGTAAGCTTGAGCACAACTATGCGACATTCTCGGAAGAGTTCCACAGCATTCTTCACCGTCAAGCGATGGCTGGCAGGGAATAATCAATGGCAGGATACCAACCTAAAAAACGCAAAATGACCGCAGAGATTAACGTTGTACCTTACATCGACGTTATGCTGGTTTTGCTGATTATTTTTATGGTGACCTCTCCGTTCGTTACTCAAGGTGTGGACGTAGAGTTGCCACAAGCATCAACGGCTAAATCGGCTCAAGATCTTCTTGGTGACGACAACGCCAGCTTTATCATCGTTGAGGTGAATAAAGAGGGCGAGCTCGGTTTAAGCGTGAACAATGAAGAAGTTCAACGTGGCTTATCACTAGAAGAGATCATTGTGCGAGTGAAAGCAGAACTTTCGATTAAACCAAACTCACCAGTGGCTGTTGGTGGCGATGCTGCAACGCCTTATGCTGAAGTTGTTTTACTACTTGATGAATTGAGCCGAGCAGGTGTGCCTAAGGTTGGCCTACTGACGGACATAAGGGAATAACTCCGTAGCATTCATGAAAACAAAAAAGACTAAATCGAATAGCTTAAGTACACCACTTATCGTGTCGCTCGCGCTGCACGTGGTGTTATTCGTTGTGCTGATTGTGGGTGCAGATTTTACCATGTCTGAGCCCGAGCCAAGTGGCCAAATGGTTCAAGCGGTTGTTATTGATCCACAATTGGTTCGCCAACAAGCGCAGCAGATTCGTCAACAGCGTGAAGCGGCGAGTAAAAAAGAGCAAGAACGTCTTGATAAATTGCGCCGTGAAAGTGAACGCCTAGAGCGTAACCGTAAGGCGGAAGAAGAGAACATTCGCAAGCTGAAAGAGAAGCAAGCTAAAGAGGCAAAAGCGGCTCGTGAAGCGGAGAAGCGACGCGTTGAACAAGAGAAGCAGCGCAAAGCGGAAGAAGTTCGTCTTAAGCAAGAGAAAGAGCGTGCTGCTAAAGCCGAAGCCGATCGTAAGCTTAAGGAAGCTGCCTTAGTAAAAGCGGAACGAGAGCGTAAAGCGAAAGAAGAGGCGATTGCTAAAGCAGAAAAGGAACGCTTGGCAAAAGAGCAGGCTGCTAAAGAAGCCGCTGAAAAAGCACGTAAAGAGAAAGAAGCGGCTGAACGTGCTGAAAAAGAGCGTTTAGCAAAAGAGAAAGCGGCAAAAGAAGCAGCAGAGAAAGCTCGTAAAGAGCAAGAGCGTTTAAAGCGACTTAAAGAGGAACGTGAGCAGCAAGAAGCAGCACTCAACGATATCTTTGCGGGTTTAGAAAGTGAACAAAGCAATAATAATGCGGCTTTAAGTCAACATTTAGAAGATGAAAAAGCGCGGTATATTAGTTTAATCAGAAGTACTGTAGAGCAACACCTGTTAATGGAGGATTCTTTTCGTGGAGAAGAATGCTTACTAAATATTCAGCTGATACCGACTGGAGGTAACAAGGCTGTGGTTAAAAGTGTTGATGTACTAGAAGGAAATCGTCAGCTCTGTTCTGCTGCGAAGTCAGCAACGGTTAAAGCTCGTGAATTCGATTTTCCAGCAGATGCTTCATTACAAAAGATATTTCGTGATTTTGATTTTCGATTTATCCCATAATCAAAAATGGATTAACTATGTTTAAAGGAAATCTTCGAAAAATTGTTTTTATGCTGGTACTGCTTTTTTCTAGCTCGGTTTTTGCCAAGCTTGAAATCGTTATTACCGATGGTATCAACTCGGCACGACCAATTGCGATTGTGCCATTTAAATGGGAAGGCAAAGAGAAACTGCCACACGATGTTTCTGCTGTTATCGCATCAGACTTACAGCGCAGTGGTAAATTCAGCCCAGTAGCAACCAGCAAAATGCCACAAACGCCGTACAACGAAGCGAATGTAGACTTCGATGCGTGGACAAACCTAGGTGTTGATTCTCTGCTGACCGGTAGCATTACTCAAGATGCGCAAGGTCAATACGTAGTGAACTACCAACTGGTTGATATTGTTCGTGGTCAGCTAACTAACGGCCAAAGCCGCGCTTTGAGCGATGAAGGTCAATTGGTTTTGTCGAAAGACCACGTTCTTTTCAATAAGAAAGCAACCGTACCAGGTCCACGTTTACGTGAATACGCACACCGTATTTCAGACCTTGTTTATGAAGAACTAACGGGTGAAAAAGGCGCATTCCTGACACGTATTTCTTACGTTGTGGTGAATGACAAAGACAAGTACCCGTACCAACTGCGCGTAGCGGATTACGATGGTTACAACGAGCGCTTAGTGCTGCGTTCTAAACAGCCTCTTATGTCACCAGCTTGGTCGCCAGACGGTAAGAAACTCGCTTACGTGAGCTTCCAAAATGGTCAAGCGGAAATCTTCATCATGAACATCTATACCGGTGAACGTGAAAAGGTGACGTCATACCCTCGTCACAATGGTGCGCCAAGATTCTCTCCTGATGGTAAGAAACTTGCGCTCGTGTTGTCGAAGACAGGCAGCCTTCAGGTTTATACACTTGATCTACAAACTCGCAAATTGACGCAAATTACGCGCGGACGTGCCAACAATACAGAACCTTTCTGGCATCCGGATGGCAAGTCTCTCATTTTTACGTCTGATCGCGGTGGTAAACCCCAGATTTATAATGTAAATTTGTCAAATAATTCTACCCAACGAATTACATGGCAAGGCAGCCAGAACTTAGGTGGTCAAATTACCCCTGACGGTCGATTCCTAATTATGGTGAATCGCAGCAACTCTGGATTTAACTTGGCTAAGCAAGATTTGGAAACCGGCGCAGTACAGGTACTAACAAAGACCTTACTGGACGAGTCTCCAAGTATCGCTCCAAATGGAGGTATGGTTATCTATAGCTCTATTTACAACCAAACAAATGTACTGTCGATGGTTTCAATCGATGGTCGTTTTAAAGCTAGATTACCGGCAACTAACGGACGCGTAAGAGCGCCAGCCTGGTCGCCGTTTCTGTAGCCACGCTTAAAATTAGCTATTGATAGTAATCACTATTGTAGCAAGTAACTATCTATAGCAATTTATCGGCTGTAGAAACTAAGTTTGATAACGTAAGGAAAATAAGATGCAACTTAATAAAGTTCTTAAAGGCTTGATGATTGCACTACCAGTGATGGCAGTAACAGCATGTAGCTCAAGTGATGATGCAACATCTGCGACTTCTGGTACTGAAACTAACCAAGCAACTTCAGGTACAGAAAACAACGTAGACACAACGGTTGTGACACCAATTGACGCGAACGGTCAACTGTCAGAGCAAGAGCTTAAAGAGCAAGCACTACGCGAAACTCAAACTATCTACTTCGCATTCGACAACTCTACAATCGCGGGTGATTACGAAGAGATGCTAGCAGCTCACGCAGCTTACCTAAGCAAAAACGTTGACATGAAAGTGACTATCGAAGGTCACGCTGACGAGCGCGGTACTCCAGAGTACAACATCGCTCTAGGTGAGCGTCGTGCACAAGCTGTAGCTAAGTACCTACAAGCGCTAGGTGTTCAAGCTGACCAAATCTCTATCGTAAGCTACGGTGAAGAGAAGCCACTTCTTCTAGGTCAATCTGAAGATGTGTACGCTAAAAACCGTCGTGCAGTACTAGTTTACTAATTAGTAGACTTTTTAATTGAGGAATAGCCTCATGTTCAGTAACAAAAAGCGTGTCATTATGCTTTCGTTACTGGCAAGTGCAGCGAGCACCGCGCTCGCTGCACCAGCTCCAGTATCCGATCTTAATAGCACCGCAACCAATTCAACCTCCTCTTCTACTCGAGCGGCTTCAAACGAATCCGATATCGAGCGTCTAGAGCGCTTGCTACAAAACCGCAATCGCGTTCAACTTCAAATGCAGCAACAAATGGATGACATGGCTCTTGAAATCAGTGAGCTACGTGGCCAACTTGAGCGCAACAGCTACGACATGAAACAGATGTTAGAGCGTCAGCGCGAGCTGTTTATTGAGCTTGATAAAGTACGAAGTGAAGTGAAAACATCAGGGTCTGCCGCCGCTGCAGTTCCAGCAGCCGAAGCGAAGGGCGCTGAAGGTACTTTCAGTACTGATGTTGATGAGCAAACTGCTTATCAAAACGCTGTGGATATGATCCTAAAACAGCGAGACTACACGGGTGCAATCTCTGCATTCCAGAAGTTTCAAACAGACTTCCCAGATTCTACGTTCACACCTAATTCACACTATTGGTTAGGTCAGCTCTATTTTGCTAAGAAGCAAGATAAAGAGGCAGTGAAGAGTTTCGCAGCTGTTGTGTCTTACAAAGACTCAAACAAGCGCGCTGATGCGTTAGTGAAGCTTGGTGATATTGCTGCACGTAATAACAACTCTGCGCAAGCGAAAAAGTACTACGAACAAGTGGTTGCCGAATACCCGAACAGTGCATCGGCAAAAGTAGCCAAGACTCATTTATAGTTCTTTAGTAAAAGAGGCGCATCAGCGCCTTTTTTTATGCCCAATCCTTTTTGATCCCAATCGTTGTACTGTGTAGAATGCTCTAATTCTCGGAAGAAGTTGCGTAGAGCAAGAGCAATGAGCCATATATTAGATAAAATCGACACTGTTTACCCATTCCCACCGAAGCCAGTTCCATTGAACGATGCTCAAAAGCAGGCTCACATAGCGAACATCAAAAAGCTATTAAAAGAAAAAGATGCTGTTTTGATCGCTCACTATTACACGGACCCTGAAATCCAAGCTCTTGCAGAAGAGACGGGTGGTTTCGTAGGTGATTCGCTAGAGATGGCTAAGTTTGGTAACCGTCACCCAGCGAGTACACTGATCATCGGTGGTGTTCGATTCATGGGTGAATCTGCGAAAATTCTGACACCTGAAAAGCGCATCTTAATGCCGACATTAGAGGCTGAGTGTTCACTGGATCTAGGTTGTCCGGCCGATAAATTCACAGAGTTCTGTGATGCACACCCAGACCATACTGTTGTCGTTTATGCCAACACATCTGCGGCAGTAAAAGCACGCGCCGATTGGGTCGTAACATCGAGTATTGCACTTGAGATCGTTGAAAGCCTAGATGCTGAAGGCAAGCCGATCATCTGGGGTCCAGACCGTCACCTAGGTTCGTACATTGCTAACCAAACTGGCGCAGACATGCTTCTGTGGCAGGGTGAATGTATCGTACACGATGAGTTCTCTGCTGACGCCTTAAGAAAAATGAAGTCTGTTTACCCGGAAGCTGCAATTCTTGTGCATCCAGAATCTCCAGCAAGTGTGGTTGAGCTAGCGGATGCGGTTGGTTCTACTAGCCAACTGATCAAAAAAGCTAAAGAGTTACCACACCCACAAATGATCGTGGCGACCGATAAAGGTATCTTCTTCAAGATGCAGCAATTGGTTCCTGAGAAAGAGCTCATTGAAGCTCCAACAGCGGGTGCTGGCGCAACATGTCGTAGCTGTGCACACTGTCCTTGGATGGCGATGAACGGTCTAGAAGCGATTGAGAACGCACTAGAGAACGGCGGTGAGCAACATGAAATCTTCGTCTCTGACGAGCTACGTGTTAAGTCTCTTATTCCACTGAACCGCATGCTTGATTTCGCAGAGCAACTGAACATGCAAGTGAAAGGCAACGCGTAAGCAAGTTCTTCACTTTAATTTTTAAAACCAGCATTCGTGCTGGTTTTTTTGTACCTATTCCTCGGGTTTTGCACCAGATATCTTGTTGATAAGGCAAATTTTTCCTAGCATGTAATTAACAAAATAGTTAATTGAGGTGCCGATGGTTATTTGGTTACAACTCAAGCGTTGGCTTCAGGCGAACTTATTCGTACTAGATGGCAAAAATTTGTTGTTCGCTTTTGCTGGGTACGTGGTAACGGCATGGCTGCTGTTACTCTTAGCGGACGAGCACGATTTGACGTCTTCCTTGACGACTTTCGCGTATTACTTGGTCGTGACGGCGTCTACGGTGGGCTATGGTGATCTGTCGCCAACCACTGAGCTTGGGCAGTGGGTTGTGATTCTATTTGTGATCCCTGGAGGTTTAAGTTTGTTTGCTGCTCTCCTGGGTAAAGTAGCTACTGAGGGTGTTGAGTATTGGCGTGCTGGCCTATTGGGCAAAAGGAGAATTCGAGTGGAAAACCACATTTTAATGCTAGGTTGGAATGAGCAAAGAACAATTCATCTCATAAGAATGCTGCAACACGAAGAGACGGGTAAGCGTCCTATTGTGTTGTGTACTCGTTCAGATATCGAAAACCCACTTCCAGGCGAGATCAACTTCGTTAAAGTGAACAGTTACACCGATGGCAAAGAGATGGAAAAGACTGGCATCGAATCGGCAAGCTGCATTTTGATTGATAACCCAGAAGATGACATTACGCTTTCTGCGGCCCTTTATTGCGCAAACCGAAACCCTGATGCCCACTTATTGGTTTACTTTAAAGACGAAGCCTTGAGTGACCTGCTCCATAAACATTGTCCAAATTCAGAGTGTATTCCGGCCGTAGGAGCGGAAATGCTGGCTAAAGCGGCGGTTGACCCAGGCTCAAGTGCCTTGCACCAAGAGTTGCTTAGTTCGACACGTGGTATGACTCAGTATTCCACCTATTACCCAGAGGGTGCAGAGCCGATAACGGTCGCGCCGATCTTTAGTGTTTTCAAAGAGCGTTATCAAGCGACGCTGATCGCGATCGATCACGGTAAAGGGCAGGGGATCGAGCTTAATCCTGAGTTGGATGTTGAAGTCACTGGAGGATCAAAACTCTTTTATATCGCGGACGAGCGAATCCCAGAGTTTAACTGGGCAACCATTACTGACCGATAACGGTTCCTCGCTCACTTTCTTTCTAGCGAGATCAAAAAAGGCTTCCGATGGGAAGCCTTTAACTTTTTCGCTCAGGGTGTCATCAAGCGATGTATGAACGAAATTTAGACTACTGAGCTTCAGCCAGTGCAATACCACGCTGTGTTAGGCCACATAGCATCGCAGGTACCGCATTGAAGATCTCTTCAAACTGCTCTAACCCTTCAACGCCTTGTTCCGCTAATGTCGCGATAGACGTCTCTGGATCATAAAGCATGCTGATTGATAGTAGAACGCCGCCAACTAATGCATTGTCTTCACTGTCTTCAGGCATCAAGGTTTCCCAATCATTGCGAGCAATCTGCCAGCCTTGCAGTAGACCTTCACAGAAGTCACGAGTTGCTTCGTTCACTACTTCTTCTTCATCGAGTTGGCAAGCCTCAGGCCAAGTCCAGTTGCCTTCCATTAAAGCTGGGCGTGTTTCATTCCACAAAGCAATGATCGCCTCAATGTAGCTTTCGAGTTGTTCGCCATCAGCGAAAGGAGCAACTTCTTCACCACCCCATAAGAATGGAAGCCATTCGTGCGGCGTTAACACGTTTGGCGCAGCTGCCATTGCAGTTACAAAGCCAAGAGTTTTGTGTTCTGTGATGAGTTTTCCTTCCAACTCAGGAAGCGCAAGAATTTCTTGTAGTGTCAAACTGAAGTACCGTAGTAGGTGAAACAAATTGACGCTTATAGTATCAATGTTGTTGCCGCAATCAAAACCCAATCTAAAAAGGCTTGATGTAACTGAATATAATCGCTAGCTTAAATAAAAAAGCAACAACACAATAATATGCAGATACGTTCATCTCTTAAGAAAAAAAGTAAGGTTGCACTTGGATTGTACCTTGCCACCTTCATTGCCATTATTGGTAGTGTGACCTATTTCGTTGTTGAATCCCCGGTACGTGCAAAGCTCCAACAAAATTTGGACTTACGAGCAGAGATCCTTTCTTCATTGATTGAAGCGCCGCTCACTAGCTCTGAGGGGTTCTTGCATAGTATTGTTGGTCTAGCACAAGCTCAACCCGACTCCAATTTACTTGCGCGCCATTTTAAGTCAGTTCTGGCTACCAGCGACGAGACCATTATCAGTGCCGGTATTTGGCCTGAGCCTTATGTGTATGAGGTTGACCGAGAACGAGACAGTTATTTCTTTAATAAGGCTGATGATGGAAAAATAGATCAGCTCTTCTCTTACAATAACCCTAAGTCCATGCTGTACCACCAAGAGGCTTGGTATACGTCCGTTGTCGATAAGCCTATTGGCACAGTGTCTTGGAGTGATGTCTACCTTGACCCATACACACAAATTCAAATGATCACGGCTTCAGCCCCGTTTTATTTGGACGGTAAGTTCTCGGGCGTCGCGACCGTCGATCTGTCCTTAACCGAGCTACTCAACTTTATTAAAAGCCACGCAGAAGAGTACGATCTAGGTATAACACTGCGAGATCAGCATCAGCAAATTTTAGTGTCGCATAACTTTAACTTGGTTGAAGGTATCTACATCAGTAACCATAAATTTGGCCAGTTTGATTGGCAGGTTGATGTGGTTAACTCTAAGTTGCTAGTGTCTGATGAAGTGTTTAGGCAAGTGATGAGTATTGAAGGGGGGATTGTCCCGTTTCTACTTTTGTGTGTCATGGCCGGTTATTACCTTCTGAATCGTTATCTCATTAGCCCAATTACGACCATCGCAGCCAAGGTCGACGGCTCGAAAGCGGGCGGTATTATCGATGTTAATTATCATAGCCAAGATGAAATAGGACACCTGATAAAAGCCTTCAATGAAAAAACGGTATACCTTGAAGCGGAAAAAGTGAAGGCACAGGCTTCGACTAATGCGAAGACGGCATTCTTAGCAACACTTTCTCATGAGATAAGAACGCCAATGAACGGGGTGTTAGGGACAGCACAGATCCTATTAAAAACACCATTAAACAAAGAGCAAGAGAAACACCTGCGCAGCTTATATGAATCGGGTGATCATATGATGACCTTGCTTAATGAGATTTTGGACTTCTCGAAAATAGAGCAGGGTAAGTTGGGCTTAGATAACACCCGTTTCCCACTCGATTCTCTAATCGGCAGCATTAACAGTGTCTATTACACACTCTCCACTGAGAAAGGCCTTCAGTTCAAGGTTTATACTGAAGTACCTGCAGGTCGCTGGTATTTCTCTGACAAAGCGCGCCTGCGTCAAGTTCTATTCAACTTACTTAATAACGCCGTTAAGTTTACGTCTCGTGGTTTTGTTGAGGTGTATTTCAAAGAGATAAACCAAAATGGTCACACCTATTTGAACATTCGAGTCCGTGATACGGGTATTGGTATCTCTAAAGAGGCTCAGAAGCGGATCTTCAACCCATTTGAGCAAGCGGAATCTTCAACGACGCGACGCTTTGGCGGTACTGGCCTTGGGTTAGCGATAGTCAAAAAAATTACTGAGTTAATGGATGGTGATATCCAAGTGACCAGTGAAGAGGGAATTGGTACCAGTTTTGACGTGAATTTGAGAATTGAGCCAACAGAGCCCGGAGAGATAGAGAGCTTGCCTCACTCCAAGCTAAACTATTCGGGGTTAAAAGTGCTCATTGTTGAAGATAACCGCACCAATACCGTAATTATTGAAACCTTTATGAATAATAAAGGCTTCAGTTGTAAGAGCGTTGAAAACGGTGAGCTTGCTATTCAAGCCGTGGCATCGGAGCGCTTTGATTTAATTCTGATGGATAACCACATGCCTGTCATGGATGGCGTAGAGTCAACAACCGCGATACGCGCTCTGGCTGATGAGATGTCCTCAGTGCTTATTTTTGGTTGTACTGCAGACGTCTTTAAAGAGACTCGAGAGCGAATGACTGGGGCAGGGGTCGATTACATCATCGCTAAGCCAATTGACGAGCGAGAGCTCGATGACGCCCTGTTTAGATTCTCGAATAAGCTATACCAATACCATGACTCTCAGCCGGAAGCGAATAAAGAGCCTGTGATTAAAGCACCAGACAACGCTGAGGAATTACTGGTGACCTTGTATATCGCTCTTGAGGATCAGAGTATTGAATTGGCGACATTTGCGCTAGAGAACCTACTGATTCACATTGAACCGACGGATGATTCTTTGCTTCCATCGTTACTGACCCAAGCTATCCAAGAGCTTTCTAAAGGGCGTTTCCCTACGCAAGAGCTCATCAATTCAATAACCGTCAATATTCCCGTAGAGTAGCTGTATTTTAATTACAGTAAGTAAAGTACGATTTGGGTAAAATTTGAACTTGATCTGCTTTTCTGGTGGAAGTAACTGGTTTTACTGTAAATTCTGGTTGTAAATTTACAACTTTATTTTAAATTTGAAATCTATCACTGCAAATCTTGTGGTTTAATAGTGGCATAATCTGGATGGGTAAGGTTTTACCCTTTTTATGTGTTACTAAATCGCTGTATTTGCAGTGATATATTTTGAGTTTTAATCAATGAAATCTCGTGGACCATTTTGTATCCGTAACGCAGCAGCGGACACTTTTGCTATGGTAGTTTTCTGTTTTATTTCTGGCATGATCGTTGAAATCTTTATCTCGGGCATGTCTTTTGAACAGTCTCTTGCATCACGAACGCTCTCTATTCCTGTCAATATTGCAATCGCATGGCCTTACGGTGTTTTTCGTGATTGGGTTTTGCGTAATGGCGCAAAGCTATCAGACAGTTCATTGGCGAAAAATTTTTCTGATCTAGTTGCATATGTTCTGTTTCAGTCTCCGGTTTATGCGGGTATCTTGTTCGCGGTAGGTGCCTCAACGGATCAAATTATTACAGCGGTAACCAGTAATGCCGTAATTTCATGCGGTATGGGTGTGTTATATGGCTACTTCTTAGATATGTGCCGCAAGTGGTTCCGTGTACCGGGTTACTATCAACAAGCGTAACCCTGTTGATATTTGGTCTGTTTTCAAACGAATCAGTTAATTTGTAAGCGAACAGACCAGTTAAGCTAACTTTTTTGACAATGCCCCTTGACCAAAGCAAGCAGAATCAATAAAGTAGCGCCTCGTTGAGCAACATAGCTTAACAACAAAATTTGGTGAGGTGTCCGAGTGGCCGAAGGAGCACGCCTGGAAAGTGTGTATACGGAAACGTATCGAGGGTTCGAATCCCTCCCTCACCGCCATATTCTAGAAAGCCTAGCAGCAATGCTAGGCTTTCGTCGTTTTAGGGCGTTTTGAAAGACTCATTTAGAATTGCGTTAGCCAAAATCCAACGTCAAAAGTAGTCGATTCTCTTGGGCAGAGACCATTGGTGATCTATGTACTAATGCTGTTTCTTCATTGCCAATCCACGCTCCACCTTTTAACAACGCTACATCGCCGCACGACAACTGTTGAACGTCACTTTGATCTTGGTATAAGCCTGATAGGTGGTCAGGTTGCCCGTTGCTACCGTGACCAAGCTTAGATCGATCCAATACATGATTAGGTAGCCATTGTGTTGCTGTTCCGTAGAAGGTGGTGACCAATCGACATGGAACTCGATCTACGTGGAAGCGGGGACACATGGCACTGTTTAGTGTTGCTAAGCGCACACCCGCATCTTTGAGATCGAATAAACAACAGAACATATCGACAAGCTCTGCAATATTCTGAACTAAAGCTGGCGGCAAGTCGTCGAGTGATCGTTGTAACTCTTGATAAGCGCTTTCAGAAGACACATTCACTGACTTGCTGAAATCAGGGTTATTGGCAACAAACTCCTCGATAGCTTGTGCTAACTCATCACTGAATGTGCGCTCCCAAACCACCATATTGATATGGTCTTGATAGATATCTGTCAGCACTGTTGGCAATTCCCCTGTGCTGTACGAAGGTGTATTGCTCGTTTCGGTAGCCGCAGAAAGTCGTTCAGTAGTCGCAGTGTTCATGGTGTCATCCCCAGTGTCTAAATCCGTTAAAGCGTGTATTGCATCTCGCAGTATTATTACAAAGTTAATAGTGAGATGTTATATCATAACAATTGTTGCAATCAAAATGCTGCGATTGAGTAGAGTTGGGATAGCTTTGGGATAGGAATAGAGATAGGTGATTTCAAGCACAGATTTTCCACCTTACATCAATAACAGGAATATTTGTCGAGATTAGATAGCAGTAAGTATGAGACCCTTAGCGAATAGCTGTAGTACAAGGATTAGTTATGCATCATTTCAATATACGCGCTTTGGAGTATCTCAACGGATTGTCGAAATATGGTTCACTGCGTAAGGCGGCGAAAATGCTCAATGTCGACCCTGCCGCGATGAGTCGTATGTTGGGGCAACTGGAAGCTCAGGTTGAAATGAAAGTGTGGGAGCGTAACAACCGCCAATCGTATTTGACTGAGGCTGGCAATGAGTTGCTCAATCACTATCGCAACATAATTCGAAGTGAAGCGGCGGTACTTTCTCAGCTAACGAAATTGAAAAACTTAACGGGTGGTAGTGTTAGTATCGCAATCGGAGAGGGCTTCATTACGAACTTGGTTTCTAAGCCGATGGAAACCTTTATGACTCGTTACCCAGATATTAACCTATCGATTGAAATCGCTGGCGCACTAGACGCAGTTAAACTTCTTGAAGATCAGCAGATCGATTTTGCTATAACGTACGCTGCTGCACCACATCCCAAGTTACATACTCATGTTGAGCGAAGTCACCCATTAGAGCTCATTGTTCCCAAAGGACACCTATTAACTTTAAAAGATGAGCCGACAACACTGCAAGATCTGCAAGCTTTACCTCTAGCGCTCATCGATAATTCGACCGGTATGGGGAGGCTTGTCCATCACGCGCAACAGGTGTCTCACGTGAGCCTATCACCAAAGCTACAGACTAATTCAGTGAGTGCATTGAAGAACTTTGTATCAGCTGGGCTGGGTGTCACGTTTATGCCTAAGCTAACGGTTTTAGATGAGGTTGAATCGGGTGAGATTGAGGTCGTACCAACTGATCTTGAGATTTTATCTAAAGCCCGAGTTAAAGTTCAGTCACTAAAAGGTCGAGCGTTAAGCCCTCAAGCGAGTACGCTGCTTGATTTCTTAGTTGAAAACACCCACTTCCTTCGAAGCGATGCAAGTGGGTTGGTCCGATAGTATCTAAGCTGAAGTTGTGTCTTCGATGAGGTGCACGCTTAGTTCTTCTGGAAGATTACGATTATTGGTATAGACGCGATCAAAGCTATCTAGAGATGCGACTTTTAGAGCTGCGCAGCGGTCCCATTTGCTTGCATCTGCCACTAGCCAGCTTTCACGACTGTTGGTGATAATGGCTTTGGAAAGATCTGCCTCTACTTGCTCATGCTCCATCGCATAGTGGCTACTTGTTATAGAGCCACAACCACAGATGCCAATGTCGGCTTCAAAATCTGAGAAGAATTTAACCACACTACTGCCAACCAAGTCTTGATGCTCTCGTCGCAAAAGTCCGCCTGCCAAGTACACTTCAATCTGCTCATTGGCTTCTAATATACGTGCAACTTGCAGGTTGTTGGTAATAACACGCAGTGAGGGCTTCGCAAGCAAATATTGAGCAATTCGGGTGACCGTTGTTCCAATGCCCATCATTATGGTAGCGCCTTCCGGAATCGCTTTAGCGACAGCCATCGCGATGCTGTCTTTACTCTCTGATTCGACACCAGTACGGAAACGATAACTGGTATTGGTGAGTGCTGTTGGGAGGCTCACACCACCATGAACACGTCGCGCTAACCCTTGCTCACAAAGTTGGTTTACATCGCGTCTGATCGTTTGTGTCGTGACTTCAAACTGCTCCGCAAGGTGGTCAATCTGAACATCTTGATTGGTTTTAAGAGTGGCAAGTATCAGTTTTTGGCGCTGGTTTAATTCCATATCGTTTCACTAAAATTGGTTTGGCATGTCGGTAATGATGTTATCGACACCCATCTCATAGAATCCTTTCGCTTTCGATGGCTCGTTGAGTGTCCATATCTTCAGAATTATACCCGATTCTTTTATCTCATTGGCGATGGAAATATCGAGTAGCTGGTGGTCGATATGAATACTATAAAGCTCCAAACTTAAAAGGTTATTTAGGCTTTGTTGATCCCATTTATCGCAGATAAAACCACGTCTTACTTCGGGATAGTGTGTTTTACATTGTGCCAATACGTCCTGATTGAAACTAGAAAACAGCAATTTGCCTAACGGATAATTGATACGTTCAACGGTCGCAAGTACTTCATCGGTTAGAGCTTGAGTTGAGTGTTGGTTATAGACTTTTAATTCAAGGTTTAAGGTTACTCCAAGCTCCATACACTTGAGCATGGCTTCTTCCAAAGTGGGAATGGTGGTTCCCACAAATTTGTGATCAAACCAACTACCTGCGTCTAACTTCTTAATTTCGTCTAGTGTGAGGTCCGAAAGCTTACCCTCGCCATCGGTACAACGGTCAACGGTTTCATCATGGATAACGACTGGGATTTTATCGGCGGTTAGTTGCGTATCAATTTCTATCCACTTTGCACCTGCTTGAGCTGCGCGTTCAATACCGATGATTGTATTTTCCGGTGCTAAAAGGGCTGCACCTCGATGGCCTGTGATCATATCAATGTCTAATTGTTCATTTGAAATTTGAGTGAACATTATCGTTCTCTCGTTACAGATTTATTACTATCCAGATGAAATTTCGAACACAAAAGTCGCATTTTATGGACAAGATCATATTTCCTGTAATGTTCAAATAAACATTTTTATGTTCATATGAATGTAATAATTGAATCGCATACTCAACCCAAATTTAGCCTTCTATACTCAATTGAAGTAACACATCCAAAACAAAGGATTCAAAATGAAAAAGCTAATAGGAACAGTAATGACGGCCGCAGCGCTTCTTGTCGGTTGTGGTCAAGCAGATGAAGCCACAACAGAAGCAAAGCTTGAACCGATTGATATCAATATGAGCTTGGTGTTCACTCAGAATGAGCTTCTAACGCAGGAGCTAGTAAAGGTGACGGACAAGATTCGTGAGCGTACGGATGGGTCGGTTAACATCAAAGTCTTCCCTGGAGGCCAACTGCCAGTTTACAAAGATAACTTGGAGCAAGTTGTCAACGGCGCGAACTGGATTGCTGTTGAAGATCTGACTTACCTTGGTGACTACGTTCCTGACTTTGCTGCACTTGCTGGCCCTATGTTGTACAACTCTTACGATGAATACCTAGCGATGATGGACACTGAATATGTCGCAGGCCTTAAACAAAAAGCTGAAGAGAAGGGCATTAAGGTATTAAACGCGGACTATATGTTTGGTTTCCGTCATATGATCACGAATAAAGAGATCGTTAATTCTGCAGACATGGCGGGGATGCGTATTCGCGTACCACAAAGTCAACTGTTCATTAGTACACTCTCAGCAATGGGGGCAGCACCAGCTTCTCTTCCTTTCCCAGAAACATACGCTGGTGTTCAACAAGGCGTTGTTGATGGTCTAGAAGGTTCTATTCTGACGATGTACTCAACGAAGATCTATGAAGTTGCTAAGAACATGTCGCTCACTAAGCACTTCCTTGGCTCTGTTGGCATCTACATTTCCCCAACTTTGTGGGACAAGTTTACGCCAGAGCAACAAGCGATTATCAACGAAGAGCTAGAAGCGGGTGTTGAATCTAATACTCAAGAACTGGTTAAGCTTGATGAAGAGTATAAGCAGAAGCTGGAAGAACTGGGTGTGACGTTCAATGAGGTGAACTCTGAAGAGTTTAACCAGCTGACGGCAGACGTTTACAACCAGTTCCCAACTTGGAGTGAAGGCGTTCACGCGACCATCATGAAAGAACTTGAGACGATTCGTGCGGCTCAATAACGACTAGAATTCCATTTGTTAATACTAGCGCCCCAAAGGTTTGGGGCGCTTTATTCCTATGTGCTCGCAGTATGTATGGTGAGCATATCTAGGAGGGGCTTTTGTTTTTATTAAGAAATCTTGAAGAAATCTTAGCGTCGATCTCTATTTCAATCACAGTGCTTGTAGTGATTGTAAACGTAGTTTTGCGTTATGGATTCGGCTTTGTTGTACCTTGGAGTGAAGAGCTCTCAGTGATCTGTTTTATCTGGGCTGTGTATCTAGGCATCAGCTCATGCTACAAGCACAAACTTCACATGGGCGTAGATGTCATAGTCGCCATGTTACCTACGCGACCTAAGCGCATTTTTAAGTTGGGAGTCTCTGTATTTCTATTAGGTATCAACATTTTAATGTCAGTGCTTAGTTACCAGTATTTGATGCTTTCTAGCAAAGTGACGCCAGTGATGGGCATGTCTTACTTTGCAATCAATGGGGTATTAGTGCTCAGTTTTTCCTTGATGGCTATCCACACAGTTAAGTTTATTGTGGACGATGTAGCTTCTTTAAAAAGTTCTAAGCAGTAGGTAATCTCAATGGAAAGCTATCTTCCAATTATTATTCTTTTTGTTCTTTTCCTACTAAATATTCCAATTGCATTTTCTCTGATATCGTCAGCAATGGTCTATTTCTTGTTTATCAACAACTCGATTCCCGTAACCTTAGTTATGCAAAGGTTCATCAGTTCGGCGGAGTCGTTTCCGCTGTTGGCGATCCCCTTTTTCATCATGGTGGGATCGGTGATGAACTACGCGGGTATCAGCAAGAGTTTACTCGCGTTTGCCGACTCAATGATTGGCCATAAGACGGGCGGCTTGGCTCAGGTTAACGTGGCATTGAGTACCTTGATGGGCGGTATTTCCGGTTCTGCGAACGCCGATGCCGCAATGCAGTCAAAAATCTTAGCGCCTGAGATGACCAAGCGCGGCTATGACTTACCGTTTACTGCGGCTGTGACTGCCGCATCTTCAAGTATTAGCCCAGTGATTCCACCTGGTATCAACTTGATTATTTTCGCGCTGTTGGCGAACGTTTCGGTTCATCAAATGTTTATCGCAGGTTATGTACCCGCGTTTTTGATGGCTCTGTCTTTGATGGTCACCATTTGGTTTATTTCTCGTAAGCGCAACTACAAACCTTCACGCTCGAAACCAGCGACAGCAAAAGAACGCTTTCATTACTTCTTTAAGGCTGTACCCGCTCTGTTGATCCCGTTCGGGATCATTCTTGGTATGCGCTTTGGACTCTTTACACCGACGGAAGCTGGCGCTATTGCGGTTCTACTTTGCGTCATCATTGGTGCATTTATCTACCGTGAGTTGAGCTTCAAACACATTCCACAAATTATGCGAGAGACGGTTCAAGGCACCAGTAGTGTAATGTTCATCATCATTGGTGCGATGGTCTTTGGCTATTACATGACGCTGGAGCAAATCCCACATAACGTCGCATCGGCATTGATAGAGCTAACAGATAACAAACTGGTACTGCTGCTATTGATCAACGTGTTACTGCTGGTGGTCGGTATGTTCATCGAAGGCGGTGCTGCGATGATTATCCTGACGCCTTTATTACTTCCTGCTGTATTGAATCTGGGTGTCAATCCGGTTCACTTCGGCATTATCGTGATCGTGAACATTATGATCGGTGGTGTAACTCCTCCATTTGGCTCCATGATGTTTACGGTGTGCTCGATATTGAAAGTCCGTATGGTCGACTTCGTTAAAGAAGTGGTTCCCCTGTTGCTAGCACTATTAGCGGTATTGATGTTGCTGACGTTCTCTGAGAGCGTGGTGATGTTCCTGCCGAATTTGCTTTAACACTGTTTCGTTAATCATTATTTAGAGGTGTAAAAATGAATTCGGTCACGAATGAATTAAACCAGAGTTGGAAAAACGTAGATTGGGTTTTGACAGATGTCGATGACACATTGACGTGGAAAGGCGAGCTGCCGCCAGAAACCCTCATCGCACTAAAAAAGCTTCGAGATTCGGGCAAAAAAGTGGTTGCTGTAACCGGTGCCTGTGCAGGGTGGTGCGATCATATTGCTCAGCTTTGGCCTGTCGATGCGGTACTTGGTGAGAACGGCGCGTTCATTATGGAAAAGAAGGGTGGTTATTTAACACTGCGCTCAGATGTTCCAATGACAGTGATAAGTGAGAAACAACAACAACTGAAACAACAAGTCCTGGATATATTGAAAGACTACCCAGACTTGGAATTAACATTGGATCAGTCTTATCGATTGTGTGAGGTAGCGATTGACATTGGTCAGAATAGAGCGCGTGTCAGTGAGCGTGTTATTGAAGACGTCGTTGCCAAAATCCATGCATTAGGAGCCCATGCCACCGCTAGCTCGATACATATCAATGCCTGGTATGGCGAACACTCTAAAAAAGCGACCGCGACGGCTTTCCTCAAGCAGAAAGGGTTGTCAGCCGAGGAGATACTCAAACACAGCTGTTATGTGGGAGACTCTATGAACGACCAATACATGTTTGAAGCCTTACCAAACAGCGTCGGTGTCGCTAATATTCAACACTATTGGCAACGCCTTGAACACCATCCTGTTGTTGTGATGACTCAACCTGGCGGTTATGGTTTTGCGGAGTTTACGGACAAGTTACTCGTGCTAAAATAGTAGGTAGACATGCTCACCCCTTCATAGGCAAAAGTAAAACTACCCTTAAGGTGGTATCTGTAATTTCTGTCTATGAAGGAATATTTAGCTGAAAAGTTCATTTTCTATTGGTGTTTTACCAGGTTGCTTGTCTCGATTTAAATAGAACTTACTGATGATTAACCTTCTCACGAGAACTATATTCCCGTCTAAATTCATTATTACGCATACTTATTTTAAATGTCATTTGGTTTGATATTAATTTCATTTATATCATTAATAGAACAAAAAATAGACATCACGTTCTCATAAATCCCACCACACCAATTATTTACAAAGTTGTAAGTAGTGATGTTTTTTTAAACATTATCGTGTTCATGTTGATCATTTATTTTAATCAATGGTGCCAAATCAGCTGTCAATAGCTAAGTTGTTATTGAGTTTTATGTCTCATTTTAATTGAATAAATATCACGTATTTAGTTAAAAATATGTGATTTTTCTGAACTGATATTCAATTTTTTTAAGACTTTGTTCACGTTTTTATCAATGAAAATTAAAGGGTTATTGTGTGATTTGTAATTTAAACTAACTGTCTCAAAATCAAGACTTTGTATTGTTTATTTTGTTAATTACTGGAGATTTTGTGTGTTTTTGATACTGGAAATCTATAAAAAATAAACATATTTCGCTCGAAAATGAATCGAAATATAAATTTGGTCATTTGAATGTTTAATTTTGTAGATATAACATTGCGACAAAATTTTTCGATATTGGTTCCAAATGTCTTCAAATAAAAAAATAGTTCGCTTTTTCATAGCGCTATTCGCGTTGCTTGTTCTTTCTGGCTGTCAATCGACAAAGCCTGAGTGGTACCTGAAGCCTCAGGCTGACAGTGGCGAGTACATTTATGCGGTTTCTCAAGCGCGAACTCTGTCTCATGCCAAGAAAATTGCTGTAAACAACATCAACGAAAAGTTATGGACCCAAGTTGAGTCATCTTTCTACATGAGAGACACAGTTCGAGAAACCAACGGTAAGGGTTTTTCAAATAGCCTAGTTGACAACAAAGTTAATACTAAGACTGAGTCATTGACGCTTAACGGTATTGAATATGTACAAATGGAAGAGAACGATCTTGGTGCATTTGTCGAAGTGCGTGTTAAACGTTCTCTCGTAACTCAACAGTTGATTCGCGAAATCAATGATCTTAACCGTAAGGCTCAAATAGAGCTTGATGCGCTCTCTCACGAAGATAAATTACTTTGGTGGTTAGACAACCGTAGTGTTTATCAAACCGAGCACGATGCTTCAGTGCGTATTGCAATGCTTTCATCTCTGAAGCCTAGTTATAAAGCTGACATCAACGCAATTGAACAGCTGACTATTACGCACCAAAAGCTAAGCAGTCAAATTAACATCCGCCTCTCGTCAGACAGAGAGTCAAGAAAAGCAATTGAACTTCTAGGGAATCAATTATCAGAGTTCAATATTGCGACATCTACTTCAAAGAATAAAAACCAAACTCATGTGTTGAAAGTGGATTCTGAGCGTCGAAGAAACAAAGTCGGTGATGCTTATATTTCAACCTTGGTCTCTAATATTAAAATTGTAAATAGCAAGTCGAAAACAGTGTCACGTAGTGAAATTATCTCTACGGGTAACTCTGTTACTAGCTACAAATATGCCGACGAAGGGGCAGCTCGCCACTTTGATGAGCAAATAAAAGAGAAAGGGATTTGGACTGCGCTAGGCTTACTCAAATAGCGATCTTCTAGTCCTAGAAAAATAAATAAAATAAATATATTCGGAGCGAATAGATGTTAAAGAAAACGTTAATGGCTAGTGCAATAATTACTGGTTTGAGTGGCTGTGTTATTAAGGAGGATGTTGTTTGTACTCCTGACACGCGCGTTGAGATTGAAACTGCGGAAATCCAGTTACCGTCTTCAGATAACTTGAAGGTTGTTGTGCTTCCTGTTGATCTTGAATTTAAGAACTCTGCATCGAAAAAAATGCAGTCTGCTATGCGTAATGCATTAGAGACACAAATTGATGAAACAGGTGCAAACCTTGTTGATCGTAAAATTGCCAATAAAGCGAAAAGCGAGATTAAATTGGCTGAACAGAGCGGTCGTATGAGTACCAAAGGTGTGCCAATTGCTGATTTCGCGATTATTACCGAGATTACTCACGCTGACTTAACTACGAAATTCAGTGAGCGCGATACCTATAAAAATAAAGACGGTGAAACTAAAGAAATTCCACCGTCATGTAGCTACGACTTTGATGTTGAAGCTGTAGCAAAAGTTGTGGCACTGCCTAGTATGGAAGTGATGAAACGCATCAAACTAGAGGGCGACTTTTACTCATCAACAGAGACTAGTAACTCTCGCTGTCCTGTGAGCGAATCAGGTTATGGTTCGATGGCGGCTAAAGCTGCAGCGGAAGCGGTAAATCACTCGACTGAACTTAACAAAATGTTAGCTGCAAGTGCTCCGGTTTTAGAGATGCGCCAATGTGAAGTGGGTACTCAGGTACGCATTGCGATGGGTAAGCAGCACAAAATTAAACCAGGTGCAGATATTATATTCTCAAACGCTGTTAAGTCTTTAGAAGGGGAAACAGAGATTTACCCAATTGGTGAAGGCTACGTTGTAAACAACGAAATCAATGCTGTAACTGACAAGTATTCTTGGGTAATGATTGATGAAGAAGTCTCACTAAAAGTTAAGAGAGGCACAATGAGTAAGGTGGATGCATCAAGTCTTCAATGCGATATCACTGATTTAGAGTGTCATGAACAAAACCTTAGGAATAGCTTTTAATTTATGAAAAAACTACTTATTGCAACCTCATTGGTAACAGTACTGGCTGGTTGTCAGAGCAACAATGCAACGGTTAAAGAAGCGCAAAACTTTGCACCATGTACTTTCCCAGATGCACCTACGGTATCAGCACCGGGTTGGATCTGTGATGTAATTCCTAGTGATATCGCTGTTGCCGCTAAAGGGTACTCTAAGAAGAGTGCTGCAGGCATGAGCGTGATGCGCAAAATTGCTGTGAATGATGCTCGCGTAAACCTAGCTGCCGAGTTTGAAACTGACGTGAGTAACCTATTCCAAGCAGCGACTGAAGGCGTGACTTCGACATCAGCTGCAGAAGGTGTAACGCTAGTGACTGAAGATGTTCAAGAGACATTCGAAAACATCACTAAGACAGTCGTGAATAAAACGTTAACCAACAGCCGCGTTATCGTAAGTCAAGCAAGCCCAACCGGTGGTTTATACGTTCTAGTGGGTATGGACCAAGCCGCATACGACGCGAACATGAATAAAGTAATCGATGAAGTTGGTGGTGAAGATTCTGCTCTTTGGGATCAATTCAACAACGAAAAAGCGGCAGCGGACCTTGCTGCAGCGTTCGATGCATTGAAAAAATAACCGCGAACGGAACCGCGATTAGTATTAGTGAAAAAGGCCGCCATTTGTGTGGCCTTTTGTCTCTATACACTCTGGGAGTGAACTATGTACAAAATGATCAATAAGACTGTTTTAGCTGTCGTTATCTCAGCAGCTATCAGTTCTCAGGCGCTTGCTGTATCAGAAGATCAAAAGCAGCAGCTAAACAGCGCTGTTGCTAAGGCGAGCCAGTCTCAAGACGACAAGGTCAAAGAGTTTCATGCTTACGTTAATGCCTACTTGGATGAATACGAAGCGTGGCGTGATGAATACACCAATAATCTTGATGAACGTCGAAGCGACCTCATCAAGACATGGGGTGAGGGGGAAGTTTCGTCTCAAACCAAACAGGTGGATTATTCTCAAGACGATCAAGTAAAAACGGCTGTCGATTACGAAACCAATACAGCAACAGTCTCTGTGTTGGTGGATGAAGATAGTACTCCGGAAGAGATCGAAGCACTGGTAAAAAATATCCCTGTTGAGGTTGCGGGTCAAAATGTTGAACTCGCCAAACTCAAGGCGGAAGACCACGCCGTGCTTTATTCGTTGGAGAAAGAGCAAGAAGAGAAAAACTTCGTTATCCAGCAGACGCAGAGCCAGATGAATGAGCTGGATGTGCAAGCTGAGCGACTGATTTTGTCTAATACCGGCATTCCTGACTCTTTCATTTACCAGCGTGCTCACAACAAGAAAATGGCACTACTGGCAAAAGCTCAGGAGCGTATTGCTGCGCAAACCAAACTGTATGATGAAATGCGTGCAAAACATGGTATTGAAGTGAAGCGACCAGAGCCGGCCGTTGAGGTGGTGAAACCCGTTGAAAAAGTCGAAGTACCAAAAGAGGTCGCCAAGCTAGAGCCAACGCCTACAGAAAAGCAGCCAACGAAAGTAGTTGAACAGGTCGTTGAAAAATCGCCACAGCCAGAAGTTGTAAAACCTAAACCGGTTGTTGAAGTTGCAGCAGCTCCGGTTAAACCGAAAAAAGTCATTAGCTATAAAGTTAAGCTTCCTGAAAACAGCCTTAAGGCACGTGCGAGCAAGTACAGCACCTTAGCTGAAAAAGAGAGTAAAAACTGGGAAGTTGATGCGGCGTTGATCATGGCAATCATGCACTCGGAATCGGCTTTCCGTCCGGATGCTAAATCACATGTGCCTGCGTTTGGCTTGATGCAAGTCGTCCCGACGAGTGCTGGTCACGACGTGAATAAACAAGTTCGCAACATCGATGCGCCGATGAAAGTGGCAGACCTATATCAGCCGGTTATCAACGTAGAAACGGGTACGGCTTACTTAGATATCTTGAACAGTAAATATCTTCGCAAGATCAAGAATGACGAAAGTCGTTTGTATTGTGTCATTGCGGCTTACAACACTGGTGCGGGTAATGTGGCAAGAGCGTTTAACAAAGACCGTTCTACCAGTATTGGCAAAGCTTCGAAGGTCATCAACCAGATGACACCTCAACAAGTTTATGACCATCTCGTGGTGAATCTACCGTACGACGAAACCAAAAATTACTTGAAGAAAGTAAACAGTCGTATCGCGTTATATAAGTAATAAATCAGGTAAGTAAAACAACAAAGTACATGTCACCCGGCATGTACTTTGTCTACCAATTAAGAATTGAGAGTAACAATGTTTAAAATTTTCGCTTTAGTATTCATCTGTTTCGGCATTTATTTAGGTCTTAATTACAGCGATGAAATTGAAAGTATCATGGATACCGATGCGTTTGAGCGAGTACAAGAGAAAGCTGAAGACGGTACAGATGCGTTAATGGACAAAATCGATGAGATCAAAGGTTAAAAATGTCTGAAGAACAAAACAAGGAAATTCAAAAAGATATTCAGGAAGAGTTACAAGAGCTTCAAGACACTCAAGAGTCTCTGTTGGAAGAGCAGAAGAAGGGCGGTATAGCTCGCACTATTGGTCTAGTGTCGGTGATTTCCATTGCTTTGGGCGGCTTCAATGACAGTTTTGATGCATTGGAGAAGATGTTCGATTTTGGTCTGTCTCAAATGACAGATATCCCGTCACATAGAAAGCTAGATAAAATTTATATTCGTTCATCTGCTGAGACGTTAGATCAAACATTTGGTGCGCCAGTTTATATTAAACGAGCGTCAACGGATGACGTCATTAAGTACTACCAAGACGATAATTTCATCCTTTCTGCCATTACCCGAGACAATGCGATCGTCGCTTATCTTGTTTTCCCAAATGAAGGCTTCGCGCCAGAAACGCTAGAGCATGCGGGTGGTTCGGAGTTCTTTGCTCAAACGTTTAGTTCAATCGAGAGTGTGAATGAGATCCGCGCATCGTTTGCAAGAACAGGTAACTACTACATTGAAGAGAATAATGGTGGCGAATTTGGCTACTTGTATTCTTCTATCAGTGGTGCAAGTGAGTTTATCTCACCTATGTCACAAGAAAACAGGAAGTTACTTTCTGAAGTGGTGGATGCACTGACAATGGATGATAACATTGTCGAAAGCGTACAATCTTTGCGCAAAAATGCGAAGCCGAATTTTTACGGATACAGCACCTTAGGTGTGGGTGCTTTAGAAGAAGCGATTCTATCTAATACTGAGTATCGACTAATTCATAAGATTTAGAACCTCTTATTTTCTCTAGCCTCTTCAGAGGCTAGTTTTCAATGGGCGATTTCAAAATGGCAAATATTGAATTTGAAGCTTTCTTAGACAAGCTGAAAGCGAATAAAAGAGTGATTGTGCAGGCTCATGATTTTCCAGACCATGACGCGATCTCCTCTGCTTATGCGTTGGCTTATCTGCTTAAAAACCAAGGCTTGAATCCGTTCATCACCTTTAAAGGGCACATCGATAGAGTGTCACTGAGAAATCTTATCGATTGGCTCGAAATACCAGTATCTAAACCCGAAGATCTACGTTTGAAGCCGGACGATAAAATCATTGTGGTTGATGGTTGTATTGGTGAGAAGAACATTACTGATTTCACTGGTGAGGAAGTCGGTGTTATCGACCATCATCAGGTGGAAGCGCCGGAGTCGGTTTGGTATAGCGATATTCGATCTAATTATGGTGCTACTGCCACTATCATGGTTGAGTACTATCAATATTTTTCCATTGATATGCCTAAGCGTGTGGCGACTGCATTGTTGGTCGGTTTGAGTTTTGATACCGCCAACTTCACCCGAAGCGTAGGGGCTTCAGATCTTAAGGCGCTTGCGTACCTGCAAGCCAAAGCCGACAACGCGATCGTAAATAAGATTTGTCGAAACCAAGTTCAATTTGAAGAGCTGCAGCTGTTCAATTCGATGCTTGCCGGTATGCGTCGCGAGAAAAATGCTGCTTTTGCTGTACTGCCTGAAGGATGTCCTAAAAACATGCTAGGTGTACTGGGTGACTTTCTTTTGAGCGTTGATGAGCTTGATATTATTGTGCTTACCGCGAGAACGAGCGATAAAACGTTTATTTCACTTCGCTCGGAGTGCTCGGAAAATAATGTCGCCAAGGTTATTCAAAAAGCCTTGAATGAAAAAGGCATTGGTTTTGGTGGTGGGCATCCACATATGGCTGCGGGGATGATTCCAAGGAAGTTTCGAACGGGAGAAGAGCTTGATTGCCTGTATGAGTTAATTCGTCCGAGCCTTGTTCTGGATGCCGCTAAAGCATCATAATTTTACGTTCTTTACTGTCTTTATTGTTACCTTGCTAAGTTTGCTGACACCGCTGATAACATAAACTTCAGCGGTGTTTTTGTATTCTGAAACCGTAATTTTGTGTAGGAAAAAGCCCCATAATCAGTGTATTAGGTGGTTAATATCTCTAAATGACTTTTAGTCAACGCTATCAAGCTTGTCAAATCAACATCTGATTCATAAAGTGTCCCCAAGTTACGAAAATGTTGCTAAAACAGGGGCAGGGCAATGGAAGTGATTGTAATTGGTAGTGGTGTAATTGGATTGACCAGTGCTTGGTACTTGGCCAAAGAAGGGCACAAGGTAACGGTGATCGACCGCCAAGATAGCAGTGGTAAAGAGACCAGTTTTGCCAATGCAGGTCAAATCTCTTATGGTTACTCTTCCCCTTGGGCTGCTCCTGGGATTCCCGTTAAGGCTCTTAAATGGTTGACGCAAGAACATGCACCGCTGAAAGTGAAACCTTCACTCTCGCCTGCTTTGATTCAATGGGCAACTCAGATGTTGTCTAACTGCAGCCCAGCAAAATATGCGATCAATAAATCACGCATGTTACGCATTGCAAATTACAGTCGAGATTGTTTAACGGAGCTGCGTGAAACGGAAAACCTTGACTATGAAGGCCGTCAGCAAGGAACGCTTCAAGTATTCCGTGATGCTAAGCAGCTAGAAGCGATTCAACAAGACATGAAACTGCTCAAAGAGAGCGGTATTGAGCACTCTTTGTTGAGTGTTGATGAGTGCATTAAGGTCGAACCGGGGCTTGAATCCGTTAAAGATAAGCTTGTAGGTGGGCTGTATTTACCGGGAGATGAAACGGGTGATTGCCACAAGTTTTGTATTGAGCTGACTGAAAAAGCCAAAGCCTTGGGTGTTGAATTTAAGTTTGATACTGAAGTGCACTCGCTGAACCGTCAAGGCTCATCGTTAACCAGTATTAACACCAGTGCTGGCGAGTTGAAAGCAGATGCTTTTGTTTTGGCGACGGGAAGCTATTCGACTGAGCTTTTGAAACAGATCGATATTGATGTGCCTGTTTACCCTGTGAAAGGCTATTCATTAACACTGCCGATCATCAACGCAGACAAAGCGCCAACCTCAACCGTGATGGATGAAACCTACAAAGTTGCGATGACACGCTTTGATGACCGCATTCGTATTGCAGGGACTGCTGAGCTGGCCGGTTTCAACTTCGATATACCAGAGAAGCGTAAAGCCACCATTGATATGGTTATTAAAGATCTCTTTCCAGAGGCTGGCGATCACGCGAAAGCCGAATACTGGACTGGGTTAAGACCTATGACGCCAGATGGCACGCCAATCATAGGTAAGACGCCGGTAGGCAACCTGTACACCAACACCGGTCATGGGACTTTGGGTTGGACCATGGCATGTGGTTCAGGAAAAATTCTTGCGAGTGTGGTGAGTGGAAAAGTACCAGAAGTTGAAAGTGGCGATCTGAGTGTATCTCGATATCAGTAAAATCTTGTAGATACGCGATTCGAAAAACTCGGTGAAACAATGAGATATAAAAAACGCCTTCAATATATGTGAAGGCGTTTTTCGTATTTTGCGGCTCTTACATTGAGTTATTGTGTAGCGGAAGCAAGCACGTCGGTAAAGCGAGCCCAAGACTTTTGGTCGGCTTCGAGCTGATAGTTCATAGAGCCAAACACTGTGAATGCATGAGGAGCGCCGCTATACGTCAGCATTTCATGTTCGACATTCGCCGATTCCAGTTGCTCAGCCAGATTTCCAAAATCTGCCATTGAGATCATAGCATCCGCAGTACCATGGAAAATGACAACCTGAGATGGCGTTTGGGAGTAGTCTTGTCCCTCGGGTGTAGATAGCCCACCATGAAAAGAGACATAAGCCTTAGATGGAATGGCGGCTCGGGCGGCTTCTAATACAGCAGCACCTCCAAAACAGTACCCCATCATGACATTGTTATCGAGGTTGCCACCTAGTTTCTCTGCTTGAGCGGCCGCACCAATGAGCAATGAACGCATCTTTTCACGGTCTTTGTAGAGCTCACCCGTGTGTTGTTTCTTGTCTTTCACTTCGGTAGGACGAATGCCTTTACCGAAAAGGTCTACAGCAAATACGTTGTAACCAAGTTCATTGAGCATCTCTGCTCGCTTTTTTTCATAGTCAGTCAAGCCATCCCAATCATGCACAAGTAGCACCAATGGTGCATTGTCACTGGATTCACTCCAATAGCCTTCGTATTCAAGACCATCCACCGTATAAGGTATATTTTCTCCGGCCATTAGAGGGGCACAAAGAGCTGCACTGAGTAAAGATAGAGCGGTTCGAATTTGCATAGTTCCTTCCTGTCGGTATTTTCCTATTGGAAAGTATAGAAAAGAACTTTATGGCTGCATGACGGATGAGATAAAAACGAGATATTACTTCTACCGCTAAGCCTAGAATGACTACCAATCTAGCGTCTGACTGGCCGTGATATCTGGGTATTTACGCTGATAGCGGGGCAACATAGATTCATTGCCGAGCAAGCCGCCTTGATGAATATAGATGAGTGTTTTGTCAGGGTTGTCTTGTTGCCACTGTTCCAAACAGTGCCACATCAAAGGGTCGTAGAGTAGATCAAACTCCACATCGGTCTCTTCTAGAAGGTCGAGCCACATTTGGTAATCTCGTTGATAGAGTTTTCCAAAGTGATGTTTAGACTCTAAAGGTAGAATCTGAGGATGGTCGTCTTCACCTAACTCGTCAAACTGTTTTGTCAGGTAGTCATTACCGCCAACACAAGCACAGGTTATGACTGGGATATTGTGCACTTTAAGGTGTTTATGAAGATAAAGAGCCGTACTCCCAGTACCAGCCGGTAGCGCAACGACAAAATTGTGTTTCGGTTCGAAGCGTGTCCAACTTAAGATCTCCATAGCGAGCTGTTTGACGCCATATTCGGACATTTTACTGCGCCCTCCCTCGGGCAGTACGATACATTCCGGTCCTGGCTGTCTGATTTGCTCGATGTACGCTCTTGGATGAAGATCGCTAGCGACCACTTGCATGCTGATCACTTTAGCACCAAGGTCTAATGCACCCCGGTAGTTTCCTATCGGTTTATCAATGAGCCATTGGGGTAAATGGTCAACGTAAAACTCCAACTTCCACCCTTTAATTTTCGCTAATGCCGCCAACGATAATAGCGAGTTTGCTTGCGCTGAGCCGTAACAGATCAAGGTATCTATGTTTGAGTGCTCTTCTTCGAGCAATTGCATGAATTTGCGAGCTTTGTTGCCGCAGAAATGTGAGTGCAATTGGTCATCACGCTTTAAGAAGAAAGTGCGGCCATTAAACTGGTGTTGGGTGATAGGGCTGTTGTTGAGTTTCATGTTGAGTAGGTGCCAAGGGACACTTGTTGAACATTTGGGACGCGCAGTATCCGGCAACTGATTGAGCAAGTAAACCGATTGAATCAAAGTTTGGGTGGATGAGCCACCCAAACATTGAAACTTGTGTTTATTCTAAGTGAGACGAGGTGTTCGCAGGTTGGTCAAACACTACCAGTGCCACACAGCCACCGTTTTGATGATTGATGAGTTCAAAGTCCCAGTTGTATCGACTACATAAATCATCGACGATCAGTAGACCTAGGCCATGTCCACTTGGGTTGTATTGTTCGGTGAGGCCTTCTCCTTGGTCATGGATACTGATCAAATGTTGGGTCAGGGTGATTGTCACTTTGCCATGATTGGTGGCAGCAATGGCATTTCTCAGCAGATTTCCAATCAACATGTTAAGAATCGCACTGGTGGCACGAACACTCGGTTCACCTTCCACTTCTAGTTCAACATTAATTTGTTTTTCATTCGCTTGTGCGGAGTTTTTAGCGATGATCTGCTCTAACTCTTGCTGAGTAAAGAGTCGAATTGGTGCGTCATCTTGATTGCGTTCATAGCGTACCAACCCTAAAAGGGCGTCGACCATTTCTGACATCTGAGCAACGGCATCGTCAACGCGTTTTACTTGGCGATGTTGGAACTCAGTCATTTGGCTGCGTAGAAGTAGTTTGTTAGAGCCTCGCGCAACCGTAAGCGGTGTGCGCAATTCGTGGCTAGAGTAGCGAGCAAAAGCTTGTTCTCGTTTTACTAGTGCATTGATTTCACTTCGATAATCATTAAGTTGATTGGTGAGCTGACGAAACTCAATGGCTGCACTGTCTTGAACTTTAAACTCTTGGTTTAGGTTACTCTTGTTGCTCTCTAGTTGTCTTGCCAAAGAGTTGAAGGGCTCAATGAGACGTTGAGACAGTCGGTATAAAAGAGCGCCGAAGCTGAAGATCAAAACCGCTAACAAGGTGAGAACCAGAGTGGTTGCATAAAATAACTCTGTGACATCAAACTCAATACGATCAATCTCGGAGAGTAATATAAGTGGGTAGGTGACGCCTTCATGCGAATACTCGCCCACATACACCATACGCGAATGGGGTTCGTCACCCACTTCACCAAGAAATGTATCTTTATCTCCGATAAAGCGCTGATAGCGTTCAGGAATGAGACTGCGGTCATTGTAAGCGATGGTTAGGTCGTCAATGCGTATTTTCCCATTCGCTCCTGCTTCAAATAAACTCACTGCATAATTACGGTCAATAAGGATACGTCGTTCACCAACGCGGTCTTCCGATTGGTACATAGCAACAAGAAAAACCGCATAGACGAAGGCGGTGATGATCACGGCCATCAACCCAAAGAAAAGCGCTAGACGACCAGTTAGACTTTTGGTGCTATTGAGTACATTGAGGATCACGAATTCGACTCCAATCTAAAACCGACTTTAGGCACGGTAATCAACATTTGTTGGTCAAAGGGTTTGTCTAACTGATTTCTTAACTGGTAGATGTGGCTACGCAACACGTCATTGTTTGGCTCGTCTTCTTCCCATAGTTTATAAGAGATGTCTTCGCGAGTAACGACATCCGGCGCACGTTTACACAGCATCTCAAGGATGGTGTAAGTGGTTGGATTGAGGGCTAATAATTTGTCTTGTCGATAAGCTTTACGTGTCTTTTGGTCAATGCTGATTTCACCAAATACCAATTTGCTGGATGCCACCGTGCCGTGGTACCTGCGAACCAAGGCTTTCATTCTTGCTTCAAGAATATCGAGGTCGAAGGGTTTGGTGAGGTAATCATCGGCCCCATGTTCAAAACCTGCGAGCATATCATCTCGGCTGTCTAGGGCTGTCAGCATTAGAATCGGGGTCGTGTTACCGTTCTCACGCAGTTTATTACATACGGTTAGGCCATCCATGCGCGGTAACATCAGGTCTAGGATAATGATGTCGAACGAGTTATCCGTGGCGAGTTGTAATCCAAGCTCACCGTTATCGGCGTAATCGAGCTCCATACCAATGCACTCAAAATAGTCGAACAGCACACCAGCGATTTCACGGTTATCTTCAACCAACAGAACACGTTTCATTTTATTACCCATAAGCACTTATTTTGTTATAGCGATCATCCTGAATTGACGTGAAAAATATGTCAATAACATAACTTTCATGGATGGGAAGCTAGTCTGCTTCGGAATCAAAAAATAGAAGACCGTATTATGACTGAACTTCACATCAATTCGCGCCGCTCAAGCGAGGCTCAAATTAGCCCAGCAATCTCGTTGTCTATCATTGTGCCTTTTTTTAATGAAGAGGAAGTACTGCCCGAGTTTCACTCGCGCTTAACTAAGGTTCTTGATGAATTGCCCATCTCGAGTGAGATCGTTTATGTCGATGATGGTAGCAAAGACAATAGCTTGGCTTTGGTGGAGTCGTTTAAGTCAATTGCGAGCTCTATTTCAGTTATTGGTCTATCACGTAATTTTGGTAAAGAGTCTGCGATGAGCGCAGGTTTAGAACATTGCCGTGGTCAAGCGGTGATCTTATTGGATGCGGACTTACAAGATCCGCCGGAACTGATTCCAGATATGGTTTCTAAGTGGCGAGAAGGTTATGACGTTGTCAATATGCAGCGCAGTCAGCGCGATGGCGAGACTTGGTTTAAGAAGTTCTCAGCAGCAAGCTTTTATCGCGTAATGAACGCCGCAGCAAAAATCGATGTACCTGAGAACGTTGGAGATTTTCGTCTGCTAAGCCGTGAAGTTGTCGATCACATCAATCAGCTTCCAGAGCGTAACCGCTACATGAAAGGCATCTTCTCTTGGCCTGGCTTCAAACAAACCACAGTTCAATTCAAACGCGATGCACGCTTTTGTGGTGAGACCAAATGGAACTACCTCAAGCTACTTGGCTTGGCGATGGATGGCATCACCTCTTTCTCTATTCGACCACTACGTATCGCAACCGCGCTGGGCAGTATGGTCGCTCTCAGTGCCTTTGTTTACGGTATGTTTATCATCTTTAAAACCTTGATGTTTGGTGAGCCGATTACGGGTTATCCATCGATGATGGTTGTCCAGTTGGCGCTTGGTGGTATCCAGCTTCTTAGTATTGGCCTGATGGGCGAATACATTGGCCGTATCTTCATCGAAACCAAGAATCGCCCTTTATATCTCATTCAATCTGTTGTCGATAAACCGGCACTCAAAACAACGTATAAATTAGAGGAATCAGCATGAGCCTGAACAGAACGCACCTGTGGTATTTATTAGCCTTCGCGCTAATTCTTAGGTTGCTGTCACTGGCGACGTATCCGTTGATGGATACTACTGAAGCACGTTATGGCGAAATGGCTCGCTTGATGGTTGAAACAGGCAACTGGCTTACACCGCAATTTGACTACGGTGTGCCTTTTTGGGGTAAGCCGCCACTGTTTACTTGGATGAGCGCTGCTGGCATCGAGCTGTTTGGTTTGAGTGAATTCGCAGTCCGTGCTCCTCATTGGCTAGCGGGCGTATTCACTATCTTATTGATCGCCTATTTTGCTAAACGTACCGGACAGAGCGCATTGGTTGCTGCTGTGGTATTGGCAACGTGTGGCATTTTCTCGATTGCTGCGGGTGCGGTGATGACGGATATTGCCCTGACGTTGGCTATGACCATCGCTATGCTCGGCTTCTACCTGTGTTGGAAAGGAGAGGGCAGCAAGCGTATTAATAATGCTTGGGGCTATGTCGGTTTCATTGGTCTTGCTTGCGGTCTGCTTGCCAAAGGTCCTGTCGCGATTGTAATCATGGTTATCGCGGTTTTCCCGTGGCTTGCTTTACAACATGGATTGATTGGTGCATTCAAAGCCTTGTGGCAGCGTTTTCCAATTGTCTCTGGTTTAGTGTTAATGATGGCGATTGCTCTGCCTTGGTACATCATGGCAGAAATGGCGACACCGGGTTTTATCGATTACTTTATCGTTGGCGAACATTTCAAGCGTTTTGTTGTAAGCGGTTGGGAAGGCGACCTGTATGGTTCCGCTCACGACGAAGCTCGAGGCATGATCTGGGTGTTTTGGATTCAAGCTGCAGCACCTTGGTCGATTGTACTGCCAATACTGGCATTTGCTCGTCGCCAGAAGATCAAAGAGCAAAATCAAACCAACAGTGGCTTATTTTCGTTCCTAATTTGTTGGCTGATTTCACCACTGCTGCTGTTCACTATGGCGGGAAATATTCTCCCTGCTTACGTGTTACCGGGGATTCCAGCGTTAGGTTTGTTAGTAGCAATGCTGGTGGTAGAGAAAGATAAGAAGTGGTTCTCAAGTGTCGCGCTAGTTCTACCTGTGCTATTGATGATTGCGATGGTGTATTTGAACCTTGGTAAGGCGAATGAAAAGAGTGACCGCATTATCTTCAACCATATTGAGGACGACGCTCCAAGTTATTACATAGGTAAGCGTCCATTCTCAGGTCAGTTCTATAGCTTAGGGCAAGCCAAAAAAATCACCGACATCTCAGAGGCTGATACGAGTGATAAGTTCTACTTGATTGGTAAGAAGGCAGAAGTTGAGTCGGTCATTGCACAGAATGCATTGAGCTGTGTGCGAGAACCCGTTGAGAAACAGAAGCGCGCGCTATTCAGTTGTAAGCCAATGAGTCCGACAGCAGTTGCAGAGCCCGTTGCCGTAAAAATTCTCGATGAAAATGCCATTTCACTTTAGAACGATGACCTCAAGTATCGAAAGAGTATTGAGGCCTCATCATCAGCTAATTAAGTTTGCATGTGTTGGTGCTGGTGGATTTGTCGTTGATTGTGCCGCTTTTGCACTGTTTCATTTTGTGGGTGATTTGTCGGTGATGTGGGCAAGAATGTTGGCCTTTCTAGTCGCGGCAACCAGCACTTGGATAGGTAACAGAGTACTAACGTTCGAATACCAAGGGACAGGGTCACGCAGGGATGATTTTAAGCAGTGGCAAAAGTTCATGACCTCCGCAATGATATCGGCTGTACCCAATTTGATATGTTTCAAGGCTCTCACATTAATACTGCCTGAATTTTATGGCTCGCTGTTTTTGGCTATGGCGGTCGGGGTGTTGGTTGGAATGGTCAGTAACTACTTACTCAGCAAGGCTTGGGTGTTTAAACAAACTCAAGCTTAGCCACTCATCTAGCCACAGAAACAAAAAAGTCCAAGTGGGGAAATCACTTGGACTTTCGTCATTTAAAGCGAAGGGTTGTCGCTTAACTACTTAAAGTTAACGTCGCTACTGAAAGCTCTCGTTGTTATTAAGAGTTAGCGCTGCGCCGTACGTTGGCGGTTCTTTCCGTTACCAGAAGGTTTGCCACCTTGGCCATTGCCTGCTTTGTTGCGGTTTGGTTTGCCGTTTCCTTGAGATTGGCCGCCCGGACCTTTCTTAATAAAGCCGCTCGCTGGTTTACGACCGTTGCCGCCGCCATTTCCGTTGCCCTGATGACCATTACCTTGGCCGTTGTTACTGTTAGGCTTCTTACCACCTGGCTTTTTGCCTGAATGGTTACGTGGCTTCTCGCCGCCTAGACCTGGTTGAGACTTGCTGTGCTTGGTCGCGAAACGGTGAGCACCGTGACGACCAGACTTACGGCGTTGCGCTGGTGTTTGTGCATCAAAGTCTTCTTCTGGCACCAAACAACCCGGCTTATCACCGATTAGGTGCTTCTTACCCATGTCGATCAGCGCTTCACGGATCAGTTTCCAGTTCTCTGGATCATGATAACGCAATAGTGCTTTGTGCAGGCGACGTTGACGGTCACCTTTTGGCACTGGAATATCTTCACGCTTCTTGTACTTAACGCGTTTCAGAGGGTTGGTCTCTGAGTAGTACATTGACGTTGCGTTACACATTGGTGATGGGTAGAAGTTCTGAACTTGGTCACACTCGTAGTTGTGCTTCTTCAGCCAAAGCGCAAGGTTAAGCATGTCTTCATCTTCTGTACCCGGGTGCGCCGAGATGAAGTAAGGGATCAGATACTGTTTCTTACCTGCTTCAGCGCTGTACTTCTCGAACATTTCTTTAAAGCGGTCGTAAGTACCCATACCCGGCTTCATCATCAGATCAAGAGGGCCTTTTTCAGTATGCTCTGGTGCGATTTTCAGATAGCCACCAACGTGGTGTGTAACCAACTCACGCACGTACTCTGGTGATTCAATCGCTAAGTCGTAACGAACGCCAGACGCGATCATGATCTTCTTAACGCCTTCCACTTTACGTGCAGAGCGGTACAGGTCGATAGTGTGTTTGTGGTCTGTGTTTAATTTCTCACAGATCTTAGGGAACACACACGATGGACGACGACAGTTCACTTCCGCTTTCGGGTCCGAACAGCCTAAGCGGTACATGTTCGCAGTTGGGCCACCCAAGTCAGAGATAGTGCCTGTAAAGCCAGGTACTTTCTCTTTAATGTCTTCGATTTCATCCAAGATAGACTCTTTTGAGCGGTTCTGGATGATACGACCTTCGTGCTCGGTAATTGAACAGAAAGAACAACCACCGAAACAACCACGCATGATGTTAACTGACGTTTTGATCATGTCGTAAGCAGGAATCTTTGCTTTGCCGTACATAGGGTGAGGCACACGCTTGTACGCAAGGCCGAATACGTAATCCATCTCTTCTGTGGTCAGAGGGATCGGTGCTTGGTTTACCCAAAGCTCGCGGTCACCGTGACGTTGAATCAGAGCGCGACCCGAGTATGGGTTCGTCTCTAAGTGCAGGATACGACTAGCGTGAGCGTAAAGAATACGGTCGTTGTTTAGCTTTTCAAACGCAGGGATACGAACCGCCGTTGTTTTCGCGTCATGGCGAGAAGGGCGAATAGTAATTGGCTGTGCTTTAGGTTCTTCGTCTTTCTTAGTATCACACTGGGTTTCAACCTCATACGGGTTAACCGGCACGTAAGCCTTACCCGGCTTTTCGATACGTGAAGAGTCGATGATTTTGAAGTTCTCAGGTGCAGCAGGCAAGTTGACAGCAGTACCGCGAATGTTTGTCAGGTTCGCAATCTCTTCACCATCGGCTAGGCGGTGTGCTACTTCAACCAGTGCACGCTCTGCGTTACCAAAAAGAAGAATGTCTGCTTTCGCATCGAAAAGAACAGAACGACGAACTTTGTCAGACCAGTAATCGTAGTGAGCTACGCGGCGAAGACTTGCTTCAATACCACCAAGAACAATAGGTGTGCCTTTGTAAGCTTCGCGACAACGTTGAGAGTAAACCAGAGTTGCACGGTCAGGGCGCTTACCACCTTCATTATTTGGTGTGTAAGCATCATCGTGGCGTAATTTACGATCAGAGGTATAACGGTTAATCATGGAGTCCATGTTACCCGCGGTGATACCGAAGAATAGGTTAGGTTTACCTAACTTCATGAAGGCGTCTTTATTGTCCCATTTTGGCTGCGCAATAATACCTACGCGGAAACCTTGCGCTTCAAGCAAACGACCAATGATCGCCATACCAAAACTTGGGTGATCGACATAAGCGTCGCCCGTTACGATGATAATGTCGCAGCTGTCCCATCCAAGAGCATCCATTTCCTTTCTACTGGTCGGTAAAAAGGGAGCTGTACCGTAGCATTCGGCCCAGTATTTTTTGTGTTCGTGAATAGGAGTGATATCGCTGTACATATTTCGACCTCTGATTTTTGAGGCGGGAATTATAGCGGCATGCGCCCAGACTAGCCAGTAGAACATGCCCCTGATAGTTCTAGTGTCTTTCCCCCCAATAAGCGATGCAAAGCTGTATTGAGAAGTGATTCTTGGAAACAGCATAGACCAAGGATACGAGACAGTGAGCAAATTGATGATTTTGATTAGTGTTCCAAGCAGTTTTTGATATCATTCTGCGAAAATAAGTCCATATAAGTAGATCCCGATGATCGAATCTGTATTACTTCAATTCGCACCTATGTTATTGGGTGCACAACTCGTACTAACGCTGATCTTAGTGAAAGGTGATATCTGCCCAGGCCAGCGTGGTCGTATTCATAAGGTATTACCAGCGATTGGTGTACTTTGGTTGGCAGTGGCGTCACTTAAGGTCGAAGCTTTCTTAGTCGTATTTGCCATTTTCTATTTCTTCTCTCAAGTTCAGACGAAGAAGACTCGCGATGCCGGACCGATTTGGGTGATGTATTTAGCCTGTGGTTTGGCGCTCTCTTATGTTGGGATTCAAGCAAGCGAGAAGGCGACTCTAGTTGGCCTAATCTCATCACTGCTTCTAACAGCCTTACTCGGTAGCGCGTTCTCACATCTACTTCTGACCATTGCACGAACACGTCTTCAGGCATTCCACCGAATCTTGCCTGTTGCGGGTATTCTAAGCGGAATGCTGGTGGTGTTGACCACAGTACTGGGCGCCTACTCGCTTTCTGAAGAAGTATTGGAACCTATGGTGCCGTCGTTGTTGTTTAGCTTTGCGCTTCTAATTTCATCGATTGTTGTTTGGTGTTGGCATTTGCTCTTCGCAAAAACGCCTGAAAAAATCCAGCTTGCGGTTGCTTTGCTAATGCTGATTGCTTCTGTTGTTGGCTTAGAGCCAATTTGGGCGCTATAGCTATTTAGGCGCCATCGCTATTTAGGCACTATAGCAATTTGGGAACTTCAGAAAGCTGCGAATTGTGCTGTGATTGAGCGAGAAATGTGATCTATTAGTAAGCGGGCTTACCATTGTCGTTCTAAACTTAAATCAGTCGATGTGTTCGTAAGGAGTACGAGATGGATTTAAGCAACGTCAAAAGCCTAGATAGCATTATTCTATTGGGAATCGTCAACGAAAAGTTGCGTCTTGAGTGTGATAGTTTTGAAGAGCTTGTCAGCATGTATGAAATGGATATCGAAAGTGTGGTGGGCAAACTAGATATGCTCGGTTACCAGTACGATCCATTGACCAATCAATTCAAATCCTATGCCCGATAGCTGCTTAGCAGAAGCTTAAAGGATTTAAATATCACAGTTAAAAGCCACAGATTAACAGTCTGTGGCTTTGTTGTTTTTGGCACTTCTAAATCTGATGCATCTTTAAAATAGGGTTGCTACTGCTAGACAACCTTGATTCCATCGAGATGACTTTTACTCTGCTGCCTTGCGGTACTGAAGAAGGCTTGTAAATAGCGCTTATCTTTATCCGAGTTCCTTACAGCTGCAAACAGTCGACGAGATAAACCTTTCCCTAACGGCTTGCTAGCAATCAAGCCTTGTCTTGAAAACTCACTGATTGCCCAGTTGGGCAGAGCTGCTACGCCTAATCCTGCAGATACCATTTGTACTAGCATCAATGTGTTATCAGCTTGCTTCCATTTTTTAGGTTCGATGCCAGCAGGTTGAAGGAAGTGTTTCACGACATCGAGGCGCTGTTTCTGAACAGGATAAGAGAGCATGGTCAGATCGAGCAAATCTTCCGGCTGGATTGCTTCTTTTTCTGCAAGAGGCGAGTTAATTGCCGTGATCAGTCGCATCTCGAAGTCAAACAGTGGTTCGTAATGAACTTCCGATCGAGGCTGGATGTCCGAAGTAATCACGAGATCCAGTTCTCCTGCCATCAATGCCGGTAAAGGCTCAAAACCAAAGCCAGATGAGAAATCGAGGGTCACGCTTGGCCAAGTGACCTGATACTCCTTGAGAGCAGGCATCAGCCATTGAAAACAGGAGTGGCACTCGATCGCCATATGAAGTCGGCCGTTCACATCCTCTTTGAGACTGGCCAATTCGTTCTCTGCTTTGGCCAGTTTAGGCAACACTTCATCCGCCAACCTCAGCAGGATTTCACCCTCTGACGTGAACTTAACTGGGCGAGTTTTACGCAAAAACAGTTGCCCACCCACACGAGCCTCGAGATCCTTTAGTTGGTGCGATAACGCAGACTGCGTCAGGTGTAGTGATGTCGCCGTCGCTGTTAAAGATCCACTATCACGCAATGTGGTCAGTGTTCGCAGGTGTTTGAGCTCTATCATGAGTGATCCTCATAGTTCCTAAGCTGATGTTTAATATTTCTTAATAACTACCCTACGTCGTTTTTGTGGATGTGTAAACATCTGGACGTCTAAATGTTTTCGGTTTTCTCATATGTGAATTCGCCAACATGAGGTTTTCTAATAAACAAGTTGAATATTTGGAGATTGTTCACAAAGGCGTTTGGCGAGATAGTTTAGCCATCCAGACGCCTTTGAATGAAATTAATCAGCGTCTGACCGGATTTTAAAATAGTGATTAAGGAATAGGCTCATGACAACAACGACTCATATTTTAGGCTACCCACGTATCGGCGAAAAACGAGAACTCAAATTTGCATTAGAAAAGTATTGGCGTGGGGAAATCGATCAAACTGAACTGAAAGCAGTCGGTAGCGAACTGCGTCAGCGTAACTGGCAAGCACAATCCGACGCTAATCTTAGCTTTGTTACTGCAGGGGACTTTGCTTGGTACGATCATGTTCTTGCCACTACGTTACTACTGGGGCATGTACCAAAACGCCACAACAATGGCTTTCCAGATTTGGATACGCTTTTCCGTGTAGGCCGTGGCCAATCTCAGAGTACTTGCTGCGGCTCGAATCACCACCACGATCAGGACGGAGCGGCAGCGTCAGATATGACCAAATGGTTTAACACCAATTACCACTACATAGTGCCTGAATTCAGCAAAGACGATTCATTTGAAGTGAGTTGGCCGCAACTATTTGATGAAGTGAATCAAGCGATAAAAGAGGGTCACAAAGTAAAGCCTGTACTGCTAGGGCCGCTGTCATACCTCTACTTAGGTAAAGAGGTAGAAGAAGGTTTTGACCGTTTGAGCCTTTTACCTCGCTTGCTAACCGCGTATCAGGGAATTTTGGCGAAATTGGCGAAGCTTGGTGTGGAGTGGGTGCAAGTTGATGAGCCTATCTTATCGCTAGAGCTTGAAAAACCGTGGGCAGATTCATTCAAACTTGCGTATCAAGTCATTCAGGGAGATGTAAAGATCCTCTTAACGACCTATTTTGATTCAGTGAATGAAACACTAAATAAGATCATCGAACTTCCAGTTAACGGCTTACACATTGATTTAGCAGCGGCTCCACAGCAGTTGAATGAGGTTGTCGAAAAGCTGCCTCAAGATTGGGTACTGTCTGCAGGTGTCATCAATGGGCGCAACGTATGGCGAGCGGATTTAGCGACACAACTTGCGTTGCTGCAACCTGTAAAAGAGACGTTAGGAGAAAGGCTGTGGGTCGCGAGCTCTTGTTCACTGTTACATAGTCCTGTGGACTTAGATCTTGAAGAAACACTAACAGAAGAAGTGAAGAGCTGGTTCGCCTTTGCTAAGCAAAAAGTCACGGAAGTAAGCCTGTTGGGAGCTGCGCTAGATGGGGACGATAACGCTATCTTAGCGTGTGAAACTTATAGCCAACCGATTGAAGCTCGCAAACAAGCGACCCACGTTAACAAACCACATGTTCAAGCAAGATTGAAAACGCTGACGAAAGCGATAGGGGAACGAAGCGCGCCTTATGCCGAGCGTGCTGCTCACCAGTCTGAGGTGTTAGGTTTGCCATTGTTACCAACAACGACCATTGGATCGTTCCCTCAAACGGGTGAGATTCGTGTACAGCGCAGTGCTTATCGCGCAGGGAAGCTCAATGAGAGTGAGTACAAACAAGCATTGAAAGGGCACATTGCCGACGCCGTAAAACGTCAAGAAGCGCTCGATCTTGATGTGCTGGTACACGGAGAAGCCGAACGTAATGACATGGTTGAATACTTCGCTGAGAACTTAGCAGGTTTTCAAACCACCAAGTTCGGTTGGGTGCAAAGCTACGGTTCTCGCTGCGTAAAACCTGCCATTGTGGTTGCGGATATTGAGCGAGAAAAACCAGTAACCGTTGAGTGGTCGACTTACGCACAGTCACTTACCTCAAAGCAGATGAAAGGCATGTTAACAGGGCCGGTAACGATTTTGTGTTGGACGTTCCCGCGTGAAGACATCTCTCGCAAGGAGATAGCTAACCAATTAGCTTTCGCGCTGCGTGACGAGGTTTCAGATTTGCAAGATGCAGGCATCAATATTATTCAGATCGATGAACCTGCGATTCGAGAAGGATTACCTTTAAAGAAAGCAGCTCATGCAGAGTATTTGGAGTGGGCGGTTGATGCGTTTAAAGTTGCTGCCGCGAGCGCCAAGCCTGAAACGCAGATCCACACTCACATGTGTTACAGCGAGTTTAACGAGATCATTGAATCTGTTGCGGCACTTGATGCAGACGTGATTACGATTGAAACCTCTCGCTCGAATATGGAATTGCTTAAAGCGTTCGAAGAGTTTAACTATCCGAATGAGATTGGACCGGGTGTGTATGATATTCACTCTCCAAACATCCCATCAGAAGAGTGGATTGTAGGACTTCTTAAGAAAGCAGCAGAAAAGATCCCGGCAGAACGTCTTTGGGCGAACCCTGACTGCGGTCTTAAAACACGCAATTGGTCAGAAACCGAAGCAGCACTAGCCAACCTTGTCTCGGCAACCAAAACACTGCGTAAAGAGTGGGAAGCTGAGGGAGTGTAAGACAAGTAAAGCTTGAATAAGGCTTTGTATCTGATGCCTTACTGGCGTAAAAAAGCCTCGCACTCGCGAGGCTTTGGCTTTTCATCTTGCTCGAATCTCGAATCTCGAATCTCGAATCTCTAACTAGCTACCGCTTTCGCAGGTCTGCTTGCTTATGAGCTGCTCAACCATCAATTGACCACGAGTATTACGTATCTTGATGTTGTATGCCAAGCCCATGTCTAAGTTGGCACGTACTTCAGAGTTGGTACAGTAGCTATTAACGCTGGTTTTCAATACTTGATTGAGTGGCTTTGCACCTTGAGCATCTTGGTTGTAGATCATCATGATTTCAATCACGGTGTTCTTTGCCAAGACACGCATGACTTTCAACGGGCCGTATTCGATCGGTAATCCCGCTGATAGAACACCAGCTCGGTGTTGCGCCATCATCTCTAATTGACGTTGTTGGTCTTGGTCACTTGAACTACAACCCGCAAGAACGAGTGCAGCCAGTGATCCGATAATCCACTTTTTCACTTTAAAATACTTTCTTAAATGGTTTTACAATCACATTAGCATAGACGCCAGCTTCAATATATGGGTCTGCATCAGCCCAAGCTTGCGCTTCTTCTAGTGAGTTAAATTCTGCAATGACTGTCGAGCCAGTAAAACCCGCTTCGCCAGGGTTATCTGAATCGATAGCTGGCATTGGTCCTGCTGTTAATAAGCGGCCTTCATCGTGAAGTGTTTGTAGGCGTTCTAGGTGTTGAGGGCGAACGCTCAGGCGCTTTTCCAATGAGTTTTCGACGTCTTGAGAAAAAATCACGTACCACATATTGGTATATCCTTATTTATACTTCACAAAAAAGAGGCTCGGTGAGCTATGTAGCTAATTTACGCGAACTAATCGTATTTGGAAGGGGGAAAAACAAGAAAGTGTGAATTGATGCGCGTCGAAGAGGCTGGGTCTTTAAAAGCTGAGTGGAAAACGCTCTAAAGACCCGAAATTAGAAGGCTATTCGTCTGTTTAGCGAATGGCTTATTTGGCAATAGCGCGAGGTTTACCTTCAGAATCAATGGCAACATAGTTAAAAGTTGCGTCACATACCATGAAACGGTCTTCGATTCCGTGGTCACGAACCGGCTTAACCCATACCGCTAAGTCAATGCTCATTGAAGTGCGACCGATTTTTGTGCACTCACCGTAAACACATACTACGTCACCTACCTTCACTGGCTTTTTGAACGTGATACTTGAAACCGATACGGTTACGATGCGGCCGCATGAAATTTCTTTCGCTAAAATACCACCCGCTAAATCGAGTTGAGACATGATCCAGCCACCGAACACGTCGCCATTGGCATTGGTGTCGGCAGGCATAGCAAGGGTGCGAAGAAGAAGTTGGCCTTTTGGCGCATCAGAAGTGTGACTCATTATAAGGGATTCCCAAAACATCAATAAGTCAGTGGCCAGCGTTTATCCTATTGGCCACTGTGAACGAAATTATGTGCAAGATTGTAACAAAAAATGAGATTGAGATCTCATTCGACCATTACCCATCGTCTCTATTTTTTTCAGACACCGAGTGGTGTTTTTCTTCAGGTAGGTTTTTGTAAATGTATAGGCCAGTTAACAGCGTGAATGTGATCGTGGCGATCAACAAACCGAACACTTTGAAGTTCACCCAAGCATCGAGCGATAAGTTGAACGCGACATAAATGTTCAGAGCGGCACATAGTGTGAAAAACGCTGTCCATGCCCAATTAATCTTGCTCCATACAGAATCAGGTAGCGTGATCTCTTTTCCAAGCATTCCTTTAATTGCCGGCTTACCCATCAGTTGGCTGACGGTTAACCCAATAGCGAACAGCGCATAGACAATGGTGACCTTCCATTTGATAAAGTCATCGTCATGCAGAAAGATTGTCATACCACCAAACACCGCCACCATAGCGAAAGTGATAACTTGCATTTTTTCTACTTTTTTAAACAGTAGGTAGGTGAGTGCTATTTGAATGGCGGTTGCAGCAATCAATGCGCCAGTGGCCGTATAGATGTCGTACATCTTGTACAGGGCGAAGAAGATGATGAGTGGGATAAAGTCGATGATTTGCTTCATTTTGAACCGAACATCCTGTTGAGATACCTCCATTCAGTCTAGCCAAAAGTGCTTCGATTCAAAATAGAAGGAAGCACTTGAAAAATGAAATGTTTGATTGAGCGGCTTGTCACCGAGTGCATGAAGTTTGGTAGCGTGGGATAAGCTGCTTAATGTCTTCCAAATAACCTTCACTTTTAAGGTTATCAAGGGTTTGCTCCAGCTCTTCTTCACTCATTGTGAAGCATGTCGACTTACCTGTCGTTAGGTCCAAATACTCGTGATATTCACGTTCTGTGAAGTGGCCGATACGATCCATGAGTAGTGTTTTGATTCCATGGTGAATTAAGCCGTAATACGTGTGTCTTTGTAAGGTCATAGCCTATCCTCCGTGACAAGCTGCAGTGAGAAAAAATGCAACCTGCTTAATATTGGTTGGGTTGTCTATGACAAAGCAATTCGAATGCCATTTTCATATAGAAGGTGGAACTTTCAACTCAGAGCACTAATTTGTCCCACCTTTTCATTCAGTTAAAAGAATGCTTAGTCTGCTTTCACTAAAACAATACGTGTTGTGAGAAGAATAGTTTTATTTTGAGAGGCAATTTTGCACATCAATTTAGGAATAACTTGATTCTCAAATTGATAAATGTGGTTGCCGTGAACGGAAAAGCTTTGCCTCAAAGGTATTTGGCTTTCCATTGGTGGCTAATCCACCAACCAATCAACCAGAGTTGATAATGACGTATTTTGACGATTCTTGGGTTGTAGAAGGAAATAACCATTCCCCGAGAACACACTGCCTTCACTCACTTTTACTAACCTGCCTAAATCGATGTCTTGCTTAGCAAGGGTGATATCACCGATGGCGATGCCGAAGCCTTGCATCGCGGCGTTCATTGCTTGATCGAGCGTTGCAAATTGCTGGTTGTTCTTGCTTGAAAGTTCATTACTGCCGATATGCTCAAGCCATAGTCGCCAATCACTCTGCTCATTATTGGCGTGCAACCAAGTGTACTGGGACAGCTTGTGTGGCTTGATGAGGTTTGACTCGGAGTCTATGAGATGCTCGTTCACAATGATCTGCGATTGGCATATCGGAGCCAACTGCTCGTTAAACAAGAGCTGGCTAACAATTGAATGTTGGTTGGGCTTTTTACCATAGGTAATAACGGCATCAAATGGGTCAAAACTAGGCTCAAAAACATGCTTGATAGTCGATGTTAGCTCGACATCAATCTCAGGATAAGCCTGTTGAAACGACATGAGTTTGGGTAACAGCCAGGAGGTAATACAACTCGGGGCATTGAGTTTAATCTTCGAGGGCGAGCTCGATACCTGATTGAGAGCCGACTGCAGTTGTTGAATGGTTGCTTGAATAAGCGGAACTAACTCTTCGCCTTTTGGTGTTAACGACAGCCCACGAGCATGACGATAAAAAAGATCACACCCCAAATTATCTTCGAAAGACAAAACCTGACGACTAACAGCACCTTGAGTGACATTTAGCTCTTGAGCAGCACGTGTAAAGTTTAAGTGCTTTGCCGTAGATAGAAAGGCAAGCAAGGTTTTGGTTGAAGGGAGTGTGTGGTTCATATGTTTACCTATGATTTTTTATCATGGCTATTATGTAAATATTTCGATTCATTTATCAATAGTGTTCTGTTTGAATGTAAATACTTAATCATCATTTGTGATTCAATATGTGTATATGTCACATAAATTGAATATGAAAGCGATGGTGAAGATATTTTGATTATTTAGAAAGGATCGCCTCTTGATATCTTTTATCGATAACTTAGTGCCTCAGGCCGTAAAAAAATTAATACCTTATCAATCAGCAAGAAGAATTGGTGGTGACGGGCGTGTTTGGTTAAATGCAAACGAACTAGAGAGCACTCTGTTTCCGGGGGAAGTAGGGCATAACCGTTACCCAGACTTTTTGCCGCAAGATATAGCGAAGGCATACCAAGCGTATTGTGAAACTGATGCGGCGGCGGTTGCCGTGCGCGGTGCTGATGAAGCGATTGATTTAATAATCAGAACATTCTGCAAGCCCGCTCAAGACAAAATACTGATCTGCTCGCCAACCTACGCAATGTATGAGTTTTGTGCCGATGCGCTGGCGATTGAAACGCTCGATTCACCCTTGAAAGAGGATTTCTGTTTAAATGTTCCTGATTTGGTGAACAAAGCGGAGTTGGCGAACATTGTTTTTCTATGCTCTCCCAACAACCCTACCGGTAATGTGATTCCTAAAGCGGAGTTGATCGAGGTAATAGAAGGGACTCAAGGTAAATCGCTGGTGGTCGTAGATGAAGCGTATATAGAGTTCGAACCTCAAACATCGGCTGTGAGCTTGATTGAGCGTTACCCTCATTTAGTGGTGATTCGTACTTTGTCCAAGGCGTTTGGGCTTGCAGCAGTACGTTGTGGGTTTATCTTAGCGAGCCCAAATGTAATGCAGTATGTAGCCAAACTGATTCCGCCGTATCCAATGCCAGATTGCTCATCACAAATCGTATTAGAGGCGTTATCAGGTGAACGAGTTTCTGTAATGCAAGACGCCGCACGACAGTTGATTGAAGTGCGTAACCATTTCGCAGCTCAACTGGCGCAATTCGATTTCGTTGAGAAGGTTTACCCGTCGTCGACCAACTTTGTATTGTTAAAGCACAAGCCTGAACACCAATTGTTTAGTGTGTTGGCAAAAAATGGCATTGTGACGAGGAACCAACATCATGAGCCAGCGTTACGTAACTGCGTTCGCATCAGTATTGGCAGCCAAGAGAGTATGGATGAAGTGATCGCGTCACTTAATCACTACCAAAAAGAATTACATCAGAGACAACAAGCTCAAACTAAAGAACCTCAATTTCAACTTGATAAAAATCATATCTAGGATGGCAATGATGAAAAAGATATTACTAGGACTCACTTGCGCTGCAGCTTTACTTGGTACCACCGTACAAGCGAAAGAGATTCGTTTGGCGTCAGACTTTACTTATCCGCCATTTAATTACAAAAACAGTGAAGGTGTGCCGGTGGGCTTCGACATCGAAATTGCTGATGCCCTATGTGAACAAGCAAAACTGGATTGTACTTGGGTATCTCAAAGTTGGGATTCACTTATTCCTAGCTTGTTGGCCAGAAAATCAGACGTGATCATGGCATCAATGCGCATTACAGAAGAGCGCAAGCGTAAGATCCTGTTTACTGATAAGTACTACCAAACCCCAGCAGTATTCGTTGCTGCTAAAAGTGCGACATTCGATATTAACCAAGATGGCTTAGCGGGTAAGACCATCGGCGTGCAGCAAGGCACTATTCATGATCGATATGTAACCGATAAGTTCGGCAGTGTTGCAACCATTAAGCGCTACACTGGCCAAGATGAAGTCTATCTTGATCTTCAGAACGGTCGCTTAGATGTCACTTTTGGTAACTCAGATCAGTTATCGCTCGCTTTCTTGGATAAGGCAGAGGGTGCAGATTTTGAATTTGAAGGTAAAGCGGTAACCGATAAAGCTTATATCGGTGAAGGCACGGCACTCGCGTTAAGAAAACAAGACGCAAAGTTAGCGGAGCAGTTTAACAATGCTATCGAAGAGATCAGAGCAAACGGCACCTACGATAAGATCGCTGCTAAGTATTTCTCTTTTGATATCTATGGTAGTGATTTGTAAATTCGAAGTACCGATGTTGGAAAATAAATTAAACGACGAATTATGAGCATAATAGAAATGCTAGTAGTTTAATATTGATTAATAATAAACCCCTAGATCTTAAGTTCTAGGGGTTTTTGTTTAGGAGCCAGGTGAACAAGGTTATAGAGGAATATATTTATTAGTTGAGCTATGTTTAAACATAACGTGTCATTTGTTTAGTGAATCCATTCACCAAAAAAATGATCTAACGGTAACATAATTGTCAATTTGCGATAATTAAATAGAACATTATGCTGCTGTCTCGTTATATCAATATAAAAGTACAATTTGTTGTTCTTTTATCAATTATCTCGCTCAGTTTAGCGGCGATAATTACCATCAATGTATTTATCCACCGTGATAATAGCCAACGACTCACCCAATTAGAGTTAAGTTATTACCCTGCGTTAGAGCACGCCACTAAAATAAATTCTCTGTTGCCAAATGTGCGACAGCAATTTGAAGCCGCTGTGATCATGGAAGATGAACAGGCCATCGATTACGCACGCCAAATATCCGCTGATCTACAAGTTGAAGCCAATGAAGGAGCGAAGGTCCTACCTTCACAGGCTTATTCGTTTAATCAATTGTCACTTGCATTAAAGAAATACACGGAATCTGCGTATGCGCTAAGTCTGGATTTCATTAATTTAAATGACTCCTTTGACAACCTCACTGCTAGGTCAAATAAGTTAAGTGCTGAATACGATGCATTGCTCGCGTTAAGTGATGCGTTGCGTTCTTCAGCGAGCCAAAACGTTGTTGACACCATTTTTCACTCAGAGAACGCTGCAAATGATGCTGCTCAACAATCAGTATGGCTTGGCATTTTCTTTATCTTGTCTGTATTTGCCGTCGGCTATGCAATCTTTAAGTCCGTTATCAATTCAATTTCATTGGTAACCGAAAAAATGCAAGCCATCGCGACGGGTGATGGCGACCTGACTGTTCGTATCGATTATTCCGGTAAAGATGAAATCGCTATTTTAGTACAAAGCGTTAATCAGTTTATCGAGAAGCTTCAGGGGATCATCGCAAGCACCTTGAGCATTGGTCAGGAGCTGGAAGTTGTTAGCGATAAGATTCGCAGTGAATCCCATCAAACCTTGGCGTTAAACAGCACTCAACGTGACCATATCGAAGAAGTTACGGAAGCGGTTAACAACATCATAGCTCTCATAGAGCAAGTTGTAGGCTTTGCATCACATGCTGATTCACAAGCACAGAAGGCGAATACAAGTGCACAAACGGGTACTCAAGTTGTATTGAAAACAAGCCAAGAAATAGAAGAATTGGCAAGCAACATTCGTGATACGGCGACCAAATTAAAACAGTTAGACAAGAATGCGAGCAACGTCGGCTCAATATTGAGCACGATACAAAGCGTTGCGGAGCAAACCAACCTACTTGCACTAAACGCTGCCATTGAAGCCGCTCGAGCGGGTGATCATGGACGTGGCTTTGCTGTTGTTTCAGATGAAGTTCGTGTCCTAGCCAATAATACCCAGCAATCTGCAACAGAGATTAATGCACTACTTGGTGAGCTCAAGTCTGGCTCTAATGCTGCAGTAGGTGCGATGGATCAAGGTCTTGCAAGCTCCTCTCAAGCTGTTGGAGATGCACAGAACGCAGGGGACTACCTACTAGAAATCAGCGGTCAGGTTGAGGAAATCACCGAACTTAATCGCCAAATAGCGAGTACGACTGAACATCAGGCTCGCGCTTCAAAACAAATTCATACCCATATGGATGATTTTAGACAGTGCTCTCACCAAGTATCTCAGTCTACCGATCAATTAGAAGCTCTGAGTCACCAACTCAGTGACATCGTTACAGAGCTAAGTAAATCAACTTCACAATTCAAAGTATAACGGAGAACAATAATGACTAACTCCCCATTTCGCTTATTGCCTGTAGCAGTAGCGCTTGCGGCGTCGTTCGCAACACATGCTGCAGATGAGCAAAAATTGGCAGAGCTAGAGAAAAAGGTCGCGATCCTTGAAGCGAAAGAACAAAACTCAATGGCTGATAAATTTAGTTTCAATGGCTTCGCGTCTTTAAACATGCAATTAGGTAATCAAAACCATGGTTTTATGAAGTCGGAAAACAAAGTGCGTTTTGATGAAGGTTCTTTGTTCGGTTTACAAGGTGAGTTCGAAGTCAACGATTCGACTTCAGCAGTAGTTCAAATGGTCGCTCGTGGTAATAAAAAAGAGAACTGGTCTCCAGATATAGAGTGGGCATTCCTAAGCCACAAAGTGACACCTAACTTGACGGTTCGCGGCGGTAAGCTACGTTTGCCACTGTTTATGTACTCTGACTACTTAGAAGTTGGTTATGCGCAAGTTGGCGTGAGAGTTCCTAATGAAGTATACGGCTCAGTGGTTTTAACCTCTCTTACAGGTGGTGACTTCATTTACGATATGGAACTGGAAGACAGCACGCTTTCATTCCAAGGCTTTGCTGGCTCACAGAAGCTGTCGGCATCAAAGCATAGCTACAACGCTGATACTCAGTTTGATGACATCGCTGGTGGTGTAGTGAATTGGACTGACGATACTTGGATGCTCCGTGCCGTGTACGCTCAGTCGGTGATTAGCTCTTCTACAAACTGGAATGAAAACAACCAGTCAGTGCTAAATTCAACGTTTGATGATGACAAAGCCAAGTTCTACGGTGTGGGTGGTCGATACGAAAATGGCAATCTAATGCTGGTTTCTGAAGTCACTCGCACAACTGTTGAAGGTTTTTACTACGACGTGGATGCTGCTTACCTAACTGCGGCATACCGTCTGGATGAAGTAACGCCATATGTGACAGTTTCACATATGGAAACACAGGACGATGACGAGAGAAATGCAACGGTAAACCGTCAGCTTGCAAATCTACTTCAAAATCCTAGTAGCATCCAAGCTCGATACGCATACGGCTCCGCGAAAGCGCTGGCTGATAAGCTAAACACACAACGCACTACCTATAGCATTGGTGCGCGTTGGGACTTCTTACCAAATATTGCGCTCAAAGGTGACATTAGCTACCTAACTGGCTTTGGTTCAACGAATGGTGGCGTGGCATCGGAATATAAGAACGACGACAACATCTTGTACACAATAAAAGTTGACGCAGTATTTTAAGGAAGAGAATCATGTTGAAAAAAACATTAGTAGCAGCTGCTCTTCTTAGCAGCGTAAATGCGTTCGCAGGTATAGTTGTGGTCGGAAGCCCTTCGATGAGTGAACTTGATGCATCGACAGTGAAGAAGTTGTATTTAGGTAAGGCTAAATCGCTTCAAATTGAAGCCGTTGAGTTGGAGGATGGACATCCAATGAAAAGTGAGTTCCACCAAGCCATCACTCAAAAGACAGAAGCACAATTACAAGCATACTGGGCTAAACGAGTATTTACAGGTAAAGGCCAACCACCTAAAGCTGTAGGGCAGGAAAGTCTAGCAAAAGATATGGTTGCTAGTTCTTCGAATACGATTGCTTATATCGATGAATCTTTAGTTGATAGCTCTGTTAAAGTCATCTTAAAACTCTAGACTTATATGTGGCGCTCAACATGAGCGCCACTCTTACATTAGCTTACGTACGGCTAGCGGCTCTTACTGAACCCTTACATGTTATCGCAAACTTCTATGTTATTGTTTGTTTGAGTAATTACTCAGTTCGATCTAGTTACATTTCAAGAACACCTATTAATTGTAGCCTTCATCTTGCCGGTTATTTAGCGGTGTCCTAAATGTGTTTGTTCCATATTGAGATTGTTTATTCGAGTTATAAGATGTGTTGTATATGTAAACAAGCGGGTGGAATACAATCTGATGCCAAATGAGAAAAGAGAAGAAATATTAAATTCAGCAGAAAAATTATTTATTTCTCAGCCTTATAATAAAGTATCAATTCGCTCTATTGCAAAGTCAGCAGGGGTAAGTCCTGCATTAATTCTGTATTACTTCAATAATAAAGAACAGCTTTTTGATCAGCTCATTGAAGAGCATACGAATCGTTTTGAAGAACAATTTTCAAAGTACCAAAGAGTAGAAGGGGTTCAACTACAACAGTTAATCTCTGAGCTTATTGATTTTTGGGAAAGCGCACCCAATGTTTTTTTGTTTTTTACTCTCGGTGGTAGTTCGTTTAATCACGAAAATGTACAGAGACTAAAAGAATCAAAGTTTGGCTTCATCTATCACAAAACCCTTGAAAACCTCCTTTATTTAGTTGATGGCTGTAACGAATCCAACTTTCATTATTACCAAATGTTGATGAACTCACTGGTTTCTCAACCTTATTTAGAGTCAAGGAAGAAGAAACTTAATTCTGAAAGCTCAAATTTTAATTTAAATCAATATCAGGAAGTGATAGCGAACTTACTAAAGAACGAAAGTAGCTATTCATATTAAGCCACTTCGAATGGCAAGGCGCAAAACCTATTAAAGTCGTTCTCGTAAAGCTCTTCTATAGAAAACGAAAAAGCCACTCATGGAGTGGCTTTTTGCTTATCGGTGGAATCGAAATTACGCTTGCTGCTTCTGTAGCTCAGCTTCTTTCTCTTCGTCTTTGATCAGAGAGTCAACGATCACTGCACATGCTGCATCACCAGTGATGTTCAGCGCTGTACGAATCATGTCGAAGATACGGTCAAGAGCGAACAGTAGTGGTAGACCTTCGATCGGAATACCAGCCGCTAGCAGTACTGCTACAACTAGGAATGATGGACCTGGAACACCAGCTTGACCGACAGCGCCAAGAGTTGATGTTACGATGATTGCGATGTACGCGCCCATTGATAGGTCGATGTTGAATAGTTGTGCAAAGAAGATAGCAACTAGGCCGTAGTAAATCGCATTACCAGACATGTTGATTGTCGCGCCTAGAGGCAGAACAAATGATGCCGTTGAGTTACGAACACCTAGCTCGTTCTCTACAGTATCCATAGTCACAGGCAGCGTTGCCATTGAAGATGCTGTTGAAAGCGCAACAGCTTGAGGTTTCTTCATCGCAGTTAGGAATTTCTTCGCTGATGTCTTTGTGAAGATTTGAATCATCAGTGGGTAAGCAACGAAGCCAAATACTAGGATTGCAGCAACGTAAACAACGAATAGCTTGAACACAACCATTAGTGCGCCGAAACCAAACGTACCAACCGCTTCAGCCATTAGGCCGAATACGCCAAGAGGAGCGATGATCATTACTTTGTTGATCATCCAAACCATAGCGTCAACGATCGCATTTACACCATTGATGATTGGCTCACGCTTCTCTTTCGCTTGCTTAGAGATTGCGATACCAAAGAATAGGCAGAATACAAGGATTTGAAGAATGTTTGCTTCGTTTAAAGACTGGAAAACGTTGGTTGGGATCATACCTGTGATGGTAGCCCAGAAAGTTGGAAGTTCGCCTTTCGATGCATACTCAGATGAGAACATACCTTCAACACCAGAAACGTCGATACCGCGTCCTGGTTCGAATACTTCACCCATGATTAATGCAAGGGCAACAGCCAGTGCAGAAGTCATTGCAAAGTAACCCAAAGTAGTGATACCTACTTTACCTGCTGATGAGCTATTACCTAGGCCAGCTGCACCAGAGATCAGTGCAACAGCTACCAATGGGATAACCAGCATCTTGATCAAATTAATAAAGATCGCACCTAGAGGAGCGAACATGGTTGCGCTCTCGCCCATCATGGCACCCACTACAGTACCTACGATCATAGCAATAACGACTTGAATGCCGATATTGCCTAGTAAACTCTTTTCTTTTAACACTTCCGTTACCTCTGTGCTACAAAATGTAAAATTCCCAGAACTACATGCCAATGTACGTCGTACCATTGGATGAATATTTCGTGAAGAGTTTTACACGTATCTGTTACATTTATCAATATGAGCAGGGATGAAAGTCCGTCAAAAAACGTGACGAGAATGTTGTTTGGCGATCTTTTGCACTAAAGCAAACGTTTGCCTTGGTTTTTTGAAGTGATGCTATTTGTTTAATTTATAAAACCATTACAGGCGTGTGTTTTGTGAATGCTTTCAAACTTCGGTATCTGACTCACGTTTATTAACATTTGATTTTCATTTTTGCGCTTTTTTTACTCGTTATGGTTCGAGGAGATGCCAGCATGTTTGTTGTGCGAAATTTAGCCTGAACTATGCTTAAGGTATCGAGTTATTACCAAGATGTTACCTCTGCGCTTTCAATAAAACGTCTATCTAGCATCTCAGTTGTAAGGAGAGAGGCATGACTTTTATATTAAAGTGCCTGTTTGCGTTTCTTCTGCTGTTCAGCTCTGCATTTTCTCAAGCTGATGAGGTTTGGGTTATAGAGGTGAATGGAGGCATAGGCCCCGCGACCAGTGATTACCTCACGAGAGAAATAGAACAAGCTCATGATGAGCAAGCCAAGCTCGTCATATTGAAAATGAATACGCCCGGCGGGTTGGATTCGTCGATGCGTGACATTATTCGTTCCATTACCACTTCACCTGTTCCCATCGCGACTTGGGTTGGGCCTGCAGGCTCACGAGCCGCCAGTGCCGGAACCTATATTTTACTCGCCAGCCACATTGCTTCTATGGCACCCGGAACGAATCTAGGCGCCGCTACACCGGTATCTCTTGGTGGCGGGAAAGCGCCTTCTGACCCTCTATCCCCGCAAGATGACTCTAATCAAGAGGATAAAGCGAATGAGAGCGAGCAGGGCGATATAAACCAAGAGAACTCTGAACAAGTAAAAGCAACGACGGCGATGGAGAAGAAAGTTATTAATGATGCCGCTGCTTATATTGTGAGTTTGGCCAAACTGCATAATCGCAATGAAGAGTGGGCAGAAAAGGCTGTCAGAGAAGCCGCGAGTTTGGACTCTGAAAATGCACTTGCCCTCAACGTGATTGATTTCATGGCGAGTGATTTACCGCAATTAATCGAGATGACCAATGGACGTAATGTCACCATTAATGGCGTGAGTCAGGAAATACAGCTTAACGACGTTGCCTTTGTAGAGCGTGAGCAAGATTGGCGCTTTAGTTTGCTCTCGGTGCTCACCAACCCGAATGTGGCTTACATTCTCATGCTTATTGGCATCTACGGTTTGCTCCTAGAATTTTATAACCCTGGAGTGGGTCTGCCGGGCGTACTTGGGGGTATTTGCTTGCTGTTAGCGATGTACTCTTTGCAAATGCTGCCTGTCAGTTACGCTGGACTTGCGTTAATACTGCTCGGGATTGCTCTGATGATTGCTGAAGCTTTCAGTCCAAGCTTCGGTATTTTCGGTTTAGGTGGTGTAGCGGCGTTTTCACTTGGCTCAATCATGTTGATGGATACTGAGGTACCGGGTTATCAAATTGCTCTGCCACTAATCATCGGTATTAGTTTGTTCTCTGTGGCGTTTATTGTCATGACGATATCTATGTTAGTTCGTGTGAGGAACAAGCCTGTCACAACAGGGATGGAAGCCGTTGTGGGGGAAACTGGCAAAGTGGTTAGCGGTTTCCCTGGCTCTGGAAGAGTTTTAGTTGAAGGAGAAGTCTGGCAAGCCAAATGTATCAGTGAACTGCAAGTAGGACAGAGCATTAGAGTCACTAAGCTAGACGGACTTTTGTTAGATGTAGAAGCGTTGGACGTTGAAGACCATGTTGGAGGATCGTCGACTAAGTCTTGATATCTGCAATACCAAGCTCGATGGTTTAGTTGAAATCTCCTTCGTTATCGTTACTAGTAAGGGGGCGGTTATGTTTATACACACAATAGGTATTGTTGTTGTGCTCGTTATCTTATTAATAGCGAGCATGTTTAAAGTGCTGCGCGAGTACGAGCGTGCAGTGGTCTTTTTCCTCGGGCGTTTTTATCGCGTCAAAGGGCCGGGTCTGATCGTCATCATCCCGTTTATCCAACAAATCGTAAGGGTCGATCTACGAACCATCGTCTTGGATGTCCCTACACAAGACTTGATCACCAGAGACAACGTGTCGGTGAAGGTGAATGCCGTGGTCTATTTCCGCGTATTAGATCCTAAGATGGCGATCAACAATGTTGAGAACTATCTGGAAGCGACAAGCCAACTCTCTCAAACGACGCTGCGTTCGGTGCTAGGGCAGCATGAGTTGGATGAGCTTTTATCAGAGCGGGAAGAACTCAACAAAGACCTTCAAGCGATATTGGATCAGCACACCGACAATTGGGGCATCAAAATAGCCAATGTAGAAATTAAACATGTCGACCTTGATGACAGCATGGTGAGAGCGCTCGCTAAGCAGGCGGAAGCAGAACGTGCTCGTCGTGCTAAGGTGATACATGCCACGGGTGAGCTGGAAGCATCGACTAAGCTCCAAGAAGCAGCAGATGTATTGAATAAGTCACCGAATGCGATTCAATTGCGATATATGCAGACGTTAACAGAAGTGGCGAACGAGAGAACCACAACGATTGTGTTTCCAATGCCAGTCGACTTAGTGGACAAAATTACCGATCCCCTTAAAGCAACACTGAATGAAGCCGCTATTAAAAAGGCGATGAAATCTGACGACTAGTTGCTTAGCGGTAAGAGAAAAAATACGTGTTGAGAATAACGAAAAAAGCGCCCAAAGTCGGGCGCTTTTGCTTGTTAAAGGGGGGGTTAACCAATACTGGCGACTACTTTTGTGTTGCCGCTTTCATTGGTGTGATGAACTCAGCCAGCTTCTCAAGCATTAGCTCTGGTTGCTCAATATTCTGCTCGATGATCTTAACAACCGCTGAACCAGAAATAGCACCTGCAGCGCCTGCTTCAATCGCTTCTTTCACTTGCTCAGGTGCTGAAATACCAAAACCGAGTAGTGCTGGTGGCGCGTTGAATTGGTTTAGGCGATCAAGCATGTGTCCAACTGGCATGTTTGCTTTTGTCTCTGCACCCGTTACACCGGCACGTGATAGTAGGTAAGTGTAGCCACCGCCAAGCTCAGCCACTTGCTTCAGTGTCTCATCGCTTGCTGTTGGTGGTGCGATGAAGATAGGGTGAATTCCGAACTTCTCTGCAGCCGCAACAAACTCTGCGCTCTCGTTAGTTGGAACGTCAGCAATCAGAACAGAATCGATACCAGCTTTTGAACAGCGCTCGTAGAAGTCTTCAATACCGCGGGAGTAGACAAGGTTTGCATACATTAGAAGACCGATAGGCAAATCCGGGTACTTCGCTCGAATCTTACCAATCTGCTCAAAACAGATATCTGGGGTAGCACCTGAATCTAGCGCACGAATGTTTGCACCTTGGATAGTTGGGCCATCTGCCAGCGGATCCGAGAATGGAATGCCTAGCTCTAGTGCGTCAGCACCAGCTTCGACTAAAGTTTCCATAATCTTGTAAGACTGCTCTGCGTTTGGATCGCAAACCGTTACGAACGGTACAAATGCGCCTTGGTTTTTATCGTTTAGGCGCGCAAACATCTTCTCATAACGGTTCATTAGATAGCTCCTTTTTCTTCTAAGATGGCGTGTACGGTGAAGATGTCTTTGTCACCACGACCTGATAGGTTAACAACTAGAAGTTGTTCTTTTTCTGGATTCTCACGAGCCATTTTCAGTGCGTGTGCTAGTGCGTGAGAAGATTCAAGCGCAGGGATGATACCTTCGTTGCGCGCGATCTCTTGGAAAGCTTCTAGTGCTTCATCGTCGGTTACGTTGTCGTATTCTGCACGGCCAATCGCATTAAGGTGCGCGTGTTGAGGGCCAACAGATGGGAAGTCTAGACCTGCTGATACCGAGTAAGACTCTTCAACCTGACCGTTAGAGTCTTGCATGAGTGGCGCTTTCATACCAAAGAAGATGCCCGTTTTACCGTGTTTAAGCGGTGCACCGTGCTGGTCGGTGTCGATACCTTTACCCGCAGGCTCAACACCGATTAGACGAACGCTCTCTTCTTCGATGAAATCAGCAAACATACCGATTGCGTTTGAGCCACCACCTACACAAGCGATAACCGCATCAGGTAGACGACCTTCACGAGCTAGGATTTGATTCTTAGTCTCTTCGCCAATCATACGTTGGAAATCACGAACGATAGTTGGGAATGGGTGAGGACCTGCAGCGGTACCAAGTAGGTAGTGCGCGTCTTCGTAAGTTGCAGACCAGTCACGTAGCGCTTCGTTACATGCATCTTTTAGGGTTGCAGAACCAGAGTGCACAGGGATAACCTCTGCGCCCATTAGCTTCATACGGAATACGTTCGGGCTTTGACGCTCAACGTCTTTTGCACCCATGTAAACGCGACACTTAAGACCAAGCAGTGCACAAGCCAGCGCTGTTGCTACACCGTGTTGACCTGCGCCAGTTTCAGCGATGATCTCTTCTTTACCCATACGCTTTGCAAGCAGAGCTTGACCAAGCACTTGGTTGGTTTTGTGCGCACCACCGTGAAGTAGGTCTTCACGTTTTAGATACAGTTTAGTTTTTGTACCTTTCGTTAGGTTACGAGTAAGCGTCAGCGCCGTTGGACGGCCAGCGTACTCTTGAAGCAGCGTCATGAACTCACTGCGGAATTCTGGGTCAGCTTGAGCGTCGATAAACGCTTGTTCCAGTTGCTCTAGGGCTGGCACTAGAATCTGCGGTACGTATTGACCACCGTATTCACCAAAGTAGGCATCAAGTTTAGCCATCGTGTTATTCCTTCAATTTGCTTGGTATGTCTGCATACCAATATCTTTAATCGTGTAGAGCACCTCAATGCAATGCTCTGAAATAGGGTCTGTAGTCTGTCTACAGTGAGTTTTTAACTCTTAAGCTTGGGTGCTAATCGCTTAGTAGTGGCGAATTGCAGCAAATGCTTGATTCAGTTTCTCGGCGTCTTTTTTGCCCGGAGCAGTCTCAACACCAGAATTGAGATCAAGCCCTAAGCAACCTAAAGCGGCGGCTTGCTGTGCGTTGTCTGGGTTCAAACCACCCGCTAACATCACAGAGCTCTGATCGTTAATCAGTTGCCAGTCGAATACTTGACCTGTTCCACCCGTTTGAGTACCGACTTTTGCATCAAGTAGATGGCGAGATACGTGACTATCAAGCAGTGTTGGTAGTGAGTCTTCGACACCATACGCTTTCCAGATCTCGACATGTTCTGGCAACTGGCCTGCAAGCTCTGTGACGTATTGTTGTGACTCATCACCATGCAGTTGAACACCATATAAACCAAGCTCTTTCACGGCATTGATAACGCTAGATTGGTCATGGTTTTGGAATACGCCAATGTATTTCAGAGGCGCACCACTCATGGTTAAGCGTGCTGCCTCTAGGTCGACACAACGCTTAGACGCTTCAACAAAAATGAGACCGCCAAAAACAGCACCTGCTTGGTAAGCCTTAGCGGCGTCGTCAGGGTGCGTTAAGCCACAAACTTTGTTTTCACCTAGTGTTACTTTGCGAACTGCAAGCTCTAGGTTTTCTTCAGCCATTAATGAGCTACCAATAAGGAAGCCGTCAGCAAATGTCGCTAGGTCTCGCACTTGCTGATGAGTGTAGATACCAGACTCTGAAATCACGACCGCGTTTGGTGCCAGTTCACGAAGCAATGGTGCCAGCTCTTTGGTACGGTTTAGGTCGGTGCTTAGGTCACGAAGGTTACGGTTGTTGATACCAATTACTTTCGCATCTAATCCCACAGCGCGGTGCAGTTCTTCTTCATTACTGACTTCAGTTAGCACACCCATGCCTAGTGAATGAGCAACTTCCGCTAGTTCACGGTACTCATCATCGTTCAGTACAGACAGCATCAGTAGGATAGCGTCTGCTGAGTAGTGACGAGCTAAGTAAACCTGATAGGTATCGACCATGAAGTCTTTACATAGGATTGGTTGTTTAGCAATGCTACGTACTTTAGGTAAGAATTCGAAATCGCCTTGGAAGTACTTCTCATCAGTGAGTACTGAAATCGCGTTTGCATGGTTGTTGTATACCGATGCAATGTATTCAAGATCGAAGTCGTCACGAATCAAGCCTTTAGAAGGCGACGCTTTTTTACACTCGGTGATGAATACGGTTTGCTCTTGGCTTAGTGCATCATAAAAGCTGCGGTCTGAAGCCGTTAGCGTATCTTTGAACTCATTTAGCGGTTGCTGCTGTTTACGCGCTTCCACCCACTGGTATTTGTCGCGAACGATCTTTGCTAATACTTCGGCCATTTCTGCTTCTTTGACAGAAACGTGAGTTGATAACTTTTCGTTTGTCTGTGTCATCTTTCTAGTCTCAAATCTCGTTCGTTATGCGTGGTCGGCAAGTTGTTGTACAAGCTCATACGCTTTGCCTGAGTTCATCGCTTCTAGTGCTGTCGCTGCGTTAGCTTTTAGATCTTCATGGCCAAACAGGCGCATCAATAGAGCAACGTTTACTGCAACAGCACCAGCTTGAGCTTCAGTTCCTTTACCTGTAAGGATATCGGTTGTGATTGTTTTGTTCTCTTCCGGCGTGCCACCCTTGATAGCTTCTAACGGGTGTTGATTCAGGCCGAAATCTTCAGGCGATACCGTGTACTCGTGAATCTGACCATCTTTGATCTCTGCAACAATCGTTTCGCCGTGAATCGCCACTTCATCTAGGCCACTGCCGTGAACAACAGCTGCGCGCTTCATGCCCATTTGCAGCATGGTTTCAGCAATTGGTCGAACCAACTCTTTGCTGTAAACACCCATCAGTTCGATGTTCGGGCGAGCTGGGTTAATCAGGGGACCAAGGATGTTAAAGATAGTGCGAGTCTTCATGGTTTGACGAACTGGCATCGCGTGACGCACACCGCCGTGATATTGCGGTGCAAACAGGAAAGCAACACCAAGCTTATCAACGGCAGTGCGAGTGTCTTCTGCACTCATCGCTAGGTTAATGCCGAACTTGTCGAGAAGATCCGATGAACCCGATTTGCTTGAAACGCTGCGATTACCGTGTTTTGCGATCTTTAGACCACAAGCCGCAGCAACAAAAGCAGAAGTCGTAGAGATATTAATTGTGTCATGTCCGTCGCCACCTGTACCAACGATGTCAGCAAAGTCGTAATCAGGGCGAGGGAAAGGGTTGGCATTGGCTAGCAATGCTTTTGCTGCACCTGCAATCTCTTCTGGTGTTTCGCCTTTAATTTTGAGTGCGGTTAGCACTGACGCCATCAAGATAGGGTCAAGTTCGCCTTTAATGATGATGTCGAAAAGCTGTTGGCTTTCTTCTTGAGTAAGAGATTGTTGGTCGTAAAGCTTATTAATAATCTGTTCCATGATCGTGTCCTATTTTCCATTCTTCTCAAGAGTCGTGTTCTTTTCTAACGCCCACTCAATGGCATTTGCCAATAGAGTTGCGCCGTATGTGGTCATGATGGATTCAGGGTGGAATTGGAAACCACACACTTTGTCTTGCTCTTGAACCACTGACATCACCAAATCGTCTACTTCTGCAGTGATGGTTAGGCTTTCTGGTACGTGTGTCGCAACCAAAGAGTGGTAACGTGCAATCGCAAGTGGAGATGGCAAGCCTTGATAAGTAGCGTGATTGTCGTGTTCCATCATCGACACCTTACCATGAATGATTTCGCCAGCGCCTGCAACTGTACCGCCATACGCTTCGACAATTGCTTGGTGACCAAGGCAGATACCAATCATCGGCACTTTGCCTTTTAGGCGTTGAATCAGCTCTGGCATGCAGCCCGCATCAGCAGGAGCCCCAGGACCTGGAGAAAGTAGGGCGACAGGATTGTCTAGTTCATTGATCGCTGCTTCTACCGCTTCTGCAGGGATATTGTTGCGGTAGATTTTTACGTTGTGGCCCAATGAACGGAACTGGTCAACAAGGTTGTAAGTAAAAGAGTCAAAGTTATCAATAAATACGATATCAGCCATGATTAAGACTCCTGCTTACTTGATGTTTGCTTAGGTGCACTATGAGCCGCTTGAATTGCGGAGATGACTGCTTGCGCTTTACCGCGCGTTTCATCTGCTTCTGCTTGTGGGTCTGAATCGAAGACCACACCGGCGCCAGCTTGAACTTGGGCAATCCCATTTTCTACATAAGCAGAACGAATCACGATACAAGTATCTAGCGTGCCTTCACCGGTTAGGTAGCCTACCGCGCCGCCATAGCTGCCACGACGCGTCTGTTCAACATCGCGAATCAGCTGCATAGCACGAATCTTAGGTGCGCCAGTTAGCGTGCCCATGTTCATACAAGCTTGGTAAGCGTGCAGGGCATCAAGGTCTTCACGAAGTTGGCCAACAACTCGAGAGACTAAGTGCATCACGTGGCTGTAGCGGTCTACCTTAAGAAGGTCGGCAACGTGGCGAGTGCCAGCTTCGGAGATTCGAGCAACGTCGTTTCGCGCTAGGTCAACCAACATCATGTGCTCGGCGTTCTCTTTTTTGTCTGTACGTAGCTCTAATTCAATTCGGCTGTCTAGGTCGAAGTCGATTTGTCCATTAGGGCGTTTGCCGCGACGACGAGTACCTGCGATAGGATAGATCTCAACTTGGTTGGTCTCTTTCTCATATTTCAGGGCACTTTCTGGAGAGGCACCAAACAGAGTAAATAGCTCATCTTGCATGTAGAACATGTAAGGACTTGGGTTGCTCTGTTTTAGCTCTTTGTATGCCGCGAGTGGTGCAGGGCAAGGCAGAGTAAAGCGGCGAGAAGGAACCACTTGGAATACGTCGCCTTTCACCACGTACTCTTTTAGGTCACGAACCGTTTGGCAGAAATCTTCGTCAGAGACACTTGGTACAGCTTCAACGTTATCAAGAGGGGTGACTTCGGCAATCTCTTTTAGCGATTTACATTGAGTTTGGATATCTGCTAAGCGCTCAGTTAGGCGAGTCTTGATTGCTTGGTCTTCTGAGAAAACGCTCGCGTGAAGCAGACCTTCGTTTTGTTGGTGGTCAAAACGCAGTAGTGTTTCGGCGACATAGAAGACAAAGTCAGGGCAGTTGTTTGTCGCTTCTGCATCGCCAAGTGGTTCGAAGTTTGCCACGATGTCGTAAGCGAACAGACCAGCCATGAATAGCGCGTGTTTATTGTTTGGATCTTGTTTGAAGCTGTGTTGAACCAAGCGAAGTGCATCAAATGAAGACGCTTCTCTTAAACGAGAGTCTTCGTCTAGGTTAATGCTTGGTTGGGTAAAGGTTAGAGTCAGTACATTGTCTTTTAGTTGAGATTCAATGTCTGACTTCACGTTTGCGTTTAGATGTTCGATCAGGTGTTGACCGTTGTCTGTTAGAGCTTGGAAAGTGACCTGATGACCTTCGCATACGATACGCACGGCAGAATCGATAAGCAGTAGGCTAGTGAGGTTTTGCTTTGACTCAATCTCGGCAGACTCTAGCAACAAGCTGTCTGTTTTATTTTCACACAGTGTGTGGAATACGCTTGTTGGATCTTGCGAGTAAGGAACGGTCGCATTGATGACATCAATCGTTCCCAGCTTTTTGATTTCAATGGCCTTGTTCACAAGACCTCCTTTATGATTCTTTAAATTTCCTGCCGTACATAGTCGCATAAAGATACCGTTCGCCCAATCTAGAATCTGGTCAATTCGTTGATTTGTTAGTCAGTTGAATGTGAGATGTCCGACAAATTAAAAAGCCCGCTATGAAAGCGGGCTTAGTGATAAACTTTTTATAAACAAACTGTTTAATTAGAAGTACACGTTAGCCCACCAAGAACTTGTCCAAGTGCGCCACCAATTAAGCTCTGAACTTGCTTCTACTGAAGAAAGTTCTAAAACTTTATCTTTATGGTGCTGGTTAAATTCTTGTAACATAGTGAGCCTATAAATAAAGGTACTTCGTATTTGTGTACTAGTTAACTAGTTCAGGGCTCGCAAGTCAAGCCCAATAAAGCAAATATCGTGTTAAATGCAAAAATAATGAACAGAAAATATGAGAATTGATCTACATAGCCATACCACAGCTTCAGATGGACGACTGACACCACCTGAGCTGATTGACCGTGCGTTAAGCTTCAATATTGAAGTTCTGGCTATTACCGATCATGACACAGTTGATGCACTTGAAGAGGCGCATCGTTATATCCTTGATAATAAGCTGCCGATCCAATTGATTAACGGTATCGAAATTTCGACCGTTTGGCAGAACAAAGACATCCACATCGTGGGTTTGAATGTCGACCCAGAATCACCAGAGCTCAATGCGTTGATTGAACAACAGAAGCAGCATCGCATTGGACGCGCGGAATTGATCGCTCAGCGACTTGAGAAAGCGACGCGTGAAGGCGTATTAGAGGAAGTGAAAGCGATAGCGGGTGATGCGCCTATTACTCGTGCTCATTTTGCTAAATGGCTGGTAGATAATGGTTATGCGAAAACCATGCAGCAAGTGTTTAAGAAGTTTCTGACTCGCAATAACCCAGGTTACGTGCCACCAACGTGGTGCAGTATGAGCGATGCGGTGACGGCTATTCACGCAGCTGGTGGACAAGCGGTGCTCGCTCATCCAGGGCGTTATGGTTTTACCGCTAAGTGGGTAAAACGTCTATTGACTGCATTTGTTGAAGCGAATGGTGATGCGATGGAAGTTGCCCAGCCACAACAAGCGCAACAAGAAAGACGCACTCTTGCTGATTATGCTATACAATACAAACTATTAGCCTCTCAAGGCAGCGATTTTCATTACCCGTCTCCGTGGATGGAGTTAGGGCGCAATCTTTGGCTGCCTTCTGGGGTCGAAGAAGTATGGAAAGATTGGGAGTTTCAAACGGTTTCGTCACCTGAAACATTACCAGACGAACAAGCTCCTTCTGAAGATAGAGTCGAGAGACTCGATAATGAGGAAAAATAATGAGCCAGTTTTTTTATGTACACCCAGATAACCCACAAGCTCGTTTGATTAATCAAGCCGTAGCTATCGTTCGTAACGGTGGTGTTGTGGTTTATCCAACAGACTCGGGTTATGCTCTTGGCTGTCAGCTTGAAAATAAACAAGCGTTAGATCGTATCTGTCAAATTCGTAAAATCGACGATAAGCACAACTTCACGTTACTTTGTCGTGACCTTTCTGAGCTTTCTCTTTATGCACGTGTTGATAACACTGCATTTCGTCTATTAAAAGCGCATACGCCGGGCCCATACACGTTCATTTTTAAGGGAACGAAAGAGGTACCACGTCGTCTAATGAACTCGAAGAGAAAGACGATTGGTATTCGTGTCCCAGACAACAAAATTGCCTTAGACCTTTTAGATGCTTTAGGTGAGCCTTTGATGTCAACATCGTTGATTTTACCGGGAAATGAGACAACAGAGTCTGATCCTGAGGAGATCCGCGATCGTCTAGAACACGCAGTCGATGTGATTCTAAACGGGGGCTACTTAGGTGAGCAGCCAACAACGGTTATTGATTTTAGCGATGACGATCCTGTGGTACTTCGAGTAGGCTCAGGCGACCCAGAACCGTTCGAATAAGCCGGATACTCGTTCACATCATGTTACTGTGTGTTCTACGGTAATGTGTAAATAACGAGTGATTTTTCAAAGGTTCTTTGCGATAATGCGCGACCGCGATTTTGGTCGCGTATATTTCATTCGACGTCTGTGAAGACGACAATTAGGTAGAAAAGAGTAAATGAGCGAAAAATTACAGAAGGTTTTAGCGCGAGCTGGTCACGGTTCTCGTCGCGAGCTGGAAGCTTTAATCAGAGCAGGTCGTGTTAGTGTTAACGGCCAAGTCGCGAAATTGGGTGAGCGTCTAGAAGACGAAAATTCAGTGATTCGTATTGATGGTCACACTGTATCAGGTAAAGCGTCTGAAGAAGTGGTTTGTCGCGTACTTGCTTACTACAAGCCAGAAGGTGAGCTTTGTACTCGCCACGACCCAGAAGGTCGTCGTACTGTGTTTGATCGTCTACCTAAGATCCGTGGTTCTCGTTGGATCTCGGTTGGTCGTCTTGATGCAAACACATCAGGTCTACTGCTGTTCACTACTGATGGTGAATTGGCGAACCGTCTAATGCACCCAAGCCGTCAAGTTGAGCGTGAATACCTGGTTCGTGTATTCGGTGAAGTGACAGAGCAGAAGGTTAAGAACCTTGTTCGCGGTGTTGAGATTGAAGATGGTATGGCTCGCTTCGAAGATGTTGTTTACGCGGGCGGTGAAGGTATGAACCATACTTTCTACGTAGCGATCAACGAAGGTCGTAACCGTGAGGTTCGTCGTCTTTGGGAATCCCAAGAAACGACAGTAAGCCGTCTAAAACGTGTTCGTTACGGTGATATCTACCTAGACAAGAAACTGCCTCGTGGTGGTTGGAAAGAGCTAGACCTTCAAGAGGTTAACTACCTACGTCAATTGGTAGAGCTGAAACCTGAAAAAGAGACGCTACTGGATCTTGATCCATCAAACACATCACGTAAACGTGAGCGTTCTCGTAGCCAGAAGATTCGTCGCGCAGTTAAGCGTCACGAAGAGCGCGCAAATGCGCCAAAAGGCCGCAGTAACCAGCCTAAGCGTAAGAAGCCAGCGACTCGCGGTACAACGACGCCAGATGCAGGTCGCAGCGCACCAAGCAGCAAGGGCAAGCCAAGTAACTCTCGCTCAGGCAACGGTTCTCGTGGCAACAACACAAACCGCCCGAACAAGCCAGCTAAGCCAAGAACTCGTCAGTAATTAACGACTTCTTTTGAATACTAAAAAACCTGCTAACTTAGCAGGTTTTTTTACATCTAGAAGAAGGTAAAGGTGCTGGATTCGAGTAATCGAGTAACGCAAACATATTGCTGTAATCGACAGTAAGCGTGCTCTTCGCATCTCTTATCTCTTAACCCGTCTCTTTGACTATTTATGATTCGAGAAGTTGTCGCCTTTTGCCATGCGATCATAAAGAATCACGTTCACTGCAGCGGCGAGGTTCATACAACCATTGGTTGGAACATAAATCGTCTCACGACAGAAGTCGGTGATCTCTTTCTTCAGCGTGCCATCTTCAGGTCCGAAAATGTAGAAAGCGCGGGGAGGGTGTTTGTACTCAGGCAGAGGCTTGGCACCTTCAATCAAATCGACAGCTACAGGTACGCACCCAACAGGAATAATGTCTTTTAGGTCTTCAACACCAATCAGTGGAAGCTCTAAGTGTTTCTCTTTTGTGTCGGTATGGAATTGACGCGCGTGGTCGTAACGTGTACCTGTGTAAAACACAGAATTTGCGCCGTAACAGCCAGCGGCACGCATAACGGAGCCAACATTTTCAGGTGTCTTTGGGTTTACTAAGCCAATACAGGCATAGCCTTTTGACTGAGTATCAGTTTTAGCTTTGGTCATAATGTATCGCGGTGAAATCGGTGACAAAAATTAGCCGAGCACAGAGCTCGGCTAAGATATTGGCCTGCTCGTTAAATAGAGCAGCACAAGCTTAAGTTCTAGTCACGCTTCCAAAGCATGTGGCAGAACTTATGGTCTGGGTCGCGGCTGATTAGCATACGAGCGAAAACGTCATCAAGTACATCGTCTTCTTCGTTTACTAGACCAATGCGAATTTCAGCGTAGATCTCTTTGTCGACTTCAAAGCCAACATGACCGACCCAATCGTCACCCGTTTCAACAAGTTCAGCAGCACCACGGTCTTCGAACTGTGCAGTGAATAGAATCACGTCTGCAGGCTCAAGGTTATCCGGTGCCATCTCAAGGAAGATGTCGTATGCAGTATCGATTGCATCATCATAAGACATTAAGTCATTAGCTTCAGTCATATCAGTATCTTAGCTTGCGCGGTTCATGTATTTACGTTCAGCAGTGTTGATCACAACTTTATCACCTGTTGCGATGTACTCTGGAACTTGAACTGTTAGGCCAGTAGCGAAACGAGCTGGTTTAGTACGAGCTGATGCAGAAGCGCCTTTGATTGACGGGTCTGTTTCTTCGATAACCAGTTCAACAGAAGTTGGTAGTTCAAGTGTTGCAGCGCTGCCGTCGATTAGGATAGCGTACATGCCTTGAGTCTCTTCGTTGATGAAAAGTAGCTCGTCTTCGATCATTTCACCGTTGAAGATGTATTGTGTGTAATCTTCGTTATCCATGAAGATGTACTCGTTGCCGTCAACGTAAGAGAACATGACTGCACGCTTAGTTACGTCGATAGTTTCAACGATCTCATCAGCCTTATGACGAACTTCAGCTTTTACGCCAGTTGCTACGTCGTTACCACGGAAACGGTAGATCTTCTGACCACCACGACCACCTGGTGTCGTGATTTCGATGTCTTTAACTAGAAGTGTTTTGCCATCAACGTCGATCGCAAAACCTTTTTTAATTTCACTTGCTCTAGGCATTTTGTGTTTATCCTTATTGGTTCTATCCGCTGATTATATCTCGGAGAACCTATAAATAGGAATAGCTTGAATCATAAAGTCTCCTAAGCGATCATAGGGAAATAGTTAAATCACTCAATTTATTGACGAACTCACTTATGCAGTTACCTGTTATTGACCCGAAAGTGCCTTTCCAGCCTGAGTTTCAACCTGTGGTAAACGACCTGATTACTTTTTTAAAAAGTGGTTTAGGTTCGAACCTTCACAGCATTTACATCTATGGGAGTGTGGCAAAGAAAACGGCAACGCCAGGGAAATCGAATCTTGATGTTGTTGTCGTTACACACCGTTCGTTTTCTGATCAAAGAACGACACTGCTTAACACCATTAAGTGGCGCTTCCAAAAAAGTTTTCCTCAGGTAACTCAAGTCTCTATAAAGACGGCTCTAGTCAGTGAAATTGTCGATTTCGAGAACATCTTTACTTGGGGTTTTATGCTTAAACACCTCGCCGTTTGTGTGCATGGTGAGGATCTGTCTGACTGTTATGGTGATTTTGAAACCAGTTGGGAGATCGCTAAACACTGGAATATGGATGTCGAAAACTGGCTAGCGGTCTATCGCAATAAGATTGCCAGAGCTGCGACGCTTGAAGAGCAGATTGCCGCACAAGTCATCATCACTAAAAAGCTACTCAGAGCCAGTTACTCACTGATCATGTACCGAGATAAATATTGGTATGACGATCCGCTAGAGTGTGGCCAACAGTTTTTGAAATACCACCCAGACAGAGAAGTAGAAATTCAGCGCTTAGGGATTTTGCTTGCAGGCAGACCTGTACCGAAACGCTCCGTGATTGGCATATTAGACGGCTTTGGCGAGTGGTTGGTTAAACAGTACCAAAAAACTGAATTTAGAATCGGCTAGTTTTTACGTTCCAGCAGATAATAGAAAGCAGAAGTCTGAGGCTTCTGCTTTTTTGCGTTTGGTTTGTTGGCAGTAGCTTTAGAGCGAATCTAACTTTTAGAGCAAGACTAACTTTTAGAATAACCCTAGCTGTTGACCGCTGACTTGCTCAAAATCGAGTCCGATAAACGGCAATATCGCTTCTGCGACGGGTTTTAGCTGCTTATCAATGTAATGTTGATAGTCGATTCCGCTCTTCAAATACTCTTTGGGCTCAGGGCCGTTCAGGGTGATCAAATATTCGATGCGACCTTTGTTTTGATATTGAAGAGGGCGGCCTAATTTATCGTTTATCTCATCCGCCATGCGTGCCGCTCTTACTTGAGGCGGAATGTTCTTTTGATATTCGTGGAGCTTACGTCGCAAGCGTTTTTGATAAACTAGTAGGTCGTCGTGTTCTCCAGCAGCCGTTTCATCAACAAAACGACGAACATAGTCGGTTGGGTCTTGGTCATGGAAAACCATCTCATACAAAGTCTGCTGAAAACGCTGCGCTAGTGGAGTCCAGTCGGTGCGGGCACTTTCGAGCCCCTTGAATACGATTTTTTCGTTACCCACTTCACCAATCAGTCCAGCATAGCGTTTCTTTGAGCCTGTTTCTGAACCTCGAATGGTCGGCATCAAGAACTTGCGATAGTGAGTCTCGTACTCCAGTTCGAGTATAGAAGTTAGGTTGTATTTGTCTTTGAGATGCTGGGTCCACCATTCGTTAATGTAAGCCACCAGTGATTGACCTATCTCATCCGCATCTTCTTGGCTGTAGCTGCCATTTAGAGAGACGAAGGTCGAGTCAGTATCCCCATAGATGACTTGATAGCCCTTATCCTCGATGAGAACTTTGGTCTGTTTCATGATCTCGTGGCCACGCATGGTAATCGAAGAGGCCAAACGCGTATCGAAGAAGCGGCAACCGGACGAGCCTAAAACCCCATAGAACGAGTTCATGATGATCTTGATGGCTTGGGAGAAGGCTTTCTCATTGTTCTTTTTAGCGACATCACGTGCCGCCCATAAGGTCTCGATCATCTCAGGTAGAAAGTGTTTACTACGATGGAACTGACCACCGCGAAAACCTTCAACAGCCTGATGTTCTTCGCGACCGATGTCTTGTTTTAACCCTTCGATTAAACCCATTGGGTCAATTAGGAAAGAGCGGATAATAGAGGGGTAAAGGCTCTTGAAGTCGAGAACCAATACTGAATCATAGAGATTAGGGATGGAGTCCATCACATATCCACCAGGGCTGGCAATCCAGTTTTCTGGCTGTAGATTGGGAGCGATGTAACCAGCTCTATGAATTTGAGGCAAATATAGATTAGTAAAGGCAGCCACTGATCCACCAACACGATCAAGCTCAACACCGGTTAGGCGAGAACGTTCGATAGCAAACTCTATTAAGTGAGTTTGCTCAAATATGCGATTAACCAAAACACAATCTTGAAGGTTATATTTGGCCAGAGAGGGCTTATCGAACTTAAACATTCGATTTATCTCATCCATACGGTCGTGAACGTTGTGTATGTCTTTACCTTCACCGAGTAGCTCTTGGGAAACGGATTCTAGAGACCAAGATCTAAAGTGATAGGTTGCGGTTTTGAGCATATCGATGCCGTCCAAAACCACACGCCCAGGGATAGTGATAAAACCTTGTTGGCTTTGAGCTGAACTGCGGAAAAAACTCGGTTGATTGTCACGGCCGATATTGAGCTTGATTTTGTTCCATTCAGCCCGCTTGTTAAGCAAACGAAAGTCAAAATCGATCACGTTCCAACCAATAATGACATCTGGGTCGTAGCGTTTAAACCAATCAATCATCGCTTCTAATAGGGCGGCTTCATCCTTTACCCATTGAATAGCCGTATCGGCTTCTTGCTCTGGGCCGACCATAATGACGCGACTGTCCATTGGGCTGTCGAGGCCGATAGAGTAGAGAATTCCCTTCTCTGAACACTCGATATCCAGTGAGACGACGGAAAGGGTAGGTAAGTAGTCGCCCGCTCTACATTTGGTGTTAGTAACACGCTGATGCTGAGCTCGAGAAGTGACGTTACCCGTAAACTCAATGCTGCCTTTGATGAACCTTTCCATTAAGAAGCGATCAGCAAGACGAATATCGGCTTCGAACGTAGTGATTGATTCTTGATTGAAGGCTTGGTTTAAAGCGTTGCTCTCACGGACTAGTTGAGTGTAGCAACCTGCGAGTGGTGTGTGCGAGAAGTTGGTGAGCTCCAAGGCTTTTATCTCACACTCAATACCTGCTTCTTTTGCGAGCGTGCGGCAAATCTCGATATTAGATTGCTCGATGAAGAAAATTGGGCGTTCACCTTTTACGGTGAGTAGGGTGGGTCCATTCGGGGTGCTGACCCAAATATCAATTTGAGTCTGACCTGAGAAGTCCCTTGCTTGTCTTGTCAGCACAAAGCCTTGCTGAATATCCAATATCGTCGCCTGTAATATTTACTGCTCTTGAAACAAGATGCGATTCTAGCACTTAGTGCAGATGCTGATACAAAAGTCGTTAAAAATAGCCAGTTTTTTTTGCTTTTAGCGACTCGATAACGGGACTTATAGAGCAAAAAGGTGAATTTGTAACAATTGTTCAAATCGCGGTATTGAAAATATATTTATCTTGTGTAAATTAAATGGTCGGCATCTTAACTGATTGTTTTTTAATAAAGCTTAGTCGAATAACTGTGGTTCTTGTAAATAAGTACTTGCTAAAGTTCGTGTTTCAGCACATATTCAACAGAGCTTTTTTTAACGATCTACGTTAAGATGTACAGCAATGCTGCGATCCACTGTTCCTTTATTCAATTGTTTCAATTAGATGAATCAATGCGGTGGTTGCAGAGCCAATTAATAGTGTGGAGATACAAGTTTGATAAATGTTTTCCTTGTAGATGATCACGAGCTGGTTCGCACAGGGATACGACGTATTATTGAAGACGTCCGTGGAATGAACGTAGCAGGGGAAGCTGAAAGCGGTGAAGAAGCTGCAAAATGGTGTCGTACTAACAATACAGACGTCATTTTGATGGATATGAATATGCCTGGTATTGGTGGCTTAGAAGCAACCAAGAAGATTTTGCGCTTTAACCCAGACATTAAAATCATCGTTTTAACTGTTCATACGGAAAATCCGTTTCCAACTAAAGTGATGCAAGCTGGGGCTGCTGGTTACCTTACTAAAGGAGCAGGTCCGGACGAAATGGTTAATGCAATTCGCGTGGTAAACAGCGGTCAGCGTTACATTTCACCAGAAATTGCGCAGCAGATGGCACTAAGCCAATTCTCGCCTGCCTCTGAAAACCCATTCGCTGATCTCTCTGAGCGTGAACTTCAAATTATGATGATGATCACCAAAGGTCAGAAAGTAACGGACATTTCAGAACAACTTAATCTAAGCCCTAAGACAGTGAATAGCTACCGCTACCGACTGTTCAGTAAGCTAGACATCAGCGGTGATGTGGAGCTTACTCACTTAGCGATTAGACACGGAATGCTAGACACCGAGACCCTCTAGCACTGAGATTATATAGTGACATCCTCATTTGACTCAGTCTCATTCCTAAAGACCGTAACAGAACAGCCTGGCGTTTATCGTATGTATAACGCCGAGGCTGTTGTTATTTATGTCGGCAAAGCAAAAAACCTCAAGAAGCGCCTTACTAGCTACTTTCGTAAAAAAGTAGATAGCGAGAAAACGCGCGCCTTGGTCAGCAATATTGCCAAGATAGACGTAACGGTCACACATACCGAGACAGAAGCCCTAATCCTCGAGCACAACTACATTAAGCAGTACTTACCTAAGTACAACGTTTTGCTGCGCGATGATAAATCTTACCCTTATATCTTCATCAGCGGTCATAAGCACCCAAGACTGTCAATGCACCGTGGTGCAAAGAAGAAAAAGGGTGAGTATTTCGGGCCATATCCTGATTCTGGGGCCGTGCGAGAAACCTTGCACTTACTGCAAAAGATATTCCCAGCCCGACAGTGTGAAGATACCGTCTATGCCAATCGTACTCGTCCATGTCTGATGTATCAAATTGGCCGATGCGCCGCGCCTTGTGTCAGTTCAATCATCTCTGATGAAGAGTATGCAGAATTGATTGGCTACGTGCGTTTGTTTTTGCACGGGAAAGACAATCAGGTCTTGGAAACTCTGGTCCAGAAAATGGAACAAGCGAGTCAGCAACTTAAGTTTGAACAGGCCGCAACATTTCGTGACCAAATTCAGGCTATCCGCCGTGTGCAGGAGCAGCAGTACGTATCTGACGACTCAATGGAAGATATGGATGTGCTTGGCTTTGCGCAAGAAAATGGCGTCGCATGTATTCATATTTTGATGATTCGTCAGGGGAAAGTCCTTGGCAGTCGAAGTCATTTTCCAAAGATCCCAAATAACACGGTTAGAGAAGAGGTCTTTTCAAGCTTTTTGAGCCAATACTACCTTGCGCACAATGAAGCAAGAACTATTCCTACTCGTTTGATCCTCAATGCTGACTTGATGGAAGACGTTACGCCAATTCAACAAGCTTTGTGTGAAGTTGCGGGGCGAAAGATCCACTTCAATACTAACCCTTCCGGCACCCGGGGGCGCTATCTTAAATTGTCGAACACCAATGCGTTGACGGCGATTACCACCAAGATTAATCATAAAATGACGATTAATCAGCGCTTCAAAGAGCTTCAAGATGTCTTGTCTATGGACGTCATCAAGCGCATGGAGTGTTTTGATATCAGTCATACCATGGGTGAGAGCACCATCGCGTCTTGTGTGGTGTTCAATCAAGAAGGGCCCGTAAAGCAGGAATATCGTCGCTACAACATCACGGGTATCACCGGAGGCGATGATTATGCAGCAATGGGGCAAGCGTTAGAGCGTCGTTACTCCAAGCAACTCGATGTGGACAAGATTCCAGACATAATCTTTATCGATGGCGGTAAAGGCCAACTGAACCGTGCTCACGAGATTATCTCTCAATATTGGGGGGATTGGCCTGTTCGACCAAGAATGATGGGTATTGCGAAAGGGGTTACTCGTAAACCTGGTCTTGAAACCTTAATCACTCTAGAAGGTGAAGAGTTTAATCTGCCGACAGATGCGCCTGCTTTACACCTGATTCAGCATATCCGTGATGAGAGCCATAACCATGCAATTGCCGGTCACCGAGCGAAGCGTGGTAAAACACGTCGCACAAGTGCACTTGAAGGAATTGAAGGGGTAGGGCCGAAGCGTCGCCAAGCACTTCTGAAATATATGGGTGGATTGCAAGAGCTTAAGCGTGCAAGTGTAGAAGAAATAGCCAAAGTGCCGGGCATTAGTCATTCTTTGGCAGAAAACATTTATCAAGCATTGAAACAATAGTAAAAATCCCGCACCATAAACGCGCAATGGATAAGAGCCTAATAATATGCGTTTGAATATACCCAACATTTTGTCCCTACTGAGACTTTTCTTAATCCCAGTATTCGTTATCGTTTTCTACCTACCTTATCAATGGGCTCCTTTTGCAGCTGCGATGGTTTTTTGGGTGGCCGGATTTACTGACTGGCTCGATGGTATGCTAGCGCGTAAGCTAGGCCAAACTTCCCGTTTTGGTGCCTTTATCGACCCTGTTGCAGATAAAGTTCTGGTGGCGACAGCACTGATTTTGATTACTGAACACTATCACTCAATTTGGGTGACAATTCCCGCAGTCACCATGATTGCTCGCGAAATTATCATCTCAGCACTTCGAGAGTGGATGGCTGAAATTGGCAAGCGCGCAAGTGTCGCCGTTTCTTGGGTCGGCAAGGTAAAGACCGTTTCTCAAATGTTTGCTTTGTGGGTACTCATTTGGCGTTACGATGACTGGATGATTTGGGTTGGTTACGCTGCGCTTTATATCGCAACCATTCTGACATACTGGTCAATGGCCCAATACTTAATGGCAGCCAAAGATGATTTGTTGGATGAACAACATCATTAATTGAGAAAAGCGAGCTTAGGCTCGCTTTTTTGATCTTTGAATTTGACTATCAACGTAACCATATGACGTGACAGTGTGATGGTGATCAACTTTAATCGCCTATTCCTTAGACCTTTTTGTACATTAAGTTAGCTATTTAGCCCTTTTCGTATAAATACTATTCAAACGAATTAAAAATACAAAAATAGTGTTGACTCAATCGTGTGATTCCGTAGAATGCATCCCGTACCCAAGAGGATGGCAACGAGCGATTCGATTGGAGTTACTAAGGCGCCTTGGCAGAGTGGCTATGCAGCGGATTGCAAATCCGTGGACCTCGGTTCGACTCCGGGAGGCGCCTCCATTCAAACCTTGAGTTTGAATACTATGCGACACTAGCTCAGCTGGTAGAGCGCAACCTTGCCAAGGTTGAGGTCACGAGTTCGAACCTCGTGTGTCGCTCCAAATTTTGTAATGTTGATTGGCATCGACATTAAGATGGTGTTTACGAATCGTAACGGCATCGCAATAAAGAATTGCGTGCCCTGGTGGTGGAATTGGTAGACACAAGGGATTTAAAATCCCTCGGCGTTCGCGCTGTGCCGGAACCTCGTGTGTCGCTCCAAATCAAAAAAAAGCTCATCGGAAACGATGAGCTTTTTTGCATCTGGAATATCGTAAAGCTATTTGAGCCATCAGGTCACGAGTTGACCCCGTGTCCTAGCCGGCCGCGTCGCTCCAATTTAAAAAAGGCTTATCAGAAGTGATGAGCCTTTTTTGCGTCTGAAATATTGTAAAGCCCGAACAGAAATGTTCGGGCTTATTTGTATTCGGATGTTTGAAAATTCACGAGCTGTTTGAGATTCCCTATGAACTCGTTCCTCGCTCTAGGGAATGACGGTTGACTGGGAGTTATCTTCGTCATCTTCGGTCGTGAGGAACGAATGAGCCGGGGATCTTCTATCCAATTACTCGTTACATCCTTTCTGGTTAGTTCTTTAATATAGGATGCTGTCTTATGTTCTATGAGATTCCTTATGAGCTCGTTCCTCGCTCTAGGGGGAATGACGGACGGATTGATTGGGAGTTATTCCGTCGCCTTCACTCTACGGAATGACGGCTGAAATTGTGAGCTATTTTCGTCATCCTCGGGCGTGAGGGACGAACGAGCCGGGGATCTGTTTAAGCGGGTGACTCTCATCCTATCCCTCGTATTTATAAAGCTGATATTAAAAACTATTGATAGTGTGTTAAAAACTATGTTACCTTCCCGCCCAATCTCGGAATGGGCAACGATTGCTTCTGGGGGATACGCGCAGTGACCATTCAGGCTGATTGTGACACTGCGTAGGGTAGGTATCAGTTAGTTCTTTAACTGATAGACGGGATACTTATGGCGCTTGATGCCATGTTAATGGGAAACCCAACATTGAACTCACTTAACACAACACTGCGAATCAGCTTTTCACATCCAATTGGGCCGGTACTCCACCTTTGCCCGATCCTTCAAAACAGTAGCATTACTGAACCTTGATTTTGCGCTAAGTAAATTTTGCTGTCGTTAGACGGCACTTTGTCGTGTTTGTCATTTGACTTACGCGGGCGTACAGCTATACCTCACTTCTAACAATGTGCTGTTAGGAGGGAGTATGAATACATTCAAGGGATTTTTTATGACTACCGCCTTTGAAGTCGATACAAATACTATCGCACACACGTTTTCAACTTCAGTCCCTGTTGTTGAAGGCACTTATGATCTTACTCCAGATGCTATCTTGCTTGAACAAGAGCAGAACGAATCGGCAGTGCGCTCTTACCCAAGACGTCTACCGATTGCAATAAAGCGCGCATATGGCGCTCTGGTTGAAGATACCCGTGGACAAATCTTCCTAGATTGTCTTGCTGGAGCAGGAACGCTGGCTCTGGGTTATAACCACCCAGAAATTAACCAAGCACTAAAAGCTCAGTTGGATTCAGGTCTACCTTATCAAACGCTGGATATTACGACTCAAGCCAAAGAGACGTTTATTAATCGCGTTAAAGCATTTTTACCACAGGATTTTGCTGAGAACTCAGTGATTCAATTCTGTGGCCCTTCTGGTGCCGATGCGGTTGAAGCCGCGATAAAATTAGCAAAGCAAACAACAGGTCGTAACACCATGTTTGCGTTCCGTGGTGCTTACCATGGTATGACTAACGGTACGATGGGCATGATGGGTAACTTAGGCACAAAAGCGCGCCGTAGCGGCTTGATGTCTGATGTTCACTTTATGCCATTCCCATACAACCTGCGCTGCCCATTTGGATTAGGTGGTGAACAAGGTGCTCAAGCAAGCCTTCGTTATATTGAACGTCTCCTTGCTGATGATGAAGCCGGCATAATGAAACCTGCAGCAATGATTGTCGAACCTGTTCAGGGCGAGGGCGGTGTGATTCCTGCTCCAGCATCTTGGTTACGTGGTTTAAGACGTATCTGTGATGAGCACGGCATCCTACTTATCTTTGATGAAATCCAATGTGGTGTTGGTAAAACTGGACACCGATTCGCATTTGAAGAGTCAGGAATCAATCCAGACATTCTATGCTTATCGAAAGCGATTGGTGGTGGCTTACCGATGTCACTGCTTGTATTCGATAAAAGTATTGATACATGGAAAGCAGGTGAACACACCGGTACTTTCCGTGGTAATCAGCTAGCAATGGTATCTGGCGCGAAAGCACTAGAAATTATCGAGCGAGATAACCTTGTTGAACACGCGAATATCGCAGGTCAATATCTTCGCCACGGTTTAGAAAAGCTTCAACAACGTGTTGATTGTATTGCTGAAGTTCGTGGTAAAGGCTTGATGTTAGGTGTTGAGATTCAAAACCCTAACGGTGAGAAGAACAGCTTTGGTGAGCCAATTGCTGATGGTGACCTAACCCTTAAAATCCAACGTGCAGCACTTGAACGCGGCTTGATGGTAGAAAAAGGTGGACGTGAAGGTTCTGTTATTCGTTTCCTTCCTCCGATGATCATTACTTTCGAACAAATTGATTTTGCTCTGCGCGTGATGGAAGAAGCGATTCTTGCTGCGGGCGGTAGTCATGTCGAAAGTGATAGTGTGAACAGTGAGTGGAAGAAACACTTCATCCATACTGGCGTAGGTGGTAGCGACGAGTTTGAGAAGGTTTTAAATCAAACCACTCAAGCGATGAAGTCAGTATTTGAGCAAGTTGACGCACCATACTCTGGGCTAGAACCTAAACGACTAGAGGCTGCAATTAATGCAGTGGATCTTGATAACGTTCAAGGTTCATTGATTGATGTGGTCGAAGATACAGCCGACTTAGTTGCTAAAAACTCCATCTTTGTACAACACCCTGACTGTATTGCACATCTACATACTCCGCCATTAATGGCTTCTGTCGCTGCTGAGTCTATGATTGCAGCGCTTAACCAGTCTATGGATTCATGGGATCAAGCGTCGGCTGCAACCTATGTCGAGCAGAAGGTCATCGACTGGATGTGTGGCAAGTACGAGCTAGGTGCGGATAGCGATGGCATTTTCACCAGTGGCGGTACTCAAAGTAACCTAATGGGGCTGTTGCTAGCACGAGATTGGATCGCGGATAAAGTCGATAACCACTCGATTCAAAAGCTTGGTCTTCCAGAGTACGCGAAAAAATTGCGTATTCTATGCTCTAAAAAGTCTCACTTCACTGTCCAAAAATCGGCTTCTTTGTTAGGATTAGGCGAAAATGCAGTACGCTGTGTTGATGCTAACGATAACGGTACCATAAAAACGGAACTGCTTGAGCAAGCAATTACTGAGCTGAAACAAGAAGGTTTGATCCCATTTGCTGTTGTAGGTACGGCAGGAACGACGGATCATGGCGCGATTGATGACCTAAACTCTATTGCTCAGATCGCTCAGCAACAACAGCTTTGGTTCCATGTGGATAGTGCGTATGGTGGTGCTCTGATCTTGAGCAGTCATAAAGCACGTCTTAAGGGCATTGAAAAAGCAGACTCAGTAAGTGTCGATTTCCACAAACTGTTTTATCAAACAATCAGTTGTGGTGCATTGCTGCTTAAGGACAAACAGAACTTCAAGTTCCTACTGCATCATGCTGACTACTTGAACCGTGAGCACGATGAGCTGCCAAACTTAGTTGATAAGTCGATTGCAACAACCAAACGATTTGATGCGCTCAAAGTCTTTATGACGATGCAAAGCGTAGGGCAGGCACAATTGGGTGAGATGTATGATCACCTATTGGCACAAACACTTCAGGTCTCCGACCTTATTCAAAACCACGAAGGTTTTGAGCTATTGGCTGAGCCAGCATTGTCGACAGTGCTGTTTAGAGCCGTTAATAGCCATGTCACGGATTTAGACACATTTAACCAAACATTAAGATTAGAGGCATTAACTCGCGGTGTCGCTGTTTTGGGCGAAACTGTGGTCGATGGAAAGAGCGCATTAAAGTTCACTATCCTTAATCCGTGTTTAGATATGGCGGATTTCGAGTCTCTCATTGCAAAAATTCAGAATCTAGCGGCTGAGCTAGCAGAACAACAAGGGTAATAAATATTATGGCAATTCTACAAATTGGTGCAGGCGGCGTAGGTTGGGTTGTTGCACATAAAGCAGCACAGAACAACGACGTACTGGGTGACATCACTATTGCATCTCGAACTATCGCGAAGTGTGAGAAGATCATCGAATCTATCAAGGGCAAAAACAACCTAAAAGATTCAACTAAGAAACTAGAGGCGCGCGCTGTAAACGCAGATGACGTTGATGCGCTTGTTGCTCTAATTAAAGAAGTTCAGCCAGACCTAGTGATCAACGCGGGTCCTCCGTGGGTAAACATGGCTATCATGGAAGCGTGTTACCAAGCAAAAGTATCTTACCTAGATACATCAGTAGCGGTTGACCTATGTTCTGAAGGTCAGCAGGTACCACAAGCGTACGATTGGCAATGGGGCTACCGTGAGAAGTTTGCAGAAGCAGGCATCACAGGTATTCTTGGCGCTGGTTTCGATCCTGGTGTGGTTTCTGTATTTGCTGCTTACGCGGTTAAACATCTGTTCGATGAGATCGATACTATCGATGTGATGGACGTTAACGCTGGCGACCACGGTAAGAAGTTTGCAACTAACTTCGACCCAGAAACGAACATGCTTGAGATTCAAGGTGATTCTTTCTACTGGGAAAACGAAGAGTGGAAACAGGTTCCTTGTCACTCACGCATGCTAGAGTTTGATTTCCCGAACTGTGGTTCTCACAAAGTATATTCAATGGCACACGATGAAGTTCGCTCAATGAAAGAGTTCATTCCAGCGAAGCGTATCGAGTTCTGGATGGGCTTTGGCGACAAGTACCTAAACTACTTCAATTGCATGCGTGACATCGGTCTACTAAGCCCAGACCCGCTAACATTGCATGATGGTACTGTAGTTCAGCCTCTACACGTACTTAAAGCCTTGCTACCTGACCCAACATCACTAGCGCCGGGCTACACGGGTCTAACGTGTATCGGTACTTGGGTTCAAGGTAAGAAAGATGGCAAAGAGCGTAGCGTATTTATCTACAATAACGCTGACCACGAAGTGGCATACGAAGACGTAGAGCATCAAGCGATCTCTTACACAACTGGTGTTCCTGCTATTACGGCTGCACTTCAGTTCTTCCGTGGCGAGTGGGCAGACAAAGGTGTATTCAACATGGAACAGCTAAATCCAGACCCATTCCTAGAAACTATGCCGGGTATCGGTCTTGACTGGCATGTTCAAGAGCTTGAAGCAGGCCAAGGCCTTCCTGTGATTCATGAGCTGAAAAAATAAGAACTGATTTCTTGTTTTGATTGCTAGTTAAAGGGGACATGGATTGTTCCCTTTTCGATGATGATCTCCTTAAAGCTTTGGTATCATTTATTTTGATTTTGTAACTCACTGCGTTCGAACAGGACAAAATCAAAATAAATCACACCAAACTTGTTTAATTTACCTTTCCATCTTTAGATGCTGCTTGAGCGCGTATAGAAAATGACATTTAAGAACGAAGAACTTAAAACCCCATACTTTATGATCAACGAAGATAAGTTGATTGAGAACCTAGAGAAAGCTAAACAGCTTAAAGAGATTTCAGGCGTTAAGCTTGTATTAGCCTTGAAGTGCTTCTCTACTTGGGGCGTATTCGACATCATTAAGCCTTATCTAGACGGCACGACCAGCTCTGGTCCGTTTGAAGTAAAGCTAGGTCATGAAACCTTCGGTGGTGAAACGCATGCATACAGCGTTGGTTACAGCGAAGATGATGTACGTGAAGTAGCAGATATTTGTGACAAGATGATCTTCAACTCACAGTCTCAATTAGCAGCTTACCGACACATTATTGAAGGCAAGGCATCGATTGGCCTACGTCTTAATCCAGGTGTTAGCTATGCTGGTCAAGATTTGGCGAATCCAGCGCGTCAGTTCTCTCGCCTAGGCGTTCAAGCTGACCATATCCAACCAGAAGTCTTTGAAGATATTGATGGTGTGATGTTCCACATGAACTGTGAGAACAAAGATGTGGATGCTTTTATTGGTCTACTTGACTCTATCTCTGAGCAGTTCGGTGAATACCTAAACAAGCTGGATTGGGTGAGTATGGGTGGTGGCGTATTCTTTACATGGCCGGGTTACGACATTGAAAAGCTCGGTTTGGCACTAAAAGCTTTCTCTGAAAAGCACGGTGTTCAAATGTACCTTGAGCCGGGTGAAGCGATCATCACTAAGACTACGGATCTTGTTGCGACCGTGGTTGATATCGTAGAGAACGTTAAGAAAACGGCGATTGTTGATTCAGCGACAGAAGCACACCGTTTAGATACTCTGATCTATGACGAGCCAGCATCGATTCTGGAAGCGTCGGAAAATGGCACGCATGACTACGTGATTGGTTCTTGTTCTTGCCTTGCTGGTGATCAGTTCTGTGAAGCAAGCTTTGATGAACCACTAGAGATTGGCCAACGTCTGCATATCTTAGATAGTGCTGGCTATACCATGGTGAAACTGAATTGGTTCAATGGCCTGCGTATGCCTTCTGTCTACTGCGAACGCTCAAGCGGTGAAGTACAGAAGCTAAACGAATTCGATTATTCAGACTTTAAACGCTCACTGTCACAGTGGTCAGTAAAGTAGCTTGAAATAAAAAGAGCAACCGATGGGTTGCTCTTTTTGTATGCGACTATTGAGTCTTAGTTAAACTCTTTTACCAACCGGACAAGCGGGGAAGGGACATTGTCTGGATCCGTAATCACTTCCAAGGCTTCGTCAAAGTCGATAATGAGGCCTTCGTAGTGACTATTGACGCTATGAGCATCTGGCGTATTCGTCCAGTAAGGTTCATTTGTTGTCGTTGGGAAGAAGGTCAGGTTGATCGCTGGTCGAGTGCAGCGGTAATCCACAATTGAGCTCAACTCTTTGATATTTGGAAGCCTAAAGCCAGTTTGACCTGCAATCGTTGTTAGCGTGGTATTTTGCGTGGCAACTAATGCATCGCTCCAGTTTTGGTACTTTAGGGCAGTCCCATCACAAGTGTCTGTCGAGGCATTGTAAGTTTCACCTAGGTTACACTTTGACCATAACAAGTTAGTGGTTACGTCTAACAGAGTCCCATCTTTACGATCGATAAACTGCCCATCTTGATGAGAAGCAGTTTGAGTCGTTACACAAGTTTGAGCGATAGCATTCGCGCTTAGCAGAGTGGCAACAGCACCTAAGCATAATTTCAGTTTCATTACTCGATTCCTCCACTTACAGCGACAATACCTGTTGAGCCTGTGATGTTTTTGTTACACAGTTCCAACTCACCAGTTTGAGAGTCGATACATCTCGCACTACCGTCTTGTTTGACAGAACTAGAGTGAGTGAAAAGTCTAGAACCAAGGTTCGGGAAGAAGTTCACTGAGCCACTCGGTGATGCGCCAACGTTGAAATTAATGAATGAACGCGCCTCAACCGGTGAAGGTAGACGCCAATCGGTGATACCACATATTGCGTAGCTATTTAGACTTGAAATATAGCTACTGGTATTGCAGTTTCGGGTCCCCGAGTTGTCGTCAGGGTATGCACATTCAGACGAAATTGGGCCTTCACTATATAGTGCGTCGTTGGGTGCGCCTGCATATCCGCCATTGGTTGTGCCATCTGCGTCGTACCAAGTGTAAGTATACGATGAACTGCGCCACATCGAAGACTCTGTACCATATGGGTAAGGGTAAGCATCTGGATCGTTTTTGTGGTTTTCAACCCAAGTGTCGATATCAGATTGACTTGGTAGAGCTGTTGGATCTTGTTTTGCTTCGATGTAAAGGCCTGTGTGTTCATCCTTTACACAGCGCCAGCTTGTTGCACTTGGATCCATTGGGTTGCCGTGAGCATCGATTTTGGTATAGCGAAAACCATATTCGCCATCTGAATGCTCGGTACCGTTAGTTTTATCTAAACCATAGTCCGCATCTTGATTTGGATGACTCGTTGGTGGGGTTGTGCTGTCAAAAGCAGTTCCGTCGTAATAGGTTACGTAGCCAGTGTCGTTGAAATTCTTCTGGCCAGGAATATAGAAAGCCAGCGTGTTTTTTGCTGAGTCAATCGTTGCATTCCCGACTTCAGTCATGGTGTAGATGACCGATTCACCACCTTCGTTAAAGCCATCATCTTTAGCAGAGAAAGTAATGTCTGACGTTAGGGTTTCTGCAGAGAGCGTAACGTTGAGGCTGGCCATATCAACTGTGTAGTCATCTGATGCCGCAATACCTGTTTGAACCAAGGTAATCGTGACATCTTGGCTCGAATAGTTACTTAGTACCATTTGTTGCACCACACTGTCACCTTCAACGACGGTACTTAGGTTGTTGCTAAATCCGATAGTTGGTTGAGCATTGGCATCATTGATAGTAACAGTCGTCTGATTGTTGGTAATGGTGTACGACGAGCTTGAAGGGGCTGTAATCGAGTATTGGAGCGTCTTAGCGCCTTCAAAGACGTTATTGTGTAGTACATTAAGCGGCAGAGTAGCTGTTGTTGAGCCTGCCGGAATAGTTACTACTGAGCTACTTAGCGGGTCATAATTTCTAAACTCACCAGTAGAACGAGCGGTGACATTGGAAGTCGTAATAGTTAGGTTTACATCGCTAGTGAGCGCTTCTGAAAGTGTAACAGTGACGGCCTCGGTGCTTGAACCTGACGTTGGTTCGGTCACGCTAAGCGTCTCTGGGATCGAGATACTAACGGCAGTCGGATTAGTGGAACCATCACCACTATCTTCATGGCCACTTTGGCAGCCGGTGAAAAGTGAAGTTAGAAGGATTACTGAGACGGCATTCAGAGGCCAACTCGGCTTGTTTCTATCCATGTATGAACCTAAGTGACTAAGTTGATGAAAGTGACCGTATGGTAACAAAAAAACATAGCCAAGTAGCCCTGTTTCACTAGTTAAAATTATGATTTACGTAGAATTAATACGGAAATTTTGTAAGTAATGTAAGAGTTGAAAGCGATTTATCGGATGTATTAGAAGGAAGAGAGGGAAGGGGATACTCCTCCGGAAAATTGCTTAACCGGAGGAAAGGGGGCAATTAACTCTCGATCATGACGCGTGTATCTTCACTCAGCGTCTCAAGTTCGTTGGCTACGTCTTGGATTGGTAGCTCTAGTGGGAGTTTTACGGCAATTTTGGCGGTAAATAGGCTGGAGCTGACACCTCCACCTCCTGCGATGAAGACTCGATGACAATCCATATCCAGAATCGTGATGCCTTGTCCATCTAATACATGAGTGACTTCATTGACGATACCAGCGCGATCATTCGAATCTAGACGAAGGTGATGGATAGTATCTTGTACTTGTGGAGAGTGGTCGGCATCAACGAATTGTACTGTTAGGTCCATATTGGCACTAAATGCTTCTTTAACTGCGGACTCATTAATCGCAGGGAGTTCTATTTTGATGACTCCGGCAACTTGGTCCTCAATGAAGTTCACTTTACTTATAAGCCATTTGCCACCGTTTTCATGAGTGACTGCAGCGAGTTGTTTAATGGTTGCAGGCGATGCTTTACCAATAAAGTTAACGATAAATGTACTATTCATATCAGCCCCCAAAGATTCAATTGAACGCCATTAATAAGCGTTTGAAATAACGAGATAATCTGTCTTACATACAGTTTAGAAGCTGGATAAGAACAATATTTGACCTGCGTCAATTTTTGAAACTAAGCTGCAACGCAAAACAAGTTAATGAAGAGTCGGGCACAAAAAAAGCGACTCGAGAGTCGCTTTTTAGAAAGAATTACATCTATTGAGTGATTTAGAAGGTCACTTTGAAGTTCATACCCACAAATTGAGAGTCGTAAGGCGCGCCAGCATCGTATGCAAACTTAGCCGCGTCTTGGTTACCCCACCAAGGGTTAGTGTTCAGATTTACTTCCGCATCGCCACCCCAAGCATCACTTACCCAGTAGTGAATATGGCCAACAGGGTTCAAGAAGAACAGAGACACATCACCCATGGTTTTTGAGCCCATGACTTCGCCGCCAGTCATAACGATGTCTTGTTCGGCCTCTAACATCAGCTCACCGACAACCGCACCGAAGAATGGTGTGATGAAAAGGTCTTGCCAAGATGGGATTTCTGCAAATGCTTCAACACCGTACTCCCAGAAGAAAGTCGACATAGTCCATGAGTACATGAAAGATTCAAACTCATTGTAGCCAGCGTGTCGCGCTGCCGTGTAGTAAACACCACCAAAGTACGGATGCATTACATAGTTCAAGAAATGCTCATCGCGGTCCCATACTGGGCCACTAGATACGTTGTCTTTCCATTTTTGACCAAGCTTACTTAAGTCACGTTGGTCATCATCCCACTTCGTGATGGATTCAGGAAGAAATGTCATTAAACCTACAGTCGCAACACTCAGACCGAGAATGGTGTAAGTTTGCCCCATTAGGTAATCCCAATCTTTCTCTTCACTCACCAAAAGGTGCTTTGGTTGCTGGATTGAGAAATCGTACTCTTCGTTTGACTCGCTCAGTGCGTAATTGATACTAGGCTTGTAAGTGTACAAGTTTTCATTTACGCAGTACTCTTGAGTACAATCATCCGCATATGAAAGGTTGAATGGTTGGTCGAAATCGTACTGGCTTGCAACCGAGTTCGCTGACATTAGTAGTGAAAATGCAGCAGTAACCTTTGCTAATAACGGTGATTTGGCCACAAGGGTCTCCATAAGAGTTGGTAGGTTGAGCAAAGTCACAATTATCCATTAATTACCTGATTTATGGAACTAATAATTGTGCGCTTTCAGAAAGATAATCTTAAATTTCACATCATTAATACTTGTGAAATGAGTTAAACGCCTAAACATAGAAGATAGACCACTTTAAAAATAATGCAGCGTCTTTATATGACAGCAAGGGATGAAAATATGACCAAAATCGCAATGTTAAGTACAGGTGAAGAAGTTCTTCACGGAGACATTGTAGACACAAATGCCGCTTGGATGTCCGCTGAGTTTTATCAACATGGTTTCGCTTTGGCAAAGCGTTCGACTGTCGGTGATCAAATGAGTGCGCTGGTGGAAGAACTTTTGATGCTGAGCTTTAACTATGATGTGGTCATCGTTAATGGCGGTTTAGGGCCAACGACGGACGACATGAGTGACGCAGCGGCTGCAAGTGCTGCTGATCAAAAGCTAGTTCTTTTCCCTGACTGGTTACAACGTATGGAGAGTATGTTTGAAGCTCGTGGCGCTAAGATGCCAGACAGTAACCTCAAACAAGCTATGCTGCCGGAACATTCACAAATCGTAGATAACCCTGTTGGTACCGCTTGTGGTTTCAAACTTAAAATCAACGATGCGACATTTTACTTTACTCCTGGTGTTCCGAGTGAGTTTAAAAAGATGGTTAAAGACCAAATTTTGCCTGACTTGGCTCGAAGCTATCCGGAAATCAGTGCCTTTGAGTGCAGCCGCCTCTACACCTTTGGGCTTTCTGAGTCGGGGATCTCCGATATTCTAGACCAGCTTAAACTGCCTGAAGGTTATGAATTAGGCTACCGCTCTTACTTGCCCTTTATTGAGGTAAAACTGTTTGGGCCTAAATCGGGTCTCGAGGTTCGTGTTAAGTTGCTTCAGATGGTGCATAAGCTGCTAGAAGGCAATGTTGTGAGTGTTGATGAGCCGATGATTGAACATTTAGGACACCTGTTGAGCGAGAAACACAAAACCTTATCGGTATCAGAAGTGTCGACCAAGGGCGCGCTGTCAGCATGGCTACAGTCGGATGAAAACCTTGAAAACTGCTTTGGGCATTCTTGGGTAATGGCCGAAAGCAAAGGCAGTGAGATTGATAAGAGCGATCCTTTAGCGGCGACATTAGCTTTGGCAGGAGCAACAAGAGAGAAATGTTCTACTGACCTGGCTCTCGTCACTGGCAAACTTGAGGATAAAACCTTTAGTGTTGCACTATCGACGCCAGCAGGAGAGTGGGGGCAAGTGTTTGAGTTCCATCGCTCATATAACCGAGAAGACTCTAGAACGGTAATAAAAACAGTGGCCGCAGACATGCTTCGAAGACACCTGGAAAACAAACCGATGTTTGGCCAGTTCACTTCACTTAAACGCATTAAAGAGCTGTTCATTCCCAACGCTGTCTTATAACAAACGCTCAGCGACCCACAGTATCTAAAACGAATATCAGTATGTAAAAAGGGCCCGATAATATCAATTATCGGGCCCTTTGTATTTTGCTATCGGTGCTGAGTTATTTCATCTTTAAGCGCGTTTTTGCTTGTTGCGATGGATAACATTACTCAACGACAATTCGGTCTTAGCCTTACAAATACAAGGCAAGATTTCGTTGCTCTGTGTGTAAGCCATAGCAAAACCAACATACTCAACTTCACCTGAGTCTAACGTGCAACGACAAGCGCCACAGTGACCATCACGGCAGTTGTATTCAGGCTCAAGTCCTGCTTGCTCCATGGTCTCTAACAAAGTGTTAGAAGGATTAGACTCAATACTGATGAGTTTGTTGATTTTGAGAGTCGGCATTACAGTTCAAAACCTTCGAAGTCGTCAGCACTTACTTCGTTGTCGATTTGACCAACTAGGTAAGATGAAATTTCTGCTTCTTGTGGTGCAACTTGAACGTTGTCTGAAGACAACCAAGCGTTGATCCACGGAATAGGGTTAGACGTTGCTTCTGGGTAAGCAGTACCTAGGCCAACCGCTTGCATACGGATGTTGGTAATGTACTCAACGTATTGGCACAGGATGTCTTTGTTTAGACCGATCATAGAGCCATCTTTGAACAGGTATTCTGCCCACTCTTTCTCTTGCTCAGCCGCATCTTTGAATAGGTCGAAACACTCTTGCTTACACTCTTCAGCGATTTGCATGAATGAGAAGTCATCTTGGCCGTTACGCAGCAGGTTGATCATGTGCTGAGTACCCGTCAGGTGAAGTGCTTCATCACGAGCGATTAGCTTGATGATTTTCGCATTACCTTCCATTAGCTCGCGCTCTGCAAATGCAAACGAACATGCAAAACTTACGTAGAAACGGATCGCTTCCAGAGCATTTACAGACATCAGACATAGGTACAGTTTCTTCTTCAACTCGTATAGAGATACTTTGATCTCTTCGCCGTTGATGTTGTGTGTACCTTCACCGTAGCGGTGGTAGTCAGACGTCAGCTTGATTAGCTCATCGTAGTAGTGTGCGATGTCTTTTGCACGCGCTAGGATGTGCTCGTTTTCAACGATGTCGTCAAATACAACGCCAGGGTCATTCACGATGTTACGGATGATGTGCGTGTATGAACGAGAGTGAATCGTTTCAGAGAAAGACCAAGTCTCAATCCAAGTTTCTACTTCTGGAAGAGAAACTAATGGTAGAAGCGCTACGTTCGGGCTACGACCTTGAATCGAGTCAAGAAGCGTTTGGTACTTCAGGTTTGAGATGAAGATGTGCTTCTCGTGCTCTGGCAGCTTGTTGTAGTCGATACGATCGCTAGATACGTCAACTTCTTCTGGACGCCAGAAGAAAGACAGTTGCTTCTCGATAAGCTTTTCGAAGATTTCAAATTTCTGTTGGTCGTAACGCGCTACGTTTACAGATTGACCAAGGAACATAGGTTCTTTTAGTTGGTCATTTTTTGTTTGGGTAAAAGTACTGTAAGCCATGAATGCCTCAAATCCTTTCCAGACCTATATAACAGGCCTCGTTAATGCTTTAGACCCAGAGAAGAAGGCTTCTCTGGGTTCTTATGTTTGTTACTTATGCTTAGATCTTACAACCGCCGCCTGCACAATCGTCTTCTTGTGCTACTGCGCCTTGCTCATCTTTCGCGCCATCACGAGTGTTATGGTAGTAAAGCGTCTTCACACCGTACTTGTAAGCAGTCAGTAGGTCTTGAAGAAGTTTCTTCATTGGTACTTTACCGCTTTCATATACGTTTGGATCATAGTTTGTGTTGGCTGAAATCGCTTGGTCTACAAACTTCTGCATGATACCTACTAGGTGCAGGTAACCATCGTTAGAACCGATGTTCCAAAGTAGTTCGTAGTTATCTTTTAGATTTAGGAAATCAGGCACAACCTGCTTCAAAATACCGTCTTTTGATGCTTTAACAGAAACGAAACCACGTGGTGGCTCAATACCGTTAGTCGCGTTAGAAATCTGAGAAGAAGTCTCAGAAGGCATTAGCGCTGTTAGTGTTGAGTTACGTAGACCGTGTTCAACGATCTCTTCACGTAGTGCATCCCAGTCGTAATGAAGAGGTTCTTCACATACAAGATCAATGTCTTTCTTGTAAGTGTCGATTGGCAATAGGCCTTTCGCGTAGTTCGTTTCGTGGAACGAAGGACACTTACCTTGTTCTTTCGCAAGCTCAACCGATGCTTTCAACAAGTGGTATTGGATAGCTTCGAATGTACGGTGAGTTAGACCGTTTGCGCTACCATCTGAGTATTTAACACCGTTTTTCGCTAGGTAGTATGCGTAGTTGATAACGCCAACACCCAGAGTACGACGGTTCATTGTTGACTTGTATGCCGCTGGTAGTGGGTAGTCTTGGTAATCAAGAAGTGCATCAAGTGCACGAACCACTAGGTCAGAAAGCTCTGCTAGGTCATCAAGAGACTCAATCGCGCCAAGGTTGAATGCAGAAAGCGTACATAGTGCAATTTCACCTTCGTCATCTTCCACGTTTGTAAGCGGCTTAGTTGGAAGCGCGATTTCAAGACATAGGTTTGACTGGCGAACTGGTGCTACTTCAGCATCAAATGGGCTGTGAGTGTTACAGTGGTCTACGTTCTGGATGTAGATACGACCAGTAGAAGCACGTTCTTGCATGAGTAGAGAGAATAGCTCTACCGCTTTGACTGTTTCACGCTTGATTGATGGATCGTTCTCGTACTTCACGTACAGCTCTTCAAAACGTTCTTGGTTTTCGAAAAATGCATCGTAGAGGCCAGGTACATCAGATGGTGAGAATAGGCTGATGTTACCGCCTTGAACTAGGCGAGAGTACATAAGCTTGTTCAGCTGTACGCCGTAATCCATGTGACGAACACGGTTCTCTTCTACACCACGGTTGTTTTTCAGTACAAGTAGAGACTGAACTTCACCGTGCCATAGTGGGTAGAATACTGTTGCAGCACCACCACGCACACCACCTTGAGAACAACACTTAACGGCTGTTTGGAAGTACTTGTAGAATGGGATACAACCTGTGTGGAATGCTTCACCACCGCGAATCTCAGAACCTAGAGCACGGATACGGCCAGCGTTGATACCAATACCAGCACGTTGAGAAACGTAACGTACGATTGAGCTTGCCGTTGCGTTAATTGAATCTAGGCTGTCACCACACTCAATCAGTACACAAGAACTGAATTGACGGGTAGGCGTACGTACACCAGACATGATCGGTGTAGGTAGGGAAATCTTAAATGTCGACGCTGCATCGTAGAAACGCTTGATGTAATCAAGACGTGTCTCTTTCGGGTATTTAGCGAATAGACAAGCAGCAACCAAGATGTACAGGAACTGAGCACTTTCGTAGATCTCTTTCGTTACACGGTTCTGCACGAAGTATTTACCTTCAAGCTGCTTAACCGCTGCGTAAGAGAAATCTAGGTCGCGTTTGTGATCGATGTATTGATCCAGTTCAGCAAACTCAGCTGGCGTGTAGTCTTCCAGTAGGTGACTATCGTATTTACCCATATCAACCAGTTTTGCAACGTGGTCGAACAGTGCTGGCGGCTCGTATTGACCGTACGCTTTCTTACGTAGGTGGAATACCGCTAGACGTGCTGCAAGGTATTGGTAATCAGGAGTCTCTTCTGAGATCAGATCCGCAGCTGACTTGATGATTGTCTCATGGATGTCAGTCGTGGTGATGCCATCATAAAATTGAATGTGAGCTTTCAATTCTACTTGTGATACAGAAACATTGTGCAAGCCTTCTGCTGCCCATGTGATCACGCGGTGGATCTTTTCTAGATCAATCGTTTCTTTGCGACCGTTACGCTTAGTAACAGTAAGTTGTTGGTTCATTCTGCTTAATTTCCCTAACAAAACTGATTAAAGCCGTGTTTTTGTCTATTTCTGTGTAATTTTTGTAAATTACATGGCGGCTTTGTGATCTTGGTCTACCCATATATTGTAGTTCAAACACAACATATAGGGGTCATTTGTTTGTTGGGTTACAAGATAGTGCTAGGCCGGAGATTTTTCAAGGCAAAGAAATGGGAGTTCTTGTGGATAACTACTAAATTGAAAAAAAACTGTAAGTGACCACTAACTGATGAGGATAGCTCTCACTTGATTGTAGAAAATTGGCTTTTTAATGATGGTTTAATTTTGCGCGCTCATAAAAAAAAATTCCTTGATCTTTGGCCAAAAGAGGAGGCGGATTTTCAAAGGTCAAAATTGAATCGAGATGGTCAAAATGGAATCGGGAGCACGAAATTTAGACTGAAAAAAGTCGCAAACTTATGGTAATTGCAACCTTTTTCATTGGTCTAAATTAAATTATTTTTTATGGGGTTATTGGCAGGATTTACACAAAATTCTTTGTGTGAACAATATAGTTAACATCTACGTTACTTCCCAAACGGTACGTGTCCGTTAGTGGGTTGTAATGCAGGCCAGTGATACCGAGTTCTTGAAGCGGCGTGTTATCGATCATCTTGATTAGTTCAGCAGGACGAATGAACTTCTCGTGTTCGTGAGTACCTTCTGGGACGATCTTCAATAGCTTCTCTGCGCCAACAATAGCGAACAAGTAAGACTTAAAGTTGCGGTTTAGCGTTGAGAAGAAGACATGTCCGTTAGGCTTCACTAACTTAGAGCAAGCTGTGATCACTGATTGAGGGTCGGGAACGTGCTCAAGCATCTCCATACAAGTGACTACGTCATAAGCTTGTGGATTTTGCTCTGCGTGATCTTCAATGGTGCTTTGAATGTAATCAAGCTTAGTGCCAGTCTCAAGGGCGTGTAGACGAGCAACCTCTAGAGGCTCTTTACCCATGTCTAGACCGGTTACAACCGCACCTTCTTTTGCCATGCTCTCAGCAAGAATGCCGCCACCACAACCTACGTCGAGAACTTTTTTTCCAAACAGGCCTTCTGTTTTTTCTAGCACGTAGTTAAGGCGTAAAGGGTTGATTTGGTGAAGAGGCTTAAACTCGCCTTCGAGATCCCACCAGCGTGACGCCATGTCTTCGAATTTTTTGATTTCTGCTGGGTCGACGTTCTGTGATTTGGTCATAATCGGCATTTCCAAGTTAAATAATGCATCCATGAAATTGAGAGCATTATAACTTGGCTTTCGTCTCTGACCAGAAGATCTACAATTTTGCGAATTTGTTGGATGCAAAGTAACCATCTTTCAGCAAGATATGATGATGACGTGCAATTTCTCATCAATTGATTGGCTACAAGGCTCACAAGATGATAAAAGGATAGGGAAAGTGATGCCTCACAAGGTAAATTTGTGTTATATTTTTCGGTCTTATACGTATTCAAAAATACGATCTGACTATAGAGGGAAAATGGCTCTATGAGCGATCTAGCGAAAGAGATCACGCCCGTAAATATTGAAGATGAGCTTAGAGGTTCATACCTAGACTACGCGATGTCCGTCATCGTTGGTCGTGCCCTTCCTGATGTGCGTGATGGCCTAAAGCCAGTACACCGCCGCGTTCTATTCGCGATGAATGTACTAGGTAATGATTGGAACAAACCATATAAAAAATCTGCTCGTGTAGTAGGTGATGTAATCGGTAAATATCACCCGCACGGTGATAGCGCTGTATACGACACTATTGTTCGTATGGCTCAGCCGTTCTCACTGCGTTACATGCTAGTTGATGGCCAAGGTAACTTTGGTTCTATCGATGGCGACTCCGCGGCTGCAATGCGTTATACCGAAGTTCGTATGGCGAAAATTGCTCACGAGCTTTTGGCTGACCTTGATAAAGAAACGGTGGACTACGTACCTAACTACGACGGTACAGAACAGATCCCAGCGGTTCTACCAACGAAAATTCCTAACCTACTGGTAAACGGTGCTTCTGGTATCGCGGTAGGTATGGCGACCAACATCCCACCTCATAACCTAGGTGAAGTTGTTGATGGCTGTTTGGCTTACATCAATAATGAAGAGATCACGATTGATGAGCTAATGGACTATATTCCTGGTCCAGATTTCCCAACAGCAGCGCTGATCAGCGGTCGTAAAGGCATCGTAGATGCTTATAAGACAGGTCGCGGCAAGATTTACATGCGTTCAAAAGCGGATATTGAAGTAGAGAAGAATGGTAAAGAGACCATTATCGTTACTGAGATCCCTTACCAAGTAAACAAAGCTCGTCTGATCGAGAAGATTGCTGAACTGGTTAAAGATAAGAAAGTAGAAGGCATCAGTGCACTACGTGATGAGTCTGATAAAGACGGTATGCGTATTGTTATTGAATGTAAGCGTGATGCAGTGGGCGAAGTGGTTCTAAACAACCTATACGCACAAACTCAACTGCAAACGACTTTCGGTATCAACATGGTTGCTCTAAACAACGGCCAACCACAGTTGTTTAACCTGAAAGACATGCTTAAGTGCTTCGTAGATCACCGCCGTGAGGTTGTGACTCGTCGTACTATCTACGAACTAAGAAAAGCACGTGATCGTGCACACATCTTAGAAGCGTTATCTCTGGCTCTAGCGAACATTGATGAAGTTATCGAACTCATCAAGAACGCGCCAACGCCAGCAGAAGCAAAAGTTGGCCTAGTTTCACGTGGTTGGGACTTAGGTAACGTTGCTTCAATGCTTGAGCGCGCAGGTACTGACGCGGCTCGTCCTGATTGGTTGGAAGATCAATACGGCATCCGTGATGGTCAATACTTCCTAACGGAAACGCAAGCGCAAGCAATCCTAGAACTTCGTCTTCACCGCCTAACTGGCCTTGAGCACGAGAAGATTCTAGACGAATACAAAGCACTTCTAGACGAAATCGCTGAGCTAATGCACATCCTTGCAAGCACTGAGCGTCTAATGGAAGTGATCCGTGAAGAGTTGGAAGCAGTTCGCGATATCTACGGTGACGCACGTCGCACAGAGATCACTGCAGCTAGCCACGATATCGACATGGAAGAGCTGATTGCTCAAGAAGACGTTGTTGTGACGCTGTCACACGAAGGTTACGTTAAGTACCAAATCCTAAGCGACTACGAAGCACAGCGTCGTGGTGGTAAAGGTAAGAGTGCGACTAAGATGAAAGATGAGGATTACATTGAGCGTCTGCTTGTTGCTAATACTCACGATAACATCCTATGTTTCTCGACTCGCGGTAAGACGTACCGTCTGAAAGTTTACCAATTACCACTAGCAAGCCGTACCGCTCGTGGTAAGCCAATCGTGAACATTCTTCCTCTAGAAGAAGGTGAGCGTATTACGGCAATCCTACCTGTTTCTGAGTTCTCTGAAGATAAGTTCATCTTCATGGCAACAGGTGACGGTACTGTTAAGAAGACATCTCTGGATCAGTTCGCAAACGTACGTGCTAACGGCCTAATCGCAGTTAACCTACGTGATGATGACTCGCTAATTGGCGTAGACATCACAACTGGCGATAGCGATATCATGCTGTTCTCGAAGTCGGGTAAAGTCGTTCGTTTCAACGAAGACAAAGTTCGTCCGATGGGCCGTACAGCGGCGGGTGTTCGCGGTATGAAGCTTCCAGAAGATGACCAAGTTGTGTCGTTGATTGTTCCTTCTAATGAAGGTGACATTCTAACTGTGACTCAAAATGGTTACGGTAAGCGTACTGAGCTAGCAGAATACCCAACTAAGGGTCGTGCAACGCAAGGTGTTGTATCTATCAAAGTCTCTGAGCGTAACGGCCCTGTTGTTGGTGCTGTTCAAGTTGAAGAAGGCGATGAGATGATGATGATCACCGACGCAGGTACGTTAGTACGTACTCGCGTAGCGGAAGTAAGCCAAGTTGGCCGTAATACGCAAGGTGTGACGCTAATCCGTACTTCTGACGATGAGAATGTTGTTGGTCTACAGCGCATCGACGAAGTAGAAGAAGCTGAGATTGTTGAAGGCGAAGTTGTTGAAGGTGAAGTTGCAGAAGGCGAAGTGCCAGAAGCAACAGCTGAACAACCAGCTGCAGACGCATCTTCAGATGAGCAAGACGCAGAATAAAATCTTTCGTTTAACGTGATTTTATGAATAAAAACCGAGCCTTAGTGCTCGGTTTTTTTGTGTTCTGAATTCAATACCAAAGTCAGGAAAGTTCGTAAACTCGATCAAAGTATCTCGCTGGATAAATAGGTAAAGTAAGACTTCTAGCCTAGGAGAATTACATGGAAAACTGGTTGCTGATCTCGATCCTACTTACAAGCCTCTTTATCGTTTCGATGATCATTATGAGCAGTCGCAGCAAGAAGGTACGCCATATAAACATACGATTGGGATTGCTCGCTGTTCTGGGAACCGTTGCTCTGTGGTACTTAATGAAACAAGAGGTACCGAAACCTGAGCTTTCCGACTCACAACCCGTTACCTTCGCGAACTATCAAAGCGAACTGCAGAGTAAGCTAGAGCAAGATCCTAACCAAGCGGAAATCTGGTTTAAACTTGGCAGTGTCTACCTAGAGCAAGGTGAATTTTCAGCAGCAGTAACAAGCTATGATTATGCCATCCGATTAGAGAATACCCCTGTAGCGCGCCTGTTTGCAGCGAAAGCCACGGCATTATACTACGCGAATAAGCAATTGATGGGGGAGGAGGTTACTTCGCTGCTTGATCGATCGTTGGATCTGGATCCAAATGATCGCACAGCTTTAATGCTGATTGCGAGCGATCACTTCATTAGTATGCGATATCAACAAGCGATCGATGTCTGGACTCAGTTGCTGGACTCGAACCAACAAGGGCTCGACAGAGTTTCAATCATCCACTCGATTAACCAAGCTAAGCAGATGCTTTAAGAAAAAGCCTAATACTGATTAGCTTGTCAGGATCAATTTGCGATCTTGCTTGAGGGTTGTGCTCTCGGTCTGAAATTTGAGAACAGGTGAGAGCTTATTTGTTTTGTTGCATCTCCACCAAGCCACCAGCATTGTGTAGATTGGTAAAGCCTTGCCTTTCTAACCATTGATAAGCTTGGCCTGAACGATTGCCACTGCGACAGTACAAGACGATTTGAGTGTCCTTATCGATTGTTGCAAAATGCTGCTGTATCTCTGACAGAGGATAGTTGATCGCATTATCTAAGTGACCGTCTGCGAACTCTTGTGGCGTTCTGACATCGACAACCAGGGCGCCTTGTTCTATCCATTCCCATCCCGTTTTTGCTCGCTCTGAAGCTTGAGCAATACCACAGGTTAAGCTTACACACAGTGCAGTGATGACGAGTGTTGTTTTCATTGATTCTCCATCGGCTCTCAAGTGGATTGATAAAATAAAGAAAGCCACACATAGAGTGTGGCTTGATTTGATAATGACGTCTATTTTAAAGCGTTAAAAAGCAGCTTTTGATCATAGAGTATGGATAGTCTCAGCTTGAGCTGTCGTCAGCGTTTATTGGTGCCGCTAATTAGTAGTCGTAATTTGCTTCACGTTTCTCAGCCGCTTCATCCCATTTTGGAACGACAGTATCTAAGAAGTGCTTCTTATCAGCATTCATCTTATCCATATCCATTCCCAATGCTTTTTGTGCAGCTGCTTTGGTTGAGATATCTGGGATCTCTACAGGATCTGTGATTCCTTTCTTAGCGAGTAGACGAACCAACTTAGTACGAGCATCTGCAGCTCTATCAACCGCGGTGCCTAGTACTTCTAGTGCAACTTCAGGAGCGTGCATATGTACACCGTGAGAGGCAATTGCATAGTCCCAACGCCACTGAGCATGACGAATGTCTTGTAGGATAGGCTGCATTTCTTCTTCAGTTGCACCCGCATCCCACGCAGCGCCCGCTTCAAAGTGTGCGGCAACGATCTGCTTCTCGGCTGTTAGCTTCATGTTCAGTACTTGCGCTTTGCGACTAGAAACGATGTTCTGCATGGTCTCTTTGCTTTGAGTGTGACAATTTGCACAAGTGTCTTCAAAGCGGTCGAACGGGTTGCCGACTTTGTGATCGGTATAAACTGTGCCATCTTCCTTGGTCACTTTAGGCATGTGACAGTCGACACAAACAACTTTGTTTTTGCCATGGATGCCTTCACGCCATGTTTCATAGCCAGGGTGCTGTGCTTTCAACATCGGTGCTTTGGAAACTTTGTGTGTCCAATCTTTAAAGTTAAGCGCATCGTAGTAGCGCTCCATATCTTCAACGGTTGTACCTTGATCCCAAGGGAACTTAACACTCTTGTTTGGACCGGTGAAGTAGTACTCAACGTGACACTGAGCACATACAGACGCTTGTTGATCGAGTCGACTCTGCTCATCAAACTTTTTACCGATGGCTTCGAATGCACGCTCAACGTAAGGTCGAGTGACTTTCAAAGCTGGTTCACCGTTTTTAAAGCCTTCGCTTTGAGTATCATGACAATCAGAGCAACCAATTGGGTTAACGATCTCTTCACCTAAGCGCGCCCATTTACCCTCAAAGTAACCATCTTCGCCACGCTCTTCGATAACACGAGCGACGTCTGGGCTTTTACAACTCCAACACGCCATTGGCATTGGGCCAGATCCTTCGTCCATTGGTGCACCAGTACGAAGTGTTTGTCTTACGTCGTCGAGTGCATAGAAGTGGCCTCTGGCCTTGTTGTAATCTTTTGCAAAGCCATAACCCGCCCACATGATCACCATATTAGGGTCTTCATGTAGCGCGTCTTCAATGTGTTCACTCTCTGACGTTTGTCGCCAAGAGTGGTATTGGTCAGGGTGGTTTTGCTCGAATTGATCGTTACGAGGGTCACCAATTGTTTTTTGTTCTGACGCAGCAAGGCTAGCTGCACTTACTAAAGAAGCGCTCACCAACAATAAGGCTGTGACAGAATTACGTATCCAGTGCTTTTTCACAGTGATATCTCCAATATACTGATTTTTATACCAAGCGTTGTGAGTTTGCTATTTCAAATTAAGAATTGGAGAATTCCTGTTTATATTAATTCATAAACAAACACATTTTGTTACGTCTTGAGGCATTGTTGTTTTAGATCAATTATCACTAGTGATATAAATCACGCTAACTCAACAATAACCCTAAAGGGGTAGGTGGGTGGTTTTTTGTAGGTGAGTTATAAGAATTATTCTCATTAAAGAACAATAACTTACGCATATAACCATAAAATAAATGTGGTGACTTTGGTCACATAATCACCGATGCAAAATTCAACTTAACCCATTAGAGGTATATCCTTATTAATAGAAAGCGTTGTGGCTTTTCCAAAATAAGAATTGATATCATTTAGACGGTAATAGTGCTGTTTAAGGATACTTTTGTTTAATCGGATTTTTATTTAGTTGAGAGTTAAATAAATCCGATATAAGGAAAGGATAAAATGGGCAATATAAAATTGGCCATAGTCATAATGCTTAAATCCCTTCTAGCATTCTGCCTCTATGGTTATTCCATTCATGCTGTTGCCGAATCCGTTGAAATAACACCAGCGGAATCAAATAGACATGAAGTCGAATTAATTCGCGATAAAGATTATAAGTGCGTTCAATGTCATAAAGATTCCAAAGAAACATTATTGGGTTCACATGGCGTAGATGCACATAATATTGTTGGACGAGAAATTAACTGTACTGATTGTCACAGTAATATAAGTCCTGATCACCGAGAAGGGGCACCAGAGGTGATCAAATATCGATCTGCACAGTCGCAAGAAGGAACAAATAAAGTATTTTTGGATCCTCAACAGATCTTACAGGCAAATAGTGGGTGTACAGATTGTCATAAACCTGAATATTTGCAGGAAGATAACTGGACGCATGATGTTCATGCCAAAAACTTAACTTGTTCGAATTGTCATGATGTGCACGCTAATAAATCTAAGGTATTGAGTTTAGATAAGAAACAAACGATCAAGCTGTGCGTTGATTGTCACTCAGACTTTAACCAGAAGAAAGAGGAGGAGTAATCTATGAGCTGCTCTAGAAGAAACTTTTTAGCTGGTGCCGGCGCTGTGATTATGACGACAGGAATAGCAGGTACCTCTGTTGTTACCAGTAGAAAAACATTGGCGAGCGTACAGACTGATGGCAATAAGCGCTATGGAATGATCCATGATGAAACGGCTTGTATCGGTTGTACGGCGTGTACCGAAGCGTGTCGAGAGGTGAATAAAGTTCCAGAAGGCGTTTCAAGGTTAGAAATTGTGCGCAGCGAGCCACAAGGGGAGTACCCAGACGTTGACTACCGCTTTACTCGAAACTCTTGTCAACACTGCGACAACGCACCGTGCGTCATGGTGTGCCCAACTGGTGCTGCTTATAAAGATGAGAAGACTGGCATTGTCGATGTACACAAAGATAAGTGTGTAGGTTGTGGTTATTGTCTGTTGGCTTGCCCTTATCAAGTTCGCTTTTTCAATCCAAAAGACGGTTCAGCCGATAAGTGTAATTTCTGTCGTGATACTAATTTAGCACAAGGAAAACTGCCTGCCTGTGTGGAATCTTGTCCAACAACAGCGCTGATATTCGGTGATCTTAATGATCCAAACAGTCAGATCAATCAAGTGCTGAAATCCGAAGTGGTTTACCGAGATAAAGTCCATTTAGGCACTCAGCCTAAGCTTTACAAAGTACCACATCAGAAAGGGGAGATTTGATTATGAGTGCATGGGATACAGCTTTCCAATCTGGAACCGTGGTATGGGATTGGATCATCGCTATCTATCTGTTTTTAGCGGGTATGTCAGCAGGTGCGGTGATGATCTCTATCTACCTTAAGAGGAAGGTTATTGAAGGCGATGCTGCGAAGAATGGTGTGCTAAAAGCGACCGCATTTCTTGCGCCATTTGGCATCATTTCGGGCTTGCTGATTTTGGTGTTTCACCTAACTAAGCCACTCTCTTTCTGGAAGATCATGATCTTTTATAACCCAACCTCTGTGATGTCGATGGGTGTGATTTTATTCCAAGTGTATATGGCGATCTTATTCGTTTGGATCGGAATTATCTTTAGGGATCAAATCACCCTGTTTTTGAGTGAACAGGCTTGGCTTAAAGGACGCTTAGACTTTGTTGGGAAACTCATTGGGAAATTTGAACCTCTTGAAAACGCGACAGAAATTCTGTTAGCCGTGTTGGCACTTCTGCTTGCGGCATACACAGGTTTCTTACTCTCAGCGCTAAACACGTTTCCAATGTTGAACAACCCGGTATTACCAATACTGTTCTTGTTCTCTAGCTTATCGTCGGGTGCGGCAGCCTGTATTTTGTTTGGGGTTCTGGTCTTTAAAGAGTCTCCTCAAGGGCCTAGTATCTCTTGGATCCACGGCTTTGAGCGTCCGGTAGTGATGTTTGAATTGTTCGTCCTCGTTACGTTCTTTACGGGCTTGATTTTCGCTGGTGGTCAAAGTGAGCAAGCTGCGTGGAATGCAATTGGCAGTGGCTTCTGGGCGAGTTGGTTCTGGTACGGAGTGATAGGTGTGGGTATGGTTCTACCATTGCTGCTGAATGCTATTACTCCTAAAGCGGTTCGTCATACCGGAGTGTACATTTTCGCTGTGACATGCTTGAGCTTGGCCGGTGTTTTAATGCTTCGTACCTTTGTACTTTATGCAGGTCAATTAACTTTGGCATAAAGTAGGTTATGTTTGTTCTTTTCGGCCCCTTCATTGGGGCCATATCGAGGTGATATGCTGGGTTCTTTAGGGCTATTCAATCTCATCGCTGTCGCAATACTCAGTAGCTTGGTGAGTGTTGTATATCTGACGGGGCTGTATACTCAGTCAAAGCGTTACTCTGCCTTCATTCGTAGCGCAACTCAAACCGGTTCTCTGTTATCGATTGCTGCCGTGTTAATGCTTGCGGTGGCTTTCTATCAAGATGATTTTTCAATTCTTTATGTCGCTGAACATTCGAATACTCAACTGCCGAGCGCCTTCAAAATAGCGGCGGTGTGGGCTGGGCATGAAGGTTCATTGTTATTTTGGGTACTGACCTTAAGTTGTTGGGCAGGACTTATCGCTAAGCAAAGTCACTACCGAACAGATTATCACGACGCTGTACTCTGGGTAATGAACCTGCTTCTGACGGTGTTTGCTTGGTTTACCTTAGTTGCTTCCAACCCATTCGAACTCAACTCCGTGCTCGTGAGTGAAGGGCGCGATCTTAACCCTATGTTGCAGGATGTTGGGTTGATTTTTCATCCGCCGTTGCTCTATCTAGGGTATGTCGGATTTTCTGTCGTTTTGGCATTTTCAGTTGCGGCTTTGATGGTAAACCCTATTGAGCTTGAATGGGTAAAACATTGTCGTACATGGTGTTTAGTAGCTTGGTGTTTTTTAACAGCGGGTATTGCGCTTGGCTCTTGGTGGGCGTATTACGAACTGGGTTGGGGCGGCTGGTGGTTCTGGGATCCGGTCGAAAATGCGAGTTTATTGCCTTGGTTGACCGCGACCGCACTCCTGCATATTTTGGGCGTAGCTAATGGTAAAAAGCAGCTGTTGAAATGGTCTTTCAGCTTAGCTTTTATCACGTTTAGCTTAAGTATTTTAGGCACCTTTATCGTCCGATCTGGACTCCTTACATCGGTACATGCGTTTGCGGTTGACCCAAGCAAAGGGTTGGCGCTACTGACGATTTTAGTGGTCGTGTTAATGAGTTCGTTTTCTCTGTTAATTATTAAAGGTGAGCAATTCGAATCGCAAGCAATTAGAGGCTTCAAGAGCAAAGGCTTTATGGTGCTAATTGCTGCATTGATGCTGATATTGGCGATGTCGATTGTTCTATTTGGTACCTTCTATCCTATGGTTTTCGAACTGCTGGGTTTAGGGACGATTTCTGTTGGTGCACCTTATTTTAATCTGCTGATTGCACCATTGGGGCTACTCGCTCTGGCGACGATGGGTGTTTCTCCACTGATTATCTGTAAGCCTCAATGCACAGCAACATTGATGGTTGTTTTGGCCGTGATTTCGATACTCAGTGGCTCACTCTTCTACCTGTCACAAGTATTCGCGAGCAACTGGTTATCAATGTCGTGGATGGTATTAGTCACTTGGTGTTTAGCCTGCTGGGTAGTAACGACACATGGTTATAGTCTGTGGCGAATGCGAAACACACGTTATCAACATAAGTTACTTGGGATGTCGATGGCGCACTTTGGCGTGGCTCTGCTTACGGTAGGAGCGGGGATGAACAGCTTCCACTCCTTTGAAGCAAGCTATCGTTTGGCACCAATCAGCCAAGTTGGATTTATGGACTGGACGCTTAACTATCAACAGACTGAGCTGTATGTTGGGAACAACTACACTGCTGAGCGCGGCGTTATCGAAGTTGAAAGTGGCACGAATCGTTTTGTTATTGCCCCTGAGCGTCGCCATTACCCAGTGCGGGTGATGAATATGAGTGAGCCAGCAATGAAGTGGTTCTGGCATGGAGATATCTACATCACAATGGGAGAGAAAGTCGATAGCCAGGGTTACGCATTTAGAGTGCAGTATAAAGCGTATGTTCGTTGGATCTGGGTAGGTGCACTGTTGATGATGCTAGGAAGCATAGTGTTAGTAGCACAAAGGTATAAACGACGAATACAGGAGATGAGTTATGAAGTCCAATGTTCGCAATAAAATAGTGCTGCTGTTTACATTAAGTATCTTAGTGGTGGCAGTCTTTGGCTTAGCCTTGAATAAGACACAGAAAGTCAGCGTGACTGAGCAACACCCAACAGATTTCCCTGAGTTTTCGCTCCCAAGTTTATTGTTGTCTGATGGCAGTACGCTAGGGGACAAATCATCAATAGCGGATAAGGTGTCGGTAACTTTGGTTAAAGAAGATGTCACCGCACACCCTTATCAATTGGTGAACGTATGGGCGTCATGGTGTGGCGTATGTAAGAAGGAGCATTCAGTCTTATTACAGCTTGCCGACGATAATATTCCTATTATCGGCTTAAACTATCGCGACAAGGCCACAGCGGCGATTAGAGAGCTTCAAACGGCGGGTAACCCATACCGCCAAGTGATAAGTGACTCGAACGGAAAGCTGGCGTTAGACCTAGGGGTGATTGGTACTCCAGAGACGTATTTAGTTGACCATCAAGGTAAAGTGATAAAAAAACTAGTGGGCGCTATGACACAAGAAATTTGGCAACAGGAGTTTGCTGACTATTTTACGAATAAGGCGACACTATGAATTACGTAGCCTTAGTATTATGTTTTTTGAGTGTATTAACTATAAGTTCATCATTAAAGGCGGATGAACTATTTGTCTCTAATAACAAACAGGTAGCGATAGAAGTAGAGCTATTTGAGTTTGACAATTTAGCTCAGCAGCAACAGGCAATATCATTAGCTAAAACATTGCGTTGTCCTCAATGTCAGAATCAAAATTTGATTGAGTCAAATTCGCCGATAGCAAAAGATTTACGACTTCATGTATTTAAAATGGTTAAGTCTGGAAAAACCGATACACAAATCATTGAATATATGACAGCGCGCTATGGTGAATTTGTTCTATATAAGCCTGCGTTCAATATGACAAACGGGTTACTTTGGCTATTCCCACTTCTTTTATTGTCTCTATTTATATATTTATTAATTAAAAGTGTTAAGGCGAGTCCATAAAAATTTAAATTAATTGTTTACCTGAAGATCGGTATTTTGTAACATATCCCACTCGTATATGACTTAGCACTTCAATATAAGGACGTATTGGTGGAAAACGTAATCTCAAATCTAAAAAAAGAGTTTTATAGCCATGTCCAGTCAGAGCAGTGGGCAGACAAGTACAGTGCTAAGTCAACAGTCTCTCTTCTGACGCAAGAAGAGTTGGCTGAGTTGGAAAATGCCTGGATTCAACTCGTGATCTGGAAGCAGAAACAGATCGGCTAAGTTAAGCTAACTGTCTAATTTTTAACCCCATGTCAACCTGGTTGGCATGGGGTTTTTTAATGCTGTTAACAAAAAATGTTATATTATAACATTTTGTTGGCTCAGAGCCTTGAAAAAAGTGATCAACGGCGCCATAGTGTCTATCATTAGATTGTTCGCTACAAAATTATTACTTAAATGAATAACGTAGCGCTGTTAAATACAACGAATTGCAAGTGAGTGTAGATATGGCGGAAGTTCGTGCCAGAGTAGATTTTAAAGTAGGGGCCAGCAGCAACATTGATGCGGAGCTTCTTTCATTCCACGGCTTAAAAACAGACAAAGAACACGTTGCTGTGATCTTCAAAGCAGCTGACACAACGCAGGACATCCCATTGGTTCGTATGCACTCTGAGTGTTTAACTGGGGATGTGTTCCACTCGTCACGTTGTGATTGTGGCGAACAACTAGACGAGACGATTCGTCGCATGGGTGAATCGGGCGGTATCATTCTTTATCTTCGCCAAGAGGGTCGTGGTATCGGTCTTTACAATAAGATTGATGCATACCGTTTACAAAGCGAAGGTATGAACACCTATGAAGCGAATAACCACTTAGGTTTTGGTGATGATCTGCGTGACTTCACTGAGGCGGCAGAGATGTTACGCGCGTTAGATGTGACTAAGATTCGTCTTATTACTAACAACCCTAAAAAAATTAATGAGCTGAAATCGTACGGTATTGAGATCGAAGAAGTTGTAAATACGGCAGCTCATATCAAATCGGGTAACGAAAGTTACTTAAAAGCAAAAGTGTCTCACGGTAAGCACAACTTAACTATTGAGTAGTTTAGCGTGTTGCATCTAACACAAAATGAAGCAAAAACCTCACAAATGTGAGGTTTTTTTGTATTTGCCTTGCAAATAAATTGTAACTTTGTATTATCGCAACAAGTAGTGCAAATGATAATGGTTTGTACTACCAATATAAATAATAATTCAAGCTCAACAAGGATGCTTCATGACCATTAAATCTTTAGTGACTAAAGCGGTTACTTCGTCACTCATTTTTGCTTCTGCTTCATCTTTTGCAGCAGTGACCCAAGATCAAGTTGTCGAGCACTACGCTGACATCGCTCACGCGGTATTTGCAGACTCTGTGATCACAGCGAAAGCGCTTAACTCTTCTATCGACACATTTTTAGCTTCGCCGTCAGCGAGCAACTTCGAACAAGTTAAACAAGCTTGGCTGGAGTCTCGTGTTCCTTATCAGCAATCAGAAGTGTTCCGTTTCGGTAACGCAGTTGTTGATGATTGGGAAGGTCAACTGAACGCATGGCCACTAGATGAAGGCCTAATCGACTACGTTTCAACAAACTACCAGTACGAGCTAGGTAATGAAGGCGCAAGTGCAAACATCGTTGCAAACGAAACCTTCCAAATTGGTCAAACTAAAGTTGACGCATCAAACATCACACCAGAGCTAATCGCTGAACTAAACGAAATCGGCGGCTCTGAAGCGAACGTTGCATCAGGTTACCACGCGATTGAATTCCTACTTTGGGGTCAAGATCTAAACGGTACTAACGCTGGCGCTGGCGCTCGTGCATACACTGACTTCGTTGTTGGTGCTGAGTGTACAAATGGCAACTGTGAGCGTCGTGGTGCTTACCTTAAAGCGGCTGCGGAACTTCTAGTTCAAGATCTAGAGTGGATGGAAAAGCAGTGGTCTGCAGACGAGAAGGGCAACTACCGTCAAGAGCTACTGGCTGAATCTAGTGACAATGGCCTTCGTAAGATGCTATTCGGCATGGGTTCACTGTCTCTGGGTGAACTTGCTGGTGAGCGTATGAAGGTAGCACTAGAAGCGAACTCTACTGAAGATGAGCACGATTGTTTCTCTGATAACACGCACAACTCTCACTACTATAACGAGCAAGGCATCTACAACGTTTACACTGGTCTGTACAAGCGTGAAGACGGTACATTGCTTTCTGGTCCAAGCATCTACGACCTTGTTGAGCAAAAAGATAAGCAAGCAGCAAAAGAGATCCAGAAGCAGTTTGATCTAGCACGTGCACAAGTGGGTCAACTTGTCTCTTCAGCAGAGAAGAACAATGAGTACTTCGACCAGCTAATCGCGGCAGACAACGCTGCAGGTAACGCACTAGTGAACAAAACTATCGTTGCTCTGGTATCTCAAACAGCAGCAATCGAGCGTGCGGCAGGCATCATCGGTATCGATAGCCTAAACCCAGACACGGCTGATCACGAGTTTTAATCTCTTGTGATATCTCACTATTGATAAGGGCTCGTTTGAGCCCTTATTTGTTGAGGTCGAATAGGTTGCGACGAGTTGAAATGCTCTTATGTCCAACCAAAGATGACAGCTCACCTCGGTCGTCAAAGCTTAACCAATCTAATGAACTTAAGTATTAGCCCATAAAAAGTACAACGAAGCTAAATACTCACCAACTTAGCAAAGGCAATGTATGAAGTCGTATCTTTCCGCCTCGTTATTATCCGCTCTGTTTTTTGTGTCTCCATTACACGCCCATGATGTTTACTCTGGTGGCAAAACTACCGTTAAAAAAGAAGGAGCGAATGCATTCTCTCTACCTGCTGCTAATCTACCGATGACCAAACGTCTCGATTTCAGCGTAGGTAACAGCTTTTTTAGAAACCCATGGGTGCCTGCGCCATCATCCACCGATGCACGTGATGGCCTAGGTCCGCTATTTAATACCAATGGCTGTCAAAACTGTCATATTAAAGATGGACGCGGACATGCTCCCGAAAATGGTGATGAAAATGCCGTTTCAATGTTGGTACGACTGAGCATCCCAGCAGAAACGCCAGAGCAGAAAACAGCCTTTATTCGTGATGGGGTGATACCAGAGCCTACTTATGGCGGCCAACTCCAAGATTTTGCTATTCAAGGTGTTAAGCCTGAAGGCAAGGTCAACATTTCTTATACCGATGTACCCGTAACCTTTGCGGATGGTACTGTTGTGACACTTCGTAAGCCAACACTGACAATCACAGAGCTAGCTTTTGGAGATATGCACCCTAAAACGCAGTTCTCTGCACGTGTTGCGCCACCAATGATTGGTCTGGGTTTGCTTGAAAGTATTCCAGAAGAGACAATTCTAGGTTTTGCTAAACAACAAAAACAAGCGAATCAAGGTGTGTCAGGCAAAGCAAACCAAGTGCTTGATGTGCAAACAAATGAGATGACTCTAGGCCGTTTCGGTTGGAAAGCGGGGCAACCAAATCTCATGCAGCAAAATGCCGCTGCGTTTAATGGTGATTTAGGCTTAACAAGCAATCTGTTTCCAAATGAAAACTGCACATCTGCTCAGTCGACCTGTACCGAGTTTCCTGATGGCGGTAAACCAGAAGTCAGTGACAATATTCTCGACTTTGTTGAGTTCTACTCTCAACACTTGGCGGTTCCAATTCGCCGAAATGTCGATGATCCGCAAGTGATTAAAGGACAGGCACTGTTTGCACAGTCGGGTTGTCAAAGCTGTCACCAAACCAATATTCGCACCATGGAGCGAGAAGGTTTACCGGCACTCTCTAAACAGCTTATTAGTCCTTATACAGATATGCTTTTGCACGATATGGGTGAAGGCTTAGCGGATAACCGACCTGAGTATTTAGCCAATGGCCGCGAGTGGCGTACTACACCGCTTTGGGGCTTGGGTTATACGCAAGAAGTCAACGGTCACACCTTCTTACTGCATGATGGCCGAGCTCGCAATGTGATGGAAGCAGTGCTGTGGCATGGTGGTGAGGCTGAGCACGCAAAACAGAAGGTACTTAAATTGAATAAGTCTGAACGTGACGCGCTCATCGCATTCCTAAATTCGTTATAATTGAATGTTTTAGGCTTTATATCTTTATCGGAAATTCACAATAGCGATACCAGCTTGTGAATTTCCTTTGCTATGCGCTAAGTAAATCTATAATCAAAAGCGCAGACATGCTCAACATTAGGTAACAACATGAAAAATAAACAATTCATGAAAAGCAAACTGTGGGCACTCCCGTTATCAGCTTTGGTTGTAACGGGGTGTCAATCTTCTGGTGGATCAAACTCATCAGATGAAAACAACTTAGGCTTTTCGGCCGATACCGCTCAGCACTTGAGCACAAGCGTCTACCTGACAGAATTCAATTCAGCGGTAAACTTTGCAACACAAGCGTCAGAGCTCGAAGCGGCAGTTGAATCGTACTGTCAAAGCGATGCTGTGACGTTGGAGCAGCTGAAGTCAGAATGGCAACAAGCAATGACGGCTTGGATGGCGTTGCAGGGGCAGGAGCGTGGTCCTGTTAAAGCGCTTGAAGAGAGTTGGAATGTCCAGTTCTGGCCAGACAAAAAGAACACGACCGGGCTGAAAATGAGCCAACTCAACCAACAGAACAAGCTCTGGACACAGCAAGATATCGCAATGCAGAGTGTGACAGTTCAAGGGCTAGGTGCGCTTGAGTGGTCTTTTTACGACAAAGCGTCTCCACTTTTGGTTGATAAGGCGTCAGGTTGTCAGAGCGTCACTGCGATTGCGCAAAACCTAGCATTAAAATCTTCAAATATCGCCTCTGCTTGGCAGGTGAACCCATGGACATCTCTTGATGAGAAACAGTGGGAATCAGAATACATCGCGTTGATGACGAATCAGCTTGATTACAGCATGAAGAAATTGAGCCGACCGTTAGCGAAAATTGGTAAGCCGCGTCCATACTTTTCGGAGTCGTGGCGTGCGCAAACGTCAATGGCTCAGCTAAAAGCGAACGTTGTGGCCTTAGAGGCGCTCTACTTAGCTGACGGCAAAGGTTTAGATGCGATTTTACGCGAGCAAGGACATCAAGATCTTGCCGATCGCGTTTTTTCTCAATTTGAACTCACCATTGATACATGGCCAGAGCAAGAGAGCCTGTTTGAGTTGCTACAAAGCAAAGAAGGCTATCGCCTTGTGTTGTCGCAATACAATAAATTAGAGCAACTGAAATACCTTATCCATGAAGAAGTAGCCATAGAGCTTGGTGTTGTAATAGGATTTAATGCAACCGATGGTGACTGATTCTACACGCAGAAACCTGTTGAAGGCGGCGCTAGGTTGCGCCGCTGTTCCAGTGCTACCGTTTGGCTGTGCCGCTACGCAATCTGAGACCTCACTTACAGATAATTCGCCTAAGCTGATTGGTTGTGCATTGAATGGAAGAGATCGCTTCTCGGCGGTGGTTGCGAACCAATTTGGTCAACCACTTACTCAATTGCCTATTCCGGAGCGAGGCCATGGGGTCGCGATAAGCCCAAATCAAAATCATGCGGTGGTCTTTGCTCGCCGTCCGGGTAACTTTTTTGTTGTGTTTAATTACGTTACAGGACAACAAATCAAGATGACCGTGAAGGGGAATAATCGACACTTTTATGGTCACGGCGTGTATTCGTTAAATGGTCGTTATCTCTATGCAACAGAAGGTAAAAGTGACACCAGTGAAGGCGTAATCGGAGTCTACGATGTCCAGCAAAACTACATCAAAGTAGAGGAGTTTAGCGGTTTCGGAATTGGTCCACATGAAGTGATCATCATGCCAAGTGGTGATTTGGCGATTGGCGTGGGCGGCGTGCACACTGATGGGCGAACACCGAAAAACCTAGATACCATGAAACCAAGCCTGACTTATCTCTCTCCTACGGGGCAGATTATTGATCAAGTGGGGTTGCCAGATAAGAAGTTGAGTATTCGACACCTTGCGCACGATGGGGCTCAAACCGTGTTATGCGGACAGCAGTATCGCGGCGAACCTGACGAGTATCCTTCGTTGCTTGCGATGCACACCAAGGGCGGTGAATTTGAAAGCTTGAATGCTGAGCCGGAGCAGTGGGCGAGGTTTAATCACTATATCGCGAGTATTGCTGCTTCGGATGAGTGGATACTGGCGACCTCTCCGAGAGGCAATTGCTACGGAATATGGTCTAAAGCGACGCGCGATCTTGTTGAGCTCTCCTACCTTGCCGATGCTTCTGGTGTGGTACTACTTGCAGATGAATTTCGACTAAGTTCAGGTGCTGGTGGCGTCATAAGCCAGTCTGTTCCTCATGATAAGTCTACACTTCAATCGGGTATTCAATGGGATAACCACTGGAGTGCAACTTGATGCTTAAAAATCGTTAAAAAATAACATGCTTGCTCCAATTCTTTGCCATACTTAAAAGATGATTTGGCATAGGAGCATCGCATGTTAGTGAAGTATATTTTCGCCATATTACTGGTGGTCTCCACACATTCGTGGGGTTCTGCCAGTCATCAGATAAGACAGGATATTAAGCCTGGTTCTGACCTATCATTTTCGCTCCTATATCCAGAGTTAACGCAGCGTATCTATCAAGATGCTTCTTATCCTGTAGTTTGGGAGTCATCTACCGCTTTTAATGCATTTGAGTTTCAACTATCGCTGATCGATAAAGCGCAGTTTTCTCCGCTGTTCAGTGAGCAATTTAAACAAATTGAGAGGTATAAAGCCTCTGGTGAGTGGGATAAGGTCGATATCCTAACCACAGATGCGCTTCTGCATTATCTAAGTTATGTAGAGAATGCACCACTAATCGGTAAAGAGTGGTACTTCTCTGAGAAACTTCAAGACCGATTACCTGAGCCCGCCCCTGAAACCATAGTTCGTGTGCAAGACAGCATTGATAATGGCTATTTATTGGAGCTAGTTCTTTCTCACGCTCCACCGGTGGGTAACTTTGACCAGTTTAAAGAGTCTTACGCCGTGCTCTCTCAGGCGATGGATGAAACCTTTCCTCTCTATGATCAACTTGGTCTAAAACGCTTGGAAGACGAGATCACACAAAAACCGATCTTATTAGAAAGGATGGCTTTAGTGGGTGTCGATATTTCTCATGTCGATCCGAATATTCCTGTTTTCGATCTAGAGCTTGAAATAGCGGTCAAATCTTTTCAGAAGATCCATGGAATAAAGTCAGACGGGATTATTGGTCCAGATACGATGAAATGGATCAATATGTCATTTGAAGATCGCTTGCGAGCGATCGCACTAAATGCTGAGCGTGCGCGTTTATGGCCCAAAGACAGAGACTCTCTTATTGTCGTCAATGTGCCTAGTTTCGAGATGAAGTATTGGGAAGGGGGTAAAGAAGTCTTTGAATCTAAGGTGGTGGTAGGGCGAAAATCTCGCAAAACACCTCTATTAGAGATCAATCTTGATTCGGTGATTCTTAATCCAACCTGGAACGTTCCTTGGAAGATCATGGTGAAAGACATTTTGCCTAAGGTTCGCGCAGACGAGAGCTATTTAACCAGCAACAACTTTCGAGTGATCGATGGTTGGAGAACGATGGAGACCATCGATCCAGAACTGATTGATTGGCAAAGCATTAACTTTAATTCTTTTCCTTATCGCATGAGACAAGAAGCTGGTTCAAGCAACGCTTTAGGCTTGTATAAGTTTAATACACCAAACAATCGCGCAATCTACTTACACGACACCCCGAGTAAAGGACTGTTCAATGATGATTTTCGTGCCTACAGCTCAGGTTGTATACGTGTAGAGCATGCGGAAGAGCTGGCAGAGCTGTTGTTCGAGACGAAAGCGAGAAAAGCGCCACGACAAGACGGTTCGTTGGCACCGAACACCAAAGTGAGGCTAAAAAAACGAATTCCAGTGCATATCATTTATCAAACCGTACTGTTTGAAGAGGAAGGGATTCAATATCGCGGAGATGTCTACCAATATGACAAGGAAGGCGGAGAAGGGTGATCTTGACCAAAATTTACAAACAAAACTTTATTGATGAAATTATAATGCCTATCAATAACTAAGAGTTTTAAGGCATCAAAAATAGCGTTCTTGAGCAAATTTTGCTCATTGACGTTGCAATACCCATTATGTATCGTGCGTTTTTTGTTCGATTTAATGGGATTTTTTGCTGTATGTCTCAAAATGTATTCTCTCGCCGTCAGTTTCTCACTATTGCTGGTGGTTCTGTGGTCGCGGCTTCTCTCACACCTTCACTCGCGTTTGCTTCATACCCAGACCAACCAAGAGTCATTAGCATGAATAATCTTCATACTGGTGAAAGCTTGGAAAGCTGCTACTTCGATGGCAAGAACTACGTTGGTGATGAAATGGCTCGCTTGAGTAAGCTGTGTCGTGATTTCCGTCGTAATGAAATCCACCCGATGGATAAGAACCTGTTTGATCAGATTACGCAGATCCAAAATATCCTTGGTATTCAAAAAGAAGTACAGATTATTTCAGGCTACCGCTCTCCAGCAACCAATGAAGCACTACGTTCTAATTCAAGTGGCGTGGCGAAAAAGAGCTACCACATGCTGGGTAAAGCGATCGATTTTCGCATCGATGGTGTGAACCTAAAAGAGTTGCGTGACGTCGCGAAGAGCTTGAAAGCGGGCGGTGTGGGTTATTACGCTCGCAGTAATTTCATTCATATTGATACAGGCCCTGTACGCAGCTGGTAATGACAGATAGCCAAAGTATGGCTTTATGTGTTTGGACATCCCTAGCTCAAAACTTGTCAAAATAGACATCCAATGTCATAGTTTGCGCCAGATTATGTAATGGAACGCTAAATTAGCCATTATTAAGTTTGCTTTCTAAGGTTTGTATATGTCTCTTAAGTATCAAGTTGTACCGGTTACCTCTTTCTCCCAAAACTGTTCGATTGTGTGGTGTGATGAAACCATGGAGGGCGTTGTTGTTGACCCAGGTGGTGACGTAAAACAACTAGCTGCAATCATCGAAGAGTTAGGTGTTAAAGTGGTGAATTTGGTACTGACTCATGGTCACTTAGATCATGTTGGTGGTACAGAACCGTTAGCTGATATTCTAAAAGTAGAAATCGTTGGCCCACATAAAGCCGATAATTTCTGGTTGCAAGGTTTGGAAGGCCAGAGCCAAATGTTTGGTTTCCCACGTTGTGAAGCTTTTGAACCCAACAAATGGTTAGAGCAAGGCGATAAGATCACGTTCGGCAACCAAGTGATGGACGTAATTCATACTCCGGGTCACACACCAGGACATGTCGTGTTGTTCAGTGAAGAAGCGCGTTTAGCCTTTGTAGGCGATGTGTTGTTCAATGGTGCGATCGGTCGTACAGACTTCCCTCAAGGTGACTTCAACACGCTAATCTCTTCAATCAAGACTAAGCTTTGGCCGCTAGGTAACGACGTAACGTTTGTACCGGGTCACGGCCCTGAATCGACCTTTGGTCGCGAGCGTGCTTCGAACCCATTTGTTGCGGATGAAATGCCACTTTACTAATTCGATATTTTCAGCCTCTACTTAATAAACAGCTCACGCTAGAGCTGTTTATTGCTCACGCTCTGCTGCTGCAAGATAGCGTCGAGCTAATCCTACGAACTCCTCTCCACTCATTTTTAAGTCATTGGTAGATATGAAGATATCGTAGCCGTGATAACCTCTTTGATAACGCATCCTGTTAGCCAACATCGCTTGTAAACCTGAATAGTGCCAACGCTTGTCTTTCTCTTTAGCTAGGGCTTGTGCTTTTGACGCACTGAGGGCGTCTTGGTCGATGAAAATAGAAGCTTCATCGTCGTTGAAGCGCATTTTTCCGTTGAATTGTGATGAATCCAAAACAATATCTTCAAACTTAGACTCTTGCCCGGCCTGCTTAGCACCAAGGTAGAGCAGTGCCCTTTGATTCAACAGCAACTCACACGTGATCTTAGGACAGATTGAATCTAGGTAAGGGGCGTAATCACGAATCTTTACCCCTATCCAAGGGAGTGGTTGGTGCCAGCCATCTTGTTGATAGGTGCATAAACCGATTTTCTCTATGTTTGACCATTTTAGTACCCAGCCACCTTTGTAAAAGTGTTGCTGAAAGTGGGTGGGCGTTAACGTAAATAGAACTCGGCTTCGCAGCATTAAATAGTAACCAGCGACAAGTAACACGATAACCAGAAAAGCACCAACAAAAAGGAGTCGAGGAGCGTCATAGTAGAGTGCAACGAATAAGCATATGAAGCCCAAAATTACAGCGACATAACGATAGGCGCTTTTGAACTTCGGCAGTGAAAAGTTTGCAATATGACGTGTTTCCATGGGGTTCACCAAGTTTCATATTTTGGTCTGGATGGATAACCAGTAGATATGACCTCAAATTAATAATGCTATGTCTAAATAATAGACGTTGATAGACAATATCGTTATTTTTCGTCGACTTTCGACGCTTCACTCTACAAATAGCTCCTGTTTTTTGGTATAAATCGCGCTTCAAATTTTCACCACTGCGAGTAAGAGCAGTGAACTGGAGAAATATTCAATGAGACTTGCTCATAAGCGTAAGGTGCAGGCGAAGCTGCAAAAGCGCATTAAAGCGGCTGTAGCAAAAGTAGAAGCAACGCCAAAAACAGCAAAGCCTGTCGCAGAGAAAGTTGTAGCAGAAAAAACTGTAGCAGCAAAACCAGCGGTAGAGAAAACAGTAGCAGCACCAAAGACAGTGTCTGTATCACTGACTCCTAAACAGCAACAAGTTCTAGACATCGTTGCGAGCAATGCTGACGGCATCAACCCTAAAGGTATCGGCCTAGCAGCGGGTCAAGAAGATGCGAAAGCTGGTTCATGGGCAACAGGCGCATTGAAAAAACTTCTTGAAGAAAACCTAGTAGCGAAAGAGCAACTAGCAGGTAACAAGGTTATCTACAAAGCTATCTAATTCCTTTTGGAATAACTCGCTTATCTAAGTTTTAAGCCTCGAACTGTTCGAGGCTTTTTTGTATCTGGCGTTTTGTACCACACCTGCTGTCGTTTCACGTCTTCGCTGTTATTTCGCTGGCTTTGCTGTTATTTCACTGGCATTACCGATGTTTCATCGGCGTTGCCGCACCTTTTATCGTTGTTTTATAAGAGCTTGTGTTCATATTTAATTTACTCTCTACACGATGCTCGTCACGTTCTCGTAAAATGTTATTAACTTTACCCCTAGATTACTACGTACGAAGTTTTCTTTGAGATCTCACTTTTTATTTTTTGTTACCTCTCTGTATAAGGTAATAGGAGTTAATGTCCTACGTACTAATACTTAATTCTTTAGTCTAATACTGAGTTTTCAGGCTGCGTAGCCTGCGTGCTCATTCCCATTTCTTATTAACAGATGTCGATGCATTCTTTTGTTGAATCATAAAAGTACTCATAGAAAGAGTATTGAAACCCAACAAAGGACGTGAACATGAGTCTTATTTCTAACTCCCTCACTCGAGTGTTTAAAAACGTTGCGATAACTGCGACAGCTTGTTTAGCAATGGTTGCAACAGGTGCTACAGCTGCTGAAAAAGTCTATCGTTTAAAATTGGCGGAAACTTGGGGTCCAAACTTCCCAATTTTCGGTGATGCAACGAAGAACATGGCCAAGATGGCTGAAGAGATGTCTAACGGTCGTCTACAGATTCGTATCGACTCTTCGAATAAACACAAAGCACCTCTTGGTGTTTTCGATATGGTGAAATCTGGTCAATACGATATGGGACACTCTGCATCGTATTACTGGAAGGGTAAGGTGCCAAACACACTTTACTTTACTTCGATGCCGTTCGGCATGCTACCAACAGAGCAATACGCTTGGTTCTACTACGGTGGCGGTATGGAGCTGATGGAGAAAGTGTACTCTCCACACAACCTACTTTCGTTCCCAGGTGGTAACACGGATACTCAAATGGGTGGCTGGTTCCAGAAAGAGATCAATTCAGTGGAAGATCTACAAGGTCTGAAAATGCGTATCCCAGGGTTCGCTGGTGAGATCTTGGCAGAGCTAGGTGCGAAACCTACGAACATTGCACCGGGTGAACTGTATACGTCTCTAGAGCGTCGTACGATTGATGCATTGGAGTGGGTAGGTCCATCTCTTGATTTACGTATGGGTTTCCACAAAATCGCGCCTTACTACTACACAGGTTGGCATGAGCCAGGTACAGAGCTTCAGTTCCTAGTTAACAAGCGTACTTGGAACAAGTTACCTGACGACCTTAAAGCAATTCTACAAGTGGCGATGAAGACTGCGGCTTACGACATGTACACGCAATCTAAGCACGAGAGTGGCAAGAACTGGGCTTCTATCCAATCTGAATACCCAAATGTTCAGGTAAAAGATTTCCCAGTTGAAGTAATGACTGCACTTCGTGAAGCGAATGACCGCCTACTAAAAGAACATGCAGAAAAAGACGCAACAGCGAAAGAGATTCAAGCTTCGCAAGCAGCTTACATCGAGCAAGTTCGTCCATGGTCAAACATTTCACACCGTGCTTACCTAAACAGCCAAGCACAATAATCAGCTTACGCGCTAAAGCGTAATCGAAAAAATCGGTAGCTTGGGTAAGTCTTAAGCTACCGAGAAGCCCAAGAAAACCTCTTTGCAGTTTCACCTTAAATAATAAAGAAACGCTAAGAGCCCACAATAATGCTCCGTTGTTTCAATGAGCGGAGCAATTTCAAATTCCATGGAGTAGGGAATGAGAAGTCTAATTTATATCGAACGAGCATTTAATCGTTTTGGTGATTTCCTTGGCTGGTTATCCAGCATCCTGTTCATTTTGTTGCTCGCCAACGTGGTGTACGACGTTGTGATGCGTTATGTGTTTAACGACGTGTCGATTGCGTTTCAGGAGATGGAATGGCACCTATTCTCGGCCGTATTCCTACTAGGCGTTCCTTATGCCGTTAAAGCGGGTGGTCACGTACGTGTAGACCTGTTCTATGAGCGCCTTTCCAATCGCGCTCAAGCTATCATCGATTTGTTAGGAACAGTGTTCTTCCTGTTCCCATTCTGTCTACTTGTAGCTTGGTACGGTATTGATTTTGCCAAAGAGAGTTACTCATTAGGCGAAACATCAGGAGATCCGGGCGGCTTGCCTTACCGCTGGATAATTAAAGCGATGATCCCATTGTCATTCCTATTTATGGCAATCAGTGGTGTTGGCTTGATGCTCCACTCACTGAACAAGATATTTAACCCGCACCTGATTCAGTCACACGAGCAAAAGTAAGGAGACAAAAATGATCGGTATTGTAATGTTTTTTGTAGCCTTGTTTGCGTTGCTACTTGGCTTCCCAGTTGCGTTTACCTTTGGTGGTATCGCTTTGATTTTTGGTGTGTGGGCCGAAGGCATGGATATGTTTGCCTTCATGCCTTATCGAATCCAATCCATTATGGAAAACACGGTATTGATGGCGGTTCCGCTGTTCGTTTTCATGGGTTTGGTATTGCAAAAGACTCGACTGGCTGAGCAGTTACTTGAATCAATGGGTAAGCTGTTTGGTGGTGTCCGAGGCGGTATCGCTATTTCAACGGTACTGGTAGGCGCGTTGCTAGCGGCTTCTACAGGTGTAGTAGGTGCTTCGGTTGTTGCTATGGGTCTTATCTCGCTACCTGTTATGCTTAAGTACAACTACGACAAAGGCTTAGCATGCGGCACCATTTGTGCGTCAGGTACCCTAGGCCAGATCATCCCACCTTCTATCGTTCTTATCTTGTTAGGTGATGTGCTTGGTGTACCAGTGGGTGATCTTTTCCAAGCGGCAGTTTGGCCGGGCTTGGTATTGGTTGGCGCTTATGTGTTGTATATCCTTATCTACGCAAAAATGAACCCAGAAGCGGCTCAAGCGATCCCAAGTGACGATAACATCAGTCGTAAGCAAGAAGTGATTACAGCGCTAAAAGCGGTGATTCCACCTCTCGCTTTGATTGTTGTGGTACTAGGTTCAATCTTTGCTGGTGTAGCGACACCAACTGAGTCTGCTGCTCTTGGTGGCGCTGGTGCTATCGTTCTTGCACTGCTGTACCGTCAGTTTAGCTGGGGAATGGTTTACGAGGCATCGAAAGAGACCGTTAAAGTGACGGCAATGGTATTTGCGATCCTACTGGGCGCGACCGCTTTCTCAATGGCATTTACTTACACTGGGGGTGATTACCTTGTTGAAGAGTGGATGCTGCAAATCCCAGGTGAGAAGTGGGGCTTCCTGATCATTACCATGTTGGTGATTTTGATTCTTGGCTTCTTCATTGATTTCGTTGAGATCTGTTTCATCATCGTACCAATTATTGCACCAGTCGCAGAGATTATGGGTATCAACATGACTTGGTTTGCAATCTTGATCGCAATGAACCTACAAACCTCTTTCTTAACGCCACCGTTTGGATTTAGCCTGTTCTACCTGAAAGGTGTGGCACCGAAAGGCGTAACCACTCGTGATATTTACCGTGGTGTAATGCCGTTTATCGGGATTCAGATACTGGTACTTGCATCACTGTTGGTATTCCCTGAATTCTACGGAATGTGATCGCCTGATTACATAAAATTAACAAGTCTTGATAAAGTAAAGCTGCTCTTAGGGGCAGCTTTATTTTTACTAAGCTGTAAGGAAACTGGCTGTTTCGGCCAAAGAGCGAAATAATGAAAGCATATAGAGCTGACGTATCCAAGGAGTGGAAATGCCTCTAAAAGCGAAACTGATTCTGTTAAGTCTATTACCGTTGTTATTGGTAATGGCGCTTACCAGCTGGATCTCTGTTTTCCAAGCCAAAACCTTGGGTGAAAAAGAGGTCGAGCTGTTCCATTCTAGTTTGATTAAATCCAAAGAGTTGGCGTTAAAAGATCTGGTTGATCTAGCATTTGACGCAATCTCTCACATCTACAACGATCCCGACATGGATGAAGCGGAAGCTCAGCACGCGGTTAAGGCTGTTATCAGCAAATTGCGCTATGGCACCGATGGTTACTTCTTTGTGTACGATGAGTTCGGGACTAACTTAGTTCACCCGATCATGCCTGAGCTGCAGGGCGAGAACTTGCTGCATATCCAAGATGAAAACGGGAACTACCTGATTGAATCTCTGCTCACTCAAGCCAAAAGTGGCGGGGGTTTTCACCATTATCTTTGGCAGAAGCCATCAACGGATGAAATAGTACCTAAACTGAGCTACGCATCATGGCTGAGTAAGTGGAACTGGATGATAGGGACAGGGCTCTATATCGAAGATGTCTCTCAAGAAGTGGCCAATATGCAGTCGGCGGTCAACAATAATATTGAAACGACATTTTTTACTATGGTGGTTATTGTAACGGTAACGGTCGCCGTGATTGTGGTGTTGACGTTAGCGGTAAACCTACATGAACACCGCATCGCGGATAAGAGCCTAAAAGAGCTTGCCCATAAAACGGTGATGTTCCAAGAAGATGAGAAAAAGCACTTAGCTCGCGAGCTGCACGACGGGATTAATCAGTTACTTGTGTCCAGTAAATGTCACCTAGAGCTGTTAGGGACTAAACTGGATGATGACACTCAAAAACAACATTTGGAGAAATGTCAGAACTCGTTAATGACGGCCATTAATGAAGTGAGGCATATTTCCCATAATCTGCGCCCTAGCGCATTGGATGATTTAGGACTTGAAGCGGCTTTGAATTCGCTGTTAATTGATTTTAAATCACACTCGCAGATAGAGACTGAAGCGGCGATCAGTTTGAACAATTTGAAGTTGAAATCCGAAGTGAGTACGACGCTGTATCGTGTTGCTCAGGAGTCACTCACTAATATCGAAAAACACGCAAGTGCTCATAGTGTGAGTGTGGCGCTTCAGCCCTTAGGGAATATGCTGCAGCTGATTATACGAGATGATGGCGTTGGCTTTGATGTCAGTGCAACGTTACGCAAATCGGGTATTGGGCTACGCAACATGCGAGAGCGCGTCGAGTTTATCGGTGGTGAGTTTGAATTGGAAAGTGAACCGGGGTTCGGAACAGAGATCACCGTATTATTAAGGTTAGATGGATTAGTTTATGGATAAACCAATTAAAGTGGTGATCGTCGATGATCACCAAGTGGTATTAGATGGATTTATCGCGCGCTTGCATTTAGAGCCCAAAATCGAAGTGATTGGCTCAGCAAGCAATGGCTTAGAAGCCGTCGAAGTGGTGAAAGATCTGCAACCTGATGTCGTCTTGATGGACGTCAGTATGCCGATCATGAATGGCATCGATGCCACTCGATTGATCAAAGAAGAAGCGCCAGATATCAAAGTCTTAATGCTCACCATGCATGATAACCGTGAATACATCATGAAAGTGATGCAGTCGGGGGCTGTGGGGTACATGCTTAAGGAGATCTCGGCAGAGAAAATGGTGCAGGCGATTAAGACCGTTAATCAAGGCTCTACTTATTTCTGCGAAAAGGTCACTCAAACTTTGTTTACACAGCCAATTACGCCAACTCAAACGGCGAAGAATCCGCTAAGCAGACGTGAGGAAGCGGTGTTGAAATTGGTGGCTAAAGGGGAGAGCAGTAAGGCGATTGCTAAGACATTGGATATTAGCTACCGAACGGTCGAAACGCACAGGCAAAATATAAAGCACAAATTGGACATTCATTCGACCGCTGAGCTGGCGAAATTCGCGGTTAACTCAGGTCTTGTTGAATGATTAATCTCTAGTTACCGCTATCGAAAAAGTGCTTTTGAAGTATAAAAATACTTTGACCTAAAAGTAATTTAATTAATTAGACCGACGTGCTCGGTCTTTTTTTAGTCATAAATTCGAGTAATTCAGTCGTATTTGGTTGAAAACTAAGCGAACCACCTTCAGTTTACTGAAAACAATAAGTTAACCTGCTAAACTTCATGCATCCAAGTATGTGAATTGCTGTGACAACGAACTTGTTTTGCTTGGATTGAATGTTCTGGTTTGTTTTTTTAGTCACAAATATGATTAGGGATGTTACTAAATAAGTAATGTCCCGTAGAGAGGGATAATGACTAAAGGTATAGATAAATACAGTATCGACAGTACCGATTACACGGTAGGTCAAGATAATGTACAAAAATGGGGCTTTGATGTTCACAACCCTGTTTTTGGTATCAGTGCAGGTCTGATTGCGCTGTTTTTAATTGGGGTATTGGTGACGGATACCGCGTCTGCTAAGGCGGTACTGGATGGTGTTAAATGGCAAATCATCAACTCGTTTGATTGGCTATTCATCTGGTCTGGTAACATTTTCGTTATTTTCTGCTTAGGTTTGATCGTTTCTCCTTTCGGTAAGATTCGTCTAGGTGGTAATGACGCAACGGCTGATTACTCGTTCATGTCTTGGTTGGCAATGCTGTTTGCCGCGGGTATGGGTATTGGTCTAATGTTCTGGAGTGTTGCTGAACCTGCAGCATATTTCACTGGTTGGTATGAGACGCCACTTGGTGTTGAGCCTAACACACCAGAAGCGGCACGCTTGGCAATGGGTGCAACAATGTACCACTGGGGTCTACACCCTTGGGCTATTTACGGTGTGGTTGCTTTGTCTTTGGCGTTCTTTACGTACAACAAAGGCCTTCCGCTTTCTATTCGTTCTATCTTCTACCCAATCTTGGGTGACAGAGCGTGGGGCTGGGCGGGTCACGTGGTTGATATCCTAGCGGTATTGGCAACACTGTTTGGCTTGGCAACATCTCTTGGTTTAGGGGCGCAGCAAGCGGCATCGGGTATCCAGCACGTGTTCGGTATTGAAGCTGGTTTGTCACTGCAAGTAATTGTTATCAGTGTCGTGACTCTACTTGCTGTTGTTTCGGTACTACGCGGTATCGACGGTGGCGTAAAGGTCATCAGTAACATCAACATGCTGGTGGCGTTCTTGCTACTGATCTTGGTTGGTCTGATTGGTTATGCAGTGACTCTTGGTTCAATCCCAACCACATTGATGGCCTACATTGAGAACATTATTCCGCTGAGTAACCCGCACGGTCGTGAAGATGAGGCTTGGCTACACGGTTGGACGGTATTCTATTGGGCTTGGTGGATCTCTTGGTCACCATTCGTAGGTATGTTTATCGCACGTGTTTCTAAAGGTCGTACCGTTCGTGAATTTATCACTGCAGTACTGATTGTACCGACAACAGTAACCATCATTTGGATGTCAGTATTCGGTGGCCTAGCGATTGACCAAATTACCAATGGTATTGGTCAACTTGGTACTGATGGCCTAACGGACATTTCACTGGCGATGTTCCAGATGTTTGACGTGCTGCCGTTTGGTACGTTGCTGTCAATTATTGCGGTTGTTCTAGTGCTTGTGTTCTTTATTACTTCATCAGACTCAGGCTCTTTAGTTATCGATAGCATTACTGCTGGTGGTAAAGTTGATACACCAGTACCACAACGTGTGTTCTGGGCGTTCCTCGAGGGTGCAATCGCAGTGGCACTGCTATGGGTTGGCGGCACAGAAGCGGTACAGGCACTGCAAGCTGGTGCGATTTCTACGGCTCTACCATTCACAATTATCTTATTGTTGATGTGTATGAGTTTGTTGATGGGTATGCGTACTGAGAAACGCTAATTGCTCTGGTGAGTCTTGAAATATTTATAGATTCATAAGGTTGATATAAAGCGAAAGAGTCATGCTCTTTCGCTTTTTTTATATACAAAAACTAGGGTCTTTATGGGCACAATTAGGCCAATAAGAGCGTTGTAAATTTGGCGAAGTGACAAGCTTTTGTCATTAAATAAAGTTATGAATTTCGCGACGTTATATTGCGCATTTATTTGTCAAAAGCACTCGAATTTGGATATTAATTTGGTTAGTATGCGCGGGTTTTCCAACCACTTGTGTACTCATAATGAAATTAACATTAAAGCAAAAGTTGATAGGCGCTAGCTTATCGGCAGTGGTAGTTATGGCAACAGCGTTGACATGGCTCTCTGCAAACCAACTATTTGAACAAACTCGCAGCGGAATTTACATGCGAGCAGAAAGCGTATCGGAAGCGGCTTCTGAAGGTATTAAAAATTGGATTGATATTCGTAGAGACATTGCATCTGCATTTAATGATTTTTCGCAAGAGAGCGATGTAGTTCCATATCTAAAGCAAGCTCGTATTGCGGGTGGCTTCGATGATATCTTCCTTGGCACACCAGAGGGCGGTATGTACCGTTCTCACCCAGAGCGTAACCGCGCAGGCTACGACCCGCGTCAGCGCCCTTGGTACCAAGAAGCAAACGCAGCAGGTAAGCAAATCATTACAACCGCTTACACAGATGCAATCACGAAAGCGCTTCTAGTGACGATTGCGGAACCAGTACGTAAGAATGGTCAATTTGTCGGTGTTGTTGGAGCTGACGTACTGATTGATCAACTGGTTAGTGATGTGATCAGCCTAGATGTGGGTGACAACGCATACGCAATGCTAATCGATGCGACCGATGGTACATTCTTGGCTCACCCTGATTCAGCACTAAGCTTGAAGCCTGTAAGCCAACTGTCTAATGACATTTCAATGCCAGTTATTGAGAATGCAGTACGCACTGGTAGCATCGAGATCATCAACGAGCGTGGTAAAGAGAAACTACTTTACTTCACTAAGGTACCAGACACGAACTGGATCTTCGGTGTTCAAATGGACCGTGCAACAGAAGAAGCGAGCCACTCGACACTTCTTACTCAGCTAATCATGACGGCTGTTGTAATAACATTGGTGGTTATCGCACTCGTATCTTGGTTAGTGAGCTTCTTGTTCCGCGATCTAAACCGAGTATCGGTTGCACTAGAAGAGATTGCATCAGGTGAAGGCGATCTAACTCAACGCCTTGAGCCTAAGAGCGATGACGAGATCGGCCAACTGGCTGAAAACTTCAACCGCTTTGTGGGCAACATGCACACAATGGTGCTTAAGCTAAGTGAAGTATCAGCTTCTTTGGCGAACCAAGCTCGTCAAACGGCTTCGCAAGCGGAAGAGCGTAGTGCACGTATCCAGATGCAGCAAGACGAGATCAACATGGTTGCAACGGCTGTAAATGAGATGGCAGCTGCGACACAAGAGATTGCAGGCAACGCAGACCACACTGCACAGAACTCATCAGAAGCAGTAGGTGCTTGTGAGCACGGCACGGGTCAAGTGACTCAAACTCAAAGCTCTATTCAAAACCTTGCACAAGAAGTTCAAGTTGCAACAAACGTTATTCTTGAGTTGGAAGAGCACGGTAACAGCATCAACGCGATTCTTTCAAATATCCAAGGCATCGCAGAGCAGACTAACCTTCTAGCACTGAATGCTGCTATTGAAGCAGCACGTGCAGGTGAGCAAGGTCGTGGCTTTGCCGTTGTAGCAGATGAAGTTCGTGTTCTTAGCCAACGCACTCATGGTTCTACACAAGAGATCCAGCAAACTATCGAGTTACTTCAAGGTACTACAGGTAAAGCAGTTAGCATCATGAACGATAGCCGCTCTCTTGCTGAAACCAGCGTAGACGACGCAAACTCTGCGGCAGCGAGCCTAACGCAGATTCATGCTGCGGTTGAACGTATCAGCGATATGGCGACACAAATCGCTTCTGCTGCGGAAGAGCAAGCGTCAGTAACGTCTGAGATTACTCGCAACACCGAAGGCATCCGTGACGTATCTAACGAGCTAGCTGACGAAGCGCACCAAGCTGCAGAACAAGCAGCTCAGCTGTCTGAACTTTCTCATGAGCTAGAGAACGAGATCAGCCGATTCAAGCTGTAATCGAGTTGAATAAATAAAACAAAGCCCCAGCCTAGACTTAGGCTGGGGCTTTTTTATATCCGCTATTTGAATCAATGACTGAGCTGATTACTTAAACTCAAATTTGCCTTTCATGATTGCCCAGTGGCCCGGGAAAGAACAGATAAACGAGTAATCGCCGCCGGCTTGCATTTTCTCGGTGCTAAACGTCACAGACGCTGACTCACCACCACCAATGATTCGTGTGAATGCGTACACGCGGTCGTCGCCCGGTTTTACGTAGTTGTTGTCTAAGCCCGCTGACATACCATCAATACCTACGGCTTGGACTGACGCTGTATCTGTGATGACAACATTGTGCCCCATGGATTGTGCAGGCATAGAACCTGTGTGGTTTAGCGTAAGCGTCACTTCTTTACAGCTCGCTGGAACGCTTAGGGTATCCGTTGAAAACTTCATTTGGTCGCTAGCATCAATTGATACTTCACACTCAGACGCTTGAGCAGTAAAACTCGCACCGATAAGAGCGACGGTGGTTGCGATTAATCGTAAAGACATACGTTGTTCTCCATTATAGTTTTTGGGGGAGTTTATTCCTTAAGAACGATCGATACGTATTATCGTCGAAAGATGATCATAGAAATGTGCTACAGCCGAAATTATACGCAACTCATTGAGTGATAATTGTTAGCAAATAATATTTGATGAGAGAGTAGAGATCTCTTCATGTCTGAAGTTGCTGAACAGCGACTCAAAGTTAAAAGGCCAGATGACAAGTTAGCAGAAGGGTTGGGAAATTTAGATGGGAGGAACTTAAAGACGACGTGGCTAAACGTCAGCAAAAATGGCCAGCTCAACATAAGAGTGAGCTAGCCAAACTAACTGTTCTTACGTTTATAGGTGCTTCTTAGCAACCTCAACAGCTTTCTCTAAGTCAGGAATGGTTGTTAACTCAGGAACACGTTGCAAGTAAACGATGGTGTTGTTTTTATCTACAACAAACGTTGTTCTGGTAAGCAGTCCCAACTCACTAATTTGCGTACCTGTCTTAAATCCAAAGGCATGATCTTTGGCATCTGAAAGCAGCACCAAGTCATTAGATAGTTTCTTCTCTTTTTTGAAACGGTCTAGAGCGAAAGTGGTGTCCGCACTTAACCCAACGAAATCAATGTCGGCAAGCAGTTGCTTGTTGTTTTCAACGAATTTGGAAAGATCTTGAATTTGTTGATCACAAACAGGTGTATCTACAGAAGCCAACACACTAACAATACGAACATTTTTGTTCTCAGCAGAGGTGTCGTACGCTTGATTTTCGTTAGTCATTAGCGCGACTGAAGGCAATTTGTCACCAACAGACAGTGATTCACCCACTAGGTTGAATGTGGTGTCTTGGAACATAGTTAGAGTTTGGTTGCTGCCTGTTGGCGCGTTGTCGTCGGTTGTTGAGAACTGCGCAGCTTCGACCGTCGATGATATAGCCAGTGCACTCATTAAAAACAATGCGTTGTGCTTCGTGAGTTTCAGCTTGTTCTTTGATGATTTAAATAAGTCGCTTAGGTTGGCAATCGTTGTTCGGTTGAATTTCACAATGAGTATCCTTCAGTTAATAAACAGTAAAGAACACCAGTGTAGTGAGAGCGTAGATTTCGATATAAACAAAAACATAATCGATTCCAAACAATTCATATCATGTGGTTTTAAAGTGGGATTAGGCGTGTTTCTTTTTGTCGGTTAGATATCTAACGTATTGTTCTAATTATTAATATCTTGTTTGTTAACGAGCGCCATCAAATAGTCGAATATCAGCGCTCTTCTCTGAATCAGTTCATTGATTACCTTTTCTAGAACATCACGCTTGGTGGTGATGTTCAGTGACCAAAGACTTTTTATATTGGTGTCGTTTTTGTTAGGACTTGGGAAATACGTAGATGTAATTTACTCAGCAACAGAAACAGTCATCAACGAAGCCTAGTGTGACTGAGTCTGAATAGAACCCCTTGCCTTGAGTACCTAAAGTGATAACTAAAAAAACAGTGTAGAAAGACTTTAGATACAAGTGAGAAAGAGTGATTTGAGACCTTATCAACATAGTATGTATATCGTAAGGGTGTGTGAAAAGTGTCAATTGGAGACAGTGCTGAGAAGAGTGAGACGAACGGCAATACAGAGATTGCGTTACCCCAATTCTTGGCGATGTCGTTGTAGCCAGTGTTTTAAGAAGCACCTCTATATTTTCTCTTAAACGTAGAACAACAAATAGGGAGCGAAGACAACAACCTAGAATGGACAGTTGAGAAACAACAAAAAGCCCGAGTAGACTGTACTCGGGCTTTGTCGTTTTATCTTGATGGAAGAGACGCTTCTTATATGGCTTGTCGAAGCTGGAAGTAACGACCTTCACTCGACAGCAGCTCTGCATGAGAGCCATGTTCTACAATCTCACCTTGCTCAATCAAGACGATGGAATCCATCTTCTCTAGTCCAATCAAGCGGTGAGTAATGAAGATAACCGTCTTGCCTTCGAAGTGCTGTTCAAACAGTGCCATGATGCTTTTCTCTGTCTGCTTATCTAAGCCTTCGGTAGGCTCGTCTAACAGTAGGATAGGGGCGTCATGAAGAATGGCACGTGCAATGCCAATACGACGTTTTTCACCACCAGATAATTGACGACCACCATCACCTAACCATGCGTCTAGTGCGTTGTCCTCAAGCAACTTCTCAAGGCCCACGTTCGACAAAATGCTTTGCAGTTTTTCGTCGCTAGCTTGTGGCTTGGCAATAAGTAGGTTGTCACGCAGGCTACCGTTTAGGATATCAACACGCTGACTTACCACACTGATGGATTCACGCAGTTGGCCCTCATTCCACTGTGTTAGGTCGATACCCGCAATAGAAATTACACCACGCTTTGGATCCCAATAGCGAGTCAGCAACTGAATCAAGGTCGATTTACCAGAACCTGTTTGGCCGACAATCGCCACCTTGTTGTTCGCTGGGATTGATAGGTCAACCGCATTCAGTACCGAGCGTTCAGAGTCCGGATATTGGAATGAAACCGCGTTGAATTGAATATCCAGCGGTTGGTCAATATCAAGTTTACTATCGCTAAACTGGACTTCTGGCTCCGATAGGATCACTTCATTCAAGCGACGCGCTGAAGTTAGTGTTTGACCTAAGTGCTGGAACGCGCCCGCGATAGGCATTAGTAGCTCGAAGCTCGCCATCGTTGCGAATGCCATCAATGCGATCAGTGGGTCAGGGGCATTACCGCCAACACCGTCTGCAGCAAGCCACAACATCAACACTAAAGTTAAACCGTTGAACAGCATCAATGCCGCTGACGCCATGCCCGTTAGGCTGGCATTAACGAACTGGTTCGCCATCAGCTTTTGTTGCGTGTTTAGAATCGCGTTGCGGTAGCGTTCTTCAGCGCCAAACAGAGTTAGCTCGCTGTAGCCTTCAATCCAATCCAGTGTGGTAACACGTAGATCGGCTTTGTTCTGGGTTAACTCACCGCCGTTGCGTTTACCCAGCTTGTAGAACAATACAGGCCAGATGATTAACATGATCAATAGGATAGAGCCTAAGATTAATCCTAGATAGCTATCAAACCACATCAAAAATGCTGTTAGGAAGAAGATACCGAGTACACCCACCGTTACTGGGCTTACCAGTCGTAGGTATACATGGTCCATCGCATCCACATCCGCAACCAAGCGGTTTAGCAGGTCAGCATCACGCAGATTTGAAATACGACCTGGGATAAGCGGTGCGAGCTTTTTGAAGAAGAAGATACGAAGATCAGTCAACAGCTTGAAGGTCGCATTGTGGCTTACTACACGCTCACCCCAACGGCCAGCGGTACGGCTCATCGCTAAGCCACGTACACCACCACCCGGCAGCATGTAGTTAAAGGTTTCACGAGCAATCGTCAGGCCAGCAACCGCAGAAGCAGAAATGAACCAACCAGACAGGGTCAATAAACCGATAGATGCGGCTAATGTCAGGAACGCAAGTAGCATACCCAAAGATAGCCCAAACCAATGTTTCTTATACAGTTTCAGGTAAGGCAGTAAATCACGCATCTAAATTACCCTTATTATCTTGTTGAGCTAAGTTTGCGTTTAGCATCTCTTCAAATAGACCGCCGGACTGAGACAGTTCATTGAAGTTGCCTTGCTCTACGAGCGTACCGTCGCGCAGAACCAGAATGTTGTCTACCGATTGCAGCGGCGCAAGTTGGTGCGTCACGAGTAGGGCAGTGTTGTTTTGGATGCGATTATTGATACCCTGCATCACTAGTTTTTCACTGCGTGTATCTAGGCTGGCAGTTGGTTCATCCAGTAGCCAGAATTGACCATTTTGAATCATCGCGCGAGCCAGCGCCAAACGTTGTGATTGACCGACAGACAAGCCGCCTGAGCGATCTGAGATCATGTAATCCAGCCCGTGCTCTTGAACAAACTCATCTGCGAAAGATTGCTCTAGCGCTTGTTGAACAGTTTGATCACTGATGTCCTGTTTACCTAGCGTGACATTGTCACGGATGGTGCCGTGCAGTAGCAGCGGGTTTTGACCAACCCAGCTGATAGCTTTACGCCAAGAGGCAAGATCAAGCTCTCTTAACTCAACACCATTGATTTTCAGGCTTCCTTCATAAGGCATGAAACCAAGAATGGCATTGATTAAACTTGTTTTACCCGCACCACTTGGGCCAACAAGGGCAGTGGATTGCTGAGTATTAAGCGCAAAGCTAATAGGGCCAACTAACTGAACACCTTCTGGGCTCAACACTTTAAGGTCTTGAGCTTCAATGGATATTCCAGCGTCACTGTTGAGTTGCGTATCACCTGATTTTACTTTGTTGATGTCTGTTTCTAGAAACTCAACAATGCTTTCTGCAGCGCCTACAGCCTGTTGCTTAGCGTGGTAGAAAGTACCCAGATCACGCAGAGGTTGGTAAAACTCAGGCGCTAGAATCAAAATAAACAAACCTGCGAACAGAGTAACCCCAGCGCCATAGTGACCGAAGTTCAACTCACCGATGTAAGTGAAACCGAAGTAAACCGCAGTCATTGCGATAGAAAGCGAGGTGAAGAATTCTAGAACCGCAGAAGATAGGAAAGCGATCTTCAATACATCCATGGTGCGAGAACGGAACACTTCCGATGCCCCATGCAGCACTTCTGTCTCTGCCGATGTGCGGTCAAACAGACGAATCGTGGTCATTGACTGTAGACGGTCGTAGAAGTGACCAGACAATCGTTGCAGCGCCTTAAAGTTTTTGCGGTTGGCATCGGCTGCTTTCATTCCCACCAGTGCCATAAAGATAGGAACCAGTGGTGCAGTGATAAGGAAGATAAGACCGGCTGCCCAGTTCACTGGGAAAACTACCACCAAGATAACAAACGGAATCATTACCGAAAGCGACATCTGAGGCAGGTAACGCGAGAAGAAGTCTTGCATGTCTTCGACTTGTTCTAGAAGCAGCGTTGCCCATGTACCTGCTGGCTTGCCCTTGATGTAGGCAGGACCAAGGTCGCGAAGTTTATCCAGAATCAACTGGCGGATGTAAACACGAACTTGCTCACCACAACGGTAACCGGCGATCTCTCGCCCCCAAGTACAACCAGCTCGACCAACAACCGAAAGAGCTAGGCCTGCAAAATGACCGACTAACTCAGATTTATCGACATTTTCGATAATCAGTTGATGAAGAATAGAGGCGAGAAGGGCAGCTTGAGCCACCAAGAACACGCTTGAAAGTACGCCAAGGCCAATAGCAATCATGAGCCAGCGCTTTGCGAGGCTGCTTTGTTGCTTAAGCCATTTATTCAAGCTGCGTTGTTTTTTCTTATCCATTATGAAGGCTTAATGATAATTATTATTCGGTTGAGGGCGGTTAGTATACAAAAGAAAACCCCGTGGATATACCACGGGGTTCTAGGGAATTATAACAAAGTGTATTTAAACTCAGTATTTAGCGTGCCAATCGGCAAAATTGAAAACTGAGGTTTTACTTATCGGTCAGTCCGTCTAGGAAACGTTCCGCATCAAGTGCCGCCATACAGCCTGTACCCGCAGATGTGATCGCTTGACGGTAGTTGTGATCCATTACGTCGCCCGCAGCAAATACACCTTCAATACTGGTTTGCGTTGCGTTACCTTCCAGACCAGATTGTACGATGATGTAGTCGTCTTTCATTTCTAGTTGGCCTTTGAAGATGCCAGTATTTGGCTGGTGGCCGATAGCGATAAACGCGCCCATTACGTCGATATCTTCTGTCTTATCAGACTGAGTATCTTTAATGCGAACGCCTGTTACACCCATATCGTCACCAAGAACTTCGTCTAGCGTGCGGTCTGTGTGAAGTACGATGTTACCGTTCTCAACTTTGTCCATTAAACGCTTAACCAAGATCTTCTCAGCGCGGAATGTGTCACGACGGTGGATTAGGTGAACTTCAGACGCGATGTTTGAAAGGTAAAGCGCCTCCTCAACCGCTGTGTTACCGCCACCCACGACTGCAACTTTCTGGTTACGGTAGAAGAAACCATCACACGTAGCACATGCTGATACGCCACGACCTTTGAATGCTTCTTCAGATTCAAGACCTAGGTATTTCGCTGAAGCACCCGTTGAGATGATCAGTGCATCACATGTGTACTCACCTGAGTCACCTTTCAGTGTGAAAGGACGCTTCGATAGATCAACTTCGTTAATGTGGTCGAACAGGATTTCAGTTTCAAATCGCTCGGCGTGCTCTTTCATACGCTCCATAAGACCCGGACCCGTTAGGCCTTCTGCATCGCCAGGCCAGTTTTCAACTTCAGTGGTTGTTGTTAATTGACCACCTTGCTGCATACCGGTAACAAGAACTGGATTTAGGTTAGCACGAGCTGCGTAAACAGCAGCAGTGTAGCCGGCAGGGCCAGAACCAAGAATCAATAAATTACAATGCTTTACGTCGCTCATGAGGACTCCGAGATAGAATTCGTTTTTATTTATAATCGTTGATGATTGTATGGAAAATATGAGGGCAATTAAAGTTTTAACAAGGGCGCAAATGTAATTAATCGTTATAGGTTAGAACTTAACCGAGACAAACGTTCTCGTGGCTGGAAAGGCAGCAAGAACGTCGCAAGGTTAAGGTGTGTTGGGGGAGTACAACATTGGCAGCACGTTAACTGGATTGGCATTCCGCACGCCAAACTATTGTTTGCGACAGGGCTACAAAAGCGAAGTAGGGAGCCCGAACGTTTGAGAGTTCATGGAGCATGTGGGTTGTGGAGCGTTGGATAGAAACACGCTAGAGTTAAACTCTAACGCGCTCTTATATAGCTTGCTATGCTTAGGCTTCACGAACTCCACAAACCGAAACTAGCAAACATGATAAATTCAGTAATGATCTGACATAACGAGGTATTTTTTCAAGTTGAATTTGCCATTTATCCTCATCGGGGACTGCGATACAGTATTTAACTGCGTTACGCTCGTTCATTTGCAACAATGTTTGTCCTAATGCTGAGTACATGGCTTGCTCTTTTTGTTTAGATGACTGTCCTTCTACTTCGACTAAATAAGTACCTTTTGTAGGGTGAATTGCACACACATCTACACGACCATATATAGGGTGGGCACCAATATCCGCTCCAAGAGCCAATAGTTTCTCTTCCGCTTTTTCGACCCGAGCTTTCTTCTCTGTTGGGTGCTGAGGCCCTTTTGCTCTTTCCATGGCATCGACATTAACTAAAACCTTCCATCCTTCACTAGGCGGAAAGTGATGTTTTACTAAATGATACTTTACTTCTAACTGGTACATAGAACTCCTAATAAGCATAACGCCAGTATTGGACAAACCTTCTCAGAGTCGCTTCACGCAGTCCTTTTTTTGATAACTTCTAATATTCCAAATATTAAGTTCACCGTTGTCGGTCGTGGTTGATTTGCACAATGCTGGACAGTTCCAATTTAGCTTATGCAATTCCTCTTGGGTGACATTTTTTGGCTTTTTTCCCGCTACCACAAAGGCACAGTTTATTCCTTAAAGAAGCCTTTAGTAACGGTTTTGGTTTTTTCATTTCTTTTGGTGGCTCCTCGGATAGCAACTCTTGCAACAAGGCATCAACTTGTGCTTTCAGAGCATCTATCTGCTGTTTACTTTCTGCGAGTTCTTTTTGTTTTGCATTAACTGCCTCTTCCGCTTTTAGATCTTGAAGTTTTTGATACTCAAATTGTTGCTTACTCAATTCAATTTGCTGCCTCATGATTTCATTGCCATCTTCGGTAAGAGTGTTAGCTCTTAATGTAAGGACAAGTGCTATTAGAGAAATAATTGTTGTAACTAAAAATTCTAATGAGGGTAAGGATAAATTAAGTACCGCTTGACGATATTTGTTAAAACTTGGATCTACATTTACAAGTGCGTCGACAAACTCATTTGCACCAATATCATCATTTGCTGCTAGCTTTTCTTTAATAGCTTCCAACTTTTCATTGGAGCTAATTTTTTTCAAATCCTTGAATATGTCAGATATGTGAATTTTCCCGCTGCGATCTATTTTAAAATCAGCATATTTCGCGACTGAATTACATTGCGGGCAGGTTGTAGTGGTATTCTTCACTACAACCTCTGAATTTACTGACCGAATAAAGTTTGCAGCATAGAACTCATAACCACATTCTAGGTTAGTACACTTTATCGGCACGGAATTAGGCGGTCTAAATTGTTTCGTCGAGTTGTTCAGATAATGCATACCTTGCGTTCCTCAAATTACTAACTGATAGTTACTATTTATGCATCGGATGGATTTATTATTATTTTTCAGTGAATTAATCCAGTCAAGCAATTGCCCTCAACCTGAACAACCAAAATGTCAGAAGCAAACCGAAATCAAGAGTAACTCACAACTTTGTTCATCTGAGTAGTTTGTTAGCTTGTTCACTGACTTGCACCAACACCTTCGACTGTAAATTGATTACATTGATACTCAACTAACTACATGATCAAAAAATTGAGGAAAACTGTTACGTGAAAAATGGCAGAAAACTCAAAATAGGTTATTAATGAGTTTGGAAGTGACTCTCGGCGCTTGTGAAACCGTGCTATTTACGTAGAAGTTCCGCTCATTACTAACGAGATTGGAAAGTGATCCCCTCCGAACCTCAAAAGAAAGCAAATGAAACTGGGGCGGCCGAGTTCCCCCCGAACTCGACCTGTTCCAGACGCGCAAGCAAAGGCGTTTGGATACTTTTCAGTTGATAAATTAACCAATGTGCGACCACTGTGTAAATGGTCAATAGTTGCGGGTTCATTAGGTGTGTCGCATTTCAGTCTGTAACCGTTTTTGTTGGCAATCATTATCATGTTTGTTCAATTCGACTCCTCTTAATTCCTCATTCATTCCTTTCAAAACACAAAGCTGCGCAGAAAATTAGAGAATAGCGTGCCAAATTAAACATTGCCTTTTTAATTAAAAATAGTGAATAAAACTAGCCAGTGAAGTGTGCTGAATTTTAAAGGTGCCCAACTTTTGAACTGGTTTTAATCACTGGTTTTTGAATTCAAGTTGGCATTAAGTTTTAAATTTATCTCTACAGCAGAATAAATGGTTGTTTAAAGTTGATTTAACCAGATCTTCACGTATCATTTATGTAAACAAAAGGTTAAATAAAATAAGTAAAGTGGACATTCATTAAGGAGTCGATGATGTTACATGCTCACGAAAACACCCTACATATTACCCACCTCAGCAACCATGCCGTTGAAGAGTTGTCACCTTCGTTTGAAAAGCTACCAAGCACAGAACATGCAGATGGTAAGTTTCGTTTAAGAAGATACTCGGTAATTCGTTTTTGCGGTGGTCAGGTTGTGGAACAGGACAAGCACAACTTTGTTCAATCAGAAGACATTAATCACTTTCAAGGCGACGTAGTACGCGAATTTGAACCTGTTGAAGCTAACATTCTAAAGAGTGAAGGCATGAAAGAGATGTGTGAACTCTTCATCGAGACAAACGGTTTGAAAGACGGTCAAGAGATCGAAATTCACCAAATTCGTATCTCGGCAATTTACGAAGAGACGCAAGTAGCCCCTGAAGGTGTACACCAAGATGGTTTTGACCACATCGCACTGATCGGTATGAACCGTCACAACATTGTTGGTGGTGAGATTATGCTTTACCAAGATTCTCACGAAGCACCATTCTTTAGAAAAGTACTTGAAGATGGCGAAGTGGCGATGCTCGCAGACAGTAAGCTTTGGCACAATGCTCAACCGATTCGCACGATTGACCACGATGAAGTGGGTCATATGGATGTATTCGTACTAACAGCAAAGGATGAGCGTAATGTCCTTCACTCTTAATGAAGTTCGCCAGCAATTTAGCGCATTAAGCCAATATCATAATGGCAAGCCTGTTACTTTTTTTGATGGGCCTGGTGGTTCGCAAGTCCCTGAAAATGTCCTAGCCTCAATGACTGAGTACCTTGGCCATTTTAATTCAAATCTAGGTGGACACTACTTTTCGAGCCAGAAAACGACAGGGTTAATGCAGCAGGCGAGAGAGTCGGTTCAAGCATTACTGAATGCAGAATCTTCTGGCAACATCGTTTTTGGTGCCAACATGACTTCGTTGACGTTCCAATTAAGCCGAGCAATTAGCCGCGATTGGAACGAGGGCGATGAAATCATTGTTACTGCACTCGATCACTACTCTAACGTATCAAGTTGGCAGCAAGCGGCGGAAGACAAAGGTGTTGTAGTACATCAAGTTCGTGTAGATGAGGAAGACTGCAGCCTAGACATGGCGCATTTAGAGTCTCTATTGAGTGATAAGACGCGATTGGTCGCCGTCACTTTCGCTTCCAATACCACAGGCTCGATTGTTGATGTAGAGAAAGTCGTAGAGCTGGCACACAGCAAAGGTGCGCAGGTTTACGTTGATGCCGTTCATTACGCACCTCATCACTTGATTGATGTGCAGAAGCTGAATTGTGATTTCCTAGCGTGTTCCGCATACAAGTTCTTCGGGCCTCATGTTGGTATCGCTTATGTTGCACCTCAGTGGTTACATACGTTGAAGCCTTACAAAGTTGAGCCTGCAACGAATGTTGGCCCTGGTCGTTTTGAAACCGGTACTCAGAGTTTTGAAGGCTTAGCGGGTGTGATTGCAGCGGTTGATTACCTTGCGCAGTGCGGCGATCCGGCAGACGATCTAAGAACGCGTTTAGAGCAGAGTTACAAGCTGTACAATCGCCATGAGAGTCAGCTGAGTGAGTATTTCTTGCAAAGGTTGAACGAGCTAAGCGGTGTTCGACTTTACGGTAAAACAACCCATGACTCGAACTTGCGTACGCCGACGTTTGCCATCACGTTTGATGAACACTCACCAGAATCGATAGCTAAAGCGCTAGGCGAGCACAATATTTGTGTTTGGAATGGTCATTTTTACGCGCTTGGCTTAGTGAAACAGCTAGGCATAGAAGAGACAGGTGTGGTTCGCATTGGTTGTATGCACTACAACTCAATTGAAGAGATCGACTTACTGTTCAATGTGTTGGAAGGCATTCTTCGTAAAGACTAATCCGGACTCACAATCAAACGAAAAGAGCGCACTCGAAATAGTGCGCTCTTTGTTTTTCATCCTTTCGAATTGAGATTTTGAGCCATCTTTTTAGCCACTCGCTCAAAGGTTGCGAGCTCAACACTATCAATGCCTATCTTCATCTTCTCAAACATCTCGCTATCAACCTCACTTAGCTGATCAACAATGGCTTTACCGCGCTCGGTGATAGCCAAACATTGACTGCGTTTGTCTTCGGGGTTGGGCTCTTTAACGATCAATTCTTGTTTAATTAGGGCACTGAGCAAGCGAGTCACTTGCGCCTTATCTCGGTCCAAAAAGTTCGCGATATCAACAGCAGTACACTGCGGCTTCTTGGTGATGATCTTTAATACACGCACGTGCATAGGTGCAATATCGAGATCCAACGCCTCTATCTTTTCATGCACATTTCTTTTTACGGCATGTACCAATTTAAACAGGCTATCCAGTGATTTACCTTCAGACATAAAAACGCCTTAGTCAAACTAGTTGACATTATCAATCAAATTAAACTATAGTTGACATTATCAACTTAATTCAAAGCTAATTCAAGACTGGAGAAGAGAATGACTGTACAAGCTGTGATGAATGAATCAGTAATCAAGCCACAGAAAACGCCGCTTATCCAAAAAGTCTTGGTTATGTTGGGCATGGTTAGCCTAATGGGTGGCACGATCACCGGAACAATGACGTACCTTAACCTAGGTTTTACGGAGACTTTCTTTGCCGATTGGGCAACTAACTTTTTTACCGCACTAGTTACAGTGATCCCAATGGGTTTCACCTTGATGGCGCTGTTAACCAAAGGCGCACAAAAGCTACTTCCTAATATGGCAGCAAAAGCGAGAGACGCGCTTGTTGGCATCATTATGGCGCTAGTAATGGAATCGGGGATGGCGCTAACAAGTGCGTATCACAATGTGGGGTTGAGCAATCGCACTGACTTTATAGAAGCATGGATGAATGGAGTACTAGGAGCATTGCCTGTGGCGTTAGTGCTCATGATAACGGTGTCGATGACGATTAAGCCGAAGGTGGAGAAGTTCCTAAAGAGCTAACCCAAATCATCGTCATTTCCTAACGTTATTAACGACCAACTTAAATGCATTAGAGGCCATAAAATGATTCCTACAATTCGCAAAGATAAACAGTACCGCATCACAATTGAAGAAGTCGGTGTCGAACAAGCAAGAACACTAGAGTTTGATTACCAAGATCGTGAAGACCTATTCAACGTTGTCGACAGTTTGAAAAAGGGCAGTGGGCTTGAACCTGAAATGGCAACGAAAGTGGCGGTAGCTCTTCGTTTGCTTGGCCCTGTGATGATGAAAGACCGCAAGCATCCTCTGTTTTTGGATTTCATGCCGCATTTTAAAACGTTCATGCAGAACCTTAAAAGCACTGTCAAAGAGAGGCTCTAAGTAGGCTGAGCTCTTAAAAATAACGGCGCAATATAGCGCCGTTATTTTTATCTAAATTGAAGCATTACTCAGCAGACACTTCTACTTCGTAAGAGCCAAATTTGCGAATGTTGATTACACCCGTATCAAGGATAAGGTATTGGCCTTTAATGCCTTGCAGTACACCCGCTACTTCTGGATTCTTATCGAAGTTATGTGACGTTATCTTCACAGGATGTTGCTCAACTGGGTAGCTAAGTGGCGTGATGTTTTCATTAAGAACTTCAATTGCGTCATCACCAAATTGAGCTTTGATTTCCTGAATCTTGTCTTCCACAAGAGGCAGCAACTCTTTCGCGCGCTCAACCAATTCGATGTCATCACCATCGCCTTTTAATAGGGTACGCCAGTTGGTTTTATCTGCGATGTGCTTTGCCAGTTCAACTTCAATCAGACCTGAGATCTGACGAGTCTTCACTTTTAAGATAGGCAAGCCTTGAGTGGCACCTTGATCAATCCAACGTGTTGGGATCTGAGTATGACGAGTAATACCCACTTTAAGGCTTGAGGTATTTGATAGGTACACGAAGTGATCAACCATGCAGTTCTCTTCGCCCCATTGAGGCTCACGACAGGTGCCTTGATCGTAGTGACAAGTTTCTGGTTTCATGATGCACATATCGCAGCTTGCTAGCTTCTTCATACATACAAAGCAGTGGCCTTGTGAGTAGCTTTTCTTGGTTTTCTTACCGCAAGAGCAGCAGAAGATGTTGCCTGTGTGCGTGAGGTTAATGGTTTTGCCAATCAAAGGGTTAAGTTCTACAAACTCTTCGCCGACCGGTAGATGATACGTAACCGTACCATCAAGAGAAGCACTCATCTTTTTGAGTGTTCCTTTCGCTAATAAAGACATGACATTACTCGTGCGTTTTTGATTATATTTTGCGATCTAGCCGTAGCCTTTGCCGCATTGATTATTTAGTCAGTATACCAAATACAGATACTCTAAGTACGTAATATTGATGATTGATAAGGCGTTCGAACTTTTATTGAGCACTCTCTAAATTATAGTATGACATTTTGAAAAGCCGTGCTATAACGATGGAAAGCGAGGTATGAGCGTTTGGCATAGTTCGCAGAGTCTTGTTTGTACAAAACGCCGATTGTGCGCGTAAGATTGGAAACATAATCAGTGAAATGGATACATAAGGTTGTCATATTTTTGGTTGTGGCGACTTTGGCAATTGTTCAGCTATATCAAGTGAGCGGCAATCGGGTCATCACGGAAATTACCCCAAATAAGTTTGAATTTATCGCAACCAGCGATAAGGTCGATAATGGCGTCAGTACTTCGGTTTTGAGTTTCAAAGACGGCCATTATGTTTTGGATTGTGAATTAATAAAGTCTGAATACCCTTGGCCTTATTGCGGGCTGTCTATCAAAATCAACTCTGATCCAACTATCGGGATCGACCTGTCTCAATATCATACTTTTCGAGTCAATATCGACTACCACACCAGTGAAGAGTCTAGTGGTCGATTGAGAACTTACTTACGCAATTATAACCCTGCTTATTCAACGCCAGATGATGAATACTCCTTTAAATACAATGGAATGGAGTTCCAGCCAGGTGTTGACGGTGGTGTTATTGAAATCCCAATCGCAAACTTACAAGTGATGACATGGTGGCTTGCAGATAATGATATTGCCATGGAACACTCTGCTCCTGAATACTCAAACGTGAACTTTGTTGAATTCGCCACTGGCTCAGGCGCGAAACTTGGTAAACATCAGATTGTTATTAAGAGCATCGAATTCGAAGGCTCTTACTTCAGTGCGGAAAGTTTGTTTCTTATCTTGCTGTTTGTTTGGGTAGGAACAGGGACTGTTTTCTTAATATCGGAGTTACATAACTCGCGCAAGCGAATGGTGATTGCAGAAAAGCGTCATGCACACCTAAAGAACGTCAATAAATCTCTTCGTGAACAGAATTTTGAATTTTCAGAGCTTGCCAATCGTGATGAGCTAACTGGAACACTGAATCGTCACGCTGTCCGTGATTGGCTTAAAGCGCAATCTCAAGACGTAAAGCAGGGCTATGGTGTGTTTAGTATGCTCTATTTCGATATTGACCACTTCAAGTCGGTGAACGATCAGTACGGCCATCAAATGGGTGACCACATACTGCGCGAGTTTTCTATGGTGGTGGGGAGTCTAATTAGCTCAACCGACAAGTTGGTGCGATGGGGAGGGGAAGAGTTCATTGTTTTTTGCCCAGAAACGTCCATTGTGGAAGCACAAGCCAAGGCGGAGAAAATCCGAAACATCGTGAGTCAGCATCTATGGATTCATGGCGATCCTCTAACCTGCAGTATTGGTGTTGCTCAAATGAAGCAGGAACGGATGACAGAAACCATCGCTAGAGCAGACGAAGCGCTCTATCAGGCGAAGCATTCAGGCAGAAACCAAGTGGTGGTGAGTCAATAGTAGATTAGAGTTCGAAGGTCTACGTTTCTGTATCGAAAGAGAGCTTTAAGAAAAAAAGGTGGCGCGTGAGGCCACCAAAGGGAAAGTATGCCTGTGTTGTTGTTAGTAGGTGCCAGGCTATGATTACACTCTTGATTATTGAAACGGGTTGTTAGGGGGAATCACAACCCGTTTTTGTGGAGCAAGGAGTGTTGATTACCAGAAGATCCACGCGAATAGTGTTAGTGCCATAATACATACAATGTTAAGCACCATACCGATACGCATCATCTCTTTCTGCTTGATGTGGCCAGAGCCAAATACAATAGCGTTTGGTGGTGTCGCAACAGGAAGCATGAAGGCACACGACGCTGCTACAGCAATCAGTGCAGACAAGATAACTGGTGACATACCTAGTGCTTCAGCAATCGTTGCGAATACAGGAACCAGCAGCGCTGCACTTGCGGTGTTACTTGCGAATTCTGTTAGGAATACCACGAAAGCAACAACCGCTAAGATAGTCAGAAGCACGCCAGCCTGCTCTAGGAAACCACTTAGAGAGTGAGCTAGGAAAACACTGGTGCCCGTCGCTTTAAGAATGTTACTTAGACAGATACCGCCACCAAATAGGATCAATACGCCCCAGTCAGTTGTTTTCTCAACGTCTTTCCACTCTACTGCGCGAGATGCACCAAGCAGGACGATAGCGCCAATAGCAACCAGGCTATCGAACTTCGAGAAACCACCGATCATTGCGTTGATTGGTTTGCCGAAAATCCACAAAGTAACCGTTAGTAAGAAGATCGATAGAGTGATTTTTTTGCTGTTTGTCCACTCAACTGGCTTATGGTCTAGCTCAAAAGTGTGGTTCAGCTGTGGTTTAGTCATCGCGTATAGAATAACCATCGCAATAGGTAGAAGAATCAAAGAGATAGGAAGACCTAGCGCCATCCACTCTGTAAAGCTTAAGCCAACTTCTGCCGCTGCGATTGCGTTTGGTGGGCTACCTACTAGCGTTGCGATACCACCGATTGACGCACAGTAAGCGATACCAAGTAGAACGAATACATAAGTATTGCGGTCTTCACGTTGGTCGACTTTGTTCATAACACCCAAAACCAGAGGTAGCATCATTGCTGTCGTTGCGGTGTTTGAAATCCACATTGATAGACCTGCACTCACACCGAATAGCATGAAGATCGCAACCGACATTTTACCCTTAGCGATAAGAAGTACTTTATCGGCGATCGCTTTGTCGAGCTCTTGCTTGTTTAATGCCGCTGCTAATGCAAACCCACCTAGAAAAAGAAAGATAATTGGGTTGGAGAAGTTTGCCAGTGCCGCAGGGGTATTAAAGACACCAAATACAACAGCGAGCAACGGAACAAGCAGTGCCGTGATGCTGACGTGAATCGCCTCTGTAAGCCAAAGTACGGCAACAAAGATCAAAATACTTAGACCAGTGTTGACCTGCGATTCGAAGGGTAGGGTATTAATCAAGGTCGCAAACAACAAGAAATTCCCGATTAGGATCATGCTGTTGCGGGTGAACAACCAGTGTTTCAGTGTAGTAACAAGTGCCGTCATATGGCGCTCCTTTTGTTTCACCTCAGTTATTAGGTGCGCCTATTTTTTTATGTGGCGCTTATTGTGTTTGAGGTGTTTGACTTGATGTAGGGTCAGACTTTGTTGACAGAATGTTACTCAAGTTAATAAAGGAGTGTTGGTGTGTTTTGTTCTTGGTGTAGCAAAGTGTGAGGCGACAAATCGAAAATGTGTAGATTTCTACACATCGGGTTGTGGATTACTGTTTTCAGGGGTTGCGCTAGGTTGAATCGGTTCTTTAGGGCCCAAGAATTTAGGTGCGGTACCTATGATGTAGAGGTCTAAAAATGCCTTGGTTCGTGCAAAAACTTCACGTAATCGAATAGAGAAACCTGAGTGTTTAGTTGGGCCTGAAACCGCTAAACACTGCGCGTGGATATCGTAAGAGCTCGCGATAAATAACGCCCGCTCACAGTGAAACTTTTGAGTGATGATTAAGAAGTTATCCGTATCAAAAATCTTTTTGGCGCGAACGATGGAGTCGAGTGTTCGGAAACCCGCGTAATCGAGATTGATACGCTCTTCAGGTACACCGGCTTTAAGAAGGTCACGTTTCATGGTCCAAGGCTCGTTATAAGAGCGATGTGCGTTATCACCACTCAGTAGAAACTGATTTATGGTGCCTTGATTATACAGTTCGATAGCGGCATCGATTCGGTGTTTATAGTATTCATTCAGAGTACGACCTAGGTACTTACTGGTTCCTAAAACAACCGCCACTTCACGTTGTGGAACGTCGTCAATCTGCGTAATGATGCGCCCTTTAGCTTGCCAAGAAACCCAGTAATCAATACCAATAACCGATGCCGCCCCAATCAATACAATGATGAACAGGGAGAACAGGATGGTGTGGATTTTTTTGCTCGCCTTCTTAAAAAGAGCGGTCAAATTTGAAGAACTGAATTTCACTCGAGGTAGGGTCCTTGCGCCTGAGCATCATTAACGAATTGTCGATAGTAACAAAAATATCTTATAAAAATGAACGATTAACTGATGTCGAAATGAAAAAAAAGCCCCTGCTAGGCAGAGGCTTTAGAGACAGTCGTTAATCTGGCTTAGAAAGCAGTACGCTTATAGCGGCGGTACACTGGCTGCCAGAAGTGCTGGTCGATAGCTTGTTGTAGCGCTTCTTCTGTAATTTCTAGCGCAACACCTTGCTCGATCGCTTTCTTACCAACGGCAAAAGCAATCTTCTTAGATACAGTGTGGATCTCTTCCAATGGTGGTAGAAGAGCACCAGAGCCATTGATTGCTAGTGGAGAACAAGTCGCTAGGGCACGGCTTGATTCCATCAACATTTCGTCGGTAATACGAGAAGCGTTAACCGCTAGAACACCAAGACCGATACCCGGGAAGATGTAGCTGTTGTTACATTGTGCGATTGGGTAAGTTGTGCCTTTGTGAGTCACTGGCTCGAACGGACTACCTGTTGCAACAAGTGCTTGGCCTTCTGTCCAACGAATGATGTCGTTTGGCGTCGCTTCAACACGGCTTGTTGGGTTAGATAGAGGGAACACGATTGGGCGTTCACAGTGAAGGTTCATCTCTTGGATAACTTCTTTACTGAACAGACCCGGCGCGCCCGAAACACCCACAAGTACTGTAGGTTTCGCGTTACGTACAACATCCAATAGTGAGAAACCAGTACCTTCTGTTTCCCAACCTTCAGTGTTCTTATTGGTTTGAACTAGACGTTGTTGGAAGTCCAGTAGGTTTGGCATGCCTTCTTGTAGCAGACCCCAACGGTCAACCATGTAAACTTGTGAGCGAGCTTGCTCGTCGCTGATGCCTTCAGACACCATTTGAGCGATGATCGCTTCTGCGATACCACAGCCTGCAGAGCCTGCACCTAAGAATGTCACGCGTTGCTCAGATAGTTTGCTGCCCGCAGCTTTACATGCCGCCAATAGTGAACCAACGGTTACTGCAGCTGTACCTTGAATATCATCGTTGAAACAACAGATGCGGTTTTTGTAGCGCTCAAGTAGTGGCATTGCGTTCTTCTGAGCGAAATCCTCAAATTGAACTAATGCATCTGGCCAACGACGTTGAACGGCTTGAATGAACTCTTCAACAAATGCGTCGTAATCCGCACCTGTAATACGAGGATGACGCCAACCCATGTACATTGGGTCTGCTAGACGTTGCGGGTTGTTGGTACCAACATCAAGAACGATAGGTAGCATGTAAGCTGGGCTGATGCCGCCACATGCTGTGTATAGAGAAAGCTTACCAATTGGAATACCCATACCACCGATACCTTGGTCTCCCAAACCAAGAATACGCTCACCGTCCGTTACCACGATTACTTTTACATTGTGGTTAGTCGCATTGTTCAGTAGGTCATCGATACGATCGCGGTTCGGGTAAGAGATAAACAGACCACGACCACGACGGTAGATGTTAGAAAAGTTTTCACATGCCGCACCTACTGTTGGTGTGTAGATGATTGGCATCATTTCAGAGATATGATTCTGAACTAAACGATAGAAGAGTGTTTCGTTAGTATCTTGGATGTTGCGCAGGTAAATGTGCTTATCCATGTCGCTTTCGAAGTTGCAGTACTGCTTGTAAGCACGACCAACTTGCTCTTGAATCGTTTCTGTATTTTCAGGCAGAAGGCCTTCTAAGTTAAAAGAAGAACGCTCTTCAGCGGTGAATGCACTGCCTTTATTTAGAAGAGGAGTACTTAGTAGCGCAGGGCCTGAATATGGGATGTACAGAGGACGTTTGTCGTTGTTCATTGGAAGCCTAATATGGGAGAAAGAAAAACGGAAAAAATGATAACGGTTTAGTTATTCAATTGTAAACTGTTTATCCCCTATATAACCAAACAAAATGACGATCTCACTGCTTTGCCACACTTCTCGAATATCGAGCCAAGATTTAGGTATACTTAGCTCACATTTTTCATCTATTGACACCTTTTATGTCTCTACTACCCATCGATTCTTATCAACATGCACTTCATGAACTCCTCCCATCAAGCCACCTCGTTGTAGAAGCCGAAACCGGCTCTGGTAAGTCGACGCGTTTACCGGTTTGGGCAGCAAAACATGGTCGAGTATTAGTGATAGAGCCAAGACGTATTGCGTGTACTTCGCTGGCTGAGTTCTTAGCGACGTCATCAGGTAAGCCACTTGGAGAAGAGGTGGGTTATGCAATTAAGCTCGAAGCTAAGTACAACGAATCGACTCAGGTGACATTTGTTACCCCGGGTGTTGCGTTGCGCTGGTTAGTAGAAGATGGGTTGAAGACGTTCGATATTGTAGTGGTTGATGAATTTCATGAGCGTCGCTGGGATATTGATTTGTTGGTTGCGATCTTAAAAGCGCGTAGCCAACATCGACTAGTCGTAACGTCGGCGACAATCGAAGGTGCGAAGCTTGCGCACTATCTCAATGCAAAGCGCATCACTTGTGAAGGTCGAAACTACCATGTCGCTATTGAGCATCGAGCGTCAGACTCTCGTCATTTACCAGATAGTCGTAATATAGAGCGACGCGTTGCTGATGAAGTGAAGCTACAGTTAGAAGCGTGCAGTGGCGATATTCTTGTTTTCCTGCCGGGTAAAAAAGAGATTCTACAAACTGCTCAGACACTGAACGCCATAGACGGGATTGACGTATGCCCGCTTTATGCATCGGTTTCAGATGGCGAACGTAATCGCGCATTGTCGGATATCCCGCTAGATACACCACAGCGAAAAACCAAAGTGATTCTGGCAACCAACGTGGCCGAGACCTCCTTGACTATTCCGAACATTGCAGTAGTGATTGATTCTGGTTTGGAGCGAAGAACGGTTCAGCGTAATGGTAGAACGACTCTGACATTGAAGGCTATATCACAAGCCAGTGCGAAACAGCGAGCAGGGCGTGCGGGGCGCGTTATGGACGGTAAGTGTGTTCGTCTATTCGGTGAGCATGCTGCACTTGAGCTCGTGACGCCACCTGAGATGCAACGTGAAGAGTTGATTGAGCCGATGTTAGCGGCGGCTTGCTGTCAGATGAGGTTTGAAGATTTAGACCTATTAGATGAGTTACCGGAAAAGTCACTGTTAAAAGCTAAGCAGACTTTGCTTTTGATGGAAGCGATAGATAGTGAAGGGAAGGCGACAGAACATGGTAAACGCATGTATCCGTTACCTATCGATGCCTTGCATGCAGATATCGTGACCCGAATTAAGGCCAAAGCGCTTAAAGAAGCGATGATTGATCTTACCGCAGCACTCTCCGTGCCTGCTCGGCTTTATCAGCTACCGAATAACCCAGAACAGTTAGATGCTCTGTTCAAAGAAGATAAAGAGGGCTGCGATCTTACGCTATTAATCGGTGTCGTCCGTGGTAAAGAATACCCTCATCTTGTAATCGATAAGCAAGCATTGTTAGAAGCTCAAGGTTTAGCTGAGCAGATGCGCGTGCTGTTTGAGTTACCTCAACTGGAAGTCGCGTCTCGATATAATAGGGTCGATTTACTCAAAGAGATTTTACGCCTGCACCCAGAGCTTGCATTTGTTCGTAGAACTAAGCGGCGAGAGGCATTTGCCAATGGGGAGCTCGAAGTCATGTTAGGTAGAGAAAATCGAGTTCCAGACAGCAGTGAAGCTCTGCTCGTCCTTGATACCTATAGTTTACCCGGGCGAGGCGTAAAACAGACGTTGACGTTAGCCACGACGGTGGCTCCGATTCCAATTCAGTTGCTTGTCGAACAAGAGTTGGGCGAGTGGCAACAAGGAGAAACCGTTGTAGAAGGATCATCAGATAACGCTGGTCAGGTATTCACAACCATGTCATTGATTTACGCAGGCCGCGTGATTGATACCAAATTGATTGAGGCTCAAGGTCAGCTTTCACTTAAACCTGTCATTGATATGGTTCTTAATGACCAATATTTGGAAGGATTTGCGAGACAGAGAACTCAAGAGATCAAGCATTGGCAACTGTATGTGCGAATGGGGCTGAGTGAAAGTCACGAGTACTCACGAGAAATCGAAGCGCTCAACTTTGTCGATTGGTTTGCAGCGCAGCTAGAAGAGTTGGGCGTGAGTCAAGTGGATGAGTTAGAGATGTTTGATGCAGAAGATATCCCATTTGATGGTATTCCATATTGGGAGTACGCGGAGTTTGCAGAAAAATACCCATTTCATTTACTATTGGCCAACCTCCAGCTCGATGTCGAATATCTTCCTCAGAGAAAGCTAGTGTATGTTCATTATTCAAGCGGTGGACGCAAAACTCCGCCCAAGCGCTGGGAGCTGCCCGTTTGGTCAGGTTGGCGTATCCAGTACAAGAAAGCGAGCCGAGTTTTGGACGTAAAATAAGACGAATTACTTCAATTTGTAAAATATTAATCAAATAGACGCATATATGAGTTTTCAGTGCGTCTTTTGTTACAAAATTGATTTTTATATGCCTTTTTAACCAATCAAAAGGTCATAAAAGACCATTCTTCTATATCCTATTGCTATAAAGAAAGAGTTAGTAGATATTAAAAGTATATTGTGTTGCCAATGTGTCGGGGGACATCATGGATAAACAAAAAGAAACCTGTGTAGAATTTGATTACACAAACTTTCTTGGCGCGTCATGCGACAAAAAATGGACTTTTCTAGAAGCACTCACCACATTTGCCCCTGTGTTCGGTACGGTTTGGAAAGATAGCATCAAAGATCTGGCGACTCCGGAAGATCGTTTATGGGAAAAAGCACTCAAGTCGCTCTCTACGCGAAAGAGTGATGAGTCGAACATCGTGACATTACTGAAGTTGGCAAAGTTGGAAGGCATTAATGAACTAAAAGTAGTCATGCCGTACTCGTTGGAGGATGAACAGATCGAGTATATCGAATCACGAAGCCACTTGGTGATCACGGGAAGCTCAGCGGAAGAGTTCACAATAAAGTTATAGATAGCGAGGCGTTGTACCAACCAAAGTGAGTATTATCTCGACGCCAAGTTGAATAACAACAAAGGGCCGCTTATCAACTTCGTTAATCGATTTACTGATTAATAAAGTGATAAGCGGCCCTTTGAGTAACAGACCTTATTGATAAAAAGGAGTGTTAGTCGATTAGGTCGTACTTAGCACGTAAGATGTCAACGATCTCTTGCTTAGGATTATCGCTCAACTCAATTTTGCTACCTGTAATCTTTTCAGCAATATCAAGGTAGGTACGAGACAGTGACATTAACGCATCAAGCGGCAGTTCGTTATCACGAGCTAACGCTTCACGTTCAGGCATGCGCTCTTTGTTAAGTAGAATGTCAGCATCTGGGAAGTGGTTCAGCAAGAACTGGCGGAAGCCTTCTTTGGAGTTCTCGACGATGTTGCCTTTGTTGTACTCTTCGGTATCCCAAATACGTGATGAATCTGGCGTGCCAACTTCATCCATGTAGATGAGTTTTTCATTACCTTGAGCATCGTTGACGTAACCAAACTCAAACTTGGTATCAACGAAGGTTTGATCAACCTTGTTCAATGCTTCACTAATCACGCCAAAGCCTTCTTTTAGTAGCTTTTCGTAGTGAGCAATATCGCTCTCTTTTGTGAAGTTAAATGCTGCGAAGTTCTGCTCGATGTTCTGACGAGTGATGTTGACATCATCTGCTTCTGGTACGCCAGGAATGCCCTTAAGAATACCCTTAGTCGATGGTGTTATCAGTAGCTCTGGAAGCTTCTTGTCTTTCTCTAGTCCTTCTGGCATTTCGATGCCACAGAACTCGCGTTCACCATTTGCGTATGCACGCCACATTGAACCAGTAATGTATTGGCGACAAATCGCTTCAATCATCACAGGACGTGCTTTTTGTACAATCCAAACGAATGGGTGAGGGATATCTAGAATGTGACTGTCAGCCAGACCGTTATCTTTAAACAGCTTAAACCAGTGGTTAGAGATAGCGTTGAGTGCAGCGCCTTTACCAGGAACACCTTTTAAGCCGCCTTTGCCATGCCAAATACAGTCAAACGCAGAGATACGGTCACTAATAACCATGATTGCTAACGGCGCATCAGGTGCGACATCGTAGCCTTTCTCTTTAATTAGTCTTTGACTATCTTCTTCGGTTAACCAGTAAACTGAGCGAACTTTGCCACTATGGACAGGTTTATCAGTACGGATGGGTAGATCATCATTTACGGCTAGAACTTGATCAGCGAGGCTCATTTAGACATTCCTATCTTTTATCAAACGTCATACAGAGAAGTGCATAACACACTCGATTAGGTGGGCATTATACCCAATCTAAATTCTGCTTCCAGAGAAAAAGCAAACGTTTGCCTATTTCTTTTTAATCCGCTGTTTCTTTTCTATCCGCTATATTCTTTGCGCTTACTCGTTCTTTACAAAAAATAAAACCCCGCTCAATGCTGTCGTTGGTTTCGACAGAAAAGAGCGGGGTAGGCAGTGTTCGATTAGTGAATGTGATGAGTAGTGCTGGACTCAACAAAGAAGACTTCACATTGATATTGAATAGCGAGCTCACGTAAGTACTGTTGACCAAATGCATCGATCTGGTTACTCGCGACAATTGCACTGGCGTTTCGAGAGCGAATCGCTTTCTCTACCGTCTCCATTTCGCTCATTTGACGAGAAGGCTTCATATGAATGATGCGCTCACAACAAATATTGAACTGAGAGAGTTCTTTTGCCGAAGGGCGAGGGGTTTGTGCTGTGAATAGCAACCATTGCTCTTGATTGGACAGCAAAGCCATACGCGCTAGCAAGTCGGCTTGATGGCGAGATTGATTAGAGCTTTGCGGCAGATGCGATGCCGCAGAAAATGCGCATTGAACTAGCGGGCTAGAGTGTTGTGCTTTTACGTGAGCTGGAATCATTTTGCTGTCCTTATATACATGCTGTATGTGTATACAGTAGTTTTTGTGGTGCATAAGATCAAGCAATTTTTTGGGGGAATTATGTACAGAAAACCTGATTTTAATTGATACTTACAGTTAAGATATTGTTTTTGTTTGTGTTTTTAAATTTGAATGAAATCGCAAAATTTCTCATGATTAGGAAGGTTTGAGATCTACAGCACTGTTTCTATACAGGTTTATACAGTGGTTTTCTAAAAGTACTGTATAGGGGAGAAAGTGGGTTTAGATAGACCGGGGATTCTAAGTAACGGGTGTTTTGAAGGGGAAAGGAGATTATTGCTAATCGCTTGTCGAATAAAAAGTGGTTAGGTAGGCGTTATTCGTGGCGATCAAAAAAGCGCCTCGATTGGCGCTTTTTTACTTCCGTGTTGAGGTAACTATTATCTTCTTGTTGCCTCGGAGAGTTTTGCTCTCATTTCCATTTCGCCGATATTGAACTGGCGAACGTCCATGGTTGCAATGTCATTGCATTCTTCACATGAACAATGAGACTTACCATCAAGGTAGTCATGTTTTTTTACTAGGCTTGGCTTTTTACACCAATCACATACGCCTTCAATTGTGAACATATTCTCTCCTCACCTGTATCGTCAGGTGTATTTTCGGCGTGGATTATGACACAAGTAGGACTAAAAAGTTAATTGTTTGTTACCTGTTTTTGAGAGGGAGATCGTTTGCGACACCAATAAAAATGGGTTTCCGTGCACTAAGTCGTTCCTGCTAGATTTTATTTGTTACGTTTTGGTAACATTTTGTAAAATTGTTTTCAGGGCAGCATTCAGTCTTTTCATCTCTTCATCACTTCCTTGGCCATCGGGGTGATAGATTTTAGACAGTTGCTTATAACGAATTTTGATCTGTTTTTGTTCAGGGATGGCCGAGCTTTTATACCCAAATACAGCACACGCCAATTGTAGGTTATGGTTACTCTTGCTGTTTTGGCGCTTCTTCAACTCCTTATAGAGTGTCGCGATTTGGTGTTTTTGTTGTGATAGTTGGATATCTTTAAGTTTGATCTGTTCTCGGCTGATATCTTCAGTCTTGGTTTGAGTACCTTTACGAAGCTTTGCGATTAGAAAGCCAGAGAAGCCAATCAGTAGCATGATAACAATCGCCAAGCCGATGATTATGTTCTGAGAAACTTTGTTTTCTTGATCGGATTGAAGCGTGGCTTGTGAGGGTAGTGTAGTGGTTACGATAGACGAAGCGGGTGCTTGAGTTGTCGTTTGCTCACTATATTGTTCATCAAGCGCCTTAAATGATGAGACTTGCTCGGAGCGGCGCTTATTAAATTGTGCTTGCAGAACTCGCTCATAAGCCTGTTGTGCTTGAGGCAGCTGGGAGCTGGCTAAGCGGTACCAAAGTTCTGCTTGGTCAAGTGCATCAAATGACCCTGTTTCTAGCTCGTAGAGCTCTCCCAACTTGTATGCGGCGTGAGAATTACCTTCTATAGCCAGTTGCGTATACCAAAGTGCAGCTGCATTGATGTCCTTTTGAGTACCTTGTCCCTTGACTAGCATATCAGCGGTTTGCAGTTGAGCTTGTTGGTGACCTTGCTCTGCGGCACGCGAAAACCAATAGAAGGCTTCCTCTTCGTTTCTGATGCTAGATTCAGCCAAGTAGCTATCCGCTAAACGAAATTCGTCTTCTGAATTGCCTAGGTTGGCTTTCTCTTGAAGCTGAATAAGCTCTTGCTGTGTAATCTCTGCAAATGACTGGGGGCTAAAAAGACAAAAAAGTAGGGGGATTAAAGGGAGCTTATGCAACATACATCCATCTTTCTCGGTTGTTCCTATAAAAAAGCCCAGCGATTTGGCTGGGCTTAATCGAGATTATTTCAGCGGTAGAATTTGAATCTCTACGCGGCGGTTACATGCTCGACCTTGAGATGTACCGTTGTCACAGATTGGGTAGCGTTCACCGTTACCACGAGCAATTGCACGGCCTGCAGCAACATCTTGAGAGATCAAGAATGCACGTACAGATTCAGCACGACGCTCAGATAGGATTTGGTTAGTAGACTCGCTACCTGTGCTATCAGTGTGGCCATCGATCACTAGGCTTGTGTCTGGGTATTCAACTAGGATACGCGCAACGCCACGCAATGTGTTGTGAATACTTGACTCAAGAGCGTAAGAGCCAGATTCAAAACCGATGCCGTTCTCTAGGCGAAGTAGCAGTTGGTTTTCGCCAACACGCTCTACTTGAACACCTGAATTCAGTAGTTCTTGACGTAAAGCTGCTTCTTGCTGGTCGAAGTAGTAGCCAATACCACCACCGACAGCCGCGCCACCTGCTGCACCAATCAGTGCACGCTTACGACGATCTTTAGAGTCATCACCCGTTGCAGCGCCCGCTACGGCACCAGCGATAGCACCAATAAGTGCACCTTGTGTCGCAGAGTTTGTTTCAGTTTCACCCGTTGTTGCGTTTTGACGCTGAGTCGCCTGACAGCCAGTTAGAGCGATAGTCAGCGCAAGTGCTAATGTGATTTTTTTCAACGTGTTGTCTCCATGTTGTACTTCAGTCATAACAGTCGATGTGTATGACAAACATATTGTTCTGTATATCCGTCGAAGGAAATATTTATCAGCGATTTACTGTTAAGTAAAGCCGGTATTAGGATTTGGTAATCCGTTTTGCTGCCTGAGCACCCGCTACAGGGCGGTTTACAGACAGCTTACGACCTTTCTTTAAGCCTACTTCATAATCAGCAGTGAGATTCTTCATTGCTTCTTTCAGTTGCTGCTTAAAAGTTTCGCGGTCGATGTTTTTAAACTCTTTATCAATATAGTTGTTAATTTTGTTATTTGACTCGTCATCGGGTGTGATCGTAGGTAGTTTTTCAAGCGCACCCTCAACCCAGCCAGAAACAAATGAGTTTACTCGGCGCGTCACTTCCGTCGAACTGGTTCCAGAACCTGCGAAACTGTTACGGAATTGGCCAGTATGCTCATTCATTTCACGATAGATGATGTCGAAGGCGAAAGCTGCGAAAATTGCACGATCCGCTTCACCGATGAATTCAGCGCGTTTAAGACCTTTGTGGTTAAGTAGAACGGCTTCTACTCCAAATTTAGTATTGATACCACGGATGACACGCAAAAGAGTCGAGCTAATGTTAGCCGGAAGCAGATGTGTTGATTGAGTTTTCCCCATCTTGATGAATTCAATATCGTCCTTCTCGAGGCCGTATTTGAGCATCAAGTTATGCGCCATTTTGATTGCGTTAGCGGCTTCGTTAACGTTGGCTGAGTTTCCAAGCTCTAGGCACTTGGCAATTTTTTTGAGGGCTCTTTTCTTATCCATCGACTGACTTAATCATTACCACATTTTTTTAAAAGTCCGACATTTTACCCGTTTTAGCGAGTAACAGAAAGTAAAACTCGTGTCAGTAATTGGAAGGGGAAGTATGGATTTGGGGGATAGAAACGAAAAACACCATCAAATGTATGATGGTGTTTAGTGTATGAAAATGACATTTCGCTTAGATGCCTAGCTCGTCAAGTAGGTCTGCGGCTGCGTCGTTGTCAGACGGTTTGTTGTCTGATTTTTCATCGTTCATTTTCTTTTGAGTTGCTTCTAAGATGCTGTCTGGGCATTCGTCTTCAGAAATTTCAAATTCCTCAAGCTGAATAAACTCAGTTTTGTCCATCGCCAGCTCTAGGTAGAAAATGTTGTTCTTTTCAGTAGAGAATGTAACACGGCGCGCTTGTGGGCGATCTAGGTTGGTGTCGACAGACAGGTTAACTTGTTTGTTCAGCGCCAGCATTTTAGGTTGGTTCTGAGTAATATTGGTTTGCAGCTCTTTGCGTACTTTGTTGGTGAAATCGCCAACCAGTTGGTTCATTAGTTCACCCAAAACATCGCCCACTTCATCAGAGGTGTGCAGTACAGCAAGCTCATCTTCTGGCATGCCCATGTTGCGCATGTAGTTGGTGTAGATCTCTAGAGCCGCTTTTGAAGTGAAGTTGATAACAACTAGGCCAGAAAAACCGCCGTCGAATAGAACAAAACAACCAAAATCTGGCTTAAGGCTGGTCTTACTGATCTTTTGGACCATCGCTGAGTATTGAACAGAAGAAGCTGTTGCAGAAGTCAGTACACTCGATACCGATTGGCATAGTTTTAGAAGAATGTCTTCCGTTGTGACTGTTTTATTTTTTCTCATTATATTGTGCTCATGGGTATCTTTAACAAAATGATATCCAGTATGTTACTACTGAAAGAATAGAAAAGTGACTATTATTGCATTCTTGCATTGAGATTCTTATTTGATCACCTTTTTATATGAACTTATTAGTAGTAAAGTGACGAAATTCAAAGAAAATTATTAAAATTCTAATTTAACCCATTGCTGATAGGATCAGCGAAGTAGGGGCAGGAAGCAAATGTTACCAAGACTTCAACTCAATGCTGATGTCGATCCAGTTGTTGTTCGCTTTTTAGAAGAGTTAAAAGCGGCCGGTTTTACTGGTGACATCGAATCTCATTATTCAAGCCGTTTAGCCGTCGCGACCGATAACAGTGTTTATCAACAGCTGCCACAGGCGGTGGTACTCCCTAAAACCACTCACGATGTTTCATTAGTCGGAAAAATCAGCGCGAAATCCACGTATGAAAGGGTAACCTTTTCCCCTCGTGGTGGCGGCACTGGTACTAATGGTCAATCTTTGACGAAAGGTGTGGTTGTTGACCTCTCCCGTTACATGAATCAAGTGATTGAGATAAATGAGAAGGAGGGTTGGGTTCGTGTTCAAGCCGGTATCGTTAAAGATCAGCTAAACGATGCAGTTCGCCCTTATGGCTATTTCTTCTCTCCAGACCTTTCAACCAGTAACCGCGCCACCCTAGGCGGCATGATTAATACGGATGCTTCAGGTCAAGGTTCATTGAAGTACGGCAAAACTTCCGACCACGTATTGTCACTGGAAGCGGTGTTTGCCGACGGTTCTGTTCTGGAATCTGATCTTTCAAATGGGTTACCTAACGTTGGCGAGTTCGCACATGAAGCGTTAGAGGTAACGGAATCTGTTTGTCGTGAAAAGCGCCAACAAATCCTAGTAAAATTCCCACCATTGAACCGTTTTCTTACTGGTTACGACCTAAAGAACGCGTTGAATGAAGAAAACGATCGTTTTGATATCACTCGCGTGCTGTGTGGTGCTGAAGGGTCATTGGCTTTTATTACGGAAGCTAAGCTAAATCTGACTCCTATTCCAAAAGCACGAACACTGGTCAACGTGAAGTACAATTCGTTTGACTCTGCATTGCGTAATGCACCGTTTATGGTGGAAGCGAATGCTCTATCTGTCGAAACCGTTGACTCACGTGTATTGAATCTCGCTAAGCAAGATATTGTCTGGCACACAGTAAGTGACTTGCTGACCGATGTGCCGAATAAAGAGATGCTCGGCATTAATATGGTTGAGTTTGCAGGTCAAGATGAAGCTGAAGTAGAAGCGCAAGTCAGCGCCTTAACCGAACGCTTGAGTCAAATGCTTGAAGCGGAAGAAGCCGGCATCATCGGATTTCAGGTGTGCAGCGATTTAGCGAGTATCGGTCGTATCTATAACATGCGTAAAAAAGCTGTAGGCCTACTTGGCGCAGCAAAAGGGCGCGCTAAGCCGGTCGCGTTCGCTGAAGATACTTGTGTGCCGCCTGAAAACTTGGCTGACTTTATTGCTGAGTTCCGCGAATTGCTTGATGCTAAATCTCTCAACTATGGCATGTTTGGTCACGTTGATGCGGGTGTTCTACACGTGCGTCCAGCGCTGGATCTTTGCGATCCGCAGCAAGAAGCTTTAATGCACGAAGTTTCTGACGAGGTTGTTAAGCTGGTTGCCAAATATGGCGGCCTGATGTGGGGGGAGCACGGCAAGGGCTTCCGCTCTGAGTACGGACCTGATTTCTTTGGTCAGGAGCTGTTCACAGAGCTTCGTCGAGTTAAGGCGGCATTTGACCCACATAACAAGATGAACCCAGGCAAGATCTGTACCCCGCTGGATAGTGACGCAGAGCTGGTTAAAGTTACCGACACTAAGCGCGGTTACTACGACCGTCAGATTGACGTACAAGTCCGTGATAGCTTCAAGCAAGCGATGGAATGTAACGGTAACGGCTTATGCTTTAATTACGACACAAGCTCACCGATGTGTCCATCAATGAAGGTGACGGCGGACCGTCGCCATTCTCCGAAGGGTCGAGCGGGCTTAGTGCGTGAGTGGTTACGCCAGTTAACTGAACAAGGTGTCGATATTCTAGATTTGGAGCAGCAAGCTCTTAACGATTCAACACCTGTGAAAACGATGATTGAGCGTGTTCGTAACTCTCTGAACAAGCGTCATGAATACGACTTCTCTCATGAAGTGCACGAAGCGATGAATGGCTGTCTTGCCTGTAAAGCGTGTGCGAGCCAGTGTCCGATTAAAGTTGACGTTCCGAGCTTCCGTTCTCGTTTCTTAAACATTTACTACTCTCGTTACCAACGCCCAGCCAAAGACTACTTGGTGGCAAACATTGAAACTATGTTGCCGTTAATGGCCAAAGCGCCAAAAGTTGTCAATGCCGCTCTGTCTCAAAAGTGGGTGCAAAGCGCGACAGCAAAGACCGTGGGTTATGTTGATGCGCCTCTCATGTCAGTGCCTACGCTCGATAAGCGACTGGCTGAGAAGCAGCTCAAGGCGTTCGACTTGCAGTATTTGGAAGGTTTGTCGAATGAACAAAAACAACAACACGTTCTGATTGTTCAAGACCCATTTACCAGTTACTACGATGCAGAAGTAGTTGAAGACTTTGTTTCCCTACTTATCAAGCTTGGGAAAACACCAGTCGTTCTACCATTCAAACCGAATGGTAAGGCTCAGCATATTAAGGGCTTCCTAAGTAAGTTTGCTAAGAACGCTAAATCGACTGCAGATTTCCTATCACTTATCGCTGATATCGGTATCCCGCTGGTGGGTGTCGATCCTGCTTTGGTTCTCTGTTACCGAGATGAGTACTTAGAAGTGTTAGGTGATAAGCGTGGTGATTTTGATGTACTCACGGTACATGAGTGGATGCTGCCACGTCTTGAGGAGTTTACTGCTCGTGAATCTAACCAAGAGATGTGGTATCTGTTCGCTCACTGTACTGAAAAGACCAAAATGCCAAACGCAGAGAAAGAGTGGGGTGCAATATTTGCTCACTTTGGTGCCGGGTTAACTACGGTGCCTGTTGGGTGTTGTGGTATGGCCGGCACCTTTGGTCATGAAGTCGATAAGTTGCAGATGTCGAAAGATATCTATGGACTGAGTTGGAAGCCACAAATTCAAGATCTTCCTAAAGATCGATGCCTAGCAACAGGGTATTCTTGTAGAAGTCAGGTTAAGCGTTTTGAAGGTGAGAAACTTGCTCACCCACTGCAAGCGCTTGAAAAATTGATATAAATAATGAAGCCCAGTAAGTCACTGGGCTTTTTAATATCTTCAATATCGCATAAGGAAGGCTATGAAGTTCTTGGAATTAAAAATCCCACCGCTCGCGCTGTTTGTTGTGATCTTACTGTTGTCATACTGGCTCGCTAACAGCCTGACATTCGCTTCGTTTTCTTTCCCTTACTCGCAAGTCATATCAGCATTAGGTATTTTGGTTAGCGGCATTATTGGCGTTTCTGCCGTCTGGGAGTTCAAAAAACGCAAAACCACAGTCAACCCAATCAAAGTCGACAATGCTTCACTGGTTGTTGACTCGGGCATCTTTGGGTACAGCCGAAATCCAATGTACCTTGCGCTTTTCATCTTGATATTTTGCTTCGGATATTACCTGCAAAACCTGCTCAGCGTATCCCTTAGCTTCTTGTTCGTTATTTACATGAACCGCTTTCAAATCTTTCCTGAAGAACGAGCATTGGAATCGCTGTTTGGTGCCGAATACGTTGATTACAAACAGAAAGTTCGCCGTTGGATTTAAGTAGACTTGTCTTGTAAATGAGAATGGCTCTCATATTTCGTTGCATATCACAAATATAATAAACTTCGATACCATATGGTTTATTTATAAATTAGCCTGCGACCATTATCGAAAAGTAATAAAGGTTAGGTAAAAATATGAAACAGGCTAAGTTGCTGTCCGCTGTTATTGGATTGGCATGTTTGTCTTCGACGTCAACGTTCGCTGACGTTTCTTCTCGAATCATTAATGGTGAGCAGGCTGCTACGGATAGTTGGCCATTCATGACTGCATTGGTCTCAAAAAATGTTGATGCTTACAATGGCCAATTTTGTGGTGCGAGCTTTATTGGCAAGCGCTATGTATTAACGGCTGCACACTGTGTTGAAACGATCAGTGCTGAAGATCTTGATGTTGTAATTGGTGTATCTGATTTAGCGGCAAGTGACGTTGAAGACCATCGCTATGCCGTTAAAAATATTTATATGCATCAAAACTACGCTGATAAAGGCGTTAGCAATGATATTGCTGTATTGGAGCTAACCAAAGTACCGCAAGAAAATACTATAGCACTTGTTGATCGTTACGAGCGCAATCGTCTACCAGATGGTCAGTCGTTAACTGTGATGGGGTGGGGAAACCAAAATGCATCAGGCGGTTACTCGTCATCTAGCAAGCTGTATCAAGTAGATGTTCCACTTGTTAACCAATCTGTTTGTAAAAACGCAGGTGGCAAAGATAGTGGTTACAGCGATATTGGTGATGATGCCTTTTGTGCAGGCTTGCCACAAGGAGGCAAAGACTCTTGTCAAGGTGACAGCGGTGGCCCAATTGTTGTTAAGACGAACAACTCCTATGAACAACTTGGGATTGTGAGTTGGGGTGTTGGATGTGCTCAAGCAGATGCCTATGGGGTCTATACCAACATAAGCCACTTTGAATCTTGGATCGCTGATAGAACGAGAGGCTTTAGTTATCGTGCAAATGAGTATCTAGGTATGCGTACTCCAGGGGAGGTTACCCACACCTTTGAATTCAGCAACTACAGTGATCAGGTCGTTACTGTTTCTAATTTTACACCGCTATTTGATTCAGTAATCACTAACAATACTTGTAGTAACGTTGCCATCGGTGAGACCTGCCAAATTGAGGTAACAAAAGACATTCAAACTATGGGCGATAATTCATTTGGTGTTCAGGTGAGCACTAACCTAGCCGGTTCTGAAACTGTGACGAGTAATGTCAAAGTGATAGGAGCGCGTCAATTGAATCAGCCCGCATTGGATCTTATCGATATCCCTAACAGTGGGGTATTGAGCACTGAAGCGTGGGAAGTAGATGGAAGTAAGATTGTATCACCAGATTTAAGTAACAGTGAAACAGCTCAAGTCAGTATTCATGGGATTCCTAAAGGTACTGTAACGTTAGATGTTAGTGTTTCATCAGAGCAAGACGCAGATGTCATGTATGTTTATATCAATGGCTATTTATACTATAAGGCTTCGGGTTCTAAGTCCGAATCTATTCCGCTAGCGTTAGTTCGAGAAACGAATAACAGTATTAAGATCGCCTATGCAAAAAATGCCAGTATTTCTATGGGCCAAGACCAAATTAAGTTTGGCAACCTTAGGTATACCGACAAGATTATGATATCGAAATCCAATGGCACCCAAGTCGCTAAGTCCGGCGGTGGTGGCTCATTTGGTTGGCACTGGCTGCTAATGTTGGCAGGCGTTGGTTTACTAAGAAAGCGCCACTAATTTCCTAATGTTTTGATTTAAAGAGCTTCACAGTGTGAAGCTCTTTTTGTTTAAATCTTATACGTAGTTTATCAAATCGCAGACATTAAAAAGCCCAGCTTATCTCAAGCTGGGCTTTATAATTTTTGCTATCGCTTTGAACTATCGGGGTGTTTGAGCGATTAAGCGGCTGCAGCGAACTGTGCTAGAAACATATCTTTGCGCTCGTTAAAGCGGTTTACTAGGTCGTCAACTGACGCTTGGTCGTATGGCTTAAGGCCACTTGCCACCATGCGCTTCACGCCTTTACCAACTACTTCGCCATCTTCTTTAAAATCGAAGTTAAGAGTTACAACACCACGCTTGCCTTCAACATCGAATGTTGCGCCAGAGAACTCAACTTCTGGGTGAGTTAGGTCGATACGAGAGAACTCTACTTCCATGCTTTCATAGATAACCAGTGGACGCTGGCAGTTGATCATCATTTGTTGCTCTTCCATAAGAGGAACCATGATGTGCGGGAAGTTCATGCCAGAAAACTGAACGTAGTTAGTTACGACATGCTCGATGAATGCTTGATCTTGGCTTGTTTCACCTTCACATGTCATGTGTAGGTACTCTTTGCCTTTTTCATCAACAACAGCACTTTCTTTATCGCATTTGTTTTCTACATCTAGTGCGATACCATCGCTTACCATGCCTGAAAAATCAAAACGCATCTTTTGGCTAATGCCTTGCTTTTGCAGTAAAACAGCAAACAGCAGGTCGCCAGGTACACAGAAGCGTTTGTTATCTTCATCGTGAATTGGGTTGAAATCACCAGCTACCTTTTTTGCGAAGTGGCTAGCTTGTTCACGAGTGAATTGAAATTTGTTTTCTTCAGTAGAAACGTATGGTGTCAGAAACATAATACCACTATTCATTATCAAAACTGCTGCGATTATAACGGACTAATTCAAATCTAATGGTCTATCCAGTTAGTGACTGTGTTCATATGCTACAGAATGGTAATGAAGGTGTTATGTGATCTTGGTTGCTATATTTGTGTCGCAAATGATAGGAGTGTTTTGTGGAGACAAGCTGTTATATGGGGATGGCTGCACTCCATCTTTGAGCGATGAAGTGCAGATTTAGTCGATTAAGTAGAGATATTTCTAACTTAGAAGATTGTTCCTTAGAAGCTGCATAGAATACCGTCAGGCATTAGATGGTTGTGTACCGACAGCTTAAGCAGCAAGTTAGCTTGTTCGATGTCTGGCGCGAAATAGCGGTCTTTGTCGTAGAAGCTCACTTTCTCTCGTAGGATTTGCTTCGCTTCTTCTACTTTAGCTGAAGACTTGTTTGGCGCTCGGAAATCGAGTCCTTGCGCTGCTGATAAGTATTCAACCGCTAGAATGCCACGAGTATTTTCAGCCATATCACGCAAGCGACGACCTGCGAATGTTGCCATAGAAACGTGGTCTTCTTGGTTTGCAGACGTTGGCAAGCTATCAACGGAAGCAGGGTGGGCAAGTGTTTTGTTTTCACTTGCGAGTGCTGCAGAAGTTACCTGAGCAATCATAAAGCCTGAATTTACACCGCCGTTGTCGACCAAGAATGGAGGCAGCTTGCTCAATGCACTGTCAATCAATAACGCCATGCGACGTTCAGACAAGCTACCAATTTCCGCGATCGCTAATGCCAAATTATCCGCTGCCATCGCAACAGGTTCAGCGTGGAAGTTACCACCTGAAATGATGTCGCCATCGTCAGAGAATACCAGTGGGTTATCCGATACGGAGTTTGCTTCGACTCTTAAAATATCGGCCGCATTACGGATTTGTTGTAAACACGCGCCCATCACTTGAGGTTGGCAACGCAGTGAATATGGGTCTTGAACCTTTTCACAGCAAGTATGAGATTCGCCAATTTCACTGGTTTGGTCGAGTAGATGACGATAAGCCAGTGCAGCGTCCATTTGACCACGGTGACCACGCACACGGTGGATACGAGGGTCGAATGGTCGACGGCTTCCAAGCGCGGCTTCTACTGACATCGCACCACATACTGTGGCAGAGGCGAATAGATCTTCTGCTGCAAACAAACCTTCTAGCGCAAATGCGGTAGATGCTTGAGTGCCGTTAAGCAGTGCTAGGCCTTCTTTTGGTGCTAGGGTAATTGGTTCAAGCCCTGCAATCTGCATCGCTTCTAAGCCAGTAATGATCTTGCCATTGTGACGAGCTTGACCTTCACCCAGTAGCACCGTACTCATATGAGCAAGTGGCGCTAAGTCACCTGATGCGCCTACCGAACCTTTTTGTGGTACGCAAGGGTAGACCTGCGCATTCACTAGGTCGATCAGTGCATTGATGACTTTAAGACGAATACCCGAATAGCCGCGCGACAGGCTGTTTATCTTCAGTACCATCATCAGACGAACGGTTTCGTCAGACATGAATTTGCCGATGCCCGCTGCATGAGAAAGCACGATACTTTTTTGCAGTACTTCTAGATCTTCAGGCGCGATTTTAGTGTTTGCGAGCAAGCCAAAACCGGTATTGATGCCATATACAGTGCGATCCTCGGCGATCACCTGCTCAACAACTTGAGTGCTTGCCTCGATGTCAGGAATTGCTTCAGGATCCAGCGATAGGTTCACTGGGCTGCGGCTGATTTTACGTAGCTCAGATAGGCCAAGTTGTCCTGGTTTCAGTAATAGGTTCAACATATCTTCTCTCACTCTTATAGCTTACGTAGTTCAGCGTTTAGCATCGGTAGGTCTAGTTTTTGGTCTTTCGCACACTGTTTAGCAATGTCGTAGCCTGCGTCTGCGTGTCGCATCACGCCTGTTGCTGGGTCGTTGTGTAGTACGCGAGCAATACGACGAGACGCATCATCACTACCATCACAACAGATCACCATACCTGAGTGTTGTGAGAAGCCCATGCCTACGCCACCGCCGTGGTGCAGAGATACCCAGGTCGCGCCGCCAGCTGTGTTGAGAAGAGCATTGAGTAGTGGCCAATCAGACACTGCATCTGAGCCATCCATCATGCTTTCTGTTTCACGGTTAGGGCTAGCTACTGAGCCTGAGTCTAGGTGGTCACGGCCAATAACAACTGGCGCTTTAAGCTCACCATTTTTAACCATTTCATTGAACGCTTGTCCTAGGCGCTCACGGTCTTTCAAGCCAACCCAACAGATACGAGCAGGTAGACCTTGAAACTGAATACGCTCGCGAGCCATGTCTAACCAGTTGTGAAGATGTGGATTGTCAGGAATCAGCTCTTTCACTTTCTGATCGGTTTTGTAGATGTCTTCTGGATCGCCAGACAGTGCTGCCCAACGGAATGGTCCCACGCCCTCGCAGAAGAGAGGACGAATATACTGAGGCACGAAGCCTGGGAAATCGAATGCGTTTTCTACGCCTTCTTCCAGTGCCATTTGACGGATGTTGTTACCGTAATCGACCGTTGCTGCGCCACGTGATTGCAGATCTAGCATCGCTTGTACTTGGATTGCCATAGATTGTTTGGCCGCTTTTACTACTTTCGCTTCATCGGCTAAACGCTCTTCCGCTGCTTTCTCCATTGACCAACCCTGAGGTAGGTAGCCGTTTAATGGGTCGTGAGCTGAGGTTTGGTCTGTTACTGCGTCTGGGGTGATGTTGCGTTCTACAAGCTCAGGGAATACATCGGCTGCGTTGCCAAGTAGACCAACCGAAACCGGTGTCTCAGATTCTGTAATGATCGCCATCGCTTCATCTAGGCTGGTGGCTTTTTTGTCTACGTAGCCAGTGCGCAGGCGGTAGTCGATACGAGATTCATCACACTCAACTGCAATCATCGAGAAACCTGCCATTGTCGCAGCAAGAGGTTGCGCGCCGCCCATGCCGCCAAGACCGCCGGTTAGAATCCAACGTCCTTTTGCGTCACCGTTGAAGTGCTGCTTAGCCATTGCGACAAAAGTTTCGTACGTACCCTGAACAATGCCTTGTGAGCCGATGTAGATCCAGCTACCTGCGGTCATTTGGCCGTACATCATCAAACCCTGTTTATCGAGCTCGTTGAAGTGCTCCCAGTTTGCCCAATGCGGAACAATGTTTGAGTTGGCAATCAATACACGCGGTGCGTCTTTGTGTGTTGGGAAAACGCCTACAGGCTTACCTGATTGAACTAATAGAGTTTGATCGTCTTCTAGACGCTCTAGCACTTCAACAATCGTATCGAAGCATTTCCAATCGCGAGCGGCGCGACCAATGCCACCGTATACAACCAGCGAGTGAGGATGTTCAGCTACATCTGGGTCTAGGTTGTTCATTAACATGCGTAATGGCGCTTCTGTCAGCCAAGACTTAGTACGCAGTGTCGTACCATGCGGAGCGCGAATCTCACGAGAGGTATCAAGGCGAGGATCGCTATTGTGATGTTCCGTCATGTTGGATTTCCTTATGTTCACGTTATCTTTTGTTTTTATTAAAGTTATTCATTTGCCATAGCGTTGGCGATATCCCAACATAAGCGCGCAGCGAGCCGAGCGGTTTGTTGGTCTATGTCGTAATTGGGGTTGTACTCTGCGATGTCGGCGAGTAGTAATTTATCTGGGTGTTGCAGTACCAGCTCTAACAGTGGTGCAAGGGTGTCATAGCTGACGCCGCGTGCCGCTGGAGCACTGACTCCTGGCGCAGTTGCTGCAGGAAATACATCAAGGTCGATAGTCAGATACAGGTAGTCACATTGCTTAATGAATTCTGAGAGCTTCTCTAAATTCGCAGCTAGGTTAGGGTAAGTGATCTGATGATCGTTCAAATACCACACGTTGAGTGCGTCTGCTTTTTTGAACAGAGCTTGAGTATTGCTGGCGGCGCTGACACCTAAACAAGCGTAATGAAATGGCCAGCCTTTCGCTTGGCACCATTGATGGATCTGATTAAATGGTGTGCCTGAACTTGGTTTAACGTCGGCTATTTCACTTTCATGCTCACGTAGATCAAAGTGAGCATCAAAATTGATGATGCCGATACGAGGTGGCTCGACGTTAGGAGCTTTCTCTAGATGATTTGCTAACCCTTGGAATGATGACCAAGCAATCTCATGCCCACCGCCCAGCACTATGGTCCGTGTTTCACTCAATGCCTTAGTAACAACCTCAGCACACTGGGTTTGGGCATTAGATAAATCATCATCTTCACAGGTTACATTTCCAAGATCATACATATTAGCTTGGTTGTGCCATGCCATATTCGCGAGCGCTTGGCGAATTAGATTTGGTGATTGCTTGGCTCCGATGCGGCCTTTGTTTCGTGCGACACCAGCGTCCGTCTCAAAGCCGATAAGCGAGATGCCGTGCTCAGAGGGGATATTCAAACAATCAACGACCTGCGTAATGTGGTGAACTCGTTTGCCATCCACTCCATCTTCTAGGTCATCACGACCTGTCCACTGATGATTGTGCTTTGTCAGATTAGAAGCTGTCATGGCATAGCTCTCCTGCAACGATACGTGTCGATAGGCGTGGTACACCAACCTGATAGCTGAGATCAGCCGGATGTTCGATATTCCAAATTGCGAAATCAGCGTCGTAACCTTCTACAATTTTCCCACGAGTGCTTGATTTACCAATAGCTTGAGCTGCGTGACAAGTAACACCTCTCAAAGCCTCTTCTGGGGTCAAGCCAAAGAGAGTACAGCCCATGTTCATCATCAGAGTGAGATCGGCAAATGGTGAAGTACCAGGGTTTAAATCGGTCGCAAGCGCCATCGGTACTTTGTGTTCGCGTAAAAGCTCGATAGGAGGGAGTTGAGTCTCGTTCAAAAAGTAGAATGCACCCGGCAGTAGGCTAGCGACAGTGTTGTTGTCGCTCAGTGCTTTGACGCCAACAAGGTCTAAGTATTCAATATGGTCAACAGAAGTCGCCCCATAGTTGGCCGCTAAGGCACTGCCACCCATATTGGATAGCTGTTCTGTGTGACCTTTTATGGACAGGCCATGCTTCAAAGCCGTTTGAAAGACTCGCTCGGTCTGTTCCAAAGTGAAACCAATGGACTCACAGAACACATCGACTGAATCAGCCAGTTTTTCAGTGGCTACTTGTGGGATGATCGTGTCACAGATGAGGTCGACATATTGGTCGGCATTATCTTTAAATTCGGGCGGTACAGTGTGAGCAGCTAAAAGGGTGGTCGTGACACGAACGCGGCGATAATTTTCCAAAGCTTTAGCAGCTTTTAACATCTTTAGTTCGTCTTCGAGAGTTAAACCATAGCCTGATTTAACTTCAACGGTTGTAACTCCACTACTTAGTAAGCCATCGAGTCGAGGAAGTGCTAACTCAATGAGCTCTTCTTCGCTCGCGGCACGTGTCGCTCTAACCGTCGATAAGATTCCACCGCCTTGCGCTGCGATGTCTGTGTAAGCTGCACCTTTGAGTCTCATCTCAAATTCATTGGCGCGGTTACCTGCATAAATGAGGTGAGTGTGGCTGTCGATTAGCCCCGGCGTGACTAACTTGTTTGAACAGTCAACGACATGGTGATCTGACTTCGATTCTTGCTCGGCAAATACGTTGGACTCTGATGGGGCAATTTGAGCGATTTTGCCGCCTACGACCAGTACGTCTTGAGGGTGAGACGGAGTGTAGCCGATCTCCTCACCTGTCATTGAACAGAGACTCGCATTTTTAAGGATCAAGTTTGTCGCCATTTCGATCGTTAACCTTGGTTGTTTAAATGTATATACAAATAAATAGGCTAAAGTCGTTAACTAATCAAGTTAATGTTGCAAAATTGTGATCGATAAGCAGGATGATGTGCTTTAATCGAGCAGTATCTTAGAGCTTAATTTGTATTTAGACCCTGGATGATAAAGTAGGGCAAAGCTAACCAATCGCTCAGAACTCCAAGTGCGACGATTAAGCAATAAACAGGGTTCGTTGTTGGTCATTTCGAGGCTCTCTTGAACTTTAGGTTCAGGCACAATGGCTTCAACGGTATGTTCAATCGCACTCAGCGGGCAGTTATTTGAAAGGTATTCGTTTGGGGTTGAGTGTGTAAAATCTTGATCGAGGTAGTTAGGTACAATATCTGAATTCACCCATCGGCACTCTAACTGAGTCGGCGTGTCATCTGAAAAGTGAATGATTTCACTATAAAAAATAGGTGTGTTAATCATGACGCCCAATTGCATTGCGGTCTTTTCATCGGCATTGATTTGCTGGTGTTTCACCACTTGGCTTCGGTGATCTTGACCACGTTCACGTATCTCTTGAGCGATGTTATTAATATCGAGTAGCGGAGATTGTGCTTTTTCTTCCGGCTCACAAACGAAAGTACCGACACGCGGTTTGCGCGCCAGTTTCCCTTCACTCACCAGATCTCTGATGGCCTTGTTCACCGTCATTCGGCTAACGTTAAATTGCTTAGTTAATTCTAACTCTGTGGTGATTCTGTGCCCGGGAGGCCAGTGCCCCATAGAAATTTTGTCATCGATAAACTGCTTTATCTGCAAATATAACGGCGCGTTCGACATACTTAACCCTCAATTGACTATACAAATAGAGTACCTGATTTGCGAACGATTACAATATTTACACGAAATGTGTGGTGTGATGACTCATCGGTAGGGCAAATTACTTGCTTATCTGATGTAACTACAGCAAATTTGTCTTTAAACCTCTAAGTCATTCAAAAATGATAATTCTAAAAAGGGAAAGTATGTTTAAAAAACTCAAAGCTTCGTTGGGTATCGGGGCAGCTAAAGTCGATACTGTGTTGGATAATATTGAAGTGTTCCAAGGTGGTGAGTTATCTGGCAATGTTCATATCCTCGGTGGTGACGTAGAGCAACAGATCGATTTGATTAACTTAGTGCTCAACACAGAAGTGAAAGTAGAAACGGAAGACAGCATAAGCTACGAGACGTTTTCTTTAGGACGCATTCAAGCAGTAGAGCCGTTTACCATTCAACCAGGTGAAACCAAACAAGTCCCATTTCGCTTAAAGTTGAATGATGAAACACCAATCACGGCACTTAATGCAAAAATGAATCGGTGCCACGTGTGGGTAGAAACAAACCTAGATATTGGCTTTGCGATCGATCCTAAAGACCGCGATTTTATCGTTGTTAAACCACTACCAACGGTCGAGAAAATTATTCAAGGCGTAGAAGCTGCAGGAATGACAATGGTGAAAGCCGATGTCGAAAAAGGCTATCTAAAAGGCAACAGCTTCTCATCTGTGTCGGGGTGCTACCAAGAGATAGAATTTAGAAGCGGTGGATTCATCAATAATAAAGAGATCGAACTTTCATTCATCGTAAATGGAAATACTGTTCACTGCCTAGCTGAAATCGACCGTTCATTAAGCTTCCGCGGTGATCAATACATCTCTTTTAGTTTGCCAATCAATGCATCTGATGCTGATATTTGCGCTGCTGTCTCTCGTATCATGAGCTCATAAACAGATCGTTAGACACAATCACAAGTTAAGAATAGCCGCGGTAATACGCGGCTTTTTTGGTTTCTCTCCATAGAGAACTTAAGTGAAAATCCGAATCATTCAGTCGCTGTTTCTAATACGGTGGCGATAGGCAATCTGGAAGCCGACATCGGTTGAGTTATCCATGTTGATGATGTTTTCAATAATAGAGAGTTCGACCGCGCCAAACGGCAATTTATAGCGGTAGCCAAAGAGAATTTCATTGGCAGACTCTGAAAACTCAGTCGGACCATTCTCTGCGCCTTCATAAAGTCTATATTCCAAATGAAGCTCATGATTGGTTAGCAATTCTAATCGATAGCCCGCCATAAAAGAGAGAAGGGTACTTTTGTGTGGGAAATCATTCTTTCGTTCGTAATCGGATTGGTGTGTGATTGCAACAGACGTATAGATACTCTGGTCGGTAAACGCATAACTGTAATTAAGCTGTGCACTCTGCTCAAAGCTTTCCCCTTCAAATATGCCGTTGTTAACGTTGTTCTTATAAAGGGCAACACCGAATGACAATCCATGCGATTGCGTATTGATGAGTTGATATTGGCTATAAAGTGTAAACGCGCTGGTCAACGTGTCTCCGGAGAAATCAGAGACTTTGACGTCATGTTGTGGTGCATAAATGTCAAACTCGTGCTTATTCTTCTGGTCGCGTCCTGCTTGGTCAATGCTAAAGAAATCATGGAAATCGATGATCAAGCTATCAAGGTGATTATTGCCCGCATACAACCATCGATAATTGAGCTCAAATTGCCAGTTGTTGCTTACTTGCCAGCGAAGCCCGGTATGAAGCTGGTTTTGATAGTAGTCGAGATGATAGTGATCAGAATTTGCCCAGATACTCGCTGCGGTGAAACTTGCGAATAGCTCTACGTCACCATCATTAATAGGAAAGCCAGAACGTAGTGTGGGAGTATGACGAGTCGAATGCAGAGGGGATTGGACATAACTCAATAATGGCCCATATTCATCGCTAGAAAGACTAGGAGCAGTATAAAAGAGAGTCACAAAGCTCAGTGTTTGAATTATAACTTTGTTTTTCATTCCCACCCCCAAGGCTAACCAGCGATAGTAAGTTAAGCTTAGTGGTAAATGAGGGTTTTAACATATTATTAACGTTTGATTTTTGCTTAAATCTCGGACTTTTCTTGCATACGTAACATGAGGGATGGAAAGCGGTCATTGTTATTTAATATTTATTCGTTACAATGCTTGCTTACTTTTTAAAGAGGCATCTGTATTTGTTTCTTGAAAGGTAAATTAATTTTTCATATATCCCCAACCAACTCCGCTTGGTTGACCGACATATATTAAACATTTTCATGTGTTGCTTGGTGTGCAACACCACTGTAAAGGACAAATAATGCCAATTATTACTCTTCCTGACGGCAGTCAGCGTCAATTTGACAACCCTGTATCAACTCTAGATGTTGCCCTATCAATCGGTCCTGGTCTTGCGAAAGCAACCATTGCTGGTCGTGTAGATGGCGAACGCGTTGATGCTTGCGATCTAATCGAGAACGATGCAAGCCTAGAAATCATCACCGCGAAAGATGAAGTTGATGGTCTTGAAATTGTACGTCACTCTTGTGCTCACCTTCTTGGTCACGCTGTTAAGCAGCTATTCCCTGAAGCTAAAATGGCGATCGGCCCAACGATCGATAACGGCTTCTACTACGACATCGACCTAGAGCACTCTCTAACGCAAGAAGATCTTGAAAAGATTGAAAAGCGTATGAAAGAGCTGGCTAAGACCAAATATCAGGTTGTTAAGAAGAAAGTTAGCTGGCAGGAAGCGCGTGATGCTTTCGAAGCTCGCGGAGAAACATACAAAATGGAAATCCTAGACGAGAACGTTTCTAAAGACGACCGTCCAGGCCTATACCACCATGAAGAATACATCGATATGTGTCGTGGTCCACACGTACCGCATATGGGTTTCTGTCAGCACTTCACTCTACTAAACGTAGCGGGTGCTTACTGGCGTGGTAACAGTGACAACAAGATGCTTCAACGTATCTACGGCACTGCATTCCACGATAAAAAAGCGCTTAAAGCTCACCTAGTTCGTCTAGAAGAAGCTGCTAAGCGTGACCACCGTAAAATTGGTAAAGCATTGGATCTATTCCACATGCAGCAAGAAGCACCAGGCATGGTGTTCTGGCACCACAACGGTTGGACTATTTTCCGTGAACTAGAAGTGTTCGTACGTCAAAAACTGACTGAGTACGATTACCAAGAAGTAAAAGGTCCACTAATGATGGATCGTGTACTTTGGGAACGTTCTGGTCACTGGGACAAATACGCAGAAGCGATGTTCACAACGTCTTCAGAGAACCGTGAATACGCAATCAAGCCGATGAACTGTCCGGGTCACGTACAGATCTTCAACCAAGGTCTTAAATCTTACCGTGATCTTCCGCTACGTATGGCTGAGTTCGGCTCATGTCACCGTAACGAGCCATCTGGTGCACTTCACGGTATCATGCGTGTTCGTGGCTTTACTCAAGATGATGCTCATGTATTCTGTACTGAAGACCAAGTTCAACAAGAAGTAAAAGCTTGTATTGAAATGGTTTACGACACTTACACAACTTTCGGGTTCGAAAACATCGTTGTTAAGCTGTCTACTCGTCCAGAGCAACGTGTAGGTTCTGACGAAATGTGGGACCGTGCAGAGGCTGACCTTAAGCTTGCACTAGAGTCAATGGAGATTGCATACGAGATTCAAGAAGGCGAGGGTGCGTTCTACGGACCTAAGATTGAATTTACTTTGCATGATTGTTTGGACCGTGCATGGCAATGTGGTACAGTGCAGCTCGATTTTGCATTACCAGAGCGTTTAGGTGCAACTTACGTAGGCGAAGATAACGAGCGTCACACGCCAGTTATGATTCACCGCGCGATTTTAGGTTCTCTAGAGCGCTTCATCGGTATTCTAATTGAAGAATACGCTGGCTTCTTCCCAACGTGGTTGGCGCCAGAACAAGCAGTTGTAATGGGCATTACCGACAAACAGTCGGAATACGTACAAGAAATTACGAAAAAACTGCAAAAAAGTGGATTTAGAGTCAAAGCAGACTTGAGAAATGAGAAGATTGGCTTTAAAATTCGCGAACACACTTTGAAACGTGTACCGTTCATGCTCGTATGTGGTGACCAAGAAATGGAAGCCGGCGAAATTGCAGTACGTACACGTAAAGGCAAAGACCTAGGCAAGTTTAAAGTGGATGACTTTATTTCTTACATCCAAGCCGAGGTTTCAAGCCGTAAGCTCAATCTGGAGGAATAAGCTATTAAAGGCGGAAGACGTGGCCAACAACCGGCCAAACAAAACCAGCATCGTTTAAACGGTGAAATTCGTGGCGTACGTGAAGTTCGTCTAACAGGCGCTGACGGCGAAGCCGTTGGTATCGTTTCTATCCAAGAAGCGCTTGATGCAGCTGTTGAAGCTGGTATGGATCTTGTAGAGATCAGCCCTAACGCCGAGCCGCCAGTTTGTCGTGTGATGGACTACGGTAAGTTCCTCTTCGAGAAGAGCAAAGCTGCGAAAGAGCAGAAGAAGAAGCAAAAGCAGATCCAGATTAAGGAAGTAAAATTCCGTCCTGGAACTGATATTGGAGACTATCAGGTAAAACTACGCAACCTGACGCGTTTCCTAGAAGACGGCAACAAAGTGAAGGTAACAATTCGCTTCCGTGGCCGCGAAATGGCTCACCAAGACATCGGTGTCGACGTTTTGAATCGTCTGAAAGAAGATACAGTAGATTTAGCTGTTGTAGAATCTTTCCCGACTCGAATCGAAGGTCGCCAGATGATCATGGTATTGGCCCCTAAAAAGAAGTAATTAACGGCTTTGCAAGTAATTGAACCCTGCAGCCTCTGGTTGCGGGGTTTTATTCGCCCTAATTACTATTGTTATTAACAACTCAACAATGCGGAGTTATTCATCATGCCTAAGATGAAAACCAACAAAGGTGCTGCTAAGCGTTTCCAGAAAACTGCTGGTGGTATTAAGTTTAAGCACGCTGGTAAACGTCACATCCTGACTAAGCGTACTACTAAGAACAAGCGTCAGCTACGTCCAAATGCAATCCTTCCTAAGTGTGAAGTGGCTGCAGTTGCTCGTATGATGCCATACGCTTAATTCTTTTTAGTTTAATAATCGTTTAGTTTAGGAGAAGCATAATGCCTCGCGTAAAACGTGGTGTACAAGCTCGTGCACGTCATAAGAAAGTTCTAAAACAAGCTAAAGGTTACTACGGTGCACGTTCTCGTGTTTACCGCGTAGCTTTCCAAGCAGTTACTAAAGCTGGTCAATACGCTTACCGTGACCGTCGCAACAAGAAACGTCAATTCCGTCAACTATGGATTGCACGTATCAACGCTGCATCTCGTCAGAATGGTCTATCTTACAGCCGTTTCATCAACGGTCTTAAGAAAGCATCTATCGAGATCGACCGTAAGATCCTTGCTGACATCGCGGTATTCGACAAAGCTGCATTCGCAGTTCTAGTTGAAAAAGCAAAAGCTGCTCTTTAATTAGAGTTTGCATTTAGGATTAAGAGAAGGAGAGCTTAGGCTCTCCTTTTTTATTGCCCGCAATTTGGCCTTGTCATATTCTCTCGCATCTCGCATCTCGCATCTCGCATCTCGCATCTCGCATCTCGCATCTCGCATCCAATTTTAATTCGCTTCACTAGATATTCTGTTATATAAACAAGTATCTAATTTTTAATGACAAGCGATTGAAATCTATGACCGCACCTACCACTATGACGTTCTTCGAACGTTTCGAAGCTGACATTCTTTCCGGAAAAAAGACCATTACCATCCGCGATGAATCTGAACGTGACTATCAACCGGGCAGCGTTGTCGAAGTCTCAACGTTAGAAGAGGGACGTGTGTTCTGTAACCTTAAGATCATCAGCGTGGAGCCAATTCTGTTTGATGATCTAGGTGAGTTCCATGCGCAGCAAGAAAACATGACACTGCAAGTGCTGAAAGATGTGATTCAAGACATCTATCCGGGTATCTCTCAGCTTTATGTTGTCTCTTACGAGTTGGTCTAGTCAAGCGCGAGGCGAGATTGAATGAGCAATCCAGCACAGCAAACTTTTCTTCAGTTATATTGTAAAGAAGTGAAGCAGCAGGGGTTAGTGGATCTAAATACGCTGATTCTTGAATGGGCGATGGAACCTGAATTTCATACCTGGCGTCAGCAGAAACGAGAACTCACCAATGCAGATGTCTCTGACCGAGTTTGGGTAAAGAGTTGCCCAGCGGGATATATCACAGAGGTGCATTTTCATCCTGATGGCAGGCTTAACGAGTATCGTCTATTTGATCGCTTCGAAACGTCCGGCCGTTGGCGTTTGAATAATGGTTTGTTGGAAGTGTCGATAAAGAAGGGCGACAATCAATATCGCTTTGTTGTGATTGCCAACCGAGGTGAGAATATCCACTCAGCCATCGAATATAAGAACGATGAATTGCACTCTTATTTAAAGCTTGTTCAAGTGGAAGCTGTGACAAGCTAATAGCGATAGTTTTGCTTAACTTTCGACTCAATGACAATTTACACCATCATTGAGTCGATGTGTTTCTTAGCTCTAGAATGTTAACTGAGTGAGCGCTCGGTGTTGCTGAGAGTCGAGACCCTCTTTTCGGCAAACACTTAATAGATCGTCGATGAAGTGCTTAAGTGCTCTAGCTTCAATCGCCTTTATTCCTGATTGCTGTTTTTCGGTTAAATAGCCATAAATGGTCGCCGCTCCGAAATCACCAAAAATCATTTCACCCTGTGCGTTCACAAGCGTGTTGTGCGCATAGAGATCACCGTGACAAACTTTGTTGTCGTGTAAGTGATTAAAGACATCAATCATCTGCTCAACAATGCGAGTGATTTGAGTGATTGAAAGCTCAAAGCCCTCTTTGAAAGTATCACGCGTACAAGTCTCGAGTGTCGGTGGCAGGCCTAAGTTGTAATAGCTTTCAGGGATGAGTTCCATCACCAAAGCAAGGTCTTTGCCATCATCAACCTGTGCGATCGATTTAACAAGATTGTTATGGTGACCCGCTTGCAGGCACGCTTCTAATTCATCGTGTGGGTAGCCATCACTGGTCACTTCACCTTTAAATACTTTAACAGCGACTTCATTTGGAAACGCGAACTTCTCATCTTGCCAATTTGCGTGAGAAATGACACCGCTGGCTCCTTGACCAAGCACGTGGTTCAGACTGTAACTCGATGTCGTTACCTGTGGCACGCTGTCTAGCGATTTAGGATGCTTACAGAAAGGGTTTCCGGCAAACGCAAGCCAGGCGAGTTTCGGTAGTTTGACGAGCAATTCAGGAAACTCAGAGAGCTGGTTAGCAGAAAGGCGAATCAGTTCAAGGTTCAGCAAGTTTTCCATACTGCGTGGCAGTGCTTTAATTTGATTTCCCGCCAGAGCGAGTTTTTGCAGCCTTGGACGGTGTCCTAAGCTTTCAGGCAGCACTTCAATAGCGTTATCAGTCAGAATTAACCAACGTAATTTCTGTGGTAAGGATTGCTCACTAACGGTTTTGATCTGATTGGTCTTAAAGCCGACCATCTCAAGGTTTGGCAGGTCGCCTAACACTTCTGGAAGATGAGTAAACTGGTTATTGGAAGCAAAGATAATGCGTAGCTTGGTCAGTTTCGCTAATTCTTTCGGAAGCTCTGACAAGGCATTTCCTGAAAGGTCGAGTACTTCAAGGGTGTCTGCAAGCTCTATGATTTCCATTGGGAACGTTTTGAGGCCTTCTGCCAGTTTCAAATGTGTTGAACCCAATAATTGTCCGGATTGTAGTTGTTCTAGAGTTTGCAAATCTAAGCCTTTTGATGGTGTTTTACTTTGAGGCGGGTAGTGTACGTGGCTTGGCTATTGATTGCGAGGGTTGTCACGGTATCGAAACCGAGAAGAATGGAAGACTTATGGATTTTATTTGTCCTGAGTATTCTAAAAAAACAAAGCCAACTATCGAAGCTGGCTTTGTTAAGAGAGAAAGTAATAAAACTAATTATTGGGTTTGGCCACCAATCGCTCGCCAACACATGTCAAAACTCTGCTGAACATAGCTTTGCTGTTGTTCTGCGGATAGCTGTGGTTGGTCTAGCAGCCAGTTGACCGATATTAAGAAGTGGCTATGGATGAAATAGCGCACTAATTCGATGTCCAACGTCATCAGATCGCCAGCTTCTTGTCCTAAACGTACATTGTTATCCAAGGTAGCAAACATTTCGGAAACAATGGTCTGTCTCGCTTCGGTTGCCGGATGAAAGTGAATGTTAGAAAAGAACTTCATTGCTGTTGGATGAGCAGCAGCCCAATCAATCCCCACTTTCCACAGTTGGCTCATCTTTAAATAGAGCGGTTCTGACGTCGAATCTAGATCCTGAAAAATACTCTTAAACAGCGCCTGCTTCAACTCTCTGAATAGCTCATCAACCAGTAGTGATTTGTTTTCAAAGTGATGGAACAGAGTCGCCTTTGCTACACCTGCCGCTTTAGCAATTTGAGCGGTTGATGTGCCTTCAACACCTTGTTCAGCGAAGAGTTGAAGTGCGGAATCTAAAATCTGCTGTCTTTTGGTGGTCATCGGTTAATCACTTTAAAAATCAATTTCTTGAACAAGCTATTATACGGAGGGTGCAGTAGTTTTGTGTAGTTGATTTTTCCTCGGCTCAGAACCGTTTTCGCATGGCTGAAGGTTTTGAAGCCCTCGATTCCGTGATAATGCCCCATGCCTGATGGGCCAATGCCACCAAAAGGAGCGTCATCCACTGCAACATGAACAAGAGAGTCATTGATGCACACGCCACCGGAATGCGTTTTAGACAGTAATTTCTCTTGCACTTCGTTGTCATGACTCATGATGTAAAGAGCCAGTGGACGCGGACGGTCGTTAATGTAATCAATAGCTTCATCCAAAGACTCATAAGGGACGATAGGCAATATCGGACCAAACAACTCTTCTTGCAATGCGAGCATATCGTCGTTGACTTCAGTCAGCAGATGCGGAGTCATACGGTGGTTTACGTCGTCTTGAGCTTGCTCACTGACAGTATGAATGGTTGCGCCTTTCTGCTCAGCATCCTCAATGACACTTTTTAGTCGAGTGTATTGACGTAAATTGATCACAGAGGTGAGATCTTTGCTCTCAAGTCCTGCAGGGTAGAGCTTTTTGAAGTAACTTTTATAAGCTTCAACAAACTCATTTACTTTCGCTTTAGGGAGTAGGATGTAGTCTGGTGCGACACAGATTTGACCAGCGTTGAGACTTTTCGAAAATAGGATTCGTTGAACTGCGTCCATGATATCCATATCCGGTGCGATAACGGTTGGCGATTTACCACCTAGCTCAAGCGTCACCGGGGTTAGGTTAGCAGAAGCTGCTTTCATCACATGTTTGCCAACGGCTGTCGAGCCAGTAAACATAATATGGTCGAACGGAAGGGCGCTGAATTGCGCTGCGATATCCGCTTCACCCTCAATGATCGAGATTTGATCTTCACTGAACCCTTCGCTCAACATCTTTTTCAACACACGGTTTGTTGCTGGTGTGAACTCAGACATTTTCATCATCGCTGTATTGCCAGCGGCTAAAGCTGTAGCAAGTGGGCCGATTGATAACATGATAGGGAAGTTCCAAGGAACAATGATTCCAATAACACCTAGTGGCTGATAATGAACACGCACTTTTGCAGGCTGAAGCATCAAACCGGCACCTCGACGAGAAGGCTTCATCCATTTTTTTAGATGCTTTCGGTTGTAGTCAATCAAATGCAACGAAGGCGTGATATCGGCGATCAAAGAGTCGTATTTTGCTCTTTGGCCATAATCTTCAGATAGAGCTTCGATGAGTTGGTCTTGATAACGAACGAGTAGCGTCTTCAAGCGTGCAAGATCTTCTTGACGCGATTTAATATCGGGATTTGAGTTTGAACGAAAGCGTGCTTGCTGAGCCGAAAACGTCGCGTTCATATCTACACTGACGGTGGATTCATCATTTGTTATTGGATTGTGGTTCATTGTATTTTATTCCCCATTTTGCTGACTGACCGATCGGTCAGTGGTTTAAATTTATACTAGCCATCTCCGTTTTACAAGTTACAACCAGAAAAAGTTTAAAAACTGTGCAGAGAAAACATGTGTGATAGGAGCAAAAGGAGGCGGTTTTTATGCACGTAGCGAAAAAAAACTAACTCAATGTTCACCGCGTATTAGTACCTGAACTGGTGGCAGGCCTTGTTGTACCGTTATCTCACACGTGATTAAAGAAACGATTGTCGAGACGACAAATATCTATGATTGGACTCGCTCGCCAGAATATCAGTTAATGCGCCCAATGAATCGTAAAGCGTCGATTTAACTTGGGTAATGCCGTATGTATGAATAGGGCGTTGCTTGGTGATGGCCCTATATTGTGAGGTCTCTTGAAATGGAACAATCAGTTAATTTAGATCGCATCCGTGCAGAATATAACGTAAAGCACTGGAGCCAAGGTTTCTACGGTATTGATGACAATGGAGAAGTGTATGTCTCTCCAAGTAAAACGGATCATCAAATTCCTTTGAGCAATATTGTAAAGCAGCTTGAACAGAAGAATGTCGGCTTACCTGCATTGGTGCGATTCCCGCAGATTGTTCATCAGCGAGTTCATAATATTTGTAATGCGTTCAACCAAGCTATCGATGAATACCAATATGACAATCGCTACTTACTGGTTTACCCAATTAAAGTAAACCAGCAGAAAGAAGTCGTAGATGAGATTTTGGCAAGCCAAGCTCAGCTAGAACAAAAACAATTGGGCCTAGAAGCGGGCAGCAAACCAGAGCTACTGGCTGTGCTTGCGCTAGCGCAAAAAGCGAGTTCAGTGATTGTTTGTAATGGCTACAAAGACCGCGAGTATGTTCGTTTGGCTTTGATTGGTGAGAAACTGGGTCACAAAGTTTTCATCGTACTTGAAAAGCTGTCTGAGCTTGATCTTGTGCTCCAAGAAGCGAAAGCTCTGGGTGTGAAACCACGCTTAGGTCTACGTATTCGCTTAGCTTCTCAAGGTGCAGGAAAGTGGCAAGCGAGTGGTGGTGAGAAGTCGAAGTTCGGCTTGTCTGCATCTCAAGTGCTTACTGTGATTGAGCGTTTGAAAGCGGAAGAACAATTAGAAGCGTTAGAGCTAGTTCACTTCCACTTAGGCTCACAAATGGCAAACATTCGTGACGTACGAAATGGAGTAAGCGAAGCTGCACGTTTTTACTGCGAACTACGTGATATTGGTGCACAACTGGATTACATCGATGTGGGTGGCGGCCTAGCTGTGGACTACGATGGTACACGTAGCCAATCTTCTAACTCGATGAACTACGGTCTCTTAGAGTATGCACGTAATATCGTGATGACAGTGGGTGACATTTGTAAGCAGTACCAACAGCCAATGCCGGTGATCATTTCTGAATCTGGCCGCTCTTTGACAGCACACCACGCAGTGTTGATCACGAATGTAATTGGTACCGAAAGTTACTCACCAGAGGTGATTGTTGAGCCTGAAGAAGACGCGCCACAATTACTAAAAAACATGTGGCGTAACTTTCAGTCACTCAGAGATGGCAGCGATGACCGTGCCTTGATTGAGATTTACAACGATACCCAAAGTGATATTGCAGAAGCACATAATCAGTTTGCGACTGGTATGTTGAATCTTCAAAGCAGAGCTTGGGCTGAGCAGATCTCTTTACGCATCAACTACGAATTGAACCAGTTGATGAGCACAAAGAACCGCTACCACCGTCCAATTTTGGATGAGTTAAATGATCGATTGGCTGATAAGTTCTTCGTGAACTTCTCACTATTCCAATCGCTACCAGACGCATGGGGTATTGATCAGGTGTTCCCTGTGTTGCCACTAAGCGGTCTAGATCGTGTAGACGAGCGACGTGCAGTGGTGCTGGATATTACTTGTGATTCAGACGGCACCATCGATCAGTATGTTGATGGTCAAGGTATCGAAACGACGTTGCCAGTACCAGCATGGAATCCAGATGAGCCGTACTTGATGGGTTTCTTCTTGGTTGGCGCATACCAAGAGATCTTGGGTGATATGCATAACCTATTTGGCGATACGCATAGCGTGGTTGTGAATGTCGACAATGATGGTAAGGCAAACCTAGATTACATCAACGAAGGTGACACGGTTGCAGACATGATGCGCTACGTGCACATTGATGTGGATTTGATTCGTCAAAACTATGAAGAGATGGTCAGTGCTAAAGTCCCACAAGAGGAGCAGCAAAACGTGCTTGCTGAGTTGGAACAAGGCTTGATGGGTTACACTTACTTAGAGGATTTTTAATGAACGATCTGTTTACTAAAAAAGACTATTCATTGTACTCCAATGCGATGACCTTCATGCGTCGTCCATTGGTGCAAAATCCAGTGGATGCAGAAGCTGATGTTGTTGTGCTAGGTGCACCGTTAGATATGGCGACATCTGGTCGACCGGGTGCACGATTAGGCCCTGATGCGATTCGCCGTGCCTCAGTAAACTTGGCGTGGGAAGGTAAGAAGTTCCCTTGGGACTTTAACGTCTTCGATCACACCAAGGTCATTGATTCGGGTGACTTAGTGTTTGATACCGGTGATGCTGAAGATTTAACCGTTCGACTAGAAGCAGCGGCGACCGAAATCCTCAATAGTGGTAAAACGCTATTAGGTCTAGGCGGTGATCACTTCATCACATTGCCTTTGCTTCGTGCTTACGCGAAAAAGTATGGCGAGATGGCACTGATTCATTTTGATGCGCATACGGATACTTATAGCCACGGCAGTCGTTATGACCACGGTACTATGTTCTATCATGCGCCAAACGAAGGGCTAATTTCGAAAGAACACTCGGTTCAAGTCGGGATTCGTACTGAGTATGACAAAGATGATCATGGCTTTAACGTTATCAATGCGATGGAAGCAAATGATCTGAGCGTCGATGAGATTGTATCTCGTATCAAGCAGACGGTTGGCGATAAGCCTGTTTATCTGACGTTCGACATTGACTGCTTAGATCCGGCTTTTGCTCCTGGTACAGGCACGCCAGTTTGTGGTGGGTTGAATTCAGACAAAATCTTGAAGATCATTCGTGCTCTTCAAGGTGTGAATATGGTCGGAATGGATGTTGTTGAAGTATCACCGGCTTATGACCAAAGTGACATTACGGCGTTAGCGGGAGCAACTATTGCTCTAGAGCTTTTGTATGTTTGGACAGCAAACCGTCTAGCTAACTGATTTATTCAAAGTTATATCTATTTTCAAGCCACTGCTCGTACGGGTAGTGGCTTTTTTGTTGGTCATACTTATAGGTATAGAGTTTTTGACGTAGCGCTATTTTAGGACGCATACGTTGCCATTCCCACGTATCGAGTGAATGCACGAGAGATCAAATTACCCAAGTCAGTGCGTTTATCAATAATGAGAATAGTAAGTCCTTATTTGCACTGACTTATTATTAGAACGCACATTAATTAAGAGCATGCTGTTTTATATGCGGCCGATTGCTACCAAAAATGGAATTTTCTTAAGGAAATACTAGTCTTAACAGTAATTGAGTTCGAAAACAGAGACTAAGAACAAAATCAGAGCTCGATAACTTAAAGATTGATAATTAGAGATAAAACAGAGGCTGAATTTAAGTAGCAGCCCAATTCGCGCTTACTAAAATTTTTTGCACGATTTGAGAACACCGATTCGTGCATCTAGGGGGACATATGGATGTCGAAGTTTTGCGTAACGCAGCAATAGTTCAGCAAGTAAGTGGTGATGTGGTTGTCATGCGCCCAGATGGTAGCGCCCGAAAATTGAAAGCGGGCGACACCATTCTTGACAATGAGATTATCATCACCTCGAAAGGCGCTAAGTTGGTGCTTGTTCAAGTAAATGGCGAGGTGAATGTTGATGAGAACTGTGTCGGCTGTCTTGATGATGCATTCGCTTGGCGAGAGCAGCCGGTCGGTGGCGACGTTGAAATAGACTTTGTTCAAACGGGGAATGAAGCATTCGATGCCGATAACATTGCAGCGATTCAAGAGGCAATTTTAGCAGGGGAAGATCCTACTGAGATATTAGAAGCGACTGCTGCTGGGGGAGCAAGTGGCTCTGCCAACGCAGGCTTTGTGACCATTGATTACAATTATACCGAAACGCGACCTGCAACGTTTTTTGAAACCTCAGCGTTAGCGCAAGAAGATGTTGATGAAGATGACGATGGATTTAGAACTGACGTCACTGCATCATCGGGCGGGCAAAGTTTTTCTCAAAGTTTAACGGAAGGCTCACTATCTCAAGGAACCTATCCTCAAATTGTCTCTACCAGTCAACTCATTCAAAGTGGTAGTCTCGATTTAGACCCCAACTCTTTTGTACCAACTGCTGCTTCCTTATCGACTCTGCTTAGCGAACTTAACAATGACATTACGTCCGGTGGCGTTGCGGTTCAGTTTGCTTATGATGCTACTGAAAACGCCATTGTTGGTACTCAAAATGGTGCAGAAGTGCTGAGCATTGATATCGACACCATCAGCTCAGGCTCGAATGTAAACTTGACGCTTACTTCCACGTTGTCTGCCCCTATTGATCATGTTCCTTCGGTGAGCGATGGGCAAGTTTCATACATCGATAACCAAGTCACTCTTACTTTTGACATGCAAGGTGCTGACATAGGTGGTAATGCTATCGCAGCACCTATCTCTGTTGGTTTAGCTATTTTAGATGGTGCAGACCCAATCCCTGAGACAGTCACAATTACGAATCCAGAAACTAACACGACGTTGATTGAGGGTAGCTTGGTTTCTATTGAGAGTGATCGTCTCGCGTCTGTGGTATTTGATCCGTCTTCGCTGTCTCAATTCGATGGCATTTTGAGTGATAACCAAAATACACTCGCTCAACTTTCAGATGACGGTACTGAAATTACCTTGTCTATTTTAGGACGAGGAGAGGTTGTTTTAACGGTGTCAGTGGACACAAACGGCGAATACCACTTCCAACAGTTCAAACCAATAGAACAGATTGGCTCTGACTCTCTCGAGTTTTCGTTGCCCGTTACAATCACTGACTTCGACCAAGACTCGGTGGTGAGCACTTTAAATATTACTATCTCGGATGGTGACCGACCAACGGTCAATTCCGTCGATCCAATTTCAGTCCAAGAGAGTGCCCTTGTTGGCGGCTCAGAAGAGGGTGTAGGAACTGTCACAGGCTCGGGCTCTGTTGATTCAGATACCTTCGCCAGTGATATTATTGATCATCATGAACTAGAACCATTGGAATTTAATACCGATGGCAGTCTACTTTCTAACGGAGAGCCTGTTGCGCTGGAGTTAGTTAGTGAAGTCAATGGCGTGAGAAATTACGAGGGTTTCGTCATTATAGATGGCGTGCGAACGGTCGTTTTTGAAGTCGCTGTCGATAGTCCAGTATTAGGTTTCTATGAGTTCACACTTATTGATTCGCTTACTCATCAAGGCTCGCAAGATGCAGAATTGAGTTTTGAGTTACCTATCTATGCCGTTGACACAGACGGCGATCGTTCTTCTTTGGCTGGTGGTTCAGGGGAAGCTCAAGCTGCTCTCATAGTAGTGACGGTAGTGGACGATGTTGTCGAGTTAATTGATAACAGTGTCGCACTTGATGAGCCAACGCTAGTGGGTGAATCAACGGTTTCTTACAACGTATTCAACTTCACCGGTGCTGATGATGCGACGGTACAATCTTTTGTCTACGATGGAACAACATATAATCTAGATCTTCAACAAGATGCTGCGGTTCAACAAGCTTTCGTGTTTGATGAAGGTACGCTCAATATTGCTTTGAACGGCGATATTACATTTGTGATCGCGCGCGATATAGATCATTCAGCGAATGAAACCATCATCAAAGACATTACGTTTAACGCGGTTGATGGCGATGGTGATACAGACTCTTCTTTACTACAAATTTCTATCACTGATGGTCAAATCCCAACCATTAACGATATACCAAGTGTTACTTTGCTAGAGCCAGACTTAGCTTCTGGTTCATCTCCAACGGGCTCAGATGTTAGCTCAACGCAAACCATAGATTTTACGCCGGGTAGTGATGATGTTGCTCGCTTTAGACTTGAGAGTACTGAATTTAATACCAGCGGAGCGTTAACGTCGAATGGCTTGGTTGTAAGTTTGAAAGAGGAGCCAGCAGATTCTGGAAATTATATTGGTTTTGTAACGGACGCATCAAATACTGAAACGCCAGTCTTTACCCTTGAATTTTCTGGTTCAACGCTCGGTGAATATACCTTCACACTGCTTGAGTCGTTAGATCATGAAGATGGTCAGTCGAATAACGAACTCACTTTCGAACTTCCAGTTTATGCAGTCGATTCTGATGGTGATGATTCACTCGGCGCTGCGCTGGCCGTCACCATCGGTGATGATTTGCAGAGTATGCAAAATGGTGTGTTAAGTATTCGAGAGCCGACTTTAGCGGTATTGACGCAGTCAGTGGTGACAACCGAGACAATCAATGTTCTCCCAGTAAAAGGTGCGGATGATGCAGCGATAACACGCTTTACTTTCGATGGTGCCATTCGAACGTTGGACCCTGATGATACGAGTGAGCAAGAGTTCCAATTCTTAGAGGGCTCGCTTTTTGTAACACTTGATGGCGATGTGCGTTTTGAGCCGAATCGCAATCTAGACCAAACCAATGGTGATATCGTTAAAACGGTGGTCCTGACCTCGAGTGATGGTGATGTCGATATAGACACAGCAACAGTCATCTTAACGATTACAGATGGTGATGATCCAACCATTGATAATGTGCCAAGTGTAACTCTCGACGAATCAGGCCTTATTGATGGTTCGGCGCCTAGTGGCGTTTCTGTCGACTCAAAGAATACTATTTCATTTACTGAAGCGAGCGATGACGTTGCACGAATCGAAGTTGTGGTCGGGCAGTTTAATCGAGATGATTCGTTAACATCGAATGGCTTGATCGTTGAAATTCGAGAGGAGCCAGCAGGATCGGGTAGTTATGTGGGTTACACGACTGACATATCAAACACTGAAACACCTGTATTCACACTGACTTTTGATCAAACAAACATCGGTGATTTTACGTTTGTGCTACTCGAAGCGTTTGATCATAGACCTTTACAAGGTAACAACCTGTTATCTTTTGATATTCCTATTTTGGCTATCGATACGGATGGTGATAAAACCGCAATTAGTCAACTGGTTGTGAATATCAATGATGATGTGCAGGTTATGCAAGATGCCGGCTTGAACGTGACAGAACCGAATCAAGCAGACTTGAACGCAGGTACAGTTACGACAAGTACGGTTGATGTATTGACTTCGCCAAGCGCTGATGGTGCGAGTGTCACTCAGTTCATTTATGATGGCACGGCTTATACGCTTGACCAAACGGTTAGCTCTGAGCAAGAGTTTATATTCACAGAGGGCTCGCTGTTTATCACCACGCAAGGTGAAGTGCGTTTCGAACCAAACCGGGATTTAGACCATTCGGCAGGCGATATTATTAAGAGCATTGTTGTCACTTCTAGCGATGGTGACGACGATCTTCTGACTTCTACGGTTACGCTGACCATTACCGATGGCGATGTACCGACTATTGATGTCATACCTCCTGTTTCACTTTCAGAATCCAACCTTTCTGATGGTTCAGCTCCAAGCAACTCACCAGCCAGTGATACCAAAGTCATTCAATTCACGAACCAAAGCGATGATGTGGTCTCGTTCCGTATTGAGCCGACTTTGTTCAATACGTTAGGTGCTTTAACAGCGAATAACTTAGCGGTTCAGATCAAAGAAGACCCGACCAGCCCTGGTGATTACATCGGCTTTGTTAAAGATGCTTCCGATGTTGAAACAAACGTCTTTACCATCAGTTTCTCTGACACAAATTTAGGTCAGTACACCTTTACGCTTCTGGAATCGTTAGACCATGAAGATGGTTTGGACAAAAACTCGGTCATTTTCGATGTTCCTGTGTTTGCCGTTGATAGTGACGGCGATGATTCTGCAATGTCGCCACTTACCGTGACCATCGAAGATGATGAGCAAGGCATGAGCAATGGCGTCTTGAACATCGAAGAGCCGACAGTGGCCGATCTGGCTGCTGGGGTGGTGACCACAACCACCATTGATGTGATGCCAGAGCAGAGTGCGGATGGCGCGACCATCACTGAGTTTACTTACGATGGTGGTGCGCCACTGACGCTCGATCAAACAGATACCGGTGAGCAAGAGTTCACCTTCACTGAAGGTTCTCTATTTATCACGCTTGAAGGCGATGTGCGCTTTGAACCGAATCGCGACCTTGACCATGAGTCGGGTCCAATCGTGAAATCGATTGTGGTGACTTCGAGCGATGGTGACGTGGATGTCGAAACTGCAACGGTTCTGCTGACGATTACAGATGGTGATATCCCAACCATTGAATCTATCCCAAGCGTGTCGCTGTCTGAATCTGAGCTTGCCGATGGCTCTGCACCAAGTGGCGGTGCTGTGAGCCAAACTGAAACTATCTCGTTCACCAACCAAAGTGATGATGTTGAGAAGTTCCGACTTGAGCCGACAGAGTTCAATATTGGCGGTGCGTTAACGTCGAACAATATTGCGGTAGAACTGAAAGAAGAGCCAGTAGATTCTGGTAATTACGTTGGTTTTATTAATGACGGCGGTACGGAAGTGCCAGTATTCACACTGAATTTCTCTGGAACCACTCTTGGTCAATACACCTTCACACTGCTTGAAGCGTTAGACCATGCTGATGCTCTAGATAACAACGAGCTAACTTTCGAGTTGCCAGTCTATGCTGTGGACAGCGATGGCGATGATTCACTCATGTCGCCACTGTTAGTCACCATCGGTGATGACGTGCAAATCATGGCGAACGGCACACTCGATATCACTGAGCCAACCGTCGCAGATTTGGCTGCTGGTACAGTAACCACCAATACCATTGATGTGATGCCAGCTCAAAGCGCTGATGGGGCAGTAATTACCCAATTCACATACGATGGTGGTACGCCTCAAACTCTAGACTTAACCATCACAGGTGAACAGAAATTCACGTTCACAGAAGGTGATGTGTACGTCACCATCGAAGGTAATGTGCGCTTCGAGCCGAACCGAGACTTGGACCACGAAGCTGGTGATATCGTTAAGTCTTTAGTGTTTACTTCAAGTGATGGCGACGTTGATGTAGAAACGGCGACGGTAACGCTAACGATTACAGATGGTGATATTCCAACCATTGAATCTGTACCAAGCATCGCACTTGCCGAAGCAGATTTAGTCGATGGTTCTTCCCCAATTATTGGCGCAGTAAGCCAAACAGAGACCATTTCGTTTACCGATCAAAGCGATGATGTAGAGAAGTTCCGATTAGAGCCGACGGAGTTTAATACCGATGACTCACTTAAATCAGATGGGCTTCCAATAGATTTGAAAGAAGACCCAGCAGGCTCGGGCAATTACGTTGGTTTCACGACAAGTGCAACTAATGTTGAAACGCAAATCTTCACACTAAGCTTTAGTGCTGCGACTCTTGGCGAATATACGTTCACGTTGTTGGAGAACATTGATCACGAGGATGGTCGAGGCAATAACGATCTAACGTTTAATCTATCAGTCTACGCCGTTGATACTGACGGTGATGACTCGTTAATGTCACCGCTGTCAGTGACCATCACCGATGATGTTCAAGTGATGGTGAGCGGGGCTCTGAGTATCGAAGAGCCTACTGTCGCTGACTTAGCATCGGGCACTCCAACCACATCAGTCTTCGATGTGTTAACTAGCGCAAGTGCCGATGGTGCCAGCGTCACTCAGTTCACTTATGACGGCACGGCTTATAGGCTTGATCAAACGGATAGTTCTGAGCAAGAGTTTACCTTCACAGAGGGCTCACTGTTTATCACCACGCAAGGTGAAGTACGCTTCGAGCCAAACCGAGATTTAGACCACTCGGCTGGCGATATTGTTAAGAGCATTGTTGTCACATCTAGCGATGGCGACGATGATGTTCTTACATCTACGGTTACGCTGACCATTACCGATGGCGATGTGCCGATCATTGCTGTGATTCCTCCTATTTCATTGTCTGAATCGAATTTAACAGGCGGNGATATTGTTAAGAGCATTGTTGTCACATCTAGCGATGGCGACGATGATGTTCTTACATCTACGGTTACGCTGACCATTACCGATGGCGATGTGCCGATCATTGCTGTGATTCCTCCTATTTCATTGTCTGAATCGAATTTAACAGGCGGATCTGATCCGTCGAGCTCTGCGGTCAGTGACACGAAAGTTATTCAGTTTACTGATGAAAGTGATGATGTGGTCTCGTTCCGTATTGAGCCAACTTTGTTCAATACGTTAGGTGCTTTAACAGCGAATAACTTAGCTGTTCAGATTAAAGAAGATCCAAACAATCCAGGTGATTACATTGGCTTTGTTAAAGATGCTTCCGATGTTGAAACCAACGTCTTTACCATCAGTTTCTCTGATACAAATTTAGGCCARTACACCTTCACGCTGTTGGAAGCGCTCGACCATGAAGATGGTTTGGACAAAAACACGGTCATTTTCGATGTTCCTGTGTTTGCCGTTGATAGTGACGGTGATGACTCTGCAATGTCGCCACTTACCGTGACCATMGAAGATGATGAGCAAGGCATGAGCAATGGCGTCTTGAACATCGAAGAGCCGACCGTGGCCGATCTGGCGGCTGGGGTGGTGACCACAACCACGATTGATGTAATGCCAGAGCAAAGTGCCGATGGCGCGACCATCACTCAGTTTACTTACGATGGTGGTNAGCAAGGCATGAGCAATGGCGTCTTGAACATCGAAGAGCCGACCGTGGCCGATCTGGCGGCTGGGGTGGTGACCACAACCACGATTGATGTAATGCCAGAGCAAAGTGCCGATGGCGCGACCATCACTCAGTTTACTTACGATGGTGGTACGCCTCTGGTGCTCGATCAAGATGACTCAGGTGAGCAAGAGTTTATCTTCACTGAAGGTTCTCTATTTATCACGCTTGAAGGTGATGTGCGCTTTGAACCGAATCGCGACCTCGACCATGAAAGTGGTCCAATCGTGAAATCAATAGTGGTGACCTCTAGCGATAGTGATGTGGATGTCGAAACTGCGACGGTTCTGCTGACGATTACGGATGGTGATATCCCAACCATCGAATCAGTACCAAGCGTGTCGCTGTCTGAATCTGATCTGGCCGATGGCTCTGCACCAAGTGGTGTTGCGGTTAGCCAAACAGAAACGATCTCGTTCACCAACCAAAGTGATGATGTTGAGAAGTTCCGACTTGAGCCGACAGAGTTCAATATTGGCGGTGTGTTAACCTCAAATAACATCGCGGTAGAGCTAAAAGAAGATCCAGCAGATTCTGGTAACTATGTTGGTTTCATTAATGACGGCGGTACAGAAGTGCCAGTCTTCACACTGAACTTCTCAGGAACGACCCTTGGCGAATACACCTTCACACTACTTGAAGCGTTAGACCATGCCGACGGTCTAGATAACAACGAGCTGACTTTCGAATTGCCTGTCTATGCGGTAGACAGCGATGGTGATGATTCGCTGATGTCGCCACTGTCAGTCATCATTGGCGATGACGTGCAAATCATGGCGAACGGCACGCTTGATATCACAGAGCCAAATTGGGCGGATGGTACAGTCACCACCAACACCATTGACGTGATGCCAGCTCAAAGCGCTGATGGGGCTGTAATTACCCAATTCACTTACGATGGTAGTGCGGCTCAAACTCTAGACTCAACCATCACAGGTGAACAGAAGTTCACGTTTACGGAAGGTGATTTGTACATCACCATCGAAGGTAATGTGCGCTTCGAGCCAAACCGAGATTTAGACCACGAAGCTGGCGATATCGTTAAGTCTTTAGTGTTCACCTCAAGCGATGGCGACGTCGATGTAGAAACGGCGACGGTAACGCTAACAATTACAGATGGTGATATTCCAACCATTGAATCTGTACCAAGTATCGCACTTGCCGAAGCGGATTTAGCCGATGGCTCTTCCCCAATTATTGGAGCAGTAAGCCAAACGGAGACCATTTCGTTTACTAGCCAAAGTGATGATGTAGAGAAGTTCCGATTAGATCCGAGCGATTTCAACAGTGATGACTCTTTGAAATCTGATGGACTTCCAATAGATTTGAAAGAAGACCCAGCAGGCTCGGGCAATTATATTGGTTTCACGACCAGTGCGACCAATGTGGAAACGCAAATCTTCACACTAAGCTTTAGTGCTGCGACTCTTGGCGAATATACGTTCACGTTGTTGGAGAACATTGATCACGAGGATGGTCGTGGCAATAACGATCTAACGTTTAATCTACCAGTCTATGCCGTTGATACCGATGGTGATGACTCGTTAATGTCACCGCTGTCAGTGACCATAACCGATGATGTCCAAGTGATGGTGAGTGGTGCACTGAGTATTGAAGAGCCTAATGTTGCCGATTTAGCTACAGGTACGCCAAGTACATCGGTCTTCGATGTACTAACCAGCGCAAGCGCTGATGGGGCAAGTGTCACTCAGTTTACTTACGACGGCACGATTTACACGCTCGACCAAACGGATAGCTCTGAGCAAGAGTTTATCTTCACGGAGGGCTCGCTGTTTATCACCACACAAGGTGAAGTGCGTTTCGAACCAAACCGAGATTTAGACCACTCGGCTGGTGATATTGTTAAGAGCATTGCTGTGACCTCTAGCGATGGTGACGACGATGTTCTGACCTCTACGGTCACACTGACGATTACTGATGGTGATGTACCGACCATTGATGTGATTCCGCCTATCTCACTGTCTGAATCGAATTTAACAGGCGGATCTGATCCGTCGAGCTCTGCGGTCAGTGACACGAAAGTTATTCAGTTTACTGATGAAAGTGATGATGTGGTCTCGTTCCGTATTGAGCCAACCTTGTTCAATACGTTAGGTGCTTTAACAGCGAATAACTTAGCGGTTCAGATTAAAGAAGATTCAAACAATCCAGGTGATTACATTGGCTTTGTTAAAGATGCTTCCGATGTTGAAACCAACGTCTTTACCATCAGTTTCTCTGATACAAATTTAGGCCAGTACACCTTTACGCTTCTGGAAGCGCTCGACCATGAAGACGGTTTGGACAAAAACACGGTCATTTTCGATGTTCCTGTGTTTGCCGTTGATAGTGATGGGGACGACTCTTTGATGTCACCACTTACCGTGACCATCGAAGATGATGAGCAAGGCATGAGTAACGGCGTATTGACCATCGAAGAGCCAACAGTGGCCGACCTGGCGGCTGGGGTGGTGACCACAACCACGATTGATGTGATGCCAGAGCAGAGTGCGGATGGCGCGACCATCACTCAGTTTACTTACGATGGTGGTACGCCTCTGGTGCTCGATCAAGATGACTCTGGTGAGCAAGAGTTCATCTTCACCGAAGGCTCCCTGTTTATCACGCTTGAAGGCGATGTACGCTTCGAGCCGAATCGCGACCTTGACCATGAAAGTGGTCCAATTGTGAAATCGATTGTGGTGACTTCGAGCGATGGTGATGTGGATGTCGAAACCGCAACGGTAGTACTGACGATTACGGATGGTGATATCCCAACCATCGAATCAGTGCCAAGCGTGTCGCTGTCTGAATCTGATCTGGCCGATGGCTCTGCACCTAGTGGCGTTGCGGTCAGCCAGACTGAAATCATCTCGTTCACCGACCAAAGTGATGATGTTGAGAAATTTAGACTTGAACCAACCCAATTCAATATTGGTGGTGCGTTAACCTCAAATAGTATCGCGGTAGAGCTAAAAGAAGATCCAGTAGATTCTGGTAACTACGTTGGCTTTATCGATGACGGCGGTACGGAAGTGCCAGTCTTCACACTGAGCTTCTCGGGAACCACTCTTGGTCAATACACCTTTACGCTACTTGAAGCGTTAGACCATGCCGACGGTCTAGATAACAACGAGCTGACTTTCGAACTGCCTGTCTATGCGGTAGACAGCGATGGTGATGATTCGCTGATGTCGCCACTGTCAGTCACCATTGGCGATGACGCGCAAATCATGGTGAACGGCACGCTTGATATCACAGAGCCAACCGTCGCAGATTTGGCTACTGGTACTGTGACCACCAACACCATTGATGTGATGCCAGCGCAAAGCGCTGATGGGGCGGTGATCACCCAATTCACATACGATGGCGGTGCGGCTCAAACCCTAGATTCGACCATCACGGGTGAACAAAAGTTCACGTTCACAGAAGGTGATTTGTACGTCACCATCGAAGGTAATGTACGCTTCGAGCCAAACCGAGATTTAGACCATGAAGCTGGCGATATCGTTAAGTCTTTAGTGTTCACCTCAAGCGATGGTGACGTCGATGTAGAAACGGCGACGGTAACGCTAACAATTACAGATGGTGATATTCCAACCATTGAATCTGTACCAAGCATCACACTTGCCGAGGCAGATTTAGCCGATGGCTCTTCCCCAATCATTGGCGCAGTAAGCCAAACAGAGACCATCTCGTTTACCAATCAAAGCGATGATGTTGAGAAATTCCGATTAGAGCCGACGGAGTTTAATACCGATAACTCACTCAAATCAGATGGTTTGATCATTGAGCTCCGCGAGGAGCCATCAGGGTCGGGCAACTATATTGGTTTTACCACTGATATTTCAAATGTTGAGACTACAGTATTCACAGTTAACTTCAGCAGCTCTACTTTAGGTGAATACACATTCACTCTTTTAGAAGCCATCGATCATCGACCTATTCAAGGCAATAACGATCTAACGTTTAATCTACCAGTCTATGCCGTTGATACCGATGGCGATGACTCGTTAATGTCGCCGCTGTCAGTGACGATTACCGATGATATCCAATCATTAGTTGCTGGCTCTATGATGGCCAAAGAGCCTTCAACCGGCATTGAAACATCTAATACCATTGATCTAATGCCTGATAGCAGTGCAGATGGTGGAACGCTTACGAGTTTTAGCTACGATGGCGAGGCTTTACAAACACTAAACCAAAATATCGTCGGCGAACAATCATTCACTTATGACGAAGGTACGCTATACGTCACAATTGACGGTAGCATGCGATTTGAACCTGTGTCCGATCTCGACCATTCTGGTGGCGATGTCGTTAAAACCATTTCGGTGAATTCTATTGATGGCGATGGTGACATTGTCAGCACTTCAGTATCGTTGACAATTGAAGATGGCGAGGAACCGGTGATTGATATCATTCCTGATGTTGCATTGAATGAAGCAAATCTAGACGGTGGCTCTGCCTCTACGGGCACCGCGGTCAGTGAAACAAAAGTTATTACCTTTACGGAAGGTAGTGACGATGTGACCCACTTTAGAGTGGATACCGCGAACTTCAATACTTCAGGAACGTTGAAGTCAAACGGTCTGGCAGTTGAAATGAAAGAGCAGCCTGCTGATTCAGGAAACTATGTCGGCTTTATCACCGATGCATCAAATGTTGAGACGAATGTCTTCACGTTGGAGTTTTCAGACACGAATCTTGGTCAATATACATTTACTTTGTTAGAAGCTTTGGATCATGCCGATGCTAGCCTTGCCAATACGTTAGATTTCGATATTCCTGTGATAGCGGTTGATGCTGACAATACAGATTCCGCTTCGTCATCGTTGAACGTCACCATTACCGATGATCTACAGCAAACGCAAGACAGAACTTTAAGCATTGTTGAGCCTGTTACGACCTCTGGCGCTGGCGGTCCGCCAAGTACAGGCATTGTTGACGTTATGCCAACAGACAGTGCAGATGGCGCGACGGTTACTCAATTTATGTATGGAACTGACGGACCGTTTACTCTGGATCAAACGAACTTCACTGAGCAAGAGTTTGCGGTAGCTGACGGGAAACTATTCGTTAAGTTAGATGGCTCTGTACGCTTTGAACCAGATAGAAACCTCGATCATTCTGGTGGTGATATTGTTCGTAGTATCGTTGTAACCACCAGCGATTTCGACAAAGATGTTGAAACAGCAACAGTGACCTTAACGATCACGGACGGCGTAGATCCCGTCATCAATATCGTTCCAGATGTGTTCTTGTCTGAAGTTAATCTAGCCGATGGTTCGATGCCAACATCGGGTCCAGTAAGCTCGACTCACACCATTACTTATACCGAAGGGAGTGACAATTTTAGTCATTTCCGCATAGATACGAATGACTTCAATTTTGGAGGCTTGCTGAAATCGAATGGTTTAGTTGTTGAATTAAAAGAAGAACCCGCGGATTCAGGTAACTATGTCGGTTTCACCACGGATGCTTTAGGTGCTGAAACGGACGTCTTTACTATCAACTTCGATAGCGTCAACAAGGGTCAATTTACCATTACCTTATTGGAAGCGGTCGATCATCTTAATGGCCTTAATTACAACGACCTGAATTTCCGTTTACCTATCTATGCGGTTGATACGGATGATTCAGAGTCAACACGACGTGATATTGTGGTAACGATTGAAGATGACATTCAGCAAATGCAGGATGGCATCCTAACGATTACTGAACCAACTTCAGGTACACCGACGACGGCGACCGTTGATGTGATGCCATTGCCGAGTGCCGATGGTGCGACCATTACTGAGTTTACCTACGATGGTGGGTTAGCGATCTCGCTCGATCAAACTATTACCGGTGAACAAGAGTTTACCTTCACGGAAGGTTCACTGTTTGTAACGTTAGATGGTGATGTGAGATTTGAGCCAAATCGAAATCTCGATCACTCAAGCGGGAACATCGTCAAAGATGTCGTGTTCACTTCCTCAGACTTTGATAATGATATCTTCATGTCGAGTGTTCGATTGACCATCATCGATGGTGAAGACCCTGAACTGAACGTAGTTCCAGGTGTGAATTTATCCGAAAGTAACCTATCCGATGGCTCTTCTCCAGACTCCAACCTGATTAGTGAAACCAATACCATTACAACGTTTGCTAGCAGTGACGACATTGCGAAAATTATCGTCAACACGTCGTTGTTTAATGTTGGTGGGACAATCCGGTCAAATGGGTTGGTGGTTGATCTACGAGAAGACCCAGTAAATTCGGGCGACTATTTGGCGTTTACCACGGTATCACCGGGCGTCGAAGTCCCTATTTTCACCTTAACGTTTGATGATTTAATCCCGAGCAAATATACCTTCACGCTTTTGGAGCATTTGGATCATCCGGATGGCGATGGAAACAACGAGATCCGCTTTGACTTATCGGTTCGCGCTCAAGACACAGACGGTGACATTTCGGACCCTAAACCACTTGAAGTTATCATTGGTGATGATGTTCAGGTAATGCAGTCAGGGGATCTAACAGTCACAGAGCCTACTACAGGTACTGTGACTAGCGATGTGTTTGAAACCATAACGGGACCAAGTGCGGATGGTTCAACAGTCATTGGGTTTACTTATGATGGCGGAGCGGAACAGTTACTGAATCAAAACGATACTGGTGAGCAAGCTTTTGTTTACCCTGAAGGGACACTGTATATCAAGTTGAATGGCGACATTCGCTTCGAGCCAAACAGAAATCTAGACCATGAAAATGGCGACATCATCAAGGACATCGTTGTGAACTCTCGAGACCAAGATCTCGACCCAGAAGACGCAACCGTAAGGTTAATAATTAGTGATGGTGCTCCACCGACGATTGATATTGTTCCGCCAGTAAGCTTGAGCGAAGTGAACTTAGCCGATGGTTCTTCTCCAAGTTTACCAGTGAGTGACACCAAGCAGATCTCGTTTACAGCAGGGAGTGATGATGTAAGCTATTTCCGTATTGAGACCACTGAGTTCAATGTTGGAGGAGCGCTTAAATCCAATGGGCTTGCTATTCAGTTAAAAGAAGATCCTTCCGTTTCTAGTGGTTATATAGGTTTTACTACAGAAGACCCTCTTCTTGGGCCAGAAGTCGAAATCTTTAAAATTAGCTTCTCACAGTCAGTGTTAGGAGAGTACACCTTTACACTACTGCAAGAGATCGATCATGCCGACGTGCAGGGTAATAACGATCAAGTGTTTACACTGCCAGTTTACGCTGTTGATACCGATGAAACAGATTCAACGATGACACCACTCAGCGTGACGATCACTGATGACGTACCTGAAATTACAGATACAGGTGTTGGCAGTAGCTTCATTGTTGATGAGGAGGACATTGGTAACCCAACCCAGGCGACAGGCTCGTTCGTGACAACTGAAGGGGCAGACCAAGTAGATGCTTACGAACTTCGCAACATAGCGGCTTTGGAAGCGATGCTTTCGTCTGGAAGTGAAGGTATCGAAATTAACAAGATATCCGGATCTGCTAATACAACGACTTACCAAGGTGTGACCGACACTACTGATACGCCAATCTTTACTCTGGAATTGACCAATGACGGCGATTATACCTTTACCTTATTGGGCCCACTAAATCATGCCACGAACCCAACAAACCTCGATACGCTGACCATACCTTTCGACGTGGTAGCGGTTGATGGCGATGGTGATGATTCGAATCAATACGAATTACCAATCGTCGTATTGGATGATGCCCCAACCATGACGGATCCAACTGGAGAAACTGTAGTTGATGAAGACGACTTGGCGGGAATTGGTTCAGATCAATCCGAAGATACCGTTATTAATGGTTTGTTTACCATCGATGAAGGCGCTGATGGTGTGGTCCTGTATGAATTGGTGAACCCAGATGCAGTATTAACAGGGCTGACGTCGGAGGGCGAAAGCTTAGAGTGGCTACCAGTTGTCGAAAGTGGCACAACCTTTACCTATACAGCGCAAACAGATACAAGCAACGAAGCTGTGTTTGAGATTGTGTTTGATACTAGTGACAACAGTTATCAGTTTGAACTGTTTAAGCCGCTCAAACACCCAGATGCGGATACAGAAAACAGTATTCCACTTAACTTCTCTGTGGTCGCCGAAGATTTCGATGGCGATCAGTCTAACGCTATCGCGCTTAACCTATCCGTGACGGATGATGTGCCTCTTGTCACGACTCAATCGATTACTCGTCTTGAAGGGCAGAATTACAACGGCTCTAAAGTGAACATGTTCGCTACTGCAACAGATACCGGTGCTGATGGCGCCGTGCTTACGCAAATAGAGGGAACTTCTGATGGTGATACCGGCATCGTATTTCGAAGAAGGCCGAATGACACAGAAACTGATACTTATGATCTGAACTCAGGTCGCCAGCAGGTGCGTGTTTATGAACAGGAGTACGACGCTGGAGGCAATGTTGTCGATGAGAGAGAGTTAGGTCGTTTGCGTATCAACTCTAACGGCGAAGTTGAGTTCAGAGCAAATAGTTATCTAGAGCACAATGGCGATGAAATCAACTTCTCGATTAATGTGATCGCGACCGATGGGGACTTAGATACCTCTGAAACACCTTTGAACATCACTATTGTCGATCGTGACTCAACGGCTGTTTCATTGAAAGTGACCACTACTGAGGATATAGGTCGTGACCCTTCAATTGATTACGCTGCAGGTAGCGAACCAACAGACCTAGAAAACACCTTTGACAATCAAGATGGCCTGTCTGATACGCCCGCTAAAGTTGAATTACAAGTCAATTTCTATGACCAAGACAACAGTGAAGAAATTGGTCAACTGAAGGTCTTCGACAATACCAATCATAGAGGCACTTTCTATTACTTTGATGGTTCAGAATATGTGAAATTGGCGACCGATGTGGATGGTAATTTTATTCTGGATGGTGCAGATATTGTTCAGAGCTTCATGCCAGACCCTGATGATCCCACAGATCCAAAAGATATTATTGCTACCATCGACAACCTTTACTTCGTCCCAGACCGAGACTTTAGTACTGGCGAAAATGGCGTCAGAATCAATTATGAGTTGGAGATCGACAAGAATGGTTCATTTGATCATACCGTTACCTCTAACTTTAGAATTGAAATCGAGGCGGTAGCCGACGAAGCTGAGTGGGATGATGTAAATAGCACGTACACCTACCTCCCAGATACTGATGGTATGGGCACAGAAATACCGGTAACTGAGGATGGAAATACCATCACTCTTAACCTTGAAGCTAACTCTCAAGACACTTCACGCCCAGAGACACTCACATATCAGCTCACGGTTGAAGAAGGTGCAGGTCAATTTACTCTATTGGATAGCTCCGGTAATCCGATAGGGCCTGTTGGTGGCCCATATATTATTGATGCAGCAGACATTAATAGCACTGTCGTTGATCCAATTGATAACTTTTCCGGCACCATTAGTTTTAAAGTCGTGGCTTTAACGGAAGAAACGACCAATCCATTCCTAGATAGTGACAATAGCGGTGCGAATAGCAAACAGTTTGCGACTTCTGACGAGCGAACCATTGTGATTGACGTACTGCCAGACGCAGATTTGGGTACTCTAAGTGTCAATCGTAAAACGATTAATGAGGATAATATTCTTGACCCTGATGTTGTTGGCGATCCAAGTAATCGAGTTGCATTAACACTTGATGAAGTCATCACCATGACAGCGTCGGAAGATGCAGATACATCAGAAACATTGTATGTGCGAATCAACAATATTACTGAAGGTGCTGTGCTTTATTGGTTAGGTACAAACACGGTGGTGCCTACCGTGAATGTTAACGGTGTCGACTATCAAGAAATTCTTTACTCTGAACTTGCTAATGTTGAAGTGATTCCTAAAGAGCACAGCAACGAGGATTTCAGCTTTAGTGTCTTAGGCGTAGTTAAAGATGAGGCTTCTCTATCAACTGGCACCGTGGTTGATGAAATTACCTTTGGTCCAAAAACGGTCAATATTGAAGTGATTGGTGTTGCTGACGTGCCGTTTGGAGGAACAAATGGTACAGATTGGACGGCAATTACAGATGGCACAGCAAGTGGCGTGCAAACCACAATCCAAGAGAGCCAGAACGGAGACAGTTTCGCTGTTCTCGATTTTACTGTGTTGTCTGGTGAGCGAAGACCTGATGATCCAACTGATTCCCCTCTTGCAGGCGATGGCTCAGAAGCGATCACCGTTATCTTGTCAGGTATCCCAGAGGGCGTTGTTATCGAAGATGGTGATGGCACGGTTATCGATCTTAACTTCGTGGGTTATGAAGATGACATTAATGGGAACCCAGATCTTAATAAGCCAATCTACGAAGCGAATATAACGGAGGAGGGTATCACCTCAGGTATTCGAATCCGCCCCGTTGATTCATCCACAGAGAACATTCATATCAAAGGACAGGTTGTTGTTACTGAAAACGACGGACACACCTTAACGTTCGATCAAGAAGTTCGAGTGTTGGTTGAACCTAGAATCGATACCTCTGCGATTTATAGCAACACCACAACCGGTGACGAAGATACGGCTATCAATATCGATTGGCATCCTCAAGGTGCTGACTACATTGATGATGATGAGCATTTCACGTCTATAACCATTAATGGAATCCCTGCAGGAGTCACCGCGGTCGTTAATGGGGATGTTACGGTTGATGATAGCGTTCCAGGTACTTTAGTGATTACACCGAAAGATGCCTCTCAAACACCAGAGCTGTTTACTCAGATCGCCTTGGCCAATGACTTCATCCAAATGACACCACCAGAAAACTCGAGTGAAGACTTTACGCTGACAACCGTCGTCGAGATGGAGGAGAGAGATTTCGAGTACACCGATGATGCTATTATTGGTGAGGGCGGCCGAGTAGTTGCTAACCCAGCAATTGAGGGCACCATTACAGTGCAAGTTGTTCCTGTCGTGGAACCTGAAGATCCTGATGGAGATAATGTTGACGAGAACTTTATTGTTTTCTCCAATGAAGACGGCACTGGTGAATTAACATCAATTACTTCTGATAACGCTGGGGTAATTAAATTCACGACCAATAGTGATAACCAAGCCGTAGATGGCGGTGGTGTTGAGATCTTGGATGGCGAGTACGTTATCCGATATAAAGAAGATGATGTCTCGCCTGAGTTCGCTATTAATGAAGTGGTTAACGAGGTTGTCATTCAGCTGAACACAACGTCAGATGGAGCATTACCTGAAGAAGTGTTAAGTCAGCTACTTGTTACTGGTGCTGTATATGAGGGTAATGGTCGCTGGGTGGTGACAGATGAAGATGCGTTTACGATTAGCGCTCCTGAAGGTCTAGATCTCACTGCCCCATATGATGATGGTATAAATACCAACACCAGCAGCATCAAAATGACCGTATTCACGCAAGTCGAGGACTTAGGAGATGAGGCCGGTGATCAGAACTCCCAAATTGTTCAAAGACAAGGTGAAGTGACGCTAACCTTCCCAGAAGACATTGCAGGCGGTGGAGAAATTGCTGCAGATATTTCGGCGACACCAAATCAAACAATTGACGCGGTTGAAGACGTTCAAGTGATGCTTGGTGATGCCCTTGAGAGCATTATTAGCTTCAGCGGTGGAGATGCGTTTAATGATCAAATCACCATAGTGATTGATGATACCGTGGTTGTTAACCCAGGAGACCCTGACGAAACAACCATTAATATTAGCATCGGTGGTAGTGGTGAGATCGACTTTGTTAACGGAGAATATGTGTACCAATCCACTTTGGTACAAGGTGTAACGCCAGATTTCTCCGACTTGGTACTGAATTTACCTGCCGACTATTCAGGTGACTTTGAGTTGCCATTTACGGTGATCACCAAAGATCTAATATCGGGTGATGAGAAGGTACTCGATACCAGCGCCGTCATTAAAGTGTCTGCGGTAACCGATGTAGCGCCAAGTATTTCTGTAGATATCACGGGCTCTTTAGATGATTCGCTGAACCCAGTTGATATTGACGGTCAACCGGGTGCTGAAGCTGTGGGTTATGAAGATACTTATATCGTGCTTGATTTCTCCGGTTCGGTTGCAGACCAAGTTAATGGCGTTGAAGGCGGTGATGAGCGTTTCACTGATATCACATTAACGTTAACTGATACAACCAATGGGCAGTTCTACAGCAGCACCGGGGCACCACTCGGTACAACCATCTCTTTCACTGAAAGTGAAATTGAAAATGGCGCTTTGTCAGGCGTACTGTTTAGACCGAAAGAAAACTTCCCGACTTATGATGACGTCAATGGTGTTGATGTCAGTACGGTTAGCGTTACTGTGAGCGGGAACATTTTAGATACTGCGACTTTTAATGAAGGTGGTTCTAGCACAACAGAAGATGCAACAAGCGAGTCTTTCTCAACGGTGGTGAGTTTTGATGTTGTTCCTGTCGTGGATGATGTTCAAATTACAGGGCCAGGAAGTGACCCTGATATCATCGAAATCACAGGTAATGAGGATCAGGAGATTTCACTTGCAGGTTCAAGTCCTGTATCAATTGCCTTGGCTGATCTCGATGGCTCGGAAGAGTTTGTCTCTATCAAATTCACCGATGTGCCTGATGGTTTCCAATTTAGAGTAGATAGCGGCTCTGATTTTACCGTTAAGAATAATGGCGGAGGCGTGTGGAGTGTTCAACTGCCATCTAGCGTGTCGAATTCATTTGATTTGAGTGAAGTATCGGTACTACCTCCGAAAGACTTCAGCGGTACTTTTGAATTTGGTGTTGAGGTCTTTACGCAAGAGTCCCTGCTTGGTGTACCAACCAACGCTGGTACGTTACCGAAGTTCCAAGTACATGTCTTACCGGTAGGGGACGATATTGATACGGATCCGACTGATTCTGTGTCTGGGTTGGAAGGTCAAAACATTGATATCGAAATTAATGCGAGCATTCTTGATAATGAGGCGTCTGCACCTGGACTTATGACTGAGAATGACCCAGAGACTATCCGAGTGGTGGTTAGCAATGTTCCTTCAGATGCTTCAATCTTGTATCCAGATGGAACAACGTTAGGCACCTACGATGCGGGTAGTGACACTTGGACGCTAGATGTAGATGCAACAGAACTCGACAAGATTGTATTCAATTCTGGTGAGCACAATTCAGAAGCGGCTAACGCACTGGGTATTGATGCGCCCTTGACTATCTCTGTTCGCTCAGTGGATACGGATGCCGATAACACCGAGTACTTAGGTACAGAAACCATTTTCAACGTGGATTTGGTTATTGATCCAATCAATGACCAACCAATCTTCGTCAATATTGAGAACTTAGAGACACCAGAAGATACCTCTGTTGCCTTGAGTGATATGTCGGGCTTCAAAATCGAAGATCCTGATGCCGTCTATGATGACCCAAATGCGATATACACACTCACGCTTTCGGTTGATCAAGGCACGTTGAGCTATACCTCTTCTACGGGAGTAACCTCAACACCAACAACGGGCACCTCAATCGTTCTTTCTGGCACCTTAGCCAATATTAATAATGCACTAGACAGTGGTAGCGTCAGATTTGAGTTGGGCGCCGACGAGAATTACCTGAATCAGGGCGGTGTAGCGACAGTTACTGCCACTGTAGATGATGGTGGTAATAATGGTTCCTCGGGCCCGTTAACTAACCAGACCACGTTTGAGATTAAAGTTACAGAAGTCAACGACATGCCTGTTGTTCCTAATATCGATTTAGGAACGATTGCAGAAGATGATCAAATCGTTATCAAAGCATCAGATTTGATTGCAGCATCGAGTGACCCTGAGGGGGACAACTTAACAGTAACAAATGTTAGCCTCACATCAGGTCAAGGCCAGTTGCAGTACTTTGAAAACAGTGGTGGTGTTGATGACCCATCGATTACTGGCCCATATTGGGTGTTTGATGCGAATGATGAATACGATGCGATTAGTGGCGATATTAGCTTCACATACACCATTCAAGATGATGGGAAAACCAATGGAACTGATGACTTCTTAACAGATACTGGAGATTTGAGCTTAACAGTGACAGGTGTTAATGATTCGCCAATTATTAATGGAGACAATGTCACGTTGGCGATCGACGAAGATGTTGACCAGTTGATCAGTGGTATCACCGTAGCGGACCCTGATTACGTTGGTGTTCATGCGGGGGATTTCATGACAGTCACCTTGAGTGTCGACTTTGGTACGCTATCAGCAACATTGCCGGGCACGACTACCGTGACTGTGAGCGGGCAGGGTACAAACTCAATCATGTTAGAAGGGACACCTGCGGACATTAATGCGATTCTTAACACGCCAACCAATCCTGTAGGTGTGTTTGTTGATACTCAGTACATTCCATCGAACAGCATTAAACTGCAAGTCGTGGCGGAAGACAGTGGTAACCCATCAGGCATCATTATTGAGACACCACCGCAAGAGTTCACGATTCAGGTAACGCCAGTGGCCAATACGCCAAGCCTGTCGATTGATCCTGCATTGAATTACGTTCGCAATATTACGGCAAGCCAAACTGCCAGTGCGAGCGGCATTCCATTGGTAGGTATTGTGGCGGCGTTGGCTGACATTAATGAAGTACTGACGTTGAATATCAAAGATGTGCCAGCAGGTGCTTCTGTAATTAGTAGCGCGGGTACTGTTTCTCTTAATGGAGGAGTATGGGTTGCATCCGCCGATGCGATTGATAGCCTGCAGATCGTTGACCTCCCGCAAGCTGTTGCACCGCATACTATCAAGCTTGAAGCCGTGTCATCGGAGTTGGATGATGGTAACGCTGTTATCACTCCGGGAGCCACGTCTACTGAGATCGATCTCAATCTCACTATTGTTGCGGATGCTACTGACATCGACCTTAGTGCGACAACAGATGACGTGCAGTTGATTGGGGATGGTGGCAATGCGGTTCTTGAAGCCGGTAGTGGGGATGACCGTCTTGAAGGTGGTAGTGGTAACGATGAGCTGATTGGCGGGGATGGTAATGATACTTTAATCGGTGGTGATGGCTTCGACATCCTGACAGGTGGCGACGGCATGGACTCTTTTGTCTGGCTTAATATCCAAGATGGTGTTGAAGATACGATTACCGATTTTGACTTGTCTGAAGGCGATACCATTGACTTGAGAGAAGTATTGCCTGAGCTGCAAAATGCGACGCTAGATATGGGGGTGTTGTTACAACAGATAGACGCTAAAGTCGTAGACGGTAGCAATATTGAGCTAACGATAAACCCTGATGGTATGGGTACCACTCAACAAACTATCTTAGTTGAAGACCTTGCTCCGCAACTGACTCTTGTTAGTACCATGCCTGATGATATCTTAGATGCGCTAGTTCAACAAAATGTGATTGTTCATGGCTAGCCGCTAAGTTTTATCGAAAAACGCCGACTCAACCGAGTCGGCGTTTAATTTTTTTAGATAATAAGGAGAGGCTACTTTAAAGAGTTCTTTTGTAGTAGCTCATCTTCAACACCCTTTAGCTTCATCTCGTCCATAATGAAGTTAACGGTGTTCAATAGGCGTTGTTCACCTTTTGGGATCAAGTAACCAAACTGACTATTGGTAAATGGCGTCTCACAACGTGCCGCTTCTAAACGTTCATCGGTAACTTGATAGAACAGGCCTTCTGGTGTTTCTGTCACCATGACATCAACCTTACCCGTTGCAACCGCTTTGGGCACATCCAGGTTGTTTTCGTATCGAGTAAAGCTCGCTTGTTGTAGATGCTTGTCAGCAAATGCTTCGTTAGTACCACCGATATTAACGCCCACTTTTACAGAAGGCTGGTTCACTTTATCTATGGTGTTGAATTGGTCGACTTTGCCTTTGGCTACAAGGAAGCATTTACCAAAAGTCATGTAGCCTTGAGTTTGCTCTGCAGCAAGTTGGCGTTGCATCTTACGAGTGATTCCCCCCATTGCAATGTCGTACTTATCTGCTTCAAGATCCGTTAATAGGTCTTTCCAGCTAGTACGCACAAGCTTAAGTTCAACACCCAGTTGGTCGGCTATGTGTTTGGCAACATCAATATCGTAGCCTGAGTAGCCTTTGCCATCGAAATAAGAGAAAGGTTTGTAGTCACCCGTTGTGCCGACTCGTAGCATGCCTGACTCTTGGATGTCTTCCAATTGGTCAGCGACGACTGATCCGCTGGCAGCAAGAGCGATAGAAGCGAGTAATAAAGATATCTTTTTCATTGTTATTGTCTGTTGTGTTTGGTTTGAGAATTAAAACTAACAGAAAGGAGAAGAGAAAGAGATCAAACCAATGCGTAATTAGACTTTATTGCCAAAAGTCGCAATTAGTCTGACTATTAACTGACATATTGTCTGATTTATACCCCATGATAAGCCTAATACGTCTAGCTGATCACAGATTCTTACTTAAGGTCATTGCACAATAGGTTTTGCACCAATATAATATAATCATACAATAACACATTACTTGAGTTTAGGAGTTAGTTATGACAAAACCTGTCATTGGTTTCATTGGCCTTGGTCTTATGGGCGGCAACATGGTTGAGAACCTACAAAAACGTGGTTATGAGCTAAACGTTATGGATCTTAACAAAGAAGCAGTTGCGGCTTGTGTAGCTCGTGGTGCAAAAGAAGCAACTTCTGGCAAAGAACTTGCGGAAAACAGCGACATCGTAATGCTATGTCTTACAACGTCTGCTGTTGTAGAAAAAGTAGTTTACGGTGATGAAGGTATCCTAGCGGGCATCAAAGAAGGTGCAACACTGATTGACTTCGGTACTTCTATCCCAGCTTCAACTCGCAAGATTGGTGAAGACCTTGCAGCGAAAGGCGCAGGTATGATTGACGCACCACTAGGTCGTACACCAGCACACGCTAAAGATGGCCTGCTAAATATCATGGCTGCTGGCGACATCGAAACATTCAACAAGGTTAAACCTGTTCTTGATGATCAAGGCGAAAACGTATTCCACCTAGGTGCTCTAGGTTCAGGTCACGTGACTAAGCTTGTAAACAACTTCATGGGCATGACGACTGTAGCGACAATGTCTCAAGCATTCGCAGTTGCAAAACTGGCTGGTGTTGATGGCCAACAACTGTTCGACATCATGTCTGCAGGTCCATCTAACTCTCCGTTCATGCAGTTCTGTAAGTTCTACGCAGTAGACGGCGAAGAGAAGCTAGGTTTCTCAGTAGCAAACGCGAACAAAGACCTTGGTTACTTCCTAGAGATGGTTTCTGACCTAGGTACTGAGTCTCTAATTGCTGAAGGTACTTCTAAGAGCCTACAAGCTGCAGTTGATGCAGGCCTAGGTCAAAACGACGTACCTGTACTATTTGATTACTTCACTAAGCTAGAGAAGTAATACAAATAAACCCTACTCATGAGGATTTTTCTTCCTTTTCTCTCATGAGTAGGGTTGTTTATTTGTCTGACTTAATCGTCAGTAATTATGCCTTATACTTAAGCCTAAAACATAACCTCTCAGTTCATTCTCTTCTGTTTTGATCATTTCCAATCTTTCGATTTCTTAGCGCTTACTTCCTCTGTTCGTGAGATTTCATAATCATTAAAGATCTTAAAAACCAAGATTTTATTTGTGTGCAATCTACCCAGACAGAGACTCCATGTTACTCTTAAACCATAATAGAGTGAGATATTAGAATTCTGACTCGCGAATATTGGATTAGAGAGAGGTAGGCATGAAAGTGTCTAAGAAGGAACGCAGAATTATTGGTAACGCGCTCGATGAGTGGCAATCCCAAGGCGTTTTAACACAGGAAGAGCATGACAAGCTTACTCGTACCTTTGAGGTGTCGGCTTTCGATTGGACCCAGATTGCTCGTTATTCATTTACTATCGCTGTGACATGCGTAGTTTTGGCGACCTTGTCCTTTGTGTTTGATGAGTGGTTGATAGAACTGTTCAAGAGCATTTTCACCGCACCGGAACTTGCAAAGAGCCTGTTCTTTTTAGCGGGAGCTGTGGGCTTTTATATTTTCGGTATCCGTAGAAAGAAACTGTATCCAAGCAAAGTCTTAGCCAATGAAGCTCTGTTTGTCCTCGGGATGATCAGCACCGCGTTGTCGATCTTTTTCCTGGGTAAGGTGATAGAAACAGAGAACCTTGCGCCACTCATTTTACTTGCCGCTGTGATCTATGGCTTGATAGGACTTTGGTTGCCTTCGCAAACAGTCTGGATATTTGCCTTGATAACGCTGGGGGCTTGGTTTGGTTTTCATTCCTATCAGATTCAGAGCGACGGTTACTACTTCGGCATGAACTATCCATTGCGTTTTGCGTTATTTGGAGGCTTGTTGCTGGTGGCGAGTCTCTACGTCTTGCCAAAAATTCGCGCTGCGATGGAATTCGAAAGCGTGACTAAGTTTGTCGGTTTGCTCTATTTCTTCTTTTCGCTTTGGCTACTGTCCATTTTTGGAAATCATGCCGATTTTAGTGTTTGGTTAGATATAGAGCAGATCTCGGTGCTGTATTGGTCAGTTTTGTTGCTGGTGGTTTCGCTGATGGCACTTTACTTTGGCCTCAAATATCATGACGACATGACCAAGGGCGTTGCTTTGGTGTTCATCTTCCTCAATCTTTATAGTCGCTTTTTCGAGTACCTATGGGAAGGTATGCACAAGGCCTTGTTCTTCGCGACTCTAGCGGTGAGCTTTTGGTTATTGGGGACGAAAGCTGAGAAGATCTATCAGTTAAAGCTACCTAAGTCTTGATAAGCACAGAATCGATGTCAGATAATATTATCAATTGATATTGGTTATCATTAACTTTATCATCTGGGCGCTTTCTTGATTTAGGTAAATACTGCTTTTCCTTGGCTGTGTTACCTTCCATCACTATAAGTTTCTACCAGAGAAAGTAAGAGCCTCGAATTACGTAGGCTCTTTTTTTTACTTCAACTCACTACTGTTCCGAGTTAAACCCTAATGAATCTGACTCATAAAGATTACTTTAAGATTGCTTTTCCCTTTATTGTCTCGACTGTTACGCAACCTTTGCTTGGAGCGGTAGATACTGCTGTCATTGGCCAACTTGGTGTTGCGGAATTGATTGGTGGCGTGGCAATTGGCACCGTTATCATGAATACCTTGTATTGGTTGTTTGGCTTTTTCCGTGTCAGTACGACGGGGCAGAGTGCCATTGCCCTTGGCAAAAATAGCCACTCAGAACAGGCGAGTAGTCTATTTCGTCCGTTTATATTGGCTTTGTGTGTTGGACTCGTTTTCATTGCGTTGCAGTCATTGATTTGGGTAGGAGCCGAGTGGATCATCTCTCCTGATGCCGCTGTTGGTGAAAACGCCAAGGCTTACTTCGATATTATGATTTACGGCGCGCCGTTTGTGCTGTTGAACTACACCATGATTGGTTGGTTGATGGGACAAGCCAAAGCCAAAGAAACCTTGTTTACCCAAGTGTTTGGTAACGTGTTAAACATCGTACTAGATATCGTGTTCGTCCTATATTTCGATATGGGCATTGCAGGTGTTGCGGTTGCTACACTGATTGCACAAATTACAACATTTGCTATCGGTGTTGGTTTTGTCTTGAAGTCATGTCAATTTTCACTGTTCGATCACCTAACCACAGCGAAAATGTCTAAGAAAGCCTTAAAAGTGATCATGTCTTCGAATATGGACTTGCTGTTGCGCACTATCTGTATTTTGGTGTTCTTCAATATGATGGCACGGGTTGGGTCTCAGCTTGGGCCTGATGTATTGGCGACGAATGCAATACTGATGCAAGTGACCTTCATCGTTAGCTATATGTTCGATGGCGTTGCCAATGCCTCTAGTGTTTTTGCGGGTAAAGCGGTAGGGCAGAAGAACCCTAAGTTGCTTGATAGTGTAATTAAGTTAAACACTCAATGGACCACAGCATTTATTGTCGTACTGTCTCTTTTAACTTTTGTGTTTAAAGAGCAAATCGTCATGTTATTTACCACGCTACCGGAGCTGATCACTCTGTATTTCGCAATGAGCCCTTGGCTGCTGGTATTTCCGCTAGTGGCGGGCTATGGGTTGACGTTCTATGGCATTTTCACTGGTACAGGCACGACCAAACCGGTGAGGAACTCTAGCTTTATCACTTTGCTTGTGTTTTTAGTGGTGCAGTTTTTAGCCGTACCATACTGGGGAAATCATGGTTTATGGTTTGCTTTTACGCTGTTTTATATTGGACGTTTTATCTTCCTATACCCATCCATTCATCAAGTACGAGAAAAGTGCTTGTAGTCAATCATTTATAAATCGAGCGTATTTGTCTCGTATTATTGAAATTCCATAACAAATAAAGGGAGGTGAACTTGTCCTTTTTCTCAACACTAGAAAAAGAGCCTGATTTACCCCTTACGAGATGTTTTCTTAACCAAACCTTCATGATAGTATTGTTATGTTATACCATTACAATTAAAGCTGTCGTGAATACACAATCAATACTTGCCGTAAACGAACTTCAAATCTCAGATTCTCGCCACTCTTTTTTTCGCAATATCTCTTTTACTCTTGCCGAGGGTGAAGTGCTTGCGGTTATGGGGCCGTCTGGGATTGGTAAGTCAATGCTGTCTAAAGCGGTAGCGGGTTTTTTGCCAAAGGATGTCTCCGCTCATGGAGAGGTTTTCATTAATGGTAAAGAGGTTGGTTCTCAAGCCATGCTGCAAAGAGAAGCGGCACAAAGGCCTGCGATTATTTTTCAGGATGCCCTACAAGCGCTCAACCCATTGGCTTCGGTCGAGCAACAGCTGAGCTTGGCATTGACTGGCAACAAGGCTCGGCTCAATTCAACTAACAAAGAAACCGTGACTGCATTGCTTGAACAACTTGGCTTCAACGATGCTGAGACAGCATTAAAGCAATACCCAAGCCAGCTTTCTGGTGGTCAAAGACAGCGTATCTGCATTGCTATAGCTCTGCTTGGACGAGCTAATCTACTGATTGCAGACGAGCCAACCAGTGCTCTTGATCCAATCACCGAATCAGAGATTCTCGCCTTGTTTAGAAACAGTATCCAACAGAGAAACATTGGCGGGATGTTAATTACTCACGACTTATCGGCAGCGCTTGCTTGCGACAAGCTGTTGGTGATTGCGGAAGGCACTATGGTGGCCTACGGATCACCGAGAGAGGCGATTACCTCAAGCAATCACGAGTTCTGCCAGCAACTGGCTCAACTGCTTCCGTAGTTCTAACTGAGTCTTCATATGCACAATCATACTCAACCCTTGTCGGCACAAGTTCGCTTTGAAAATGTGAATGTACACTATTACTCAAAGCCTGCTTGGCTTGGAGGGAGGCCGTTTAAGGCCCTTGATCAACTTAACCTTAGCATCGAGACACAAAACTTAGCGATTGTGGGGCCATCTGGGGCAGGTAAATCTACATTGATTGAGCTGCTTTTTAGCTTGCGTCGACCTACGTCGGGAGAGGTGTTTATCTGTGGGCAAGCACTCTCATCAAGTTCTAAAAAACAGCTCAGAGCATTGTGTCGGCATATCCAGCTCATCCCACAAGAGCCGCAATCGAGTTTGAATCCTTATTACACGGTAGAACAGATCTTATCTGAACCGCTTGTCAGCATGGGTCTCACCGATAATAAACAGCAGAAAATTGAAAATGCGTTGCGAGATGTTGGGTTACCCCCATCATTGTTAACTCGCCCCTCAAGGCAGCTTTCTGTTGGACAAGCTCAAAGGGTGGCGATTGCTCGCGCTTTGATTGTTGAACCCTGTGTACTCGTCGCCGATGAGCCAACCAGTAGCTTAGACCCAGTGAGTCGACAGCAGATCCTAGATTTATTTGTATCCATCCAGCAGCGCCGCCAAATGCGACTGATCTTGGTGACTCATGACTTGAATGCAGCCGAAGCGCTGTGCGACGAGATCTTAGTGCTCGATAAAGGCCAAGTCGCAGAATATGGCGATGCTCAACAAGTGATGAATCACCCCAAACATATGACAACTCAAGCTTTATTGAGGGCTCAGAAAACAAATTATGAATTCACAAAAACCATTGGAGAGGTTTCGTATGCACCTAAATACGCCTAAGTTAGCTGTTGCGTTAGCGTTAAGTACACTGCTAACAGGCTGTTTCGATTCTGAAGAGAACAAACAAGATGCTGAAGTTTCAGCAGCGCCAGAGTCATCAGAAATTCGTGTTGCAATGATGCAACCGCCAAGGACGGGGCTTTCGCCTTTGTCTGACGATGCATTCAAGCTTTCTCGTTGGAGCACCGCTGAAACACTGGTTAATTTGAGCGACCAATCAGTGGCCGAGCCTATGCTGGCGACAGAGTGGGAGCAAGTCGATCCAATGACTTGGACTTTCACCGTACGTGAAGGCGTTAAGTTCCATGACGGTTCCGATCTCAACGCTGAGGTTGTCGTTAACTCACTTCAAAAAGCATTAGATGCAGCACCGAAGCCACGCATCCTTGATGGTATTGAATGGCAAGTTGAAGCGATTGGTGACTTTAAAGTACAAATTAAAACAACGTTTAACGATCCTCTTTTACCAAGTCGCCTATCAAGCCCACAGCTTTCTATTCTATCTACTGCTGCATACCAAGAAGATGGTCGAGTGAATTCGATCAAAGCGGGCACAGGCCCATTTATTCTGACTGAAATTAATGGGACGACGAGTGCAAAACTAACCCGCTTTGATGGCTACTGGGGTGAGAAAGCAAAAGTTGAAAACGTCTTAGCGGAATATGTACCAAACGGTTTTGCTCGTGCTGCTGCTTTGCGTACGGGTGAAGCGGATGTTGTGGAAGCGGTGCCTGTTTCACAAATCGCTATGATGGATCAGTCGCAACTGCATGAAGTTGCGATGCCACGTACTAACACTCTTTACTTGAACAACCAGTCTGAAGTGTTCAGCCAATTTGCTCTACGTAAAGCGGCTGGTCAAGCGGTGAATCGTGAGCAGATCATTGAAACGGTTTATGAAAACCATGCTGACCTTGCTAAAGGTTTATTAGGTCCAGCGCTGGCATGGGCTGCTCCTGTTCGTGATAAAAATCCTCGTATGGAAACAATGGAGATTCGCGAGGCAAACGGTGAGAAAATTACCATTGGTACCTTTACGGATCGTGCTGAATTACCAGAAGTGGCAGTACTCCTAAAGCAACAGTTAGAAGCGGGAGGCTTTGTGGTTGAGCTGGACGTTCGTGAGTACGCTCAAATTGAAAATGATGCACTTGCCGGTAAGTTTGATGCCTTCATCTTATCTCGCGCAACCGTCTTAGATTCGGGTGACCCAGTTGCTTACATGCAGAGTGACTTCAGCTGTGATGGTTCATTCAATCTAGGTCAATTCTGTTCTGAAGAAGTGGATGCGGCACTAGATCATGCAGACCGCCAACCTTTGGGTGAACTGCGACAACAAGCGATCATTGAAGCTGAAAACCTAATTCTTGGTCAATATGCGGCTATTCCTCTGTTGCATGAACGTGTTATTCAAGGTGAAAGTGACAGAGTGAAAAACGCACAGCGTGACCCACGTGAACGTCGATTGATCGACCAGTTTACCGAGGTTAACTAACTCAATGTCATTGGTTGCTAACATGCGCCTCAATTGGGGCGTTTGTATGCCATGGCTATCGCGCTTGGCCTCGCTAAGCGTGGTAGTTGTTCTTGTTGGCTTGATGCCTGATATCGCTGGGATTGACCCCAGTCAGGCGATCCTGCGTGCACGGGCTGGTGCTCAGCAGTTGATGACCCCAGAGGCACTTCAAGCCATTCGTGCAGATTTGCAACTCGACCGCTCAGCGATGGAGCGCTTATGGGACTGGTTAGCGTTGGCGGTTCAAGGCGACCTCGGTGTCTCTTGGGTAGATGGCTCTCCGGTGATGCAGAGCGTTCAATCAACGGCAAAAACGTCGCTGTTTTTGATGGTATGCGCACTGTCTATGACACTTGTGTTCTGCCTTATCAGTGCTCTGTTTACCATCCATCGCTGGCAGAAAAATAAGCTTGATACTCAGCACAACAGCTTAAGTTCTATGTTGGTGTCACTTCCTGAGTATGTGATTGCGTCATTGCTTATTTTGGTGTTCGCAATTTGGTTAGGGTGGTTTCCTCCTTATGGTTGGACAAGCACTCAAAATCTTTGGCTCCCAACACTGGCTCTAGCATTGCCCGCAAGCGGACTGTTTAGTCGCTTGCTGAACGACAGTCTGATCCGAGTCCTTGATGAACCTTGGGTGATCACTTGGCTTTCCGCCAACATCAGCAAATTCCAGATTTTGAGGTTTGCGTTGTGGCGAGCTCTGAGCAACCTTATCCCACAGTTAGCCATGATTGTGATTGGTTTGACGGGTGGAGCAGTAGCAGTAGAGCAAATTTTCTCTATACCTGGTATTGGTCGCTTGATTCTTGGCGCGGCAAAGTCGCAAGACCTTCCACTGCTTCAAGGTGGCTTATTGGTGTTGCTCGCGTTCTCGATTCTGGTGAGTAGCATCAGTATCATGATCCAGCGAGCTTTGCTCGGGCACAGTGCGACTAGCGGAAAACTGATCAGCAGCCATAGTACATTTCGCTTCACTCAGAGCCGAACTAAGAGAATTGCTAGCGTTATCATCTTCGCTTTGCTCATCGGCTGTGCTGGTTGGGCGTTACTCCGTGATCCCTACTTAATCCAATTCTCTCGTTTAGCTGCACCGAGTCTTGACGCTCCTTTTGGTGCCGATGCTGTCGGCCGTGATCTGTTGGCGAGAGTGGGAGGAGGGATGTTCTCTACCATGAAGATGGGAATATTGGCGACCTTGCTAAGTTTAGTGATTGGTTTGCTGCTTGGGTTTGTGACTCGATATAGCCAAGGGCTTATAGAGATCACTAAAGCTGTCCCTTATATCGTAGCGGGTCTGTTGGTCGCAGGCTTAGCGGGAATGAACCCAAATAGTGCCTTGATTGCCATTGTGTTAGTGTCTTGGGCACCATTGGCTGCACATTGTTCAAGCTTAGTGTTAGAAGCAAAGGCTCAGCCCTATACGCATTTAGCCCCGGTTTGGGGAACCAGTCGTCTACGAGTATTGCGTTATTATTTGCTCCCTTATGTTTTGCCGCCATTGATTAGACATGCGCTGTTAAGACTTCCGGTGATTACGTTGAGCTTAACCTCTTTAAGCTTTATTGGTTTGGGAGCGAAGCCTCCAGAGCCAGAGTGGGGATTGTTGATTGCAAAGAACCTCCCATACATAGAGCGCTCTGCGGTTGGTGTTATTGCTCCGATTACTGGATTGGTGATGCTCTCAATAGCGATTAATTTACTGTTTGATGACTGATTACTCACCCTAAAGACAGAGTAATACTCAGAGAAAAAGCCTCTTTGTTCGATGTGACAAGAGGCTTTTTTATTTGTGAGAAGGGTGTGGTTACTTACTCTGCGTTGACCAATATTAGACCTTGGTACCCCCCGATTTGAACTTCGGTTATTGGCTCTCCCAGCTTCCCGTCCGCATCTACGGGTCTCATCTGTTGGTCGAGTTGAATCGTAATTAAAGGTTCTGAGAAGTAACTCGGATTTCGACCGTGAAAATCGGTTCGGTAAAGTACTAACCCTTTTTCAAATTGACGTGCGAGCACCATCTCTTCTGGGCCGCCACTCACGACTTGATTCTCTGATTGGTAAGCGAAGTAAGTATTAGTAGGCATGACATGAGCCACACCATTGGGTAAATCTTGATGTACTAACTCGCTCATCGAACTGTCGCCGACAATGGTGTAATCGGCTGCATAGGGTGTCGATGTTGATAGCATGAGAGGAATCGCATTGTGATTGCTTGGTATTTCTCCTGAAGGCGCACCTATATCCACCTTCAATAACGAAGTAGGTTGGTAAGCGATGTTTTGAGCAATGCCACTGGTGTGATAATTGTTGTTGGTGGTGTTATGACTTCCATACAGATAACTGCTATTCCACTGGTTAAAGTAGCTGAGGTCCGTGTGATGGTTGAGGTAGTAGATGACCAGTGCTGAATATTGGTCCTGTTGCCAGTTTTCCTGAGTATTGCCAAAGTACTGAACTCGTCCGTATCGTGTAGTGGCTTGGAAAATAACGCTTTTACCAGAGTATGCTAATGCTGAGTTATCCCAAAATTTTGATACCCCCGCATAGCCACTAAAGCCCATAGTAGGGAAGAGGTAGTGCTCACGGAGATACAAAGAACCTGAATCGATGAGGTGAGACTGCCCATTTCGACCATACAGATTTGCTGTACCAATATTCAAACCAACAAGTGTTCCTGGTTGGTCGGTTGCTAATCGACTTAAGAATGAAGAAAAGTGCGTTTTATAAAGAGAGTCTGCTTTTTTTGAGCCGGCGATCACTTGCAGCTCATCAATATATCCACCGGAATGAACGTAGAACTGATTACTGCCGAGTAACTTATTCGTGTCATCGTTGTAAGCTCCATTTAAACCTTGTTCCGCCCAATTTTCTGCGTAGTAAGCCGCCATAGCCTCTTGATAGTCGTTGTTAGCTAAATTTGTTAAAGCCCAAGATGAAGATTGATTCCACATGCGGCCGAAAGGAATTACACGGGATTCCCAACGAAAGCGTGCGGTGGCATTTTTGTTCGTACGGGCTCTGTATTCATCATTGGACAAATAGTTGTCGTTGTTGATATCGGCAGCGTGATCGAAGCCTCTGATTTTGCGCCACCTTTCGATGTTTCGTCCGTCTAGCGTGGTCTCAGGTGCTCCGGTCAGCTTAACGCTAGGAAATGAGTTTTTGAGTTTGACTTCGGCCAAACGTGGTCTGTGTTCAGGTTCATTCCAGCGAATTCGCACTACATACAGTCGACCCCCATCTCTTAAATACTTAGAGCCAAAGTACTGTCCTCCGCCATAACTGGCACCACTACCGTCATGGGTAGTAGTCCGCTTCCAATCGTCCGGCATGTTCCAAATTACCGCTTGGTTCTTGGTCATGTTCAGAGTTTTATCTTTCTTGATCGACATGGTTTGCCACTGGCTAGCTTGGCCGCGTTGGTCGACACCGTTGGGGTACTCAACAGAGAAGCTGCCGCCGGTCGCAAATTTAGAGAACTTCAGCGTCAAGCGATCAAAGGGTTCGGAGTGATAAATGTAGAGAGCACCGTTGTTTGCAGAGTGTTCAAAGACATCGGCATCCCACGGTGGTTGTTGGTACAGCCAAAATCCTGCATGTGATTGATCGACTGTGTATCCCAAGATCATTGGCTTTCTATTGAGAATGGTGTTTTCACCGTGCGTTGAGTCTACCTCAGCGATCACCGTGTCTTCTGAAAAATGGAGGAAGAAGTCTTCATAATTAAGGCCATTCGTCTCTGCATAGTTTCTAAGATCGTTTTCAACCCAACTTGAATTAACCTCCAGCTTCTGGTTGTACATGTAACCCAATGTATTGCTGCGCGCGTTGTCGGAAGGAGCACGATAAGAGCCGAAAACAAGATCACTATTGCTCAGCTCCCAATCAATCACGTCTTGGGCTGCTAATACAACACCGTCGTGATTGGTTGAAGACTCATGTTGCCCGGGGAGAATAACCGCGGTACCCGCAGAAGGAAATTCAGTCGAGACTGCATTTAAAGAAGTCGCCAACAGAGTCGCTATCAAAATAGTTTTAGTCATTCCCACAATCCAAAATCAGAAAATACAGCAAAAAGTGATATCTCAAATTGACACTCAAATTAAGAAAAAGTATTAGCGATGAGAAAATTATGATCAAGTAGAAAAGGGTTATATATAAAATTGGTTTACATAAACTTCTGAATTTGTGGGCTATTAATTTTTAATTATGTGGGGGAATTCGATGAGAGAGGGTATTTAGAACTGATCAATTAATTCTCATTTTGAGAAAATCAAAATTAAATTGGAATACTTCGCCCTATATATGACCTTGGTTTTATATTTAATGCAATGTTCAATTAGTTGCCTAATTTAAGCTGTAATAAAAACTTAACTTTTAAATGAGGATTATATTTCGTTCGTTTATTTTGAGTTTATAAAGCGATTCTATACTGCCCGCCATTAACTAAGTGCGAGGACGTGTTTGACACGTAAAGTACTGGGGTTACGTTACCCGCCATTGACTACTAATAAATTTGTAATCAATGAGTACGCTTGCACTGGTGATCATTTAAACATCAAACATTCGAAGAGATAATTATGAAAACTTGGGTTTTAGCAGCGGCAGCAACACTACTATCAGGTACAACAATTGCGGCAGAGACATATATTCGTAACGGCAACGTTTATTCACACGAAGGTAAATGGAGTGCCGAGGCTGGTGTCGCAACAACGAGTGACCTATTTAAAGGGCAGAAACACAGCGTAGTTCCACTTTTGAACTTTGGTTACCACGGTGATGATTTCAATGCAGACCTTAATGAGATTAACTATCGATTTATTGGCAGCAATAGTGATTTTATCAATATGAATGCTTTTGTAGAAACCAGCGGTATCCACTATGAATCTGATGACGCTAAGATTCTTAAAGGCATGAATGACCGCGATGTCGGTTTAGATTTTGGTTTAAACATTGATTTGGATTTCGGTGACGATGTTGTTTCAGCGTTCTTCCAACATGACGTGACGGGTAAATCAGAAGGCTTCAAAACAGGCTTAAAATATACCGCTATTGTGGAGCTTGACCAGTGGGTATTCGTGCCTTTCGCAAGCGTTGATTACAAAAGCGAAGACTTCGTAGACTACTATTTCGGTGTTACTCAAAACGAGGTGGCAGCAAACCGTAAAGCCTATAAAGCGGATGGCGCCTTCTCTTACAATTTAGGTTACAAACTCGTCATGCCATTGACTGATAACTTAGAGTTAACTCAAACCTCAGCATTTACTCGTTTAGGCTCTGACATTGCAGACTCTCCACTTGTTGATAGTGCAAATCAATGGGTAGTGGGCGCATCAGTAGCGTATTACTTCTAATAAAACAGCGTTAGGAACGTAAAAGTTGGCTCCTATTCAAGGATGAATAGACTTTTCTACCTTTAAGAAAAATACTGGCTGAGGGCAATATGATTCGGTTTAATTACAGCAACAGAATCTTTGAGATCTGCTTTGAAAATTATGTGATCAGTAGTGCTTACCAAGAGTTACGCAATGAACTGGGGCATGTCTATGGCCACGAAGCGTTATGCCGCGTCAAAAAGAATGGTATTGAAGTCGCGCCAAACACGTTTTTTGAGCATTTGGAGTCTTGCTCATTTGTTGAAATGGTAGAGTTGAATATGCTGATAATGAACATGCACCTAAAAGGGTTCAGGTATTCAAGTATTTATAACTCAAAGTCTAAGCTCTTTATTAATATGCTTCCTAGTTTTTTTAAAATAATTTATCAAAGTGAAGAACTTTTACATAGCTTAGTTAGAGCAGTTCTTATTGAAGATATTCAATTGAATCAACTTGTTCTAGAAATAACGGAAAGCCCTTGTCCTATTGATGATTTAGTTGAATTTTATCTTGGTGTAGAAAAGTTGAGGAATAAAGGTGTACTTATCGCCATTGACGACTTCGGAACGGGTTACTCAGACTTTTCAAGGGTAGCCGCCATTAAACCGCATTATGTCAAAGTAAGTCGTGAGTTATTGCTTTACTCTCAGATATTTAGGAACAATGAACTCAAAACGTTGGCCGCTTTATCTTTGACCGACAACATCACCTTGGTTTACGAAGGTATCGAGTATTTGGAGCAGTATGAGTTCGCTAAGAACAATGGAGCGAGCCTATATCAAGGTTACTTGTTATCCAAGCCTGCTCGTCACGCTATCTCTCTTATGCCGTGTTACGCCTGAATAGTGAGTTCATGTGCAGGTGTAGTGTGACTCTTGTCACGTATTTTCTTCTCAAAGTCCAAATTTGACTATATTCACAGTCAATGAGGTTTCTCGTGGTATTTGTCCTTCTGATAGTTTGTAAGTTGTTATAGAAGCGATGAAAAAAGCGACTCATTTTCTATGAATAGGCCAAATGTTAAACAAAGGTTTGATTATTTATTCTAGTTTAAAGAATGTCTATACGGTTAATGATAGAGCGTATATTAACTGAGATAATTATTTTTATCAGATTCATTGTAATTTAATAAATTTATGCTAATTTCTCGGCCCAAATTATAATAATAGCCATCAACTTATATTGACCTAGTGGTTAATATAGTCTTCTACGTGGCATCTCTATTAGATAGTGAAACTGTCTATCAATTACTCTCGTCGAATTGGTTTTTCTGTACCTGTATTTGATTAACTAGAGGAAGAACTATGAACATATTGATTGTCGAAGATAATATCCAGCTTCTCAACGAGTTGGCGATGCAATTGATCCATAAAGACGTGCGTGTTCATAGAGCAGAGACTGGGGGAGAGGGCGATTATTGCCTTAACAACTTCCAGGTCGATCTTGTGATTTTGGATCTTGGTTTACCTGACGGTGATGGTATTGAGTGGCTCGAAAAGTGGCGATCCAATGGGTTCACTGTACCTATATTGGTATTGACCGCACGTGATAACTGGGCTGATAAAGTGGCAGGACTTACGGCCGGTGCTGATGATTACCTAGCTAAACCTTTTATATTTGAAGAGCTGCTTGCTCGTGTTCAAGCATTATATCGCCGTTCTTATGGTGTTGCTCAATCGACTGTGGATGTTGGTCTATTCTCCCTTGATATGGACGCTAAGCAGATATCTATTGGCCAATCGATCTTGGATTTAAGTGCTTACGAATATCGTTTGCTCAAGTGCCTTTTGCTTAACGAGGACAAGGTTGTCTCAAAAGAACGTCTGCGTGCTGAGGTCTATGGTGACGAGTTAATGGAAGATGGTAATGTCATTACGGTTTTATTAAGCCGCATTAGAAAAAAGATAGTTTCGATTACCGATGAAGACCCAATCACTACCTTACGAAATCAAGGTTATAAATTGTGCAACATAAGGTAAGTTCTATGTTGAAGAGTTTAAAGCTTAGATACATAGTTGCCAGCGGTTGGGCTCTGCTCACACTTTCTTATCTATATGGGCAAGCTAATTTAACGGTGTTCTATTCGAACTCAGACAAATTTGTGAACATGTGGCTCTCTTCCGGCGGTGAATATTTGTTGGATGATTTTGTTACTGATCAGCAAGGTCAACTTCAATTGACTCGCGAGGTTCCCAAACGTTTTCAAGGACGAATTGAACAGCTGCTTGTATTTGATGAAAATCATAAGCTCGTTTTTGAAACGACCCCACAAGACTCGCTTAGGGTTTATGTGCAAAAGAAGTGGCTAGTAAAAGACTGCTTTCAAGAGTTTTCAATTGAATCTGAAGACCTTAACTATTTTGTCGGCGTTAAGCATTACCAGGAAACAGATAAGCGACCGAAATTGATCTTCGTGACGATTAAAGAACATCATGCGATCGACCCTGATTTCTTTAATGAAGTGGATCAAAATTTTGCTTACATAAAGGTAATTTTTGCACTGCACATTATGTTGATTATTCCTTTGATGTGGTGGTTTTCAAACTGGAGCTTGAAGCCAATAGATCGGATTAACAAACAGCTTTTGTCACTCAAGCAAGACGAAATAGATAGGCTAGATAACAGCACTGTAAAAGAGCTAAAGCCCTTGGTTGAAAGTCTGAACGGTTTGATTCATTACGAGCGTCAACAGAAAGAGAAACAAAGACAGCTTCTCTCAGATCTATCACATGGGTTGAAAACACCGTTGTCTGTATTGCAGGGTGTGGCGCGAAGCCACTCTTTAGGGATTCCGCTGCACGACAACAAGAAAATTGATTATGTGATTAACCAAGAAGTCAAAAACATGGTTGATCAAATCCAACATCGACTGAAAGTTGCGTCTAACGACCACAGTTCAGTGCTATCAGCACAAAGTCATCAGGTTTCTGGAATCGTTGATCAGTTAGTGTTTGGCATGAAAAAGATTCATGCAACCAAGAACGTGACATTCAAGCTGTGTGTCCCTGCAGATGTTGTTTTTGTTGGGCAGCGTAACGACTTGATGGAAGTCGTGGGTAACCTGCTTGATAACGCGTGCAAATATGGAAATGGAGAAATTCACGTATCAGCTTACATCAAGAATTCAAAGTGTCTTTATGTGGTGGTTGAGGACAATGGAGACGGTGTACCAGACGCGTTAAAAGAGAAGCTAGGGGATCGTGGAATGCGACTAGACAGCCGGGTCCAAGGTTACGGACTCGGAATCAATATCGCACAGGAGCTTCTTTCTAGTTATCATGGCCTATTGAAAATCGAAGACTCCTCCTTAGGTGGTGCTAAATTTACCGCTGTATTTGAAGTCCAAGAAGACTTGCAACTTAGATAGGTTTTTAGTGTTCCTGACACTATGACAAAGATAGGCAGCAGAGCGTTTAATCGTAAGGTTAAACGCTCTTTTGTTATTGATTCTTGTATTTATGTAGCAGATCCCAAGGGATATGACACAGGTGGTGATTCTCTGGGTGGAGTGATAGGTGGTGCTGGTGGACGTCGTCGCTCGGGACAAAGTTTGTCAGAGGCAAAATCTCTAAAGCGATTCGGTTAGCATCCTCTCGAATCGAAATGAAATGCTTAGCTTGTTCAAGGTGTGTCGGATTTTCACTATAGATACCAGTTCGGTATTTCTCGCCGACATCATTTCCCTGCTTGTTGACGCTGTACGGATCGATAATCTCCAATAGATGTTGAATAAGAGCTTCAACGCTTACTTTGGTTGAATCAAACTCGACTTCTACACATTCTGCATAACCATCGTAATCGCCTTGAGTCGTCTGGTTGGAGCCATTAGCGCGACCTGCTTTGGTCTCTATAACTCCGGGTACGTACTTAATAAACTCTTGTACTCCCCACAAGCACCCACCCGCTAAATAGATTTTTTCCATCACTGATTACTCTTAATTACAACAGGGCAATAGTAAATGATTTGAGGTTGGAGACAAGCAGCTTGGTTTCCAACCATGTTAGTCAATTACTGCCACATTACCAAAATAGCCGCGATCGCGATAAAGAAGAGGGCGAGCATATCTTTATTTTTCACAGGTTCTTTAAGCCAAAATACCGAGATAAGCATGGTAAAGAACACTTCGATTTGCCCCAGTGTTTTAACGTATGGAACCGCTTGTAGCGACATCGCACTAAACCAACCCAGAGACCCGATAAAGCTGGCAATACTGGTCATGATTACAAGCTTGGGTTTAGTGAACATCAGCTTCAACGTTTCGCGATCTTTAATGATCAGATAGGTCAGCAAGAGTATGGTCTGAGTTAGAATAACAATAAACAGTACCCAAGCTGCGCTGTGTGGGAAAGGTAGGTTTAGGCTCAAACTGGCTTCACGAATCCATAATGAAGTAAGAGCAAAAGCGGTACTGCAAGCCAAACCGATTGAGGCCGTTTTTAAAGATACGCTGCGAACACCGTTGGCACAGCTAAGCAGAAATACAGCGACCATACCAAAAGCGACGCCAACCCAGCCGAGCAGTGTTAGCGAAGTGCCAAAAAACAGCATTCCAAGAAGTGCGGAGACCGGGGCTTCACTTTTTGCGAGCCCAGCACCAATCGCAAAGTTACGCTGTTTAAACAGCACTACCATCAAGCCAGTGGCAACGATTTGCATCACTGAAGCACCCGCGAGAAAGAAGTAAGAATACCCAGTGAACGTTGGCATTGGAGCATCTTGGTATTGATACAAGCAGAACAAGTAAATTAGCGCGAGTGGACTTGCCCATAAAAAACGCGCGAGGGTTACTCCCGAGACATTCAAGGTTTTGCTTAAGCGGCTTTGAAAAGCGTTTCTCCATGCTTGGCTAGAAGCGGCAAGCACAGTGAAGAGTATCCATTCCATGGCTGGTTTCCTTGGGAAGGGAGAGAGAGCAGCGCATTACCTGTGCTGCTCGATATTGTTTCAGTTACAGATTTATAGGTAACGAGTTTTCAGGTGATCTTGGAAGAATTTAGCATTCAGCGTTTCACCTGTCGCGCCTTTCACCAATTCGTCGGTAGTTAGCAGGCTGCCTTTGCTCCAAATATTATTTTCAAGCCAGTTGAAGATAGGCGAGAGGTCGCCAGACTGAATCGCTTGATCTACATCGACGGTTTGCTTCATCGCAGCCATGAATTGCGCTGCGTACATTGCGCCTAGTGTGTAGCTTGGGAAGTAACCAAATGCGCCATCTGTCCAGTGAATATCCTGCATACAGCCATTGGTAAAGTTACCTTGAGTGCTTAGTCCAAGGTAAGCTTGCATCTTTTGGTTCCACAGCTCCGGCACATCAGTGTGCTTGATGTCGCCATTGATCAAGTCACGCTCAATCTCATAACGCAAAATAACGTGCGCAGGGTAGGTGAGCTCATCGGCATCAACACGGATGAAGTCTTTTTTCACTCGTGTGTAGATTTTCTTAAAGTTCTCTTGTTCGAACTCAGGGCCGCTGAATTGGTTGCCAGCCATACGAGCCAAATGAGCAATGAAAGCATCGCTTCGGCCAACTTGCATTTCGAAAAACAGAGATTGCGACTCATGAATACCCATAGAGCGCGCTTCACCAGCTGGCGTGCCTGCTAATGCTTTTGGTAATCCTTGTTCGTAGCGTGCGTGACCAGTTTCATGAACGATCCCCATCAGCGATTGAACAAACTCAGACTCATCGTAACGCGTGGTAATGCGCACATCAGAAGGGACACCACCACAGAAAGGGTGGACACTTTCATCTAGGCGACCATGTTCAAAATCGAACTTAAGAAGCTTCATAACTTCAAGGCCAAGGGCTTTTTGTTTATCTGTAGGGTAGTTACCGGCAGGAACGATCAATTGTTCATTAGATTGCTTGTCGATAACCTGATCGATTAAGCCTGGAAGCCAAGTTTTTACGTCACTGAATAGAGTATCAAGAGAGGCAGAACTCGTACCCGGTTCATAGATGTCTAGCATCGCATCGTATGGTGTTAGGCCTGCAGCGTCAGCTCGAATTTGTGCTTCTTCTCGTGAAAGCTCAACCACTTCACGCCAGTTTTTCTCGAAACCGACCCAGTCATTTTCGCCACGTTGCGTACGCCAAGCATGCTCACATTTAGAACCCGCCAAAGATTTAGCCTGAACCAATTTCTCAGGGAGTAGGTTAGCCTGCTGCCACTGTCTTTTGATTTCACGCAGTGACGATTGTTGTTCTGTATTTAAATTTTCATTCTCAGCATCTGCAATCCAATCAGCGAGCTGAGGTTGAGTCATAAGCCCGTGAATGTGAACCGACAATTCGGCCATCGCTTCACTACGTGCTTGATTACCACCAGAAGGCATCATTGATGCGGCGTCCCAGCCACAGATTGCAGATAAATGTTGGAAGCGTGAACATTTTTGAGAATGTTCAACCAGTTTTTTGAATGCGCTCATCATAATTCCCTGAGAATAAAAGAAATAGTTTAGCAACCAACGAGATAGTGACCAATAGGTTTGTTCTACAAAGCGACCTTGGTTGTAAATAATTTGTAAACCTGAAAGCTTGGCGTTTTATAAAATGGGTTGGTAGGAGTAATACAAAGCTTAACAAGCGGGGATAAATTGAGTTAATCTGCATCATATTGATAATGTTATGCCTCTGATTTATTCACTTTAGATATCAGCAGGCAAGCAAAGCGTTTATTTTGCAAGGATGCGTTTATGATACTGAACTTTGAAGCTTTTATAGTGGCCATTACCATTTTGACGCTCACGCCCGGATTAGATACAGCAGTGGTGATTCGCAACACCACCCGTTCAGGAATGAGAGATGGGGCGGTAACAAGTTTTGGTGTTTGCTTAGGTTTGTTTGTGCATGCGACGTTCTCGGCGATCGGTATCTCGGCGATTCTTCTTCAATCTGCAGAGCTGTTCCAAACTGTTAAGCTTATTGGTGCGGCATATCTGATTTGGTTAGGTGCTTCTAGTCTTTACGGCGTCTTCAAAGGTAATGCTGGTTTTGAAGTGTCAGATGCTAAACATGAGAAATTGAGTGTATCCCGCTCTCTTAGAGAAGGGTTTCTCTCTAATGTGTTGAACCCGAAAACGGCGGTTTTTTATCTAGCCTTCTTACCTCAGTTTATTGACCCTCAAGGCTCTCCGTTTATGCAGTCGATGTTGATGGCCGGGATTCACTTTATGATTGCAATGGTGTGGCAGTGTGGCATCGCGGGTGCAGTAGGTTCAGCAAAGCAGCTATTCAAGAGTCCTAAAGTGATTGGTTGGATGGAAGGCGTGACAGGCGCTGTATTGATTTCATTAGGTATCAAATTGATGCTGGAAGAGCCGCCAACGCCAACAGCCTAATGACTGAATGTTCCAGATAAATGAAAGCCGAATTGTTCTACTTCGGCTTTTTTGTATGTGCGATATTACCAATCTGTTCGCTTACACCATTGACGGTTTACGCGTGCTCTTTGGTTCACCTTTCATCGTCATTTGGCTAAAGAACTGCTTTGTCTCTTCGATTACAACATGACGCAGAAGGATCAAACCTATCAGGTTTGGAATTGCCATTAAGCCATTCACGATGTCTGCTAGAAGCCAAATCACATCGAGCTTTAGGAACGCTCCTGATGCCACCAATGCAATGAAGATAACCTTGTATGGAAGAACCGCTTGAGTACCAAACAAGAACACAACACAGCGCTCACCGTAGTAGTTCCAACCTAAAATTGTAGTAAAGGCAAAGAAGATAAGACCTACAGATACCAGCATTGGGCCGAGCGTATCTGCATTTAAGCCAACAGCAAACGCATGGGTCGTCATCGCAGCACCTGAAAGGTCCGTTTGCCATGCACCCGTTAAGATAAGTGCCAAACCTGTCATCGTACAGATGATGATGGTGTCAAAGAAGGTGCCCGTCATCGAGATAAGCCCTTGTTTAACACATGAATCAGTTTTTGCTGCCGCTGCAGCCATTGGCGCACTACCTAGGCCAGATTCGTTAGAGAATACACCGCGCGCAATACCGGATTGAATAGCCAGCATGATGCTTGCACCCAAGAAACCACCGGTTGCAGCCGTATTAGTGAAGGCCGACGTGATCACTAGGCTAATTGCATCAAGCAGTTGGTCTGCATTTGTGACTAAAACACTCATACATGCGACGATGTACATGACCGCCATCGTAGGAACCACTTTACCCGCTACTTTCGCGATAGATTGGATACCACCAAGGGTTACCACAGCAACAAGCAGTGTTAACACAACAGCTGATAGTTCACGTGACGCACCAAAAGAGATTTCAGTTGCGTCTAGAATCGCGTTCACTTGAGGGAAGGTACCGATACCAAAGCAGGCTACACCAAGAGCGAAAACTGCGAATAGTACCGCTAGGATTCGAGAGCCAACCCCGTATTGCAGGTAGTACATTGGTCCGCCGACCATCTCGCCTTTACTATCGACTTTACGATATTTAACGGCAAGAAGGCACTCTGCATACTTTGTCGCCATGCCGAATAGAGCTGCTAGCCACATCCAGAAAAGCGCACCCGGTCCACCAAGTTTAATAGCAGTAGCAACACCAACGATGTTACCCGTACCAATAGTTGCGGAAAGGGCAGTACATAAAGCAGCAAAGCTAGAAACATCACCATGACCAGATTTGTCTTTGGTGAACACCATCTTCAGAGCGGTTGGTAGGTGTCTAAACTGGAGTAAGCCTAAGCGAAAAGTAAAGTAGATACCTGTACCAACGAGCAAAGCAAGCAGCGGTGGACCCCAAACAAGTTGGTTGATGGTTTGTAATGTTTCTTGTAGATAGTTCATAGGTTCCCCTTAATAAATAAAAATTTAAGGAGAAGAGTGAAAGGGCAGTACAGATCAATGAGATCGCACTACTTAATACATTATTACTGTAGTTAGTGTTCTGAATTAAGGTTGTTGTTTTCCACTCCTCTGTCCTTTTGCCTGAGAGTTTCACTTAGCGAAAAACTTACTGAGAAGTTTTGGTCTCTAAGCTTGCTCCTTCGGCGACCGATTTAACGGTTCTCTCCAGAGGTTCCTCCAACGACAGTCCTCGCTTTTCTGATTTTCATCAGTATAAAGCACCTGAAAGATTTACTTCTTCGGCGGGTCAATCTAACTAAATGTTAATATTTAGTTAATAACCACTCTCCTGCAGTCTTCATCGGAACAATTACCTAATTAATTAGATAATCTGTAGGCGTATCCTAGATCAGAAAAAGTGTGATGTCAGCAGCAAAATATCTGTTTGCACAAATCTTGCTCAACTAAATGATCAAACAACGCTACCCTGACGTAACTTGCTTATTTAAATGGTATAAAATAGAGAAACAAGGAGGAGTTATGACTCGACTGATTGCGATTGTTTTTTTATTAGCGTTGGCATTTGTACTGTTTCGTTATAGAACCAACGAAAAAGTGCAGAAAAGCGTAGTGATTGTCATCGTAAGTAGCTTTTTGTTGTATACCGCGAGCTTGATGTTTTCGGAGTTGACGCGCTAACAAACAGGGATAGGGCTTGTAATAAAGCCTATGAGTGAAATAAAACTATCACCTGTTGTTGCTAGACTTGCGGTGACGGCGTAACGTAAACGAATTGGGAGTACCTTTGTGAGCCAACATTCTGGGCAAAATGAACAAGATGAAGTGGTTGTCATTGAAGAACGCGATAAGCGAAGCCAGCTATACATAGGTATTGCGGCCGTGATGGGGTTGGCGCTAGGTGGCTTGATTGGCTCTTCAGTCACAGCTTCCAAATGGGAATCTACCTATCAAGTTCTAGAAGCTCGTTACCAAGAATTGAACAGCAGCAAACAACAACTTGTCACGCAAGTGGAAGCCAAGGTCGCGAAAGTCGATTCTGAGATCGGCAATCAGGTTGAAGCTGCACTTCAAGAGCAAGCAATAGTTCACCAAAAAGAGCTGGATGAACTCTCCAAGCAGACGGCGGTATTAGAAAAGGCCAACTACTCGTTAGAACAACAACTTAACGAGCAAAGAGTCGCACTTGATCAATCTGAAAAGGATAATGAAAAGCTAAATCGTCAAGCAGATATGCAATCGACCATGTTTGAGCGTTCACGTGAGCTGTTTCGTAAGGAGCTGCAAATTACCCAATCACTGGAAAAGCTTGAAGCAGAGCGCGATAACCTTGAGCCTAATTTAAAGCCACTCAAGAAGCAGTGTGACACCTTCCTTGAAGGTACATCTTGGGATGCAAAATCAGATTCTTGTGACAAACTTGATGCAGCGAATTCTCGCTTAAGTGACATCAGACAGATGATAGAAGTTCATAGAATGGATCTTCAACAAATCAAAGATCTGACCGAAGAGATTGGACTGTAAGCTTTTACGTTCTTTTTTAACTTCGCCCAAACGAAAAAAAGTCCATATCATTGTTTGATATGGACTTTTTTATTATTGGTATCTTTCAATAAGAAGGCGTTTTAAAGCACTATCTTATTTACCGTATGTTTTGATCTCACCTGACTTAACTCGCGCCACAAATGAATGCAGTTCTTTTTTCACGACAGGCATTAGGAAGTAAAGACCAAGAATGTTGAAGATAGACATCGCGAAGATAGCAGCATCTGAGAAGTCGATTACTGCACCAAATTGAATTGTCGCACCAATGACAACGAACACACAGAACATTACTTTGAACACAAGCTCAGTTGCTTTGCCTTCACCGAATAAGTAAGTCCATGCTTTCAGACCGTAGTATGACCAAGAGATCATAGTAGAGAAAGCAAACATGATAACAGCAAGAGCAAGCGTGTATTTGAAGAAGCCAGCTGTTTCAGTAAATGAAGCTGCTGTCAGTGTTACACCTGTTAGACCTGAACCATCGAATGGACCTGTGTTTAGACCTGCAATAGTGATAACAAGAGCTGTCATTGTACAGATTACAACGGTATCAACGAACGGTTCTAGTAGTGATACAAGACCTTCTGTAATTGGTTCTTTCGTTTTAACTGCAGAGTGAGCAATCGCAGCAGAACCTACACCCGCTTCGTTCGAGAATGTCGCACGTTTCAAACCTTGGATTAGGGCACCGATGAAGCCACCTACAACACCTTCACCAGTAAATGCACCAGTAAAGATAGCACTGAAAGCAGGGCCTACTTGATCAAGGTTAGAACCGATAACAATCAGAGCCATACCGATGTATAGCGCTGCCATCCAAGGTACAACACGTTCAGTTACAGAAGCAATTGAAGGCATACCACCAACGATTACAGAGAAAACCAAACCTGCTAGTACAAAACCAGTAATAATGCCGTACTCACTTGGGATATCGAACGCGTAAGTTAGCATTGCGTGAGCTTGGTTGGCTTGGAACATGTTACCGCCACCCAGAGAACCCAAAATACACATTAGAGCAAAGCCGATAGCCAGTGCTTTACCTAGTCCGCCCATACCACGTTCGCTTAGACCTTGGCTTAGGTAGTACATTGGACCACCAGATACGACACCTGAAGGTAAGATGGTGCGGTATTTAACACCTAACGTACACTCACAGAATTTTGATGCCATACCAAGAAGGCCACATAAGATCATCCAGAATGTTGCACCTGGACCACCAATGGCAAGGGCAGCACCTACACCTGCAATGTTACCAAGGCCGACGGTTCCGGAAAGGGCAGTAGCTAACGCTTGAAAGTGAGAAACCTCGCCGTCTTCTTTGGAGTTAGGATCTGTGTATTTGCCTCGAATAATGTCGATGGCCATACCCACGCGCTTAAATTGAACGAAGCCAAAATAAACAGTAAAAATGAGAGCAGCGAGTAATAACCAACCAACGATGATTGGGAAGTTAGCTTCGCCAACTGGCACACTTTTGAATATTAATCCAACGAACCAACCAGTATATTCGTTGAAAAAACCATCAATACTTTGACTTAAATTACTGATTGTTTGATTAAATGACCCTTCTTCTGCAAATGCGGTGGAACTGAATAATAATATAAACCCTAAAAATAATGCTTTTATGTTTTTCATGGTTTTCCCTGTATTTTACTAAATTTTATTTTACTGCTGTTGAGCTTGCTTTCTATTAACTTTTATTTTCAATAAGTTATCTACTCATTGGGTTAGCAACAAACGGCTTGTAACCAACTCAATACTCCGAATAAATATAATTACTGAACAAGTTTTATATGGATATAGCTTCTCTATGTGTGATTAAGGCTGTTCTATTTTTATAACTAACCTTGTTGATAATCCTATACATAAAAATAATAGCATTAAAGATATTTTTACAATTAATTTACATTTGTTTGGGGTTTGTCATCGTTTTGAGTAAGTCATTGTTTTGAAATTGCGATTATTAGCTCTTTAGAGTGGACATCAGTTTGCGTGTGGGCTCAAACGTATGGAATTGTGTTGATCTTGTTGCGTAGAGGAGTGTTTTGAGCTTCTTAAGGCTGTTACCAGCGCTGTAAAAGACTGACCGGATAGGGGAGCATGTGCTGACGACTTGATTCTATATTTCAGCTATAGAAAAGTTAAAACTACATAGGCCGCTACTTTATATTAAGTGAATAGAAAAGCCCTTTATTAAAAAGGGCCTTTTGGAAAGTACTGTTAGTGTACGTTATTTTTATAACCAACTACTCATATTGCTAATGGTTATTATCTATAACCTGCAGTTAGTTTTTTAGATTTGTAATACAACCTAATCGTTAGCAGGGAAGCCCAAAGAGCGACTTGTGCCCACAATAAAGTCCATTGCGGGGCTATTTGTTGCCAAGTTGCCCCCATCTGATTTATCCCCAAAAAACCTTGAATCGCAGGTGTGCTTGGAAAGAGCTGTGAGAGGGAAACCAACCAAGGTGGCATCATCTCTATAGGCCATATAAAACCGGATGAGAAAATCAAAGGCATAGAACTGATCAAAACCACGACCGTGACCCATTCTCTTCTTGGTACAAATTCACCAATCAAAATACCCACTAAGCAGCTACCCACAAGGAATGGAAGCAATAGCGTGAGCAATTGACCATGAGTTGCCAGAGAATTGATACCGTAGAAATCAAAGCTCGCGCCAAAGTAGTACATAGCGAGCAAGTAATAGATACCTACGAGGACACAGCAGCGAGCAACAATCAACTTTAAGCTCGATACCCGTGACCAATATCCTGGCGTCGCTTGGCTGTTTTGGGTAGCACCAATTAAACCAGATGCCATCGCCAGTGTTTGCTGAAGTATCAACACGAATACCGCAGGTACAACATAGTCGATATAGCCCATACGGCTATTAAACGTTGGTTTCAGGTTTAGACTAAAAGCGTTGTAGCCATTTACTGCGCTCTCTAAAGGCATTCCTTCCACGAGGAGATGACTCACTTTGACTTGTGCGGCAAGCGTGCCACCAGCTTTAGCCAAACCTTCAACAATAGTGCCGTATACAAGAAAGAATGAAGCGTCTCCTGCATAAGAGAGTGTCGGGCTCTTACCAAGCAACAGATCTTTATAAAAGTTCTCAGGAATCACCAAAAAGCCGCCTATCTCTTGATTGAGCAGGGCTTGCTTTGCATCTGCAAGGCTAAAATCGCGGCGAGTAATGTCGATTTGAGGTGTAGCATCGACCATGCGTTCCAACTGATAACTGCTTTGGCTGCGATCCAAATTCACAACCGATGCTTTCAATTGTTGAGGTGTCTGCTGTGCGTAAGGCAACGGATAAAGAAAAGAGTAGAAAATCACTCCGCCGAAGACGGTTAACAACACCACAGGGTTACGAATGACCGCTAACAATTCGTGCTTAATAAGTTTTATGAAGCTGATTGGTTTCATTGTACGGCTCCATTAACAGGTTGTGCGTTTAGGTGTTTGCGAATTAGCAACAGTGTGGTGATCGCTGGAACCACATACCCAAGCGTCGGTAATAACTGCATTAGGGTTTGAGCGGTACTGATACCATAACTTGATAGTGCAGTTTGAGCTTCAATGTAATGGCTAATCGGCAATAGACTACGCCAAGCTTGTGCTGCCGCATTCATGTCTGTTACTGGAAAGGTAATGCCCATGAACGCAAAGCTAGGGGCGGTAAAGGCCCCTGCGAAGCTCATGGCTCTTGCAGGATCTAAGGTAAGAAAGAAAAAAGCACTTCCCATGACCATACAACAAACAACAGTAACCGCCTGCGCAAATATAAGTGGGATAAAACTTCCGTGGTAAGGCCAATCTAACAACACGTAGAACCAACCCATAAAACCAAGACCAACCGCTAAAAAGAGCGCGACGTAAGGCAGTAGTGTTGAGCACAGCTCTTTTGCAGGCGAGCACCCAAGCCATGCTTTAAGGCCACGCTCGCGGCAGTTGGCCGCCAAAACTAAGATGGTGCCAACGACAATCATGATCTGCCACAGGGCAGGGATGATAGCCGAAACTAAGAACTGTGAATAACTCGTGTTCTTATTGAACAGCGGGGTAATTTGACTCTGGACTGTCACTGCTTGGCCAAGCGCCGATTTCACGGTCGTATCCCCATGAGATAGTTGTTTGACTACCTCAACTTGAGCGTTAAACGTGCCTTGAGCTTGTAACAAAGCCGAGTTGACCAGTTTACCAATCAGAATAAATTGGCTGTTATAGAACACTGAAACCTGAGGGTTTAGTCCAAGGTAGATATCGCGCTCAAAGTGCTTTGGGATGACCACATAACCATATATATCACGAGTGATCATGGCCTGTTTCGCTTGATTGATATCACTGTATTTCTGCGTGACCGCTAAAGTTGGTGATGCATCAACTAGGCGCACAAACTGTTGCGATAATTGACTATGGTTTAAGTTCACTACTGCTACAGGTAGATCACGAGCAATGCCTTGAGAGAAAATCAACCAGATACTCGCAGCCAGCAATAATGGTATCCAAGTTAGACTCGACCATAGCCATTTGTCTTTGCGCACGATTTGCCACTGACGCGTTATTTCACTATCAGTGGTTTGCAGATCGTGAAGTTGAGGTGAATAGGACATAAGTGACCTTACAGCTCAACGACCAAGCTCATACCCATGCGTAACGTATCTTTGTTATCGACAGGGCGGGCTTCGATTTCAAACGTTCTTAGGTCAAAACCTTGTGCAGCATCCGTTGAGCGCCATGTGGCAAAATCACCCATTACCGCAATATGGCTAACTTCGAAAGTGATTTTCTTATCAAGTGCTGGAAGGTAAGCGTCGAACTGAGAGCCTTTTTCGAAGTACTTAAGGTGATCTTCTCGAACATTGAGTACAGCCCAGGCGTCTTGAGTGTCTATGACGGTAACGACTGGAAAGCCTTGAGGTGCGAGTTCACCACTACTCAATAGAACTTGAGCAACTTCACCATTAAACCAACTGTGGATTTGTGTATCCTTAGCGTAAGCCTCAACTTCGGCGACCGCACCCGCTGCCATTAGTGCTTTTTGAGCAGCTGCGATTTTGGTTTCGTCACGAGCACCTTCTTGCGCCAACTTATACATTTGCAGCGCTGCACTTTCTGTATATTTCGCAGCTTGCCACTGTGTCTTCGCCTCATCACGCTTTTGTTCAGCGACTACACCATCTTTATAGAGATTGTTGACTCGTTGATAAGTTTTCTCCATTAAATCAGCGGCTGCTTTGGCTTTTAACCATTGATCTTTCGCAGCTTGGATTTGTTGCTCACGTGCGCCTTTCTCGGCTTCTTGTGCAAGAGCGCCTGCTGCTTTTTCTCCCGCTTTTGCTTGCTCTAACTTGGCATCAATCTCTGGGCTAAGTAACGAGAAGACCAATTGACCTTTTTCAACGGTATCGCCTTTACGAACGAATACTTGGTCTACGCGACCTGGTACTTTAGAAGAAATGCTGTATTGCTGAGCATCGATCTGACCTTGAATCTTAATCGGTTGTGGTAGATATGCTTGATAAAAGCTGTATCCAACCCATCCAATAATGCCAACACCGATGATTGAAGCGAGAAGTGGTTTAACAGATTTCATGAATCATCCTTTTGTATTGGCGTTGTGAGAATTTGGGTAAACGGCAGAGGTTGAATAGCTTGGGAATGCATTCATCTCACTGCTAAGTGCTAGTAGTTTGTTCAGAGAAACGAGATATTGGAAACGAGCGACCGACTGTTGAGTCTTGATGCTCGCAAGGTAGAGCTCAGCATCAACCACTTCTAATGACGTAGAAAGTCCTTGATTGAAGGCTTTCTTACGCAGAGATAAGTTTTCTTGCGCAAGAGATAAGCTCGAATTCAGGCCTTGTACCTCTTCAACGGACTGTTGCGCTTCAAGGTAAGTCTTCTGAACTAACACTGTTAGATCTTGCTTTGCTTGAGATTTTAAATATTGAACTTGAGAAACTGCACTGTGGGCAGCGGCTACTTTGTCAGAGCGACCTGATGTATCGACTAGTGGTACATTGACGCCAATGCCGACCAACCAGTCAGGTTTCATTTCGCTGGCAAGAGAGTCATCTTCATAAAGGTTGTAGTCACCGTATAGGTAAACCTCAGGGTAGTACTTGCCTTTCTCTGCTTTAATTAGGCTGCTGGCTTGTTTCTCTTTGGCATCTAAAATGCTCAAACCTGGGTATGTCGTCAGCGTCTGGTCAACAAAGGTGTCCATGTTTGGAAGGTTATTATTGATAAACAGGGCTTCTGATGGTTCGACAGTCTCTGAAAGTCCAAGGATCTGTGTTAAAGCGAGTTGGGCGATTTTAAGGTCGTTTTGAGCTTTGGTTCTTTCGACAATGGCTTTGTCGAGAGAAGCGTCTGCCTGTAATCGCTCCACACGTGCAATCTGACCTTGCTCTTCAAGCTTAATCGCGAAATCTCGGTGTTGAGTTAAACCAGCTTCTACAGCTAAACGGGTTTGAACGACATCTTGAGCGAGAATGACCGAGAAGTAGTATTTGGTCAGATCTTCGTAACGAGCCTGTTTCTCCATCAAGAACTGGCTTTGCGCCTCTTCACTTTGGCCTTCAGCCGCAGTTTGAACAGCCGTAATTCGGCCACCTGTGAAGATAGGCCACACGGCACGAATAGAAGAACTAAAGATGTCTTGTTCTGTAATGGTTGAGGTGATTCCACCTAAACCACTAATTAAAGCCGGCGGAATTGGGATTCCTAAGTTAGGCACACCACTCAAACTATCCGCAAATTGCTCGCCATTGATGGTTACATCGCTATCAAGATGGGTGTAATTGGCGCCTAAGGTGACTGACGGTAAGTTAAGGCTGCTTGTTGCGTTTTGAAGGTGCTGATAACGCTCGACATTTGCTTGTTGAGCCGCTAAAGAGTTGTTGTTTTGTTGCAGCAGGTCCCATGCATCAGGGAAGGAGAGAGGCGCTGCAAAACTGGCTGAACTTGCGCAGCTTATTAGCAAGGCAACCAGTGAAAACTTTGGTCTGAATTTTGGTGATGTCATCTTCATACTTACCAAATTAGAGTAATGACTCTAATGTTAACAGGCCGATCCACATTTGTCTTGAACTGATTGAGTTATTACATGTGGTTCAGGTTCGATGATGGATTAGAAATAGAAAGAGCACGTTAGGACGTGCTCTTTAATTTAGTATAGAAGTGATTGTTTTAAAATGAAGAATATTCTAATCAAAGCCTGGGCAGTGATGATCTGCACGCCAAACTAGATGACGCGAACCCTGCATTGTTTGAAGCAAATCTCTTCCGGACATTTGTGGGAACGCCAACAACACTTTTAGATCAAGTGGCTGAGTAGCATCTTTTTCATAAGCTCTGACGTGCGTAAATGTCGGTTGTAAGTTTTTGAACAGCATGGCCTTAGTAAGGCAAATTCCAAAAGAATCGCGTTTCATTGCCTGGTTTCCTTTTCAACAATGTTATTACGTTATGTTTTTAATCCGTTTTGAAATCGACAGCGTCACTTTTGCCAATCATCATTTATTATTGGAGTGTCTGAAAACTAAAGACTACCTCTTTTGTTGTTGTGATTTTGGTGGAGAGTTGACCCTGACCAACTGGGTTTGTTCAACCACCTTGACGTAGGTGGGCTCATTTCCTACGTGCTCTTGTGACACATACGATAATCTTTAATTGTTACCAATGTGTTACTGGTTTCGTTGTGTCTGCTTTCAAGAGAAACGGCTTCTCTTTATTGATAGCTTTATGCTTAATTCCTTATGTGCAACTAGTATAATTGTATTTTTTATAACCAACCTAAAAAACAGCTAAAATCGGAGTGATCCAGGTCAATAATTAATCAGGTAATCGGGTGCAAGAACTAAGAATTTCTAAAAAACGATTTTGAGGTCTTACCTAAATCTGAAGTCAGTCGGTTTTAGACTAAAAACTCTGTTAATAACACGCGCTTTAGTCACAAATCTGAACCTTTGAAATCTCTCTTAATTAACTTGGTGTTAACATTACTGGATCGCATAGGGAGTAGGTGTCGATGAAGTGGAGCAGTATCAGCTTTAGAAAAAGATTGCTGATTATTATGACGGTGACAGGGTTAGTCGAGTTGTTGATTCTTAGCGCGGCTGGCTTTGCTTATATCAAACACTCCCAAGAAGAAGAGATGGGGCTAAAAGCGTTAGGTGTCGCAGAGTTTCTCTCGGAATCCCCACGTGTTATTGAACTACTTCAACATCATTCAACCAATCCCGAGCTTGAGCCTCAGTTAAATTCTGAGCATCAGCAACGCTTTCGAAACTTGACCCACTTGATTGGCGCAGCATTCATTGTGATCGGCAATGATAAGGGAATTCGTCTTGTTCACCCTGTCGATGAGCGGCTTGGTCTGCCGATGCGAGGTGGTGACAACCAGAAAGCGCTGGTTTTAGGTGAGTCTTATGTGTCGACAGCCAAAGGTTCGTTAGGGCTGTCTGTCCGTGGTAAGTCTGCGGTAAAAGATGCTAATGGCGAGATCATCGGGGTGGTTTCAGTGGGGTATCTGCTTGATTCACTTCAAGATAGGATCGAACCTTATTTAGCTTTCTTAATCATCATGGCATTGCTGGTTGTTGCGGTTAATGCTCTGATTTCAAGTTATGTATCGAGGCGCTTTCAAAGAGCGATATTAGGCTTTGAGCCTGAAGAAATTGGTCGTCTTTATGTCGAGCTTGATGTCACCATGAGTACGGTGAAAGAGGGCATTTTGAGCATCGATAACCATGGTGTTCTGCGTTCAATCAACAAAAGTGCCTGCGATATTTTGTCTATCGACAGAGAAGCGTCACTCAACAAACCGTTTTCTCAAGTAGTGCCAAACAGTGACCTTGAACAGTTGTTGTCGAGTGGTCAGTCTGATCACGACATCGAGTTATACCTAAATAATAAGCGTATTATTGCCAACCGCAGTCCGATTGTTGTGGCGGGTGAAGTGGTTGGAGCGGTATCGAGTTTTAGATTAAGAGATGAGATTAATGATCTCACAGAGCAGCTCTCGCAAACCAAAGAGTATGCAGACTTACTGCGTTCACAAACTCACGAACATCGTAATAAGCTCAACACTATCAGTGGTATGTTGCAGATGGGAGAGTTAGAAGCGGTTCAACATTTGATTGGTCAAGAAACTGCGCACTATCAAAGCCTTATTGAATTCTTGAGAGAAACCGTCAAAGAGCCTCTTGTGGCGGGGATGTTACTGGGTAAAACAGAACGTGCTCGCGAAATTGGCTTAGAGCTGGTGGTTGAAGAGGGCTCTCGACTAGAAGCGCTGCCAACTTGGTTAAACGCCGATGATGTGGTGACCATTTTGGGGAACCTAATTGATAATGCGTTTGATGCTACCAGAATGGCGATCAGCCAAACGGAAACCTTTCCTCCAGCGAGGCGCGTCATTGAGGTCTCCGTCAGTGATTATGGTAATGAAGTCATCCTTGAAGTTGATGACAAAGGGTGCGGACTACCAGAGGGGTTAGCGATTGAAGATCTCACACGAAAAGGGGTCTCGAGCAAAGCCAAACAAAACCGGGGCGTGGGCTTGTATTTGGTCAAGCAGATCGCCGATCGTTATCAAGGCCAACTTGATATGATTGAAAACAGAGATTTTGGTACACGAATGACCGTTTACCTACCAAAAGAAGAACAGATATCGTTTAAGGAAGAGCGTTAAATGAATGCAGTCACTAAAGTCATGGTAATAGAAGATGATATTGCGATTGCGGAGTTGCACCATCGTTACTTAGAGCAGATGGGCGGGTTCGATGTAGTAGGGATTGCGACGTCCCAATCCGAAGCCATAATGCAACTTGATATCTTAAAACCAGATCTGGTACTGCTTGATGTCTACTTACCAGATGGCTGTGGTTTGGATATTCTGAATCATGTTAGAGGCAATAACCAAGGCTGTGATGTCATTTTAATTACGGCGGCACGCGATGTTGATACGCTTCAACAGGCCATGCGCGGTGGTGTTGTCGACTATTTACTTAAGCCAGTGATGTTTCCACGTTTAGAGGCGTCACTTAAAAAGTACCGTTCACAACAACAAGAGCTAGAGAGCGTGTCGGATTTGAACCAAGGTCTGGTTGATAAAATGCTGCAAGCTTCTAACCAATCAGATGCTAAGCCGGTTGCGACCCTTCCTAAAGGGATCGACGGTGTAACTTTAGATAAAATCAGAGCCTTGTTTGAAAGTGCGGATACAAAAGACCTGACCGCAGATGAAGCAGGGGAACGCATTGGCGCAAGTCGCACGACTGCCCGTCGATATCTTGAATACTTGATCACCACCGGAGAATTAAACGCTGATCTAAACTACGGCTCAGTCGGGCGTCCGGAGCGTTGTTATAACAAAGCGACGCGATAAACTTAGCTAAAGCGACTCTTGTTTTCTTCCTCACCTCTAAAAACTCGGTAACGGTACACGCGCCGAGTATCATTTAAAATTGTTCAATTTATAAAACCAGTTTAATAATCGACTATTAAAAGGCTATCAAACTGGTTTTTCGTGCTACTCCACAGACCAGATCCCATTTATTTTTCACTACAATGTTTTGGAATGCAGTTCCGTCGTCATTTAATCAATTTTGTTCTAACTAATGGCAAATTATTTGGATTAAATGAGTCATTATTTAATCGATTGCCCTCACAGTGGTTGATGTAAATCAAATAGTCATAGACAATACTGACCCGAATTGAGGTGATCTATATCACCCTCGTTTACCAAACGCATTCTCTAGTGTGATAGGCGCTCGCTATTGAACTAATAGCCAAGACCTATTATCTATTTTTGTATGTCGCTGATACCGTTGGCGAATACTGAAAACCTTGTTTTTATAGGAAAGATGATGGTAATACCTGAAAACAGCAGCATCGTTATTTTTGGTGCGTCGGGCGATCTCACGTATCGTAAGCTGATCCCCGCTTTATACCACTTGTATGCTAGCAATCAACTGCCGGAATCCTTTGCGATTCTTGGAGTGAGCCGTACTGAGTACAGCGATGAGTCTTACCGTGAAAAGCTGAAGAAATCTCTTCAGGAAATGGAAGAAACTGAGCCAGAGACGCTAAATGCGTTCATTAATCACTTACACTACCAAGCGATTAATACCTCTGACACAGAAGATTATGCTCGTTTAGCACAGCGTCTAGACAAGCTAGAACAAGATTATCAATTCGAAAATCACAACACTCTATTCTACTTGGCAACACCACCAAGCTTGTATGGTGTGATTCCAGCAAACTTAGCGGCACATGGCCTGAATGATGAATCGAACGGCTGGCGTCGTCTTATCATCGAAAAGCCATTTGGCTATGATCTAGCGTCTGCTCAAGCGCTAGACGAAGAGATCCATCATCACTTCCAAGAACACCAGATCTACCGTATCGACCACTACCTAGGTAAAGAGACGGTACAAAACCTTCTAGTACTTCGTTTCTCTAACGCAATGTTTGAACCACTGTGGAACCGTAACTTTATTGATTACGTTGAAATCACAGGTGCTGAGTTCCTTGGCGTAGAAGAGCGTGGTGGATACTACGATGGTTCAGGCGCTGTTCGAGACATGTTCCAAAACCACCTGCTACAAGTATTAGCAATGGTAGGTATGGAGCCGCCTGCACAAATCAACGCAGATTCAATTCGTGACGAAGTCGTTAAAGTCCTACAGTGTCTGAAGCCGCTTGAAGAAGAAGACCTACGTAAAGACTTGGTTCTTGGTCAATACACAGCGTCTGACGTTCGCGGTCAGCATTTGCTTGGTTACCGTGAAGAGCCGGGCGTAGCGGATGACTCTCGTACTGAGACTTACATTGGCCTAAAAGCGCACATCAATAACTGGCGTTGGAATGGGGTTCCTTTCTATGTACGTACTGGTAAACGACTACCGACACGCGTAACGGAAATTGTGATTCACTTTAAGAACACGCCTCACCCAGTCTTTGGTCAAGATGCACCAGAGAACAAGCTGATCATCCGTATTCAACCGGATGAAGGTATTCAGATGAGCTTTGGTTTGAAAGAGCCGGGCGCAGGCTTCAAAGCAAAAGAAGTGAAAATGAACTTCTCTTATTCAGACTTGCCTGAAACTCAGATGCTAACTGCTTACGAGCGTCTACTTCTTGATGCGCTAAACGGCGATGCGACGTTGTTTGCTCGTACCGATGCAGTAGAAGCATGTTGGAAGTACGTTCAACCTATCTTAGATTTCAAACAAGATCCTCAAGCTCTATTTGGTTATGCTTGTGGTACTTGGGGTCCGCAAGAAGCAGACGAGCTTCTTGAGAGAGACGGCCGCGCGTGGCGCTTCCCATGTAAAAACCTAACAGATACGGATTACTGCGAATTATGATCAACCATAAGATCTTTGAAACGCCAGAGCTAGTTGTTGAAAACCTAGCAAACGAAATGAAAGCGTACAGCGAGCAGGGTAAACCTGTTCATATTTCACTTTCAGGTGGTAGCACGCCGAAAATGCTTTTCAAACTATTGGCACAAGCGCCATACGCAGAAGGTATCCAATGGAATAACCTTCACTTCTGGTGGGGCGACGAACGTTGCGTGGCACCAGATGATGCTGAAAGCAATTTCGGTGAAGCAAACGCACTTCTATTTTCTCAAGTGAACCTTCCTGCTGAGAACATCCACCGCATTCGTGGTGAAGATGAGCCTAAAGCAGAAGCAGAGCGCTTCGCAAAAGAGATGGCAGATGTGATTCCTTGTGAAAACGGCACGCCTGTTTTCGATTGGATTCTGCTAGGTGTTGGCGCAGATGGCCATACAGCTTCTCTTTTCCCGGGTGTCACTAATTACCAAGATGAGAACCTATCTGTTCTAGCTTCTCATCCTGAGTCGGGTCAAATCCGTGTTTCTAAAACTGCGAAAGTTTTGGAAGCTTCAAAACGAATCAGCTACCTAGTACTGGGTGCTGGCAAGGTTGATATCGTTAAAGAAATTCATACAACTCCTGCTTCAGAACTGCCTTACCCGGCAGCGAAAATCCAGTCTAAAACTGGCGAAACAGAGTGGTTCCTAGATTCAAATGCAGCAAGTGCTATCGCATAACCGCGAATAGCCGCAAGGAGATATAAATAATGAAAGGTGATATCGGTGTAATTGGCCTAGCAGTAATGGGTCAAAACCTTATCCTAAACATGAATGACAACGGCTTCAAAGTTGTTGCTCACAACCGTACTGCTGCGAAAGTAGACGAGTTCCTAGAAGGCCCAGCTAAAGGTACTAACATTGTTGGCGCTTACTCTCTAGAAGAGCTTGTTGAGAAGCTAGAAGCACCACGTAAAGTGATGCTAATGGTTCGTGCTGGTGCAGTTGTTGATACTTTCATCGACAACCTAATTCCACTTCTAGACGAAGGTGACATCATCATCGATGGTGGTAACACTAACTACCCAGATACTAACCGTCGCGTAGCTCACTGTCGTGAGAAGGGTATTCACTTCATCGGTACTGGTGTATCTGGTGGTGAAGAAGGTGCTCGTTTCGGTCCTTCAATCATGCCAGGCGGCGCGGCTGAAGCTTGGGAAGCGGTTAAACCAATCTTCCAAGGCATCTCTGCAAAAACTGACGCTGGCGAACCATGTTGTGACTGGGTTGGTAACGACGGTGCTGGTCACTTCGTTAAGATGGTTCACAACGGCATCGAATACGGTGACATGCAGCTTATCACTGAAGCTTACCAGTTCATGAAAGATGGCCTTGGTATGTCTGCTGACGAGATGCAAGCAGTATTCGCTGACTGGAACAAGACTGAGCTAGACAGCTACCTAGTAGAGATCACTGCTGACATCCTTGGCTACAAAGATGAAGACGGTGAGCCACTAGTTGAGAAGATCCTAGACACAGCAGGCCAAAAAGGTACTGGTAAATGGACGGGTATCAACGCACTAGACCTAGGTATTCCACTAACGCTTATCTCTGAGTCTGTATTCTCTCGTTGTCTATCTGCACTGAAAGACCAACGTGTTGAAGCTGAGTCTCTATTCGGTAAGACAATCACTCCAGTTGAAGGCGACAAGCAAGAGTGGGTTGATGCACTACGTCAAGCGCTACTAGCTTCTAAGATCATCTCTTACGCTCAAGGCTTTATGCTAATGCGTGAAGCATCTAACGAGAACGGCTGGGATCTTAACTACGGCAACGTAGCACTAATGTGGCGTGGTGGTTGTATCATCCGTTCTGCATTCCTAGGCAACATCCGTGATGCGTACGAAGCAAACCCAGACATCGCGTTCCTAGGTTCTGATGAGTACTTCAAAAACATCCTACAAGGCAGCCTAGCGGCATGGCGTAAAGTAGCAGCGAAATCTCTAGAATCTGGTATCCCAATGCCATGTACGATTTCTGCGCTATCTTTCCTAGACGGTTACACAACTGCACGTCTTCCAGCGAACCTGCTTCAAGCTCAACGTGACTACTTCGGTGCTCACACTTACGAGCGTACTGACCGTCCACGTGGTGAGTTCTTCCACACTAACTGGACTGGTACAGGCGGCGATACTGCTTCTACAACTTACGACGTATAATCGTAATTCGTTGTTTTAGTTATAGAAAAGGATGCTAATCAGCATCCTTTTTTCTTTTTACTCATTTTTTCGATCATATAGGTCTGTCATTTAAGGCAGACACAAATACAGCACTAAGCCTGAAAGCTGGTGACCTCTTCTTTATCGGAAAATTGCTCTCTTACTGCCATACACGTATCTAAGTTTTGCTTAAGTGCATCAACACAGTTTGGGTCAAACATTATGCCAACGTTTTCTTCGATGTATTCCAAAACATCATCGAGCTCCCATTCCGACTTGTAAGCTCTCTTACTCAGCAGGGCATCAAACACATCTGCCAACGTGACGATGCGAGCTTCCAATGGAATCTGAGTTCCGCATAGTTTGTCAGGCAATCCAGTTCCATCGTAGCGCTCATGGTGATGTCGAATAATATTTTTCAGAAACTGTATTTCATCGGGCGAGATGGAGTGGTTATCTGAAATCGAGACTACATCGTCAATCATCGCTTCACCAAAAATGGTGTGTTGGTTCATTATCGCGCGGTCTTCATCGCTAAATCGCTTGGTACTAAAAAGCACGTGGTCGGGGATGCGATACTTGCCGATGTCGTGAAAAGGCGCATAAACACGAATTCGATGGATGAACTGATAGGTGATTTCTGGTTTTTGGTCTGACATTGCACGAGCCAAAATTTCACTGTAGCGTCCCATGCGAATCAAATGCTCTTTGGTTTCAGGATCTCTTGCATGGCCCATATTCAGAGCGATAGCGAGAGAAGTTTGAAAGTGTTTTTGATTCTCATGCAAGCGAGTAAACAGGCTCGCAATAAGCTGCGATAGGTATGCAACGTCAGCTTGTATGCTTTTCTGATTAAAGAAGCCAATTGCGGTGGCATTGATAAAGATAAAGCCGAGGTTTTGGTCGCGATAATAGATAGGGGAGGTATAGCTACTCTGATGCCCAATATCGATTAAGCGACAAATCTGGCGTGTTGGATTCATCGTTGATAAGTCATTGATAACACGAACGGAAGGTAGCTCAGACATCTTTCTTAGTGAAGATTCCGGTCTGATATTGTACTCAACGTAGTTATGGCTTGCCTCTTGGCATAAAGCATCAGATACAAAGTAATTCGTGGCTTTGTTTTCACTGGTTAGAGCAATGGAGAGGCGCGATAGCGTGGGATAACAAGAACGCACAAGCTGGAATAGGTCATCCAATGTCGCGGTTATATCTTGATCTTTAGCTGCGATTTTACTGAGTTGGGAGTAGTCAAACATGAGCGGGGCTGACCTTTATTTATAGTTATATAATTGTTTTTCTTTGACTTATTGATTTCTCATATTTAAGAACACGAACATAGCAGTCCTGTTAACGAATTGTAATCATGTCATCCTATAAATTCTAATTGCATCACTAAAAATGTGGTTATTACATTTAAGAGTCATCCATTTTGTTAACTCGGTTGGCTTTTTTGTTATCTCGATCTAGATTTCTCATCCATTTGAGGTATTTACAGAGATATTGATTCCAGAAAGGTGGGATTGTAACTATGGGACTTATCAACAGCTTAGAGCCTCAATTTTCTAACGAGTAAGCGAATAAAGCAGCGGATCAAGATGAGATTTGTTAAATATTGGGTAGCGAAAATGACGCCATTTAATGTAGAGATCGAGTAGTTGATGTTGAGAGTGGCTAGAACTCGTGCGATCAAACTCAATTTATCAATATAGACAGATGATAACTAGGAGAGTGGCAGGCTTTGTGCCATCATTACTCTCATTAACAGGCGTGCAGGAAGCAAACCTAAGTAAAACCGTTATTGATGATGGTGAACTAACGCAGAGTGCTTGCTCTGTTTAAGGTATTACGATGACAGATGAAGAAAGAATTGAGCTGCAGAAAAACAACCCGCTGCATGGCTTAAAGTTAGAAACCATGATCACTGAGCTGGTGGATCATTACGGTTGGGAAATCCTTGATGCAGCGATGCGTATGAACTGCTTCAATACTAAGCCTTCTGTAGCGAGCGCCGTGAAGTACTTAAAGAAAACACAGTGGGCACGTGAGAAGGTTGAAAACTTTTACTTGTATCGCTTTAAGCGTATGCCGAAAGCATCTGACCTCGAATATCAAATGCCACCACGTTCACGTACGTTCCGCCATGGGCTTGAACCAAAAGAACCGATGGAGCTGACGGTCGAATCTATTCTTGCTTCTCAAGCTAAGGCCGCGTCTTCTTTTAAAGCGCGTCGCTCGGGTGGTAAAGGACGTAACTTCCGCCGCTAAGCGCAGGTGTAGATTTAACAAGATACAAAAGGAGCATCACGCTCCTTTTTCTTTTGCTATCAACTTTTGAAGTAGAGTAAATCCATCGACAGCGGTGTTGACCTTAAAGTTTTTAGGCCTCGCGGTTTTTCTTTTGACTCTTAATGAAATCGCCTACGTAGATTGCAGCGCTGAAGACGAGAAACAGAGCAGAAACGGAAAACAGAGCGGGCATTTTTAGTATCCACGCAAAGGTTGCTGCTAAGAACGCAATGAAGCAGATCAGTCTGCTTGATGACATAACATGACCGAGTTTGATGTTCATAATGCCCCCTAATATGCTTGCTTCTTTTACGCAGCAAGTATCTCACCCTTGGGTGAAAATTAATCTAAATTAATATCAAACAAGATGATTATCAGGCTGCCTTCACAAATTTAGTGTGTGCTATTTGAGTGAATGAAATTAGCGCTTCATTACCCAAAGAGTTGTTATCGCTAATGGCTATATAGGGCGAGTTTTAATAATGATCAGTTGGCGTAGAAAAAGTAAGCGGTGATTAAAAAGCTTGCAACGATAACGCTATTTCGGACGTAGTTTTGTGGGATATTACGTGAAATCTGAGCCGAGTAGTAACCGCCAACCAATGTCCCTAACAAAACCGCTAGCCCTGAACTCCAATCAATTGAACCATCTACAATAAACAGCACGATTGCAGCCATTGAGGCGCTAGCAGAGACCAACAACTTAATACCGTTCATGACATTGATGTTGGTATAGCCTGCCAACGCAAGGTAGCTCAGTGTCACGATACCGAGGCCTGCATTGAAATACCCACCGTAGATACATACCAAGAGGAGTAATAAGGCTGAGAAAAAAGCGCCAGCCTTGCCTGCGTGTTTGTGCTTCGATGCGGCTTTCTTAATGAAACCGTTGATTTGACCGCCAAAGGTAAAAAGCAATGCCGCGAACAGCAGCAACCAAGGAACGGATTGAGTAAACAGTGCTTCAGGTGTGTGTAGAAGCAGGAAGGCGCCGATTGCCCCCCCCAAGACACTCAAAACCAACGTTAGTTTGAGCTGCTTTGTGCCTGAAATAATTTCTTGTTTTAGGGCATAAGCACCGCTGATGTAACCTGCACAAGAGGCAAAGGTATTGGTTGCATTAGCGGCGACTGGTGGTACACCGACAAAAAGTAGGGCAGGGAATGTAACAAAGCTGCCTCCTCCGGCAATGGAGTTTAATATGCCGCCAAGTACACCTGCTAGAAAGAGTATCAGCCATTCCATGGCACAGTTCCTAATTGAGAGACGAATAACTAACTTACTTCATTTTGAATCTAAAACCAGCCTTATCAGAATGTTATGAACAAGTTTGTGATTTGTTGCAGCAGATGCTTTTCCAACAATAAGAAAGGGAGCCGATGGCTCCCTTGGTAATGTGTGGTTGGATTATGCCTCTACAGGCTTTCCTTTAAGGCTCTTGAACAGCTTCATGAATAGAGGGCTGAATAGAACTAACACCGCAAGGATGGTAAAGGTCATGGTAATCGGACGTTCCCAAAGGAAACTCAATTCGCCATCACTGATCATGAGTGCACGTCTTAAGTTCTCTTCCATCAAACCGCCTAGGATGAAGCCCAACAATAGCGGTGCTAATGGGAAGTCGGCCAATCTCAATCCTATTGCTGCCATTGCTACAAGCAACATGACAAAGACATCCATAGTGTTAAACGATACCAAGTAAACGCCAGTAATTGAGAAGAACAGAATCATCGGTAGTAACACGGTTCTTGGTACAGCAAGTAGCTTAGAGATATAAGGGATCAGCGGTAGGTTTAAAATCACTAGAACGATGTTACCGAAGTACATAGAGATAATAACTGACCAAAATACATCTGGGTGCTCAACGAACAAGCGAGGGCCTGGTTGAATACCGTAAGCAATCAGAGCACCAAGCATAATCGCCGTAGTACCTGAGCCTGGAATACCAAGTGTTAATAGAGGAACAAAAGAACCACTAGAAGCTGCGTTGTTTGCAGACTCTGGCGCAACAAGGCCACGGATACTGCCTTTACCAAACTCTTTCTGTTTCTCTTTTGGTGCCAGACTACGTTCCATGCCATAGCTTAGGAAGGCTGCGATAGTTGCACCAGCGCCCGGTAGTACGCCAGTAAAGAAACCAAGAATAGAAGAACGAATCGACACAGGAGCTACATCTTTGACCTCTTCTTTGGTCACTTTCATGCTGCCGATGTCTGACATCTTGCGGCTTTCTTCTTCACTGGTGTCTTTCTGAGGCTTGAGCACGCCCATCAGTGTCTCACCAAGCGCGAATGTCGCCATCGCGAGTAGCAGGAAGCTAAAGCCGTCCATTAAATCCGTTAAGCCGAAAGTGAATCGTTCAACACCGACACCTTTATCGATACCTACCGTCGAAAGCATTAAACCTAGAATGGTCATCATCCATGCTTTGATCACTTGTCCCGGTCCAGCAAAAGCGGCTACAGCAGAAAGGCCTAAGAGCATCAAGGCAAAGTAGTCTGACGATTGGAAACTCAAAGATACACTTGCCAGCGCTGGTGCTGCGATAAGAAGCATGATTGCTGATAGCGTACCACCAGTAAATGAGGAGTACGCCGCCAGTGCAAGTGCTTTACCTGCTTGGCCTTTTTGTGCCATTGGGTAGCCATCAAACGCCGTTACTACGGTTGATGAACAACCCGGAGCATTGATGAGAATCGACGAAGTGGAGCCGCCAAATACCGCGCCATAGTAAACACCAGCCATCAGGATTAGACCTGAAGACGGCTCTAAACCGTATGTGATTGGGATCATTAGCGCGATTGCAGAGATAGGTCCTAAGCCCGGTAGCATGCCGATAAAGGTACCAACGAAACAGCCCACGATCACCATCATGATGTTCATCGGCATCACTGCGGTCGAGAGCCCTTGTAAAATTCCATCTAACATAATGCGGTTCCTACCAAAGTGTGTAGATAAGTCCAGGCTCTAGATAGATATCTAACCCCTGAGTTAATAGAAGATAAAAAACGATGACGAACGGAAATGATGCGCCAATTAAGATCGGTTTCCTGCGCTCGCCCAGTAGATAGAAGCCTGCTAATAAGAAGAACCCCGTCGCTAATACGAAGCCTAAATAGGTCAGGCCAACACCATACAGTGCCATTAGAACCAAGAAACCGATTAGCAGCTTCCAGTTAAGCGGTTTTGTATCGCATGATTTTTTCGGTTGTTGTTTTCCGGTTACCAATAAGATCAATGCCAACCCTATACCTGCAAAGGTCAATAGGGTGGGTAAGGTTCGCGCTGTGAAAGGTTCGTACTCGTCACCGGGAAACAGAGGAATAAGGGTGGTTTGATAGCCATAGCAAAGGCAAACCAATAGAAATACTAAGGCGCCGATGCGGTCGCGAGTCAGTAGGTTCTCTTTGGATAAGAACGTGTTCGAATGTTCCGACATATCCAACTCCATAAAAATAAAAAAGCCATGCATGAGCGGGTTAATGAAGAATGTCTAGGATCACTAACGGAATGTAGGAAGAGAGTAGTGCTCAACTGCCCACAAATTACAAAGGAGATTGAGTGAACTCATGCATGGCAAAACAGAGAATAAGGAAGGGGGAGCTGTCGATTCCCCCTGAATAGTTTGATTACTTAAGGAAGCCAAGCTCGCGCATTAGGTCGCCCATCTGCTTTTCTTGATCCTCTAGGAAGGAGTAGAAGTCTTTGTCTGCTTTGTAGTTGTCAATCCAACCGTTGCGGTCGCGAACCACTTGCCACTCATCTGTGGTATACATTTTAGTAAGTGCTTGGTTCCACTCATCAATTTTCGCTTGGCTTGTGCCCGGAGCAGCAAAGAAGCCACGCCAGTTAGCAAAGACAGTCTTATTACCGTACTCAGTTAGAGTTGGGATGTTTGGCGCTGCGTCTAGGCGTTTAGGCGCGGTCACAGCCAGTACTTTTACTTGACCAGATTTGGACATCTCCAGCACTTCACCAAGGCCAGTTGAAAGCAGTTGAGTCTCACCTGATAGCAGTGCAGCCATTGCTTTACCACCCGCATCGTAGGCAATATAACGAACCTTCTTAGCGTCAAAACCTTCGCCTTTGAACGCGGCTGCAACAACAAGGTGGTCCATACTGCCACGTGCTGAACCACCAGCAATTTTCACTTTACGAGGGTTCGATTCGAACTCTTTAACCACATCTTCCCATGTGTCGTACTTAGAGTCGGCAGAAGTCACGATTGCACCGTAGTCCGCAATTGTTGCGGCTACTGGCGTTAGATCGCGGAAAGATTGAGGGAAAATCCCTGTCAGTGAACGTACAACAATTGGCGTTGAGTTGACCATCAACGTATCTTCTTGACGCTTAGCGGTTTCGATAAGGTGTGCAATAGCTTTACCGCCGCCACCGCCAGACAAGTTTTGGAAAGAGACATTTTCTACAATGTCAGATTTTACCAGTACGTCACCAGTACCACGTGCCGTCATATCCCAGCCGCCGCCTGCACCACCAGGGATTAAGAAGTGGATTTTCTCTACGTCAGCCGCAAAAGTGTTAAATGAGAAGGTAGCGGCGATCACAGTCGCTGCGATAGAGGGTTTCATTGCCTTGAACATTTTTCACGTTCCTTATGTCGTGTTCTCTTAGTTAAGCGAGAAACTTATTGGTGTATGAGCTACTGGCTATTGAGTGAAGTTCAAATAGTCAGTCGATGTTCAAAGGTTAATGTTGTGTTAATGAATTGTCTTTAATGTGGTGATATTGAGGATAAAGAGCATTGAATTAATAAAGTTCATAAAGTTCACGGATCGCAAATCGAATGATTAAGCCCCTTTTTTGCTTGAAAATATGTATAAAATAAGCTGGTTGTGGCTATGGCTTTATAAGATAACCCTAAGATAAAAAAGAGAAATTACTTATTAAGTGAAAGGAGTGCTGTTTAAGTAGGCTTTCACGGAAAAAAGATGAGAGTTATCACGTACAAAATCCAAATATATAGAATATTGTATTGATATTGAGCGTAGTCATTAACATAATGTGATAACAAGGCTTAGATAAATTGGTGGAATTCTTCGATGATTCCCCGAGAACTCTTAAGGATATAAGAGAAATTGTTCAAGGACAGAAGAAAATGAAAGATGCAAAAATTTCGTTGCGGGTAACCGTGGGTGGAATGTTTTTACTTGCAACTATTTTAACGGCGACCGTCGCAGTCTCACTTCAATATTATTTTAGTAAGACAATGGCAACGGAACATACCTTGTCGAAATTGACGATGGTATCGCAAGAGTTAAGCGATTATGTTGAAGCAATCGACTCTGATGCGATTAATACAGCACAACTCTTATCTTCTGTTAATCGTTCTATCAGTAGTCAGATATCGAAGCAGGAAGCTCGAAATATTCTGTCTGAAGCGATCAAAGACAATCCTCTTTTTTACAGCATCTATATTGGTTCCTCTAACGACAACTTCTTCCAAATCATCAACCTTGACTCTTCACCTATTGTCCGCGACAAGATCGACGCTTCTGATACTGACCGATGGGTAGTGATTGAGATTGAAAATACCTCTGATGGGCGAATTCGCTACACAAGCTATTATGACGAGTTGTTCAACCTGCGCGACGTGGTGACCGAGTCGAGCAACTATTTTCCGACGACTCGTCCTTGGTATATCTCCGCTTCTAGCGATGTAGTAGGGAAGACACAACCCTACTTGTTCCAGCACCTACAAATCACCGGGCAGACTTATTCACTGGCATTTCAATCCAAGGACGATAAGAGCAGCCAGCATGTAATTGGCATCGACATCGTATTGTCTTCATTAGCGAACAAACTCTCTGCGACCGCACTTGGGTTAGAAGAAGACAGCCAAGTTGAGTCTTTCCTGTATTCAACCTCAGGCAATATTATTGCGACTAACCGCCAGCGAGATCCAAGCTCATCGGCTTTTGAGATTAAGCCACTTGATCTCACTGCTGGCCAGCAAGCTTTAATCAACGAAATCGGACCAATCAAAATATCTAACCAGAATGATTGGGGACCAATGGACTTCTCGGTGTCTGGGCAACCCAATGGTTATGCTATTGATATGCTCAAGTTAATTAGCCATCAGACGGGTATCGAGTTCAAATACGTTAATGGGTTTTCTTGGCAAGAGTTGACTGACAAGTTTCGTGTTGGCGAGTTAGATGCAATACATTCGATATTAAAGAATGAATCAAATCGTGTTGCTGGGCATTACAGCGAACCCTTGTATCAATTACCGTTTTCAGTGGTAACACGAGAACAACACGCAAGCGTAACTACTTATCAAGCTCTTACAGGTAAGAAAGTCGCGATTTTGGCTGGTTGGTCAATCACTGAGAAGCTCAAGCAGCAGTATCCCGATATCGAGTTGACCACTTTCCCGAGTCTTAAATCGGCATTTGATTGTCTAGAGAGCAAGACGTGTGACGCGGTTCTAGATGTTAAGCCAGTCTTGGATTTCGCTCTTGAACGCTTTTTTCATTCTGGGTTGCGTAACAGTGCGGAGCTGACGGATCTTCAAAGGGACTACGCCACTGATTTCTATCTGGTACTAAGGGATGAACACCAAGCTCTGATGCCAATCATCAATTTGGCATTACGTAGTATTACACCACAACAGAAAGCGGCATTGGAAGCGAAGTGGTTTCATCATGAATCTATTAGTAGTGATACAACAGTGCCTTACACGGAGCTTTATGAATTGATACCTTCGGCAACATTAGAAGGTGAAATGAAGCCGATTCAGCTAAATGGAGAGCGTCGTCACCTTTACTTACGTAAGATCGAAACAGGGGAGCACTATTCTGAATATTTCGCAGTGGTGATACCGGAACAAGAAATCTATCAAACTGTACATAAACGTGTCGCGACCTCGATAGGCATTACGGTATTGCTCATGATGTTAACCTTGCCAGTAGCATGGATTTTTGGTGCGCCGATTGTTCGTCCAATACGCAAATTGCAAGAAGAGACGCTCAAGATAAAACAACGCAATTACGATGGCGTAGAGATGGTCGAAACTCGTATTAAAGAAATTTGGGACCTCTCTATCGCTGTAAAAGATATGTCCAAAGAGCTTAAGAATCATGAGCAAACCCAAGAGGAATTTGTTGAGGCGTTCATTAAGCTAATCGCACAAGCCATCGATGACAAATCACCATACACCGCTGGCCACTGTAATCGCGTGCTGGAACTTGGAATGATGCTAGCTGAAGCCGTCGAAGCCTCGAATGAGCCGCTATTTAAAGATTTCAAGTTTGCCAATAACGATGAAAGACGTGAGTTTAGAATCGCTGCTTGGTTACATGATTGCGGCAAGATCACCACGCCGGAGCATGTCGTCGATAAAGGCACGAAGTTAGAAGCCAACTATAATCGTATTCATGAAATTAGAATGCGCTTTGAAGTTTTGTGGAGAGATGCAGAGATTCAAGCATTAGAGAAGCAGCTGTCACAGCAACAAACCAAGCAAGAGAGCGACAAAGAGTTAGCAGAACTTCACCAAACACTGATTGAAGACTATGAGTTCATTGCTACATCTAATGTGGGTGGGGAATTTATGAGTGACGATAAAATCGCTCGTATTCGCCAGATCGCGAAGAAAGTCTGGTATCGCCATTTTGATGATCGCTTGGGGCTTTCTCCAGTCGAGGAATTGGCTCGAAAAGGAGAGGCGAGTGCGCTTCCTGCTGAGGAAAAACTGTTGTCCGACAAGCTGGAACATATCATTCCGAGGGAGCGAACTACGGAATATGATCCTAAACTAGGTATTCGAATGGCGATTCCGGAACATCAATATAATCTTGGAGAAGTCTATAACTTGTCGATTGCTAGAGGCACATTGACGACAGAAGATCGCTTTAAGATTAATGAGCATATGATCAGCACCATCAAAATGCTGGAAAACTTACCCTTCCCGAAAGAGTTAAGTCGAGTTCCGCGTTATGCATCGACTCACCATGAAACGTTAAAAGGGACGGGGTATCCAAGACAGTTATCGGCAGAGGATCTCTCGATTCCAGAGCGTGTGCTTGTGATTTCGGACATCTTCGAGGCACTTACCGCTTCTGATCGCCCTTATCGTAAGGCCAAGCCTATCAGTGTTGCGGTCAATATCATGCACAAAATGGCGTTGGACGAGCATATTGACTTGGAGTTATTCCGACTGTTTTTGACGAGCGGTACGCACCTTAAGTATGCGAAGACGTATTTAAAGCCTGAACAAATAGACAGTGTAGATATCGAACAATATATGAATTGACAAGTAGAGGGTTTATGCGGCGCTAATTAAGACGTGACTGTTATTGTGAAAGAGCTCAATTAAAGGATTGTAATTGAGCTTATAGAAATATATCGTATGAAATTCTGCTGGTGCGGATTTTTTTATAATAATCATTAACACGGATGTCAGACTATATGGATAAGGTCTACGGAACGGAGAAGAAGTTCTCTATTCGGTTTACGGTGAGTGGCATGTTTATCGTGGCCACAATCATCACTGCAATATTAGCGATCTCTTTGCAGTACTACTTCAACAATAAGCTGGCAACTGAGAATACACTCACCAAGTATTCGATTATTGCCAATAACATCAGCGACTACGTAAAAAGTTCGGATGGCGAGAGTAGCTACACCACAGGGCTGTTGGCTTCGATTCTAAGAGCAACTGATGATCAGCTTGATCAAGAGACACTAAAGAAGATATTCGCTGATGTCCTGTCAAATAATGCACAGATCTACAGTGTTTACTTGGGGCAACCGGACGACAATTTTTTTCAACTGATTAACCTTGAGTCTTCTCCTATTGTTCGCGAAAAAATCAACGCAGCACCTCAGGACCGTTGGGTGTTGATTCGTATTTTTGACCAAGGAGAGCAGCGACTGAAACAGACTCATTTCCTCGATGAGAACTTCAATATTCGTCATCAAATCTCAGAAAACAGTAATTACTTCCCAACTCAACGCCCTTGGTATGAAAGTGCCACTGAGCGAGTGAGTAAAACCGAGCCATATCTTTTTCAACACCTGAAGATCACCGGGCAAACCTTTTCTGTGGAGCTACCAAAGCATCAATTAGTATTAGGTGTCGATGTCCTCCTTTCATCTTTGTCGGATAAGATGAAAGGCATTTTGGCTAATTCAGGTGCCAGTACGGGTGTAGAAGCATTTGTATTTCGTCGAAATGGCGAAGTTACTGCGACGAATCTTGCGCCTGACTTTTCAGATGATATGCCTAAAGCGATGCCTCTAGAGCTTACTCAATCTCAGCAAGAGCTTATCGAACAGACAAGGTCACTTAAAGTATCTAACCAAACAGCTTGGGGGCCGATGGATTATGCTATCTCGGGAGAGCCAAGAGGCTATGCGATCGATCTATTAAAAGAGTTATCACGATCAACTGGGCTGAAGTTTGAGTTTATCAATGGCTTTACTTGGAATGAACTGTTGCAGCAATACACAGATGGCTCACTCGATGTACTTCACTCGTTGCAAAACAATAACCAAGGTTATGCGACTGGAGCGTTCAGCGACCCAATCTATCAACTGCCTTTTGCGATCGTGACGAGTAAACGGTTTGGCAAAATTGAATCGCTCAAAGAGCTTGATGGCAAGCGATTGGCGATTCTATCGGGTTGGTCAATTATTCCTGAATTTCGCTCTAAGTACCCACAAATAGAGTTGGTTGAGTTCTCAAACATCAATGACAGTGTGAATGCACTGAATGCCGGAACGGTTGATGGATTCTTAGATAGCTCTGCGATTCTTAAATCCGCGATTCAGCAATACTTCTTGGTTGGTATGCAGCTCAATGAAAACATTGAGGAGCTGGTGGAGCATTTCCCCTCTAACTATCATATCTTGATGCAGAAAGGCGATCAGGACGTGGTTGAAATCATTAATCTTGCTATTGCGAATATCAGTGCAGAGCAGCGCGCTTACCTAGAAGATAAATGGCTTAATCCGAATAAGAAAACCGCCAAACAAGACATGCGCAGAGTTCCGTATTTGGAGTTGTATGAGTTTGCTCATACTGAAGCTCTGCATGGGCAATTGGTAAAGCGCAACGTGTCGGGTATTGATAAGTACATTTACATCACGCCAACTCGAGAGCAGGGAGATGAATACTTTGCGGTGCTTGTTCCAGAAAGCGTGGTACTTGCGCAGGTAATGGATAAAGTTACAAAATCAGTCTTAATAACAGGTGTGTTTTTGTTGGGTTTGCTGCCATTGGCATGGCGTTTTGGCTCACCAATCGTAAACCCGATAACGACATTGATCGCGCAAACCGACTTAATCAAAGATCGTCAGTACGACGAAGTTAGGCCCTTAAATACTCGTATCGCAGAGATCTATGAGTTGTCGACCGCGATTGTGGACATGTCGAAAGAGATAAAACGTCATGAAGAGGCTCAAGAGGCGTTTGTCGAAGCCTTCATTAAGCTCATTGCACAGGCGATCGATGATAAATCTGCCTATACAGCAGGGCATTGTAACCGCGTACCCGAGTTGGGTTTGATGTTAGCTGAAGCCGCTGAAAAGTGTGAAACTGGCCAGTTTAAGTCGTTCAAGTTTAAGAATGCTGATGAGAGGCGAGAGTTCAGAATTGCGGCGTGGTTGCATGATTGCGGCAAGATCACGACACCGGAGCATATTGTCGACAAAGGCTCTAAGCTAGAAGCTAACTACAACCGTATTCACGAGATTCGAACCCGTTTTGAAGTGTTGTGGCGTGATGCGCAGATTGTTGCTTTGACTCAGCAGTTAGAAGGGGAACTTAGCCAAGAGCAGATTGAAACGCAACATACAGCAACGCGTGCGAGATTGCAGGACGACTTTGCATTCATTGCAACCTCCAATGTTGGTGGTGAATTTATGAGTCAAGATAAGGTTGAGCGTATCAAGCAGATTGCCGAAATCACATGGACTCGTCACTTTGATGACAATTTGGGCCTATCGCCAATTGAAGAGTTAAATAAGCAAAGCAATGTTCAACTTCCGGCTACCGAAAAACTGCTATCGGATAAACCAGAACATATCGTGAGGCGCGACCGCCCAATTGAATTTGATCCGAAGCACGGTATTAAAATGGATGTTCCAGAGCATCTATATAATCAAGGCGAGGTTTATAACCTGAGCATTGCGCGTGGGACACTGACTGCCGAAGACCGTTTTAAGATTAATGAGCACATGATCAGCACTATCAAGATGCTTGAAAATCTTCCTTTCCCTAAAGAGCTGAGCCGTGTACCTCGCTATGCGTCTACGCACCATGAGACCTTAAAAGGAACAGGGTATCCACGCAAGCTCACAGCAGAGGACTTGTCGATTCCAGAACGTATTCTAGTGATCTCGGATATCTTTGAAGCACTAACGGCGGCAGATCGACCATATAAGAAAGCCAAACCGATTAGTGTGGCTGTCGACATCATGCATAAAATGGCACTCGATGACCACCTGGATATCGATTTATTCAGACTGTTCTTAACCAGTGGTACGCATATCCGTTATGCTCAAGAGTATCTAAAACCAGAGCAGATCGATGATGTTGATATTTCAAAGTACATCGAGCCACAAGAGTTCTTGAAAGCGGTTTAGTTCGCTCTGTTAATATGGCCATAGGCGTACCAAGTGTGCGCCTTTTTTATATCTCCGATTTTTTATAACTCTTAGTCTTCTCTTTTGAATTCCTCTCGTTGTTGACAGATTGCTGACCAGATCTTGGGTGGTCCCACTATTGTCGACAGTGTGAGTTTTCTATTTTTTACTCCAAACTCCTTCATTTTCGCCTTTATTATTTTATTAATCATATCCTTACGTGTAATTTTCTCGATTTTTGTTATTGAGTTAACTGATTTTGCAGAACTATACCTTAGTCTAAATTGTCGACAATGTGCTTGATTGTTGACAGGTTAGCAGGCTATCTTGTGATTAATGTTGAATGATTGTTAACAATGAGCGTGATTCTTATGACAATCATTAGAGATGAATATGCAGGATTAGGGTGACAATAAGATGGCGACGACAGCAGTAAATACCTTGCTTAACGATGACCCTAAGTTGAAAGGGAGCGACAAAGAGCATACCAAGTCGGCGAGTCTGACAGAGTATCTGATTGAAGCGATTGTTAGTGGTGAGTTAGAGCCGGGCGCAAAAATCTCTGAGCCGGAGCTGGCTAAGCGATTTGAGGTGAGCCGAGGTCCACTTCGTGAAGCAATGATGAGAGTTGAAGGGCTTGGGTTGATCGAGCGTATTCCTCATGTTGGTGCTCGCGTGATTACTCTTTGCGAAGAGAAATTGATCGAGCTGTATTCGGTACGAGAAGCTCTTGAGGGAATGGCGGCACGATTGGCAGCTCGATACATCACAGCCGAAGAGTTGATGGGGTTAGAGGGGCTACTGCTTACTCACTCAAAACACATTGATCAGGTAGAGGGCGCTTCGTATTTCCACCAACATGGTGACTTTGACTTCCATTATCGAATCATTAAAGCGAGTCGCAACAGTAAGCTAGAGGCTCTTCTCTGTGACGAACTTTACCACTTGCTTCGCATGTACCGCTACCAATCACCTCGCGCTCAATCACGCCCTATTGAAGCGCTCAACGAACACAAATTTATTTTGCAGGCAATTAGTCAACGAGATGAAGAGTTAGCAGAAATGTTGATGAGAAGACATATATCAGGCAGTCGCCGCCTTATCGAGCAGCGATTGCAAGTTAAACAGGACGCTCAATAAATCGAGTGGATCTGAAGTTCTTACTTAAAGCACATAAAGCGTGGTGACTGCACCAGTTCGCAGTAACACCAACAGAAATCGAACACATCAGGGAGAGAAATCATGAACCTATCGCCAGGAGCCAAGTTTCGTGAAGCGGTTGCAAATAACCATCCGCTGCAGATAGTCGGAACCATCAATCCTTATTGCGCCATGATGGCGAAAAATCTGGGGCATCAGGCTATCTATTTATCGGGTGGTGGTATTGCTAACGCGTCTTACGGACTACCAGATTTAGGCATTACTACACTAAACGATGTTTTGGTGGACGTAGAGCGAATCACTAATGCCTGTGATTTGCCTCTATTGGTTGATATTGATACCGGTTTTGGTGGTGCATTTAATATCGCTCGAACTATCAAAGCGATGGAAAAAGCCGGAGCTGCAGCAGTTCACATGGAAGACCAAGTGGCGCAAAAACGATGCGGTCACCGTCCAAACAAAGCCATTGTTAGTCAAGCAGAGATGGTCGACCGAGTAAAAGCGGCGGCAGATGCAAGGGTAGACAGTGATTTTGTGATTATGGCAAGAACAGACGCATTGGCCGTTGAAGGTATTGATAGTGCCATTGAACGTGCTATTGCATGTGTCGAAGCAGGCGCGGATATGATCTTCCCAGAGGCGATGAACCAGCTCGATCAATACGTGAAGTTCTCAACAGCGCTGCAATCTGCCACAGGGCGTCATATTCCTATATTGGCCAATATTACCGAGTTTGGTCAGACGCCACTGTATAGCTGTAATGAGTTAGCCGAGTCTCATGTTGACATGGTTCTTTACCCACTGAGTGCTTTCAGAGCGATGAATAAAGCCGCAGAAAATGTCTACAAGCACTTATTGGTCGAAGGTAACCAAGAGGCGCTGCTTGATTCAATGCAGACACGTAAAGAGCTCTACCAACACCTGAATTACCACGATTACGAGAATAAGCTCGACCAGCTTTTTGCCAGTGACGAGAGTTAACTTAGCAATTCGACGTACTCATAAATAAAGAATTTAAACAACCAGTAAGAATACTTAATCCAATAACGTGAAACGGTTAGCTCGACCTATAACAACCAAGTGACTCTATATTTTGAACGAAATATGCACTTAGGACTGAATCAAAAACGCACCAAAGAGTGCAGGCAGCTAACACAGAAAAGGAGTTCATCATGACCACTACATTGAGCAACAAAGCAAGTGTCGAAGAGAAAGCGCCTGCTAAAGCACCGATCGGCGGTGCGGGCCTTCGAGGCCAAAGCGCAGGCGAGACCGCTTTGTGTACCGTGGGTAAATCCGGTACGGGACTGACCTATCGAGGTTACGACATCACAGACCTTGCCAACAATGCCCAGTTTGAAGAAGTTGCGTATCTGCTCCTTAGAGGTCACCTACCGAATGCGAAAGAGCTGGATGATTACAAAACGAAACTCGTTGGCTTACGTGGTTTACCTGAGTCATTAAAAGCCGCACTTGAGTTAATTCCTGCGGATGCGCACCCAATGGATGTGATGCGTACCGGTTGTTCCATGCTTGGCAACATTGAGCAAGAGACAGACTTTACTCAGCAACTTAATGCGACAGAGCGAATGCTTGCACTATTTCCTGCCATTATTTGTTACTGGTACCGCTTTAGCCACGATGGCGTGAGAGTGGATACTGAAGACCACAGTGAAGCCTGTATCGGTGGTTACTTCCTAAAAATGCTGACTGACGAAGCACCGAGTGAGTTACACAAGCAGGTGATGCACTGTTCACTCATCCTGTACGCTGAGCATGAGTTCAATGCTTCGACGTTTGCGGCGCGTGTTTGTGCTTCAACACTATCGGACATTCACTCTTGTATCACTGCCGCGATTGGTACGTTGCGTGGTCCTCTTCATGGTGGTGCGAACGAAGCCGCAATGGAGATGATCCAAGATTGGCAAACTGCAGACGAAGCCGAAGCCAACATCATGCAGATGCTTGCTAACAAAGACAAAATTATGGGCTTTGGTCATGCGATCTACCGTGAAAGCGACCCTCGTAATGCACTCATTAAGCAGTGGTCTAAGGCGCTGTCAGAAGAAGTTGGTGACACTAAACTGTATGCCGTTTCAAAGCGCGTTGAGTCGGTAATGAAGCGCGAAAAAGGCTTGTTCTGTAACGCTGATTTCTTCCATGCATCGGCATATCACTTCATGGATATCCCAACCAAGCTGTTCACGCCTATCTTTGTGATGAGCCGTTTAACTGGCTGGGCTGCACACGTGTTCGAGCAAAGAACCAACAACCGTATTATTCGTCCAAGTGCGGACTACACGGGCCCTGAGCACCAAGAGTGGTTGCCTATCCATTTGCGTTAACTGTGATGATATCCAGAGTGTCATGCTCTGGCTGTCATGGGTGGCGTCGCGATTCCAATAGACGCCACCCACTTCGAGTGAGCAGTGAAGCTACGCCCAATATGGAGGGGCGATTATGACCGAATATACCCAAGACCGTGAGCAGTATCGAAACCAGTTTCGAAAAGTGTTGCCGGGAACTAACCTAGAATTTTATGACGTACGTGAAGCGGTTGAGCAGCTTGCTCCCGGTAGCTACGATACCTTACCTTACACCTCTAAAGTATTGGCTGAGCAGATTTTGAGACGTTGTGATATCGACTCACTGCAAGCTAGCTTAGAGCAGATCATTGAAAGAAAACGCGAGCGTGATTTTCCTTGGTATCCAGCCCGTGTTGTTTGTCACGATATCCTTGGTCAAACCGCGTTGGTTGACTTGGCGGGTTTGAGAGATGCAATTGCTGATCAGGGTGGCGATCCAGCCAAAGTAAACCCTGTGGTTGAGACTCAATTGATTGTTGACCACTCATTGGCTGTTGAACATGCTGGTTTTGAAGATGATGCCTTTGATAAAAACCGTGCTATTGAAGAGCGCCGCAATGAAGACCGCTTCCACTTTATTGAGTGGTGTAAAACGGCCTTTAAGAATGTCAGTGTTATCCCTGCGGGCAACGGGATCATGCATCAGATCAACCTTGAGAAAATGTCTCCGGTTATCCAAAACAAACATGGCCTAGCGTATCCAGATACTTGTGTCGGTACCGATAGCCATACACCACATGTTGATGCGCTAGGTGTCATCGCGATTGGTGTGGGCGGGTTAGAAGCCGAAACTGTGATGCTTGGTCGACCATCGATGATGCGTCTGCCTGATATTGTTGGCGTTAAGCTGACTGGTCAGCGTCAAGAGGGCATTACCGCGACAGATATCGTGCTCGCAATTACAGAATTCTTACGTAAAGAGCGTGTAGTCTCGAGCTACTTGGAGTTCTTTGGTGAAGGGGCAAGAGCTTTATCGATTGGTGACCGCGCAACGATCTCTAATATGACGCCAGAATATGGCGCGACTGCGGGTATGTTTTATATCGATGAACAGACCATTCAGTACCTTAAGCTAACGGGGCGTGAGCCAGAACAGGTCGACTTGGTCGAGCGCTATGCTAAGCAAGTCGGGCTTTGGGCTGATGATATGACTTCAGCCAAATATGAGCGTGTTCTTGAGTTTGATTTGTCGCAGGTAGTACGAAACCTTGCAGGCCCGTCTAACCCTCACCGCCGACTGCCAACTTCTGAGTTACAGCAGCAAGGAATCAGCCATGAAGAGCTGACTGCGAGCGAAGATGACCAAATGCCAGATGGTGCGGTGATCATTGCTGCTATCACATCCTGTACCAATACCAGTAACCCAAGAAATGTGGTTGCCGCGGGCTTGGTGGCTAAAAAAGCCAATCAGTTGGGACTTGTTCGCAAACCGTGGGTAAAAACCTCGTTTGCTCCAGGGTCGAAAGTGGCCAAGCTTTATCTTGAGTCGGCAGGCTTATTGGATGAACTGGAAACGCTGGGATTCGGTATTGTCGGCTACGCCTGTACCACCTGTAATGGCATGAGTGGTGCACTGGATCCTAAGATTCAGCAAGAGATCGTAGACAGAGATCTATACACCACAGCGGTGCTATCTGGGAATCGAAATTTCGATGGCCGTATCCACCCTTATGCTAAGCAAGCATTCCTTGCGTCACCCCCGCTTGTCGTCGCTTATGCACTGGCTGGTACGATGCGTTTTGACATTGAAAAGCACAGTCTCGGCAATGATGCTTCAGGCAATCCAATTTACTTGAGCGACCTGTGGCCAAGTGACGAAGAGATAGATGCAGTTGTGGCTCAGCACGTGAAGCCCCAGCAGTTCAATCAAATCTATATTCAAATGTTTAAGCCGGATGAAGAGCAGTCTTCTAGCGAGCCACTCTATGATTGGCGACCTAAGAGTACCTACATCCGCCGTCCTCCTTATTGGGAAGGGGCTCTGGCTGGAGAGCGTTCATTGAAAGGGATGAGACCTCTGGCGATTCTAGGTGACAACATCACCACGGATCACCTTTCCCCGTCTAATGCGATTCTTGCCAGCAGCGCAACCGGTGAATACTTAGCCAAAATGGATGTGCCGGAAGAGGACTTTAACTCTTACGCAACTCACCGAGGCGATCACTTAACAGCGCAGCGTGCCACCTTTGCTAACCCTAAGCTCTTTAATGAGATGGTCCAAGAAAATGGTGAAGTGGTACAGGGCTCCCTCGCTCGCGTTGAACCTGAAGGTAAAGTGACGCGAATGTGGGAAGCGATTGAAACCTACATGGAGAGAAAGCAACCTCTAGTTGTGATTGCTGGTGCGGACTATGGTCAAGGTTCATCCCGTGATTGGGCGGCTAAAGGTGTTCGTTTAGCGGGGGTAGAAGCGATAGTTGCTGAGGGCTTTGAGCGAATCCACCGAACCAACCTTGTCGGAATGGGCGTACTGCCATTGCAATTCAAAGCGGGAGAGAATCGAAATACTCTTAAGTTAGATGGCACTGAGCTGTTTGATGTGCATGGTGACATCACACCGGGGGCCGATCTTGCCTTGGTCATTACCCGCCAAGACGGTAGCCGAATGGATGTTGCCGTGACTTGTCGTCTGGATACTGAAGATGAAGTTCATGTCTATCAAGCTGGAGGCGTACTGCAACGCTTTGCCAAAGACTTTTTGGCGCAGTAGGGAGGCATTATGAGTATTCATCAATTAAAAATTGCAGCCACCTACATGAGAGGTGGCACCAGTAAAGGTGTCTTCTTTAATCTTGTTGACCTGCCAGAGCGCGCTCAAACTCCGGGTGAGTATCGAGACAAACTACTGATGCGTGTAATTGGTAGCCCAGATCCTTACGGCAAACAAACAGACGGTATGGGGGGCGCAACCTCCAGTACCAGTAAGGTTGTAATTGCCTCTAAGAGTGAGCAGCCCGGTCACGATGTGGATTATCTATTCGGTCAGGTCGCGATTGATAAACCGTTTGTTGATTGGAGTGGTAACTGCGGCAATTTGTCCGCGGCGATTGGCCCTTATGCCATCCATGCCGGTTTGATTGACCCTGAACGAGTACCCATGAATGGCGTGGTTGAAGTTCGAGTATGGCAAGCCAACATCGAGAAGACGATCATTGTCCATGTGCCGATGATTAACGGCCAAGTTCAAGAGGTCGGTGATTTTGAGCTCGATGGCGTGACCTTTCCTGCTGCCGAAATTCAGGTTGATTTTATGGAACCAGCAGGTGAGGTGGGGAGCGTTCTTCCAACCGGGCAAGCTGTCGATCTGCTCGATGTGCCTGAATTAGGTTGTATTGAAGTGAGTTTGGTTAATGCAGGCATACCAACCATCTTTGTTGATGCATCCGTTCTTGGATATCAGGGAACAGAGCTGCAAGAAGACATTAACTCTGATGAGAAAGCTTTGGCACTGTTTGAATCTATTCGCGCACATGGCGCTGTTGCTATGGGCTTGATTGAAGACATCAGTGAGGCACAACTTCGTCAACATACTCCGAAGGTCGCGTTTGTAGCGCCACCTAAAACATATCAAGCATCCAGTGGCAAAACAGTCAAAGAGGATGAAATTGACGTCTTAATTCGTGCGCTGTCGATGGGCAAACTGCATCACGCGATGATGGGAACGGCTGCGGTAGCTATTGCCTCGGCTGCGGCGATATCAGGAACATTGGTCAATCGCGCAGCAGGTGGTGGTGAACGAGACTTTACGACCTTTGGACATCCGTCTGGAACTTTAAAAGTCGGAGCCGGAGCTTCGCTAACACCGAAAGGTTGGGCGGTAGATAAAGCCATGATGAGTAGAAGTGCTCGGATCCTTATGGAAGGGCTGGTACGCGTGCCTTGTCCATTGTAAATGCTGTGCGAAGACCCGAATAAGCTACCCAATATAGGGAAATAGCACGTAAAGACAAAAGGTCAACAAGCCGAATATACGGCTGGCCGTTTTCTGACGAATTCAAGGAGGAGGCGTTATGTCTTCTACACTAGAGCGAAAAGAACAATCTATTGAAACTCCAAACCAAGGTGGGGCGCAAACAGGGGCGTATCAAGCCGCTTACGACTTTGCGAACCGCAACCCAGAGCAGTACTGGCAAAGCCAAGCTCAGTGCATTGACTGGTTTGAAGCACCGACACGAATCTTAGAAAAAGATGACAATGGTATTGAGCGTTGGTTTGCTGATGGCGTGATGAACACCTGCTGGCTTGCACTAGATTATCATTGTGAGCAAGGAAGAGGCGATACTACCGCATTGGTTTATGACTCTCCTGTAACCGGTGTTAAGAAGCGCTACAGCTATGTCGAACTGCGTGACCAAGTAGCGAAAGTCGCTGGCTTGCTCGCGGCTCAAGGCGTCCAAAAAGGTGACCGCGTGGTCATTTACATGCCGATGATCCCTGAGGCAGCTATGGCGATGTTGGCCTGTGCGAGATTAGGGGCAATTCACTCGGTGGTATTTGGCGGCTTTGCACCTCATGAACTTGCCGTGCGCATTGAGGACGCAGAACCGAAGATGTTGATTACGGCATCGTGTGGTATTGAGATCAACAAAGTCATCCCATACAAGCCATTAGTTGATAGAGCCATCATGGATAGTCGCTGGAAACCACAAAATGTATTGGTACTTCAACGATCTGAATGTGAAGCTGAACTTCAAAATGAGCGTGATTTGGATTGGCAGCAAGAGATGGAGAAGTCATTGCCTCATGGTTGTGTGCCTGTACTTGCGACCGATCCTCTTTATATCTTGTATACATCAGGCACAACGGGCAAACCGAAAGGGGTGGTTCGCGACAATGGCGGTCATGCCGTTGCTATGAAGTATTCAATGAGCACTATCTACAATATGCCGCAAGATGGGGTTTTCTGGGCGGCGTCGGATGTCGGTTGGGTAGTTGGTCACTCTTACATTGTCTATGCGCCTTTGATTCACGGCTGTACGACGATTCTGTTTGAAGGCAAGCCTGTTCGCACCCCAGATCCGGGCGCTTTTTGGCGAGTCTGCGAAGAGTACTCTGTTAATGTGTTGTTTTCGGCTCCTACCGCGTTTCGTGCGATCAAGAAAGAGGACCCTGAGGGTGAGTGTCTCAAGCAGTTTGACTTATCCAAGCTCGATACGATCTTCATGGCGGGTGAGCGTTTGGACCCACCAACACTTGAATGGGTAGAAAGCAAAACTAATAAACCGGTCGTCGATCACTGGTGGCAAACCGAAACGGGCTGGGCAATTGCCGGCAATCCAACCGGACTAGAGCAGATGCCAGTTAAGGCGGGTTCAGCCACTAAACCGGTTCCAGGCTATCAAGTTGAGATCCTCGATGAGTTAGGAGAAGCTGCTCAACCAAATCAGCAAGGGTTTGTTGCGATTAAGCGTCCTCTGCCACCGGGCTGTCTGCCTACAGTTTGGCGAAATCACGATCGCTTTGAATCTGGCTACTTAAGTCAGTTCCCAGGCTATTACGTGTCGGGTGATGGCGGATATCTAGATGAAGACGGTTATCTGTTTATCATGGGACGCATTGATGATGTGATTAACGTCGCTGGTCATAGATTATCGACCGGTGAAATGGAAGAGATTGTTGGTGGTCACCCTGCCATTGCTGAGTGTGCTGTAGTCGGCATTCACGATGACTTGAAGGGACAGCTCCCACTTGGGCTTGTGGTGCTCAAGGATGGAGTGAAAGTTGACGATATTGAACTGCAAGGTGAATTGGTCGGAAAGGTTCGTAATGAAATCGGCGCTGTAGCCTGCTTTAAACAAGCGCTGGTGGTTGAACGTCTGCCTAAAACTCGTTCGGGTAAAATACTACGTAAAACAATACGACAAATCGCGGATGGAGAGCAGTATGTCGTGCCTTCGACGATTGATGATCCTACTAGTCTCAAAGAGATCGAAAGTCGTCTGTCTAAAGAAGTCTAATTAATACAATTAATCAAGAAGCCCAATAAGCCGCTTAGTATCGACTAGGCGGCTTTCTTAGTTGTTAAATAAATATAATGATAAAAAAGCATATCTTTCAATAAGTGTAATTTAAGGCGATATACATACCGATATAAGTATCTGCGCTTGTATCGTCGCTGTGTGTCAGTAAACTAGGCTATAGTGTTATTTTGTGTAATAAAAGAAGACCCTAGCCATGAGCTTAACATTGAGAGCTGCGCAAAATTCAGACCTTGAGCAGCTGAACGAGATGATGTTTGAACTTCATCACTATCATCATCTTGCTAGCCCTGAGCACTTTAAAACGGCTGAGGAAATTGAGCAGGAGAAAAGCATCGCTCGATATCTCGATGACCCTCAATGCTTGGTCTATGTCGCGTTGAAAGGGCAGTTGATAGTCGGCTTTGTGACAGGGCACTTTTGTGAATTGGTGTCTACCGTCAGTAAACCGGTTCAGATGGGAAGCATTGATGAGTTGTTCGTTTTACCCGATTACCGTAATCAATCAGTCGCTGAGAAGCTTTTCAGTAAGTTAGAGAAGACATTTGATGATTATGGGGTGAAGCAGGTGTTTGTTGAAGTATGGGATATCAATAGTAATGCCAAGCACTTCTATCAAAAAATGGGGTTCATACCGCACATTCAATGGTGGAGAAAGTCTTTAGTTAAAAGCTAGGCTGCGCTTAGTGAGTTACTCAATTACACTGCGGTGTTTTCGTTCGTATATTCTCTTTTGTAGGTAATTTCGTTGTTAAATCGTTTCTTCTTCATTTTATTGGTTTCTATTTTTGGCGTTATCAATGTGTCGGCTCAAGAACAAATGCCCGATAACTTAGCCGGGGCGCTTTGTTTGGTTCGAGCTGATGATCAAATTGTTTTGGTCGACGAGATCATTACGGGTCAGTTGTCACTACCAGGTGGAACGATCGTATCTGGAGAACCTGCTTACATAGCTGCCCAACGAGAGACCTGGGAAGAAGCCGGCTTAGCGGTAACTGTTGGGGAGATTCTTGGTTATACCGATGGTGCCGTGGTGTTTGATTGTATTTCTGATTCAGACATCATTAGCTACGATGTAAAAAACGAAGTAGGTGGATTTGAGCTGCCTATTTGGTTTGCCCCGCATTATGGTGTCGAAGTCAGTCGCGCTATGATTCTTGCTCCTGAAACGCTAGATGCTAAAGAATATCGCTATCCAGAGCAGTGGGGTGAGATTGTTGAGATGTTTAGTCGCGCTTCAGACCAACCGGTTACTTACGTTTCTGAATTAGTAGCTGCCGCACCTCAAGTTCATCAAGGAGAGCTTGGTGTTATCGCGATGCTTCAAAATGCGATTAACTCACTGCCAAGCACCATAGGACATACCATTTTAGTGACCGATCTTATTGCTCAGCCTTGGATATTCATCGTTGTTTTACCTTTGATCGCGTGGCATTTTGGGCGCAATTTCGCGTTGAAATTTGGTTTCACACTTGTCTCCGTTACTCTGCTTACTTTGATTGCTCATCAAGGGTTCGGTCTACCTCGTCCGCACGCTTACCTTCCAACACTTAAGCTGGTGGAAAGCAGCGGTTATAGCTTCCCAAGTATGTTGGCTGCGATTTGGGTGAGTCTAACGAGTTTGGTCGTTTGGAAATTGAAAAAGCTTGATGACCAAAAAGCTTGGTTGTGGATTGGATTTGGCTTGCTATGGATTACGCTATTTAAGGCTTACTCTGGAAGTGCGTTTTTCAGTGATGTATTAATGGGAGCGGTTTTAGGTGGTTTAACGACTTGGCATATTGTCAGATTAGACGTAAAACCAGATGTCAATATCAGTGAGTTGCTGAGCTCAAAATCGGTTTGGTGGGGGCTAGCGTTGATCTCCATCGTTTTAACCGTGATATGGCCACTCCCTACATTCACATTTTGGGTTGCGATACTAATGACTATTGCTTGCATCGTAACCTTAACTCACGCTAGGCCGCTGGTGGGGCAGTTCTCATTCAACATTGTGGTGGGTGTGATTGCATTGCTCTTGGCAACTAACGGCTTGATTAGCTGGGCCGGAAGCTTTGTTTCGTTCAGCGGTATTGGATCCTTGATTGTCGAAACACTTCGTTTTCCGCTGTTGATTTTGTTGGGCGTGGTTGCTTTCCGTCTACCTTGGAAAAGAATTTAAACTGGTTAGCGCGTAATAAAAAAGGCTGTGAAGACAGCCTTTTGTGTTTTTGATTTGAAGGACGAGAGCCTGTTACCGTAAAGCGATTATTTATCAAAGATAAACTTATCGATAGCCTTAGCAACACCGTGGTCGTCATTACTGGCGGTGATGTAGTTGGCAATTTCCTTCGTCTCTGCCATCGCATTTTCCATCGCGATACCTAGACCGGCATACTCCAGCATATGATGGTCATTTTCAGCATCACCCATACAGATCACTTCGTCAGAACGAATACCTAAATGATTTGCAATGGCTTCAATACCGACGCCTTTGTTTGATTTAGGGTTTAAGAACTCTAGGAAGAAAGGCGCACTTTGAACAATCGTGAATTGGGTTTTTAAATGTTCTGGTAGCTTGCTGATGATCTCTGTGAGTTTGCTTGGCTCGGCAACAATCATAGTTTTGATGATCTGATGGTCGTCTTCAAGCTGCGCAAAATCAAACTCAGTAATATCGAGGCCGTTAATTCGAGCTTCAATACCTGTGTATTCGTTGTTTTCTGGTGTAATTAGACCATGTACTTTACTGAAGGCGTGAACATAGCCACCCAGTTCGTTAGCAATATTGGCAATTTCTTTGGCAGCTTTACCATGGCTGATTTCGCTATGAATGACTTCTTTTGTTGATACGTTTTGCACCATTGATCCGTTATAGAAAAGAACGAAATCGTCTTTGCCATTGATATCTAACTCATCGAGTTTGCTTTGCATCCCTTCTAGTGGGCGCCCTGACGCTAATACTACTTTTACGCCTGCAGCTCGAGCGCGCGCAATCGCATCTTTGTTCTCTGCAGAGATGACTTTATCACTGTTTAATAGTGTGCCATCCATATCCAGAGCAATCAGTTTGTACATGTGGATCCTTACTTACAAAAAATAAAAAACTAACAAAATTGAATGTTGGCAAGGATAAGGCAAGTCGAAACTCCAAGCTAGGGCTTTGATCAACGGATTTTGTAATACTCATTTGTTTGACCCAAGCCTTTAAGTGCTTTATCGTCTCCGCCTAATTTGTTTTACGAAATGATGTGAGCTGAGGGAAAGTTGTACAAGATTAATGAAATGTTTGAAACCATCCAAGGTGAAGGTGTCTTTACTGGTGTTCCAGCCGTGTTCGTGCGCCTGCAAATTTGTCCAGTAGGCTGTTCTTGGTGCGACACTAAACAGACGTGGGAAGCACTTGCTGAAGACGAAACTTCTCTTGGCGATATTATGGTGAAAACAGAAGACTCACCGACTTGGTCTGCAGTTGATGCTCAAGGCATAGTCGACCAATATGTAAAGCAAGGCTTCAATGCGAAACATATTGTGATTACCGGTGGTGAGCCTTGTATTTACGATCTTGTGCCTTTAACAGAAGCGTTTGAAAAGATGGGTTGTCGCTGTCAAATTGAGACTAGCGGAACGTCAGAAGTTAAAGCAACGGCAAATACCTGGGTGACGGTGTCACCTAAAGTAGCAATGAAGGCGAAGCTAGAGATTTTAGATAGTGCTCTGCAGCGCGCTGATGAGATTAAGCATCCAGTTGGTACATCAAAAGATATCGACCAACTTGATCATTTACTAGAGCGTGCTGAGGTATCTTCAGAAACCGTAATTGCACTGCAGCCAATCAGCCAAAAAGATCGTGCGACCCAATTATGTATTGATACTTGTATTGAAAGAAACTGGCGCCTATCTATTCAAACACACAAATATCTGAGCATTGCTTAACTCAGCCGCATTGTCGAAAAGGATTAAAAATGAAAAAAGCAGTTGTTGTATTCAGTGGTGGGCAAGATTCAACCACGTGTTTGGTTCAAGCTCTGAAAGAGTATGATGAAGTTCATGCGATTACTTTTGACTATGGTCAGCGTCACAGACTGGAAATTGAAGTTGCGCAAAATCTAGCAAAAGAGCTTGGGGTAAAAGCTCATAAGGTTATGGATGTAACCTTACTGAATGAACTTGCGATTAGCTCACTGACGCGTGATGACATCCCTGTATCTCATGAGCTGCAAGAGAATGGCTTACCGAATTCTTTCGTACCAGGTCGTAACATCCTGTTTCTGACACTGGCAGGGATTTATGCCTACCAAATCGGTGCTCAAGCGGTGATTACTGGTGTTTGCGAAACCGACTTTTCTGGCTACCCTGATTGTCGCAATGACTTTGTAAAGGCGATGAATTCTGCGCTTGTGCAAGGTATGGACAGAGAACTGGATATCAAGACTCCGCTTATGTGGTTGAATAAAGCAGAGACTTGGGCGCTTGCTGACCAATACTCTGCGCTTGAACTTGTTCGCAACAAAACGTTGACTTGTTACAACGGCGTGATTGGCGATGGTTGTGGCGATTGTCCAGCATGTGAACTTCGTAAAGTTGGTTTGAACGACTACCTAGGTAATCGTGAAGAAATCATGGCTGATTTGGTTCGTAAGCAATCGGCGAATTGCTAAAGCTGTTTGCTTCGATCGGGTCGTTATACGCATCAATGATGCAGTTTCTACCATTTGCTTTTGCTTGGTAGAGGGCTTGGTCAAGCACTGAGTAGAGAATGTCAAAGTCACTTAATGATTTCTGGGTCGCCAAATAGGCGAGGCTCGCAGTAATCGTAAGTGGCTTTTTTGATTCTGATAGAAATTCATTGGTAGAAATCGCGTAATGTATTTCTTCAACACGTTCGCGTACGTCCTCGATACCTGTATCCCTTAGCAGAATAAGAAACTCTTCACCACCTAGACGTCCTAATAACTCACCTTTGCTCAGATGCTTGACGATTTGGTGGCTGACATGAATCAAGGCTTTATCCCCAGTAGGGTGACCATACTGGTCATTGATTGCCTTGAATTTATCCAAGTCCAACAGAATCAACACGTGCTGTTTGTCTGCTTTTGCGGGAGCTTTTGTGTCTTTTACTCGTTTAATCGTTTCCGCTCGGCTGTAAGCCTTAGTCATTGAATCAATAGAGGCTTTACGGCGTATTTTCTTATTAGAATAGAAAGTGAAGCTAGCGACGATAATCAGTAGTAGAACGATTATGTTATACATGAGCTTTTGCTGCTGCATCTTCTCAATTTCCAGCTTGTTAAGGTCATGTTGATTGCGAAGTTGAGAGCTTTCTAGTTCTTGTTCATATTGATTGTGCGCGAGGCTCAGCGCTTCTAATGCTAAGCGGTTATCTGTATTGCGAGTGGCGATTTGCGACTGTGCATATTGCGCATAGTAGAAGAGTGCCTGTTGGTAATCTCCTTGAGCTCTGAAAAGTTGTGACAATTGTTGATACACGTCTGCCATATAGCTTTCTCGTTCCACTTGCTTTGCAATCACTAGGGCACGGTCCGCATAATCGAATGCTTCATTTAATAGCTGTTGTTCTTCAAACATGTCACTGATAGCAAGGTAGGCTTGAATTCGCATCACGTTGTTATTTAGGTCGGTAGCATAGCCTAACGACTCAGTGAGATAAGCTCGTGCTAATGGATATTGTTTGGTCGCGGTGTACGCTTTTCCTAACCCCAATGTCGTCATGGCGGTACCGAAGTTGTGGCCAGAAGAGTGGAGCAATGTCTTTGCTTGTAGAAATTGTGAGATAGCCGAGTCGTAGCGAGATTGGGCCATATACAGTTTGGCTAGGCTATGACGAACTTGTGCCTTCATCAGATCAGAGGCATCACTACGCAATTGAAGTGCGAGTTTTAGATATTGCTCAGATTTATCAAACTGTTTCATCTCTTTGAAGAGATTGCCTAAATCATTGTAGACCCCAGAGATATCTTGTCCTTGCGGAAAAGACTCCACTAAAGTCATGTAAGTATTGAGTGCCGCTTGATAGTCACTTCTGAAATACTGGTTGTTGGCGATTACACGGTAAGCGATAGATTTAGGCAAGACTGGGTCTGCAATATCGTTGATGTCAGCCTCAAGTATTGAGCAGTAGTAATTAGCCTTGTGATATCGTGACTGTTCGTTAAGTGAGCGGCATAGCTGATACTTTATTAATAGCTTTCCCGTTTCATCATTTTGGGCTTTCATTCGCTTAAGAAGTCGAGCGAAGCGCTGTTGAGATTCTTGATAGTGTCCCTGACCATCTAAGGATAATGCTTCTATGAATTGGCTTTCTAATTGTTGGTAATTCTCGTCACCTGAGCTCCCGCCATAAAAAGGCTGGTCGTGTTGAGTCATATAGGTGTATAGCAGGGCAGAGGTATAGAGTTTCTCTCCGTTAGGTACAGCGCTGGCGTAGCGTGCCTTAAGCAGGTTTAACGCGCGAGAAGGGTCTGTACTGAGTATAGAGAGATAAAGAGTGTTCCAGTCTGAATTTGGAGTAGCGCCTAGATGAGGTTGAACATCAGAGCTTTCCGTATGCCCGTTTGACTTAACGGGTAAGCTTATGAATATGAAAAAGATGAAAGAAAGTAGGCGAATCACAAATACGTGTCTGAATCAGATAAAGAACGTCATTCTAAAATTAGTTTGATCTTGGTTCAAATTATCTGTGATAAGTGGCTACAAATGTGTGAGTGAAATCTCGGCCACTATTTGGAAGAAAGAGGCAGGATAAAAAAATGGCCGCTATTGAGCGACCATTTCTTATGACTTAGATATACATCATTGATTAGATGTATAGTTTCGCTAGGTCAGAAGGCTCAAGTTCTTTGCCTTCCAGAGAAGCATTCCAGTTAACGCCTACTAGTACACCATCTTCAGCTAGTGTTAGTAGCCAATCTTCAACGAAGATATCAAGTGGGATCTCTAGTACTTCGAAGTCTGCCCACTCTTCTACATTGTGCGTTTGAGCATCTTCTTTTGAAGACCAGAACGGCATTACTTCACTATTTTCAAATTCAGTAGAGTCACATGCTAGCCAACCTTCTTCGTTGCGAAGGCCCCATACAAGTTTAGTTTCTTTTGATTCAGAAACGAATAGATCAAGGTTTGCTTGAGTATCAGCTGTTAGTTTGCTCATGAAATAGTTCTCTATATTGATAACGTGGCAAGGTTACCATTAACGCCGCCTTAGGTACATGGCTTAAATGGGATAACCTATGCCTTTGATGGTTTATTTCAGAGTATTGGACCACTAAGTTACTTGGGTATGACGGTTACTTTTCTATCTTAGTAAAGATATGCCATTCTTCTTTAATATGGCCCTTAAATCCGGCAACAGACGCAACCACTTTACGGTTGAGAGCATGACTAATCGTATCTTGATTGATTCCGCCAGACGCTGAATCGCCGTAACCCACAATATTAATTCTTGATGGAGCAATGCCATTGCTGATCAAGGCTCGACGCACGTTAGCGGCGCGTTCTTTTGAAAGCATCAAGTTATGCTCTGCGTTGCCTGTTTTACTCGCATAACCTTGCAGCTGAATCGTAGTAGTCTCATAGCGTTTTAAAAATGCTGCCATTTGACGGATCTGGTTCAAGAATGCTGGGTTTATCTCTGTCGAATTATTCGCAAATAAGATGTGGAGTTGTTTTTGTTCTGAGGATTCGAAGTATGAACCACAGCCATCATTATCAATTTCAGCTCCAGTAGGCGTTCCAGGACAAAGGTCACGAGCGTTAATAACGCCGTCGTTGTCATCATCCTGTAAGTCATAGATTTGGTCTGACTTTGGTGTTGGTATATAGGTATATTCGTCATCGAACTGCTGAGCGATGGCTGACGAAGACATCACCATCAATAAAGCAGAGAAAATGCTAGATTTCTTCATTGCTTAGTATTCCACTTCTTCGTGCCACTCTTCAGGCGTTTGTACTCGGAGTGCTGCTAGCAGGTTACCGGCGGCGTTCATGACTCTGTATTTTGCGTACTGCTCATCATATTTCGCATCGAGGTAATCTTTTCGTGCTTCGAACAGTTCGTTTTCGGTATTGAGCAAGTCAAGGAGAGTACGCTTGCCTATACGGTATTGTTTTTCATAAGAGATGACAGTGTCGGATGCTGAATCTACATGGTCAGATAAGAACTCTTTTTGTTGAACCGTTAAGTCAAGTGCGCTCCATGAAAGTCGTAAGCTCTCTTCAACGTTTCGGTAACTTCTTTCTCTAAGATCTTTCGCTTTATTAAGCTGGTAAGCCGCACTTTCTGCTCTATCTTGATCTGCCCCACCATTGTATAGGTTGTATTTCAGGCGGAGCATTGCCGAAAATTCGTCGCTACTGCCTTCTGTACCACCTGCATCATCGCGCCAAGTTTGAGCAGCTTCTACCGATAGTGTTGGGTAATTAGTACTCTTTGATTGTTGATACTGAAATTTAGCGGAGTCGACATCTGCACGAGCAATTTTAATGACCGGGTGAGTTTGGAATGCCAGTTCAAGTGCACTGTCAATAGTGTAAGGAATCGCAGCAGAATCAGCTCTTGGGAAAGTCAATCCAAGAGGCTTTTGCCCAGTGAGTCGTTTGAATTGCGTATGCGTGTCAAACAGATTGTTTTGAGCAGCGAGTAAATTACCGTGCGCTTTTGCGATACGAGCTTCCACTTGAGACATGTCTGCAGTTGAACCAATACCAGACTCTACACGCTTTCTGATATCTCGATAGATCTCTTTGTGGGTCGCTAGATTGCTTTCTGAAAGAGAAAGAACTTCATACGCCTTTACTGCATCGAGATAAATCTTCGTGACTTCCAACGCTGTATCTTGTGCTGTTGCCAGCAGTTGATAGCGCACTGATTCTGCATCTGCTGCAGTACGATCAATATCATTAAGTGTATTGGAGCCATCCCAAATCAACTGTGTCAGCGTAAGGGTTGCCTCTTTGCGGGTAAAGTCAGTGGTGTTGGAGTTTGATGCAAGATCGGTATGCTCATATCCAATACCAGCGTCTAGGTCGATACTTGGTCGGTAAGCGCCTCCAGAAGCATCGCTGAGATAACGCTTACTGATGTACTCATTGTAAGCACTTTTGATCTCAGGATTGTTCTCAAGAGTAAATGCAACCGCCTGCTCTAGAGTTTGACCATATGAAGGTAAACTTAAGAGGACAGCAAGCCCACATGTTGCAGTTTTAATCTTATTCACTGACATCTCCGTATTGTTCATACCATAAACAAATAATGCTGAATTTTGTGGCTCAATAGAGCGCCAAAAAAATAACGATCTAGTTGTGTGTTTTGGCAAAAACCAGAAGGTTTGGATTTAGTTTTAGCATCAATATGGATGCTTCAAGGTTAAACAAATCTTACCAGTTGCCATCTTCTTTAATATCAGATAACACAATAACTTATATCGATGTTTAGAGCATTCAGACTACCATTTGATGTGATCTTTGTCATTAGTCTGTATCTGCTTTTGTTAAATAAATGACTAGTGGCTATGAATTGATGGGGTATAGGTGTTATATTTTATCTAATTAGCATTTTTTATGTGTCGCATTTTTGACACACCACTTCAAAAGTGGCTTTAGGGGTAAATATGGATATGACAATTTTAAGCCTAGTAGGCGCACTAGGTGCTGGACAACGTATTGTTATAGGCCTAGACGGCAAAGTTCGTGTGTTGGAAGCTGGTGAAGCTTTGCAACCAGGTGATTTGATTTTAGAAAGTCAAAATGAATCATCCCAACCCAACTTATCTGTTAAACGTGTTGAAGACGACGTTGAAGTCGAACTCGATTCTGATATCGAAAATATTTTTTCTGCGTTAGAAGAAGGCGCGGACCCAACGCAGCTCGGTGAAGAATTCGCAACTGCAGCCGGCGTAACTGGTTCGAGCTTAACAAACAGCGGCACCATTGAACGTGATGGCGAAGAAACTATCCCTGAAACGGAATTTGTCACTTCTGGATTTGAGTCTCTAGGCCTGTCAGAAACTCAAAGTCTTACATTGCTAGACTCATTCCGTGCTTTTGCTTCCGAAAACAGTGCGCCAGATATCGTTAGTTTTAACGGATCTTCAGTTAGCGATACGCTTACCGTTTCTACGAACGAAGACACCGCACTCAGCGGTCAGTTTGAAGCAACAGATGCTGACGGTGACGCGGTCACTTTCTCTATGGGGCAGGCTCCACAAAATGGACAGCTTGTTATCGATGAAGATGGAAGTTGGACATACACGCCTAATGCTGATTATAACGGAAGCGATAGTTTCACCGTTATTGTCTCTGATGGACAAGGTGGCACAGACACCATCACGATCAACGTTGACGTTACCCCTGTCAACGATACCCCAACTCTTATCGATGAGAATGGCGACCCTTTAGGCGAAAGTGTATCTGTAACAACGGATGAAGATACTGCGGTTAGCGGCTCACTTTCTGCATCAGATGACGACAATGATTCTTTAAGCTTTTCAAAAGGTAGCGATCCGTCTAACGGCTCTGTGACCGTGGATGAGAACGGTAACTGGACCTACACTCCAAACGACAACTACAACGGTAGCGACAGCTTCACGGTAATTGTTTCTGACGGCCAAGGCGGCACTGATACTCTTACTGTGAATGTTGGTGTGACTCCAGTTAATGACACGCCAACACTTGTTGATAGTAACGGTGATCCATTAGGTGACAGTGTTGCAGTAACAACAGACGAAGATACGCCAGTCAGCGGTTCGCTATCTGCATCGGATGGCGACAACGACTCTCTAAGCTTCTCAAAAGGCAGCGATCCATCTAACGGATCTGTGACTGTCGATGAACAAGGCAATTGGACCTACACGCCAAACGACAACTACAACGGTAGTGACAGCTTCACGGTGATCGTTTCTGACGGCCAAGGCGGAACAGATACACTAACAGTGAATGTTGGTGTGACTCCAGTTAACGATACCCCAACTCTTGTTGATAGCAATGGCGACCCATTGGGCGACAGCGTTGCTGTAACGACAGACGAAGATACGCCAGTCAGCGGCTCACTTTCTGCATCCGATGGTGACAAAGACTCTCTAAGCTTTTCAAAAGGCAGCGATCCATCTAATGGCTCTGTAACCGTGGATGAGAACGGTAACTGGACCTACACGCCGAACGATAACTACAACGGTAGTGACAGCTTCACGGTAATTGTTTCTGATGGCCAAGGCGGTACTGATACACTGACGGTGAATGTGGGTGTGACTCCAGTTAACGATACCCCAACACTTGTTGATAGCAATGGCGACCCACTGGGCGACAGCGTTGCTGTAACAACAGACGAAGATACACCAGTCAGCGGCTCACTTTCTGCATCAGACGGTGACAACGACTCTCTAAGTTTCTCAAGAGGCAGTGATCCATCTAACGGCTCTGTAACTGTCGATGAAAACGGCAACTGGACCTACACGCCAAACGACAACTACAACGGTAGCGATAGCTTCACGGTAATCGTTTCTGACGGCCAAGGTGGCACAGATGCGCTGACGGTGAATGTGGGTGTTACTCCAGTTAACGATACCCCAACACTTGTTGATAGCAACGGTGATCCATTAGGTGACAGCGTTGCTGTAACGACAGATGAAGATACGCCAGTCAGCGGCTCGCTATCTGCATCAGATGGTGACAACGATTCTTTAAGCTTCTCGAAAGGCAGTGATCCATCTAACGGTTCTGTAACTGTCGATGAACAAGGCAATTGGACCTACACGCCAAACGACAACTACAACGGCAGTGACAGTTTCACGGTTATCGTCTCTGACGGCCAAGGTGGCACAGATACACTGACGGTGAATGTAGGCGTCACGCCAGTGGACGATACCGCACCAATCGGTGTGGCCGACAGCGACACGGTGCTGGAAGGCGGCAGCGTGACCATCGACGTAGCGGACAATGATACAGACAGTGAAAGTGCGCTTGATCTGACCAGCATCGTTATCGTGAATGTAGGCGTCACGCCAGTGGACGATACCGCACCAATCGGTGTGGCCGACAGCGACACGGTGCTGGAAGGCGGCAGCGTGACCATCGACGTAGCGGACAATGATACAGACAGTGAAAGTGCGCTTGATCTGACCAGCATCGTTATCGAGACGCAGCCGGCGAACGGCAGCGTTGTGGTAAATGGTGACGGTACAGTGAGCTACCAGCACGACGGCAGCGACACCACGTCCGACACGTTCACGTACACAATCAAAGACGCGGAAGGCAACGAGTCTGACCCAATCACCGTGAATGTAGGCGTCACGCCAGTGGACGATACCGTTGTGGTAAATGGTGACGGTACAGTGAGCTACCAGCACGACGGCAGCGACACCACGTCCGACACGTTCACGTACACAATCAAAGACGCGGAAGGCAACGAGTCTGACCCAATCACCGTGAATGTAGGCGTCACGCCAGTGGACGATAAACCAACTGCCAACAACTTCTCAGTAACTCTAGACAACCAAGATGAAGCGTTCTTTACGTTTGATGGTGGTCAGTCTGGTTCTCAAGATAACGTTGGTGACATTGAAGATGATGCTTCTGGCACAGCTGTTGGTGTGAAGATTCTTGAAGAACCGCTATTTGGTAACCTCTATGACGTTAGTGGTGGAGGCAAAGTACTGATTAAAGCTGGGGATATCATCAGTAGCGACGCTCAAATCGAGTATGAGCAAGACCAGAATGCCGTAGATAGCTTGGATTTCGTTGCTAGTACTTTCCAAAGTCAAGTAGGTAATGGCACCTCTAGCGTTAGCTACTTACAAAGTAGTGTTGTTATTAGCGCGGGGCTTTACAACGGTGCGTCTCCACTTGGAGATAATATTAGTAGCGAACCTGGCTACTTAGTTTATGACGACAAGAATGACGAAGATGGCTTCGGTGTTTCTAAAAACGCGAATTCTACGCAAGGTGAACTTGACGTTATAACTGCCGGGTCTCAAGAGTACATTTCAATTGATTACTCTGCGACTGGCGCATCGATTACTGAAGCTAACATTGAGTTTGGTAGTGTCTATGGCAATTATTTCGCTGGAAATAATGCCGGTGGTCGTATTGAAGTTATTGCACTTGACGAAAGTGGCAACGTTGTTGGAACGTTCTACTTCGATGGTGATGAATCTGGTGAAAGCGGACTTACGATTGATAGCAATGGCAATGCGACAGTTAACATTGAAGTAGATGGTGGGTTTAGTGAACTACGCATCTTCACTACTCAGGATGGCTCAGATGATCCGAACATAAACTCTAACATTACCCTTAAAGGTGTTGATGTAGTAAGTGCCGAGCTTTCTGAAGAGATTGATTATCAATCGGTCGACTCCAGCGATTTGGTGAGTGATGAGATAGCGCAGTTAACTATTGTGCCAAATGATACTGACCTGGCGCCTGTTGCACAGAACGATACTGTTTCTGTGTTCGGTGGTCTATCTGGTTACTATTACAGTTCTAACGACAGTGTTAATGGCAACATTGATTCTGTTCAAGATGCTCTCGATGTTATTGCTAGCAAAGATGCCGACCTAACATTTGATGCTAAAGACATTAACTACACGCTAGACGGAAATAGTAGTGGTTTAAGCTCTCAAAGTCAGTTTGAAGATTTCTTAAATAGTGATGCTGGCTCTGTTGAAGGCACTGTTGGCGCCCATACTGATGGCGTGGTCCAAATGAGTGGTTCAGTCTATCTCGCAGCCGGTGATTATGCGTTTAAAGTTACTGCTGATGATGGCTACACGATATTAATCGATGGGGTGGCCGTTGCGACTGTGGATCAGAATCAGTCATCAACTACGACTTTGCATGATGCATTTACGATTGACAGTGATGGTTACCATTCCATTGAAATCGTGTATTGGGATCAAGGTGGCGCTGCTAACCTAGATATCAATTTGGGCACGGTTGATAGCAATGGTAACTACAACAATGGAGAACATGACTTAAATGACTTCCCATTGATTGGCGACGTGCTGTCAGTGCGAGAGGGTGGATCTTTAACCGTCGATTCGTCACTTCTTCTCGCTAACGACTACGATCCAAACACCGGTGATACATTCACTATCGTTGCGGATGGATTTAGCTCAACTGACGGAACCGTTTCATTCGATCAAAATAGTGGAGAAGTTTCATTCACACCAAATAGCAGTGTATCGGGCACTGCCTCATTCACTTATACCATTGTAGATAGCTCTGGTCTTACTAATACAGCAACGGTAACTACAATGGTGACACCAATCAGTAACGGATTGGCGGTATCTGCGGACTTAACCAGTGTAAGTGGGAATGTTGCAGACTCTATTGTTACAAGTATTGAATCTAGTTTGACGGGCAAGGTGGTAGATTCAGTCGCTGACGGTGGTGATAACCATCTTCAGACTACAAGTGGTGCTTGGGTTTATGGCTACGATGGTAATGATACGGTTGTTTATGGCAGCGGTGATCAGATGCAAGTACTCGGTGGTGAAGGCAATGACATTATTGTCGGTAATGGCGGCGATCTTGGCGTTGTTTCTGAAGACCTTCAAGGCAATGATGGAGATGATATTTTGATCGGCGGCGTTGACGCATCAAGTAGTATCGATCTACGTGGTGACGGTGCCGGGGATTCAGGACAAGATATTCTCATATCTCGCAGTCCGACTTCATCTACGGCCTATTACGGTGGCGATGGTGCGGATAAAGCATACCTAACCGGTCAAAGTTCTGATTACACATTCACCACTGCTGGGGCTTCCGATTACACACTAGTTCATACTGGAACAGGGAATGCAAACCACGATTTCTACAGTATTGAATCTTTGTATTTCGCTGATGGTAAGTTTGAAGTTCAAAGTGGTAACTTGGTTAAGGTTGCAGAGGTTTACGAGCTCAACATCGATATAGACTTAAATGACAACGATGGTAGTGAGCAAGTAAGTTCATTGGTGGTCAGTGATGTGCCGTCTGATGTGACACTATCGACAGGCACTAAACAAGCTGACGGAACTTGGGTTATTGACCCTACTGAGCTAGACAGTGACGGGAAGCTCACGGTTATCGTAGAAGCACCAGTTGATACGGCACCAGTTCTCACTGTTACTGCTGGAGCTTATGAGGTCGATGGTCAAGGTCAACCTGTCGATTCAGAAGTATTTGCCAATACTCAAACAGGTATTGTCATAGCGCCTAGCTTAGGTAATGAAAATGGTGACAACACCATCGTTGGCTTTGATGGTGACGACGTGCTGTTTGGAGATACTGGCGGTGTCGTGGATAATTCTGTTGCACCAACGAATTACAATATTGCTTTAGTGGTTGATACTTCAGGCAGTATGAAAGATGCACTCAATAGTAACAGTAGCGAGTCTAAGTTAGATGTGGTTAAAGCGTCACTTATTGCTATGTTAGCAGACATCGCATCTCATCCAGGAATTATCAACTTGGCGTTAATTGGCTTCGAAGCGAGTGCTAGCATAGAGATTAACTTGCAGGACTTAGAAGAGTCAGACTTGGATCAGACAGTTAACTCTGCGATTAATGCTTTAACCGCGGACGGTGCAACTAACTACGAAGCAGCATTTGACGCAGCAAAAGATTGGTTTGAATCTGGTTCACAACCATCAAGCTACGAAAACTTAACGTTCTTCTTAACGGATGGGAAACCAACTGTATCGAATAGTTCTAACAGCAGCGGCTCTACGACTCAGTTTGATGAGTTTGCTGACTCTGTTACTGCTTTTGACGAGTTAGCGGACGTGTCGAAAGTTAGAACTATTGGTATCGGGGATGGGATTGATTCAGAAATACTAGAACATTTTGTTAGTGACAATGGCTCCTCGTACACGTATTCGTCAACTACAACGCAACTTGCAAACTTTAGTTCTAGTACGGGTGAGGCTTGGAGCCTTGATAACTTTACGGTTTCAGGCGGTACAGCAGTACTGAACAACTCACGCATCTTGCTAACCGATACGGGCAATGCTAGTGGCTCAGCTTCGATGACTAGTCCTGAGTTTACCGTTGCTAATGGCGAAGCGTCAGTACTGACATTTGATGCGTCACAGGGTAGCTATTTCGGTGGCGGCGATGTGTTTAGCTGGAGTGTTCAGAAATTTGACGAACAAACTCAGTCATGGGTAAGTGTCTCATCTGGAAGCAATACGGGCTCGATTGAAACAGATCTACTTCATGAAGGTAAATACCAGTTAGTACTCTCTGTTTATGAAGACCAAAGCGGATATACTGCAGATGTATACTTAGACAACTTTGCTATTAAGACGTTAACAAGTACGACAGGCGACGTTGAAATCGTTCAATCAAGCCAAGGCTTAGATGCTGCACTTGAGGAAGGTAGTAACGAAATCACGCTTCTTCCTGTAGGTAATGATGATTTGAGCGGCGGTGCGGGTAACGACATCTTGTTTGGTGATGCGATTAACACTGACAACTTACCATGGGGGGAGAAAGGGCTTGTTCGTCCTGATGACTTACCTGATGGTTCCGGTATGCAAGCGTTAACGACGTTCTTGCAGATGTTGAATGGCGAAGAACCTACAGACATGGAAGTCTACGAATATGTAAAAGGTAACCACGAGCTGTTTAACGCTGATAGTGATACGCGCGGAGGGGATGATACCGTTGCCGGTGGATTAGGTGATGACATTCTATATGGCCAAGGCGGTGACGATACATTGATTGGTGGCTTGGGTGACGACATCCTAACCGGTGGTGAAGGAGAGGATATCTTTAGTTGGGTCGACATGGATGATGGCTCGTCAGACACCATTACTGATTTCAGTGTTGCTGATGGAGATAAGCTTGATTTATCTGAGTTGCTGGCAGATCTTGAGACGGATGATATAAACGCTCTGCTAAATAACATCGAAGACTCGATCACTGATAACGGCAATGGTGGCTCAGCGCTAACCATTGATAAAGGTGGAGAGTCGATGACGATTGAGTTTAATAATGTCACTTCTTCAGAGTTAACGGATTATCTGTTTAATCAGGATGGTTTGAAGTACACAGATAGTTAACCTCAATTAAAGTTAATTGATAACAAAAGGGTCACCAAACGGTGACCCTTTTTAATGCGTAATCTTTAATTAGATCAGACGTTGTTTAAAGAACCTTACACGCAAAACCTTTCAGGTAGAAACCTTCTGGATAAGCGGTATCTGTTAGGTGGTCTGCAGCTTGTTCAAAGCGCTCGACAAACTTAACCGTGCGACCAGCGTCAATTGCAGCATCAGCGATGATTTTCTGGAATAGGTCTGTGCCCATTAGTCCAGAGCATGAGTAAGTAAGCAGAGTGCCACCAGGTTTCAGGATCTGCATCGCTAACATGTTTACGTCTTTGTAGCCGTTTGCACCTGAAGTTAGGTTGTTTTTGCTCGAAACGAACTTTGGCGGATCCATGATCACAACATCGAACTTCGTGCCTTGGTCACGGTATTCGCGCAGAAGCTTAAATACATCAGCATTCAAGAACACCGCACGTTTTTTTGAAATATCGAATTCGTTTAATTCAGCATTGTGTTTAGCCGTGTCTAAAGCAAGCTGTGAAACGTCAGCGTTGATAACGCGCTTTGCGTCACCTTTAAGCGCGTATAGACCAAAACCACCGGTGTAGGAAAAGCAGTTCAAGACTTCTTTGTCTTTTACGTACTTCATTGATTCTTTGCGGCTGTCACGTTGGTCTAGATAGAAACCAGTTTTGTGGCCCTCAACGATATTAACGCTGATTTTTACGCCATTCTCTTCGATTACAACAGACTTAGGTGGTTCTTCACCATGAAGAACGCCGACAATTTGTTCAAGGCCTTCTTTTTTACGTACCGCAACATCCGAACGCTCGTATACATTGCAGTCAGGGAAGCACTCCACGAGAGCGGCCACAAGTTCAGATTTGTGATATTCAGCACCAGCACTGAGTAGTTGGCATACTAGGAAGTTCTGATATTTATCGATAGTGATGCCCGGCAATCCATCAGATTCAGCTGCGATTAATCGATAGCCAGTAAGACCGTCACGAACAATGATGTCTTCGCGAAGCATTTGTGCGTCTTTGATGCGTCTAACAAAAAATGCTTTATCGATGTCTTCTTTTTCAAACGTCCAAACACGAGCTCGAATTTGAGAAGCAGGAGAGTAGGCTGCTTTTGCTAGCCATTGACCGTTGCTTGCGAAAACGTCGACGGTTTCACCAAGTTGCGGTTCACCTGTTACTTTGTCGATACCACGAGAGAATACCCATGGGTGTTTGCGGCGTAGCGACTTATCACGGCCTTTTGCTAGTTGAATCGATGGAGTCATAGTTTACTCTGATTGTTTGAATTCGAAGGTGGTGTATTGTCAGGGAAGAGACTAGCAAAATCAAACGACAAAGACGTTAGATACAAAAAAGGGCCGCAACTGCGGCCCTAATCGTCAAGATTGGTACTTTTAGGCTTTAAGACCAGTAAGTAATCCTTCCATTGAATCACTTTGTTGACGGAGTTGGTCAACGTTAGCGTTACTCTTGCTGATCATCTCGCAGATGTTGTTTGATTGGTTACGAATCTCTTCAACACTTTGTGCAATGTTGTCTGCAACGACACCTTGTTCTTCAGCAGCCGTAGCAATTTGAGTGCTGCTGTCTGAAATAGATTGGTTTTTCTCTGCCAATGATCCAATTTCAACGTTCACTTCAGACATCAGTGTTTGTCCTTCGTTCGCGTTGTTTACCGTCACTTCCATTAGTTTAGTCAGAGACTGGCTGTTACGTTGTAGCGCTTCAATCATACTTTGGATTTCAACCGTCGCTTGCTGTGTACGGCCGGCAAGGGCACGAACTTCGTCTGCAACGACAGCAAAGCCACGGCCTTGCTCACCAGCACGGGCTGCTTCAATCGCAGCATTCAATGCAAGCAGGTTAGTCTGTTCTGAAATAGCATTGATGGTAGTTACTACTTCGTCGATTTGCGCAGCATTGGCGTCTAGCTCTTCAACCGCTTGCGAAGCAGATTGAATTTCTTGAGACAAATTAGAGATAGAGGCGAGAGTGTTTGATACTTTGTGTTGACCGCTTTCAGCAACTCCATGCGCATCCATTGTTTGAGTGCTGGACTCATGCGCTAAGTTTGCAACCTCGCGAATGGTTGACGCCATCTCTTCAGTCGCGCTTGCTAAGCTATTTAGATGCTCTTGTTGAACGCCTGAAATATCTGAACTTTGTTGAGTAGATTGGTTAAGATCAGAGCTAATTTGCTGCATTAAAGCAACAGACTCTTGAATCGAAAGCACCATCTTTTGCTCACGCTCTGCTACCTTATCAATAGTGATGGCAATTTCACTGAATTCGTCACGAACTAGAAAGTAGTTCATACGTCCCGTTAGATCGCCGTCTGCAAGCGTGTTAAGAGCTTTGTTCATTGAGAACATCGCACCGCCGATAAAGGTCATGATGTAGTAGACACAGAGACCGATGAGAGTCAGGGTAATACCGATAATGGTGATTTGAGTCGTTGACAGTGCAGACCATAGGTTTTGGTCGTGCGTTGCAACTAAGCTAAATGCACCATTCATTACTGATACAGCACCTTCGCCGAAGCCTAAAGAGATAGTATCAGACTGACTGATAAGTTGTGCTACCTGCTCACGAGACAGTTGGCCTGCTTCAATAAGACCTTTCATTAGCATCAGTTCGTCTTGGTAAAGGTGGACCAAAAGCGCGTCTGCAGCACTATCTAGAACGAGAGTTAAGATAACGAGAGCTAATACAGGGAGTAGAAAAAGAAGGTAGAACTTTTCTTGAATCTTTAGGTGGATGAGATATTTGTCAATCCAACGGAAAGGGATTTCTTTCATATTAATGGTGCTCAAATAATTCCACCCAACTAGGGCGGATGAATAGATTTATCAACTATATCACCCAAGTAAATTATGAGGCAATGTTATGGATCGTTCCCATCGTATATTTCTGGTAACAGGTCGTGTTCAATGTGTTGGTTTCAGATACTCAACACGCATAAGAGCATTGGACTTAGGGCTAACAGGCTATGCAAAGAACCTAAATAATGGTGATGTTGAGGTGCTTGCAATCGGCAATAACACTAAAATTGAGGAGCTGCACACATGGCTTCATAAAGGACCAGATACGGCTAACGTAGATCGTGTAGAGGAGCAGGATGCTGCTGGTATAAAGATTGATGATACCAACAGCAAATACTTTCAAGTTCTTTGAAACGTGAAGTTGTTATTCAGTGAGTGATGACTGAAGCGCTTTATAAGCATTTTGCAGGTTTAGGAAGGCCAGCTAGCTTAGTTGCTTGCTTTGCCGGCCCCTTTTTAAACAGCTTAAACAGGTACTTACTGTTGCCTTTTTCAGGGCCGTGAGCTTTCTCCATTGCTTTAACAAGCATGCGGACAGCGGGAGATGTATTGAACTCTTCATAGAAATCACGGACGAAATGAACGACTTCTAGGTGAGCTTCGGTGAGTTCAATTCCTTCATCATCGGCCAGAATCTCGATCATACCTTCTTCCCATTGCGTGTGGTCTAAAAGATAGCCTTGAGCGTCAGTTTCGATTTTTTTTCCGTTATATTCAAACATGTTTAATCCAGAGTCATATCAATCAGCGGCGTAGGGTACATTACTCAGCAATATTTCCCAACAAATAATAGCCAATAGAAAACAAAAAGCCCAAGACGAATCTTGGGCTTTGCGGGATTAATAAGTTGACGATGTTATTAGTCGTCGTTACCCATAATACCTAGAATGCTCAGTAGGCTGATGAAGATGTTGTAGATAGATACATACAGCGTCACTGTCGCTGAAATGTAGTTAGTTTCACCGCCACGGATGATACCTTGAGTTGTCATCAAGATAGCCATTGTAGAGAACACAATAAATAGGCTGCTAAGCGCTAGATGTAGAACTGTTGATTGGATGAAAATGCTCGCAATCATACCAACAACTAGCACTACGAATAGTGAAAGCATTAGGCCACCCATCATCGATAGGTCGCGCTTCGTAGTTAGTGCATAAGCTGATGCTGCCATAAATGATAGTGCAGTACCGCCCAGAGCAGTCAGTACCACGTCGCCCATGCCCGCACCGATGTACGCGTTAAGAAGAGGGCCAATGGTGTAACCTAGGAAACCTGTAAACAGGAATGTGAATACTAGACCCATGCTGTTATCACGGTTCTTCTCTGTTAGGAAAAGTAGACCGTAGAAACCAACCAGCATAATAATTAGACCAGGACGAGGCAGGTTCATTGCCATCGAAATACCTGCTACCACAGCAGACCAAAGTAGTGTCATTGAAAGTAGCGCGTAGGTGTTACGCAGTACTTTATTTGTTTGCAGAGCGCTCTCTTGAGAAGCTGTGCGAGAAAACATAGGGCTGTTCATAATCTTCCTCGTAAGGTGATATCAATAGTTATTAGTACATTTATGGGGCTGAAAGTTCGAAAAATCAAGCCTTTCATTAAATTTGTCTACTTAAAATGATAATCAAAATAGAGAGTTAAGTGTTTTTCAAGGTGTAACACAATGTAACTGTGCGACGGTATCATATCCTCTAAAATAGAAAGGGCAGCAAAAATAGCTGCCCTGTTAGGTAGATACCGATTCTAGTGGTGAAGAATCTGGCTCAAGAAGTTTTGAGTTCGATCAGATTGTGGATTCTCAAAGAAGTCGACAGGATTGTTTTCTTCGATGATCTCTCCGGCATCCATAAATATCACTCGGTCGGCAACTTCTTTCGCAAAACCCATTTCGTGCGTTACACACAGCATGGTCATGCCTTCTTCAGCAAGCTCAACCATAACGTCTAGAACCTCACGAACCATCTCAGGATCGAGTGCGGAAGTCGGTTCATCAAATAACATAACTTGTGGGTTCATACACAGAGAGCGTGCAATCGCTACACGTTGCTGTTGACCACCAGAGAGCTGACCTGGGAACTTGTCTGCTTGATCTGGGATCTTAACACGCTCTAGGTATTTCATCGCGATCGCTTCTGCTTCCTCTTTAGGCATCTTTTTCACCCAAATTGGAGCAAGGGTACAGTTCTCCAAAACCGTTAGGTGAGGGAAGAGGTTAAAGTGTTGGAAACACATACCAACTTCTCTACGCACCGCTTCGATATTCTTTAAGTCTTCGGTTAGTTCATTACCAGAAACAAAAATATGGCCTTTTTGATGCTCCTCTAAACGGTTGATGCATCGAATCATGGTCGATTTACCAGAACCAGAAGGGCCACAGATTACGATTTTCTCACCTTTCTTAACTTCTAGATTGATGTTCTTAAGAACGTGGAACTCACCGTACCACTTATTCATGTCTTTCAGTTCAATCATCAATTCTTGAGATTCGTTGTTTTGTTGTTGCGTCATAATACGTCCTTGATCTCTTTAACTATCGTTTGTGACCGGTGTGAAGTCTGTTTTCTAGCCATATCGAATATCTCGACATACCAAAACAGAATACCCAGAACACTAACGCGACAAATACATAACTTTCTGTTGCAAAGCCTAGCCACTCAGGGTCGGTGTTAGCAGCTTGGCCGATACCCAATACATCGAACATACCGATGATAAGAACCAGACTGGTATCTTTAAACAGGCCGATAAAGGTGTTTACGATCGATGGGATCGTAATCTTTAGGGCTTGAGGAAGAATGATAAGCCCCATTTTCTTCCAGTAGGTTAGGCCAAGTGCATCTGCTGCTTCATATTGACCCTTAGGAATTGCCTGTAAGCCACCACGGATAACCTCCGCCATGTAAGCTGCACTGAACAGCACCACACCGACAAGAGCACGAAGCAGTTTGTCTGTTTCTGAACCAGCTGATAGGAACAGTGGGAGCATTACAGATGCCATGAACAGAACAGTAATAAGAGGCACACCACGCCAGATTTCGATATACACAGTACAGATACTACGAATAATCGGCATTTCTGAGCGTCGTCCAAGCGCGAGTGCAACACCAATAGGCAGGGAAACCACGATACCCACGAGTGCGATGATTAACGTAACCAGCAATCCGCCCCATTTGTGTGTCTCTACAACCTCTAACCCAAACACACCGCCATAAAGTAGAGCCGCGATTAGGAATGGATAGATGTTAACGAAGAATAGCCAAATCCATGTACGCTTTGGTGTTCCTTCGTAGGCTAGTAAACCAACGAAGACAGCAAGCGTGAAGTAGAATAGGCGAGGACGCCACAGCTCTGCTTCAGGGTAGAAGCCGTACATGAACTGTTCCCAACGTACACTGATGAATACCCAACATGCGCCATCGCTTGTACAAGCGTCACGTGTTGTGCCTACCCAGTCTGCGTTTAAGATGGCCCAGTCAAAGACAGTCCAAATTAATGAGAATGCGAAGTAACCGAGAATTACGGTAACAACACTATTCACGGGACCGTTAAATAGGTTTTTTCTAAGCCAACCTACGACACCAACCGTGTTTGCTGGAGGTGGTAGATCAGGCTGAAATTGATGTGTGCTCATTTTATCTCTCCACCAATGCTACTTTACGGTTATAGATATTCATTAACGCAGAGGTTAATAAGCTCAATGTGAGGTAAACGGCCATCGTCATCGCGATAATCTCAATCGCTTGACCGGTTTGGTTAAGAGTTGTACCTGCGAAAACTGAAACCAAATCAGGATAACCAATCGCCATTGCTAGAGATGAGTTTTTAGTTAGGTTTAAGTATTGGCTTGTTAGCGGTGGGATGATAATTCTCAATGCTTGAGGAATGATCACCAGCTTCAAAGTACGAGAACGTGGCAAACCTAAAGACATGGCTGCTTCAGTTTGACCGTGACTTACAGCATTAATACCAGAACGAACGATCTCCGCGATGAATGACGCAGTATAGATACTTAGCGCAAGCATAAGAGCGGCAAGTTCTGGGATGATGCTGATACCACCTTTGAAGTTAAAGCCTTTAAGCGCTGGATATTCAGCTGAAATTGGCATACCCATAATGAAGTAAACAATGACAGGCAGGACAACAATTAAACCCAGAGCAATACGTCCCATTGGAGTCTGTTGGCCAGTAAGGCGTTGTTTGTTGTTTGCCCAAATGTTGATGATGATAGTCGCTACAATACCCGCGATGAAAGCGGCGATAACGATACTACTGCCGGCTTCAAAAACAGGCGCAGGGAAGTAAAGACCACGAACATTCAGGAAGATAGCTTCACCAAGGCTTAAGCTTTGACGAGCGGACGGTAGCGCTTGAAGAACAGCGAAATACCAGAAGAAAATTTGTAGTAGAAGCGGGACATTACGGAAAATTTCGATATAAACCGCTGCGAATCGGCTAACTAGCCAGTTCGATGAAAGACGCGCAATACCCATGGTAAAACCAAGAACCGTCGCTAGGATGATACCTAGAACAGAAACGAGTGCGGTATTAAGTAGGCCAACAATGAATGTTCGACCGTAAGAAAAGGTTTCGTCATACTCGACGAGTGTTAAACCGATACCAAAGCCAGCTTCTTGGCTAAGGAAATCGAAACCGGTAGCGATGCCGCGAGCATCCAAGTTCGTTAACGCATTGTTGACAATGGTATAGAAGAAAGCGGCGAGTGCACCAAGAGCGATGATCTGAAAAATGACCGATCGGAAAGTTGGGTTATAAAGAAGGTTGGCGCTTTTAGCTTGGGGCTTTTCCTGGGAAGGAATAGAAGTGTTATTAGGTTTCATACTGCAATAACCTCAAATCCATTTAACAGTTAGGGCGGAAATCCGCCCTAATTTCGTGTTACTCAGTTGTAAATTCAGCGACTCTAGGTCAATCAACTATATAAAGGATTGGCTAGAAGCCGCTGTGTAAAGTAATCACGTAGTGGCTATTAACGGATTGGTGGAGCGTACATGAAGCCGCCCGCATTCCATAGCGCGTTTACACCACGAGAGATCTGAAGTGGAGAACCTGTACCTACAGTACGTTCGAAGCTCTCACCGTAGTTACCCACTTGCTTGATAACTTGGTAACCCCAGTCATCACGGATACCTAGGCCTTTACCTTTTGGTCCGTCAACACCAAGGATACGCTTGATGTTTGGATCTTTAGACTTAAGCATTTCGTCTGCATTCTTAGATGTAATGCCGTACTCTTCTGCGTTAACCATTGCAGACAGTGTCCACTTAGCAACGTTGAACCATTTGTCATCGTCTTGACGAACTACAGGGCCTAGTGGCTCTTTAGAAATGATTTCTGGAAGTACTTCAGCAGACTTAGGGTCTGCAAGATTTAGACGAAGTGCGTAAAGGCCAGACTGGTCTGTTGTAAGAACGTCACAACGACCTGCGTCGAAACCTTTAGATGTTTGCGCAGCCGTATCAAATACCACTGGCTTATAAGACATACCGTTGTTACGGAAGTAGTCAGCAAGGTTAAGCTCTGTTGTTGTACCAGACTGAACACATACAGATGCGCCGTCTAGTTCTTTAGCACTCGTTAGGCCAAGATCTTTCTTAACCATAAAGCCTTGACCATCGTAGTAGTTAACGCCTACGAAGTTCAGACCAAGTGCCGTATCACGGTGCAGCGTCCATGTCGTGTTGCGCGACAGAACATCGATCTCACCCGATTGTAGAGCCGTAAAACGCTCTTTAGCCGTTAGAGGTACGTATTTAACTTTAGTTTTATCACCGAGTACAGCCGCTGCAAGAGCTTGACAATACTCAACATCAATTCCTTCCCATTCACCTTTTGAGTTAGGGTTAGAGAACCCTGGAAGACCTGTACTTACACCACAAGTTAGAAAGCCTTGAGATGTGACTTTGTCCAGAGTGCTTTCTGCCGCTGATGCAGATGTTGCCATCATTGCAGTTGATGCAGCTACTACTGAAGCAAGAAGTGTTAGTTTATTTGTCATTTGTATCCTTCCTTGTTAAACCAGGTGACACCTGATACACGTGCTCGATTTGTGTTGTGCTTGCTGTGTTGCTTGTTTTTGTTACCTTTAAGCGCGGTTACTCAAATCATGGTTTGCATTTTGCAAATAACATTGTGTGCGATTTGAACAACTGTTTATAAGGTTAGGAAAGGATTTGCAGTTTCTCAAATGTATAATTTAAAAAGATTTTTGAGTGAAATCACAAATCCGGACACATTTAGAATGACCAAATGTTACGTGAATGTAAATAGTGCAAGGGCTCACACTGTTGGTGCAACGAGATTTAGGTTTCTAAATTCTTAATAGTCTAGCTGATTATCTTGTTTATGTGATTTTCTGTCGAAATTTTAACCTTAAGAAAATCTTAAATTTGGTGAAATATTATTTTAATTATGCAAATGCACCTAGGATTATGCCCCAAATTTGGTAGCATGCATGAATAGTTATTAAAGAGGTCTCAAGGAAGAAAATGCGTTACTTTCCAATGTTTTTAGACATCGAAAACAAACCGATTCTGGTTGTTGGTGGTGGCGAAGTTGCTTGTCGAAAAGTCGATAGTTTGCTTCGAGCCGGCGGCGATGTAACCCTTATATCGCCGAAGGTTGAACCTTATTTAAAGCAGTTAATAGATGAAAATAAACTGCACTGGGTACAAAACTTCTACTCGTCACAAATGTTGTCGAGTCGATATTTACAAGTGTGGGCTACAACGGACAATCCTGAGCTTAATCATCAAGTGCATAGTGATGCAAAAAAAATGGGTATTTTGGTAAACGTGGTCGACGATCAACCATACTGTGACTTTATTACCCCTTCAATGATTAACCGAGGAAGAATTCAAATCGCTATTTCGAGTGGCGGTGCTTCTCCGGTCTTAGTTCGCAATATTCGTGAAAAATTTGAGAGTTTACTACCGCAGAATTTGGGTCTACTTGCCGACTTTGGCGCATCAAAGCGCAACTCGATCAAAGATACGTTCCCTACAGTTGATGAACGTCGTAAGTTTTGGGAGCGTTTCTTATCTTCACCTCGTATAGAACGCATCACGGAACGTGATGAACTAGAGAAGTTCTACCAAGAGTCACTAAAAGAAGAGGTGGATTCACTAGGGCAAGTGACTTGGATTGAGTTTGAGTCAGACGTTGAGCTTCTTTCAATTAAAGCGCTGCGCCTTATGCAGGAAACAGAACTTGTTTTATATCCTGTTGACTGCCCATTTGAGTTTATCGACTTGTGTCGTCGTGACGCGGAACGCGAGCAATTTAAAGACAGTGGCGAATTATCTACAAAGCTGATGAAGGCACGCAGTGAAAACTTGCGAGTGTGTGTTTTTGTACCGCCAAGCAGCGTCGAGTTTAATTTACTGATCGGCACTGACGTTAAGTTGGCTTCGGGTCGCAGTATTTAAACTGATGACGGGCTGTAGTAACTGAAACTACAGGCACTTAAAAATACAAAAGCCTCAATGCTAGTAAACATTGAGGCTTTTTTATACGGCTAAGCAAACATTAGTCGCGGAAGTTATCAAACTGGAATGGTTGACCGAGTTCACCGTTACGAACAAGTGCCATTACTGCTTGAAGATCGTCACGCTTTTTACCTGTTACACGAACTTTTTCGCCTTGGATAGCAGCTTGAACTTTGATCTTGTTGTCTTTAATTAGCTTAACGATTTTTTTAGCAACTGGAGTCTCGATACCTTGCTTAAAGATAACGGTTTGGTGCCAGTATTTACCTGATTGGTCAGCTTTTTGAGATTCCATCGCTGATACATCAACGCCACGTTTCGTTAGGTTGCCACGAAGGATGTCACGAAGCTGTTTTAGTTGAAAATCGTGCTCTGCAGACAGCTTTACAGTTTCATCTTTGAATTCAAAGCTTGCTTCAACACCACGGAAGTCGAAACGCGTCGCTAGTTCGCGGTTTGCGTTGTCCACCGCGTGGCGCAGTTCAACAGTTTCGATCTCAGAGATAATATCAAATGAAGGCATGGTTAGTTCCTTAAGCTAAGTTTCTATCTTTAATTGCAGTTGCAAGCAGGCCAAGCATGCTCGCAGTATCGTCCCAGCTTAGGCATGGGTCAGTGATTGACTTACCATACTCTAAGTTGTTGATGTCTTTCATCGACTGATTGCCTTCTTCAATGAAGCTTTCAGCCATGATACCTGCGATTTGATTCTTACCAGACTTGATTTGCTCACAGATGTCTTTAGCAACATCAAGTTGTTTTCGGTGCTGTTTCTGACAGTTAGCGTGACTAAAGTCGACAACAAGACGTTGTGGTAGGTCAAACTCAGCCAGTTGTTGGCATGCTTGATCAACAGATTCAGCGTCGAAGTTAGGACCTTTGTCACCACCACGTAGAATAACGTGACCGTATGGGTTACCTGAAGTACGGTAAACAGTCATACGACCATTTTTATCTGGTGAATAGAAGTAGTGAGAAGCTTGTGAAGCACGGATCGCGTCGATAGCAATCTTAATGTTGCCGTTAGTTGCGTTCTTGAAACCAACAGGGCAAGAAAGAGCTGAAGCCATCTCACGGTGAATCTGTGACTCAGTAGTACGAGCACCAATCGCGCCCCAAGTGATCAGGTCTGCGATGTATTGGCCAGTGATCATATCCAAAAACTCAGTCGCTGTAGCGAGGCCAAGCTTATTGATATCTAGCAGAAGTTTACGAGCTTTGTTTAGACCAGCTTCTAGTGCATAAGAACCATCCAGGTTTGGATCGGTAATCAGACCTTTCCAGCCAACGACAGTACGTGGCTTTTCAAAGTAGGTTCTCATTACGACGAATAGCTCGTCTTTGTATTGTTCTTGAATTTTGCTTAAACGCTCAGCGTAATCTAATGCAGCGTCAGTGTCGTGCACAGAACAAGGGCCAACGATGACGAGCAGACGATCGTCGCGTCCAGTGAGAATGTCTTCGATTTGGCGGCGAGAGTTTGCAATGCGCTCAGCAACGTCGTCAGTGATTGGGTGTGCGTTGCCTAATTCGGCAGGAGTTGGCATTGGCCCAAGTGCTTGGGTTCTCAACTCATCAGTTTTTAATGGCATGTGATAGCTTTTTATTCTATTGCGAAGCAGTAAAGATAACGGAATTAACCGGAGGAATAAACTCCCTTAGGTCAAAGTTATCTCGGATATTGGTAATATTCTTAGATTTATCAGTTTGCTTGGAGGCATTGTGTAGGGCAGACATACACTGAAACAAAGCGAATCAGAGAGTAAGAAACGTTAGGTCTCTTTTTTGTAACATTTTTTTGACATTCAAACGCGTGTTGGGTTAACTGGTCTGACAACTAAAAAGCAAGGACGCAGTAATGTTATCCCCACTTCAGAAAGCTAACTTTTATCTCAATATGTTTGGTTTTTTCAAAGTGCCTTTAATTTGGCTATGTAGACCAAAACTGTTGGCGTTAGATGACTCTCATGTAGAAGTAAAAATCCCTTTAAAGAGAAGAACCAAAAATCATCTCAATAGTATGTATTTTGGCGTCCTTGCTGTAGGGGCTGATGTCGCCGGTGGCTTTCTAGCAATGAGTAAGTCTCAGCAGCAAGGAGAGAAGATCTCATTGGCTTTTAAGGAAGTGAGTGGTCAGTTTTTAAAAAGGCCAGAAGGTGACGTGCATTTTACATGTCGTGATGGTGGTCTGATTAACGATATGTTGGCCGAGACAATGAAAACCGGAGAAAGAGTCAATCAGCCCGTAACGATTATTGCTACTTGCCCATCACTGCATGGCGATGAGCCGATGGCAGAGTTTATTTTAACGCTCTCGATTAAAAAGGTCAGCCGTTAAGCTGACCTTTATGCTTCACACTTAGGTATAACTTTCTCCAAGTGACTTGGTCACATAGAGGTGACTGCTAGGCTTGAGTGATCTCTTCAATATCGACGATCTTTGATCGGTTCATAACGATTTTCCAACGATAATAGGTTGGTTCGCTATCATGATTGTTCTCTTTGATGATTAGGTTCAGTAGGTGACGTTTTTCGACCGATTCACGACTGACCTGTCCGTCATTCAAGCGATAAACCTTGTTTGAACCTTTATCCATTAAACGCGTTAGTGCCCTTAAGCTGATTGAGAGTGTCTCACGCGTCTCTTCGTAACCACTCATAAAAGTTGATGTCGACATCTCTGTATGCGAACGATAGTGGAGGATCTGCTCCTCACGTTGCACAACACGTTTTTTGCGGATTGCTTGAATACGGTCTGCGAGTTTTGAAAAGTTCGTGTAATCCAGCCATTCAAGTTTGTGTCCAACGACTTTCTTCGTTGTCGGATCAAGGTAGCGGCGTTTCCATTTTGGTTTCCCTTTGCGAATCCAACGCCAAAGTATGTCACGCAAGTCATCTTTGAAGATCTCACGTAATGCATAAATGAATGACATAGCAACAATAAACGAGGCGGTAATTTCTCCGAGGAAATCTCGAGCTAGAATAACCGTGGTGGTTACAAATACCATCACTAAGCCAGTAGCAATGCCTTTAACGGCACGCTTGACGTTGTTGCCCATCGAAACGGCTTTTTCTTGAAGTACAATCGGGTGTTCGATAAGACGGCGTAATAAACGCATTTTGTTACTCAATCGAGTCACATCTTCACGAACTTTAGCCGAATTGTATCGATTGAGTTTTCGGTGTGCGGTCTCTTTTTCACACAGAGCGATCAAGCGTTCTTTAATCGTTGAGTATTCACTGCCTCTAGGCATATGAGAGATCAGCGATAAGAACTTTTGTTCAGTATACCAAGAGAGGTAGTTATCGATGTTGGCGTAGTAGCGCTTTAAGTTTTCTTCATATGGAATGCTTCGACGAAGCTTTTTAAGGATATCAAGCGCAAGCTCGATCACCTCATCTACTTCATCTGACGTGACCGTGTCACTATCATTCTTGTTTAGGCTAGACACCGCCTTATCTAGAGCAATCACATACTGATAGGCGAACAAACTTAGACTAACACGGTATTGAGTCGTTGAGAGGCGCCCACGTTTTGCGAGGCGACTGTGAACAAGAGGCAATAGTGTTTTATCACTGTAGTAAGCGCGTTTCTGCGTAATAGAGCTATAGAAAAATGCGCTCTCAGAGAGGACTTCTGGAGTCAGTCCGAGTTCACCGGGAACAAAGAGATACACGTCCATGTCGAGTTTTTTGGTCTTGGCCATTGCATGGTTTATTTTTAGTGTAATCGCGTCTTGTTTATCAACGGTGATCAACGAAAGTTCCTCTAGTGTAAAAATATGAATGAAACTAGCGAAAGCATAACAGAGATCACGTATAATCTCTGCCAAATTTAATGTAGAGACAATTTTGATGATTAATATTGGTCAAATAAACAACTTAGAAGTAGTAAAACAGGCAGATTTCGGTGTATTCCTTGACGCAAGCGACTATGGAACCGTGTTGCTACCAAAGAAATTTACTCCTGAAGGCGTTGAAATTGGTCAAAAATTAGATGTGCTGCTTTACATCGATTCAGATAATCAGATTGCAGCGACTACAGAAACTCCAATTGCACAAGTGGGCGAGTGGGGTTTGATGCAAGTAGAAGGCGTGAACAGTACGGGTGCTTTCGTTAACTGGGGCATCAAAGGCAAAGACCTGTTGGTACCATTTAGTGAACAGCGTGGTCGACTGCATGAAGGTCAATCTATTCTTGTTTATGTTTATATTGATAAAGCGTCTAGCCGTATTGTAGGCACAACGAAATTTAACAAGCTGCTAGATAACACACCGGCAAACTACAAGCGTAACCAACAGGTAGATTTGATCATTGCTGAGCGCAGCCAACTGGGTTACAAAGCAATCGTAAACGGCGAACACTGGGGGATGATTTTCCCATCAGATGTGATTGGCAAACTTTTCATCGGTAAAACACTGAAAGGGTACATCAAGAACATCCGCGAAGAAGACGGCAAGATCGATCTGTCTTTGCAGAAAGTGGGTGTGGCGAAGATGGACGATTTGAGTGTTAAGATTCTCGATCTATTAGAGAAAAAAGGCGGTTTCTTACCGCTGAATGATAAGTCTTCACCAGATGCTATCTTCTCTGCTTTCCGTACCAGTAAGGGTACATTCAAGAAAACGATCGGCGGCTTATACAAAGCGGGTAAAATCTCGATTGATAAAGAAGGCATTACTTTAGTTAAGTAACGCACTTTGTTTAGATAGGACTTATTTAAGTTCGTGTTTGTGAAGGAGCTCTTTATGGGCTCCTTTTGTTTGTCACAAAACAAAAAAAAGCCCAAACGTTCCTGTCCGGGCTTAGGGGAAAGGGCTCCGAGGAGCCGACGCTTACAGCGCTATTTATCTGTCTGATAGGTCAAGTTTAGTCGATTTTTACCAAATGGCGATTTATTCCCTTTAAAAGCAGATATATTTATTAATAGTTTTAATAACAGTAGCATTTGACGATATGCATCAGAGTTACTTTTGAATCACCTTATCTCGCTCCGATAGAAACAAAAAAGCCCGATATCACATCAACACAAGAGTGCAATATCGGGCTTTTATGGTTTTATGCGTAGGAGTTAGAACAAGTTTTTATCTCGAACTAATTCTCGAGGGAGGCCGTTTTTAATTCGGTTACCGACCCACTTCCCAAGGCCAATAATTGCCCCTTCAAATTTAACAAGAACTTCACCTTTACCTGATAAACCTTCAGGGCGAACGTCGCGTCCCATGAACCACTCACGAGCATCTTCAACGGTTAGCTCAACGACATTCGATTCGTTTCCTTTAGCCAAGGATGTTGCGACTTGATGCTGCCAGCGATAGCCTTTCTTATGTGTCTCGGCGATCTTGATGCCCATGCGCGAGAATCGTAGCTCGCCAATCATAGGCTCAAGTGCAGCCGGGAATAACCACACATCCTTGTCGCGTAGCCAAACCTGAGCGTCTGTTGGTAGTGAGATATCTAAAGCAGTATTGAGGTGATCCTCAACTTCTTGTTGTATTTTTTTCGACGCTTTTTCAAATGGGAATTTACCCATGCGCTTTTTCACTTGGGGTGGTGTTACAGAAGCCACCTTGCGTATACGAGCCACGAAGAAACCTTCTGAATCGTATACTTGTGGGAAGATATGTAGGAATCCTTCTTCAGTTAGGGCCGCTTTGGCATCCTCGAATAAACCTTCAAGAGACTCGAACTCCACGGCATCACCAAAGGTTTCTTTTAAGTGGTGACAAACTTGTTGGTTCTCTTCTGTACTCAGAGTACATGTTGAATAAACCAGAACCCCATCGGTTTTAAGTGCATGGAAAGCACTCTCAATCAAATCTTTTTGTGTGTTCGCGATATCGACTACTGAGTCGTAGGTCCAGTTTTTCATCGCGTCTGCATCTTTGCGTACAGTACCTTCTCCAGAGCATGGCGTGTCGAGCAAAACTGCATCAAAGGTCTCTGGTAACCAGCCACCAAATACACGGCCATCAAAGTTACTCAACGCCGCGTTGCGAACACCACAGCGTTCGATGTTAGCATGAAGGACTTTTACACGACTTGCTGCGTATTCGTTGGCAACCAGAACGCCTTCGTTATTCATTAAAGCAGCGATCTGTGTTGTTTTAGAGCCTGGCGCCGCCGCGGTATCCAGAACAGCACTATATTCTTCATTTCCAAAGAACAGTGCTGAAGGCGGCATCATAGAGCTGGCTTCTTGAATGTAGAAAAGACCAGACATATGCTCAGATGTATTTCCAAGTGGGACTACACTCTCATCTGCTGTGATCCAAAATCCAGTGTCACACCATGGCACCGCTTCTAGTTCCCAGCCTTTGTCTTTTGCACGCGCTAAGAAGTCTTCAACACTGATCTTGAGTGTGTTGACTCGAATGCTTTTGCGTAGTGGTTTTTGGCATGACTCGATAAATGAAGCCATGTCCAGATGACTCGGCATAAAGGTTTCGATGTGAGTAAGAAACTCTTTGGGGATATAGACGTTAGCGTGCAAGGGTTTATCTCGGCTGTGACTTGAATGCGACAAGTTTAAAGCAAAAAGGTTGAGTGCTAAACCACAATTGACCCAGATAATAAAAATGCAGCCAATTGGCTGCATTTACGTTTAATTATTGTTCGCTTTGAACCTTTTGGTTGACTAAGGCTTCGGAATAGCGGTACGCCACATTTTCCAGTCATCTTCCGCTTGCGGGTAAAGGTAGAAAGATTGATCTTCTGCTGCTTGTGGTTGGAGTTTATCTGTTGGAGGTGTAGCAAAAGTGATACCACCGCGCAGTAAGCTTTCAACCGTACCAGCTTTGATATTCGCACCAGACAGGCCAATAGAGACGTCGACACCTGATACGTTCCAGAACACGCTATTGGCGCGAACTAAGTAGGCATATTCAGAGTCAATGCGAATCGTTGAGATAATACGATCAGCGAATTCACCCAGGCGAACATCAATCACAGAGCCAATCTCTAATTCGCGGAATAGAATAGGGGTGCCTTTGGTCACAGAGCCACGAGATTCGCTCTGAAGCACAAACACTTTTCCTTGAGATGCAATCGGTGCATCGTCTAACACAAACTGATTAGTGTGCTTGCCTGAGCCAGGCTCAACACTAATGTGCTTAGACAGCAGCGCCGAAACGTTTTTAATACCGCTCAGCCCAATCTCAGGGCTCGCCAACCAGAAATGACTACTCTGTACCGCAATTTTGTCGACATACTCCGGCAGGATTCGAGCGGTGATCTCAATACCCTTGCGGTTGAAGTTAGGAACGACGAGCGTCACTTCACCAACGGTCACACCTTGGTATTTAATCGGTGTTCCTTTTGCCACCTCGATATCACCACCAGCGACTAACTGAATCGCACGGCCAAACTTACGAGCTGTCTTAGCATTTTCATAGAGCTTCCAAGAAGAACCAACCTTATTATCGATGCCAGGCAAAGAGTCAAAGGCAATACCACCTTGAATCAGAGTTTTCATTGGAGCTGCAGTGATATTCACACCGGCTAAAGAGGCATCGACTTCAACACCTGAACGATTCCAAAAGACTGTTTGAGCTGTAATTAAATGCGTGTAGCGATTTTCAACCTTGGCTTTGATCTTCACGCCGCCGTCAGATAGTTGGAAGTCGGAAACGGTACCCACCTCAAGATTTCTATAAAGAATTGGGCTGCCTTTCGAGATAGGCGGTAGCTCATTGGCAAACAAAGTGATCGACTTAGAACCACTGTGATTAAGCTTTGCCAATTCAGCCAATGATTTGCTTTGGAACAGTTGATAGTTTGGTTGTACTTTAGCTTGGCCTTCACTTACAAAGCTGATAGAGCCAGTCAACAGTTGTTTGGCTGGTGGAACTGTGACACTCAAGCCGGATTCCGTGAGCTCTGCAGTGGCGCTGCCCGTCACGAAGAAACGGTTATTGCTCTTGATAAGATGCGCGTATTGGTTGTCGATTAGCGCGTCCATGTAAACTTCGTGCCTATCACTTCCAGTACCGACTCCGTCAACAAGACCCACTTCAATGATCGAGCCAACTGCAATGCCTTTGTAGAGCAGGTTCGTCCCAACATCTAGACCAAATGAGTTGTTTGATGTCAGGCGAATTGCAACAGACTTTTCTTGTTGTTGGTTGTATTCGTGTTTACGAATCGCGGTAAATTGACGCGCTTTGTCACCTTCTCCCGGTACTAGTGTAAGGAAATTCCCCGTGACCAAGTTGCCAATGTTCTCTACACCCGTTAAAGATAGCTTGGCTTCTTCTAAGATGAATTTACTGCCTGAGTTTAAGAAATCGCTGAACGCAGGTTGAATTGCAGCAGAGGCAACCACATTTTCGCGACCTTTACTCAGTGAAAGGTCGGTAACCTGACCAATTTCGATACCGCGGTACATAATTGGCGCACCCGTTGCGCTGATGTTGTTGTCATCAGGCACGGCAATCTTGACCGAGATACCACGTCCAGCCGTCTTTAGATCTGGGTAGAGCTTGAACTTGGTATTCATTTCGACAGGCTGACCTTCCCCTGGTGAATCAACCGCAATTGAACCTCCAAGTAGGGCACTGAGACTCTCTAAACGCACGTCGACGCCAGAAAAACCAATACTTGCTCCTAAGCCACTAACGTTCCAGAAGCGGCTTTGGTCGGTGATGATGTGGCTGTATTCATCTTTAATTGCTGCTTGAATCGTTACCGATTTACCGCTTTCATTAAGTTGATAGTTGTAAACCTCACCAATTGGGATTTTGCGGTAAACGATTTGAGAGCCCACCGACACACCACCGAGGTCTTTCGCGGTCAACATGATGTTTAAGCCTTGCGAAGCGAGCAGGTCTGAAGGTGAAGACTCTAAAGCGGTGAATACTGTTTCTGGCTCTTGCTCGGTTTCACTTGGATGAATCGCAATGTAATTACCAGACACCAAGGCATCCAGCCCTGATATTCCAGACAGGCTCGCGGTTGGTTTTACTAACCAAAATCGCGTGCCTTTACTAAGGAGTTTTTTCGCCTCTGGGTAGATGTCTGCGTCAACGTAGATGCTCTCAAGATCTTCAGAGAGTGTAATATCTCGTACCATACCGACTTCGAGGCCTTGGTATCGAATGGTAGTTCTACCAGCGATTAAACCTGCCGCATCTGAGAAGTAGATCTGTACACGCTGCCCTGCATCATGAATTGACTTCATCACCAACCAGCCGGCTAGTGCGACGGTCAGTATCGGAAGAATCCACAGAGGTGAAATACCTTTGTTTTTCCTGATATCAGGTGAGTACGACGTTTGTGATTGGTTATTGTTGTTCATTCACTGACCCATCATTAGAGGTGTGGTTATCCCAAATAAGCCTAGGATCTAAGCTTTCAGCGGCGAGCATGGTAAGTACCACTACAACGCCAAAAGCCACAGCACCATATCCTGGTGTAAAATTAAGAATTTGACCGCGGTCGACTAATGTCATCATGATTGAGATAACAAATAGATCCATTACAGACCATTTGCCAATCCACTTTACGATGAAATAGATCGTCATACGCTGACGGCGGTAGAGCGTCCTTTTCACTTGAATACATATAAGAATGTAGGCAAGCCCTAAAATCTTAGCGACAGGCACGACGATACTGGCGATAAAAATGATCGCGGCAATGCCGTACATTTCGCTGTTTACCAATGAGGCGACACCAGAGATTATTGTATCTTCGAGGCGTTGGCCGTTGGTAATCAGTATTGAAATAGGGATGACGTTGGCAGGTATGATTGCAACAGATGCAGCAATCAGTAGACACCATGTCTTTTGAATCGAATAGGGTTTGCGATGATAAAGCTGGTGATGACAACGCACACAATTTTCTCCCTCTGGTTGAGAGAGGTGACAATTATGACAATGGACACTTTTAGAAGTATCAAAATTAAATGTAGCCTCTGCTTTCCATGCTTCCCAATATCGGCGAACACTAATTCGGCTCACTAGAAGGACACTAAACAGCTGTAGAAGCAGCAGGCCGATAAGCCCCGGACCGACAAAAATATCGGAATAGTCTTGGAGCTTAAAACAAGAGACCGCAACACTGACCAAGAATACATCTAGCATCATCCAATGTTTGAGAGTTTGGACGATGGCTAGTGAATAACGAAATGGCGTAAACCACTTCATGTCTAAAGCAAGGTGAGCGAGCAATACTGAGCTACATACAAGAAATGGCGCAATTGAACTACAAAATAGAATTAATAGCCCAAGGAGCGGGAAACCTTCCGCCATCAACGTAAATACACCAGAAGGGAGCGTCGCGGGGATCATCACACCAATCAGACGAATACTAATGTAATCGAAAAAGTGCGATGGAATGAACAACAGTAGACAGGTGACAGCTATCGCTAGATTGCCTGATAAGCTCGGGGATCCGCCTCGATAAAGCTGAGTGCCGCAACGAGGGCAGTATGCTGATTTGCCGCTAGGAACATCGGTTTTGTCTACCGGTAACTCGCACCCTTGGCAAAGGCGCACATTTTGTGGTTCGTTCTGATGACGTTCGGATAATGGAACGGTTTGAGTTGGTGTTTTAGAAGTGGAGGCCATAAGACCTCCATTCATTAATTTGATTGCTGTGGGTTAAAAACGAGTGATGGTGTATTGGGCAAGCTGTGAACTTGCCCTTATCTGTTGGTGAACAAATATTAGGCGTGAGATTGCACACTCCCATAGAGTGTTTGATACAGTCCTTGTTGTTCAACCAATTCACCATGTGTACCCGTTTGTGTTACCTGCCCATCTTCTAATACATAGATGAGATCAGCTTGTTTTACCGCTGAAAGTCGGTGCGCAACAATCAATGTTGTGCGATCTTTCAAAAATTCACTTAACGCTTTATGCAGAGCGGCTTCGGTTGCAGTATCGAGCGCAGACGTCGCTTCGTCGAGAATAACAAACTTAGGATTACTCAACACCATTCGAGCAATTGCCAAGCGCTGTCTTTGTCCACCGGATAGGCGAACCCCATTCTTGCCGATTTGTGTATCTAGCCCATCACTTAATTGCGCAATAACGTCTTGCATCTGGGCGATATCTAGCGCACGCCATAACGACATTTCGTCGTAATCTGCTCCAAGGGTCAGATTATGCCTTAATGTATCGTTGAAGAGTATAGGCTGTTGTAAAACAACGGCTATTTGATTTCGAATTACATCAAAGCTGATGTCATCCGTCGTCTCGCCATTGTATTTTATATGGCCTGAATCTGCGCGATAAACCCCAATCAGCAGTTGGATGAGTGTAGATTTACCACCGCCACTGGCACCTACCAGTGCGACTTTCTTACCCGCTGGAATTGAGAGTGAAAGCCGGTTTAAAACAGTGTTTTCTAAAGTGTAAGAGAATGTAACATTTTCAATATCAACAGACACTTCTTTATTTTCAGAAAATGGGTTCACTTTACTGACAGGGCGGTGCTCTTCTTCAAGTGTCAGTAAGTCATTAATACGCTTCAGTGCGGCCTTAGCGCTGTACCAAGAGAACTGAATACCAAGTAGTTCTTGTACAGGGCCTAACATAAACCATAGGTAACCAAATACCGCAAAGATTTGGCCGATGGTCAGATCGCTAAACAAGACCATCAACATCGCGACAGCTCTAAACAGTTCAAAGCCGAGCAAAAACAGAAGGAACGATAATCGACCTGCTGCTTCCGATTGCCAAGCGTATTTGTCGGCATCAATTCGAACTTGATCAGCTTGCTGCTTTAGTTCGTCGAGGAAAATACGTTCCTTATTGGCCGCTCTTAATTGATAAATGCCATCGAGAGTTTCGACCAAACGGTTCTGGAAGCGCTCAAATGACTGGTTTTCATGTTTCTTAAGGTGTTTGACCTTACTACCAAGCTTTCGCGAGAAATAGATAACAACAGGGTTAACCAATAAAATGAACAGGCCTAAGCGCCATTCCAACCACAGTAAGACAATGGATGTGCCTAGGACGGTGAGAAAACTAATAAGGAATTTAGACAGTGTTGAACCAATAAATTTATCGATGGTCTCTATGTCAGTGATTAAGTGAGCATTGATGCCACCGCTGCCTTTGGTTTCGTATTGTCTGATACTGATGCGACCAAGCTTGTCGATCATCTTACTGCGCATCTGATAAGTGATCGTTTTGGATACAAGAGTAAATTGTCGACCTTGAAGAATGTTCAGTCCTTGACTAACTGTGCGCATCACAATGACCAATAGGAGTGTCAGTGCAATGTAACCGGTAGGCGTTTGCATTGAAGCTGGCAATAGATGATTCATCATATCTAGGCCAGATGCAGGCTTGTCGAGTAAGACTTCATCAACCATTAAAGGCATTAAGAGTGGGATAGGGACGCTGATAAGTGTGGCGATAATGGCAATAATGTTGGCAAACACCAGTTTGGACTTGTGTTTTTTTACTTGAGTTATAAGCCAAGCGCGGCTAATAGTGTCATCTGAATTGGTCATTTTAATGAGAATAAGTCCTATTTGGGTTGGTGGCCGCATTCTACTGCGTTCTCTTAATAATGGAAGTCTCAATTTAATTGGAAGTTAATATGAAAATAGAACATTACCATCGCTTAACCAAACAAGCCGTCGCTTTAATCGAATCAGAAACCGATATGATCGCAAATTTGTCAAATATCAGTGCATTACTGGCGATGGAACTTGACGATCTTAACTGGGCTGGCTTTTACTTAATGAAAGGCGATGAGTTGGTTCTTGGCCCATTTCAAGGTAAGCCTGCGTGTGTTCGTATTCCAATTGGCCGCGGAGTATGTGGAACGGCAGTAGCAACAAACTCTGTACAACGTATATACGACGTACATGAGTTCGAAGGTCACATTGCTTGTGATGCCGCTAGTAACTCAGAGATCGTAATCCCATTCTCTATTAATGGTGAAATTGCTGGTGTACTTGATATCGATAGCCCAAATGTTGGTCGATTTAGTGAAATTGACGAGGAAGGACTGACATTTTTCATGGCAGAAGTGGAAAAGCTGCTTAATTCGCATACGAACAAGGCATAAATTATTCTCTTACTGTGGTTTTTCCCAAGCATCTCTCTATAATACGTAAAAATATTTTCTTAATGCTCGCGGAAAAACCGCAAAAACCAGGAACCCTCATGGAAAACACTGAAAAGTTAAAAAACAGCAAAGAAGTTATCGCATATATTGCTGAATGTTTCCCTAAATGCTTTACTTTAGAAGGTGAAGCTAAACCACTTAAAATTGGTATTTTTCAAGATCTTGCTGAACGTCTAAATGAAGACGAGAAAGTAAGCAAGACTCAGCTACGTGCAGCGTTAAGACAGTACACTTCATCATGGCGTTACCTGCACGGCGTAAAAGCTGGTGCAGAGCGTGTTGACCTAGATGGCAACGCATGTGGTGTTCTAGAAGAAGAGCACGTAGAGCACGCTAAAGCGACTCTTGCAGAAAGCAAAGCGAAAGTACAAGCTCGTCGTAAAGAGCAAGCGCAAAAAGCTCGCGAAGAGAACAAAGCAAAACCAAAGGCGAAGAAAGCTCAACAGCCTCGTCGTCAAGCACCAAAAGCTCCAAAAGTAGAAAAGCCTGTTGAAACACGCGCTCTAAATGCTGACGAATTCGTTACTGGCAAAGAAGTGAATGTGAACATGGGTAAAGGAAACATGGCTGCGACCATTGTTGAAATCAATAAGGAAGATGTACGTGTTCAGTTAGCAAACGGCCTACAAATGGTTGTTAAAGCGGAGCACTTGCGCGCTTAAAGGAGATACTCCTACGCATGAAATGCCGTTCAAAATTGACACTGATTGCTGCTAGCTTTTGGCTAGCAGCTTCAGCTCAGGCTCTCGAAGCCAAACTCGATCAGGATGATTTACCTCTACTCGCTCCTGAAGTCCAACATGAAACCGCGAGTAAACGTGTCACTTCTCGTTTCACACGTTCTCACTATAAACACTTCAATCTCAACGACGATTTCTCTCAAGCTATTTTTAATCGTTACCTAGAGATGCTCGATTACAACCGCAATATCTTCACTCAGGCGGATATCGACTCTTTTACTTCAAAAGCCATTCAGCTTGATGATCAACTAAAAGCCGGTAATAACCAGATTGCTTTTGATGTTTACAATCTATCAATGCAAAAGCGTTTTGAGCGTTTTCAATATGCGCTGTCTTTGCTTGATGAAGAGATTAAGTTTGATGTAGATGAAAGCATTGAACTCGACCGCAGTGAAGCAGCTTGGCCTAGAGATACCGCAGAAGTGAATGAACTTTGGCGCAAACGTGTTAAATACGATGCGTTAAATCTTAAGCTGACTGGAAAAGAGTGGCCTGAAATTCAAGAAGTTTTGGAAAAGCGTTATAACAATGCGATGAAGCGAATCACGCAATCGCATAACGAAGATGCTTTCCAGATCTACATGAATGCATTTGCTCGTGAAGTTGATCCGCATACTAGCTACTTATCACCACGTAATGCAGAGCAGTTCCAATCTGAAATGAATCTTTCATTGGAAGGAATTGGAGCAGTATTGCAAATGACGGATGACTACACGGTTATTCGTTCATTAGTGGCTGGTGGTCCTGCATCTAACAGCAAGCAGTTAGGTGAGGGTGACCGTATAGTTGGTGTCGGGCAAGATGGCGAAGAGATCGTAGATGTTATTGGCTGGCGACTTGATGACGTTGTTCAATTAATCAAAGGTCCAAAAGGGACTAAGGTTAAGCTTCAGATCTTGCCTGACGGTAAAGATGCAAAAAGTCACGTTGTCACAATTGTACGCGATAAGATTCGTCTCGAAGACAGGGCTGTTAAGTCTGAAGTGATTGAGAAAGACGGCAAGAAGATTGGTGTACTTGAAGTACCGAGTTTCTATGTTGGCCTTTCAAAAGATACTGATAAGCTGATTACTGAGCTTAAGAAACAAGATGTTGACGGCATCATTGTTGACCTTCGTAACAACGGTGGTGGTGCACTGACTGAGGCAACGGCACTTTCTGGCCTGTTTATTAAAGAAGGTCCAGTAGTTCAAGTTCGTGACAGCTATGGTCGTGTCAAAGTGAACAGCGATACTGATGGCGAAATCAGCTATCAAGGTCCGTTGACGGTTTTGATCAACCGATACAGTGCTTCAGCTTCGGAAATCTTTGCGGCGGCAATGCAAGATTACGGACGCGCGATCATCTTAGGTGAGAATTCATTTGGTAAAGGCACGGTACAACAGCACCGTTCACTGAATCATATCTACGATTTATTCGATAAAGAGCTAGGTTATGTTCAGTACACCATTCAGAAGTTCTATCGAATCAATGGCGGTAGTACACAAAATAAAGGTGTAGTTCCAGATATTGCTTATCCAACGCCAGTCGATCCTGCAGAAACAGGTGAGAGTGTAGAGGACAATGCGCTGCCTTGGGATAGTATCGACAAAGCAAAATACTCTGTGTTACAGCGTAACGATGAACAAATTGCAAAGTTGACAACACAACACCAAGCTCGTATTGCTAAAGATATGGAGTTCGGATTTATCGCTCAAGATATTGAAAAATATAAAGCCGATAAAGACGATAATACGCTTTCTCTAAACGAGAAAATGCGACAAGAAGAGACTGACACAGCAGAAGCACTTCGTTTAGAACGTATCAACCTGCGTCAAAAAGCTAACGGTGAAGAACCCTTTAAGACATTGGATGATGTGCCTAAAGACTACGAAGCCCCTGACGCTTACTTGGATGAGTCAGTTGCGATCATGCTAGATATGATCAATAAGTAACTCTTGTTGAGCGAAAAAAAGCGAGCCTTGTGCTCGCTTTTTTATTATCTATGGTTGCCACAAACATGCATCTTTTCCCTTTGGGATGACAAAAATGTTACTTCGTAAGTAAAATTTAGTGATTTGGATCATATTTTTCGCTTTATATGAATAACGTGCCTAAGCTTAAAGAAACATAAGGGGGCGCGTATGAAATGGATACTTCTGACACTATCTTGTCTATCATTTATCGCTACAGCCGGAGAAGGTGCTGCACCGACACCTACTGAGCCAACTCAACCAGCTAAGAGTGACAGTAATCTGTCGCACTTCGATCTTCCACTTTTGCTGGGTGATTGGTACCTACTTAACCCAAACCCTGAAGACGGTACTGAAGACTTCAGAGCAATTAAACTTACCCTTGATTCCAATTACACATTCAGTATCGATATTCAAAAGAAAGACTTTAGCGTTGATCATTGGGAAGGGATGTATAACGCCAATGGTGACACGATTATTCTCGGCCTAAACACGGCAGAACCACAGGTTTACTCATACAGCAGTAATCACAATATGCTGAATCTCAACGGTGTTTTGTTTACCAAAGCTCTACCCAATGCACTGGCAGGGATTTGGTCGAGTGCTGAATTATCAGGTAGTGATTTGAGAGCAAGTAATATTCAGAAGATGGATTTAGTTCTACAACCGGATTTCGTTTTCATGTTCAGAGTCTCTGATGAAACAGGTGATGAGATCGTGCAGCGCGGTGTTTATTACACAGAAGGCGACCAATTAGTTCTGCTTTATGAAGATGGTGAGCACGGTACACGCTATACCCTCAATAGTGACGTTTTAACACTCGAAGGTGAAGAGAGTGATATGTACGCTGTGCTCAACAGAATTCGTTAACGCTCTGTTTCTAAAGAAATTGTTAAAATGTGGAGTTATTTCCGTTTGATGGAAAATAGTAATCCAGCCCCCTTTACCAGTGTTAAATAACAAATCTGGTTAAAAAACTAGCAAATATAAGAGGCATTTATACCAAATGCCTCTTTTTGTTCATCTAGCCCTTGAGTTCTGACCAAACTGCCTTTAGATATATACAGTTATTTCAAATTTACGCATAACGATCAAAAGGAACAAGTCATGGCACATACCCCTCAAGCCAAGTATCGTAAAGATTATCAATCACCTTCTCATAGTATCTCTGAGATAGACCTAACATTTGACCTATATGACACAGCTTCTATCGTGACAGCTGTTTCTAAGGTAAAGCAAGAAAAGGAAAGCTCGACTCTGGTACTGGATGGTGAAGGCTTGAAGTTGGTATCAGTTTCGGTCAATGGCGCGGAGTGGACTCATTACGAGCAAACAGAAACACAGCTATCACTGACACAACTCCCTCAAGAGTTCGAATTAACGATCGTGACGGAAGTGAACCCTGAAGGTAATAGTGCACTAGAGGGCTTATATAAGTCGGGCGGCGCATTCTGTACTCAGTGTGAAGCGGAAGGTTTCCGTCGTATTACTTATTACATGGACCGTCCTGATGTCCTGGCAAAGTTCACAACGACAGTGATTGCTGATAAAGCTGAGAATCCATTCCTATTAAGTAATGGTAATCGTATCGACGAAGGCGATGCAGACAATGGTCGTCATTGGGTTAAGTGGGAAGACCCACATCCAAAACCAGCATACCTGTTCGCATTGGTTGCCGGTGACTTTGATGTACTGCGTGACAAATACACCACTCAATCTGGTCGCAACGTTGATTTAGAAATTTTTGTTGATAAAGGCAATCTAGATCGCGCAAATCACGCGATGGTGTCGTTAGTTAACTCTATGAAGTGGGATGAAGAGCGTTTCGACTTAGAATACGACCTAGATATCTACATGATCGTAGCGGTTGATTTCTTCAACATGGGCGCGATGGAGAACAAAGGCCTCAATGTATTTAATTCTAAGTTTGTTTTGGCTAATGACCAGACAGCAACGGATAGCGATTACCTAGGTATCGAAGCGGTAATTGGCCATGAGTACTTCCACAACTGGACTGGTAACCGCGTTACTTGTCGCGACTGGTTTCAATTAAGTCTGAAAGAAGGTCTAACCGTATTCCGCGACCAAGAGTTCTCTTCTGATCTAGGTTCAAGAGCTGTCAATCGTATCAACAACGTTCGTATTATTCGTGGCCCTCAGTTTGCAGAAGATGCGAGCCCAATGTCTCACCCAATTCGTCCTGAGAAAGTGATTGAAATGAATAACTTCTACACTTTGACGGTTTACGAAAAGGGTAGCGAAGTGATTCGTATGATTCATACTCTGCTGGGTGAAGAAGGTTTCCAAAAAGGTATGAAGCTTTACTTTGAGCGTCATGACGGCACAGCAGCGACTTGTGAAGATTTTGTGGCAGCTATGGAAGATGCATCTGGTGTTGATCTGACTCAGTTCCGCTTATGGTACAGTCAATCGGGTACGCCGACTTTATCTGTAGAAAGTCACTACGATGCAGAAGCCAAACAATATACGCTGACGACACGTCAACGCACTGAACCAACACATGAGCAATCTGAAAAACAAGCGCTACATATTCCTTTCGACATCGAACTCTACACATCAAACGGTGATGTGATTGAGTTACAATGTAACGGTGAGCAAGTCGGTAATGTGTTAGATGTAAAAGAGGCGGAGCAAACCTTCGTTTTCGATAACGTTCAAGAACAACCAATTCCATCACTACTGCGTGAGTTCTCTGCGCCTGTGAAACTGGAGTATGATTATTCAGATGAAGAACTTATCTTCTTGATGGTTTATGCTCGCAATGAATTCTCTCGTTGGGATGCAGGTCAGATGCTACTAGCGAAGTACATCCGTAACAATGTAGCTAATGTACAACAGGGTAAAGAGTTCGAGCTTGCTTCATCGGTGATTGATGCGTTCCGTGGGGTATTACTAAGCGAAACACTAGAGCCAGCATTTATTGCAGAGATGCTTTCTCTACCAAGCCACAATGAAGTGTCAGGTTGGTATGAGCGTGTTGATATCGATGCAATCGCGGCTGTACTTAAATCAATGAAAGTGACACTGGCTGCTGAACTGCAAGATGAATTAGCAGCGGTATACCATAGTCATGCGCTGAAAGAGTACACCATCGATCATGATTCAATCGGTAAGCGTACGTTGCGTAAAGTCTGCTTGAGCTATCTAGCACATACAGAGCTTGGTAACGATCTTGCTGTTGAGATGTACGAATCTGCAAACAATATGACCGATACGATGGCAGCAATGGGTGCAGCAAACAATGCTCAACTTGCATGTCGTGAAACGCTAATGGCTGATTACAGTGATAAGTGGAAACACGATGGTTTGGTCATGGACAAATGGTTTGCACTACAAGGTACCAACCCAAGCAGTGATGCTCTAGAAGTGATCAAGGAATCGATGTCTCATCAAGCATTTAGTTTGAAGAACCCGAATCGCACACGTAACTTGGTTGGTTCATTTCTGAACATGAACCCAGTTCAGTTCCATGACAAGTCAGGTAAAGGCTATGAGTTTGCAGGTGAGATCCTGCGTGAGCTAAACAGCACCAACCCGCAAGTGGCCTCTCGACTGATTGACCCACTACTTAAGTTCCGTAAGTACGACGAAGAGCGTCAAGCGTTGATCAAAGCGCAACTAGAGACGTTGAAATCAATGGACAACCTTGCGAAAGACCTGTTTGAGAAAGTGACGAAAGCGCTTGAGGCGTAATCAAAGTTATTATTCTCTTCTAACTTTAGCGAGATTATCTTCTAACTATACAGCGATAAGCGATATAGTCAGATAATGTTTAAATTTAAGCCAGTAATGCTAGTGTGTTGCTGGCTTTTTCATCAAAAGTGCCGATTTTTCGGGATACTGTTTTTTTGTACAGGTGCTATGTGAACAGCTACCATTTCAGACTTAATATTACTTACCAGCAGTTTTTGGCGAATTATTCCGGCGCCGCAAGTAACGTACATGTTGTTACAACGACAGGTTTAAGGCTTCAATTACCTGCAACTCGATTCAGACCGTTTCTTACACAAATGGGGGTGAAAGGGCTGTTTAGACTAACAACTGACCAAAATAATAAGTTTATTAAGTTAGAAGCTCTGTAAGCCTCGCCATAACTAGAGAGTTAAAAGGAATCTTAATCACATAATCAAACATTTCACCTCCTACCAGCCCGAAAATTATTAACTATTTTTCAATAATGCTTTTACAATAAATGGATGCATTACCTTTGCTTAACTCGCTTGTGAAACCAGAGGTTTAGGGCCCTGTTTTTGAGTGAGCTGAGTGATCCCCCTAATAATAAAATACAATTCTAATTGTGGAGTGTGACTATGACCGCACGTGAAACTGTGGTTCCAGTTTTGCTTGAAAAAGTGTACAAACTGATTCAAGACAAACTAGACCTTGCTCATCGACCTCTAGTAACTCAACTTGCTCAACACATGTTTAGTAATGTTTCTCACGACGACCTAATCCAGAGAAACGAATCCGATTTATATGGTGCTGTAGTTAGCTTATGGCATCACATCAATGAGAAGAAAGCCGACGATATCTCTGTGCGAGTATTCAACCCGACGGTAAGTCGTCAGGGTTGGCAATCAACGCATACGATTGTTGAAATAGTGGTGCCAGATAGCCCATTTCTTGTCGACTCGGTAAAAATGGCACTAACACGCCTTGATCTCTCTTCTCACTTAATGCTCCACAACCCAACTCAAATTCTTCGTTCAGACAAAGGCGGTGTCGTCGGTGTTAGCGCTAACGAAGGTGTTTTCCAGTCGCTATTCCACATTGAGGTTGACCGTTTAAGCAGTAAAGCTGAGATGACTCAACTTAAGGAAGAGTTACTGGCGATCTTCCGCGATACTGGTCTGGTTGTTAACGACTGGATGAAAATGGTTGAGCGACTACAAACCGTCACAGACCAAGTTGAAGCGCAAAAAGATTCTATTCCAGTTGACGAAAAACGTTTCGAAGAGACGGTTGCGTTTTTGCGTTGGCTAGGTGAGCACAACTTCACTTTCATGGGGTATAAAGAGTACGACTTAGTATCTGTTGATGGTGATACAGTTTTAAAACCAACGGAAGAGCAAGGCCTTGGTTTATTCGCGAACTCAAATCGTGTTCGTGATGTAAAACTGTCTGAATTCTCTGATTCAGCAAGACTAGAAGCGAAGAAGCCTTATGTTCTTATTTTAACGAAAGGTAATACAGCGTCACGCATCCACCGTCCGGCATATACCGATTACATCGGCATTAAGAAGTTTGATGAGAATGGTAAAGTGATCGGTGAGCATCGTTTCACAGGTCTATACACATCTGCAGTTTATAACCACACAGTAGAAACGATCCCACTCGTGCGCGAGAAGGTAGAGCGTATTCTGGAAGCAAGTGGTTACCGTGAAGGTTCATACTCTTACAAGGCTCTGCACAATATTCTTGAAAACTACCCACGCGACGAACTTCTTCAGGCTCGTGAAGAAGAACTGTTAGAAGTAGGCACGGGTGTAGTACAGATGCAAGATCGCGATCTGCTGCGTCTGTTTGTTCGTAAAGACCCGTTTGGCCGTTTCTTCAGCTGTATGGTGTATGTGACTAAAGACAGATACAACACTGAATTACGTCGTCAAACTCAACGTATTCTTAAGCAGTACTTTGGCTGTGAGCAAGAAGTGGAGTTCACGACTTATTTCTCTGAAAGCCCACTGGCTAGAACGCATTACATTGTTCGTGTTGATAATAACAACATGGACGTTGACGTTAAGACAATCGAGCAGAATTTAATGGAAGTATCATCGACTTGGGATGACCGCCTATCGGAGTCAATCATTGCGAACTTTGGTGAGAGCAAAGGACTTCCTCTGTCGAAAGAGTACATGCGCGCATTCCCACGTTCATACAAAGAAGACATGATGCCTGGTTCTGCGGTTGCAGACATTGAGCGCTTGGAAGCTCTGACTGAAGAAAACAAACTGGGCATGTTGTTCTACCGTCCACAAGAAGAGGCTGCGGACTCGAAAGCAGTTCGACTAAAGCTTTTCTACCACAGTGATGAGCCAATTCACCTTTCAGACGTTATGCCTATGTTGGAAAACCTAGGTCTTCGAGTCATTGGTGAATCTCCTTATGAAGTTCGTAAGACTAACGGTGTTACTTACTGGATCCTTGATTTCTCAATGCTACATAAGAGCGAAGAGACCATTGATCTTCGTGAAGCGCGTGATCTTTTCCAACAAGCGTTCGCTGCCATTTGGGCGGGTGAGCTAGAAAGTGATGGCTTTAACCGTCTAGTACTGGGTGCGGGTCTATCAGGTCGTGAAATCTCAATCCTGCGTGCATATGCTCGTTACATGCGTCAGGTTGGCTTCCCATTCAGTCAGCAGTACATTGAAGAAACTCTGTCGCATTACCCTGAACTGGCAAAAGGTCTGGTTAAGCTGTTTGCTAAGCGTTTTGATCCTAAACACAAGGGCAGCGCGAAAGGTCAACAAGATCTTATCAACACAATCACTGAGCAGTTAGATCATGTAGAGAGCTTGGATGACGATCGTATCATTCGTCGCTACATGGAAATGATCAGTGCAACGCTTCGTACTAACTACTACCAAGTAGACGAGAACAAGCAAGCAAAACCATGGCTAGCACTTAAGATGAAGCCAAGCGAGATCCCTGATATCCCGGCACCAGTACCGGCATTTGAGATCTTCGTTTACGCACCAGACATTGAAGGTGTTCACCTACGTGGTGGCAAGGTGGCTCGTGGTGGTCTTCGTTGGTCAGATCGTCAAGAAGATTTCCGTACAGAGATTCTTGGCCTAGTTAAAGCGCAACAAGTTAAGAACACCGTAATCGTTCCAGTTGGCGCGAAAGGTGGTTTCGTATGTAAGCGTCAGCACACGATGACTGGCCGCGATGAGATCTTTGCTGAAGGTCAACGCTGTTACAAACGTTTCATTCGTGCACTACTGGATGTATCCGATAACATCATTGAAGGTGAAGTTATCCCACCTAAGAATGTTGTTCGTCATGACGAAGATGATCCGTACTTAGTTGTAGCAGCGGATAAAGGTACTGCGACATTCTCGGATCTCGCAAACTCAGTATCTGCTGAATACAACTTCTGGCTAGGCGATGCATTTGCTTCTGGTGGTTCTAATGGTTATGACCACAAAGCGATGGGTATCACCGCGAAAGGCGGTTGGGAATCGGTTAAGCGTCACTTCCGTGAAATGGGCATCGACTGTCAAACCACAGACTTCACAGCAATTGGTGTGGGTGATATGGCGGGTGACGTATTTGGTAACGGTATGCTGCTATCTAAGCACATTCGTCTGCAAGCTGCGTTTAACCACATGCACATCTTCATCGACCCGAATCCAGAATCTGCTAGCAGCTGGGAAGAGCGTAATCGCCTGTTCAATCTGCCTCGTTCTAGCTGGGAAGATTATAATAAAGATTTGATTTCTAAGGGTGGTGGTATTTTCTCGCGCCGTTCCAAGTCAATCACTCTTACACCTGAAATCCAAAAGATGCTTGGCACCAAGAAAGCATCGCTAGCACCAAATGATTTGATCAAGATGATCCTATCTATGAAGGTCGATCTACTTTGGAACGGTGGTATCGGTACTTATGTGAAGTCTTCAAATGAGACTCACACTGATGTTGGTGACCGCGCAAACGATGTATTACGTATCGATGGTTGTGACCTACAAGCAAAAGTTGTTGGTGAAGGTGGTAACTTAGGTATGACACAACTGGGTCGTATCGAATATGGTCTAGCTGGTGGTCGTGTAAATACTGACTTTGTTGATAACGTTGGTGGTGTTGACTGTTCGGATAACGAAGTAAACATTAAGATCTTCCTGAACGGCCTAGTATCAAACGGCGATCTAACGGTTAAGCAACGTAACCAAGTACTTGAGTCGATGGAAGACGAAGTCGGCGAGATTGTACTTGATGACGCATACTGCCAAGCTGAATCTATCTCTGTAACCGAGCACCAAGGTGTAAGCCTAGTGAAAGAGCAGATTCGCTTTATTCACACTATGGAGAAAGCGGGTTACCTCGATCGTGGTCTAGAGTACATCCCAGATGATGAGACACTACTTGAGCGTGAGAAGCAGGGCAATGCACTAACGCGTCCAGAGCTATCAGTTCTGATTGCGTATGCGAAGATGGTACTGAAAGAAGATCTTGTTTGTGATGAGATTGCGAACGATGAGTTCCATGCTCAGCAACTGATCCAGTACTTCCCAACAGAGTTACGCCGTAACTATGTACAGCACATGGATAACCATCCTCTACGTGCTGAGATCATTGCAACAGCACTAGCTAACCAAATGGTTAACGAAATGGGTTGTAACTTCGTGACTCGTTTACAAGAAGAGACGGGCGCAGACATCGTTGACATCGCGAATGCTTACACTGCATCACGCGAGATCTACGGCTTTGGTGATGTACTTAAGCGTATTCGTGCGCTAGATAACGTTGCCTCGTCTGATGCTCAATACGATCTAATCTTCAATGTACGTCGAGCGATGCGTCGTATTAGCCGCTGGTTATTAAGAAATCGCCCAGGCAAACAGTCTGTGACAGCATTGATTGAGCTCTACCGCGAAGATGTAAATGCAATTACGAAGGTTCTGGATGAAACTCTAGTGGCTGCAGAGGTAGAAGAGCATAACTCTGTTGCTAAGGTTTGGATTGAACAAGGTGTTGAAGAAGAACTTGCGAACTCGGTAGCGCGTCTGTCTAGCCTATACTCAGCACTGGATATATCCACAGTAGCTCGCGAAACGGGTAAAACGGTTGAGCAAGCTTCGAAGTTGTACTTTAACCTTGGTGATCGTTTGTCGCTGCACTGGTTCTTGAAACAGATCAACAGCCAAGCAGTAGATAACAACTGGCAAGCACTGGCTCGTGCGGCATTCCGCGAAGATCTGGATTGGCAGCAGCGTCAACTAACTGGTCAGGTTTTAACTTGTGGCTGTGCATCAGACTTGGATGTTATCAAAGCCCTGGACGACTGGATGGAAAGCAATGCTGTATCACTGCATCGCTGGGAAAGTATTCTGAATGAGTTTAAAGTTGGCTCAGTTCATGAATTTGCTAAGTTCTCAGTAGCACTACGTGAACTTATGCTTCTTAATCTAAATTGTATGTCGAAAGACCAATAAGGTTTAGATAGCGTCAATATCGATACGAAATGGCAGCCGAGTGGGGCTGCCATTTTTTTGTGTCGAAATAGGTCAATCTTGTTAATTAGTTTATGTTCCAAGCAGATAGACGATAACGTTTGCTTAATTCATGATACACTTCGTTAAGAATTCGAATTATCTTACCCTTACTTGTAGTAATAGATTGAATTGTTGGGTAAATAAGTAAATAATATCGCCCCGTTTACACGGGGCTTTTTTCTATCGGAGGCACAATGCTTTACCGTCTAGCCAGAACTGGCTTTTTCCAACTTGATGCCGAAAAGGCACATGATCTTGCAATTCAAAACTTCAAGCGTTTCACTGGCACTCCTGTCGATCTGCTTTACCGTCAACAGCTACCGCATCGACCTGTAGAGGTGATGGGGCTAACGTTCAAAAACCCAGTTGGTCTTGCAGCTGGTTTAGATAAGAACGGTGAGTGTATTGATGCATTCGGCGCAATGGGCTTTGGCTTTGTTGAAGTAGGTACTGTTACTCCTCGCCCTCAAGCGGGTAATGACAAACCTCGTCTTTTCCGTCTTGTAGAAGCGGAAGGTATTATCAACCGTATGGGTTTCAATAACCTGGGTGTAGATAACCTAGTCGAGAACGTTAAGAGAGCTAACTACGATGGCATTCTTGGTATCAACATTGGTAAGAACAAAGACACACCGATTGAGAAGGGCGCTGAAGATTACCTAATCTGTATGGAAAAGGTTTATCAGTACGCTGGCTACATTGCTGTAAACATCTCCTCACCAAATACACCGGGACTTCGCTCTCTTCAATATGGTGAAGCGCTGGATGAGCTTCTAGCTGAGCTAAAAACTAAGCAATCAGAACTAGAGCAAAAACACGGTAAGTATGTCCCACTTGCACTTAAGATCGCACCGGATCTGAGTGATGATGAAATTAGCCAGATTTGCGAATCGTTGATCAAAAATAAGATCGACGGCGTGATCGCGACCAACACAACACTGGATCGCTCAATCGTTGAAGGCATGAAGCATGCTGATGAAGCGGGTGGCTTGAGCGGTCGTCCTGTTCAGTCTCGCAGCACTGAAGTTGTACGCAAGCTTCATGAAGAACTAGGTGATAAGCTTCCTATCATTGGGGTAGGTGGCGTTGATTCTTATGTTGCAGCAAAAGAGAAAATGATGGCGGGCGCTAAGCTTGTTCAAGTTTACTCTGGCTTTATCTACAAAGGCCCGAGCCTTGTGAGTGATATTGTTAAGAATTTATAATCGTAATAATGCTCATAAAAACAAAACTTGATACGTATCACTAAAAGATACACTGTAACTCGCTGAGTTTTAGAGAAAAGAGGAATTTCATTTCCTCTTTTTTTTTGCCTATTGCTCAGTAAAATTACTGCATTGAAGGGTAATTTTGCGTTTTACCTAATGGAATGCTTCAACAGTGTGAGACGAAATGATGCTTAAACCTAGTGATACATGGAGTTGGTACTACGATGAACAGCAATGTTCATTAATGCTAAACCTCGGAGAGGATATGATTTTCAAGACTAACCTCGTCCGCAATAAGCTGGTGGATTGTGCATTCAAAGAGAATGAATTCACGGTTGACGACGCTTCTTCTTATCAGACCTTCAAAGAACAGATCTCCGGATTAGACCTATCTGAACCTCGTCAAGCAGAGCTTGCGCTTTACTGCGTCGCTGCCAAGCGCTTTCATAAACCCGTTCAGCCGAAAAGTTGGTTTTTTGAATCACAGATTCAAGGCCATGAATGCCCAGAAGAGGGTGATATCGTTCGAATGAACAATCAGTACAGTTTGGGTTACTTTATTGTGCTAGAGGTTGGAGAGAACGCGAGCTTGTGCGCCTCGGTAGACCTTGACGAGTTCAACTTGACCTCATCAAAAGCGCTTCAATTTGGTGATTCCATCAAAGTGATGCACGATAGAATGGTGGACGCAAACGCTATATTGCATCACCACCGTCATATAGCGATGGTAGGTTAGTCAAAAATAACACTCTCACACTCAAGAAAATCGGCCTTAGGGTCGATTTTTTTATACCCAAAATTCACAGTTCCCATCAAACCACTCATAGATAATTTGTCTATGAGCTGCTTTTTTGCACAACCAAAGCCTGTTTTTTCAACTTAATTTCAACATGCCTCTGGGGCATTTTCCCTAAATAGGGGTGTAAAGTTCCCTGTTTAAGTTATTTTGTAACTCAATTTCACTGGGTAATCGTTATTGGTATATACCAATTTCTAGGGGAATAAAAATTCAAAACCTTATGATGGATTGAATATTCGCTGCATAAACTTTTCTTTTGGGTTGTTTTTTGAACGTTCGGCACAGATTGCTCTTGCGAGTTAGCGAGTGCTTAGCTTTACGAGCAATTGCTGAGCAATTAGGAGGTAGAATCAATGAAAAGATGTGTTTAGAGTGACGCTTATTGACTCAAATAAGGTATAATCGAGCTCATTTTTATCAATAAAAGAACACTATGAATCAATATCTAGCGGTTACCTCAAACGGCCTTGAGAATTTATTAGTTGAAGAACTAACCCAACTAGGGATTACAAACGCAAAACCTGTTCAGGCAGGTGTTAAATTCAAAGCGACGAATGAGCAGATTTATCGTTGTTGTTTGTGGAGTCGCTTGGCTTCAAGATTTGTACGTGTGCTTTCTGAGTTCACCTGTCAAGACGACATGGACCTGTACCTTTCTACGACTGCGGTAAACTGGGTAAATCAATTCCATAGCTCTAAGCGTTTTGTGGTGGATTTTAACGGTACAAACCGCGAGATTCGCAATAGCCAATATGGTGCGATGAAGGTTAAAGATGCGGTTGTTGATTGCTTTGAAAAGAAATCTCTACCTCGTCCGAATATCAGCAAAGAAAATCCAGATATCCGCATTCACGTTCGTCTGCATCGTGATAAAGCGATCTTGGGTGTTGATATGGTCGGCAGCGGTCTTCACCAACGTGGCTATCGTCCAGAATCTGGTCGCGCACCTTTACGTGAAACACTAGCTGCCGCGATCCTGCTACGTAGTGGTTGGGATGCGACAAAACCATTCTTAGATCCAATGTGTGGTTCGGGTACGTTAGTCATTGAAGCGGCAATGATGGCGGCAAACATGGCACCAGGCGTTAAACGTCAGAAGTGGGGCTTTCAAGCTCTTGAAGACTTTGATGCTGAGCTATGGGCGGAAATCAAATCAGAAGCGAATGTTCAAGCTCGTCGAGGTCTAAAAAAGGTAGAGTGTAAGTTCTATGGTTACGACAATGATGCCCGTGTACTGAAAACAGCTCGTGATAATGCGCGTCGCGCTGGCGTTGAAGATTTGATTGAGTTTGAGCTAGGTGATGCAGCACTAGTGAAGCGTCCTGCAGAGTTTGATAATGGTGTTATTGTATCCAACCCACCTTATGGAGAACGTCTTGGCACAGAACCAGGCCTAATCGCACTTTATACAGCATTCGGCGCTCAACTGAAATCAGAGTTTGGTGGCTGTAACGCGTCAATCTTCTCTAGTTCAGATGAGCTACTAAGTTGCCTTCGCATGCGTGCTGATAAACAGTTCAAATTGAACAATGGTGCGTTACCGTGTCACCAAAAGAATTACTCAATCTCTGATCGTCCAATGTCAGAACGTCCTTCTGAGCAGCAAGAACAGCAAATTGCCCCAGACTTTGCTAACCGTTTGAAAAAGAACATTGGCAAGATTGGTAAATGGGCCAAGAAAGAACAGCTTGATTGTTACCGTATCTACGACGCAGACCTTCCTGAATATAATGTGGCGATTGATGTATACCCAGGTCATTTAGTCATTCAGGAATACGCAGCGCCTAAGAATGTTCCAGAAGAGAAAGCGAAACGTCGCCTAACGGACATCATCCGTGCTGCGATTCAAGTGACTGGCGTAGAAGCAAACAATGTGGTGCTTAAAGTTCGTCAGAAGCAAAAGGGCTCTTCTCAGTATCAAAAGCTATCTCAAGATTCGTCAAACTTAGAAGTGAATGAATACGGTGTGAAGCTTATCGTCAACCTTCACGACTACTTAGATACTGGTCTTTTCTTGGATCACAAACTAACACGTCGTCGTATCGGTGAAATGGCGGCAGGAAAAGATTTCTTGAACCTGTTTGCTTACACGGGTTCTGCAACGGTTCATGCTGCAGTAGGTGGTGCTCGTACGACGAAGACGGTTGACATGTCTAACACCTACTTAGAGTGGGCGAAAGAGAACATGGAGCTTAACGGCCGAGTAGGTCGCCAGCATCAATTTGTTCAAGCTGACTGCCTACAGTGGCTAGCGAAAGAGAACGGTAACTACGATCTTATCTTTATCGATCCACCGACATTCTCTAACTCTAAGCGTATGGAACAGACATTTGACGTACAACGTGACCATATTCAGTTAATGGAGAACCTGAAACGTATCCTGCGTGAAGAAGGTACAATTGTGTTCTCAAACAACAAGCGTCACTTCAAAATGGATCTAGAAGGCTTAGAGGCGCTAGGGCTTAAAGCTCAGAACATCTCTGGTAAAACACTGCCACTAGATTTCGCTCGCAATAAGCATATCCATAACTGCTGGGTTATTACTCATAAGTAACGGATAGTGCACGAATAAGGACAGATAAGTGCTGACACTATACAGTACTGAAGGGTGCCATCTGTGTGAGATGGCATTTGAACTTACGGAACAGTTAAACATTAGCCAACATGTGCAAGTTGTTGATATTGCATTCGACGATGCGCTATTTTCCCGTTACGGGGTCACTATTCCGGTGCTAAAATTTGAAAGTTCTGACCAAGAAATTTGCTCAGAACTCAACTGGCCATTTGGCTTGTTAGAATTAAACGATTGGTTAAGAAAGAATGGCATTACTTACAATTCATAATGGTCAGCTGGCATTTGGTGATCACCCATTATTAGATCGCGCAGATTTCGCTCTGCAAGAAAACGAACGAGTTTGTTTAGTAGGCCGTAATGGCGCGGGTAAGTCGACCTTAATGAAGGTTCTTGCCGGTGAGATCATTATGGATGACGGTAAGATGCAAGTGACACAAGATGTCGTTGTATCGCGTCTAGAGCAAGATCCACCACGTAATGAAGAGGGTACTGTTTATGAGTATGTGTCTGGTGGCTTAGCGGAAATAGGTAAGAAGCTAAAGATCTACCACGATCTATTGGATCTTATCGCGGAAGATCCAAGTGAGAAGAACATTAACCGTTTAGCTCGAGTTCAAGAAGAGCTGGATCATGCGAATGCATGGCGCTTTGATGATCGAGTGAATAACGTTCTTGGTGCTCTTAAACTTTCTCCAAACACTAAGTTAACCGATTTGTCAGGTGGCTGGCAGCGTAAAGCGGCTTTGGCTCGTGCGCTTGTATGTGACCCTGATGTACTACTTCTTGATGAGCCGACTAACCACCTAGACGTAACAACGATTGAGTGGCTAGAAGGTTTCTTAAAAGACTTCCGTGGTTCTATCATCTTTATCTCTCACGACCGTGCATTCATCAAGTCAATGGCGACGCGTATCGTTGATCTTGATCGCGGCCAGTTAAGTTCGTTCCCTGGTGATTATGACAACTACCTTGTGGAGAAAGAAGAAGCGCTTCGCGTTGAAGAGATGCAAAACGCGGAGTTCGATAAAAAGCTTGCTCAAGAAGAAGTATGGATTCGTCAAGGGATCAAGGCTCGTCGTACTCGTAACGAAGGGCGCGTACGTGCACTTAAAAAGCTCCGTGAAGAGCGCAAGAATCGCCGTGAAGTGCAGGGTAAAGCGGTTATTCAAATCGATGATGCACAGCGTTCTGGCAAGATTGTATTCGAAGCAGAGAACCTTAACTTTGGCTTTGAAGGCAAAGACATTGTTAAAGACTTTAGTTTCAATATCATGCGCGGTGACCGTATCGCTCTTATTGGACCAAATGGCTGTGGTAAGAGTACAGTTCTGAAGCTGCTATTGGATCAACTTAAGCCGGACTCAGGTCGCTTACATTGCGGTACTAAACTTGAAGTAGCTTACTTTGACCAATACCGTGAGATTCTAGACCCAGAGAAGTCGGTGATTGATAACCTAGCTGACGGTAAGCAAGAAGTTATGGTTGGCGGTCGTGAGCGTCACGCATTAAGCTATCTTCAAGACTTCCTGTTCTCGCCTAAGCGTGCGCGTACGCCGGTTAAAGCTTTGTCTGGTGGTGAGAAAAACCGATTACTACTTGCTCGCATTTTCCTCAAATCGAACAACTTGTTGATTCTCGATGAACCAACTAACGATTTAGATATCGAAACTTTGGAACTTTTAGAGGATTTGCTTGCCAACTATCAGGGGACGCTTCTTTTAGTGAGCCACGACCGTCAGTTTGTGGATAACACGGTCATGACGAGCTGGATCTTCGAAGGTAACGGCGTTATTGAAGAATTTGTGGGTGGCTATCACGATGCTCAACAACAACGATCTCAAGTTCTTCAGTCACGTCAGGTTGAAAAGCCATCAAAGAAAGCAAAAGTAGTTGAGGAAACTCCCAAAACTGCGCCAGCTAAGGCTAAACCTAAGAAGTTATCGTATAAGCTACAGCGAGAGCTTGAAGCGTTACCTATGCGTTTAGAGGAATTGGAAGCCCAAATTGAAACTCTTCAGGAAGAAGTGAATGAACCGAACTTCTTTTCAAATCCTGTAGAGCAGACACAACCAGTTTTAGATAAGCTTTCTGCTGCAGAGCAGGAGCTAGAAGTTGCTTTTGAGCGTTGGGAAGAGCTCGAGGCACTACAACAGGAAAGTTAAGAAGTAATAATGAGTAGTACGAATTTTAAGTTAACGACAATTGCAGCCCTAGTATTGGCTGCAACCAACGCTAACGCTGCCTTATACCAAGTCGTTGAGGTAGAGAAGCCTGCAGCGATTACAGACGCAACTGAAACATTCGGTGTTGCTATTCAACCTGGTAGTGCGATGAACGGTGCTACGGAACTTACTATGGGCTGCTTTGACTCTAACGCGACAAACTGTGCGACAGATTCGTTTAAGCTAGCCGGTGAAACGCGTAATACCGTAGAAGGCGTTAGCTATCGAGAAGAAGTTCCTTTTGCAATGGATGCTGCGTTTCAGTATATCCAAGAGTTTAATGACTTTGAGAACTACTGTTATCGTGAATTGAGATACTCAACTTGTGAAAGTTGGGCGGTACAACGTTGGAATACTTGGAGTAAGGAAATCAATGACCTAACTAAGGTCAATGCACAAGCGTTTATTGAGGGTGCAGCGTCAAGTATTAATCAATACAATTCAGTGATCAACGCTTTAGATACTACAGCTCAGCCCCTTGGCGTTGCTTCTGAAGGTGACAGCAACGGTGATGATAGTGTTCGAAATAAAGCCATCACGACTGTTGCGTTGACATCAGACTCTGAGTCGCGAGCTTGGGGAGCATTAACTCTTTCAGAAGGTACTATATTGAACTTTGGTAGTATTTCTGAAAAAGGTGCAGGCACAAGTACATCAAGTACTACTTTTAGCTCCAAGGCTGCGCTATGGAATGCTTCGAGCAATAATCAAATTCCATGGAGTAACAACGATAGTTACCCATCACAAACCGGTGATTACTTTGCTCAGGGTAGTATGCGTGGTTTAGTTGAGGTTGGTAACAAGCTTTACGGTGTTGGGTATGATTCCGTTGATGGGAGCGGCGATCTTCAAGATTTAAACGCAAGTGTTTTTGTAAGTAATGATCTAGATTTCTCAACGTCAATCGATCTTTCTGCTGTAACTTGGACAACAACATCGGTGTCTGGAGCTGAAGTTAAGTCAGGCTCATCGAGTGATGATGCTATATTTAGTAACTCAGTTGTGTCTGATATCAATAAGAACCTATTTGCGGTTGGACATGCTAAGCGTAATGGTTATGTACCAGAAAATGGTAGTGCAGCGAACAAAGCATTTGTCGTAGAAAATGCCTCAAATGCAACTCCTACCGCTACGTTTTTAACTGGTGGCATTTTCTTTACCGGTGCAGGAAGCGAAGCTAAGTCGGTTAATAAGTACAATGAATTTGTAGGTCAAGTTGATGCTGACACAACTCGTGAAGTAGATGGTAGTGAACGTCGTCATCGCGGCTTCATTTATCCGTATCAAGCAGATGGTACTGATGCTTCAAGAATTGCATTATTTGATAGTAAGGCTTGGTGGTTAGACGATCTTACGAATGGTGCCAATGCAGATGGGCAAGATTTCTCAGCACAAAATAACTTCTTCCGTATTATCGATGCATCAGATATTAATGATGCTGGTGTGATCTCTGCAACTGCAATCAAGTGTACAGTTAGTGGTGTACCTCAACAGTATGATACTACCTCACACAACTCTTACTGTGGAAACGCTTCATCAGATGCTGTAGAGGAAGTCGTAGCGGTTAAGCTAGTTCCAATCTCTGGTGCAACAACGGATGATATTCAAGCTCGTGGTACCGACTCTCAAAATGTTGAACGTCAAGGTGCTGGCCTCGGTGTTTTCGCTTTGACACTGCTTGGTTTCCTCGGGTTCCGCAGAAAATTTAAATAATTTTAGCTCTTGAGCCCAAGTTCACAATTCTGAACTTGGGCTTTTTTTCGTCTTGAGAAAAGTAGGATCTTGGTTAATTCTTAAAGTTGGAGTTACAAAAACTCCACGATGTTGTAATCATTATATGTTTAGAAATGGACACCCGTATGAGGACTGCACTATGAAGAGACAAAAGCGTGATCGCCTAGAACGAGCACAATCCCAAGGCTACAAGGCTGGTTTAAATGGAAGGTCGCAAGAAGCTTGCCCATATAGCCAAATGGATTCTCGGTCGTATTGGTTAGGTGGTTGGCGTGATGCCAAAGATGACAAACAAGCAGGTCTCTATAAGTAATAGGACAAATGTCAAGGATTTCAAAGGCTCCGATTTCGGGGCCTTGTTATTTTATAGAACTAGAAGCTGGTGGAGGGGATTGATTACTTTGTTACAACATACAATTGGTCATATAGTGCACTATAACTAAATATTTTACCACAAAAGAAAAGCTGCAATAAGCAGCTTTATCTTTAGAATTCTTTTAGAAAGAAGACGTATCTTGGAAAAGGCCAACTTTAAGGTCTTTTGCTACGTAGATTTCTTTGCCATCTACAAGAACGCGACCATCAGCTAAGCCCATTACTAGCTTGCGGTTTACAACGCGTTTCATGTGGATCTCGTACGTTACTTTTTTCGCTGTTGGTAGAATTTGACCAGTAAATTTCACTTCACCAACACCTAGAGCACGGCCTTTACCTTCGCCGCCAACCCAACCTAGGAAGAAACCAACAAGTTGCCACATAGCGTCTAGACCTAGACAACCAGGCATTACAGGGTCACCTGGGAAGTGACAATCAAAGAACCATAGGTCTGGAGTAATATCTAACTCAGCAAGGATTAGACCTTTACCAAAATCACCCTCAGTTTCTGACATCTTAGTGATGCGATCCATCATCAACATGTTTGGTGCTGGAAGTTGAGGGCCTTGTGGCCATAGTTCGCCTTGGCTTGATGCTAGAAGCTCTTCGCGAGTGTAAGAATCACGTTTGTTTTGCATTATCAATTTACTCCAATTTTTGATAGGTGCATATTAGTGAACAGGTGTACGCTAAACAAGTCCGATCAGTACTAGACAAACCAGTTTTTGATGCGTTCCACAATTCCTGGCGGATGTTCATGTCTTTCAAAGTTTTCAATACGTTCCGCGATTTTGCTGAGAACGCTTTCTTGCTCTTCGTCTCTAAATGGTTTGTTCATAATAAGAGGAATGGCTTCATCTACATTCGATACAGACCAGATATGAAATTGCCCATTTTTAATGCTTTCGACTACATCTGGCTGAAGCGCCAAATGCTTTAAATTTGTATGAGGTAGGATTACGCCTTGTTCACCTGTGAGACCCTGATGTTTGCATACATGGTAAAAACCTTCGATCTTTTCATTCAGTCCACCGACAGCTTGTACTTGGCCGAATTGATCAACGGCACCTGTTACAGCAATCTGCTGATTGATCGGATATTCAGAAAGGGCACTTACTAATGAACATAGCTCTGCTAACGATGCACTATCGCCATCTACTTCACAATAAGACTGTTCGAATACAACCGAAGCTGAGTATGGTAGAGGATCTTCAAGGTTCAATGACGCACTCACAAAAGCTTGCATGATCATCATGCCTTTGGCGTGTAAATTACCGCCAAGTTCAGCTTTTCTCTCTACATCGGAGATATCACCATCGCCAAAGTGAATCACACAGGAAATACGAGCGGGTTCACCGTAAGAGATAGGATGTCCAGGGACATCAATAACGGTTAAACCATTAACTTGACCAACTTGTTCACCTCGAGTTTCGATGATGACTTGTCCATCGAGGATGTCATCTAAAGCACGCTCAGGAAGGTACGACTCACGTTGATATTTGTGTGATAGCGCTTGTTCAATATGAACGCTATCGATATCGGTGTTATTGGACTCTATTGCTGCTTCGCTCAGTAATGTGTTGTGCCAGATAGGGCATAGAGGCGTGTAAGTTTGGTCTTCAGCTTCTCTTGCACCTGCGCAAAGTAAGGCTGTAACGGCTTCTACATTAAGCTCTGGTAACTGATAGCGTTGTTGTAGCCATTTTAGATAGCCTAAATATTCAACCAGACTCACTTGGTCTAATTTTAGATCTTGTTCAATCTCACTAAATAGACAAAAGCCATTACGGATATCGCTGTCCAAATAATCAAGATCACCCATTTGGCCACGGTCACCAACAATAATGAGCTTAATGTTATATGTGCGAGGTGATTGCGGCGCACATAGGTGATCCGGGTTACTTCTGATTGGCTCAATCTCATCACCGAGTAAAGCTGATTTGAGTAGTAGCCAGCTTCCCGGGTTCGCAAGGATGAGATTTGCAGAGACAATGAGAAATCCATTGTCTGCTTTAGAAAGCAAGCCTTGTGTGGTCGCTATCACTTGTCCATCTTTTGATTCAATTTGGTCAAATAACGCTGCTGCATTTAATGACTCAGTTTTGACTACAGGGTGATTGTCTTCAGAAATGGAGTGGTTGAGCGATTCAATGATGAGTTGGCGATAAATGGCATTATCAGGCGCATTGACAAGTAACACACGAGATAGACTAGACAAGCGTACAAAGCGAGTTAAGGCATCACGGAATCTATGCTGAATCTGCATAAATGAAAAAGGCGATAGGTTAGGGTATTGCTCTAACTGATGTGTGTATTCATCATATTGTGGCGTTACATGTCGCCAGTCTACTTGAGTCATTGAATCTACTAAATATGGTAAAGAGACTGGGAGTATATAGAAAAACGACAATGCCTAATAGAAGTATCTGTTTAAACGCAAGAAACCAAGCAATATAAGTATGATCTTGGTCTATTCTTTTAATTGTTCAATTGTCTATTTAGGTAATTTGGGTTACGCTGTCACTAGGTTTAACGTTTGGGATTTGACATGAAATATCAGCAGCTTGAGAATTTGGAATGTGGTTGGAAATGGAACTATCTGGTAAAAAAATGGAAGGAAGGTGAATCCATTACCCGTCATATTGATTCAAGTGAAGCAGATGTTGCTGTACAGAATCTGCTGAAGCTAGAACATCAACCTACAGGCGTTCTTGAGTGGATAGAAGATCACATGTCTTTGGAGCTCGACAACAAGCTAAAGCAGGCTATTCGCGCGAAACGTAAGCGTCATTTCAATGCTGAACAAGTTCATACCAAGAAAAAATCGATTGATTTAGATTATCGCGTTTGGGAAAAGCTATCACAAAGAGCAAACGAGCTAGGCTGTACTCTGTCTGATGCAATTGAATACTTAGTCAGTGAAGCATCAAGAAGTGAACAAGCAAGTAAAACGGTAACCAGCCTCAAAGAAGATTTGAGCGCGTTATTATCTGACGATAAATAGTGATTTAAGGCGGCTGTTATGATGTATGTGATTCTTATCGGGGCAGTACTCGTATTCTGGCTCGTTGCAATTGATAGGCCTGTACTCAAAGTGACGTTTGAAAAAGGACAGATTGCTCAATTCAAGGGGCATATGCCGCCAAGCTTCAAACATAATTTACAAGAGATCGGCCGTAAACAGAGCTTTGATGGAGAGCTTAAGGTATATGCAAAGCGCTCAGGTTATAACTTAAAGTTTTCGAAGCAGGTGCCTAAAAGCACCCAACAACGCATTCGTAACGTTTTTCCTCACAATGGCTTTAAATCGAAAGGCTCTAAGAGAGCTTGAGCTCCTATCAATGCTAAGCTGCTAGCATATTGTCATTCTAAATCCATCCAAATGATTTAGCGCTTCTCTGCATAATACCTTCATCTTAAGGAGGTATTATGAAAAAATTATTGATGCTACTAGTTATCTCTCAAGCTTCTATAGCTGATGATGCGTTAATAAACCCAGTAGCAAAAAAGATAAAGTCACAAGTCATCAAAACACTTAATGCTAAAGGGAACAGTGATCTTAATGGATTTTGTGACTTGATGTTGGAAATGAGGCATAGCAAAGCATTCACTAAGGTTCACCGAGTTAAAACCCATGGAGATGCCAAGCTATGTAAGCTAGCTAAAAAGGCAGTACCGAAGAAGCAATATCGTTACCAAAGTTACGAAAAGTTCATTCGAATACAGATCGCTTTTTAACATGAAAGATATGATTTAATGCACTATAACTAAATTTATTGAGTAACAGTTAACTATCCCGTGAAAAATAATGCGACTTCATTTAATATACAGAACTAATAATTTAGATAGGCTGTTATAACAGCCAGGTAATGAAATGTGGTCAAGGGATTTGTAGGTTGTTGTTAGCAAATAAAAATTTCACACCTGAAGTAGTAGAACTCTCAAGAAAGATATCATCGAATGTTGCAGAACGCTTTAACAAGTGGCTCGTAAGTCCTAATTACAAACTCAATCAGGATCTCGTTGACTCATTACTTAGCTTAGAAAATCGCTATTGTGATGATGTGATTTTTAAAGAATCTGAGCGTATAACCAATAACCAGCGCATCTTGTTAATGTGTGAGCAGGATAGGGTTGCCGCTAAACGTGAAAAGATCGCAGCTAAACAAAATACATTGCGCTATGTTCTAGAAGATGTATGTGAAACAGCCTCAGTGCTTCTAGAAAAAAAACTTGAAAGCACTCTCATAAGCTCACTTTTCTCCCAGCTTCCGGATTTCAACGCCTTTGCTAGTGTTGCTTATTCTCCTTCATTGAATTTCAACAAACTTCACCGTTTAGCAGAAGAGAACCGAAGTCTGTCGTCTAGCTTAACTGACTTTGTTTCCAATAGGCAGTTTTGTGAGAAGTATGGTCGTAAGCCTAAAGTTATCTTGGATCCGAAAGTCGCTGTAGGTCAGATTGGCATTGATAATAGCCGTTTGCTTTATCCTATTTTAATGAGCCAGCCGCTACTTAAATGGTCTGACGAAAATACTAAGCATATCGCGCCTAAACTATGGCAACACTTAATGGTGACGGCGAACGCAACACGTATACGTCTACAAGATACCTCTGTACGAGATCCCGATGTCGGTATTCTATTGGGCACACTGCGTATTTTGCCTATGTTCCTAGTGTGTAATCATTTCTCTCAAACATTTGAAGACGCACTCGTACAAACGATGCTGAGTTATCGTGGAGCCAGTGACAAACACAATGAATACTATGCTTGTGCTGAAGTGCTACCAAATACTAGCTTCTTAGAGAAAGTATTCTCCAGTATGGAAATGACACTCCTTAATAAGTTAATTGAACATATCGATTGGAGTCCAAATACAACCTACATTAAACAAGCGCTAGTGGAGGAGGTTGATGGTGTGAATGTTTCTGAGAGGAGTGTTTATGGTGCAGCGCTTGCTCAGGCCCATGCGTTTTCAATTTTTGAAGCCTTAAATCATAGTGAACTATTTAATCTAAAGCATCGTCCTTACTGGTTTTCACAAGTTCAAATGTCAGGCTTGGCTATTGCTCAAATGAAATCACGAGTTCCTGGTCAGTTAACCAATAGTATCTAGTGACCGTGTCACTTTTTTGTTTTGTACCGACGATATCTTGTAGTTATTGTCGGTACAGATAGTCATCTTTTAGCCTGAAATCTTCCTATCTCTTACTTTCCAAAATCACTGAAGGGGTTGTACTGAACTCCTGTCCGCCTATTCCAATACAGACCATTTAGAATGATAGAGCTTCATCTTTGACCGATGTATGGCAATGGTTAGCTTTGGTGACGCTGTAACTCAAAACTTTTGCATCTACACTAAGATAAAGGTACCAGATGAGTCATTATCAAATGAAAGTGTTGTTATGAGAATTGGTATTCATTCGTACGTTGGCTTTTTGCTTGGTTACCATAGCGCCATCCTGGTCGTTGTTGAACATTAGAAACCAAGCACGGTATTGGAACTAAGCACTTAAGAAGTAACAACAAGGTCTAAGACAAAGATCGTCCGCTATAAACTTGTGACATTTTCAAGTAGTGAATTATCAAAGGATACAGAGGCGTGCGTGAAATCTGGGTAGTTACAGGAGCAAGCATGTTCAGATTTCAACACAGAGTCACATTCAATAGATTCGATTGAAGCCTAGAAGTCACCATAGGCGTTTGTCATATAATACGTGACTTAGTGGGTACGGGAATTTTCGTAGCGTTAATTCAATCGTTATTGTGATTTTCAATTAGTATTGAAGCGAGGCTTTCATGTAGTTAAAGAAACTGAAGGTTGTAGAAACTGTCGGCGAACTTGGGCAAGTTGCCGATTGGTTTGGTTTAACAGTTGTCTGACATGTCTAATAGAGATATCTAAAAAGTCAGCAGTTTAGGTCCTAAAAGCCAAACAATGTTTTAAGCTTAGGAGGACATTTTAAAGTTGCTCAAACCGGACATTACTATATTGCTCTTACATAAATCAGTGCGTATTATCTATCTTATGTTAAATAAGGTTTGGTGGAAACAGGTATTGTGTTCATTTCTGGCACCCCACTTACACTTTGTGGCCGGTAAAAGCGTTTCAATTTAACCGAAAGTCTATTTACCATAAAATACCTAATAATCATATTCATAATCTTCGATTCAGAATACGTTTATTAGGACTCTACTAATAAGCGATCGATCGCTTCTGTGATCTCTTTGGTTCTTACTGGTTTGGTAACGAAGTCATTCATACCTACATCTAAGCACGAACATTTGTCTTCATTTGATGTATGAGCTGTTAGCGCGACAATTGGTATGTTTATGTTTTTTTGCCTCATAACTTTGGTGGTTGTTAGTCCGTCCATCACCGGCATTGAAACATCCATAAGAATAATGTCTATGGGTGCTTTTTCAGATTGAATAAAGTTAATGGCTTCTTTTCCGTTACTTGTGATGAAAACTTTGTGTCCTTGTCTCGACAGAATTAGTTGAATAACCATTTGGTTCGTTGGATTGTCTTCTACGATTAACACAGAATATTGAGTCCTAAGCGATTGGCTTGCCGTGCCGCACACTTCTTTCAACTGAGCATCTTTGTTTAACCGACTTAACACAGGCAATTGAACCTTAAAGCATGAGCCTTTGTTCAACTCACTCGTTACTTCGATTCTTCCATCCATTAGTTCCACCAAGCGCTTGGTGATGGCTAAACCTAGACCTGTTCCACCAAATCTACGTGTAATGGTGCTATCCGCTTGAACAAACGGGCTGAATAACGATGCCAATTGTCGAGGATTCATGCCAATACCAGTGTCTTCTACGGATATATGGAAAGCACTTTGCTGGTAATGAATACCGATATTAACTTCTCCTCGCTCAGTAAACTTAATGGCATTGCCGACTAAGTTAAATAGGATTTGAGCAAGTCTCGTTTGGTCGATGTAATGTAGCTCGTGCTCGGGCATTTCGCAGGTTAGATTTAGCGTTAACCCTTTAGCGTCAGCTATCTTAGTTTGTTCGGACAAAACAAAAGTTACAGTGTCTCTTACATTGTTCCATTGTGGCGCTAAAGAAAAACAGCCGGATTCAATTTTAGAGAAATCTAGTACGTCACTTATAATGGCCAGCAAAAGTTCAGAGGATGTTCCCATGCTCTGAATGATCGAGCGTTGTTCATTAGTTAAGTCTGAGCACTTTAATGTCTCAATTAATCCAATAATGGCATTAAGTGGTGTGCGCAGCTCGTGACTCATCATTGCTAAGAATTCGGATTTGGCTTTGTTTGCGCGTTCTTCTTCTTTACGCGCAGATATGAGTTCAGCGGTGCGCTCTCTAACCGTCGCCTCTAACTTCTCTTTGTTTTCGATGTCGAACACTGCGCGTTCAATCAGTGGCCGGAAACGGTTCAGTGTGGCTTTCGTTTCAACACTAAAGTGTTTTGTATTGGAATGGATAAAAACGATCACAGATTGAGTTAAGCCTGTGTCGATACCGGTCATTAATACGGAGTTGATTTGGTCAAGTAATATTGAATTAAGTGAACTAAACTCTGGCAGACTGCGTGGCTCAAATAAAATTGTGCATTCACCGTTTATAACGCGCGATAACTTTCCTGAGTCTTGCCACTGAATATTTTCATAAGCACGGTTGTTCGCTAAGAGTGTTTTAAAACTATCTTGGTTGTTTACACGTGAAATTACGATGAAATCGTCAAATTTTATATACTTCTTAAGAACTAGTTCTAGGCTGGAAAATATATCAGAAATAGAGTTAGCCTTGCTAATTTCAGAGATAGTCGACAGTATCACCCTATTCTCTTCAGCTAAACTACGCTCGCGTGATTTGGCTCTTTCTAACTGTACCAGCGCCTCTTGTAGCGCTTCCTGGTTGTCCGTACCCATTATTTCTTTAACCTATAAAAAGTGGCCGACGACACCATTAAATTACCGTGCGCATTTTCACCACCACAAAGACGTCCTTGTTCGCCAAACGTGAATGGGCATATGTATGGAAGCCCATTAAGTGCTTGATTTATTTGCGTGCAGACTTCGTCCATATCCTGTTTTAAGCTCAACATGGGCCCTGCGCAAAAGATGTTGATCGCACCCAGTTTCTCTTCATGATCCATGTCGTTAAAATAAGATGAATGTATGATATTGGCGGCTCTGCTGATGATCTGTTTTCTAGAGCCCTGCATTAAGTTGATCACATCACCTTCATTAATATCGGTAAATAGTTCAATGCCTTTGCACTCTGTTTGTCTAATTGAGTGTGACAATTTGAAATAAGGTGTCTTATACGAAGAACCGACCTTTCGACCTAAAGGGTAAACGGATGACTGTTCGAAAATAAAACCGTCATCAGAGTTCCCTAAGTGATAATTTGTCCATTCATTATATACATCCACAGCGGGTCTATTATCAATTTCCTGAAGAATACGATCTCGAGCTTTAGTCACTGTGCCAGAAAATTGAGTTGGCGTATGCCCTGCATTTAGTGAGCTATATACAGATTGAGATGAGAAAAAGACAGTGAGAGAAACCCCGTTAATAGAAACGAGATCTTCGGTAAAGATACTCCAATTACCAGAAACTTTGTTGTCAGCGGCGCTACCACCAATGATTGGCACTTCGGTACCGAATTTCGCATCGATCGCATTCATGACTGTTTCTTCATTCCCTGGAGTTGAATGAAGAAGAATAAGGTCTGGGACTTCCCCTATTCGATCAGCCTTTCTCAATGCCATATCTATTGCATGATGAGTACTAGAGGTAACATCACTTTCAAAGCTTTGTATCCCTGTTCCGTAGGCGTTTATCCCCGAGTCATAGATGGCTAACACACCAATCACGGGGCCAGAATGAAACCCCGTCTCTGTCATTATCCCATGACAAGTCGTGCAACCATGAACTGGTGTATCTGGCAGTTGTTGTTTAAGCAACTCCTGAACTGAGAACGTTGAATACTCTTCAGTGCAGTAGCAGATAAGGCAGGCAATCTCATGAGTTCGCTCTAAACCGGTGAGGAGCTCATGAACAGCGACGACGTTGTCGTGTGAGTAGGAAACTTTAGAGAGAAACTTCATAAACGCTTGATTAATTTATTAATCGGTCAGTTATACCATTTTGAAGCATGAGTTTTTACTGATTTAGTACAAGTTTATCCCACCTCCGACCTCATAATGCTTATTTTGAGAGGGTCACCGAAACTCGATGGCCTTGTTGCGGGGTTGTGACTGTTATTTGTGATGTCGGTTCATCGGTTGTAAGTAACCAAGAAGATGGACTTTTTACAACTAGAGTTCCTTTTCCATCATAGTTAATAGCAATTTTGTTACTTTCAGATGTTTCGATTAAATAGCCATGATTATCACTTGAAACACTAACATTATATTTATCAATAGTAATTTCACACGGTGCTGAAAGAATACAGTCAACCGTTTCGTTATTTTCGTATGTTACTGTTCTCCAAGTAAATGCAGCTACTAAAATAGACAACATGACGATAATTTGTACAAGCCTGCCTTTTGTGAGCTTTTGTGCTGCCATTTTATCCTTTACTCCTTGTTACAAAGTTCAAAGTTTTTAAATAAAAATACATTTCCTGACCAACCGTAAGGTTACTACTCTGTCATTGATTTGTTAATTCAAGTATAGTGTCGCGTTGAAAATGCCACTTTTTTTTAAAATCAGCAAGCGGAAATAAAGTTCTGAATAGTCTGAGTTTCTTTTTCTGATTTGGGTGGCATTACGACGTGAGTCGTGTTGGAAGTAAAGTGTAGTAAATAAGAAATTGGAAGCATGCAAATGAGCCAAGAAAAGCAGCTTGAACAAAACTACAACTATACGGTCGTCCGTCAGTTCACCTTAGTAACTATTCTTTGGGGTATTGTCGGTATGGGCGTTGGTGTTTTGATTGCCGCTCAATTAGTTTGGCCACAGCTAAACTTTGATACGCCGTGGCTGACGTACAGTCGTTTACGTCCCCTGCATACTAATGCGGTTATTTTTGCGTTCGGTACAAGTGCCCTGTTTGCAACATCATATTATGTTGTACAACGCACCTGTCAGACGCGTCTCTTTGGTGGTCCACTCGTAGCCTTCACCTTCTGGGGTTGGCAAGCGATTATTCTGTCCGCTGCAATTACTTTACCGTTAGGTCTAACCTCTGGTAAAGAATATGCAGAACTTGAATGGCCAATCGATATCGCTATCACGCTTGTGTGGGTAGCTTATGCAATCGTGTTCTTTGGAACAATGATTAAGCGTAAGACGTCACACATCTACGTAGCAAACTGGTTCTTCGGAGCCTTCATTATCACGGTTGCCGTGTTGCACATCGTTAACAGCCTAGCTGTTCCTGTATCTGCGTTTAAATCGTACTCGATTTACTCAGGTGCTATCGATGCAATGGTACAATGGTGGTACGGTCACAACGCGGTAGGCTTCCTGTTAACAGCTGGTTTCCTAGGTATGATGTACTACTTCGTACCTAAGCAAGCTGAACGCCCTGTTTATTCTTACCGTCTATCGATTGTTCACTTCTGGGCTCTAGTGTCTCTGTATATCTGGGCTGGTCCTCACCACCTGCACTACACAGCACTACCTGACTGGACTCAATCTCTAGGTATGGTTATGTCGCTTGTTCTATTCGCTCCTTCTTGGGGTGGTATGATCAACGGTATTATGACTCTATCTGGTGCGTGGCATAAGCTACGTTACGACCCTATCCTACGTTTCCTAATCGTTTCTCTATCATTCTACGGCATGTCGACTTTCGAAGGCCCGATGATGGCTATTAAAACGGTTAACGCACTATCTCACTACACTGACTGGACTATCGGTCACGTACACTCTGGTGCATTAGGTTGGGTTGCAATGGTTTCTATCGGTTCTGTTTACCACTTAGTTCCAAAACTATTTGGTCAAGAGCGTATGTACTCTGTATCTCTAATCAACGTTCACTTCTGGTTGGCAACAATCGGTACTGTTTTCTACATCGTAGCAATGTGGATCTCAGGTGTAATGCAAGGTCTGATGTGGCGTGCAGTTAACTCTGACGGTACGTTGACTTACAGCTTTGTTGAGTCTGTAGAAGCATCTTACCCATTCTACTTTGTACGTTTCCTAGGTGGTTTCATCTTCCTAACTGGTATGTTCTTAATGGCATACAACACGTACAAAACTGTTACAGCACCAAAAGCTAGCTTAAAAGCTATCGCGCAACCGGCTTAAGGAGATTTAAGAATGAGCTCAAATTCAAATAATCGCCATGAGTTGGTAGAAAAAAACGTTGGCTTGCTAGCAATCCTGATCGTTATCGCAATCAGCTTCGGTGCTCTTGTAGAGATCACTCCTCTTATCTTCCAAAAGCAGACAACTGAACCTGTAGATAATCTACGTGTTTACTCTGCTCTTGAGATGGAAGGTCGTGATATTTACATTCGTGAAGGCTGTAACGTATGTCACAGCCAAATGATTCGTCCATTCCGTTCTGAGACTGAGCGTTACGGCCACTACTCTGTAGCGGGCGAAAGCGTTTGGGAACACCCATTCCTGTGGGGCTCTAAGCGTACTGGTCCGGATCTAGCGCGTGTTGGTGATCGTTACTCTGATGAGTGGCACCGTGTTCACCTAATTGACCCTCGTGAACTTGTTCCAGAGTCAAACATGCCTGGTTTCCCATGGCTAGAAGACAATGTACTTGATGGTAAATTGACTCAGCAGAAGCTTGAACTCTTCCGCAATCAATTTGGCGTTCCTTACACAGACGAACAGATTGCTAACGCGAAGCAAGATGTTGAAGGCAAAACAGAGATGGATGCAATCATTGCTTACCTTCAATCTCTTGGCCACGCAATGAAATAAGGAATGACTATGGACATTATTACATTTCAAAGCGTTTGGACTGTGACCGTTTTTGCTTGTTTTATCGGCATCGTTTGGTGGGCATTTGGCAAGAATCGTAAATCTCGTTTCGAAGACGATGCAAACCTAGTTTTTGCGGATGAAGCTGAAACGAGTTCAAAAGAACAAGGAGTGACTAAGTAATGAGTACATTCTGGAGTATCTGGGTTTCCGTAATTACTATCGGTACACTCATTGGTTGTGCGGTTTTACTTCGCTCATGCTTCTCGAACAAAACGGGTATTGAAGAAGGTGATGACATGGGGCATGAATACGATGGTATTCGTGAACTAAACAACCCTCTTCCGAAGTGGTGGACTTACCTATTTATCGGCACGCTTGTGTTCGCGGTAATCTACTTCATCCTTTATCCAGGTCTAGGTAACTTTAAAGGTGTTCTAGGTTGGACAAGTTCTGACCAGACCGTTACTTCGGTTGCACAGTCTCGTGCTTCTGTAGTTGACGCGCAACAGAACAAGCGACTAGACCAGTATGCGAAAGAGCTAGACGACGCTAACAACTACTTTGGCGAAGCGTTTAACCAACTTGCATACGATGATAACGGTCTTCGTTCGATCCCTGATATCGCATCAGACTCTGAAGCAATTAAAGTAGGTCAACGTCTGTTCCTACAAAACTGTTCTCAGTGTCACGGTTCGGATGCACGTGGTCAGAAAGGTTTCCCTAACCTAACTGACGATGCTTGGCTATACGGTGGTGAGCCGGAAGCGATCCTAACGACAGTACTACACGGTCGTGTTGGTCAAATGCCAGGTTGGAAAGACGCTCTTGGCGAAGAAGGCGTGAAAGAAGTAGTTAGCTACACTCTTAGCCTTTCTGGTCGTAGCGTTAACGCTCGTGAAGCTGAAGCTGGTAAAGCTCGTTTCGTAGTGTGTGCAGCGTGTCACGGTACAGATGGTAAAGGTAACCCTGCTGTAGGTGCACCTGACCTGACTGACCGCGATTGGTTGTTCGGCGATTCTCGTGCAGATGTAACAGAAACTGTAATGTACGGCCGTTCTGGTGTAATGCCAGCATGGAAGGACATTCTAGGTGAAGAAAAAGTTCAACTAGTTTCTGCTTACGTGTGGAGCTTAAGCAACTCAGATAATAAGTAACATTTCAATAACAGCCCCTTTCTTAGGGGCTGTCTTTCCTTTATTTTATAAACACTTCTTTTTATTCTTTTTCGAGATCTTTTTTATGGTAAAGCCTTGGTATAAACAATTTTGGCCGTGGTTCTTAATCGCGTTGCCTGCGACAGTTGTGGTCTGGACGATCTTAACGGTTATTGTATTTACACAGAACTCTGTCGACTTGGTCACTGAGGATTACTATAAAAAAGGGAAAGGCATTAATGTCGATATCTCTAAGGTTAACGTAGCAAAAGCACTAGGCTTGTCAGCAGACATTTCTGAGCGTGGTGAGTCAATCATCATTTCTTTAGATAAAGGCAAGCTTGAGCACTTCCCTGCGCTCAGTGCCATGTTTGTTCACCGCACCCTGCCTGACCGCGACTTCACACAACTGCTTACAGCGAATGCACAGGGCGATTACGTGCTTAACACTGACCATGAGATTGAAGGCCCTTGGTTCATTGAATTGACGCCACACAACGAAGAATGGTTGGTGCAAGGCCGTATCACCTTCCCTCTAGAAAACAAAATCAAACTAGAGAACTAAAGTATGAGTGAATCCTGTTATCACTGCGGTGAAGATGTACCAGCGGAAACGGATTTTAAAGTAGAAATATTAGGCTCTATACGTCCAATGTGTTGCCCGGGCTGCGAAACCGTAGCCCAAACCATCGTTGATAGTGGCTTGGTCTCCTACTACCAATATCGTACCGCTCCGGCTGAAAAAGCTGATCTCGTTCCTGAACAGTTACTTGCCCTTAGCCATTACGACAATGAAGATGTACAACTTGAGTTTGTACGTAATTCTGAAAACACCTCAGAGGTGACGTTGTCACTAGAGGGTGTCTCTTGTGCGGCTTGTGCTTGGTTGATTGAGAAGCAAGTCTCTGCTCAAGACGGTGTTTATGGTATTCGTGTTAACACCACAACCAACCGTGCCCTTCTTAGCTGGGACAATACAAAAACTAAATTGAGCGAGCTGCTTTCTGCGATTCATACGCTTGGTTACAAAGCGGCGCCTTTCGAGGCAGACAAGCAAGAAGCGGCTTACCATCGTTCGATGAAGAACTATTTGTATCGCTTAGGTGTTGCTGGTCTGGCAACGATGCAAGTAATGATGCTTGCAGTCGCCCTGTACCTTGAAGTTTTCGGTAATCTTGAACCCGAGTTCAAACACTATTTTCGTTGGGTAAGTTTGATCTTCGCAACACCGGTTTTACTGTATTCAGCATTACCTTTTTATATTAATGCTTGGCGAAGTATCAAAGGCCGCACGTTAGGTATGGATGTACCCGTATCTATCGCCCTGTTGTTCGCCTACGTGGCTAGCTTAGTGGCAACTGTAACAGAGCAAGGCGAAGTCTTCTTCGAATCTATCTCGATGTTTACGTTCTTCCTCTTGTTAGGGCGATTCCTTGAGATGCGCGCCCGTCGCAAAGCAGCTGCCGCAAGTGGCAACCTGCTTAAGTTAGTTCCAGCAATGGCAACCACTCTCGATGGCGATCAAATTCCAGTTAAGACGCTTAAGGTTGGCGACAAAATCCGAGTTCTACCCGGTGAACACATTCCTGCAGATGGCGTCGTGTTATCTGGGCGAGTTCATATTGATGAATCGATGCTCACGGGTGAATCTATCCACGTTGTAAAAAATAAAGGGGACTCTGTTTTTGCAGGTACCTTAAATGGTGACGAGTCTTTTGAGCTTGAAGTTAAGAGCTCAAAAGCGGATTCGGTTATCTCTAACATTGTACGTTTACAAGATGAAGCTCAGCTTTCTAAGCCTCGTATTGCAGAGATTGCGGATATCGTAGCGCGCTATTTCGTCGCGGTGATTTTGATTATCTCTTTTGGTACTTGGTTGTACTGGCATCAAACTAAACCAGAAGACGCATTCTGGATCATGTTGTCAGTATTGGTTGCGACTTGTCCTTGTGCATTATCTCTTGCAACACCAACGGCAATCACCTGTTCAACTTCCCGTATGGGTAATTTCGGTATCCTGCTTCGCAAGGGTCATGTGTTTGAGACGCTCTGTAAGGTAAATCACCTCATCATTGATAAAACAGGTACCCTTACTGAAGGTGACATTCGTATTAGTCAAACTGCAACGCATTCAGATATAGACGAAGATACCTGTCTACAGATAGCCGCAAGCCTTGAGCAACATGCTAACCACCCTATCGCTAAAGCGTTTAAAGCGTTTGAATCTGATGATGTAAGAGTCGACTCAGTGAACAATGTCATTGGTTCTGGTATTACTGGTGAGTGGAATGGTCATAAAGTGGCTATCGGAAGTAGCGAGTTTATTCTTGGCGAGGCTCAGAATGATCAGAGTAACGGTATTTACCTCTCTCTTGATGATAAACACATTGCAACCTTTGTTTATGAAGATCCAATTCGTAAAGAGAGCATCGAGTTCATTCAAAAGTTCAAAGAAGCGGGCATCAAAACCACTCTTTTGACAGGGGATTCATTAGTCAATGCTAAACCTGTCGCGGAAGAGATCGGTATTACAGATATTGTTGCCAACGCTAAACCTGAAGATAAGCTTGCCTACCTCAACTCTCGTGATCACAAAGACATTACGATGATGGTTGGTGATGGTATTAACGATGCCCCTATTCTTGCGGGCGCTCATTTATCTGTAGCTATGGGCGGCGGTACAGATGTCGCTAAAGCTTCTGCTGATATGGTTTTGTTAGGTGATAAGCTTGATAGGCTACTTCAGTCACGTAAGTTGGCATTGAAAACTCGTAAAATCATTCGTGAAAACTTAGCGTGGTCACTGGGTTACAATCTACTTATACTGCCGCTTGCGGTTGCCGGCCTAGTCGCACCCTACATCGCTGTGGTTGGCATGTCAGCGAGTTCTATCATTGTAGTGTCTAACTCACTGAGACTTCTAAAAGAGCAAGGTAAATAATGGAAAGCTTATACATACTCATTCCTATCGCTATCGTCTTAGTGTGCATCGCTGTCGGCATATTTTTGTGGGCAGTGAAAAGCGAACAATTTGAAGACTTAGAACGCCAAGGTCACAACATTTTGTTCGATGAAGACGCAAACGATCCTGCTTCAAAGAACCAACCAAGTAGCAAGAAATGACACCCGATTGGATTGGTGCCTTTGTGGTTGGGTTGATCGGCGCAGGCCACTGCATGGGAATGTGTGGTGGCATCGCGTCGATTCTTTCTATTGGCGCTCAAAAGCCTTCCCCTATTACTCCTATTCTTTATAACTTTGGGCGTTTACTCAGTTATATGATGATTGGTGGGTTAATTGGTGGTGCGGTTTCTTCATTAGGACAGCTTAGTGATTTTAACGCTGCGTTAGCTTGGTTAAGGCTTGTTGCTGCGGTATTCATGATTGTGCTGGCGTTATACATCGGTAAATGGTGGTTTGGCTTATTGGCTTTTGAAACAGTTGGACAACGCTTATGGCGCTATGTTTCTCCAATAGGTCAATCGCTTCTTCCTCTCAAGCACCCAAGCCATGCTCTGCCATTTGGCTTTGTTTGGGGGTGGCTTCCTTGTGGTCTCGTTTACTCTATGTTGACGTGGGCCGCAGTCTCAGGAAGCTGGATTAACGGTGCTGGAATCATGCTCGCGTTTGGTCTCGGAACCTTGCCCGCAATGCTCACCGTTGGTTTTGGTGCTGGTTTTCTAAAAAAGTTGCAACAAGCTGACTTGTTTAGACAATGCGGTGCAATTTTGATCCTTTTATACGGTCTATTTACTGCCTACCAAGCCATTCAGCTCATTATTTATACCGTATAGGCGTGCTTTAAATGCGGTTTTTTTGCTATCCTTTACTCTGAATGGATGCTAAAATATTGACGTATATCAAATAGTGAAAGATTGTTATGATTTCTGAAAAGCCTGTGACGAAACGTGTTCAGTCTGGTGGCTGTGCAATCCATTGTCAGGATTGTAGTATTAGCCAGCTGTGTATCCCATTTACTTTGAATGAATCTGAACTGGATCAACTAGACCAGATCATTGAGCGAAAAAAGCCTATTCAAAAGGGCCAAGAGCTATTTAAAGCGGGTGATGAGCTTAAGTCTCTTTACGCGATACGCTCTGGCACTATCAAAAGCTATACAATTACTGAGCAAGGTGATGAGCAGATTACTGCGTTCCACTTGGCTGGTGATTTAGTTGGCTTTGATGCAATTACTGGCGACCTACACCCTAGCTTTGCACAAGCTCTAGAGACATCAATGGTATGTGAAATCCCATACGAAATTCTAGATGACTTATCAGGTAAGATGCCGAAGCTTCGTCAGCAAATCATGCGTTTGATGAGTAACGAGATTAAAGGTGACCAAGAAATGATTCTGCTTCTTTCTAAGAAGAATGCAGAAGAGCGTCTTGCTGCATTCCTTTACAACTTGTCTACTCGATTCTCTCAACGTGGTTTCAGCCCAAGAGAGTTCCGCTTAACAATGACTCGTGGCGATATCGGTAACTATCTAGGTCTTACTGTTGAAACAATCAGTCGCCTACTTGGTCGTTTCCAAAAAGCAGACATCCTGAGCGTTAAAGGTAAGTACATTACTATCGAAGATCACGATGCGCTTATGGAATTAGCTGGCGTTTCGAAAGAATAGTTCTAAATATCAATGATGTAGTTCAATAATGAGCTACATCATGTTTCTCTTCAAAAACCTCCTATATTTCTCTTAATCTCTCCATAACTACGCTACATTGTTTATATGTTCAGTCTGAAAAGTAGGCTTAGTTATGAGTATCTATAACAAAATTTTAGTGGTCGCTGACATCAATCACGATGAGCAACCAGCCCTCGTTCGCGCTATTCAACTTGCCAAAAAAAGCACTTCAAAAAGCCACGTTACTTTCTTTCTTTCCATTTATGATTTCTCGTATGACATGACTTCAATGCTCTCGGCCGACGAGCGTGATGCTATGCGTAAAGGTGTGATTCACCAACGTGAGATTTGGATGAACAAAGTGGCTGAGCCATACATTGATGACACCATCGAATTCAATGTTAAGGTTGTATGGCATAACCGCCCGTATGAAGCCATTATTGCTGAGGTGTTTAGTGGTGAACACGACATCTTAATTAAAGGTACTCGTAAGCACGATACGCTAGAGTCTGTAATCTTCACTCCTACAGATTGGCACCTGTTACGTAAATGCCCAAGCCCTGTTTTATTGGTGAAAAACGAATATTGGCCAGAGGATGCGAAGATCTATGCGTCTGTTCACGTTGGTTCTGAGACGGAATCTCATCTAGAACTTAATGATGCGATGGTTGATAGATTGTTGGAAATTACAGGCCGATTAGATGCTCAACCATACTTGGTTAACGCCTACCCTGTTACGCCAGCAAATATCACGATTGAGCTTCCGGAATTCGATCCGACATCTTATACCGATGCTGTCCGTGGGCATCATCTCACGGCAATGAAAGCACTACGCCAGAAACATGGTATGTGTGAGGAGCAGACGATTGTTGAACAAGGCTTACCTGAAGATATTATTCCTAAGGTGGCGGCAGAGAATAATGCTGCTATGGTGATCCTAGGCACAACAGGCCGTACTGGTTTGTCTGCAGTGTTTATTGGTAATACGGCAGAGCATGTGATTGATAAAATTAACTGTGATGTCTTGGCTCTGAAACCTGCTGGGTTTATTAGTCCGCTCGACCCAAATACATCGAACTAGGTTTTCTCCTGTATTAAAAAAGCGCCTCTAGTGAGACTAGAGGCGCTTTTGTTTGTATCTGTTCTTTTCTAGCTTTAATGCTAAATATTCGTCACGTCGATGAACATTGATTCATCGATGTTAGATGAAGAGATCTCGGCTTCGCTAAACTCATACTCTTCACGCTCGCCACTACGATCAAGTGGTAGATTCACAAAATCGAACAGCTCGCGGTCAGCCAGTTGGCTTGGGCTCACGTTTTGAATTGACTTAAAGATCTTCTCTACACGACCTGGTGTTTTCTTATCCCAATCAATCAGCATCGCTTTAATAGATTGGCGTTGTAGGTTCTCTTGTGATCCACATAGGTTACAAGGAATGATCGGGAACTCTTTGTGCTCTGCGTACTTAATAAGGTCGGTTTCACGACAGTAAGTCAGCGGGCGGATAACCACGTTACGACCATCATCAGAACGTAGCTTAGGTGGCATCGCTTTTAGGCGCGCACCGTGGAACATGTTTAGGAACATGGTTTCTACGATATCGTCTAGGTGATGACCCAGGGCAATCTTAGTTGCGCCAATTTTCTCTGCAAACGAGTAAAGTGTACCGCGACGCAAACGCGAGCATAGACCACAAGTTGTTTTACCTTCTGGGATCTTCTCTTTTACTACTGAGTAAGTATCTTTGTCGACAATGTAGTAAGGGATGTTCAGGGTTTCAAAGTATTCAGGTAGAATATGCTCAGGGAAACCTGGTTGTTTTTGGTCTAAATTTACCGCCACAACATCGAACTTGATTGGTGCTGCTTCGCGTAAACGTAGCAGGATGTCTAACATAGCGAATGAGTCTTTACCGCCACTAATACACGCCATTACTACGTCATTTTCTTCAATCATGTTGTAGTCGATGATGGCATTTCCAACATTTCTTCTTAGGCGTTTTTGAAGCTTGTTGAATTCGTGGATTTCTTTTCTGTTATCGTTTTGGTTCATTGCTATTCTCATACTGCCGGAAACACCGACTGTCGATTGCTAGGTGGTATGTTTTAGGGCGTGGATTATACGGATTTTTATTTCAGGTTGAAATAGTCAACGCGAGATAACCTCACCTCTTATTGACAATACTGTTCTATATCAATTGGATTCAAACAAAAACAGCAAGCGATATGCTTGCTGTTTTCGATTAGATGTTAGGAGCCGTTTTATTTATCAGTTGGAATATACGGCAGCACTCTCAGCGTTGGTTCTGGTAGTGTAAAGCTGCTCGCTCCATCAAGATCTGCAATGGTAAAGCGAGCTCGACCCTGCTCAATTGCTATTGTTTTGCCATTTGAAAGGCTGATTTCACTGTTGAGTTGATTTGGGAACTCCAATGTCACGCCCTCAATATCGGGTGTAAACCAACTAGAGAACATACCGCTAAGATCTTCTAACATGGTTTGCATTTGCGGCAGTAGTGCCTCGATGTCGCTAACCTGTACTTCGCCTTGTAGTGGTTCTTTGGTCATAACTACGAGGGAATATGCGCACTCTTTTTCCGTTGTATGAACGAAGATTAAAGGATTAGCAGAGCGCAAGTTCTTGTCGATAGGAAGAAGCAGTTCATTCACTGGTGATACTTTCAGATCTTCGTAATGTTCTTCTTTTTCCATCCACGACTTACTGATGTGACAAGTGGTATTGGTTGCTTGATCAACGAAAAAAACAGCGACTTTAACGTCTTCATGCCCTTCTTTAAGGTTGTTTTTGAGTTGAGTATAGAGCTTTGAATAGGTGAACATGTACTCTTGGGCCGCAGCAGGCAGAGATAGCCCAAGGCTCAATGAGGCAAGAATAGCAAGCGTCGTCTTTTTCATGGTACTTCTTATAATTGTTGAGCTTAAAAACAAAAAGAGCAGCGTTAACCCGCTGCTCTCTATTAGTTTGATAGGTTATTTGACCCAGTATACCTTGTTGTGACGTATCATGGCTTGTAAATCAGTCACATAGTCGACGCCACGTTCAGAATATTTTAATAAGCCTTGTGTTAACTCGGTTGCTGCACCAAAAGTTAGAAGGTCTTCGCCCTGCTCATCAAGTTGCGCGCGTATAGCACGTAGGTCTTGATAGGCATTATTGCGATTCAGATTCATAAAGTAACGGTGAACAGACTCTTGGCTTGACGAGAACTTAGCAACTTCATGGGTGCTTCCCTCGTTACGTTGTAATGGTACAAGCCCGCATCCTTTGCTGTAACACCAATGTCCAAAGTAGTTGTTTGCTGCAGTGGCGAAGCGCGATGTACCCCAAGCAGACTCATTAGCCGCTTGTGTGAGGACCAGAGCTTCAGGTAGCACATTGACGCGGCTCAGCATCTCGTTTAACCAAGCGTCATCAATACCTGCGGTTGGTAACGGTAAACTATAAAGTTTCGCCAATCTGTTTGCGTACGCCTTATCTTCCGAGTCTGCATTTGTCACTTTCTTATCAGCTAGGCTTTTTAAGAAGGCTCTTTCTTTTGAAATACCACGGTTTTCTAGGTTGATACTTGGACGTAAGTAATCGAAGAAGGCTTTTTTCTTTGCGTTGGTATCTTCAATTGCCGCGAAGTTAGGCTTCCCTGATGGCAGATCCAGCTCTGGGATAGTATGCATCGCTTTTGCTTGTGTTTTCTCTAGAGATGCTTTTCGACGTTCCTCTTCTTCATTATAGAGGTAAGGACCAACCAGAGAGACCGAGCCTACCAATGCTAAAGCCGTAACCTTTAGTGCAAGAGCACGGCTTTTTTGTGTTGAATCTGAATTATGCATCGAAAACCTGTGAGTCGTTGTTATTGTCGTCATCGTTCTTAGGCTTGTCCGATGCAATAAGCTTCAGCTTAATACCGAACATTTCGCGATACAGAATACCTTTCACATGGAAGAAGAACGGTAAAACGAAAATCAAGCCAATGCCGTAAAGCATCGCTGCAGCAATAAACATCAGCATTACCATCAAGTAAATGGCGGCAACCGTGAATATCTTTTTGTTTACTGCGCGTAATGACAGTAACAAAGATTGCATCGGCGGCACTTTCTTATCACAGATAAGCAGGATTGAGTGCGTAAATGCCAACGAGAAATAAATCGACAAGAAAGGCAGAATCATACCTGCGATGCCTTGTAGCATTAGGCTAAATAGCGTTGCTAAGATCACGGGTACTGTGAATTGAAGCCCTTTACCAATATGGCGCAACTTAGTATTTAATCCGGCCGCGTGGCTCATTGCCATTAAGCTGATACCTGCGTAAACCGGTGCGCTGATTACTTCATAACTAAAGTTAGCAATAAAAATCGATTCAACGATCTGAGGCGTAAATGCTTCAGGATCAATCACGGCATCAAGGATAATGCTTGGGTCACCAAGCTGTAGCTTCAGAGCGATATAAAAGATAGCAAGTTGGACAAACATTAAAGCAATAATGGCTGGCGAGAAGTTTAAGAAGTGGCTAATCGTATGCTTCCATGCTTCTTGGAAAACAGCTGTCGCTTTCAATTCGTAATCTCCAGAAAGTGCTCTGTCGATACTGCCGCCTAAATTAAAGTCTTTTTCGATGTCATTATTCATAGTGATACCTAGGTGCGCTAGCGAATTCGAAGCCACCTAACTTATTGATAAAAAATTGGCTTCATTATACTCATATGTAGAGTGCAAACTAAAACTTGATTCTGTAACAAGGCTTGCTTTTATGCGTTAATGGTTAATAATTAAACACTTATTTATGCAGAAATGCCTCAAATATCAGTATGGTAAAGGATGTTTACTTTTACCTGCGAAATTTTTTATCAACCAATGATAAAAAATGCTTTGAATTCACGATTTTGGTGATTATGATGCGCGCCTTAAAAGTGTGTAGCAACAGGTCTTGAAAAGGACCAAGGTGGAGAAAAACAGACGTTGAACGCTAAACAATCAGTAGGAAAACCAGTAGTACAACTCACTGGTATTAGTAAAAGTTTCGATGGTAAGGAAGTCATCGGCAATCTTGATCTAAATGTCAATCACGGTGAGTTCCTCACCATCTTAGGTCCATCGGGTTGTGGTAAAACCACAGTACTAAGAATGATTGCGGGCTTTGAAACGGCAGATAATGGTCAAATTCTATTAGCTGACCAGAATGTTACCCAAGTCCCTGCTGAACAAAGGCACGTAAACACTGTTTTCCAAAGCTACGCCCTATTCCCACATATGACTGTCTTCGACAATGTGGCATTTGGTCTACGTATGCAGAAAGTTCCTAGCGCAGAGATTGAACCTCGTGTGATGGACGCTTTGAAAATGGTACGCCTAGAGCAGATGGCACAGCGAAAACCACACCAACTCTCTGGTGGTCAGCAACAACGTATCGCGATTGCGCGTGCCGTTGTTAACAAGCCTAAAGTTCTACTGCTGGATGAATCTCTGTCTGCATTGGATTACAAACTTCGTAAACAGATGCAAATTGAGCTTAAGCAACTTCAGCGTCAACTTGGGATTACTTTCATTTTTGTAACGCATGATCAAGAAGAAGCGCTATCAATGTCAGACCGCATTATTGTTATGCGAGACGGTGTTATCGAACAAGATGGTACACCACGTGAAATTTACGAAGAGCCTAAGAACCTATTCGTTGCGCGTTTCATTGGTGAAATCAACGTGTTTGAAGCAACAGCGATATCTCGTCTTGATGACAAACGCATCGTGGCAAAGATTGAAGGTGAAGATTCGGTTATCTACCACGATAAAGCGATCTCGGAAGGACAGAAGCTGCAAGTCCTACTAAGACCAGAGGATCTTCGAATCGAAGAGATCAAAGAGTCAGAACAGCGCGGTATTGTTGGCCATATTATTGAGCGTACCTACAAAGGCATGACCCTAGATTCAGTCGTTGAACTAGAATCTGGTATGCGCGTTATGGTAAGCGAATTCTTCAACGAAGATGACCCAGATGTTGATCACTCATTGGGCCAAAAAGTTGCTGTAACTTGGGTTGAGAGCTGGGAAGTGGTACTAGAAGATGAGCAAGAAGTTTAATTTACAAAACGCCATTATCGCTTTGATCACTGGTTGGCTTGTTATTTTCGTGATGATTCCAAACATCATGATCATCGGTACAAGCTTTTTAACTAGAGATGAAGCGAACCTTATCGAGATGACTTTTACACTCGATAACTACGCGCGTTTGGCTGATCCACTTTATTTCAAAGTGTTGGCGCATTCGTTCTACATGGCGATTGTGGCTACTCTACTTTGTTTAGTGATTGGCTACCCGTTTGCTTACATCGTGGCAAAAATGCCAGCTAAGTGGCGCCCATTCATGCTGTTCTTAGTGATAGTTCCTTTTTGGACCAACTCACTGATTCGTACTTACGGTTTGAAGATTGTATTGGGTACCCAAGGCGTGTTGAACAAAAGCTTAATGGCGCTCGAAATCATCGACAAACCGATGCGTATTATGTACACCGAAACGGCTGTGATGATCGGTCTGGTATACATCTTATTGCCATTTATGATTTTGCCACTCTACTCTGCGATTGAGAAGTTGGACGATACCTATATCGAAGCAGCAAAAGACTTGGGTGCGAATAAGTTGCAGACACTACTTAAAGTCATCTTGCCATTGACAATGCCAGGTATTATTGGCGGCTGCTTGCTTGTTCTATTACCAGCGTTAGGTATGTTCTACATTTCCGATCTTCTGGGTGGAGCGAAGAACTTATTGATTGGTAACGTGATTAAGAGCCAAGTATTGAATGCTCGAGATTGGCCTTTTGGTGCAGCAACCAGTATTGCACTAACCGCTGCTATGGCTGTGATGCTTTATGCCTACTATCGTGCAGGCAAGCTATTGAATAAAAAGGTGGAGCTAGACTAATGGGTCGCACAGTTAAGTTCAGCTTTATGACATTGGTATATGGTTTCCTATACCTGCCAATCATCGTGTTAATTGCTAACTCCTTTAATGCGAACAAGTTTGGTATGAAATGGGGCGGTTTTACGACTAAGTGGTACGACGCGCTGATAAACAACGATAGCCTTATGCAGGCAGCGTGGCACTCTCTAAATGTTGCTGTGTTTTCTGCAACGGCAGCTACAATTGTAGGTAGTTTAACGGCGGTTGCCTTGTTCCGCTACCAGTTCAAAGGCAAAGGCGTCGTAAACACAATGTTGTTTGTTGTAATGATGTCACCAGATATCGTTATGGCGATCTCATTGCTGGCTCTGTTCTTGGTGATGGGCGTTCAGTTAGGGTTCTTTACCCTACTCGCTGCTCACATCACGTTCTGCCTACCGTTTGTTGTGGTGACAGTTTACAGCCGCTTGAACGGATTTGATGTCAAAATGCTTGAAGCAGCAAAAGACTTAGGTGCGAGCGAATGGACGATTTTGAAACAGATCATCCTACCGCTAGCGAAACCTGCGGTTGCTGCGGGCTGGTTATTGAGCTTTACCTTGTCTTTAGACGACGTAATCATAAGCTCTTTTGTAACGGGTCCAACTTATGAAATCTTACCATTGAAGATTTACTCAATGGTTAAAGTGGGAATTTCACCCGAGGTTAACGCCCTTGCAACGGTCATGCTTGTGGTCTCATTGATACTAGTGGTTGCGTCTCAATTACTAGCGAGAGAGAAAATCAAGTAAACCTCAAGTGTTATTCATAAACAGAATGGTGATGTCATCATTCTGTTTCTCTATCTACTGCCTTTGGGCAACGTTTAGTTTGGAGCTAACGTCAATGAAAAAATGGGCTACTTTATTAGCTGGTAGTGCATGTGCGCTTTCTATGTTTTCTGCATCTGTTACTGCAGAAGAGAACAAAGAACTAGTGTTTATGAACTGGGGTCCTTACATCAATAGTGAGATCCTAGAACAGTTCACGAACGAAACAGGTATCAAGGTTATCTACTCTACTTACGAGTCGAATGAAACTTTATACGCAAAGCTAAAAACACATAACAAAGGCTACGACCTTGTTGTGCCATCAACCTACTTCGTGTCTAAAATGCGCGATGAAGGCATGTTGCAAAAAATTGATAAGTCTAAGCTAAGTAACTTTACTAACCTAGACACTAACTACCTAGATAAGCCATACGATCCAAACAACGACTACTCTATTCCTCACGTTGTTGCGATCACTGGTCTTGCTGTAAATACAGATATGTATGACCCAGAAGATTTTCAAAGCTGGGCTGATCTGTGGAAGCCAGAGCTTGAAGGTCAGTTGATGATGATGGATGACACGCGTGAAGTGTTCCATATCGCTCTTCGTAAACTCGGTTATTCAGGCAACACAACAGATGAAAAGCAGATCGATGAAGCTTACGCTGAGCTGCAAAAGCTGATGCCAAACGTACTTGTGTTTAACTCTGATAACCCAGGTGCGCCATACATGTCTGGTGAAGTTGGTTTAGGTATGCTTTGGAACGGCTCTGCAGCAGCAGCGCAAAATGAAGGTTTACCAATTAAGCTAGTATTCCCGAAAGAAGGTGGTATTGGTTGGGTAGACAACTTTGCTATCAGCTCTGGTGCAGTGAACGTAGAAGCGGCTCACAAGATGATTGACTTCCTACTACGTCCTGAAATCGCAGAACAAATCTCTCGCGATACTGGTTACCTAACAGCAGTAAAAGCTTCGAATGAGAAGTTCAAAGATAGCCCTGCACTGTTCCCTTCTCAAGAAGACCTGGATCGTGTTGAATGGCAAGCTGCGGTTGGTGACAAAACAGTAAAATACGAAGATTACTTCATGAAGTTGAAAGCAGGCCAGTAAGGTCTATAATAATTTCAATGCAATAGGCAGCTTAGGCTGCCTATTTTCGTATTAGACTGCTATAATCCGACGCGATTTTTATAAATCGATTCACATTGGGTCCGCAACCCAGATTCAAATCAAACAAATGAACGGAACAGTAATGAAAAAAACACTGTATACCGGCGCATTGTGTGCTGCTACCTTACTTTCAACTCCTTCTTTCGCAGCTGACCAAGAACTGTACTTCTACAACTGGTCTGAATATATCCCTAACGAAGTGTTAGAAGATTTCACTGAAGAGACTGGAATTAAAGTTATCTACTCTACCTATGAGTCTAACGAAAGCATGTACGCTAAGTTAAAAACTCAAGGTTCAGGTTACGACCTAGTTGTACCTTCTACGTACTTCGTATCTAAGATGCGTAAAGAAGGCATGCTTCAAGAGCTAGACAAATCTAAGTTAACTCACTTTGCTGATTTGGATCCAAACTACCTAGATAAGCCATTTGACCCAAGCAACAGCTACTCTATCCCATATATTTGGGGTGCAACGGGTATTGGCATTAATTCAGACATGCTAGACAAGTCTTCTGTTAAATCATGGGATGACCTATGGGATACACAGTGGGAAGGTCAGCTAATGATGATGGATGACTCTCGTGAAGTATTCCACATCGCTTTAACTAAACTGGGTTACTCTCCAAACACCACTAACCCAGATGAAATCAAAGCAGCTTACGAAGAGCTGAAAAAACTGATGCCAAACGTATTAGTATTCAACTCAGATTTCCCTGCAAACCCTTACCTTGCTGGCGAAGTATCATTAGGCATGCTTTGGAACGGTTCTGCTTACATGGCACGTCAAGAAGGTGCAACCATTGATATCATCTGGCCAGAGAAAGGCGCAATCTTCTGGATGGACAGCCTAGCGATCCCATCAGGTGCGAAAAACATCGAAGCGGCACACAAGATGATCGACTTCCTACTTCGCCCTGAAAACGCAGCGAAAATCGCACTAGAGATCGGTTACCCAACGCCTGTGAAAACGGCATACCCTCTTCTACCTAAAGAGTTTGCTGAAGACCAGAACGTTTTCCCACCACAATCTGTGATGGACAACGGTGTATGGCAAGACGAAGTGGGTGAAGCGAGCGTGATTTATGACGAGTACTTCCAAAAACTGAAAGTTAACAATTAATTTAACTTTAAATGATATTGAAAGCGGCTTTAGCCGCTTTCTTTTTATCTAAACTTTATATAGGATGGAATAAACAACATAAAGTGCGGTTAAATATGAAAGCAAACTCTATATTGGTGATCGTTACTCTTATGCTTTTAGGCTCATTCATCATGCTTGGCTTGAGCTCAGTGACGGACATAGATTCAAATTACGACTTATTTTTTGAAACGAATACCCTCATTATCGTTATCTATGTTTATGCGGTTGCTCGCAAAGCTATCGTTCCTCATAAGATCTTACACTTCGGTGCCCTGCTCCTTATTTTCAACTTATTCTATGACGTTACCACCGAGCTTGAGCGTCTAGACGAATGGGCTGACCGTCATGAGCTTCTCGATACTATTTTAGAAGACGGTTTATTGCAGATTGCATTCTTGTTGATTGCGATTGGAATCACGCAACTGACTTCATCCATTAAGGCTCAAGGCGATATTGATGAATTAACGGGTCTCTTCAACCGCAAAAAACTGGATACAGTCACGCTTGAAGAGTTCGATGTTATCTATCTTGATCTTGACGGTTTAAAGCGAGTTAATGATCTTAAGGGCCATAACGTCGGTGACCTCATGATCGTGCGTTTTTCCCAAGTGCTGCGTCAGGCCGCTGTGCAAGAAGAGCTACTATTTCGAATTGGTGGTGATGAGTTTGTTGTGGTTACGCTCAAAGGGCGTGGTGGAGAGTTTATTGAACAGGTTGCGAATCTGCTTCACGGCGAGAATATTCATTTCTCATACGGCGTGACCCCAGCAACACGTGAGACTTTTCAGCAAGCTTTAGTGGTATCAGATAAAGCCATGTACACCATGAAGAAAGCGAAACACACTCATTAGAATGATAAGTTATACGGTGAAATGTGTTTCTGAAACGATGCGATGAACGATCTGTTTTTGCACGGTAACTCGCACTTCGTGTGAACTATTATCTGAGTCTCTGTTGGTTATGCTAGTCTTTTTTTGTTGTAGTTCAGAAGGATAAGAGACGTGAAGCCGATAGATGATATTGACGACTATGAAATTGAAACTGATCCAGAGATTCTTGCTGAGCTAGAAGAAAAACGTCAACTTGTAGACCTGATTCAAAATTACGGGATGACCAGCGAGGAGGCCATCGCCTTCTATGCCAAAAAGCACTAACGCAATATTGGTTATACATATCGGCTATCCATTAGCATGAGCCATACTCAAAAAAACAAGGCATCACATTTTACTGTGATGCCTTGTTTTCGTTTGTCGTAATAAGTTAGTCACGCTTTCAAGCTCTTAAACTGCTCGGCTCTTCGTATAGGAGTTCTGAGACTAACTTAGGGACTTCAATACTTGCCTTACCGTAACGCTTTTCAACAAATTCGCTCTCTACGGCACTCGGCTCTAGATTAATTTCTATCGTATGAGCACCGTGCATTTTGGCATCGTGGACGAAGCCAGCAGCTGGGTAAACCACGCCAGAGGTACCAATCGAAATAAACAAGTCAGCTTCTTCTAGTGCAGAATAGATGTCACCCATGCGCAGAGGCATTTCTCCAAACCAGACAATGTGAGGTCTCATTTGTGCTGGGATTTGACAGCAGTGGCATAACTCGCCAGTAAAGATGTCTTCTTTATGTTCGATAACCTGATTGGACTCACTGCAACGCGCTTTAAGAAGCTCACCATGCATGTGTATTACATTCTCGCTGCCGCCTCTCTCGTGAAGGTTATCGATATTTTGTGTAATGATAGTGACCTTCCCTTCTAAACGCTTCTCAAGCTCTCCTAGCGCTTTGTGTGCTGCATTAGGTTCAATGTCGGGGCTCTGCAGTCCTTTGCGGCGTTTGTTGTAAAATGCCTGAACCAAATCAGGATCTCGTTGAAAGCCTTCGGGAGTCGCCACATCTTCGATCTTGTGGTTTTCCCATAATCCGTCTTGTGCACGAAAAGTTTGTATTCCTGATTCTGCCGAGATCCCAGCTCCTGTGAGAATCACGATATTTTTGTATGGGAAATTCATATTACTTCCTTATCAATATGTCACTTTGTAACAGCTTAGCATTGTTCAAATTCCAACAATAGTTTTGGGGATTAGACCATGGTCTTATGTGCATGTATTCATTGGTCATTTGTGAACTAGCTTGAGTTTTAAATAAGAAAAACTGTGATGAGAGAAACAATGTGTCGATTGTGATGATGTAGAGCAATTAAAAAAGCGACCGAGGCCGCTTTTAGATTGGGGTTAGAATGACCAGAAGATAATTCGTATTGAAACTTAATCTTCGCTCACAGATGAGATCTTATGAATAGAAAGGTCTGCACCGTTGAATTCGTCTTCTTCGCTCAAACGAAGGCCCGTTACTTTGTTAAGGATGCCGTAGACGATAAATGCACCGCCAACTGCAACCACAATGCCTGCGATAGTACCTAAAACCTGTACCACAAAGCTCACACCACCTAGTCCCCAGAATGCTTGTTGGCCAAAGATGCCCGCAGCAATACCGCCCCACGCGCCACAAACGCCATGCAGAGGCCACACACCCAGAACATCGTCAATCTTGGTTTTGTTTTGCATGTAAGTAAATAAGTAAACGAACAGCGCACCTGCCACACCACCTGTTACGAGTGCACCGAGTGGATGCATCAAATCAGAGCCTGCACAAACAGCGACTAATCCAGCTAAAGGGCCATTGTGAATGAAGCCAGGGTCATTTTTGCCAGCAAACAGTGCCGCCAGAATACCGCCAACCATCGCCATCAGCGAGTTCATTGCGACTAAGCCACTAATGCCATTGATTGCCTGCGCTGACATAACGTTAAAGCCAAACCAACCAACACAAAGAATCCATGCGCCAAGCGCTAAGAAAGGAATGTTTGATGGTGCGAAGTTGGTGTGTTTGCCTGCACGAATACGCCCTTTACGCATACCCAGAAAATAAACTGCGACTAATGCAATCCAACCACCTACTCCGTGAACCACGATTGAGCCAGCGAAGTCATGGAAGCCGTAACCAAACTGCGCCTCAAACCAATCTTGTAGGCCAAAATTCCCATTCCAAATAATCCCTTCGAAAAATGGATATACCAGCCCAACTGTAAACAGGGTTGCTAATAGTACTGGGTAGAAACGCGCACGCTCTGCGATACCACCCGACACAATTGCAGGAATCGCTGCAGCAAACGTCATTAAGAAAAAGAACTTCACTAACTCATAGCCGTTAGCTTGAGCTAAAGTATCGGCATCAGCAAAAAAGTGTGCACCATAAGCAACCCAATAACCGATAAAGAAATACGCGATGGCTGAAACGCCAAAATCCGCAAGGATCTTTACCAAGGCGTTGACTTGGTTTTTCTTTCTTACTGTACCCACTTCCAGGAAGGCAAAACCTGCGTGCATCAAAAACACCATGATGGCACCCAGTAGTAAAAACAGTGTGTCCGAACTTTGCGTCAAGTTCTGTACTGCGCTATGAACTTGCTCGACTGACTGGCTCATTAAAGCTAACTCCTTTTGCTTTATCATTTGCACTTATTATGTGCGAGTTAAATGATGTAATTATTTAAAGACTCAATAGCTACGCAAGATGTGTTCCATTACTTTCGAACCAAATAGACGCAGTCTGCACTCCTTTTTAACTTGCTGATTATCCTTGGTTTTATTGTTTGGTGGCACAGGTTTGGTGAGCTACATAGCGCGAGCTTTGATTTTTATTTGCACCAACATAGTGAATTGCACCATAAAAGAGCGTGCAACATTGGGCTCGAGATTTAGACGGTTAAGAGGTAAAGATACAGAGATTAAAAAACCCAGCGCTGGGCTGGGTTTTAATTAGGAGAACTCTGGGAGTGCTATTACAAGTTTGGTCCTGTCGACGCTTTTTGTGGTAGACCCTGCTTCAGACGCGTCATTCCTTGGTACATACGAATGAACCAAACGACGATAGCAACAGCACCAAACAACATACCTACGTAAGGGATGTAATATGCTATTTCATCGATGAAATGGCTCTTATACCAGTAGTCGTTTACACCGACCAAAACGCCATTTGATGTCGCAACTGTAACAATCAATACCACAAAGTAAGTCAGATTGAGGAAGAAAGTGCGAATCAGGCCGTAGTAATGAGAGTCAACGACTTCACCATCTTCCCCTTTGTCTAAGCGATAGCCAGCGTAAACAATCGCGATCACACCAGAAATCAGACAGGTAAATGGCGTAAAGCAACTTAATATGTAAGCAACCCATATACCCTTATGAGGTTTGTTCATTCGGTTTTACCTCTTTATTTTCTGTGTGAGAGACAGTTTCTGTGTTCACGACAGAAGCGCCACCTTGTGCTGCCTCCTGCTTCTCTTTAGCCATCACTTCTTCATACCAAAGGTCGTGGTGCTCTTTAGCCCAAGTTTCATCCACCTCGCCTGTTACCATACCTTCTAGCGCACCTTCCATACCGAATAGGCCGATATAGATATGGAACACAAAGCCACAGATAAGGATCAATGCCGCCAACATATGAACTAAGTTAGAAAGCTCCATATCACGACGTGTTTGACCAAAGATTGGGAAGTCGAGAACTAATCCACTGATCGCGACGACGGTACCGACGACGATAAGTAGCCAGAATAACGCTTTTTCACCAGCGTTTGAAAACTCTGCCGATGGATGTGAGCCCTTATGCTTACCAACCATGCCGCCAAGTTTCATGAACCACTTAAGGTCAACCATCTTGAAGATAGACTTACGCCACCACTTCACTAGTACGCACATCAGCAATACATAGAAGATTGGACCGATGTAGTTGTGGTATTGCTTAGCGAGCATAATGATAAAGCCCCATAGATCCGTTGGGATATAAGGCTTTAAGAAGTGCTTACCGTAAACTAGCATCAAGCCACTAAAGGCGAGAGTCAGGAAGGTAAACGCCATACTCCAGTGGAGCGCTCTGTCTAAGCGAGACCAACGTTTTATCTTACGTCCTGTTCTTGGTGCACTTAACATCAGCGGACCAATAACAACATACATCAGAGTAACAAAGGCAATACTACCAAAGATAGCAACTGCGCCTGCCGGAGACATCCACTTCTCTTTTAAGATGTACCACGTTTGTCCGGGCGTACTGATCAGCATACCGTGCTCAGCAGATTGAGACGTTGTGTATCCTGTCTCACCTTCACGCACTTGTCGCCAAAAGTCTGCACCCGCCAGTTGGGTCATCTCACGCTCTGCGGTATTCGCTTTCGTCTCAGCAGCGTGACTCATTGGAGCCAGCATTGTCAGTGCTGCCAATAGCGGCAGCACGACAAGTGAGAGACGTTTTAACAATGAAAGCATACGTCTCTCCCTACTTAGCTCTTAGTCGCATCGTAAGATAGGTCGTTACCATTGGTCCAACCTGCGCCTTTTGCACCACGCTCTACAACACGCTGACGGAAAACATCAGAGACTTTCTCTGCATCACCCGCTAGTAGCGCTTTAGTTGAACATAGTGATGCACACATTGGCAGCTTACCTTCAGCAATACGGTTCGCACCGTACTTCTGACGCTCTTCAACAGAACCTGCTTCAGTTTCAGGACCGCCTGCACAGAATGTACATTTGTCCATCTTACCGCGCTCACCAAATGCTTCCTGTTTAGGGAACTGCGGTGCACCAAACGGACAAGCAAACAGACAGTAGCCACAACCGATACACAGATCTTTGTTATGTAGCACGATGCCATCTTCAGTGTGCTCGAAACAGTCTGCAGGACAAACTGCCATACATGGCGCGTCAGTACAGTGCATACAAGCAACTGAGATAGAGTTTTCACCCGGCTCACCATCGTTCAGTGTTACTACGCGGCGACGTTGAATACCCCACTCTAGAGCATCATCGTTTTCGTTTTTACATGCGGTGACACAGCCGTTACATTCGATACAACGCTTAGTGTCACAAAGAAATTTCATTCTAGCCATTATTGGACTCCTTAAGCCTTGCGAATGTTACAAAGGGTTACTTTCGTTTCCTGCATTAACGTTACAGGGTCATAACCATAAGTGGTTGCTGTGTTTGCAGCTTCACCAATAACATACGGGTCAGTGCCTTCAGGGTACTTAGAACGTAGGTCTTCACCTTGGAACTTACCGCCGAAGTGAAATGGGATAAACGCCAGACCAGGTTTCACACGACGTGTTACAAGAGCTTTAACCTTAATGCGGCCTTTCTCTGCACCTTCAACCCAAACATCATCGCCATCTTTAAAGCCAATGTCGTTTGCGTCTTTCGGGTTAACTTCAACGAACATCTCTTGTTGCAGTTCAGCAAGCCAAGGGTTAGAACGCGTTTCTTCACCACCACCTTCGTATTCAACCAGACGGCCAGAAGTTAGGATAATTGGGTATTCGCCAGATTTATCTTCTTCTTGAATCGATTTGTACAAAGTTGGTACACGGAAGATCGCTTCCTTGTCATCCCACGTTGGGTAGTCAGCAACAAGGTCGCGACGTGGTGTGTAAAGCGGTTCACGGTGCAGTGGTACGCGGTCTGGGAATGTCCAAACAATCGCACGCGCTTTAGCGTTACCAAATGGGATACAGCCGTGCTTGATTGCGACGCGTTGAATACCACCAGACAGGTCGGTTTTCCAGTTTTTGCCTTCCGCTGCTGCTTTCTCCTCGGCTGTGAGATCGTCCCACCAACCTAGTTGTTTCAGAAGCTTGTCAGAGAACTCTGGGTAACCATCTTTGATTTCGCTGCCTTTTGAGTAGCTGTCTTCTGCCAATAGGCTTTGACCTTCGAACTCAACACCGAAACGAGTACGGAAGTTACCGCCGCCTTCTGCCACAGGCTTAGACGTATCGTAAAGAATATGAGTACCAGGGTGTTTCATCTCTGGTGTACCCCAACATGGCCAAGGCATACCATAGGTTTCACCGTGGATTGGGCCACCTTCTGCTTCCAGTGTTGTTTTGTGGAATGTATGCCAGTTCTGTTGGTGCTCTTTAATACGCTCAGGGCTTTGACCTGTGTAGCCGATTGTCCACATACCTTTGTTGAACTCGCGTGTTAAGTCTTCAATCAATGGCTGATTGTTTTCAACACGGATGTTCTTAAACAACTGATCTGCATAACCTAGTTTCTTAGAAAGTAGGTACATGATTTCGTGGTCTGGCTTAGAGTCGAACAGAGGATCAACGACTTTGTCACGCCACTGTAGTGAGCGGTTAGACGCCGTTACACTGCCGTAAGTTTCGAATTGCGTTGTCGCTGGAAGTAGGTAAACGCCATCAGTACGATCGTTCATTACCGCTGCAACCGTTGGGTATGGGTCAACAATAACCATCATATCCAGCTTCTGCATCGCCTTCTTCATTTCAGGACCACGAGTCTGAGAGTTCACCGCGTGACCCCAGTAGAACATCGCACGAATGTTTTCGCGTTGACGGATCTTGTCTTTGTCTTCAAGTACACCATCAACCCAACGAGATACAGGGATACCTGCACTGTTCATTGGTTTTTGACCGCCGTAAGCGTTGTCATCGAAACGACCTTTTACCCAGTCGAAGTCTAGATCCCAAACTTTTGACCAGTGGCGCCAAGAACCTTCAGACAGGCCGTAATAACCTGGAAGTGTATCTGATAATACGCCAAGGTCAGTTGCGCCCTGTACGTTATCGTGGCCACGGAAGATGTTTGCACCGCCGCCTGATTTACCGATGTTACCAAGTGCAAGTTCAAGCACACAGTATGCACGAGTGTTGTTGTTACCTGTGGTGTGTTGAGTACCACCCATACACCAAACGATACAACCTGGACGGTTTTCAGAAAGCAGCTTCGCTGTGTGGTAAACGTCAGCTTCTGATACGCCAGTTACGCGCTCAACTTCAGCTGGTGTCCATTTAGCAACTTCAGCACGGATCTCATCCATACCGAATACACGTTGGCGAATGAACTCTTTGTCTTCCCATTTGTTTGCAAAGACATGCCATAGTACGCCCCAAATAAAGGCAACGTCAGAACCTGGGCGAAGTGATACGTAGTGATCAGATTTTGCTGCTGTACGAGTACGACGAGGATCCGCAACGACGATCTTACAGTTGTTCTTCTCTTTTGCGATCAGAATGTGCTGCATTGCAACTGGGTGAGCTTCAGCCGGGTTCGAACCAATGAATAACATCGACTTACAGTTGTGCATGTCATTGAACGAGTTCGTCATTGCACCGTAGCCCCAAGTGTTTGCTACACCGGCTACCGTAGTTGAGTGACAAATACGCGCTTGGTGGTCGACGTTGTTGGTGCCCCAAAGCGACGCCATCTTACGGAATGCGTAAGCTTGCTCATTGCTGTGTTTCGCACTACCTAGGAAGTAGACAGAGTCAGGACCAGACTCTTTACGAAGCTCAAGCGCTTTGTTACCGATCTCTTCAATCGCTTGATCCCAAGAAAGCTTCTTCCACTTACCGCCTTCCAATTTCATTGGGTATTTCAGACGACGTTCACCGTGGCCGTGTTCGCGCAGTGCTGCACCTTTCGCACAGTGTCCACCTGCGTTGAATGGGTGGTCAAATGCAGGCTCTTGACCTGTCCACACGCCGTTTTGAACTTCAGCGTAGATACCACAACCCACTGAACAGTGAGAACAGATCGTACGTTTGATCTCAGTTTTTGCATCTGGATCAACAGACTTTGCCTGTGCTTTCTTCATCATGCCTGGAGCAAATAGGCTTGCACCTACAACAGCGCCACCAGCAGCCAGTGAAGTGTTCTTCATGAATGCACGACGAGATACGCCGAGCTGATTGGTTTCCTTGCTCACACTATCGGAGCGTTTGACTAGTTTCATCCTCTATCCCCTATAGTGTGTCGTAGTAGTCGCGAATATGTTGCGTTTCACGATAGCCAGTCTTCTTCACGTCTTTTTTGGAAAGTTCAGGCGTTTCAGCTGCTGATACCACTGTTGAAGTTCCAGCGACAACAGCACCTGCTACGGCTGCAGTTGTTAAGCCTTTGAGTAAGTCCCTACGGCTTGTATTTACTTCTTTATTATCTTTCATCATTGCTTCCTTACCTTACGGTAGATCTTTATGGAGGCTTAATGCCCCTCTATCGATATGATCGAGTACTGCTCGATTACTCGTAATCAGTGACGTTTTTCACATCAATTTTTGATTTGTGCTTACTGCTCTTGGTATTCACACTAAAACGCACTTGCTCTAGTGATAGAAATGCTTGGCATAGCTGAGCGGCTGGCTTGTAAAAGTTGGCATGTTCTGCACTTCCCGTTTGACGAGTGAAAGATTCGAACCAAGGCGCAATATGTTTATTGAACACAACTTGCTGAAGCTCTTCTTCTTCACCAGTTAGCATCGCCATCACTTCACAAAGCGCCGAGATATGGTCTTCAGGTTCTTTAACGTTTTCATCACGTTCAATACCAAGAAGTTCAAGATCATGGCGAATCTCTGCTAATGGTTTTTCCATCATTGCGCCAGTCATGTGCCATGAACCAAAAGGCATGACTTCACCACGACCGATTCCAATGAATAGATCTTGATATTCGTCTTCCAGTGCTTCACGCTCAGATTCAATGGCGGATTTTTGAAGTGCAATCCACGCTTTTTGCATCGCACTTTCTGACTCTTCAATTTCTAGAGACTTTAAAAAGTCGATCATCTCTTCCGTTGGAGCACTACGAAATAGTGCAGACAGAACTAGGTAGATATCTGTTCTTAATGTTTGTTCTTGTTCTGAATGAGTATCCAAAGCCAACTCCTAGTATTTCAATTGTTTCAATGGATCTTGTGCCATTGAATCGAACATATCGATGACACGGCAGTCTTCACACATAGCAATACGATTGATCGCAGCTTCGTCTGAAAAATGAGAGTGACCGCGTAACTTGCTTTGCAACATATCAATCATAGATTGCGGAGCAAACGGCTTGTGACAACGGATACACTCCGCTGCTTTTTCTTCATGAATCACAACAGCCTTCTGACGCTCCTCTTTCACCCAATTCATACGAGGTGTGAGAGTCAGAACATTTTCAGGACAGGCTTTTTCACAAAGGCCACATTGAACACAATCTTGCTCAATGAATTTAAGAGATGGAGACGTGCCATCGGTGTGAAGTGCACGAGTTGGGCATACCGCCACACAACTCATACATAAAGTACAATCTTTGCTTTCGCACGAAACGTTGCCATACGGTGCGTTTGATGGAAGCTCAACGATATTTTCTACAGGAATTCGTGATGTGCTTAGTGCGTCTAGAGCAGTAAACAGGCGTTGGCGCTTATTGCCTTGCAGATCACCGAGTGCCAAATCAAACGAATCGGTACACAATGTCGGTGCACCTTCACGAAGAGATTCAAGATAAAGGATATCTATAGTCTCTTTTGCAACGCCAATTTGGTCCAATAGCTCTTGCGCAATGCCCACTTCGTTATTTAAAACTCGAATAATGGTTTGAGGCATAAAGCGAGATGCTGCAAATAGAACCTGAGTAGCGCCATTGACTAGAGCAGCAAACCACGTATCAATTCCAATAGAAGGCAGTTCTTCAACGACAACCGGAATAACATTGTCTGGAAGTGCTTTAAGTGCCATCACGTTGTAAGTTTCATGACGCGAGCTACAAATCAGAACGATAGGGTCTAAGCCCCCTGCTTTCTCATAATTGGCTAACGTGCGTTCAATGAATTTTTGCGTGTCATCTGGATTAGGAAGTGCGTAGCTGATCGCTTCAGTTGGACAGCTAGTTGCACAAGTTCCGACGCCCTGACAAAGGTATGGATTAATCTCGACGCGATGACCCGTTTTGTCTGTACCTTCACTAGATAGTGCACCAGCAGGACAAGCATCAACACAACGCTCACAGCCTTTAACACCACGAGAGCTATGTGCACAGAGGTCGGTATCTAGACGGAAGAATTTCGGCTTATCGAACGTCCCCATCAACGTTGGGATTTCTTCTAGTGCTTCGGCCAGTTTGGGATAACCGCGTCCAACTGGGTAATAACCCGGAACTGGAACTTCTTCAGTCATACAGCTGTCTAGGCAAAGGTCTAAAACAACATCAAAGCAATCATGATTGATAGCAACTTTCGCTAAGTTACTCGTCGTTCCACGGTTTTCAATTACGACTTCAAATGTGCCTAAGAAACCGGATACCTGTACGGAATTAGCAAAATAGAGCTCACTGTTTGAACCCTTTTCTCCGTCAGTCGATAACAAAGTAAGACTGGTTAGTTGAGGTAACTGCGCCGCTGCGCTCTCAATGATCGCAGTTGGTCCAATGATTAAGGTATTACCACCACTTTCATAACTGACTGTTGGTGGAATAAGGTTGGTTAACTCTACGGTATTTTCAAAAGCATAGAGTCGCGCTTTACCATTATTTGATGTTGCTTGTTTTAATAGTTCTTTAAGCATTGCTCAGTTCCATATAGCGTCATGGATAATCTGCTCAACCTTGATTGTAGTCAGCCTCGAATAGAATGCTGATTAATTGCTCAATTAATGATGAGTCGACATTCATCATCGTTACTTAAACAATCTACAAATCCGTTGATAATACTTGTACAAAGCAATGTATATGCCAACTTTATTTTTAATTAATTTCAATGGGTTAGTTGTGTTATCTCTATTTTTTTAGGACAAAAAAACCGACTGGGACAATTTGTCTCAGTCGGTTCATTGAGTGTTTAGTCAAAATGTACCTATTGTTTGTGTGGTATATTTTGTCCCAATTTCATATGTAGCCGTGCCAATATTATAGGTAGCTGTGTTTTTATACAGTGCTTGTGATATTTAGGATCTTTCTGGTTTATCAGAGTCTGTGAGGCTATCCTGATCTTCTTGTTCAGGTTCCTCTAGCGCTGCTTCTGACACTGCTTTTGTTTCATCGTCTTCTAATTCATCACTAGAGGATGCTAACTCCTCTTGAGTTTGCGTGACTTCCGATTCGCTATCTTCGACGGTCTCTTTTACCCAATCCCTTAGTGTGTCCGCGACCCCTTCCCCAAGAGACTTAAGGTTACTGTAGTCGTCGTCATAGTCATCTAAGCCATCACGAACGTTGAACTCTTCTGATAAAAACAGCTTTCTTAGCGCAGCCTTTTTAACACTTTCTGATGCCTCAGAGACAAGCAGCTGAGCAACAGAAGATGACTCACCATCACCTTCAGGGCTGTCTACTGAACTATCTAGACTTTCACTTGAAACATCAGCGGACACTTGTTTAGAAGCGAGCGATGGTTCTTGTTTGCTAACTTGTGTCAATTCAGAGGCTTGGGTGTTATCCGTTGTCTTGTCTGGCTCAGGTAATTCAACGTCAGTCGCCTTATCTCCATCTAGCTTACGCTGTGACCAGCGACTAAAGAAACTAGTTGCCATTAGCGCGCCCTGCTCCCTTGCGCTTCTTACGACGCGTTTCCAAAAGCTCGCCGTGACGACCAATAAAGGCTTCCATCCAAGCTTGAACGGCTAGAGGCATGTCAAATGAAAGTACTTGATTGTCTCCATCCATATACTGACCTGCGACTGTTTGAGAGGCAGTCAGCAATTGAATAACAGGTACTCCTGAATCGACATTATCCATAACTAAGAAAAGCTTCGGCTGCTGAGAGCTTAGGTTAAAGCGATAATCTGTACGTTCATCTTTATGGAGCTGCAGTAGGCATACATCTTTCGTGTCGCTGTTTGGAGATAAGTCAAAGCCTGCGAGTTCCCATTGAGTGGTCGTCCACATGCCTGTTTTTATCTCTTTCTCTACACGATGAACGCCTATTGACCAAGACGTTTCGGTTTTCTCATATTGTTGTTCTAATTCTTTGGTATCCGACATATCTCATCCAGTTGTTATTAGACGCCGCTATCAATAGGACATTTTGTTCTATTAACGACGTCAGAGAATCTTTGATCTACTTGAACTAAGCAATAACCACGCCACTGCGTAATCAAATAAGCATGAGCTTCTGCTTAGATTAGACCGATGTGACATATTTTGCGCTAAGTAAAGGTAATTAGCGGAATAATTTGAGATAAAGAGCGCCTTGGAATAAGAATTGCTTTAAGCATAGATACAAAGAAGCCGTGACCCTTTTCGGGCTTCAAAATAACGCCTAACCCGTCAACGTCAAAACGCGTGATGAGCGTATACACAACTAGGAAATTAAAGTGGTTAAACCAAACATTATTAAAACCAGTGAAAACCCGCTACAAACCATTGAAGTGGAAGTGTTCGACGAGTATGGCGAAAAGCTGACTAAACAGATTGCTTGCGAACGTCCGCTCACTGTTATGCTTAATTGGAAAGAGATCGTGACTCTTATGACGTTAGGATCTCGCCCTGAATCATTGGTCTTAGGGTATTTGAAAAACCAGAGCTTCCTTTCTGACCCTGAAGCTATCGAATCGATCATCATTGATTGGGAAACCAGCTCAGCGGCGGTCGTGACCAAAGAAGATACCAGCCAATTAGAAAGTGCACTTAAGAAGAAAACTGTTACTTCAGGCTGTGGTCAGGGCACCATGTACGGCAATGTAATGAAGCAGCTTGAAAATTACCAAGTACCTCAGACTAAACTAAAGCAGTCAGAGATCTATACTGCCCTAGAAGCATTAACTCACTATAACGATACCTACAAAAAAGCCGGTGCTGTACATGGTTGCGCTGTATGTAAAGACGATCAGGTGCTCTCTTTCGTGGAAGATGTTGGTCGTCACAATGCGGTAGATACGCTTGCAGGTGAAATGTGGCTCAATCAAGAAGATGGCTCAGATAAGATCTTCTACACTACCGGTCGTTTGACTTCTGAGATGGTGATTAAGGTTGCTCAAATGGGGATCCCTGTGTTGCTGTCTCGTTCAGGTGTGACACAAATGGGGCTCGATTTAGCGCAGAAGTTTGGTATTACTACCATTGCGCGTGCAAAAGGCCTACGTTTTCAGGTGTTTACGGGTGCCGATAAAATTATCTTTGATGTAAAAGGCAATCAAGCATCAGAGTAATCTATTGTTGCTAAAGAGCTATTGCTAACAACTATTGTTAAACTTCGATTGTTAACACTACAAAACAATCGTGTAGCCTCTTACTAGGCCCTAAATGACGCATTGCTCGCAACCAAGCATTTGGTAGCTATCTTGCACTATCAAACCGTTATTTAGGGTCATTTCATATTAGTATTCCTTAATATTCTTGCGTTACTCCCTCAATAAGCTATTAGTTACATATCTATCTTTTATTAATATATAACTCAAATGAATAACTGATAGGTACACAACGTCATCGGCTAAAAGGAGTTGCCTATGGATAGGTCAACTGAAAAGCAGCGCCCTGCGCTGTCATTGTCTATACGAAGTAAATTTATTCTTATCAATATCACGCTATTTGTCTCTGTTTTTGTTTATGCCGTATATGAACAGATGAGTCTTGACCGGCTTGAGTCGTTAGAGCGTGCCGCTAATGAAAACCTACGGAGTTCAGTAGACCTCCTAATGCTAAGAAGGCACGAGAAAGATTTTCTGGCAAGGAAAGAACAGAAATATGCTGAGCGCTTTGATAGTACTGCATTGACGTTGAATCAACGTTTATCCGATTTAAATCAGACACTTATTTCTTACGAATTAGACCTTTCCAATAACTTTACCCAGATAACCCAAGCCGTTGAAAGCTACGAAAATCAATTTCGCCAGATTGTTCAACAAGTGAATGCGATTGAAAACCCTAACCCTTCCGTTGGTTTGATAGCGGTGCTGGACAAAAGGCGAACTGAACTCAAACATGCGGTAGAAAAAGAGGCCAATTTGTCATTGGAACTTGCGCTGCTTGAATTGGTCGAGAAAGATTTCCACTACCTTGCACATACCAATGATCAAACCAGCCTCGCATTTGATGGTGCATTGGATACGTTTACTCCTTACGCGCAGAATACGGATACGACCAAACAAGCGTATTTGAACTATCGTGATTCAGTAGAAAAGCTACTAGTGGCAAATACGCGTTTGGGGCTTACCGCCGATTTAGGACTCAAAGGTGAACTTCGCCGAACTGTTCATCAAGCCGAGCAAGCGATCAATAACGTTCAGCTTGAAATCAATCGCTCAATTAGCCAAGCGAGTTCTGATACGAAAAATACGCTGCATCTGTTTGGCTTCGCAATCGTAATACTACTTTCAGCATTGTTGGCCTTCATAGGTAAGAGTGTTCTAACTCGTATTAAAGCGATTAACGACTTGATGGAGTCAATTGCAAATGGGGATGGTGACTTAACAGTGCGTATGAATGCCAAAGGTACCGATGAGCTTGCACAGCTCTCCCACTCCTTTGATGCCTTCATTAGTAAGCTACACGCTAACATCAAAGATCTCTCAGGCGTGATGACCGTTCTCACCGACAGCTCATGCAGCTCTGAGCAAGCGGCGCAAAAAAGTATGAACAATGCCGAAAAGCAGAAGCAACAATCGGAATCCGTTGCTACGGCGGTCAATGAGCTTGTTATGACCAGTAACGAGGTGGCAGCGAATATTGAAAACGCCGCATTAAGTGCTGAGAAAATCAAAGGTAATGCGCACCATGCACTGCAAGAGACACACGCAACCAATGACAGTATTCAAGTGCTGGTTACTAATATCGAAGAGTCACAATCTTTAATTGATCATCTGGAAGAACAGAGCCGAGAGATCAATCAAGTCGTGACGACGATTCAAGGCATCGCCGAACAAACTAACCTACTTGCCCTTAATGCGGCGATTGAAGCAGCACGAGCAGGTGAACACGGTCGTGGTTTTGCCGTCGTCGCCTCGGAAGTTCGCGAGCTTTCATTAATGACAAACAGTTCGACTCATCAAATTGAAACCACTATTCAAGGTTTAACCAGTGGTATCGATAAAACTGTAACTAAGATGTCAGAGAGCTTAAACCAAACCGAGCACGTAAAGCGTCAAACTAAGGGTGTGGTCACTGCAATTGAAGGTATTCATCTTCAGGTTGGCGAGATGTTCGATTTGAACAGCCAGATTGCCACAGCGTCTGAGGAGCAGTCTGTTGTCTCAGCTGAGATAGATCGTAACATCACAGATATTGCACAGTTATCGGTTGATACTTACGACGTGGTTTCAGGTTCTGTGCGCTGTAGTGAACAGGTGTCCAATGTGAGCGTTAAACTGGATAAGATCGTCGCCCAGTTTAAATATTAGTGTTGTTGTAACGAATAAATCAGAACAAACAAAAGCGCCTTTATCGCAATGATAAAGGCGCTTTTTAATAAGCCTGTGTCGCTTAGGTAGCGTTAGAGGTTCAATTAACCGTCAATGCCGCGCGCTTTTAGGAACTCAGCGTAAGTACCACGGAAGTCATGGATCTGACCATCTTTGATCTCTAGGATACGTGTCGCTAGTGAGTCTACGAATACACGGTCGTGAGAAACGAAGAACAGTGTGCCTTTGTAGTTCTCAAGCGCAAGGTTAAGCGCTTCGATAGATTCCATATCCATGTGGTTTGTTGGTTCATCCATTAGCAGGATGTTTGGTTTATGCATCATGATCTTACCAAGAAGCATACGACCTTGTTCACCACCAGAGATAACCTTAACTGACTTCTTAATGTCGTCTTGCCCAAATAGCATACGACCTAGGAAGCTACGTACTACTTGCTCATCTTCGCCTTCTTGACGCCATTGACTCATCCAGTCGAATAGGTTCATGTCTTCTTCAAAGTCATGAGCATGGTCTTGAGCGTAGTAACCGATGTTCGCATTCTCAGACCACTTGTATTCACCTGTACGCGCTTCTAGTACACCAGCAAGTGTGTTTAGTAGAGTTGTTTTACCAACGCCGTTCTCACCGATGATTGCAACACGCTCGCCCACTTCGAAGATCGCGTCGAACTTGTTGTATAGGTCTTCTTCAAAACCTTGAGATAGGTTTTCTACCACAAGTGCGTTACGGAATAGCTCTTTAGACTGTTCGAAACGGATGAACGGGTTTTGACGGCTAGATGCTTTAACTTCTTCTAGCTGAATCTTATCGATCTGTTTCGCACGAGACGTTGCTTGCTTAGCTTTAGATGCGTTAGCAGAGAAACGAGATACGAACGTTTGAAGTTCAGCAATTTGCGCTTTCTTCTTCGCGTTGTCAGACAGTAGACGCTCACGAGCTTGTGTCGCTGCCGTCATGTATTCATCGTAGTTACCTGGGTAAACGCGTAGCTCACCGTAATCAAGGTCAGCCATATGAGTACATACAGAGTTTAGGAAGTGACGGTCGTGCGAAATGATGATCATTGTGCAGTTACGTTGGTTTAGCGTCTCTTCCAACCAGCGGATGGTGTCCATGTCCAAGTTGTTCGTTGGTTCGTCTAGAAGCATGATATGCGGGTCTGCGAACAGAACTTGTGCCAGAAGAACACGTAGTTTCCAACCTGGAGCAACTTCGCTCATTAGGCCAAAGTGAAGAGATTCTTCGATACCTACCGCCAGAAGAAGCTCACCCGCTTTCGCTTCTGCCATGTAACCATCCATCTCTGCGAACTGAACTTCTAGGTCAGCCACTTTCATGCCGTCTTCTTCGCTCATTTCTGGTAGCGAGTAAATGCGGTCACGTTCTTGCTTCACAGCCCATAGCTCTTTATGGCCCATGATAACCGTGTCGATTACAGAGAACTCTTCGTACGCGAATTGGTCTTGGTTTAGCTTAGCAACGCGCTCGTTTGGATCATAGCTTACGTTACCAGCGCTTGGCTCTAGTTCACCAGAAAGAATCTTCATGAACGTCGACTTACCACAGCCATTCGCGCCGATTAGACCGTAACGGTTACCTTCGCCGAACTTAACTGAAATATTTTCGAAAAGTGGCTTCGCGCCGAATTGTTGGGTGATATTTGCTGTGGAGATCAATGCCTTTACCTTTTTGATGTGAAAAACGCCGCAACGTTACTCGTTCAGGGCTTCAACTGCAAGCGTTGTTTGCCTTATTCAGCATATTAGCCCTAGGAATCGAAGTAATTCACACTCAACATTCCACACAGACCAATGGCTTGTTAAAAAGTAGAAGGGATTTTCGAAAAAAACACCTTTGAGTGAACAATATTTCATCGAAATGCCACTCTCATCGATAGTGATAGCAATTTAAGAGGATCATTGGCGGTAAACGAACTACACTAATTCAATCTAATCAGGAAGTTAAAGTGAAGTTTATGCGCCAATTATCACTGGTATGCGTTCGGCATATTTGGTTACTATGGATGGCAATGGTTTCATTTAGTAGTGCTGCCGAATGGCAATACGAACAGGAAGTCGCGCCTAGCGTTAGTGAAACAGCTACCAGTATCAGTAGCGAGATTCAAACCCTACCCGAGCCTCTGTTTATGTCCGCTCAAGAGCAACGCAAGGTATCGCAGTTGCTTAGAGTTGTGCTCTTTGAGCAGCAAAAGCAGAGTGATCAGTTTGCACAGCATCTTTCCCAATTCATCGATAATCTCAAATCCGATGAAGCCTCAGACATCAAGTCGCAAACGAGTGACGATATTTGGTTCAAAGTTGAATCCGATTACTTAACACTAAGCAGTATCAATCGCAGTAAGCAAAAGTTATTGGAGCTGGCTGATAGCACAACTCGCGACAAGCTGACTGGGTTTGGCCCTCAAGGTGTTAGGCAGTTGAAGCAAGAGTGGCAGTTGACACTCCTCAATGCTGAGTATCTGTTTTATTTTCAATTACGCAGCTTTCACGCACTAATAGAAGACATCTTTGTTTCACCTGTCCCTGTCGTTTGGGCCGGTATTAAAGTGTTTTTCATCTACAGCGTATTAATGTGGTGGCTAGCTAACAGCGCGAGAATTATCGAACTGTATAAAAACACAGTGCTAGAGAAAACCAGTACTCCACCACTTTGGGTTCGTATCATTTGGTACTTTAGCCGGGCGCACAAAGCATTAGCGTGGTTAGTGGCGATTACCCTATCTCTGCAAGTGTTGTCGACCATTCCTAGCCTCCAGCATCTCGTCTTTTTGGAGATATTTACTTGGTGGATACTTGGAGGCTCCATTGCAATCAGCTTTATTTTGGAGTTCGCTTATCGTAATAGCCGTACTTCAAGCAAGAAGATCGTTGAATTGCGCCTATCAACAATTCGTCGCTATGTATGGAGTGCAATCATCGCGGGTGTGATCCTGCAAATCTCTACCATGACGCTTGGAAAAGGCACCATCTATAACTGGATATACAGTGCACTCTTCTTCTGGTTCGTGCTGATCACCATCTCTGTATTGCGACTGTGGCGTGAAACCGTGTTTGAATTAGTGGAGAGCATTGCTGAACGCCCGTGGTGGGTTAATTGGGCGATCAGCAAAAAACGTATTTGGGTTATTAGTATCGTTGCGACAGCCATAGCTGCTACTTGGGTTATGATTCATATTGCGAAGCATCGTTTAATCGCTAAGCTCTCTCATTTTACCTTCTTTAGCCAAGCGCTTGCTTATCTGTTTCGGATCGAAGTGGCGAAACAGAAAAGTAACACTGCAGATGGACAATCTCTGGTTCGAGTCAAAGGCGACGCAGCATTCAATTACGTTCTACCCGGTAATCATGACAGCGAACTGATTGAATACGCTGACGCGGAGATCAAACAGCTCTCTAAATACCTGCTGACTGACTCGCCTGCTTTATGTGTGGTATCCGGTGAGCGCGGGGTTGGTACAACAACTCTGTTGAAGCAGATGCTTTATAAAGTGAAAAATGCCGAACCTATTTATCTCAACTGCCCGCACTCTGGTTACCAAGAGTTGCTAGCACATTTTGCGGTGAGTATTGGCCTGGACGAAGACGCGACAGAAATACAGATCCTAAGTCAGCTTCGTGGTAGCCAGACGACCTACCTGATAGCTGTAGATAATGGGCAACGGTTAGTGAAACCAATGGTGGGTGGGCTGTCGGCACTCATTCGTTTAACCAATCTGATTCGACGTTCTAAAAAGAACCATCGCGCCATCATCTCAATTGAGAAAGCGAGTTGGCGCTTTGTCGACCGAGCTAGAGGTGAAAGGTTGTTGTTTGATTGGGTTGCTTTTCTGCCCAAATGGAATGAGCAGCAAATCGCTTCATTGCTCGATACGCGCATTAACCAATCTGAGGATTACACCGTGAGTTTTGATGGATTGGTTGTGCCAAAGCAGTGGGATCAACAAGAGATCACTGAAGAGGAACGAGCAAAACAAGGCTTCTACCGCATTCTATGGCACTACTCAGATGGAAACCCGACGGTTGCTTTAAGGTTCTTCCGTTTTTCTCTTAACCGAAACAAAGAAACCGACCAAGTCATGGTTAGGCTATTCCATGCGCCTGAATCTGAAGAGTTGGAGAAGATGCCAAAACCTATGCTAGCGGTATTGCGCTCCATTATTCAGCTTGAGATAGCAACGCCTGAGGAATTGGCGGAATGCACGCAGTTAACCATTTCTGAAGTAACGGGCACGCTACGCTACTTCCAGAGCCGCGGTTATATCGAATGGACCGAAGACAAAGCCAAAGTCTCAGACCACTGGTTTAGGCACATTACCAATGTACTAGACAGACAGCATTTATTGGTGAAGTAACATGAATAGAATTTCTAAAACACTTTGTATTGTACTGCTTGCCCTTCTACTGCCTTTGCGAACCGTATTGGCTGCAGAAGAAGTAGTTAACGTAGAGAGCATTCAACAATTCGCCAGCCTCATTCGTTGGAGTGGTGTTTTCTTCTCTGCGTTAGTCGTTGCAGCGACTTGGTTGCTGATTAAGTTTATGAATTCGATGGTTGAGAGCATTGGTGGTCAATTTGTTCAGTATCGAATGATGCTGCAAAAAATCCAATCGTTCCTACAGTTCTTCATCTACATGACCGCCGGTCTGGTGGTCTTTATGATGAGCTTTCGTATTAATGATCATATCTTGGCGTTGATTGGCGGTACGTTGGCTGTATCAGTTGGTTTTGCATTGAAAGACCTTGCCGCTTCCTTTATCGCAGGATTGACGGTGATGATCGACAGGCCGTTCCAAGTAGGTGACCGCGTCACCTTTGAGGGGAATTACGGAGATATTATTACGATAGGCCTACGCTCCGTCCGGATGAGAACCCTCAACGATGACATCATCACAATTCCCAATAACAAGTTCCTTAATGAAGTTACGACGAGTGGTAACTACGGTGCGTTGGATATGCAGGTCGTTATTCCCTTCTATGTAGGAATGGACGAAGACATTACCCTCGCCCGTGATTTAATTCAGGAAGCGGCATCGTCAAGTCGCTACATTCACTTACCTAAGCCTGTAACCGTACTAGTGAAGCAGACGATTACCGATAACTACTTAGCGATTCAGTTAACTTGTAAGGCTTACGTTGTTGATACTGCTTATGAGAAGCTGTTCGAGACTGATATTACCCTCAGAGTGATGAAAGAGTTCAAGAAGCATGGGATCAAACCGCCTAAGATTGCTTTGGCCTCTGATTAAGCACCTTAAAGTCTAAAAGTAAAAAGTAAAAAGTAAAAAGTAAAAAGCCCTCGCTACGATTATTGCGAGGGCTTTTGTTTGAGTCTTTTTAAAGAGACTAACGCATATGGCTACACTTTGAAGTATTTAAGTTGTTCTGTTAAATGCTCTGCTGTATTCGCCATCTGTTGACTGTCTTCTGCAAGCGACTGAGAAGCTTGTAATACCTCATTTGCGGCTAAATGAATGCTAGAGACATTTTGGTTCATCTCTGTCGCCACTGAACTTTGCTGCTCTGAAGCTGCAGCAATTTGTGCCACCATGTCGTTGGCATTTTGCAGTTCGGCAACGATCTCATCAAGTTGAGCACGAGTATCGTCTGACGCTTTTACGCTATGGTCGACCTCTTCATTACTCTGTTTCATCGCTACAAAGGTTTGTTCTGCTTGATGAGTGAGCTTTTCAATGGTGTGCTGCACTTCATTCGTAGAATTTTGAGTTCGACTTGCAAGGTTACGTACTTCATCCGCAACGACAGCAAAGCCACGACCTTGTTCACCCGCGCGTGCAGCTTCAATCGCAGCATTTAACGCTAACAGGTTAGTTTGCTCAGAAACGTCACGAATAACACCAACCACTTGGCTAATTTCGGTTACGCCCGCTTGTAGATCTTGAACCAAGCTATTCGCATTCGAGATGTTCTCAGAAACATGAGAGATACTTGTTGCGGTAACCTTCATATTTTCATCGTTACGATAAGCATGGTCGACGACCTTATTGGTGCTCACGGCTGTGTTTTCCGCATTGACAGCAACGTCAGAAATTGTTGCGCTCATCTCTGTCATCGCCGTGGACAACAACTCAAGCTGTGCGTGTTGAGAGTTAACACTTGTTGCTGCTTCTTCACTCGCTTGAGCAATATGGCTCGCCATTGAACTAGACTGTCCTGCTGATTCGTTGGCAGTTTTAAGCGTGCTTTGTAGTTTCTCTAACATCTTGTCGATCTGGTTAGACATTTCGCCCAGTTCATCTTTGCGTGTCATGTTCATGCGAACACGTAAGTCACCGTTGGCAATCGAATGGGTATTGTTAATGAGTTTTGCAAGTGGAATCAGAATATTGTTTGAAATGGCGTAACCCATCGCAAACAGCATCCCTGATAAAACAAGGGCTACAAACGCCTCTTTAATTGCTAGCGCCCAAAATGCTTCTTGGATATCGGCCACCAAAATGCCAGAGCCGACAATCCAGTTCCATTCAGGAAAGAGTTCCACATAGGAGATTTTGTCTTTTAACTCACCTTGCGGGCTCTTCCATTGGTAATCGAGGAAGCCTTTACCCTGTGGAGAGCGCGAGATAGAAACCATTTCACGCCAATGGAACTTGCCTGCCCCATCTTTGAAGTTATGAGTGTTTTCACCATTTAGCTCTGGCTTTAATGGGTGCATCACCACTTGAGATTGTTGATTAAGAATCCAGAAGTAGTTATTGCTGTCATAACGCAGATTCTGAATCGCAGCGAGTGCTTGTTGTTGTGCTTGTTCTTCACCGAGTACAGTGCGTTGGGCGTAATAGTGTTTTGCCAATGATACGGCGGACTCTACTTGTGCGCTGAGCTTACTTTCACGTTCGGCCATGGAAGTGGCGCGTTGCTGGAGCAAGTTATACGTACATGCCATGATCAGTGAGATTACTGAAAAAATGACGATAGAGGCGAGTTTGGATTTAATCGAAAGGTTGCTTAATTTCATAGCGAGCTGACTTTATATTTTTGTTATTAGTTGCGAGCAAATTAACAAAATCAGTTCGATTAGCGATGATGCATGTCATGAAGAATGAATATTCACATGATTACATATGCAAAAAGTGACACTTGTCACTTCTAGTTGATTGAATTTTATAAAAATATCAATAATTGGTAAGCGTTATTGAGCTAGTCTCTTAATTCCGAGAGTTGTTTAATGCTGTGAAAATCAGTGTTTGTGGAATTTTGATTTACAGTTCGATTAAACCAAATGGTATTAAGTCCAGCATCGATAGCAGGCACAATATCGTTCTCAAGTGTATCGCCGACCATTGTCACCCTTAATGAAGGAACATTAAGACGAGCAAGAATGGCAGGAAAGAACTCAGGGCTCATTTTATCGACCCCTAGATTTGCTTTACAGAAATAGCCAGAAATGAATTTGTCTAAGCCTACTCGACTAAAGGCTCGCTGAATGTCTTGCTCTGAGGAGTCTGCCGCATTAGTCGCAACATAAACTCGATGATGTTTGGAAAGGTATTCGAGAGTTTCTAGCGCACCATCAATGGGTTCAACGACAGGCCAGTCGCACATTTTTCCAGATTGATCGGGGAAATTGACCATTAAGGTGTCCCCCCAATCAAAGAGATATGTCTTTGTCATTCTGCCTCCATGCATGACGTTATGTTCATCGCTGTTGTTAGTTCATCGAGTGTAGCCCGATAACGTTACCTTCAGTATCCATGACTAAGCTAATAAAGCCATATTCTCCAATCGCCATCTTGCTCATTTGCAGAGTACCGCCACTCATAAGCGCGCGTTTTTCTTCGATGGCACAGTCTTTACAGGAAAAGTAAACTATGGTGCTATTTCCACCAGCAGCCATATCGTCCATCTTGACTAAGGCGCCGGTTGCTCCGTAGCTTCCCATATCATCAGAGAACACCCACATATCAAGAGGAATGCCTCCAGGGCTATCAAGCTTTGATAATGTTACTTGAAATACTTCTTGGTAAAACTGCTTTGCTCGATCCATGTCATTGACGTAGATCTCAAACCACCCTACTGGATTACCCAACATAAGCCTACCCTCATTTGTTTAACACAAATTGAGCATAGTTCACTGCAAACCATACATCGTAGCTAATATCAGCATTATTAGTACAGATGAAGTAAACCTAGGCCTACGTAAAGTTGCGAGTTTAGTTGACGTTAGATACCAATAACTGTGGCACAGCTTTCTTTGGTAAATAGACACTAAAACGGCTGCCTTTACCTAGTTCAGAGGTGACACGAATTTCACCACCAGTTTGAGAAAGGATACTCTGCGAAACTGACAACCCTAAACCTGTCCCATCACGTTTAGTCGTGTAAAACGGTGAAAAGATACGTTGAAGTTGCTCTTCTTTAATCCCGCACCCTTCGTCTTCAACATGAATGACAGCGCCTTGAACCACATCGTCTTCAATCCAATCTTCACTTGAAATGGTTAGGTTACCTTCTCCGTCCATTGCGTGAATCGCGTTCATTTGTAGATTCACTAAGATCTGTAGTAACTGATTTCGATTCACTTCAACAGACGTTTTGGCATCGAGAGATGAGTGATAAACGATTCCTTTCTTCTTGGCTCCGGTTTTCACAAGTGTAATGCTCTCATCAACGATTGGGTTGATGTGTTGCCAAGTGATCTCATCTTGGACACCACCATGGCGACTGTACTGGAGCAGACTGCGTGTGATGTTTCGAATACGATCGATCTGTTCCATGATCGCTTGGATCTCTTCATTCACTCGGTCGGTCTCTTCGCCCAGTTCAAACTTCATTAACTCGACGTTTCCAAGAATCACAGCGGTTGGGTTGTTGATTTCGTGTGCAATTCCCGCCGTCAGCTCACCAAGCGCAGCTAACTTTTCATTAACCACTAGTTTGTCGCGAGCTTGATTCAACAGTGTAATATGGTGTTCAAGTTGTTCGGTCTTCTCTTTAAGGCTAGCGGTACGTGAATGAACCTTACACTCCAATTCCAGTGCAGCTTGCTGGATTTCTTGATTTCGTTCATGCAGAAGATCCAACATTTTATCGAACTGTTTCGCCAACTGCGTCAATTCATGCTGATCATCAAGACCCAGAGTGCCAATACGTTTGTCTTGTCCCATCTGAACTAGTTTCACTACTTTGTGAATGCGTTCAATTGGGTTGAATAGATCGCGCGCGCCGCGGTGCACAATAAATCCAGACAGCAATAAAAGCGCGACAATGGTTACGCTGATCTCACCAAGATTAGTTAAGTACGTCTCGATAAGTGGCCAAATCAGATAGCCGGTATAGAGCATACCAATGACTTGTTCATGATGATCATGGATCGGCTGGTACGCAGTGATGTACCAAGCATCATATACATAAGCGCGATCTAGCCACTCTTTGCCTTCGTTGAGGACTTTGCTATGCACTTCATGAGAAACTCGCGTACCGATAGCTCGGCCTTCACTGGCGTCGCTGTTGAGAGGCACATTGGTACTAACACGTAAATCATCTAGAAAGACGGTTACAGTACCAACACGACGAGAAAACCCTTCTGGCCTTGGGTAGATCAAGTTACTGATCTGATCAACAAGCTGAGAACTGTTATTCAATAGGATTCCGCCATCAAGGAAACCAATAACGCGATTATCTCCATCATATATAGCGACGACTGTGCGACTCACCAAACCGCGAGTCTCGACTTCCGAACCATTGAGCAACGGCACTTCTGCTCTTTTAGCTAGGGTGCGATCTAATTCATTGAGCTGACTGCGTGTTAGCACGCTAAAAAACGATTGCTTACTTGTAAGTTCAAGGAGTTCTGTCGTGTCTTTCAAAGAGTGGGCGCTGTACCAGCGTAAAAAATCGAGCTCATAGCGACTTTTGTTTTCAGATACCCATTGAATGAGCTGCTCTTCGGTAATATCACTCTCAAGTTTATTGCGAAAACGATAAGATTCAGAGAATGCTCTCACGTTATAGGCTTGCTGATTTTGGATAAGGTGAATGCTGTTGTCAGCAACATCCAAGCGCTCATCAACATCAATCAATGCGCCCTGCCAGGTGTAATGCACAGACCAATAGAGCGTAATTGCGATCAAGGCGCAAAGCGTTAGAATAATTGGTGCAGAGGTCAAAAACAGAAGACGATAGCGAACCATCGTCTTAAATCTAAAACGCCATTTTCCCCACCAATGACGACTAGTCGGCATATTGCGAATCCTCAGCGTTCCAATCTTTGTATTTACGCTCTAGCGTTTTACGAGCAACGCCTAAATCACGAGCGGCAGCGGATTTGTTTCCATCATGATAAGAAACGACCTGTTCAATGTGGGCTTTCTCTACCTCTTTGAGTGTCCAGCTATTTGGATAGCCTTCTGCAGCGTCATTAGGATCCATCCCTGGTAGTTCTGAACCATGTGACACCGTCACTGATACGCGAGTCGGTACGTTACTCTCGCCGTTTAGCTCACGCCAATAGTGGGCTGGTGGCTTGCCTAGTAAAATACAGCGCTCCATTAAGTTCTTTAGCTCACGGATGTTTCCTGGCCATTGATACTCGTTCATCGCGAGAATATCTTCATGTGCCCATGTTGGTTCCGGCATGCCGAGTTCATGAGCCAGCATACGTGTGAAGTACGGAACTAAATCCATTAAGTCTGATACACGTTCACGCAGCGGAGAGACATCGATCTTCAACACATTGAGACGATAGAAAAGATCGCGTCTGAAATTGCCTTTCTCGACCTCTTCTTGAAGATTACGGTTGGTCGCAGCGACGATGCGTACATCAACGGTTATCTCTTTTTCGCTACCTACTGGGCGGATTGTACGCTGCTCCAATACACGCAGCAGTGCAGCCTGCATAGGTAGTGGCATTTCACCTATCTCATCAAGAAATAGAGTGCCACCATTGGCTACACGAAACAGACCTTCACGATTCTTCTTCGCCCCCGTAAACGCGCCCGACGTATGGCCGAATAGTTCACTTTCCAAGAGTTCTGGTGCAATTGCGCCGCAGTTAATCGGTACAAATGGTCCTGTGCGCTTGCTCGCTTCATGCACGCCACGGGCTACTAGCTCTTTACCAGTACCAGACTCGCCTTCAACCAACACAGACGCACGAGATGGTGCGAACTGAGTAATCAGCTGTTTTAGAAGTCGAGTTTTATCAGAGTTACCGATGATTTCTGTTTTGATATGACGGCTAACGTCACGCTTAAGCGCATATTGCATTCGCTGTGCGAGTCGTTTGTCCATGCAGCGAAGTACGGCTTGAATCATCTGTTCGAGATTGAACGGCTTTAAAATAAAATCTGAAGCGCCAAGTTTAAGGGCTGAAATTGTCATTTCTAGGTCAGCGTAACCCGTCATAAAGATAACGTCTGAGCGTTTTTCGCTATCATTGAATGCTTCTTCCCACTCAATGCCAGAACGCCCTGGTAAATTGATATCTAAAACGATCAAATCAAAGTGTTCAGCACTGCGGATTGTCTCCGCTTCTTCTACTGAACCCGCGCACATCACCTTACCAAACAGTTTGCCCAGTGCCTTTTTCAAAATTGCCTGCATTCCTATTTCATCGTCGACAACCAAAACAGAGAAAGCTTGGTATTGAGTTAAGGAGTTCAGAGTCTTGTTTGTGACATTTGAGCTGGTAAGAGACATAAAAACACACCGGTGAGGAAATTTGGGACAGAGTGTACCAACTCGCCTCAAGTACAACAGGTTCAATATGCGACATTTTGTCCTAGCTCATATTTTCTTTAAATTTAATTTCGAAAATGGTGCTATTTTGTCCGAAATAACAGACATTTAATGAACCTAGTTACCTATCCTTGTTGGCACCAAGTTTGCTTATAGGGAGTGGATAATTAATTTATACCATTTGGCCCAGGAGCCATAAGTCGTGCATCTCTGCTTATGGTGGTCTATTCATAACTCATGGACATAATAATAATGAAAGCAATTCCTTTAACTATTGCAGCACTTTCTATCGTCAGTTACTCAGTGAGCAGCGCTGAAGATACTCAACACATCAAACTCGCAACAACAACCAGTACTTATCACTCTGGCCTACTCGATTTCCTTTTGCCTGAATTTGAAAAAGACTCAGGTATCAAGGTCGACGTTATTGCCGCGGGTACGGGTAAATCACTTCGCATGGGCGAAAACGGCGATGTGGATTTGGTGATGACACACGCACCTAAAGCGGAAGCAAACTTTGTTGAGAAAGGCTACGGCGTTCTTCCTCGTAAACTGATGTACAACGATTTCGTAATCGTGGGTCCACAAAAAGATCCTGCGAAAATCGTTTCACAAAGCAACGTTGCTGAAGTGTTCAAATCTATCGCAACCAACAATGTGACGTTCGTTTCTCGTGGTGACGACTCAGGTACACACAAAAAAGAGATGGGCATCTGGGCTCAAACTAAAATGGAACCTAACTTCGGTGGTTACCGCAGTGTAGGCCAAGGTATGGGACCAACACTGAACATGGCTTCAGAGATGCAAGGTTACACCATGACTGACCGCGGTACTTGGCTGGCTTACCAAAATAAACTTGATCTAAAAATCCTATTCCAAGGCGACAAGAACCTTTTCAACCCGTACCAAGTTATTCTTGTTAACCCAGAGCGTTACCCAAGCATCAATTATCAAGCAGCAAAAACATTCAGTGATTGGTTGGTAAATCCGAAAGGACAAAAGCTAATTAACGAGTTTAAGCTTCATGGTAAGCAGCTATTTGTCGCGAGCGCTGAATAAAATAGTCAGGTTGTCTCAGGTTGCGATATGAGCAATTGAAAAACGCTCATATCGTGACTGGTAAATTCGCAACTGATTATATTTGCTATTGAATGTTCACAACTGAATGTTCGCAACTGACAAAGCTATACTGAATTATACGCGGAGCCCCCGCACAAAAGAGATACATCATGACCTTATGGCAAACAACGCTTGATGCACTGAACTTACTTGTGAGCTTTGACCACGAATTGTGGCAAATTGTCGCAGTGTCATTTAGCGTTTCTCTGTCGGCAATTTCATTGGTTATTGTGCCTGCAATTGTCATGGCCTTTTTACTCGCTTATACAGAGTTCCCCGGTAAATGGGGATTGTTATCCATCATTAATACCTTGCAAGCGATCCCTACAGTCGTGATTGGTTTATTGATGTATATGATGTTATCTCGCTCAGGCCCTTTGGGTGACTGGCAAATGCTGTTCACCCAAAAGGCTATGATTCTAGGTCAGATGCTAATCTGCTTCCCTATACTTGTCTCTATGATGCATGGCGCACTTCAAGCAAGTGACCGACGTGCCGTCGAGACTGCTCGTACTCTAGGGGTATCAACTTTCCGTATCGCGTCAACATTGATTTGGGAAACACGCTTCCCACTTCTCGCTGCGACCATTGCTGCCTTTTCACGAATCGTTACAGAGGTAGGCTGTTCTATGATGGTCGGCGGTAATATCATGGGTATGACAAGAAATATCCCAACCGCAATCGCGATGGAAAGTCATAAAGGCGCATTTGCACAAGGCGTTGCGCTGGGCATGGTGTTGCTAGCATTGGCACTGGTTTTAAACTTTTTCCTTTCGAGTGTGAGAGGAAAAGGCTACTTAAGAACATAGGAATGCTGTCATGAGTATAAAAATAACAACGCAGCAAGTTTCAATGCGCTACAAAGAGCGCGTTCTTTTTCACATTCCGGAACTGTCCATTGGGCCTAACGATGCAATCTATCTAAAAGGCGACAATGGCGTAGGTAAAACAACGCTATTAAAAATTCTATCTGGCTTGATTAAACCGACTTCAGGAAAAATCCAGACGGCTCATCACAGTTGGAAAGGTACCCTATTCCCTCGCTCAAAATTCAAAGACATTATCTACCTCCATCAAACGCCTTATCTGTTTGATGGTACTGTGTATCAAAATGTCGCTTACGGCATTCGATTTAACAAAGAGTCGCAAAAAGATAAGCGAGCTCAAATAATCAATGCGTTGAGAATGGTAGGTTTAGAGACCCTAGCGGACGAACACATCTCTGTTCTGTCTGGTGGGGAGCGTCAACGAGTCGCAATGGCGAGGGCTTGGATTCTAAAACCCTCTATCCTACTTATGGACGAACCAAGTGCATCATTAGATAAAGAATCTATTGAAAGATTGGTCGTTATGGCCGAAGATCTTCTTCAGCGCTGTGCGAGTTTGGTGATAACAAGCCACCAAACCAATGCCTTAACCGATCTATGCAAAAAACAGTGGTGGATTAAAGATAACTCTTTGACGGAATCACCATTGCTGCAAATTATTAAAAAAGACAAAGCACAAGAGAATATTTATGCTGCTTCCAACGCAAACTAGTTGGGTTATCTTAGCTGGCGGACAAGCGAGCAGAATGGGTGGACGTGACAAAGGTCTCGTCGAATTGAACGGTCGTCCACTCATTCAATACGTTATCGACAAATTGTCTCAACAAAACGTATCTATCACCATTAACGCCAATCGAAACCAAGAGCGTTATCAAGATTTCGCACCTGTGGTTTCGGACTCTTTTCCTGATTATCCAGGGCCGCTAGGCGGTATTCACGCTGGATTAAAAAATGCCGACACCGACTGGGTCGGCTTTGTTCCTTGTGACAGCCCACAAATCAACGAAGACTTAGTGGCTCGCTTTTGTGCGGCAGTAAACCCAGACAGCGATATTTTGGTTGCTCACGACGGTGAATTTAAACAGCCAGTATTTACCCTATTCCATAAGCGCGTATTACCTAGGTTAGAAGCATTTTTAGAGCGTGGCGATCGCAAGATCATTCTGCTCTACAAAGATTGCGTTACCGAGTTTGTTGATTTTAGCGACTCGCCAAACTGCTTTGTAAACCTTAATACACCAGAAGAACTCACCCAATTTGGTACGCTTCAATAATGAATGATTCAAAACAACGCCCTAACCTTCCGTTACTCGGTTTTGCTGCCTACAGCGGTACTGGAAAAACAACACTACTTGAAGCGCTGCTGCCAATGTTAACCGAGTCCGGTTTGCGCATTGGTGTACTTAAACATGCGCACCATGACTTTGACGTCGACAAGCCTGGTAAAGACAGCTACCGATTACGTAAAGCAGGTGCTGGCCAGATGCTGATTTCTTCAAGAAAGCGTCATGTGTTGATGACTGAAACACCAGAAGCTGAAGCAGACTTTGATTACTTACTGACTCGCTTTAATACAGAGAAGTTAGATCTGATTCTGGTTGAAGGGTGTAAGAATATCGCATTTCCTAAGATTGAACTGCATCGTGAAGAAGTTGGTAAACCTTGGTTGTACTCTAACGACAACAACATCATTGCCATTGCTGCTGATACGCAAGTGGAGTCAGATCTTCCTCAAATGTCGATCAATGATTTGGAAGCGATTCGTGACTTTATCATCAACTACACCAAAGATTTCAAACCAACCTTCGTTAGTTGCCAATCAAAAGCAGAGAAAGCGCCTGCTGTTTGCTGTGATTCTTTCTCTCCTGCTGGTCTGAGCGTAACGCAAGGTCAGGAGAAAATCTTAGAGAGCATCACTACAGAACAGCTTAGTGAGACCGTAGCGGTTGAGTCTGCATATGGCCGAGTGTTAGCAGAAGACATTATCTCTCCGATCAATGTTCCACAAAACACCAACTCTGCAATGGACGGTTACGCTATCCGTGGTGATGACCTTGACCAAGAGCAGTACCAAGTTGTAGCCGAAGTTCTTGCAGGACACAGCTACGACCAAGAAATCCAGAAAGGCCAAGCGGTCAAGATCATGACTGGTGCGCCAACACCAATTGGTGGCGATACCGTTATTATGCGTGAGCAAGCCGTTCAAGATGGTGAGTTTGTTCGTTTCCCTAACGCAAAAATCGATGTAGGCCAAAATGTTCGTATGGCCGGTGAAGATTTGTCAGTTGGCCAAGCTGTATTTACCCAAGGTACACGTATTGAAGCACCTGAAATGGGTATGATGGCTTCGTTAGGTTTCGCTACTTGTCCTGTTCTGCGTAAGGTTAAAGTTGGTATCTTCTCTACCGGTGACGAAGTTCAAGCGCCGGGCACTCCGCAGCAAGCGAATTCTATTTACGACTCAAACCGTTTCACCATTATTGGCATGCTACAGAAGCTAGGGTGTGAAATTGTCGATTACGGCATTATTGAAGATGACCAGCAGAAGATGACAGAAGTTCTTCACTCTGCAGCGTTAGAGACAGACATGGTTCTGACTTCAGGTGGCGTATCGGTGGGTGACGCAGACTACATCAAGCTTGCTCTGGATGAGCTTGGTGAGATTAACTTTTGGCGTATCAACATGCGCCCGGGTCGCCCGCTTGCTTACGGTAAGATTGAGCAAACACCTTTCTTCGGGTTACCGGGTAACCCTGTGGCGGTAATGGTGTCATTCATCAACTTTGTTGAGCCTGCGATTCGCAAACTGCAAGGTCAAACAAATTGGACACCAGTTAAAGCGAATGCGATTGCGACAGAGCAACTTCGTTCTCGCCAAGGACGTACTGAATTTAGTCGTGGTGTGTTCTCTATGAATGACCAAGGTCAACTTGAAGTGCGTACAACAGGTAAGCAAGGTTCTGGCATTTTACGCTCGATGAGTGAAGCAAACTGTTTGATTGAGATCTCCCCTTCCGTTGATACGGTTAAAGTGGGTGAAACCGTTACGGTTATTCCACTCCAAGGACGCATCTAATAACCTCCATCAAAAAAGCGAAGCTGTTTTAGAGCTTCGCTTTTTTAATCTCTTTTACTGTTAATAAACCAACTCTTCTGTTGGCAGGCTATTAAGCGCTTTTAGTTTCACATCGTTTCGACCACACGCCTTAGCAAGGTAAAGCTGTTTATCAGCTTGATCACAGATGTTCTTGAAACTTGGCTCTTGCATCGAATCACCAAACTTCATGTTTACCCCACCAATTGAGACAGTCAGTCTGTCTGCGCGTAATGCGGAAGGGTTATCTAGGTTGGCATCATTCAATGCAACTCTTAACTCGTTGATCTTTTTCTCAATGGTTTTCATCGACTGGCCGTAACACACCGCCATAAACTCATCACCACCGTATCTAAACAGTAAATCTTGCTCTTCGCTAAACACGCTTTTTAAAATTTGACTGATGATACGCAGCGCTTCATCACCTTGCAGGTGACCGTGATAGTCGTTGTAGGCTTTATATTCATCCAGATCAATCATCAGTACCGCCAAGGTTTGAGCATTCAAGCTCGCTTGTCGAATAAGCGTTGGGGTGATGCTATCCAGCTGATATCGATTATACAGACCCGTCAATGGTTCAATTTTGTAGAGGTGCTCTAACTCATTGTTCGCCGTTTCTAACCTGAGACGCTGCTTTTGATTCTCTAGTGATACAGCGATGAAGCTCGCTAAGTGCTCAATCAGATATCTATGATGAGTTTGATACTGATTAGCTTGACTATGTTGAACAGAAAGCAAACCAATTACCTGCTCGTTCAGAAGTATTGGTGTCAGGATGATCGAGTTGGTGTCAGGTTTATTGTTCACGATAACCGCTTGAGTACCACCTTGTGATTGGCTTTCGATGTATGGCGCAAGTGACTCAGGCGTCACACTGTTAAGGTGCACCGTGGCACGCTGCTTAATTACATAACTGCCGACAGTGGTACTCTCTGCGCACACCACTTGCATTGGTTCAACTAACCCCATGGTATCAACGAAGTAACGGTAATCCAGTACATCGCCGACGTGATCATAGAGCGCGATACCAAACTCAAACGTGGGCAAGATACTGTTAATTTTGGTCAGTATCTCCGGTAACACGCTGTCTAAGGAATGGGTTGTCGCGATAAACTGTCCAATCTCAGTAATAGACCCCATGTGCTTTTGAATTTGGTTTAGCACATCCGCATGTTGAGTGTCTCTTACTGTGTCGACTTTTTTTACAATATCGCAGCTTTGTTTGGCCTTATGTTGTTCAAGACTCGCCTCGCCTAAAACAATATGTTGCGATTGAATATTTGCTAGTGATTGCCAATCGTTGTCACGGCGATACAAATTAGCCCGTGTTTTCGCGTAAATACTGTAAGTCTGAAAGCTTGCCTTAATGTCGAATTCGCTTTCTAGCTTTGTGCACAACTTTTTTGATGCTTCCAGTTGCTCGACCGACTCAAGGTATTTCGCCCAGTGTGCGAGGTTTTCAACGCGGTTATGCTCGTCTACAACCTTGGCATAGTAATCTTCTGCCAGAGCAAACGCTTGAGTTACCTGTTGTTCGGTGAACCTTTGATCGGTTTTTGAATCGATACATTGCACCATGATCTGTGCTTTATAGCCATAATAGAGCGCTAAGGTTCTATCACTTTTCATTTGAATACCGATTTGCTTGGCTTGGTGCAATGCTTTGAGGCCTTTATCAAATTCACCGATGTGCGAGTAACTGAAAGCAAGGTTGAGTGAGCAAATCGCGTAGTCTAGAAAACGACTGGCATTTTGTGCCGCTTTAGCACCGAGTTTAGCGTAGAGAATGGCATCGTGATATTGACCTAGCGTGAGGTAAAGATCGCTTATATTGCAATAGATCAGTGCACTTACGTTGTCATCCACACGATGCAAGTTTCTGAGTGCTCTTTCGTAACAGTGATAACCACGTTGAAACTCTTCAAAGTCGACATAGATAGACGCCAGCAGGCCATTGATGAATACTTCGAGTTGAACATCATCATCGCTAAGCTCTGATAGGCTCTTTTCGTATAATTCAATGGCTTTCGGTAAGTTATCCTGACGGTCAAAGGCGTAACCTTCTAGAAAGGTTTTTATTGGTGTAGGAAATTGAGCTTGATGCTGGTTACAAATGGCGCTGATCTTTGATTCGATTTCACGTAACCCTTTGAGCCCAGGATAGTTTTGGACTCGTGTAATAATGCCTAGAATTTGAGAATTAAGTGTGTTGTTCATATAAATTATGAGCGTGCCATCGGGCAACATCGCCCGCAAGAATAGTGTACTATAAAATGATTTTTCCGCACTATATTTCGCTCAACTTTGCTTTACTAAACAACTAATTCCGCCTTATCCTTGAGAGTAAGGCAGATTTTCTGTAGAGTTCGCGAAAATCCTAGATTCAACTGGAGAGCACCATGGCTCGTACTATTCTGTATACCTATAAAGATGAAGAAAAAGAGTTGCTGTTTTCAAAACAACAACACCGCACTATTCAAGAAGCTGTTGCCGCGGCTGAAGGTATCGACATCTCTGAGTATTTAAAAACAGAGCAACAACTTGAGTTGATTTCAGATACAAAAGCGGTTCGTAACTATCAAGATAATTACTTCCGTAAGCTTGGCTTCACAAAGCTTACATTGAAGCAAAAAGAAAACTTGGGTGTTGGTAAAAAGAAAAAGTAACCTTTCGTTTCTTTATTCTGATTGCTCGATTGAGTAACCAACACATTAAACATAAAAAAATGCCGCAACCTCTTCAGAGATTGCGGCATTTTTATCAAATTGGTGTAAATCCGCTAAGCCTAAGTTAAATTACTTCAGGTTTAGGAATGCTGCACCACGAACACCGCCTGAATCGCCGTGTTTCGCTTTAATGATCTTCGGACACTTCGCCACTGAAAGCAGGTACTTTGGAATTCGCTTTGGCATCTCTTCGTAAATAAGTTCGAAGTTTGATAGACCGCCGCCCAGTGCAACGACATGTGGGTCCAAAGTAGTGAATAGGTTTGCGAAACAGATAGCCAATAGCTCCATAAAGCGCTCTACGTGCTCAACGGCATTCTCTTCACCTTCAGCATGTGCTTTGATGATATCAATCGCTTTCTTCTTCTCGCCGTAGTAGTGCTCGTAGATAAGTTCAAAACCACGACCAGAAAGGTAGCTATCCAGACAACCTTTTTTACCACAACCACAACCCAATAAAGGTGCATTGTCACCTAGGTGTAGCCATGCATCGAGCGGTAGACGCATATGACCAACTTCACCCGCAACGTGGTTGCGACCCGAGAATACTTTGCCGTCAAAGATTAAACCGCCGCCAAAGCCTGTACCTAGAATCAGACCAGCAACTGATGGCTCATCTTGTAGTTCTTCATCCCAAGCTTCAGAAAGCGCAAAACAGTTTGCGTCGTTTTCAATCTTAACGCTACGGCCAATACGAGCTTCCAAATCTTTACGAAGTGGCTTGCCTGTTGAGGCTGGAACGTTAACAACCAACATTGTACCGTCATCAGCGTTTTCCATACCCGGTAGACCTAGACCGATCTTACCTTCGCAAGCAAACTCGCTGTCGTATTTCTCAACAAGTCCTGCGATCGTGTCGATCAGTTGCTCATAAGAGTCAGTAGGCGTTGGTACACGCTCAGTTGCCACACGTTCTAGTTTCTCATTGAATGCACCAAATTCAATTTTAGTGCCGCCAACATCAAAGCCGTAATACATCAAATCTCTCCAATTTTTCCCTAAATCTGGGACAATATAAAAGTCACTGTGAGCCATTATCCATAACACTCCCCCTACAAACCGTGATAGATGACAAACTTATTCTCTGATTGAGTTCGTTTGAACAAGTTGTCAGCACATACGGTGTCAGGCTTAGAGCGACGTCTCACTTTCACGATAATCGATATAAGCATTTAAGCTTGGTTTTGTTTGATCGGATTTGTAGCGAGTTTTACTGAGCATGTAACTCTCTCTAAACGCTTCAAACCACATCTGAAGTGTTTTTGCCCCCTGCTCTTCACCTGCTTGCTTCAAGACCAAACTTGCTACTTCAGCTGTCGACAAATGCTGCTCGTTATCCGATTTACGCATCATATATTGAGACACCGACTCAGGTTCAATTGATAACACAGGTAGGTGTTGCAGATATTCCGAACGGCGGAAAATACGACGAGCTTCGCGCCAACTACCGTCAATAAAGATGAGTAACAAGGTTTTGTTTGAATCACGCATCGCTGGAAGATCTTGAACCACTCGGCTCTTATCGTCCGTATAATCTTCAGGGAACACGATGACCGGTTGGTATTTCTCGTCTTTTAAGACAGCAAGCATCTCTGGATTTGGCTCGGTTCTGTGCCAAAGGTAGACGTGGCTGTCTTTGACTGTATCTACGATCAATCGACCAGTATTGCTTGGCTTGAGAACTTCGTTATCCGATAAGATCAACATAGTCGCGACATTCGTTTTAATGTCGGGTTGATGTTCGCAGATACAATGACCTTGCTCGATCTTACAATACTCGCAGCGAACCACCTTACAGCCTCGCGCTTTAAATGGTCGAGTAGAAAGGGACAAACGATGTTGATAAAGGTGGTGAAAAGCGTGAATTCTCATGGTGTTTAACGATAGCTCTAGAAAAGTGGTGCGATTGTACTTAGAGTGAGTGGATAATGATAGAAGGAATTCCTATGCAAGACCCCTCTTTACTTCGGCTTGCCTGCTTTGTCACCACTTTTATCGGTTGTGCTTTGTGGGAAGCGTATTCTCCGCGAAAGAAGCTGACTCAGAATAAATGGTATCGCTGGACTAACAATTTTGCTTTGGTTGCGCTCAATAGTGTGTTGCTAGCAACATTGATTCCAATCGCCGCTTTCCAATCCGCGTTGATTGCTGAACAAAATCAATGGGGATTGTTCAATCAACTGTCTTTGCCTGTTCCCATCGTCATTGTTGTGAGCGTTTTGCTGCTCGACTGCGCTATCTATCTTCAACACTTGGTGTTTCATCGAGTTCCAATATTATGGCGCTTACACCGTGTTCATCATGCCGACTTAGATATTGATGTCACCACAGGAACGAGGTTCCACCCGATAGAGATGATTCTCTCGATGTTGATTAAGATAGCCCTAGTAATGATGCTTGGTGTGCCTGCGATAGCTGTGGTTGTCTTCGAAATTGTATTAAATGCTAGCGCGATGTTTAATCACAGTAACGCCAAGTTACCCCTTCAAGTAGACAAAATATTACGTAGATGGATAGTGACACCAGATATGCATCGAGTGCACCATTCCGTGATTGTTAAAGAGACCCATTCCAATTTTGGTTTCTTTCTCTCTGTTTGGGACAGATGGTTCAAAACCTATCGTGAGCAACCAAAACTTGGCCACGACAATGTTCAAATAGGCGTTCCTGAGATTCAAGATGGCAAGGAGCAGCGACTAGATAAAATGTTGCGCCAACCCTTTATCAAACAAAGCTAACTGCTACTCATCACAATAGAAAAAGGACCGATTATCTCAGGGATAATTGGTCCTTTTTTTGCTTTATTGTCTTTGTCAGGCTCAGCTTAAAACATACTTATGTAGCATCGCTTGTTGGTGGCCTGCGATATCTGCAACTTGCTCTGAGCTTTCAATCATCGACTCTAATTGCATCTTGGTGTTGTCACCCTGTTCAGATATACGTGTAATGGATTGTGACACATCAACCGTTGCCCGTGCCTGCTCTTCAGTCGCGACCATGATCTGTTCAACACGATCTTTGATGTGAGCGACAGCGACTTCGATTTTCTCGAATGCTTGTTTAACATCACTACTCGTTTGAAGTGCATTCGCCATTTCGTTGCGTGACTCAATTACTGACTCTTTCGAGCGGTCAGCGGCAGCGATCAGTTGCGTCATCATGTTACGTATATTGGTTGTCTGTTGAGATGTACCGCTAGCAAGTTTACGAACTTCATCGGCGACAACGGCAAAGCCTCTGCCTTGTTCACCCGCTCTTGCAGCTTCAATTGCTGCATTGAGTGCTAGAAGGTTGGTATTTTCAGCAATCCCACTGATCATATCCACCATCTCTCTGATCTGTTTTACACGACCATCGAGCTCATCCATAGATTCTTCATTTACACTGAGTGTTTTCTCTAGGGCATGCAGTCGCTGTTGATTTAAACCGACTACATGGCTGCCATTCACCGATTCCGTCTCGGCTAGCAATGCATCATCGTTTGAAGCATTCGATATTCGTGCGATTTCGCTGATAGATGCTTCAAGTTCGGTAATCGTCGTAATCATGTTTTGCAGTGATTCATTTTGCGCGTTCAAACTTTGGTTAGTTTGCTCTGCTGCGTCATGACTGACTTCCGCGGTTTGATAAAGGGTTTCACAGTTACGAGTGACTGAGCTCACCGACTCAGCTGTTGATTCCACTACTATATTGAGTTTTGAAGTGATGACTTGGAGTTCGTATGGGCCTTTAGGCTCTGATTTTTTGGAAAAGTCATGTTCTGCGAGAAGAGCCAAATGCTGTTTAATGTTCTTAAGCCCTTTGTTGACCCAACGTTGAAGCACAAAGCCAGAAATCAAGATGATCATAGTGATAACCGAACCACTGATAATCAGAACCCTGTCGATATTACTAATGGTGTTGTTTACCACCGACTCACTTTCTTCAATCAAGCGTGAAGCCTTGTCCGACAATGTGTTAAGACTAACAATGACCCGATTAGCAATACTCATGACTTTCGCTAACTCTTGCTTTTGCTCTTCAGCCAGCATTAGCTTATCGAGTATATTTTTGATGATCCCCTGCTTTTCAAACCCATCAGATACCATTTGATAAGCGGCGACAAGGCTAGTGAAATCTTTGACCTCTGGGTGCCACTCAGAAAAATCATCATAAGCTAAGTTCATACCCGCCAGGCGGTTACGTAACTGTCGATATTCTGATTCCACTTTGTCTATATCTTCATGCATCATCAGCATTAAGAATGAACTTTCCATCGCACTCACACTAGAGACAAATCGATTCGCTGCGTCAGTAGATTCCGGGTTTCCCTCGGCTAAGAATGAGCTGATACGGCTCATTTCTGGCCCAGCAGAGCTCACACCGTAACGAAATGCTTCTATTTGTTTATTGATGTCACTTTGTTTTGATTAGATATCGATCTGTATCGTGAGCACATTCGATGTCAGTGTTCGCAGCCTCGTCATGTCCGCGACAAGTTGTTCTCTCTCTTGCGGCGAGATCGCATCAGGAAAGTGCTCGGTGATCACTAACAACTCTTGCAGCATTGAGTTTGATCCATCAGCAAGAGTCTGAATTGACGATTTGGTTGAATTGAGTTCTGCTAAATCAGAAGACTGAGTGCTGTAACCCAATAATTTAACTTGCTCTAGTACATTTTGAGTCAGCTTGGCATTATTAAGAGCAAGCGGTAATACTTGTTCAGAAAGTGCATCAAAATGGCCGCCAACTCTGTCGACGCCTTTTAAACTGACCATAGATAAAAAGACAACCAGCAGTAAGATTACACAAAAGATACTGGTTACGGTTTGTATGAGAGAAAAAGTGAAACGAGCGGGTTGATTAGGTACATTTTTATCAGGCATTATTGTTCCGATTTAGGTACGGTGTGTGGCATCCTTTCTAAGCTCGGTATACTAAGTTTCACCTATGACACTTTTATTTCATTAATTTTTCAGAAGAGTTACAGATTGCAATTAATTCAAAGAGTTATATTAACAGTCGCAATAATGGGTGTCATAGGGTGCTCTTCGTCACCTGATTTTCAAGATTCTGCGCCCAACAACCAAACGCTCTCCCCGTTAGAGAAGCAGACAACTCAAGCGTATATGAGCGTTTATAAAGAATGGCAAGGAGTGCCCTATCGTTTTGGCGGTACGTCTTTTAACGGTGTGGATTGTTCAGCATTTGTTCAAATCGCGGTACTGAATGCAACACAGCAGGCGCTACCGAGAACAACGCTGGATCAAAGTAAACATGGAATCGAGATCGCTTACGAACAAGCTAAAAGTGGTGATTTGGTGTTCTTCAAAACGTCACCAAAGGTTAGGCACGTAGGCGTATATTTGGGTAATAAGCAATTCCTACATGCTTCGACATCAAAGGGTGTGATTATTTCTAGGCTGGATAACCCTTACTGGGCTTCAACTTTCTGGCACTTTAGAAGGATCTAACTACCCGACCAAGTTATCAGGTATGAGTATTGGCGAATGTTAGTCTAACGATTCGCCAATTACACAGAGCGAGTTGTTTCTCGCTTGAACTATCGACCTATTTAGTCGTACTTAGCAACAGCCGTATCGAACAAGTTCTTCACCAGAGCAATATACTCGTCTAGAAAAACGATCTGTTCATTAGTAGCTTTCTTAGCCCAAACACCCGCTAACACTTCACCTAGGTCAGCAACAACGGCATCGGCTTCTTTAAGCAACTGAAAACGAACACTGGAATGCAATTCAGGATTTTGTTCGAAGATCGCCATGATGTTCGTTGAAATCATGTCAGTCACAATGTCTTCAACACTCTCTGTGCCTGTATCACCTTTACCACCTGTAAATACATCCAAATTAAACGACAAGTGTTCAATCAAAGCTAAATAACCATCGGTTTCTACAACCACAATACATCTCCGTTTAAGCTCAATGGTAAATTTGTCACTACAATACTAGGCGAACTCTCAGTATTGTCATTAACTAATTGTTTGATTTGCTAATAAATCGCTAGACCTTGCGTCTAACTGCTCAAAATTAACTCATAAGTCGTATTTTTGCCTTACGTTGAGCTAAGCGCTTGTCTGGAAGAGCAAATCAAATTTTCATTTCTTAACGTGACTTGACCCATTAGAGCAAAGTTTTTTAATTCACAAACTGATTTACAACAATATCAATTGATTAAAGCTTTAACAGTATTCTGGTTTATAGGTCGTCTCAAATGTGAGATTGATTCCATTCTCACATTTATCGAACATTGTTTAAGATCGAGGCTAAAGGTCACAATTCTCGTAATTGCTCGGCTAGAGTGCTAATAACAGCTAAGAACATTGACGCATACGCCTAAAAATAGTGGAAATTTATCCTAAACTATTGCCATACCCATGTTCTTTGAGGATTTCCTATGTGGCAGGCCATTTCTCAACAACTTTCAGACACCCTTCTTTTTAACTTCCCGATCACCGAGCGCGTTAAGTTATCAGGTGGCGATATTAATGATTGCTACATGATTACCGATGGCAACGAGCGTTACTTCGTAAAAGTGAACCAAAGAGAGTTTATTAATAAGTTCGAAATTGAAGCTGAAAACCTACGATTGTTACGAAATACTTGCACAGTATATGTCCCAGAATTGGTATTGATAGGTACGACTAAAGAGTGTTCCTTTATTATCCTCAACTACCTACCGACCAAACCATTAGATACTGGCAACAACGGCTTTGACTTTGGCGTCTCGCTGGCCAAGCTCCATCTTTGGGGAGAACAGAAAGAATTTGGCTACGATCAAGACAACTATATAGGAAGTACCCTTCAGCCCAACCCGTGGCATAAAAAATGGGGACGTTTTTTCTCTGAGCAACGTATAGGCTTCCAACTGCAACTACTTAAAGAGAAAGGCATCGAGTTCGGTGATATTGATGAGATCGTTGATGTTGTAAACACCAAGCTGTCTGGACACAATCCAACCCCTTCTCTACTACATGGCGACCTTTGGCATGGTAACGTTGCAACTTCAGCATTCGGTCCTATCTGCTATGACCCTGCGTGTTATTGGGGCGACCGAGAGTGTGATATTGCTATGTCTGAATTGTTTGGTGGTTTTCCAAAAGAGTTCTATCAAGGCTATCAGAGCGTCGCACCGCTCGACGTCGACTATAATGTTCGAAAAGACCTTTATAACTTGTACCATCTTCTCAATCATTGCAATCAGTTTGGCGGTAGTTATCTAGAACAAACAGAAGCGCATATTCAGAAGATTCTGGCTGTTTAAGTTGCTGTGAGGAGAATTGACTATGAACAATTACACTGAAAAGCACGTGTCTTGCCCACACTGCGGACACTCTATCGGGATAACACTTGATGCTTCAAACGGAAGCCAAGACTTTTATGATGACTGCCCTGCCTGTTGCAATGCCATTCATCTAGACATGCAAGTTGATGAAGTTAGGAACACCATCAACTTGTCGATTGACGCAGATGACGAACAAGTTTTCTAGTGCAGAATCAGAGCTACTGAGCTTTCCGATATTAAAAGAGCACGTACTGACGTGCTCTTTTTGATCCTGAAATCGTTTGAGTTCTTAGGAATGCTGACTTATTTGTTTTGGCTCGCCAATACACGCTCAACCGTGTCGACGATTGCTTGTGTTTGCGGGTCGAATTCGATATTCACTTGGTCGCCCACTTCTCGTCGTCCAAATAAAGTTCGATTGAGCGTTTCTGGAATAAGATGGACTGAGAAACGGTTGTCCTCTACTTCACCAATCGTCAGTGAACACCCGTCGATGCCAATATAACCTTTGCTCAACACGTACTTCATCGATTCTTGAGGCAGTTCAAACCAAATCGTTCGGTTGTTTTCTGTTTTAATGACGTCAACGATGTTGGCCATCAGAGAGATGTGTCCCGACATGCTATGTCCGCCAATCTCATCACCAAATTTTGCTGCGCGCTCAACGTTAACCAAATCACCTTCTTTCAAACGACCTAGATTTGTCAGCCTTAGTGTTGCTTGCATTAAGTCAAAAGAAACTTGTGAACCGTTTATCTCTGTTACTGTTAAACAACAACCGTTGTGAGCCACAGACGCACCAATTGCTAGGCCTTGAGCCATCTCACCGTCCAGTTCGATAACATGAGTCTGGAACATCTCTTTCTTTTTTATAGCAACCAAGGTCGCCATACCTTGCACGATACCTGTAAACATAATATTCCCGTTTTGTGCCGTCACGTCACAGTTTTTCATAGCAGTTGTAGTGACATTTCTTTATTATTCGCCCAGTGGCGCATTACGATCAGTATCTCTGATTCAGTCTGAATGTCCATCCCTAAGTATCTAATCTTATTATCTTCTAGCTGGAGTCATTTGTGCATCGTTACAAAACAGAAGCATCAAACTTAATAAAACTTGCGACACCGGTATTGATTGCCTCTGTTGCCCAAACGGGTATGGGCTTTGTCGATACCGTCATGGCCGGTGGTGTCAGTGCAATTGACATGGCTGCGGTATCTATCGCTGCAAGTATTTGGTTGCCTTCTATTCTGTTCGGTGTCGGCTTGTTGATGGCTCTAGTTCCTGTGGTTGCACAGCTGAATGGTTCTGGTCGCCAAGAGAAAATCTCATTTGAGATTCAACAAGGCGCTGTTATGGCTTTGCTTATCTCGGTGCCAATCGTTGGTGTTTTGTTTCAAACCCAAGGCATTCTTAACTTGATGGATGTTGAGCCTTTGATGGCAGAAAAAACCAACGGTTACATGCATGCAGTGATGTATGCGGTACCTGCGTTCCTGTTGTTCCAGACTCTTCGAAGCTTTACAGACGGTATGTCACTAACCAAGCCCGCGATGGTGATTGGGTTCATAGGCTTACTGCTCAACATCCCACTTAACTGGATGTTCGTGTATGGCAAATTAGGAGCGCCTGCGCTTGGCGGTGTGGGTTGTGGTGTTGCAACCGCCATCGTTTATTGGGTGATGTTCGCTCTCTTACTTGGCTATGTGATGACGTCAAAACGTTTAGCTAAAATTAACTTGTTTGGTCAGTTCCATAAGCCGCAATTAAAAGCTCAGATACGCTTGTTTAAACTTGGCTTCCCTGTCGCAGCGGCTCTGTTTTTTGAAGTGACGTTATTTGCGGTTGTTGCGCTATTGGTCGCACCGCTTGGTCCTATGATCGTTGCCGCACACCAAGTTGCTATTAACTTCTCTTCTTTAGTGTTCATGTTACCAATGAGTGTTGGCGCGGCCGTAAGTATTCGTGTTGGGCATAAGCTCGGGGAAAACAGTACCGAAGGTGCAAAAATCGCAACGCATGTTGGTATTCTAGTCGGGTTAGCGATGTCGCTTTGTACTGCATTAATAACCGTTCTATTCCGAGAGCAGATTGCTCTTCTCTACACCGAAAACCAAGCTGTAATTACTATTGCTATGCAATTACTGTTGTTTGCAGCGGTTTACCAATGTACTGATGCGATTCAAGTGATAGCAGCGGGCGCACTCCGCGGCTACAAAGACATGCGTTCTATCTTCAATCGCACTTTCATTGCTTATTGGATTTTAGGTTTACCGCTTGGTTACATTCTCGGTATGACTGATTGGATTGTTGAGCCGATGGGCGCTCACGGTTTTTGGACAGGCTTTATTGTTGGCCTCTCTTCCGCAGCCTTGTTATTAGGACTGAGACTGCGTTGGATGCACAAGCAAGAAGACAGTGTGCAAATGGCCTTTAGTGAGCGCTAAGAGCGATATTCCTAGACTTCATGACAACAAAGAGCCCTGTACCAAGGGCTCTTTTAGTATTCGTCTTTCTCTCTAACAAAGCGGGCAAATTTGGGTTTCCCATTTTGCGTGAACCCGTTGTAGCGGAAAGTGATTCGACTTCCGATTTGTGGTGGATCTAACCGCATCTCATCGGTGAACCCTGTACCAATATAGAATTGCACGCCTTTCTCTGTATGAACTAACAATGAGCCCATCATTCCCGAATACTTCCCAGTACCACTCTTATAGCCAACGACAATCGCTTCTGCATCATGATGACGTTTTAGTTTGAGTAGATCGTTGCTGCGTCCACCTTGATAGCGACTAGTAATTTTTCTCAACATAATACCCTCACCCTTTTCGTTATCGATATTATCGAGTTGGGTATACAGCGCGGCTTCGCTCTCTATTGGGTAGTGTTCGACATAATGGATGTGTTTTCGATTGATTCGTTTGACCCAATCAATGATGTTGTAATAGCGCTTCTGGTAATCGCCCGCTGCACCTGGCATATCAAACAGCATGAACTCTATCTGACCCCAAGCTTGATCAACGGGTGTCGTATCCAGAACGGTTGACTGGACAATATGAAACCGATCCCTTCCCGCCCAAAGCTCTCCTTCCAAACGTATTGGTGGTAATGGGTCTGTAAACCAAGAAGGCGCATAGATACGATTCCCATTTCTCGTATAAAGGTGCTGACCGTCCCAAATTGCCCTGACTCCATCAAGCTTTTCACTTTGCCAATACTCATTGATGTCGATGTGTTGATCGTAATGGTTAGCCAACATCACTTGATAGGTCGGTTGGATTCCTGCACTGAGGTGGGGTGAAAGAGCAAGCAAGGTGGCGATCGTCAATTTGTTTAAAGTCATTGTCATTCCATGATTGAACGTCCTTCTCCAATTTAAGAACCCCCTGCATTAACTTTCACTGCCTGAATGGTTCTGATGCGACACACTCACCAAAACTATAATTACCGTCGTTTCATTTTCATTTTGTATGTGTTGTTGCCCCCATGAAGCCCACTCTTTTTCATTCTCATATTGAGAAAACGCCATTTCCTATTCTGAGAAACACCAAAGCATAAAGCTAAACTATTGAAAATAATGATAAATAAAATTGGCACAGAGTCTGCAATGTAGGAGAAAACTAAAAAAGAAAAGTAACAGCTTCAAGGAGAGACATCATGGAACTACGTAAAATTGAGCTAAACAATTCAACTCTAACTCTTTCAATTTTTGGCGACCTAGATGCTTCTGGCAGTCGCAAAGTACAACCAGACATCGATGATGTGATTACAAACGACCTTCATCCAGAAGTAGAAATCGACTTCAGTCAAGTACAGTTTCTTGACTCATCAGGTGTTGGCGCGATTGTTTACATGTTCAAGCGCCTAACGGAACGCGAACGTAATATGCGTTTAGAAAACGTAACAGGTCAACCACTGGAAATCATGAATCTGCTTCGCATCGGTCACGCTATCCCTGTTAATTCAAAAAAGGCTGCGAATTCATAAAGTTCCACTAAGCTAAAGATAGACATAACTATAATAAAAACTCAAAGGACGTTGGCATGAATAAATGGAATTACTACATAGCCCTTCCCCTGTCTGCCCTTGTTGTGGGTTGCAGCAGCTATCCAGAACATGGCACAGGAGGCTTGGCAGAAAGTTATGACTCAATTAATTATCAAAACGCCGATTTTTCTCCAGTAATGCCCGATGAGCCACTAGGCCCAGAGCATGGTCTGAGATTCGACTGGCAGTTAGCGAAACTTCATTTAGATTCCCTCATTCAAGAAGGTGCGCGTTGGTGTTTCCCTGCAGCGGTGGTTCAAGCGATAGAAAAGCAAAACCGCATTGCACGTGAGCTTCAAGGTGGCCTTCTTCTTGATGCCGCCAATGATCTAGTGATTCAGCGCAAACGCTTAAACGACTTAGAGACTCGTTTAGACTACGTAACCTCACAAGCTCGTTGTGCACCGCCCAAAAACGAATCCCAATTCAGATTGCAACTGTCAGTTATCGAACAGCTTTACGACTTACTCAATGTAGATAATCAGTTTGCTCGTAACTCCACGGAAGTTAACCCGAAATACATGGGTCACCTAGCCGAGGCAAGTGCGATCTTAAAAGATCACCCTACGCTAGATTTAATCGTGACAGGCCATGCTGACGCGACAGGTACTGAAGAATACAACGATAAGCTGGCTTTAGGCAGAGCTCAACAAGTAGAGCGTTACCTGACCATTTTCGGATTAAGCCCAACTCGCATTAAAGCAGTCTCTGTTGGTGAGACGGTGCCATTGTTCGAGGGTGAATCTGAAGGCACTCGTCTGACTAACCGCCGTGTGAGTATTGAGGTTGTCTCTCCAGATAATGCTGAAATGATGGGAGATTCGCTATGAAAACTCTAATCACTACGCTTCTGTGCTTCTTTGCTTTCATCTTTACATCTGTACACGCGGAAGAGGAGTTCAGCGGCGCAGTTCAAGTTGGTGACCTCATTCAAGTTAACGTACCTGGTGAAGAGAGCTTGAACAGAGGGTTCCAAGTTGATAAACGTGGACGCATTACGCTTCCAGAAGTGGGCGCTGTGTTTGTTGCTGGCTATGACAACCAACAATTAGAGAAAGTGGTCATTGACGCTCTAAGCACAACTTATCGTGATCTTTCGACAGCGACGGTATTTATCAAAGAGCAACAAATCCTAATTTCAGTGCAAGGCTATGTTGAACAGCCCGGCGAATATACGTTATCGCTTGGCTCTAGCGTTCAAATGGCGTTATACGCGGCTGGCGGTTTAAGACCAGGTGCGCAGTTGGACAAATTGATTCTTAAACGTGGTGCGGATAGAAAAGAGTTTAACTATAAACGCTTTCTAGACTCGGGCGATGATTCTCAGTTATCCCAATTACAATCCCTAGATTCGATCTTCGTACCTGCGTCTCCGCTTGTCGGCAACATTGAACAGGAGTTTGACGCTGCCAAGCTTGCTAACTCTGGTGACAGTGCCGACTCTCGCAATTCAATCAAAGTGTTCGGCGAAGTAAATGCACCAGGCTCTTTTGCCTACAAAGATAATACCGATCTTGTTGATGTGATCATGCGTTCTGGCGGCGTAACTCGTTACGCGGGTGTTGAACAGATCCGAGTTATCTCAAACAACACACCCACCCTATTCAACCTAAAACAGTACTTGGATTCGGGCGATGAATCTCTATTGCCTGTATTACGTCCTGGTTCAACAATCTTTGTACCTAAACAAGAGGTGGAGATTAAGTCAGGCGCAAATACCGTTTACGTTATGGGTGAGGTCGCCGAGCCGGGCGCATACGATGGCAAAAAAGGCGCGACTTTTATGGACATCCTCGCTAATGCAGGTGGCCCAACTCGATTTGCAGAGTCACGCCAAATCCGTGTTATTAAAGCCAGTGGTCAAGTTCTTAAGTTCGATTTAACCGCTTACACAGAAGGTTTACGTGGAGTGAAGCCGCCAGCAATCCAACCGGGCGACGCTATCTTTGTTCCAGAAAAAACTGACATGAATGAGAAGTCTTGGCTCAAGATTTCACCAGACCGCGCTGTGAATGTGATAGGTGAAGTCGTTCGCCCAGGGCGTATTGAATGGTCTGACGAAATGGATCTTATGGATCTTCTTGCTCACGTTGGCGGTCCAACTCTTCGTGCAGACACAACGAAAATTGAAGTTGTAAACGGGCGCAAACTTACCGTTTTCGATTTAGATGCCTACATCAAAAATGGCGCGCCACGTGAAGACCTGCCATTCATCCGAGCTGGTGCTATTGTACGTATCCATGACTTACCTCAAGACCCATCCGACAACAAATCTCAGTGGGTTCGTCAAAGCTCAGACGCGTCTATTTATGTGTTTGGACAAGTAAATGCTCCAGGACGTTACCGTTTCACCAAAGATATGCACTTTTTAGATATCTTATCGGCGGCTGATGGCCCAACCAAAGACGCTGACATTCACAACATTCGTGTCACTCACAGAGACAAACCTTATGCGAAAGTAAGCAAACTAAACCTATCGCTATACTTTGAAACCGGTGACGAGTCTATATTACCTCGCGTGACCACGGGTGATACGATCTACATCCCTGAGAAAGACAAGAACTGGTTAGATACATCGAAAGAGTCAACGGTACGAGTATTGGGTGCAGTCAACAAGCCTGGACGTTACGTGTTTAACGACAACATGACGATTCTTGACCTATTAGCAGAAGCCGCAGGTCCAACTGAAAACGCATATCTAGAGAAAATAACCGTTGTAAATATGTCTTGTTGTCAGGGACAAGCACGTACGTTTGACCTGATTAAATTCAGCAAAACCGCAAACATTTACCACCTACCCGTCCTTCGTGCTGGTGACACAATTTACATTCCAGATCGTAGTGAGAGCTTTATTGAGAAAGCTCGCGTCACCCTAGATGACATTCTACGTCTAACCACAACTATCGTATTAATTGGAGCGCTATAATGACTATTTCAGCCACACAAGCCGAAGTCGAAAAGCTCTATTTAACAGCAGAGCTTAATGGCTACCGTTCGACATGTATTACCGCCTGTCAAAGTGGTGACGGCGTCACGTCTATTGCTTCAGCATTTGCAGAGCGCTGTATGCTTGCAGGTCACTCGACTCTGTATGTCGACTTAAACCTATTCAACCCTGCATTCCACGACCTTGACCTGGTTAATCTTGAACAGCAAGGCCAGTTGATTGAGCACAAAGAGTCTAAGCGACTATTTGTTGGCGTACCAGCTCCGCGCGAAGCGTCTACTCAGTTAGCGTTTAAAGATCCTACAACACTAAAAAGTACGGTTGCCAAATGGTTAACGCAATACGACCGTGTAGTAATAGATACTTCGCCACTATTGCAAGTGAATAAAGGTAATATCCCTGCACAGTCTGTTGCCAATGCTTGTGATTCCACCCTACTAGTGCTCGCTTATGGTGAGACAACAACCAGTCAACTGGCACAAGCGAAACAACTACTAGCCACTGATGGTATTTTACTATCTGGTGCCATCATGAATATGAAACACGCACCAAGTTTCACTCAAGAGTTGGGGCGTCAATTAAACAGAATGAAGTTTATTCCACAAAAGTGGCGTACCAACCTTTGCAACAAACTTTCTCAAAATGAGTTCTTAAACCTACCTATTTAGCCTTACCAAATGTAGTGATTTTATTTAAAATCAATTAATTTCGCAGAAAATCACTACATTTCAATGAAAATTCCAACAAAAACACCATGCTAATCTTCGATAGTGTGACTTACATAGTTAATGCTGGAATCAAATCAGATCAAACATGGAATTTATCCAGATATTCCCTAAACTTATAAAAAGTGGTCAATTTTTGTTGATTCGTCATAAATACTGGGTACCACTCTTGCTGCATTTATCTGTTCCTTCGTAGTTCGATAGGAACCAGCCCGTAGGACGACCAAAGGATATGACTCGTCACATCAAGACCACTCACAGTAGCTCCATAATCAAACACATCTCTCCTGTGTTCTTGTTCTGCGAGTTACAAACTTTAATGAGAAAGGAACCTCAATATGAAATACAAGTTAAGCTCCATGTTTTTGTTAGTCGCCGCAGCCAGTAACGCTAACGCTGGTGAATGTGGCAGCGTAACAATCGCCGACATGAACTGGAACTCTGCAACACTCATCGCCAATATCGATAGGTTTATCCTAGAACATGGCTACGGTTGTGACGCGGAATTGATTCCCGGCGACACCATGCCAACTGGCACCTCCATGATTGAAAAAGGTCAACCTGATGTAGCCCCTGAACTTTGGAGCAACAGTTTGAAAACTGCGCTCGATAAAGGCGTTGAGGAAAAACGACTCCGTTACGCGGGTAAAGCACTCGTAAACGGCGGTGAAGAGGGTTTTTGGGTACCTAAATATCTAGTGAGCCAATATCCTGAAATTGCGACCATCGAAGGGGTTCGTAAACACGCCAAATTATTCAAACATCCGGAAGATCCAGATACATCCGCATTTTACAGCTGCCCTGCAGGTTGGAACTGCCAAATCAGTGCAGGCAACCTTTTCAATGCGCTAGCACTCGAAGAGAGTGGCTTTAGCATTGTCGATCCAGGCTCTAGTGCGGGTCTCTCTGGGGCTATCGCCAAAGCTTATGAGCGTGAAGAAGCGTGGTTTGGTTATTACTGGGCACCAACAGCGGTGCTCGGTAAATATGACATGGTCAAAGTCGATTTTGGCAGTGGTGTCGATAAAGACGAGTTCGTAAATTGTACGACTCAAGAAGAGTGTGAAGATCCAAAAGCAACAATGTACCCGCCTTCTCCAGTACACACTATTACCACCGAAAGCTTTGCAAGTCGTGCGCCTGAAGCCTACGACTACTTCACGAAACGTGGGTTCACTAACGACAAGATGAATGCTCTATTAGCTTGGATGGAAGACAATCAAGCCGACGGTGAAGAAGCGATGCTGCACTTCTTAAGCGAATATCCAGACATTTGGCACCCTTGGGTATCTCAAGATGTTGCTAAGAAAGTGGAAGCAGAGCTGTAAACAGTTTATTGCTTATAAGGGTTTATAACGCAATAAAATCACACATTATAACGTCGCTATACTTGATGTTATTCAGCATTCGAAGCGGTTGAGCTCATCAACCGCTTCGGAATATAAGGATATAAAATGGCTGACAATAGCTGGTTATCCAGTTTTCCTGAAATGGAACGCTCAGATTTACGAGCAATTAAGAAAACACTAGACGGCGCCTACCGCGATTTTTCTCGTGAATATGGCGAAATGATTGAATCTTTCTTTGACCCTCTGCTCTCCTTCCTCGTCTGGTTTGAAAAACTCCTGATCTCTACCCCTTGGTTTATAGTTCTCGCTGTTTGTACCGCTCTTGTGTACGCTGCGAGCAGATCGTGGAAACTTGCATTAGGCTGTGTTGGTTCACTGCTTCTGATTGGTTACTTTGGGATGTGGGAAGACACAATGCGCACACTCAGTATCATTACCGTGTGTACCTTAGTGTCGATATGTTTGGGTATTCCTATTGGAATCGCGATGGCACGCTCTAATCGCGTCCAATCTATGGTTACACCGCTCCTCGATATTATGCAGACCATGCCAGCGTTCGTGTATTTGATACCTGTAGTCATGCTGCTTGGTATCGGCAAGATCCCAGGGCTTATCGCGGTTGTGATTTACGCTATCCCACCTGTGATTCGTCTAACCAACCTAGGTATTCGTTTAGTTGATAAAGAAGTACTTGAAGCGGCGACCGCGTTTGGTGCCAATAAAAAGCAACGTCTTTGGGGCGTTCAACTCCCCTTGGCTATGCCAACCATTATGGCGGGAATTAACCAGACCATCATGATGGCACTGTCGATGGTGGTAATCGCGTCTATGATTGGTGTTAAAGGATTAGGACAACCTGTATTAAAGTCAATTACCAACCAATACTTCACCTTAGGGCTACTTAATGGTTTCGCTATCGTGGCATTAGCTATTTTATTCGACCGCGCGTCACAGGCGTACGCAAAACGAACTAACGCTCACTTAGGAGGGTTTAAACATGACTAATAAGCCTCTGATTGAAATTAGCGGACTGTATAAAGTCTTCGGGCCCAAGCCAAAGTCGGTGATCGAGCGTATTCATAGTGGTCAAAACAAAGACCAAATCCTTGCCGATACGGGTCATACCGTGGGTCTGAAAGAGATTAACCTAGAAATCAATCGTGGTGAGATATTCGTTATCATGGGTCTATCTGGCTCGGGTAAGTCGACATTGATTCGCCACTTCAATCGCTTGATTGAGCCAACAGAAGGTAAAATCACCGTTGAAGGCACCGACGTAATGAGCCTCAACACCAAAGAGTTAGAAGAGTTTCGTCGTCACAAAATGTCGATGGTATTCCAACGCTTTGGGTTAATGCCTCACCGAACTGTGGTTGAGAATGTGGCTTATGGGCTTGAGGTTCAAGGTATCAAAAAGGAAACGCGATTAGCCAAAGCATCTGAGTGGTTAGACACGGTTGGCCTTAAGGGCTATGAAAATCAATACCCTGCTCAGTTGTCTGGTGGGCAGCAACAGCGAGTTGGTTTGTCACGAGCGCTCTGTACTAATGCGGAAATCCTTCTGATGGATGAAGCATTCTCAGCTCTCGACCCATTGATTCGTAGTGAGATGCAAGATCAGCTTATCGAGCTCCAAGAGAAACTGCATAAAACCATTATTTTCATTACCCACGATTTAGACGAAGCGCTGCGACTTGGTGACCGAATTGCGATCCTGAAAGACGGTGAACTGGTTCAACAAGGCACGCCGCATGAAATCCTTTTGCATCCAGCGGATGATTACGTAGAAGCTTTCGTTAAAGACGTTAACCGTGCACGCGCCTTGACCGTTGAAACAGTGATGCAACCTCCACTCTATCGCATTACTTCGGAAACAATTGAGGGCGCGCTGGCTCAAATGAAGATGTTGAAGCACGATTATGCTTACCATGTTACAGATGAGGGTTATCAAGGTCTCGTGACCAAAGAGAGCTTACAAGATGCCGTTGAAGACAACAGCGTGAGTGACTTTAGTGATGACATCTATGAAGAGGTTCCAGCAGTCAACCCGGATGCTGTTATCGAAGAGATTCTGCAAGATACCATGTCTTGTGAATACTCATTGCCAGTTGTTGACGAAGAAGGCAACTTGAAAGGTGAACTCGAACGAAGTGCTGTCGCTGACATTTTTGCGGAACCTGGAGAAACTGAAACTGCCCCAAAGCCCGTGATTGATAAGGCCTCTTAGGCTCTAGTATTCAGCTTCTGAACATCGCCCGCTGTACGTTTATTAAACGGCAGTGGGCGCATTTATTATTGTTCCAATGTTACTCATACCACCCATAACCCACCTTGCTTGGCATTTTTACGATCTTCCATATTCAAGCAGTTGAAATTGTTCTAAAAAATGTCTAATACTTAAATATCTATTTGCGTTACATGCTATTCGTTGATGTTACCCCTGAGTAACCGTCGAGTGTTCACCGAAATCAATAGACGGATCTATTTACGATGACAGTTACCAATACTGAAAGCCAAGCCCTTGTTGATGAATCGGTTCTACAGCAAATGATTGTAGATACCAGCGCAGAGGTCATCCCTATTTTGATCGATCACTATGTGACCGAGTCTAAAACACGTATTGATGCTATAAAAAAAGCAGCCGAATCCCAAGATGGTGAAGCGCTTGAGTTCGAAGTACACACTTTAGGCAGTACATCACTCGCTCTAGGGAACCGCGCACTCTCTACCCTAGCTCGGGACATTGAACGTCAGTGCTTAGAGAAGCAAACCGAACTCGCTTTTACACGTGTAGATGAGTTACTCACACTTGCAGATGACTCGATACAGGCACTGATAGACCGAAAAGAGCTTGGTTTCTAAAACAAAACATCAATCTCTAGACTAAAAGATACAAAACGAAATTTAGTGATAAACGTAATTTTTGACGTTTGGTTAGGACAAGATTCAAAAGGAATAACACAATGCGCCCTAAGGTATTGTTGGTTGAAGACTCCACTTCATTAGCTGTTTTATACAAACAGTATGTAAAAGACGAGCCCTACGACATTTTCCACGTCGAAACAGGGGCGGAAGCTAAAAAATTTATTGAGCGTCATACCCCTCAACTGGTTATTCTCGACCTGAAATTGCCTGATATGTCAGGTGAAGAGGTACTGGATTGGATAACTGAAAATGAAGTCCCTACCGCTGTGATTATTGCGACCGCTCATGGTTCGGTCGATATTGCTGTGAGCCTCATTCAGCGTGGTGCAGAAGACTTTCTCGAAAAGCCAATCCAAGCAGAACGCCTAAAAACCTCAGTACAACTGCACCTTAAGCGTGCCAAGTTAGAAAACCTAGTTGAAGATATAAAAAGTAAGTTCGATAGAGAATCTTTCCAAGGATTCATTGGTTCTTGCTTACCGATGCAAGCTGTTTACAAAACCATCGATTCAGTAGCCCCTACCACTGCCAGCGTATTTATTAATGGCGAGAGTGGTACAGGTAAAGAAGTGTGTGCAGAAGCCATTCACAAAGAGAGTCAACGTCGAGACAAACCGTTTGTTGCGATTAACTGTGGTGCAATCCCTAGAGACCTGATGGAGAGTGAGATCTTTGGTCATGTTAAAGGGGCGTTTACAGGTGCAACGACCGACAGAAAAGGTGCGGCGATGCAAGCACATGGCGGTACTCTCTTTCTCGACGAGCTTTGTGAAATGGAGCTCGAAATGCAGAAGAAGCTCCTAAGATTCTTACAGACGGGTACATTTACTCCCTTGGGTGCAACTCGTGAAGTCAAAGTGGATGTGCGAATCATCTGTGCAACCAACCGAGACCCGCTGCTAGAAGTTGAGGAAGGTCGATTTAGAGAAGACCTCTATTATCGTGTTCACGTTGTCCCTATCGAGATGCCACCTCTGCGTGAGCGAGGCAGTGACATTGTCACGCTTTGTAAGCACTTTCTGAAAATCTACGCTAAGCAAGATGGCAAGAAGTTTAAGTCGATCGATAAAGAAGCGCAGGTCTTGCTAAAGAACTATCCATGGCCGGGTAATGTTCGTCAGCTACAGAACATAATTCGCAATATTGTTGTTCTTAATAATGAAACCAGTGTGACCAAAGAGATGATTCCTGCACCGATTAATGGAACCGGTGGTCGCAATAAAGTCGTGACTCCGATTAAGCGAGTAGAACCCGTTCGAGAGGTCGTGGCAGAAACCGTCGCCAAACCTGCGCCACTAACTCCAGAGCAAATCGAAACACCAGTGGAAACCAGCGGCCCTGCTCTCACCGCTGCTGATGGTAGTATTCGTCCGATGTGGAAGATCGAACGAGAAGCTATCCAGAATGCAATTAACCATTGTGACGGTAATGTCTTAAATGCTGCTGTGCTATTAGAGCTTAGCCCTTCTACCGTTTATCGTAAGAAGCAGGCGTGGGAAGCGGAAGATGAGTACAACCAAGCCTAACGCAGCTCAATCACTCGAGATTGAACCTCAAGAGATTTGGCTGTTGCTCGACAGCCAAACTTTTGGGGGGATTGAAACTCATGTATTGGAGTTAGCTAAAGGGCTCAAAGCGCATCAGTACATGGTGCGCATTGTTTTGCTCACTCGTTACTCGCCAGCACCACCGATCATTGAACGTCTAGTACAAACCAAACTCAACTACTCTTTTCTCCAGGATTTGGTTTCCAATCAAGGGCCATCACTAGTACAGCTCAAGCAAGCTATTGAAACTTACCAACCCAAGCTACTTCACTGCCACGGGTACAAATCCAGCATTATTGGTAAGCTCACCAAAACGCTCAACCCTCGCCTTTCACTTTACCAAGTATCCACCTATCACGCGGGGGAAACGCCAAAAGGTCGCGTTTGGTTATATGATGCACTCGATCGCTACACCGGCTTTCTATCTAGCCATTCGCTTGTGGTTAGTAACAAGATCAAAGACAAGATCCCCAGTACAACAACACTGCTCAATAACTTTGTTTCGATGCCAGAACGCCAGATTTTCCATGATGATTGTTCAGAGTCATGCCGATTTGGCTTTGTCGGTCGCTTAAGTCATGAGAAAGCTGCCGATCGATTTTTGGATTTGGCTAGCCAATTTCCCAAGCATCAGTTTCATCTGTTTGGTGATGGTCCCGAGCGTGAACGGTTAGAGTTACTAAAAACGGATAACTGTACCTTTCATGGCCATCAGCAAAACATGAAACACGTTTGGCAAAGCATAGACTTGCTTGTTATCCCATCTCGTTACGAAGGTTTACCAATGTCTGCACTTGAAGCGATGTCACTCGGCATTCCTGTGATTGCGACCGCCGTTGGTAATTTGCCCCAACTTATTAATCATAATGAGAACGGTTATCTCGCCAATCAACCAGAAGAACTTACAGCGTGCGCGAACCGTTGGCTATCCCTCTCTCAGAATGAAAGAACGATCATCAGCCAAAACGCGATTGAAACTATTAATCATACCTACTCACCCAAAGCTGTTATCCCACAATTGCTACAGTGTTACGGGCTCTGATTCTCATATTGCAATGTTCTCTCAAGTCCATGGCATTCTGTTTCTCAAAATAGAATATTCATCTTTTATCTAAAAAATTACCCATCAAACTGATTCTCAAATTGACATCCGTTTAACCGTTAGAATTAAATCATCATAAAATCAATGAGTTAATTACCAACCCATACTGGCACTCCGCTTGCTATGTTCACTCTATACAAACAAGTTATCCCTAATCGGGACAGCGTCTTTGAATTGGTAGAGAGTGAGGCTTAACCATGAACAACAAAAAGAACATACTCTTTGTGCATTACGGTGATAACTGGATTCGTGGTAGCGAAGCGTGCTTAATCAATTTAGTTGCTAGCTTGAATAAGGCAAAATTTCGACCTGTGGTTTGGAGCAATTGCGAACCGTTAGCTGAGCACTTCAAGCAGCAGTCAGTACCTACCGTTCACACGCCTTTTCAATTGTTGTTTGGTTGGAATGCTCCAAGATTCAATCTTTACCAATGGGGTGCTCAATTAAAGCAAGCTATTGACCTCATCAAACAGCATAAGATTGACCTTGTTCATATCAACAGTGGGGCTCCATGCCAATGGATGTGTATCGCGGCCAAACTGTGTAGCGTGCCTGTTGTGACTCAACTTCATAGTGACTATCAACTACGAGACCGTTTTACACTCGGGCTTCATCTCTCACCGAATATCGCCTGCGTGAGTCACGATGTCAGTAAATGCTTGCTTGATGACGGCTATCCCCAAGACCAGCTGTCTGTTATTCACAATGGTGTCGTTCAACATCGAACAACAAACAAAGACGTACGAAAAGAGCTAGATATCCCGCAATCAAGCTTCGTCTTCATTACCGTTGGCTCTTTGATTGTAAGAAAAGGCGTTGATTTGATCCTCCAATCTCTGAATCGAATCCAACCTCAACAAGATGCGCACTTGATTGTCATTGGTGACGGAGAGGACAAAGACAACCTGATCGCATTAGCAGCCGACTTGGACTTAACGTCTAAAGTTCACTTTGTTGGAGAAAGAGAAGATGTGGCAGACTGGCTGTGCGGTAACGTCGACGCGTTTATTAGCGGCGCGAGATACGAAGCCTTTGGTTTAGTTCTTGCTGAAGCAGGATTGGCGAGACTACCCGTCATCGCCCCTCGTGTTGGCGGTATACCTGAGTTTATCCACCATAATCGCACCGGTCTTTTATTTGACCCTAGCAATCCTATCGATGAAATGTGCCATCAGATGACCCGACTTATGTCAGATACGCATTTACGAGGCGACCTCGCGAGTCAACTTTATCACTTAACACACTCGGAACTCACCATCGAAGCAAACACTAAGCAATTTGAAAACCTATACCGCAAGGTCATCAACCAGAACAGCTCATCTTCCCTATTCAACGGCTTAAAACCGCTTGTTCGCTGGGCATTTCATTAACGTCAATCGTTGGAGAGAACTATGAATACTAAAACAGATAATACCAACGACCTCACTACACATGGATTGGTTTATGATCCGATTCCATTTGCAGGCGGTTCTAAAATTGCAACACTTGAAATGTTGATGACCACTCACGAATCAATTAAAAATCATCTAAGCCAACGGGTGAACTTTACGATTATTACCGCTGATCCTAACTCTTGGAATTCAGCTGTCACCAATCTCAATGCGAAAGTGATTACTCTACCTAACTGGGGATTTCTTACTGTTCCTCAGGGACTGCGTTATTGGATCGCTCAATGCATTTTAGCTTTGATGTTGCTATTTACATGTATCCGTTTACCACGTGTTGACTATGCAGTTGGTGCCTCAAACCCGGGTATTGATATGGCTCTGTACATTATCAAATGGGTGTCGAGAGTGCCTATCATACAGCTGGTTCATGGACCTGTTGGGCTTTCTCGTTCAATCGGCCATTGCTTTACACGCGCTGATTACGTGTTCTATTTGTCTTCAAGTGTCGAGTCAATTCACGCCGCTCTAAGCTGTTACTTTTCTAAAACTCATGATGATGAGCAAACTGAAATCATGACGCGCTCCGTGCTTGAAAACGCGAGATTTGAATCTTTCAACAACGGTTTAACTCCCTCAAACTGGCCAACGCCGAGTAAAGGAACGTCTAACCAAGTTTTTTGGGCTGCTTCTCTACTCAAATGGAAAGGATTAGAGACGCTCAACACGGCATTAGATATTGCTAACCAAACTACGCCATGGGATGCGAATATTTGCTATATCACGCCGCAAAACACACATTTAGGTGTTAGCAGTCTGCCAACTGAAAACGCGCATACTAAACTGTTTCATGCGCCTACCAATCTCGATCAAATACGTGCAGATTCGGGTATTTTTGTCTCTACCAGTATCAACGAACCATTTGGGTTATCTGTTCTAGAGAGCCTAGCTGCGGGGTTGTGCGTTGTGATTCCAAATGATGGTGCTTATTGGGATCAAGTTCTTGAACACAAGGTCAACTGTCTTAAATTCACGCCACAAAACCCGCAATCTTTGTATGAGACAGTACAACAACTGATGGATGATCCGCAGCTTCGCCAACGTTTGTCACAAGCCAGTTTAGAGATGTCTAAGCAGTATCGAGCGGATCAGTGTTATGCCTCTATTTGTGTCGCACTGCGTGGACAATCTCACAATGCAAAAGTGGTCAGTTCATTGGAGACTTCACATGATTAAGTCTCTACGTCAGCCGACACCATTCATGAACATGCTCACTTACGGTGTTGGCTTAGTCATAAGTAAAGGCGCAGCACTAATCATGCTGCCAATTATTGCCAACTACCTAGCGCCTTCTCAGATTGGACGTTTAGATCTACTAGCATCGATTGGAGCCGTGGCCGGTATTGTTGTCACCTTTGCTTTGCATGAAGCACTTTATCGCTTTGTTGGAGAAGAGAGTGATTCAAAAATAAGATTTCAAAAAGCCAGTGAGATATTTTCACTCACTTGCGTTGTTTCTTTGATTCTGTCTATTGTTCTATTCGGCTACATCAATATCAGTTTTAGTCATCAGTTTGCATTCGCTAGCCGCACTGAACTCAATTTAATTCTTATCTGCGCCTCCCTTGAGGGCATCATTGGGTTGTCCACAGCATGGCTGAGAATGCAGGATAAAGCACTAACGTTTTTAACCGTGAGTGTTGCCTCGACGTTACTACAAATCAGCTTAATTCTTGGCGTGTTATTTTCAGGGCCGAGCGTTGAAAAGATTTTAATCTGCGGGGTTATTACCTACCTATTCCAAGTCGTCGCGCTACTTATTATCAATCGCTTCAAGCTTGTATTGAACACAACCCCAGCATTTCGAGACTATCTTCGTTACGGCTGGCCATTAATGCTGACTGGCCTAATAGGCTTTGGTTTAAATGGTGCGGAACGCTTCTTTGTTGCCTACTCCACTAATCTCGATACGCTTGGCCAATACGCGATTGCGATTAAATTCTCTTTTGCCATGTGTATCCTGGTTCAGCCTTTTGGAATGTGGTGGATGCCAAAACGTTTTAATACTCTAGCGGTTCAAGGTAGACGTAAAACCGCAGAGGTAACCCAACTCGGCATTGTTTACATCACTCTACTGACAGTGGGCGTTGCCTTCGCAGCCAAGGCCTTTATCTTGTTGGCGCTACCGGAAAGCTATCTGTTGTCAGCGCAGCTTGTATTGGGAACGCTGCTATTTTCATGGTTCAAAGAAGTCGCTGAGTTACTCAATATCGGTATTCTTCACAGAAAAGCGACCAAGTTGCAGCTGTCTATCTCGGTGAGTGCCACTTTAATCGGGCTTGGCATGATGTGGTTGCTCAGCGGCTTTGGCGTCTGGGGCATTATTGGCGCACTCTGTATTGCTCAAGCTTTTAAAGCTGTCGCTGTGTTTATCTACAGTCAAAAACTCACTCACCTTCCCTACTCGTTAGGTCTATTTGTCTTTGAGTTTAATGTGTTGGTGCTGTCCCTTTTGCTCGCGCTTTCCATGCAAAATGTTTGGCTGTGTCTTGGCATGGCAGTGATTGCTCCCATCATTTGCTGCCTTCCTGCATATCGTGTCGAAGCCGTAAGAGATTTCGTTCAGCAATGTGGCGCTAAAGTCATTAGTAAATTCGGAACCTCATCTGGGCACAAGCCTTGCTAGGTAAGCTATATGACGCAGAGGAATTTCATTATGACAAACGCCGCTCAAAAATTACCGTCAATCGTCACAGTATCCATGCTGTGCTTGTTGATGGGTGGCGTATGGTTTCTTGCACCACACCCTGCTGTAGCGTTATGCCTCGCGTTTGTTCCACTGGGCGCTCTCTTTGTCATTAATAAAACCTATTGGCTGGTGATTCTTTTCGTCGTCTTCTCGTTTTTCCGTATTCATGAAGCCATTCCTCAGCTTTATGCATTCAAATTGCCACTGTTTCTTTCTCTCGGTGCTCTGTCCGCTCTGATATGGCACACACTCATTAGTAAGGAATTAAAACCCTATTGGCATCGCTCACTCTCTTGGTTGGCGCTGTTCTGGTTACTTGTGACAATTGGTCTCGTCTTTGCGTCGAATCGAGGCGTTGCAATCCAAGAATTTAAAGGCATCTATTGGAAAATCATGGTGATGACACTCGCCATCGTATGGTTGGTTAATAGCATGGATAAGCTCGCAAAAACGTCTACTATCATTATCTTATCAGGCTGCTTAATTGGCGTTATCGCTATCTCTAACTCAATTAATGGAGTTGGACTCGTCGAAGGTACTCGTGTGACCATCGGACGTGATATTGGCTCAATGTTAGGCGACCCTAACGACCTTGCTCTTGTGCTTATGTTCCCTATGGCGTTTGCAATCAGCCAAGCGACGACTAAAGGCATCCCTACGGCGCACCGTCTCGTCGGAACTGCCGCTTGTTTAATCCTGCTCTACGCAGTTATTGCAACACAAAGCCGCGGAGGACTGTTGGGTTCTATCGCTGTACTTGGAATTTTCGCCTTGAGCATCATTCGTTCTAAAGTCACTTTAATCGGCTTAGGAGCAATCGCCGCGGTTGGGCTATATTTTGCTGCTGGTATATCAGACCGAACTTCAGGAGGAGCCGCTGAAGCCGGTATTGATGCCTCTGCGATGGGACGCCTGTATGCTTGGGAGGCGGCGTTTAAAATGGCTCTCGATAACCCGCTTACAGGGGTTGGCTTAAACAACTTTTATTCGAATTACTTTTTCTACAGCCCACATTGGGATGGCCTCAACCACGCAGTGCACAGTACTTGGTTTGGGGTACTTGCCGAAACGGGCTTTGTTGGTTTAATTGTATTTATCATTTTGATTGGCTCTTTGCTCATCACTGCGCGCAAATCTTTAAAACAAATCAAAGATAAGGGTAATTCCGTCAACCCGATCCTCTACTCTTCAGCGTTCGCCGTTTATGCAGGGCTTATCGGGACAATTGTGTCTGGCACCTTCCTCACTCAAGGCTTTAACTGGCCTATCTATATCCTTTCCGCACTCACCGTTTGTGTTTCTCATATATCTCAGACTGAACGTCAAAATGAGAAGCTAAATTAACCATAACAGTAAGTAGCTGAAAAATAATAGTTTTTTATCTGGCACGTATAATGAAAGTACTCCATTAAAACAAGAAATGGAGATTTCAAAATGACGTCAGTATCAGTACATCAATTTAAGACTTGGTTGAAGTTTCATCCTAATTCTCATATTCGTAATCTGTTTTTCATTTTGAAAGACATACGTAATACCGAACTTCCGTTACCAAAATTTGCGAGTAAGTGCCTTTACCATGCTCACAACAGCGTCTCTGGTTTGATTTCGGGTATCACTCGTTTTTTCTATTGGACACCTGCTTTCAAAGGACGTCTGAACCAATGCGGTAAGCACCTATACCTTTATGGAGGTTTACCATTTGTAAGTGGTCCCCTAACTATTAATGTAGGTAACGAGTGTCGTATTTCAGGCCACACTACTTTTTCTGGCTGCACACAACCTACGGCAGATGGAAGTCAGCCTTCCTTAGAAATCGGCAATAACGTTGATGTCGGTTGGCAGTCAACCATTGCAGTCGGTAGACGAGTTGTCCTGTCAGACAATGTGCGGATCGCAAGTGGTGCATTCCTATTTGGTTATTCTGGGCACCCTCTCGACGCGCGTCGACGCGCCCTTGGTGAAGGTGACGACCCTGAACAAATTGGCGATATCATTCTTGAACAAGACGTTTGGCTTGGTACCAATGTCACCGTAAAAGGTGGTGTCACTATAGGTGAAGGCAGTGTTGTTGCAGCAGGAAGCGTTGTGACAAAGAGTGTGCCTCCATTTTCAATTGTCGCGGGCAATCCAGCGCGCATTGTTGGAAACATCCCGAATCAATCAAGTATGTTCGATAATGAACAATCTAAAGGAGGTCATCATGCGTGATCTCATTGTTTTCGGAGAAGACTTCGGTGGGCTACCTTCATCGACACAACACCTGATTCGTCATTTATCGAAGCAGCACAAGGTGTTATGGGTGAACTCGATTGGCTTGAGACAGCCAAAGCTGAATCTCAAAGACGCAACTCGTGCATTAAACAAACTCATTGGAAGAAGTAACGCACAAACGCAAAACATGTTGCCTAATCAGCGATTCGACAACATTACTGTGGTGAATCTTAAAACCATACCAGCACCACGCTCTTCGATTGCAAGAAAGCTTGCTAAAGAGCTTATGCTCACTCAACTAAAGCCAGTTATTAAGCAGTTAGGGATGAACAACCCTGTACTTTGGACCTCATTACCAACAGCAGCTGACCTTTGTGGTTGTTTAGGAGAAAGTCATGTTGTTTACTACTGTGGTGACGACTTTGCTGCATTGGCTGGCGTTGACCACCAGTGTGTTGCTCAACATGAACAGGACTTGGTCCAAAAGGCGGATGTGATCTTTGCTGTCAGTGACAAGTTGATGAACAAATTTCCTCACGGCAAAGCGCACTTGTTGCCACACGGTGTCGATTTTTCTCTATTTTCGACACCCTCTGAACGTGCGTTAGACCTACCTAGCAACCACCGCCCTATTGCAGGTTTTTACGGCAGTTTATCTCAATGGCTGGATTATGATTTGATTGAGAGAACGGCATTAGCACGCTCAGATTGGGACTTTGTTTTCATCGGACCAAATGAATTAGACGAACTCGCTCTTCCAACAATGAGCAATGTTTTCTATCTAGGCCCAAGAGCGCACCATGAATTGCCACGTTATTCTCAACACTGGGATGTAAGTTGGTTGCCATTTGTCGACAACGAACAAATTAGAGCTTGTAGCCCATTAAAACTCATGGAATATCTTGCGGCTGGCACCCCTGTCGTTTCTACTCCTTTCCCGGCACTCAAGCCTTATCAAGAGTATGTGACAACCGTTCATAACGCTGAACAGACATCACAAGCCTTAACTCATGCTCGCCAATCACGCGCTGTTTCACCAACGATTGTTGAAAAAGAGAGTTGGAAGAGTCGCGGTGAGATTGTTCACTCTATTTTGGAGTCGCTATGAATAATCTAAAAACTCGTTTATTGCACATACTGTATGGTGCGTGGCGACAACGCTACGTGATTATTATCCCAATGTTGATATTGCCTGTCATTGGCCTGTTAGTAGCGAACCTAACGCCTAAAAAGTACGATTCGCATACCAGCATGCTGATTCAAGAAACGGCTAAGATGAACCCGTTCTTAGAAGACATTGCCGTATCAACCATGCTTAAAGATCGCATCAATGCGCTCAAGACACTGCTTCACAGTCGTCATGTTCTTTACTCGGTTGCCGAAGAGCTAGAACTGATTGATTCAAGTATGTCTAGCATCGAGCAAGAACAGATCATTAATGACCTTTCACAACGACTAATGGTGACACAACTGGGTAAAGATTTTCTAAAAATCAGTCTGACTAGCGACACGCCTGACAGAATGGAAGAGACACTCACATCCGTCAGCGAGCATTTTATTGCTCAGTTGCTTGCTCCCGAGCGTTCTTCAATTGAAGACTCTAGTAACTTTCTCGCCATTCACATAGAAAAACGCCGTGAAGCATTAGACGAAGCGGAACAAGCGTTGGCGATTTATCGCAACAATAACATTGAGTCGACTCCAGAGATTCAAAGCCAGAGCCTCAACCGCTTAGCGGCTCTCAAACAGAGCCTGTCGGAAAAAGAAGCAGAGATGGCAGGCGTTAAGAAAAGCCTAGGCTCAATGGATCAACAACTCTCTCGAACTAACCCAGTTATCGGGAAAATAGAAGATCAGATCATTGATATCCGTAGTGAACTTACATTGCTACAAGCGAAATACACAAACAAGCACAGTGCTGTTCAAGCCAAACTTCGAGAATTGGAAAGATTAGAGAGCGAACGCAAAACTCTGCTCGAAATGAAGCAACCCAACATGAATAGCGATCAATTATGGGACATCGCCAGCAGCAATACCTTTAATGATGTGTCTGAACTACAGCCGTTATTGGTAACCCAACTGCACAGCTTACAACTTGTCCGTGCACGTTTTGAATCACTGAAAGAGGAGACCAAAAGTCTCAAAACCATGATCTTTGAACTTGAAAACAAAGCCAACAACTTTGGTCAAAATGCGAAAGAGATGTACCGATTGCAGCGTGATGTTCAAATCAAACGCCAGCTCTATGATGAATTGGTTGAACGTTATGAAATGGCTCAACTTACTGGATCTCTTGGGGTGTTTGAGCAAAACAAGCGTGTCAAAATCATCGACCTACCTTACACACCAAGCATTCCATCTAACATGCCTTCATTTATCTTTGTAATTGCAGGTTTGATAGCTGGGATAGGGTTTGGGATAGGTTTAGCGATACTGTTCGAACTGTTCGATTCATCAGTGAAAGGAAGTGCACAAGTTGAAGAAGTGTTAGGTGTCCCTGTTGTTACCGTGATTCCTAGAATGAACTAACTTTTTCGATGATTATTGCGCCTGAACCACCAGCTCTGTCTGGTGGTTTTTTATTTTGTCTACTTATACGTTTCTTACCAATCCGTTTTTCAATAGGCGTTTTGATTTTCAATTTGAGAATGAGATTTCAAAACCTCCCAAATTCGAATAAACCACTGTATTTATTACTTAATTTTCTTGGCACGGCACCTGCTAGGTAGAGGTATAGCTGAATAAAGGACCGAGAATATTCAGAAAATCTCAAAAGGCTTATTCACCCACTAACCAACAACATTTACAGCGGAGTTCCACATGAAAGTACAAGGAAAGAAAATAATTCATGTCGTTCAGCACCTCGCACCCGGTGGGCTGGAAACATTGACTCTCGACCTACTTCGTCTGGCTGACCCAAAGGATCAAGTTTTGATCGTTAGTTTAGAGGGTCAACGAGACGCTTCCATCGCGAATTGGCCAAAGTTGGAACAATACCGTTCCCAAATCGTGTTCCTCGACAAAAAACCAGGCGTGCAATTTAACGTTCTGCTTTCACTTATCAAAGCATTCAGCAGCATCAAGCCAGATGTGGTTCATACACACCACATTGGCCCGCTCCTTTACGCTGGTTACGCTGCCCGCCTATGCAGTGTTCCATATCGCATTCATACGGAACATGACGCATGGCACCTTAAGAACGCGAAAAGAAGACGCCTACAAGCACTCGCTCTTCAATTCGCAAAACCTATGCTAGTCGCTGATGCAGCTAAGGTTTATAACCAGCTGTGTTCTACCTTTTCTTACAAAAACATCATGACGATTCGAAATGGCATTGATTGCGAAAAATTCCGTCCAACGTCAAAGGCCTCGGCTCGACGTCTATTTAACCTCGGTCAGGATGATTTCATCATTGGCTGTGCAGGTCGATTGGAAGAGGTGAAAGGTCAAGATCAACTTATCAAAGCGCTGCCTCTAATTCCGAAACGCATTAAAGTCGTCATTGCTGGGGATGGATCACAAAGAGACGCACTTGAGCAACTGGCGAAAAAACTGAATGTTTCAGATCGCGTGATATTTCTTGGACTTGTCGAAGAAATGGTCTCTTTCTATAACGCGTTGGATGTATTTTGCCTTCCGTCACGTTCAGAAGGTCTTCCCCTTTCTTCACTAGAAGCTCAAGCTTGCAACATTCCGACAGTTGCGATGGATGTTGGTGCTGTTAAAGAAACGCTTTGTCCAGCAACGGGTCATTTAGTGAAGGCAGATAATGTGCCTCACCTAGCCTATTCGCTATTCAAAACGTCGCAAAACGAAACATTAGAGAATTTCTCTAACCCTCGTCGCTATGTGCTTGAGAACTTTAATATTAGCGATATGGTCGAGTCTTACAACAAGCTATCAGAGGAGAGTTACGTATGATTGACATAGTACTCGCTACTCTATGCTTATTTGCTGGTGTACTCATTGTGTATCACCACGCTGGTTACCCAATATTGCTTCGCTGGTATGCGAAACGTCACCCTAAGACGCCAGTGCATGAAAACCAACGTGCATACAAAGCTGAAGAACAGGACTGTAAGCTTCCGACAGTGACAATTTTGGTTCCAGCGTTCAACGAACAAGCTTGGATAGCAGACAAAATTCGTAATCTCGCTTCTCTAGATTATCCAAAGAACAAGCTCAAAGTCGTCATCGCGTGTGATGGTTGTACAGACAAAACCGTTGAGAACGCGCAAATGGCCATCCAAGAAGCGATTTGTAGTGACATCTACTTCGAGATTCATGACCATCAGCTTAATCGTGGCAAAGTCGCAACGGTTAACGAAGAGTTAGCCAATATAGATTCAGATATTACTGCGCTTAGCGATGTTTCGGCATTGATTTCATTAGACGCACTACTCATTGCCGGAGAGCACTTTAAAAACCCTAAAGTAGGTGTCGTGAATGCGACTTATCAACTCTGCCCTACGGGTAATGAAGGAGAAGACGCCTACTGGAAGTACCAAACAGCCGTTAAAGAACGCGAAGCGTCACTGGGATCAAGTCTGGGGTCACACGGTGCATTCTATCTATTCAGAACTCACCTATTTAGCCCACTGCCAAGCAATACAATTAATGATGATTTCATCTTACCAATGCAGATCGTCAAACAAGGTTACATTGCTGAGTATGAAACGCGCATGGTGGCACTGGAACTAGAAGAAACTAACACCAAAGCTGACTTCAAAAGAAGACTACGAATTTCAGCAGGCAATATGCAGCAAGCTATCGAGTTGTTTAGTCTGTTTAGCCCAAAATTCAAAGGTATCGCGTTTGCCTTCTTTTCTGGCAAAGGGTTAAGGCTGCTCACACCGTATTTAATGATTGTTAGCTTGGTATGCTCATTTTTCTTGCGTGATTACCTGCTATTTAACTTTCTATTCTGGGCACAAATCGCCGTGTATACGCTGGGTATCATTGGGTATCTATTACCAAAGAAACTGAGCATCAAACCTATTTCGTTAATTTCTTATCTTGTAGTGGGCCATTACGCCAATTTAGTCGGCGGTATCCGTTACCTGATTGGATTAGAGAATACCCCTTGGACACGAGTCAATCGTTAAGGATCAACTATGTTTACTCAAGACCATCAACAAATGCTTTACCAAAACAAGATTTCTCGCGCTAAACGTAGCTTCGACTTCTTTGCGTCTATGTTTGCAATCATCTTGTTCTCTCCGGTGTTCCCTATCATCGCTTTGGCAATTGTGATGACATCGAAAGGCCCCGTATTCTATCGTCAACTCCGTGTTGGTAAGTCGACACCAGAAAAGATGGAGATTTTCGAAATTCTTAAGTTCCGTAGTATGTATGAAGATGCAGAACAACGATCTGGTGCTGTATGGGCGACGAAAAATGACCCGCGAATTACGCCAGTCGGTCGCTTTTTAAGAAAAACACGTCTTGATGAGCTGCCACAACTGTTTAACGTAATCAAAGGCGATATGTCATTGATTGGCCCTCGCCCTGAGCGCCCGACTTTCTACAACAAATTAGAAACTGAAATTCCTTACTTTGCCGATCGTACATATGGCGTGATGCCCGGCATTACAGGCTTAGCTCAAGTCAATCAAGGATACGATACTTGCATTGAAGACGTAAGACGAAAAGTCGGCTTCGATCATAGCTACGCACTGAGCTTATGTTCCATGAAGTCCTGGATCATTGCTGACCTATCTATTATCAGCAAAACTATCATCGTTATGGTTGATGGCCGCGGTCGCTAATTCTTCGTGTAATGATCTCTTAGATTTGTAAACTCAAAGCCTAACGTGTCGTCGCGTTAGGCTTTGAACATATATGAACTTTATTCACAAAAATCAAAATAGAAACGGTGTACCATAATAGAAGACTTTGGCAGCCTCCCTTTTACAAATGAAAATTGAAGACCTAAAACTATTCACTACCGTCGTTGAGCTCGGAAGCTTTACCGCTGCAGCTAACGCTTTAGACCTCCCACGAGGGAATGTAAGCCGGCGAATCAGCGACCTCGAAAAATCTTTGGGAATTCAACTGTTCTTAAGAACGACTCGTAGTTTATCTCTAACTCAATCTGGCGAGCTTTATTATAAAGAACTCCTTGTCGCTCTCGGAGCATTAGAGAAAGCAAACCATGTTGCCTCTAACCTGTCTGTGCTACCTCACGGCAAAATTAAGATAGGCCTACTCCCAGAGACCAGCGATATTTTGCAATCTACCCTATTCCGCTTTCAGGATTTATATCCGGAGGTTGAGTTGGATATTCGAAGTATTAACAATGGTTTCGTTGATATGCATCGCCAAGGTCTCGATATCGCAATGCATGGCGGTCGGTTAAGTGATGCCAATTTGGTGGCTAGGAAAGTGATGGATTTGCAGCGCGTGTTTGTCGCTAGCCCAGACTTTATAGCTAAAGAAGGCCAGCCAACGTCAGTTCACGAACTGTCTCACTATCCATTTGTTTGCTTTCGTTGGCCAACTGGCGATATCGACCAACAGTGGGACATCACCAATATCAACGTGACGGTAGAACCTTCAATCGTGAGCGATAGCATCGGTTTTGTGAAAGGTGGCGCAATTCGCCACAGAGGAATTGCTCTATTGCCTGAACTATTGGTTCGCCAAGAGATCAGCGACGGTACTTTGGTTGACCTATTCCCTAATGATAGGCTTCAACAAGAGGAAGCCTGGCTCTTGTATCCACAGCGAAAAGCGCTCAGTCATGCGTCTCAGCTTTTGGTCGACTTTTTATTACAAGAACTGCCTAAACTATGAACATTGTCTCATTTGGTGTGACAGTGTTTCACGCTGTCACCGGATTATCTAATGAAAATAGATAGATAGAATTGCCCTATATATTAATAGGAGCAATCCATGAACACTATCTTTCGTCATTCCATCATCGCAGCCTGCTTACTTCCATTACTTGGTTGCAATGAATCACAAGCCGTGGCACCAACTAAAGAACCACGTCCAATACAAGTTATCAAAATTAAAGCCGCTGAAGAACAAGCGGCCAAACACTTCACGGGTACCCTGCAGTCTGCTGAAAGTGCAGCTGTCGCATTTCGAGTCCCTGGAACAATTCAAAAAGTATTGGTGAAAACTGGCGATTACGTTGAGAAAGGCCAACCGCTCGCATCACTCGACCCACATGACTACCAAGTCGCATTGGAAGAACTTCAAGCTCGCGCTCTTGAAGCCAAATCTGCCCATAAGCTTGCAAAAGCAGAGCTCGCTCGCGTAAAACAGGCAATCGCTGATGATGCCATTGCTAATGTAAACCTAGATCGCGCTATCAGTGGTTATGAGCGTAGTGAAGCAGCAGTAAAAGTAGTCGAGCAAAATATTCGCCGCGCAAAAGACACCTTGCGTTACACCGAACTACGCGCTCCATTCTCAGGAGTGGTCGCCGCATCTAACTTTGACCAATATGAGCAAGTACTTCCTGGTATCTCCGTGTTCACCCTACATAAGCCTGACCAGCTTGAGGTGGAGATCGACGTTCCGGAAAACTTGATTCACCAATTCAAACCCCAACAATCTGCGGCAATCTCTTGGTATGGCGAAGCACGATCTGTTGCTGGACAAGTCACTGAGATTTCGACGCTACCTGATCCAATTAAGCAAACCTATACCGTGACTTACCAACTGGATGGACTCAACCAAGCGCTTCTACCCGGAAAAGCCGTGACACTCACAACACACCTCGGCAGTACACAGTCGACTTTGTGTGTCCCTTATTCCGCGATTGTAAAACCACTGGAACAAGATCTCGTATTCACGATTCACGACCAAACAGCCCATGCTGTGCCAGTTTCGGTTCGCTCTTTCAACCAAGAAAACGTTTGTGTTCAATCAGAACTGAATGAAGGCGATTATGTTGTGGTTAGTGGTGCGCAATACGTTCAGGAAGGTCAGCACTTCCCATCAATTCAAGTCAAAGAGCTGTAGGTAACTGTCATGAATTTAGCGGATTTCGCGATAAAGCAACGCACCTTTGTGCTTTTTTTCACTGCGCTTAGCGTGATTGCTGGGCTCTACTCTTATTTCGACCTTGGGAAACTCGAAGACCCAAGTTTTACCGTTAAAACTGCGGTCGTTGTTACCCTGTATCCTGGCGCTTCTGCCGAAGAAGTCGAACAGCAAGTCACCGACACGGTTGAGACGAAACTACAGGAAATGGCCACACTCAATCGACTGCGTTCACTTTCTCGCCCTGGTATGTCGATGGTGTTTGTCGACCTTAAAGAGTCATTGAATTCAGACGCTCTACCCCAAGAGTGGGATCTACTTAGACGCAAAGTGTCTGACATGAAACTCTTGTTGCCTTCCACAGCGCAAATCAGTGTGGTTCAGGACGAGTTCTCTGAAGTCTATGGCATGTTGTTTTCCATTTACAGCCAAGATGCAACACCAAACGAGCTACGTCAGTACGCAGAAGAACTACAGCGTCGAATCAAAACCGTTGACGGTATTAAGAAGGTTGAACTTCATGGTGTACAACCGCGCGTTGTATACATCGATATCCCAGATGAGCGCTTAGCTCAATATGGTTTATCCATCTCCCAAGTGTGGAATCAACTTAATACACAAAATACGACCTTCGATGCAGGACGATTTGCGACCACCAACGAGCGAATTCGTATCGAGCAGTCTAGTGAATTTGGCTCTATTGATGACATCAAAAATCTGATGCTCAAAGGCGGAATCAGTGAATTAGGTACAGGGCTTATTCGATTAGGTGACATTGCGGACATTACGATGGGTTATCAAGAACCTGCGATGACGGAGAACCGCTACAATGGTTCACCTGCCGTAACACTTGCGATGAGTCCGGTGTCTGGTGTTAACGTTGTTTCTCTGGGTGACGATATCAACAGAATCGTATCAGATTTCCAAGATTCATTGCCTCTTGGTGTGGAAATCGCGACGGTTGCCAACCAACCTGATGAAGTACAAAAATCGATCGACAACTTCGTTAACAACCTCCTTGAGAGTGTTGCGATTGTATTCATCGTACTCACTGTTTTCATGGGGATTAAGAGTGCGACAATTGTTGGTTCGAGTTTGCTTCTTACCATCTTACTCACCCTTATCTATATGAATTTGGCAAGTATCGATCTACATCGTGTATCACTGGGCACCTTCATTCTCGCGCTAGGGATGCTGGTTGATAATGCGATTGTGATTACCGATATGATGATCGTAAAAATCAACCGTGGCATTGATAGAACCCAAGCTGCCGTTGAATCCGTTAAAGAGACAGCAACACCACTGCTTGGGGCTACCGTGATTGCAATTATGGGTGCCAGCCCGGTGATATTCTCAAAAACAGACGCAGCCGAGTTTGCAGGTTCTGTATTCCTGATCATTGCCTCTTCATTGCTACTGTCTTGGTTCGTTGCCATGACCTTCACCGCGTTAATGTGTTGGATGTTCATTAAACCAAGTAAGAAACAACAACAAACCAAAGAGAGCTTGTATCGCAAGAGTGTCAACTGGACGGTAGATAACCCGTTCAAAGCTCTAAGTGCACTACTGCCTTTGATTGCCGTGACTGCACTTGCAATTCCTAACATTGCGATCAATTTCATCCCACAAGCAGACCGCCCTATTCTGTTCTTAGATTACTGGCTGCCAAATGGTGCGAAGATTGAACAAACCTCGGAGGATATGAAAAAAATTGAGTCTTGGTTACTCGAACAACCTGAAGTCGTCGATCTCTCTACGTACGTTGGCGCAGGCGCACCTCGATTCTCGGTGACGATAGAACCTGAACCGTTCGATCCTGCTTACGGTCAGATTCTTATCAACGCCAAAGATTACGAGTCACTCAACCAACTCATTGCTCGCGGTGATAAGTGGCTTGCCACAAAATTTCCAGAATCAGATCCAAGGTTCCGTGGTTTGAAATTGGCAACCGCAGACAAATTCAGTGTTGAAGCGCGTTTTTCGGGGCCTGATGTCGATGTATTACATCACCTATCAAACCAAGCAAAAGCCATCTTAGAAGCTCATCCTGATACCAAGTATGTGCGTGATGATTGGCGACAACAAAGCAAAGTACTGCAACCTATCATCAATCAAGAGAAAAGCCGCCAAGCGGGCATCAACCGTGCAGACATTGCGTTCGCACTCAAGCGCGCTTCAGAGGGAATGCCAATTGGTCGCATGAACCTAAACGATGAACTAGTGACAATTCAAGTCCGAGGGGTTGATCGCTCTCTTGATTCGTTGGAGACACTGCCTGTCAACTCCCTACTTGGGTTGCATAGTGTGCCGTTAGGTCAAGTTATTAATGGCTTTGAGATGACCAGTGAAGAGACCATGATTTGGCGTCGTGACCGCGTAAAAACCATTACAGCTCAGGCAGGCGTTGGTCGTTACACAACTCCAGCAGCCGTGAGAAATGACGTGAAAGCACAAATTGAAGCCATCGAATTACCAGCAGGCTACCAGCTTGAATGGGCTGGAGAATACTATGATGAACACAAAGCAGTCAGTGACATCTTAAAACAGCTTCCAAAAGCGATGCTACTGATGGTGATCATCTTGGTTGCGATGTTTAACGGCTTCAAACAGCCGGTGATTATTCTCACCACCCTGCCTTTAGCGGCCACAGGTGCAACTTTCAGTTTGTTGCTTCTCGATAAGCCATTCGGCTTCATGGCACTGATTGGGGCGGTCACTCTTACGGGGATGATCATTAAAAACGGCATCGTACTCATGGACCAAATCGAGCTAGAACGCAGCAATGGCCGTTCACTATCCGATTCCATTAAAGAAGCAACGGTAAATCGTACTATGGCGATATCAATGGGTGCACTTACCACTGCACTTGGCATGATTCCACTACTCACTGACTTACTGTTTGACCAAATGGCGGCGACCATCATTGGCGGCCTTGCTGCAGCAACAGTACTTTCACTGTTTGTGATGCCAGCGCTGTACAAGATCTTTTATCGAACTCAAGAGACACGCACTTCGATAGAAGAGAATGCAACTCTCACCGAATCAACGCAATAAGGAGCGCCATGATGTCTTTTATTTCACAAAAACCATGGACACTAGCACCAATCGCTCTCTCTCTGTTGTTAGCTGGTTGTGCAGTAGGCCCTGACTATCAAGCACCACAAACGACAATGGCTGAAACGTTTCTCTATTCAGAAGATAACCAACAAGCCACGCAATCACACTGGTGGCTGCAGCTGAATGACCCAGTTTTAAACCAACTAGTGACTCAGCTACAGTCAGACAACACCACGCTTAAAGTCGCTTCTGAGCGCATCAAAATGGCTAGCTCATACAAGAGCGTGGTGGAGTCATTCAAAGTGCCTACCGTTAACATCGGAGCGGGTTATTACAACTATCAACTCAGTGAAAACGACTCTCTGCTAGGCCCTGTTTTTGGTGCATCAGACGCCGTTGAATCTGCGACAGGGATGTCACTACTTGAAGCACAGCATGATGGCGGATTTCTTGGTGCTAGCATCGCATGGGAAGCGGACCTCTTCGGACGAATAGATCGCCAAGCTGAAGCGGCAGCTATTCGAGTAGAACAAGCTGAGATACTGCAATCAGGCTTAAATACACTGCTTACCGCCGACCTTATTCATAACTACTTGCAATACCGAGGTGCTCAAGAACGTAAAACAATCGCGTTAGAGAACATTGAGGATCAAAAACAAACCTTGAACCTAGTTGAGAAAGTCGTTCGTAGTGGTTACGGTTCTGAACTCGACTTAGCTCAAGCAAAAGCGATACTAGCAGCGACCCAATCGATCACGCCTCAGTTAGAGATTGCAGAACAAGTACACAAACACAGAATGGCAGTGCTATTAGGCACTTCCCTATCTGAATTAGAGGTTCAACTTGAAGGCGACTACACCTTACCAAGACTTAAAGGCGTTATCCCTACTGGGCTTCCATCTGACTTGCTGACACGACGTCCGGATATAAAAATCGCCGAACGTGAAATGGCCGCAGTTAATGAAGAGCTGGGTGCGAGCATCGCGAACCGCTATCCAAAATTCTTCCTTACTGGTACGCCAGGCGTTACCGCTGGAAGTTTCGACGACCTATTTAGCAGTGACTCCTTTGGATGGGCTGCATCTGCAGGGATAAGCTGGAATGTGTTCGATGGTGGACGCGGTGAAGCGCTGGTAGAAATGAACGAAGCACGCTTTAAATCTGCCGCACTAAACTATCAACACGCCGTAGATAGTGCTTTTGTCGAAGTAGACTCAACACTGTTCGCTTACGGAAGAAGCCAGCAAAATCAGCAGCGTATTGACGAAGCAACCCTCGCTGTTGATAAAGCGGTAAGTAAGGCGAAGTCGTTATACAAAGCAGGCCTTGTTGACTACTTAGCGGTACTCGACGCGGAGCGCCAACAAAAAATGATGCAAGACCGACAAGTCGCCGCCAAACTACAAACGGCGAATACCGCGATTGCTGTCTACAAGTCACTTGGGGGCGATTGGAAAGTCGAAACTGAACAACCAAACTCTGAGACTCAACCAGCTACTGGTGCAATAGAACTCGCAGCGAACAATTAATCGCAATTCAACAAAAATACCGCCTAACAGTAGGCGGTATTTTTATAATTATCGCATTCTTCAATCATTCTAAAGCAGATGTTTTTGGCGCCGACCATTTGATGATGGCTCTCATATTCATCGAAAAGAAGATAATGTTAGCAATAATCATCGCAACGCTTTCAGTCAAGTAACCGACCGCCACCCAACTTGTGTTGCCGCACATCATCAACACAAATCCGATCCTATTTTTATTTCCTATCTGCCAAATTGCGAGAAAGGTAAGCACCATGGCAACCCAATCGATCCCGTAATATTGAAAGTAGTCCATCTATCTACCCTGTTTGTTATCTTCAATAGCCCAATACAGCACAGCTAAACTAACTCAGAACCATCAACTGTCCATACAGCTCATCGTATGATTGGATATTGGCGATAGCACCACTAAGATCGTTCTTGCCATTAAAGCTGTGTTCAATAGCGATAACGTCGCAACCACTGCCTTTACCTGCGATGACACCTGCATTTGAATCTTCAAAAATAACGGTTTGCTCTGGCGATGCATTGAGCTTATCCAGTGCAAGAATATAGGCTTCAGGATCAGGTTTATGCTTGGTAACGTGTTCTTGGGTAATCACTAAATCAAAAAGATTCTCTAGCTGCAAAGACGCCAAGATATTCTCCACCATCCAAGTAGCAGCTGAGCTCACGACACCACAGGTTTTACCTGACTTCTTCAACGCCTCCACATACTCTTTTGCTCCGGAATTCAATTCAAGGCTCACTCTCAGTAATTCTTCATAGTGCGCTCGGAAATAGCGATTAAATTCCGTGAGTTCCGGTGAAATTTGAGCATGGTGAAAGAAGTGACCTGTTACAACTTGCCAGCTTTCACCCATCACATCTTTGTAAATATTGTGGTCCACGATCGAGCCGTAGTCAGCGCAAGCCATTGCAAGCGCCTGACCTTTCAATGGTTCTGAATTAACCAATGTTCCGTCCAAGTCGAAAAGGTACACTGTGTAATCTTTCACTGTTGTCTCCATTTATTATCTTGTGTGGGGATTAATCCATGACTTAAAACCCAAATAAGTGCCATATGTATTGATTCATTTTTATAGTGAAGATACGGCTTTAGTTAGTTAACGCCACCGGATCTTTGTTTCTTTGCTCTACTTTAATTCTTCAGGAATACGACGCCCTTGATAGTAGTACTCACGATCATCTTCATTGATTTCTCGTAACACTCGACAAGGATTACCTACCGCGACAACATTAGCTGGAATGTCTTTTGTTACGATACTGCCAGCGCCAATTACAGAATTCTCACCAATCGTCACGCCCGGTAGCACAACCGTATGTGCGCCAAGCCATACGTTATTGCAGATACGAACTGGAACATTGAACTGTGCTGCTTTGAGCCTCAGTTCAGGACTAATAGGGTGTGTGCCTGCTGCAATGGTTACATTAGGCGCAATCATCACGTTGTCACCTATAAATATGTCTGTGTCATCCACAAGCGTTAGGTTGAAATTCGCATATACATTGTTGCCGAGATGCGTATGGCGCCCCCAGTTCGCGTGCAGTGGCGGTTCGATGTAACAATCCGTCCCTACTTCCGCGAACAGCTGCTTCATAATCTGTTGTCGTTTGTCGCCTTCACTCGGGCGTGTGTGGTTAAAATCGTAAAGCACTTCTAAACATTGTGTTTGTTCGGCAAGCAGATCGACGTCATCACAGTAATAGACCTCTTGGCTGTGCATTTTTGCCTTTATATCCATGTTTCAACCTATTTGATAGTGACCTAAAGCGGTATAAATATATCGATATATGAATTGTTTGAAGCGTTGCATGAGCACCAAAACGAACCTCGGGGTAACGTCATTGTGTTCCATCAGGTATTCATTTAGATGCCAAATACAAAACAAAAACACTTCAAACTTCGCCACTACATTAGAATTTTGCTAACGCCGATACCAACTTTTTACGCCATCAACGACCAAATTCATCATCGATTTGTGACACTAAACAGGTTCGTAAAAAGCTTGTAAATCGATTGAGACTCGTTTGTAGAAAGCTACGTTTATTACAACCTTTTTGACTATTGTCTGGATAAGCGTTGTGATGCAGCAGTCCGCTAAAACATGTTGGATACAAAGTTAAACGCCAAGACTCTTGCATCAGTTTAACTAAAGAAACTAAGCTCGATTGATACGATAGCGTCTAACCGTCCCTTCTATTTCCGCGGTATAACTGCCAAGATATTCGCCACCACACTTCTCAATCACTTTTTGAGAAGCTGGGTTATCAACTGAGCACGTGACTATCGCCGATTCCGTAATTGCGTTGTCTCGAACCCACGCCAATAGAAAGGGAGCCACTCCTTTTCCTCGAGCTGTAGGCCTTGTTTCGTAACCAATATGCCCAATTACGTTTTCTACATAGTCATTGGTACCTTGTCTGACTCGAATCGCACCCAAGATTTGACTATCTGATACACAGTAATAGGTCTTACTGAGTAGATAGCCTTCTGGCAATCCTGTGGTGTCTTTTTCACGTCTGATGATGTCAGAAAGATGCCCTTCTGGATCTTTCTCTACGTCTTGATATCTGGGAATACCCGATTCAGAGCACTCCTTGGCATAGCTTTCCATCAATGGCGCTAAACCAATGCTCGCTTCTACTACTTCCATGTAATTCCTTTAACGCTATAACTTTGTTTGCAAAAGAACTAAACGCGCTCTTCGAGGCCAAACTTCTTAAAGAAGTCTGATAAGTCGAGTGTCGCCAAATCTTTAAATTCACCCGCATCGTAGAAGCGACCTTTACATGTAGGGCAACTCTCAAACCAGATGTGAGGCTGTTGAGGATCGACTAGACGCAATAATTTGTTATTAGGGCAAACTGGGCAACTAATGCGGTCTACTGCATTAAATTCCTTACCTACCTCTTCGTCACCATTATCAATCACATCTGCTAAAGGTTTCATGGATTCAACTTCACATCGGTCGATCCACAAACCTTTACAGTCCACGCATCTTTCCACATCGCCAAATGGTGTCTGTAGTTGCTCAAAATCGGAGCTACATTTAGGACATTCCATTTTCTTACCTTGCATATCATTTTTTCCTTATGTTATTTCATCAAGAGAGCAAATCAGCATTTCATAACTGAATAACTCTCTCTGTTTCATATGGATAACACAATACCACTATATCCCCATTATTTTCAGTAACTTAAATCACCCATCTTTTGACTGAGTCACAAAATGTGGATTATTTTGCTAAGGAAACGCTCTTTGGGATAGTCAACTGTTCGGTATATCGCCATATAAGTTTCTAAACAAAAACGAGATACAAAAAACCCGCAATCCATTACAAGACCACGGGCTTAAAATTTAATGTCGATTGTACTTAGCGGGTTAAGCAGCTTCGAATGCGAGGGCTTTCTTTTCAACTTGGCGGAAAATCAGTGTAAGTAGTCCATTTACGCCTAGATAAAATGCACCAGCGATGCCGAAAACCGTTAGAGTATCGTAGGTTTGACCGTTGATACGCTGTGCGTAGCCCATCAAATCCATGATGGTGATGGTGCTCGCGAGTGACGTACCTTTAAATACCAAAATCACTTCGTTTGAATAAGCTGGAACGGCGCGGCGCAGTGCATAAGGAAGTAGCACTTTAAGTGTTGCCACTTTATCCATACCTAACGCGCGACAAGCTTCCCACTGCCCTGCTGGAATCGCGTTAAATGCGCCCTTAAACAGCAGTGTGCTATATGCCGCAGTGTTTAGTGCTAAGGCCAACATTGCACAGAACCATGGCTGACTTAGCCAAGTCCACATAAAGCTTTCACGAATCCAATCGAACTGACCTGGGCCGTAATACACCAAGAAGATTTGAACCAAAAGCGGTGTACCTGTGAATAGCGTGATAATACCTCGAGTTAACCAGTGGACAGCTGGCAGTCTTAACACCAAAGTCACAGTCATTAGTAGCGATAAGATACAGCCGACAAGCAGTGATGCACCTGTTAGTTGAACACTGGTTGCTAGGCCTTCAAGCATTTGAGAGAAGTACTGTTCATTCATGCCATCGCTCCTTTTGCACCTAAGCCTTGGATTGAGTATTTCGCGTCAATCACTTTTACTGCTCTTTGCGTCACCAAGGTGATCACTAAGTAAATAGCGGCTGCTGTTGCGTACCATGTGAATGCTTCATGTGTTGCGGCAGAAGTCAGTTGTGCTTGCTTTAGTAGATCAGTCACACCAATTAACGATACCAATGCTGTGTCTTTCAGGAGAACCAGCCACTGGTTAGTTAAACCAGGTAGTGCGTGTCTTACTGCTTGTGGGAGAACAATCTTGAAGAAAGCGTGCGATTGAGGAATACCCAGTGCGCTAGCTGCTTCTCTTTGTCCTTTACTGACGGCTTTTAAAGCGCCGCGCAAAGTCTGCGAAGCGTAAGACGCGAAAATAAGTGACAGTGCAACAACACCAGATAAAAACGGGCTCACTTCAACGAAATCACCAGTGATCATAAACAGCACTTGAGTCGAACCAAAGTAAATAAACAACACTACTAAGATCTCTGGTAAACCACGAACCATAGTTACAAACGCCGTGGTTGGCCATTTAATTGCGATACGTCGAGACATCTCTCCACTTGCAAACAGTACAGCTAAAACTAATCCGACTAATAGGCTGACAAATGCAAGCTGAATGGTCATCCAGCTTGCTTCGACGAGCCCTAGAGAGTAACCCGTTAATTCCATATTACTTACCGAAATACTTGTTGAAGATCTCGTCGTATTCGCCGTTCGCTTTCACAGCCGCTAACGCCACGTTCAATTGGTCAACTAGCTCTTGGTTGCTCTTGTTTACCGCGATACCAAAGCCATTACCAAAATATTCTTGGTTAGTTACTTGATCACCAACGTACGTTAGGTTGTCTTGCTTTTTAAACCACTCAGCAACTACCGCTGTGTCACCAAATACTGAATCGATACGACCGTTTTTCATGTCGATGAACGCATCTTGGTAGCTTGAGTAAGGTACTGCAGTTACACCAGTCATCTGCTCTAGTAGGTAGCTTTGGTGGGTTGAACCGTTTTGAACACCGACACGCTTGCCTTCTAGTGCGGCTTGGTCTGCGACTTTGCCTTCAATAGAAATGAATGCAGCAGAGTTATCGTAGTAAGCGTTAGAGAAGTTCACCTGCTTAAGACGAGCATCAGTAATATCCATTGCAGAAATTGCTGCGTCGTAACGCTTAAATTTAAGCGCTGGGATCAAGCTATCGAACGCTTGGTTATGGAAAGTACACTTCGCTTTCATCTCTTCACACAACGCGTTTGCTAGATCAACATCGAAACCTTGGATTTGATTGTTTTCATCCATGAACTCGAATGGTGCGTATGTCGCTTCCATTGCGAACTTGATTTCTTGTTGTGCCGTTGCGTTAAAAGAAGCAAGGCCGATAAGTGAAGCTAATAGAATCTTTTTCATTTTGTTACTCCGAATACAGTGTAATAGCGGCCTGTGGCCATTCTTATAATTTGATTGGTTTTAGTTGATGTTGTGTTTTTACTAAATCTGGTTCTTTGAGTAGAGCTAGTGCGTCAGGTATTCAGCAAACTGAGGAGTCTGCGGATTGATAAACGCATCGCTCGTACCGTGCTCTACGATGTACCCTTTTTCTAGGTAGAGAACATGGCTAGCAATCTTTTTCGCGAAATCGACTTCATGAGTCACTACCACTTGAGTGATGCCTGTTCCGCTTAACTCTTTAATAATGCTGACAACTTGGTTAGTGATTTCAGGGTCTAGCGCGGCGGTTGGTTCATCAAACAGCAACACATCTGGTTTCATCATCAAAGCGCGTGCAATCGCGACACGTTGTTGCTGACCACCGGAAAGTTTTAGCGGCCACGCATCGGCTTTATCAGCTAATTGCAGTGTTTCTAGGACTTTCTTCGCTTGAGCAATCGCCTCTTGCTTGTCCATTCCGGCAACTTTTATTGGCGCTTCAATCAGGTTTTCAATCACCGTCATGTGTGGCCAAAGGTTGTACTGTTGAAAAACCATTCCAACTTTACGACGAAGTTGTAGGCCCTGTTTCTCTAGGATTGAGCTTGAAAAATCAAACGACTCACTAGCAATCTCTAGCTGGCCATCGTCTGCAATTTCCAACAGGTTTAATACACGAAGCAACGAGCTCTTACCGGCACCACTTGGGCCAAGTAAAACCAGTGTTTCACCGCTTTCGCAATTAAACGAAATGTCGTGAAGAACTTGGATGTCGCCATACGATTTGTTGATGCTCTTTACTTGAATACTCATGCCAAAATACTGCATTAATTGTCATTTGTTGGTCATTCTATTCATTTGGACTTTTTATGCAAGAAAAATGTATAAAAATTTACTTTGTTGAATTTTTGTAACAGATATTGCGCAAAATGTAGGCTATTTATCTGGTCGTATAAGTTCTACATCTATCTTATTGAATTACAAGAAAGGCGTTTTAATTAGCAAACGTTTCACCTCTGTTTTATAAAACAAGCATTGGACAGCTCTACATTTTAAGTTAACAAATATCGAGATATTCGGTGAATAAGTATTGGTAGAGTGAGTTTGGAGATAGTTATGTGCAACCGCTTAATCCGGTGTGAAGTGGTTTAAAATAAGCTCAGTGAGTCATATAGTTAGAATAATAACCATCTCCAAGATCATTCGGTATCGCACATTTTGGCCAGCGATAACATGCTCTAATGAGTTATCAACCAACATAAAGGTAGTCTAATGTCCGACTCTGCTTCTACGCTTGAAGAGCAAACCACACAACCGCCCGAGAATACGAAAAAGAGCCTGAAGATCTTACTTGAGCTCTTTCAGTTCATTAAGCCGTATCGAACCAAAGTCGCTATCGCGTTAATAGCGCTCATTTTCACCGCGAGTCTGACGCTTACTGTCGGTCATGGTGTACGAATCTTGATTGACCAAGGCTTTACCCAGCGTTCAACCGATGAACTGGGCAATGCGATTCAATTTATGTTGGTGATCATTGGTTTAATCTCAGTCGGGACTTTCTTCCGCTTCTACTTGGTGTCATCAGTCGGAGAACGGGTCAGTGCCGATATACGTTTAGCCGTGTTCAAACATGTGGTCTCCCTGCATCCGAGTTATTTTGAAACCAACGGCAGTGGTGACATTATGTCGCGTATCACTACTGACACTACCCTGCTACAGAGCATTATTGGCTCATCGTTCTCAATGGCGATGCGTAGCGCATTGATGTGTATCGGCGCTGTGATCATGCTGTTCGCGACCAATATAAAACTTACCCTAATCGTTTTGGCATCCGTTCCCTTCGTTCTGGTACCGATTCTAGTTTATGGTCGACGTGTAAGGGCGCTTTCTCGTCAGAGCCAAGATTCAATGGCCGATGTCGGCTCTTATGCTGGCGAGGCAATAGAGCACATCAAAACCGTACAGAGCTATAGTCACGAACAACAAGAGATCGCTTCATTTGGTAAAGAGGTAGAAAAGGCTTACGAGATTGGGCGTCAACGCGTTAAACAGCGTGCGATTCTAATCTCTGGCGTGATTTTAATCGTGTTCAGCGCTATCTCAGGGATGCTATGGGTAGGTGGTAGTGACGTGATTAATGGCACTATGTCGGCAGGTGATCTGGGCGCATTTGTGTTTTACGCAATTATGGTCGCCTCATCGCTTGGCACTATTTCAGAGGTAATGGGTGAACTTCAACGTGCAGCAGGTGCAACTGAAAGGCTGATAGAGATTTTACACGTTGAGAGTCATATTGTTGCACCAGTTGATCACCCTCAATCCATCGACGGGTTATCGGCAGAGGTTGCCTTCAATGATGTCACCTTTAGCTACCCTTCTCGCCCAGATGATCCAGCAACGACGGCTCTCACTATGACAGCCGAAGAAGGGAAGGTATTGGCGCTCGTTGGGCCGTCTGGCGCCGGTAAAACAACGCTATTCGAACTCCTGCAACGCTTCTATGACCCGCAACTTGGTAGCGTTACACTTGGCGGCGTTCCGCTTCATCAGTTCGATCCTAACGAATTGCGCTCGCAAATGGCGTTGGTGCCACAACAACCCGCTCTGTTTAGTCACGATGTGTTCCACAATATTCGTTACGGGAATCCAAATGCCACTGATGAAGAAGTCATTGCAGCCGCAAAAAAAGCGCATGCTCACGACTTTATTATGTCGCTACCTGAAGGCTACAAAAGCTTCTTAGGCGAGCGTGGTGTTCGCTTATCTGGGGGGCAACGTCAACGTATCGCGATTGCCCGTGCGATCCTAAAAGATCCAAACATCCTATTATTGGACGAAGCCACCAGCGCGCTCGATAGTGAAAGCGAACACCATGTCCAGCAAGCCCTGGAAGAACTCATGAAAGGACGAACAACTCTCATCATTGCCCACCGACTTTCGACCATCAAGCACGCCGACCAAATTGCCGTGCTTGACCAAGGTAAACTGGTGGATTTAGGGAATCACGACTCGCTCATGAAGAGCTGCGACCTTTATCAGAGACTGGTAGAACTGCAGTTTAAACACGTACGTAGTTAGTCAACGAAATTGATGAGTATTTGCTCATTGGTCACAAGTCACAGCTCGCCATTTTCTATGTTGCAGCAATGTTAAAATGGCGATAGTGTTTTTATTCCAATAACTCATGATTTCTCAAAGATCATTCTAACCACAATAAGAGAGTCTGCATGGAAGCACTATTATCTGAATACCCTGTAATCACAGAAATCCCCGTGGCTTGGGGAGAGATGGACGCACTCAACCACGTAAACAACGCGGTCTACTTTCGCTATTTTGAAACCGCTCGCTTAGACTTTTTCAAGCACGTTGAGCTTATGGAAGAGATGGCTGTCACCAAAGTTGGCCCAGTGCTCGGTGATACTTACTGCAAATACTTCCGCCCAGTCACCTACCCTGACACGTTGTTAGTGGGTTCCAAAGTGACAGAAGTTCAAGACGACCGCTTTACCATGGAATACGCTATCGTCAGTAAGGCACAACAAAAAGTCACCACCATCGGTACAGCCACTATCGTTATGTTTGACTTTGCATCCAATCAGAAAGCACTACTCTCTGTCCGATTGCTCAATGAAATTCAGAACATGAGTACACTTAAAAGCCCATGCTTTAAGCAAGAAACAGTCGCTGAGTAACGAACCATATATTTGTTAGAATTAAGAAGGCCACTCGATTGAGTGGCCTTTGTTTTTTTATGAGTGTGTCTGATTACAAACCTTGAACGTATTGGTTGTTGGTTCTGATCTGCACTAAGTGGTTTAGGTTATCCGTTGCGGTTTGATCACCCTTCACAAGCGCTTCAAACTGTTTAATCAACTCAACCTTGTCTGCTTTCTCTTTTGAACCAGAACCGATATCAGTAAGGTCGATAAAGAACTCATCAAACAGATTTGAAAGGTCTGCCACCGCATCTTGGTTTAAGAATTGCTCATGGTTGTAAATACTTGGGTAACCACCCTTCTGCTTATCTACCGCAAATGAAGTGCCTTTCACATTGGTGATGGTCGTTGCTTTCTCACATCGCAGCATACAACCGTCTTCAATAGCAGGCTTGTTACAGCCAACTGTTCTTTGGAAGAAACATTGGCGGCTGGTCATCATCAGGATTGGGTGATAAATGCTGTAATAAAGCTTGAAGCCTTCAGGACGACGAACATGGCGCAGTTGACCTTTGTTCAGCTCGTTTGAAAGAAAAGCACCTGAACAGTTCAACTGCTCTTTTAGCGTGTACAAAGCGTGTGAGTTGGTGGTGTTCATGAATGGACCCGCCACCCATTCGATTCCCATCTCATACGCCTTGTAAGCAATACCTGTGTTGTTGGTAACGATACGCTTTGGCTTAACCGTTTCAAGAATACGAACCGCTTCAATGTAATCTTTACCAATTAAGACAGCAGGGAACCAAGGGATCAAGTGCGGGTTTTCAGAAAGAATATCAATGTACTTATTATTGCGCTTCTTATAACTCTCAGGCAGTTTGAAATAGATATCCGCATCGGTCACATCACATAGGTGCAGATCGGCAGTGTCAGCAATCAACATAGACAATGTTGGTGTTTCATTCACTTTGCCAAATTTAGGCAGCGCCGGTACATCAACATTCTTAACAACGTCTACAGAACCATTCAAGATAAACTCGATCTCTTCTTTTAGCTGAGTTAGCTCTTTTAAAGAGACAAATAGACCTTCATTGAACTGAGTAAAATCATAACCTTCAAGTGAGTGAATACCGCTGCGAAGTGATTTAAAGCGCTTCTCCAAGATATCCTTGGTCAATGGCTTTTCACCATCGGCGACGAGTACTGACTTTGACTTCACTTCAAAGTTATCTTTGTCAGAAATCACTGACACCACTAATGGCTCGCCTTCACAGGCACTGAACGCCAGCTTGATTGGTGTTTTGCGGATATCCAGATACTGAATTTTGCTGCGCATCTCATCACCCAATACATCTTTCGCTGCGTGAAGGTCTTTGCTGATATCTTCGATCTGAACAACTGAGATCGCGTCTTGTGCATTTGGGTCAAACTGTTGAACTTGCTTCGCTGCCTGCTCTACCGCGTAGTTTTTACTGTTGTCACGCGGATTATCAATGAACATATCTTTCGTTAGATTGCCCTTTAAGAAAGAGTTGGTGAAGTCGCGGTTGAACACCTTGTGAAGATTCGAATCATCGTCAATCAGAACGCCACTTTCAATGAAGCTGTCGATCTGTTTGCGCCACGTATCAATCACGGTGTAAACATAGTGAGCGCCCTTGATACGGCCTTCTACTTTGAGTGAATCGACCTTAGCATCTACCAGTTCTGGCAAATCGTAGTAAGCGGAGTTGTCTTTCAAATTAAGTGGGTAGCGGTTACCTGCATCAGTAATCTCATATTCATCACGACACGCCTGTGAACAGCGACCGCGGTTACCTGAGTTACCGACACTCACTGAGCTTGAGTAACACTGGCCAGAAAACGCGATACACAAAGCTCCATGAACAAAGACTTCTGTTAGAACATCGTGTTCATGCGCAACTTGAGTCAGCTCTTTAATCTCTGGCAGGTTTAACTCACGCGATAAGTTCACACGTGACGCACCGATCTTAGCTAAGAACTTGATTTGGCCTTCGTTGTGCGTAGTTAGCTGGGTAGAAGCGTGAACATCGATCGTTGGAAAGTATTTCTTCACCAGATCAAACAGACCCAAGTCTTGGAGAATGATGCCATCAACCTTGGTGTTCACAAGCTGGTTTAGAAGCTTACTGATGTTCTTGATTTCGCTCTCAAGTAACACGACATTCAGGGTCAGAAAGATCTGACAACCGTACTCATGAGCAAGACGAATAATGCCGTTCAGTTCGTCTAAAGATAAATTCGAGGCGCGGTTACGGGCGTTGAATGTACCCAGTCCACAATAGACCGCATTAGCACCTGCAACGATAGCTGCTTTGATCGCCTCTACATCGCCACCTGGGGCTAATAACTCAATTTTTCTGCTCATATTTGAAGTCGCTCACTTACTTATAATTTTTAAGCCGCGTATTCTACCCACATCACCAACCCTTTACCACCGCACAGCAACTTTTAAACCTAATGACAACAAAGACTCCTCAAGACTTGCCTATCCTTTATTCACTACGTCGCTGCCCTTATGCAATGCGTGGACGGTTAGGAATTCTCCTTGCAAATCAACAAGTCTTAATCCGTGAAATTGTCACTAAGGATAAGCCAGAGCAACTGCTTGAGTGCTCGCCAAAAGGTACAGTCCCAGTATTAGTATTACCCGATGGAGAGGTTATTGAGCAGAGTTTAGATGTGATGATGTGGGCGCTTCAACAAAACGATCCTCAAGATCTTCTTCGTTCGGGTAATCCTTCACTTAGTGACCAAATCCACCAGCTCATCCAACACAATGACAATGAGTTTATTGGTCACTTAGAAAAGTATCGCGCTTCAGTCCGCTATCGAAATGACGACATCGAGCAGCGTAGAAACTTGTGTGAAGCCTTTATCACTGAGCTTGAACGAAAACTGGCCCAGCACGACTATTTGTTTGGAGATTCACCTAGCCTAGCCGACTTTGCCGTTATGCCTTTCGTTAGCCAGTTTGTAAGAGTGGAAAAGAAATGGTTTGTGCAATCTGAATACCAGAATGTAGGACGTTGGTTACGAACTCACCTGGAAAGTAAGCTCTATACCCAAGTAATGAAACAGTACCCATTGTGGAATGACACTAAACAAGATTGTCTTTTTGGATAAGACCAAACAGCAAAAGAGCCACTCATACCGAACGGCTCTTTTATTTCATTAACTTTTACGCGAAATATCGGCGCTCAGAGATTATTGAATCGCAATTGAAATCTCGACTTCAGTTTCACCTTTATACAACTCAAAGTCTGTTGTGTAGGTTCGCGTATGTGGACAATCTGGCGCGTTAAAATACGCCCAAACTTCTCCCCATAGATCGATCACCGCTTGTGGCAACTCGCCTTCTGCTGAGAAAGTAAGATATTTTCCTGCTTTGATTTTTGTTTCGACCAATTGGTCAATGGTGTTGTCAGTGAGAGCGTTGGTACATGCAATCACATCAAAATCACCGGTAAAATCCGACTCATAATTGGTGTAAACGCCGTAAACCTTTGAGTCCGGAGTTAGCTTAGGAAAAGCTTGTTCGAAAAAGCCTTGCCACAACTTACCAATTTTCGCCTTAGCTGGGTCAACTTCATCAGTATTATTCGTTCTTACCGCAAAGCCATACGCTTTTACTGCCTCTAATGTTTGTTCTTTCACTCTTCTATTCCCTGAGCCATATTAACTTATCAATCGTTAAGCCGAGTCAATTCTAATCTTGGATCTCTTTATGTCCGCACTTTTCACAAACAACATGGCGAGAAAATTCATCCATCGCAGCGATAAAACCGCCTAAAAACCAGCCTTTGACCAGACCGGAAATAAACTCAAGCCGCTTTTGATTTGGTTTACCCGCGAATTCACTCTCCTTTCTCACCAAAACAACAACATGTTGCGTACGCTCACGACAAGATGTGCAGTAGCAATGCTCTATCGAAGTATTCATATGTCACCCCTACAAGGTTTTAAAAAATTTTTGCTTAAAATGGGGGTTATCGACACACACTTCTAATTCAGCAATCCCTGTCAATACAACAAGTTGTTCTTGTCCAGCGACACTTAACTTAATACATTCATCTTTGTCTTGGTTGCGTTGGGTATCTAAAGCAACACCCTCGACCTGTTCACCGGAGTGTAAAGTGAGTTTAACTGGGTACCTGTGCATACACACAATTTCAATATAATCGTAATCACTGCAACTAATCATAATGCCTCCCAATCTTTCACCACGTTAATGCGGCATGCCGTTCTATGCAAACTGTTTATAATCAATCATTCACTCAAATCACATTGAAACAACACATACTTAAAGTATTCGAAATTTTAATCATAGATCCACCTTTAAACACCTAACTTACTTAATAACGTTCGTTTTATTGCGCTATCTATTTGTTTGATTACACTGAAGTTATTGGACAGTGAATAATACGGAACGTTATGAGTTTAAAACCCCTAGCCGCGAGCACGCTCGTGCTGTTCCCTGCAACAGCAGGTGCAGTGAGTTTTATCGACCAAATCGATGGTCACTTAGACATGGGTGAATACCTAGCTGAAAATGCCTATGGCTTTTTGCCTGTCCCGATTCTAATTACGGAGCCAGCCGTTGGCTATGGTGGTGGTTTCACCGGTATCTTCCTTCATGAATCAGAAGAACAGAAAAACACACGCAAAGCACTGGCGGAGAAGTCCCTTGATGGAGGCGCACAACTCTTAACACCTGCGATCACCGCAGTCGGTGGCTTTGCCACAGAAAATGGCACTTGGATGGCATTTATTGGTCACAAGCGAAGCTGGAAAGAGGATTCGATACGCTACCTTGGTGGTTTGGGTTATGGCGATATCAATATGACTTTCTACCGACAAAGCTCATCAGATGCTCTTTCACCCCTCGCTCCAAACGAAGGTATCGAGCTCGGCTTAAAAGGCATGGGAGGAATACAAAAGCTTCAGTTTCGAATCCAAGATACACCATGGCTAGTCGGTTTATCGCAGCAATTTTTTGCGCCTACGTTATCGTTAAATAACCATCCAAAAGCACAAGAGATCTTAAATAATATTGGAAATACCTCGCCTACTTCATCAGGCTTGGGTTTAATCGTTGAGTACGACAGTAAAAACAGCTTTCTAAATCCAACTCAAGGCTATAACTATGTCGCTGAGTATCTATGGTTTGGTGATGGACTTGGCAGTGATTACAACTATCAAACGTTCAATCTAGAGGGATTGAATTATTGGGAGATCAACAAGGAATGGAATCTCGCGTTGCGGGGCCAATATAAATCCCTGTCGACTGATGAACGCTTTCTATCGCCTCAATACTATCCAGACATTCAGTTGAGGGGTATTGCAAGAAACCGCTATCAAGGAGAGCATACCTTTGCGGCAGAGATGCAAGTAAGCAAACAATGGACGCCCCGTTGGTCAACAGGTGTGTTTACTGGGATTGGCTATGCTGGCGACAGTGACAGCGATATGTTCGACCAAAGCGCACACTCAGCGTATGGCGTTGGCTTCCGATACCTTATCGCGAGACGGTATGGCCTAATTTCGGGGATTGATATTGCGTTTAGCGAAGAAGATACCGCACTCTACTTTCAAGTCGGAGCCGGCATCTAGCTAAATCACGATTCAATTTACCAAGCAGAAGGTACTAAGCAAAGGTCTTCCAATACTGGTACAAGCCATTGATATCAGAAGAGCACATCAAGGACATTGCACCTTTGATTTGATCTTCATTCCATTCCCACCATTTCATTTCTAGCAACTGTGTAATTTCAGTTTCGCTAAAACGATAGCGGATATGACGAGCCGGATTAGAGCCGACAATTGAGTACGGCTCAACGTCTTTGGTTACCACTGCGCGGCTGGCGATAATGGCTCCATCGCCAACCTTTACACCACTCATGATCATCGCCTCTGAGCCAATCCAGACATCATTACCAATCACAGTGTCTCCAGAACGTTCGAACCCGTCGATCGCCCCTTCAAATTTTTCATCGTTTTGGTAGAAGAAAGGAAAGGTACTGACCCACTGATTTTGGTGACCTTGATTGCCTGCCATCATAAACACAGCACCACTACCAATGGAGCAGTAGCTACCAATGATTAGCTTATCGACATCATCTCTGTCTGGTGCAAGATAACGAGCACGATCGTCAAAGCTGTGGTTATGGTAATAGCCGGAATAGTAGCTATGCTCACCAACAATGATGTTCGGGTTGGTGACTTGCTCTTTAAGAGACTTGCCCGCAAAGGGACTTTCAAAATAGTTGTTCACAGTAAACGTCTACATTTAGGAAGGTTGAGTTGTAAATCAGCGTTACGAGTCATCGCCGCAACTGTCACACGCTTGGTAAGTTCTATCGCCTTCACTGATGACAATAAAAGAGGACACGCACTGTTCACAAAGCACTCGTTTTGGATAGGCATCTTTTTGCTTCTTGGCGTTAATATCGCCTTCAACAACGTAGTTTTTTCTCATGGTAATTCTCGGCAAGATAGAAATACGCCCTATGTTGTCTCAACAGGGGGTTCGTATCCAGTTATAGGTTCGCATTTGGGTAGATAATCAAATGCATGCGTTGCCTAAATTGTATGCCGAAAATCGAGACAACGCATTGAAAATCAAAAGAGGTCGAATAAATGGATTACGTTGTCGCCGTTACCCAATCGATAGCATCATCATATTCAGTGAACTGTTTGACCTCACCAGCGATAAACAAACTGCCTACTTTAGACGCTAGCTCCGGCCAGCCTTTATCACCGTAAATAGCGACTTTGCCTAAATTGGTTCTCAGCTTAATCCCCAGTTTTAAGTCGTCCCACGCGGCTCTGATATCCCAGCCGTTTAGCTCTTTAATATCAGCAACCATTTTAATGTTTTCAGAACCGACGGTTTTCAGTGCCGACTCTAATTTCGGGGTTAAGGCGAGATAATCTTGGTGGGTTAAGTGCCCTGTCGCTTTGAACATTAGTACATATTCATGGTCGATTCGCTCTACTCCAACGGATATTCCATGGCGATCATTAGTCATAATGCATTCCTCTATCGTTAGTCTTCAAAATCTATTCATAGATTACGATATCAGTTGAATACGTATTGAGAGCCAATGGCAAAATTTCAGAAATCGCTCGGTTTTTGTTCTCATATTTACAAGAATTTTAAGCGCTTATATAAATCGGTGTAATTCTTAGTTCAAAGTTATTCAGGTAATGCTGAGGGAACTATCAGTGTAATAGAAACTTCTTCCTTTAGAACAAATAGATATGAGCATTTTGTTTAATATGAGATCCGTTCGAAGGAATTTTACTGGCGAAATTCTATGCTATTTATAGACCCTAGATAAGAGAGGTGAGCTATGGACTACAAACACATACTCGTCGCGATAGAGCTGTCTCAAGACACAAATATCTTAATTGATAGAGCGACATTTTTTGCCAACAAACTCGATGCCGATCTTTCTTTCGTTTATATCGATGGTACGCATGGTGAGATATACCCTGAGTTGGTGGACATTAAACAGCACAGCGGTGAACTCCCATTCAATGAAGATGCAGTTAAACAGCTAAGAGATTTCGAATCCTACTCAGAACACAATATTAAGCACCTATTCATGGGAACGGGTGATTTGACGGAAAAGCTCAAAGAAACCGTTGCGGCTAACCAAGTCGATTTTCTGATTTGCGGCCATCACCATGACTTTTGGAGCAAGATTATCTCGCATTCCAAACAGCTTATTGATAAGTCACCTGTCGATATTTTAGTGGTACCTATTGAATAGTCGGTGATTTGCAACCTTGCCGAGCATCGCGCTTATTTTTTCAATCTACGTGGTGCTCGGTAGTCACACTTCCTCTTTGATTTTCCTACCCATTCTTACTGCTCTCACCTGATCTAAAAGCGCAACTGGATCGTAACTATTACTGGTTATCAACTTACGCGATTCGTATCAAGAGAAGCACAAAGATGAAAAAAATTGGCCTTTACTTTTTTACTAACGACCTACGCTTTTTGCACAATGAACTTCTGTCAGCTGCATGCAACCAAGTTGACGAATTGATAGGCGTCGTTATGCCTATTCACATCTCCCCATTCGTTCAACAACATTCTGTTGAAAAGCAAATTGGACAGAAGAGATTGCTGTTCTGGCAACAATCTCTTGAAGATCTCGCTCAACACTTCGATTCCCAAAATCACCGCCTATTTACATTACAAAGCATCAAAGCTGAAGACCTAGTTCAATTAATCGAAACGTGCCAAGTAAGTCATGTTTACTACAACCAACACCCCGGTAGTGATGAACGTGACTTAATCATAAAGGTGCAACACTCATTGCCTAACATCGAACTTATCACCAGTAGCAACAACACTTTGTTCGACATTGAACAGCTACCATTTGAAATGAGTAAGCTTCCGAGTTCCTTTACGCGTTTTCGAAAAACTGTCGAGGCTGAGAGTGACCTTTTAAATAGTACTCAACTAAATCCAGTTCCAAGACTTCCTGAAGTTTCAGGTTCGCTGAACGATGCTCTCCAGAGTAATCCCAGTATTTCGCCAGTCAAACTTTCAGAGACACCCGCTACTCCAAACACAACAGTTCCAACAAACTTTACTCTGTTTGAAGGAGGAGAAAGTGCCGGGCTTACGACTATTTCCAACACTCTTATGCCAGCGATTACAAACAAACCCGAAACGCATTTGATGGTATGAGTCACTCCACCAAGTTTTCGCCATGGTTAGCAGTGGGTTGTTTGTCACCAAAGACTATAGTTAGCACGCTTCATCAATACGAAGATCTGCATGGATCAAACGAATCAACTTATTGGATTAAATTCGAACTGCTTTGGCGTGAATATTTTTATTGGCGTGCGCGCGTTGCAGGACATGCTCTCTTTTCAAAACCTGTGATTAAAAAACCTCACATTGGTGACTCACCAAACTCTGAAGCTTTAAAGGCTTTCACCCAATGGAAAACGGGCAATACCAACTACCCGATTGTTAACGCTTGTATGCGTGAGTTGAACGCAACTGGGTACATGTCTAACCGTGGCAGGCAATTGGCTGCAAGCTGCCTTGTTTACGAGCTAGGTTGTGACTGGCTTTGGGGAGCAGCTTACTTTGAAACTCAATTGGTCGATTACGATGTCGCGTCTAACTGGGGTAACTGGTCCTATATTGCTGGCATGAACGGACAACAGGCTCGCCACTTCGATCTTGATAAGCAGACTCAAATGTACGACCCACAACATGACTTTATTCGCCGATGGGTTACCACTGACAAGCAACACCAGATTGCCGAATAGGAACAGAGAATGAAATTCAAAACTGTACGCTTAATACTGGGTGATCAACTCAATATTCAACACTCTTGGTTCTCTAACTGTGATTCTAGTGTCCTGTACATCATTGCCGAGCTTCACCAAGAGACTGACTACGTCAAACACCACAGTCAAAAAGTCGCGGCATTTTTTAGCGCAATGGCGGCTTTCGCTGCCGAACTGAAAGATGAAGGTCATGAGGTGCTGCACCTGACTTTGGACGACACTCAACAGTTTCCAACACTGAATGATTTGATCGTGCACTACACGGCAGAGTTTGAGGCGGAAAAGTTTGAGTACCAACGCCCTGATGAATACAGACTGTTAAGTCAGCTCGCTCAACTCAAGCTACCGAAAGCAGTAAAACTCTGCACCTGCACTGAGCATTTCCTTCTGCCATTTGAAGAGATTGAACCTCAATTCCCAGCGGGCAAGCACATCATGATGGAACATTTCTATCGTAGAATGCGCAAGCGATTCTCAATATTGATGGACGACGGCAAACCTGTGGGCGGAAAGTGGAACTACGATGGCAACAACCGAAACAAGCTCAAGCCAAAAGATATTGAAGCGCTACCCTCGCCTTTGATGTTTGCTAACGATGTAAGCGACATTGTTGAACGCATGGAAAGGCATGTTATTGCAACCATTGGTGATATCGATAAGACGAGACTTCTATGGCCAATTAATCGTGCACAAAGCTTGTCGCTGCTCGCGCACTTTTGCCATACCTGCCTGCCCTTATTTGGTCGTTTTCAAGATGCCATGACCAAGGATCATAGTTCTCGTTGGAGCTTGTACCACAGTCGTTTGTCATTCAGCTTAAACAGCAAACTCATTACTCCCCAAGAAACAATCGATGCGGCGCTTGCTGCTTACCACAGTAACGCAAACATCGATATTTCTCAGGTTGAGGGGTTCGTACGTCAAATCTTAGGTTGGCGGGAGTACATTCGAGCCGTTTATTGGGCCAATATGCCGCGCTACAAAACCATTAATCACTTTCACGCATCACGCCAACTGCCTCATTATTTTTGGGATCGTGAAACCAAAATGCAGTGTATGAAACAAGCCATCAAGCAGTCACACGAATTTGCTTATGCCCATCATATTCAGAGACTGATGGTGACTGGCAACTTCAGTTTGATCGCGGAGCTAAAGCCAGACCAAGTTGATGAGTGGTATCTTGGCATTTATATCGACGCTATAGAGTGGGTTGAAATGCCAAATACACGCGGTATGGCTCTGTTTGCTGATGGTGGGATTGTTGGCACTAAGCCCTATGCTGCGAGTGGCGCTTACATCAATAAGATGAGTGATTACTGTAAGGGTTGCCACTACAACGTGAAGTCGAGAAGCGATGAAGATGCTTGTCCGTTCAATAGCCTGTACTGGCGTTTCATGACAAAGCACCGCGAGCAACTCACTCGAAACCCAAGAATGGGAATGATCTATCGCTCTTGGGACAATATGGACGAACAGGAGCAAGAAAAGACGCTAAAACGTGCTGAAACTTACCTCGAACATTTGGAGGATTTGTAATGGAAAACGCGATAAAGACGGTGTTAGTGATTGGAGGCTCTGGCGGTATAGGTAAAGCCATTGTGAAACAGTTGCAAACAATAGATCCCGCAGCCAACATCCATACGACTTTCTGCAATGGCAAGCCAGACTTCTCTATCGATAATGTCACATGGCATAGGGTCGACATCACTAAAGAATCAGATGTACAACAACTCGCATCCCACTTCACTTCGTTGGATTGGGTGATCAATTGTGTTGGGATACTTCACACAACGACTCATAAGCCAGAAAAGAGCCTAAACACCGTCGACTCAGAGTTTTTCTTAGAGAACATGACGACTAACGCGCTTCCGACTCTACTGCTTGCAAAGCATTTTACCTCTTTATTGAAACGTTCTCCCTCAGGTAAGCTTGTAACCATTTCAGCCAAGGTTGGAAGCATCAATGACAACCGTTTGGGTGGTTGGTACAGCTATCGCTCCTCTAAGGCGGCACTCAATATGTTGATTAAATCTATCTCAATCGAGTGGAGCCGTATTGCCAAGAAAGCAACGATCCTCTCTTTGCATCCAGGAACGACCGATACCCCACTCTCCAAGCCCTTTCAGACCAATGTTCCTGAAGGAAAACTGTTCGATGCAGACGATGTAGCCCGTCAATTGTTGAGTATTATTGAAAGATCAACGCCGGAAGATAGTGGTCGCTTCTTCGCATACGACGGTGAAGAGCTGCCTTGGTAACTTACTGCTTGTGGATGCTGCCTTTGTTTCGGCGACAACGTTCTGAGCAATATTGCACTTCGTCCCAACACTTTTGCCACTTCTTGCGCCACGTGAACGGGCGCAAACACACTGGACAGAGTTTAGTGGGAATGTCGCGTTTCTTTTGCATCGTGTTTCTCTAACTTAAGGATGATAGAGACTATACGCGCCAAAACAGCTAAGGGTTTGAAATGCTGATGGAATGACAAAGCAAACAACCGAAAAGGGGCAGATTCACTGCCCCTTTGTACTTGTTAGTTAGTAATAGTCATTGTTTAGGTTTAGGCGACCTTAAACTCTTTACTCATCTCACTAACACCCAAACCAGAATGTTTAGTGATTTTAAGTTGGACTGGCACTCGCTCTTTTAGTGCCTCGACGTGACTGATCACACCTATCATCTTCCCAGATGCATTCAAGTTATCGAGCGCGTTTAGGGCAATATCTAATGTGTCACTGTCAAGAGTACCGAAGCCTTCATCAAGGAACAGCGAATCAATACTGGTTTTATGGCTCACCAAATCAGACAGCGCTAATGCCAAAGCCAGACTCACTAAAAAGCTTTCGCCCCCAGAGAGTGTTTTGGTGTCACGAACCACGTCACCCTGCCACGTATCTAACACTTGAAGCTCTAACCCATCTTCCGCTTTACGCTTCAACTCATAGCGACCATGTAGGCGTTGCAACTGTTTGTTGGCAAGATAAACAAGGTTCTCAAGGGTTAGTCCTTGTGCAAACTTCCTAAACTTGTCGCCGTTCTTTGAGCCAATCAATGAATTCAACTGCGAGATATCATCAAACGCTTGTTGCTTCTCATCAATCTCTTTAAACAAGTGTTGTTGGTTCTCTCGGTTCTTCCTGTCCATTTCGAGATTTGCGTTAATAGCACCGATTTGACTAGCGGTCGCTTGTTGCTGTTGTTGGCAGTCAGCAACTTGTTGCTCCACTTCTTCAATTTCAATCTGTTGCCATTGCTCTGCATTTGCGTTTTCAAGCAACTCTTCGACACTCTGCTTTGTAGCTTTGAGTTTTGCAGAGCTGCTCACTATTGCGTTATCGAGCCTTTGTTTGAGTTCAACAAGGTCAATTCGCACCTGCTCATCCAACAGTGCTTGCTCAAACTCACCTTCTGATTCAAAAGGACTTGCCGTAAGCGAAGCAATCCAAGATTCATTTGCTTGAGTTAGCTCGACTTCCTTAGCATCAAGCTCGCGCATGAACGTTGACTGTTTGGTTTGCCATTCGCGCAGCGTTAGCTCGCACTGGTTAAACACACCTTTCAAGGTTTCAAGCTGTTTTGACGACTCTTCCAATCGCGCATTCATTAACTGCTCTTGCTGTTGAATTTGCTTATCGCCAAATAGTACCTGACGCTCCTGCTGGATCTTAGCAAGATCATCCGAAATCGAAGCCAGGTCTTTCTCAAGCTGTGTAAGCTTATTCGTTTGCTCAGCTAATGACGCAGCCAAAGACTGATGCTTCTCTTGTTGGGCAATCAACGTTTTATCCAGTTCGGCTTTTTGTTGATAATTGGTTTGCCACTCTTGCGACGCCGAACTCTTCGATTCTAGCCATTGATCAATGTGTTCCAACTCAGGTGCACTGTTGCCTGTCTCAGAAATACTATTTTGTAATGCCAGCCATTGTGATGATTGAGTCTGTTTTAATTGATCTGCCTGCTCTTGTGCATCAACGCGCTGTTTTTGCAAATCCGCAACGCGTGTAGACAGTGCTTCGACCTTATTGAGCGCGTCTTTCAACGCTAATTCCATATTAATGCGCTGCTTCTCTGCTGACTGGTAGTCGACCTTTGCTTGCGCTTGTTGCTGTTGGCGTTGAATAACTTGATTCAGTTCCTGCTCACAACGGTCAACAAACATCGCGACAACATCTTTGTCGGCAATCTGATCATGAGTAACAACCCACTCCATAATTTGAGCCTGGTTGTCTGAATTCTCTTCACCGATTTGAGTAAGCTTTTCAACCACTGCCAACCAAGATTGCTTAGCTTGCTCTGCATTCGTGGTTAAGTTCTTAATCTCACCTTCAAGGTGGCTCAAAATCGGGCTCAGAGAGTCCAATTTCTGGCGAAGATCCTGCCCCTCTTTTTTGACCAACGCCAACGCTTCAGACTCTTGGTTTTGTTGCTGAAGTAACGCATTCATATCTTGAGATTGTTCAACTGAGTGATCCGTTGAGCCACACAATGGACATTCAGAACCCGGCGCTAACATTGCGCGATACTTAGCGAGCTCACCCTCTTGAGCAATCAAGGTCTTCAAACGCTCTAGCGACTGCTCTTTCTCTTTGTAACGCTCCACCAAGACTTCACGTTGCTTTGTCAGCTCAGCGTTTTCATTGGTTTTGTTTTGCAAATCAACACGTTTAGCTTGGAGCTGTTCGGTCGCCATCAAATAACGACGTTGAATATCCGTTAATGCATGAGTTTGTCGGTTCCACGTTTCAAGAGCTTGTTTTAAGCCATTTAACTGTTCTTCACCATGTGCCTGCTGAGATTGCTCCCACAGTACTTTGGCAGTTTGCTCTGCTGTCCTCAGTGCTGATAACTCTTGAGTGTTCTTTTGCTGCTCTTGAGTTAGTTGTTGAGCTTGTTGCTGTTGGGCACTGATTTCATTAGCAAGACGCTCTACGCGCTTTTGCTGCTCGGATTGCTGTTGTTCGAGCGTTCGGATCTGAGCAACATTGGTTTGCCACTGCCCTAAATAACGGTCAAGAGATTTGCTGCTTTCATTGGCCGATAAGTACTCGGCCAATGTTTTCTCTGTGTGCTTTAACTCTTCAAGCGACTTGGCAGCGCTTTGAATCAAAGACTGTTTCGTATCTTGTTCTACCTTGAGTGCTGACTGAGATTGCTGCAGCGTTGTTCGCTTTTCATTAAGCAAAGCAATTTGCTGATCAAGTGGACGTACTTTTTCGATAGTAGCGATAAGATCCGTTTGCTCTTTGCGAAGTTGGTTTGTTGTCTCTGCTTGTGTGTTTAACGCCGCTTCCGTTTGAAGCTTCTCTTGATTGCCTACTTCAAGCTGCTTGTTTGCATCCGCCAATTGAGCAGTTAACGCCGTCACTTCTTGTTGAACGCGATTACGCTCTTTATGCAGTGGACGCAGTTTTTCAGCAGGTTCACTTTTCGCTAACTGTTCCAGCGATTGACTGTTGGCTTCCATCTCCGCTTGTGCCGATTTGAGCTCATTTTCACTGTTCTCAAGAGATAGCTTGGCTTTATTGAGCTCTCGCCACCAAGCCAAATGTTCTGACCAGCCTTTCAGCTCTTGGTCGAACTGCTTTAATCCGACCTCTAAGTTTGTTTTGTTTTGAGAAAGCTCTTCGACTTGTTCTGCCGTTAGAAGGTTAACGCCTTCAGCTTTCGCTTTGAGTTGATTTAACCCTTCTTCACTGGATTTGTAATGCTCGTAAATGCGCTCAGAGATCAAACTGTAGATCTCTGTCCCGGTAAGTTCTTCAAGCAGCTCTGCTCGGTCGTTAGCATTAGCATTCAAAAACGCAGCGAATTCGCCCTGTGAAAGTAGAATAGACTTGGTAAAGCGTGAAAAATCGAGTCCCGTTGTTGATTCCACCAGCTTAATCTTTTTGCTCAGTTGGGTTTCAAGCACTTTATTGGTGTCGGCATCCGAAAATTCACAGGTCGGTGTTTGCAGTGCGCCATCGTGCTTGTTACGAGCACGTTTCTGATGGAAGTTAGAACGGTAAGTTTTACCCTTCACTTCAAACTCGATCTCAGCAAAACACTCACCTGTGCCACGCGTCATGATCTCGTTGTTGCCTTTCGCGATACTTTTTAGACGAGGCGTTCGGTGGAATAAAGCCAAACAGATCGCATCCAAAATCGTGGTTTTACCTGCCCCCGTTGGCCCGGTAATCGCAAACAATCCATTTTCAGCGAACGGAGATTGAGTAAAATCTAGCTTCCAACGACCTTTGAGTGAGTTTAGGTTTTCAAATTCTAATGATAAAATTTTCATAGCGGATTATTCAGCCTCTCCGTCTGTCACTTCGGTCATCACTTGTTTAAATGTCACGGTCATACGTTCCAAGCGCGCTTTTTCAGTATCGCTTTCGAAGTCTTCAAGTGCGATACGCTTTTCAAACACTTCCATTGGGCTAAGTTCTGATAGCGTCTCTGCAGACTCTTGATTTAATGTCTGATTTCGCTTCTCTCGCGCTCTTCTTAATTGCAGAACTTCTACATTGAGATCTTGGGCCAATCGAGAGATACGCTCTTGAAGATCAGATAGGTAATCTTGCGCTTGTACCTCTATCGACAGCCACACACTCTGGTCCGCATCTAATCCAATATACTGATTGAGTTGAGTCTCAATGCTGCTTAGGTCACCTTTGATTTCAGCAAGAGGTTGAAATGTCGGCACATTAAGCTGAGAAATTGTGCGTTTGCCTTGCTCAAATTCGACAATGCATACCTGCTTTGTAGACTTAAGCTCATCAAAACTAAGAGGGATTGGCGAACCGCAATAGCGAATATGTTCTTGTTTAGCCACCACTTGTGGTCTGTGAATATGTCCAAGCGCAATATAGTCCGCTGGTGGAAAGCCATCCGCAGCAAAACCATCTAGATTGCCAACGTAAATATCACGCACGGAATCAGACTGCTGCACGCCCATTGCCGTTAAGTGCCCTGTTGCAACAATAGGAATGTCGGTCGAATTCTCGTAGTTCTCTCGCTCAGCAACAGCAGCTTGATATACACTCGCATAGTGGTGCTTGATTGCATCACCTAGTTGTTTTTGACGATCCACACCAGAAACACCAGCTTGACTGGTCAGGACATCCCGAGGGCGGATAAATGGAATCGCGCATACCAAGGCTTCAACGTGTCCCGACTTGCCTTTCAGTGGAAGCACTTGACTTGCATAATCTTCATTGGTGTTTGGGATTACGTCTGTACCCATGTATTTCAGTAGTTGTTGCGTCTCTTTTAATACCGAAACTGAATCGTGATTTCCGCCCAACATCACCAGTTGGCAACTTAACTTGCTGCAATCCACCACAAATTTATTGTACATCTCACGTGCGTAGCTTGGCGGTGTACTGGTATCAAAGATGTCCCCCGCTACGATGATGGCGTCAACACTTTGTTCGTCAACTTGTTGAAGCAACCAATCTAAAAACTGTTGGTGTTCGTTTTTACGACTCTTGTTATAGAAATTTTGGCCAAGATGCCAATCTGACGTGTGAAGGATTTTCATGGTGTCTCGCTACGGGGATCGAATGTTCTTAATCTATCAAAATCGCTCAGGCATATCTCTTTAATAAGCTTATGAAAAAGCAACTATTCATCGATATCTGACTGTTCGACCGCAATTTAACCAAAGTACGCGATGGAAGAAGAAAATAGACTCACATTGAGTCACAAAACCAAAACAGCTTATTTGAGTTAAAATAATACAAATGTAATTATTGGTTTTTTTCCATAATAAGAATAATCAGTATGATGAAATTAAAACCAATCACAGCAGCCGTTATAACTGTGCTCTTAGCAGGTTGTGGTGGTAGCTCTTCCTCCTCATCTCCTAGCGAGCCCAATCAACCAACCGATCCAACAGACCCAATCAGTAAAACTGTTGCGCCCTATAGCATTGGTAAATACCAAGCCATTCTCGACAACTCTGATCTACAGGTATCGGATCCGAATGGCAGTGAAGGCAACAAAACTTCTGAAGTCAAAGGCGGCGCGTTTGAGGGCTATCAAAGTGACTACTTTTATACCGAGGAGGAAACTGAGCACCTAGTATTCAAGATGTCGAACTATAAAATGCGTTCTGAAGTTCGAGAGCTAGAGAACTTTGATGTCAGCGAAACCGGCGTTAAACGCACTTTCTACGCAGAAGTTAAGCTACCTGACATCGACCTCGCGATGGCTAACTCACCTGCAGACCATGACGAAGTCACGTTTTTACAGATCCACAATAAAGGTACTAGCTCTGATGGAACAGGTTACATCCCTCACCCGCTGGTTCGTATTATTTGGGAGCAAGAGCGAAACGGCCTAACAGGACACTATTGGGCGGTTCTCAAAAATAATGCGTTAGACTGCAGTTCAAATTCAAATGCCGCAGGATGTAATGACTCTTATGACCGATATGATTTAGGTGCAGCGAACCTAGATGACTTTACCCGTTTTGAAATATCTATATTTGAAAACACGCTGTCCATCGAAGTCAACGACGAGTCCAAAGCGCAAATAGATATATCCTACTGGTCACATCTTTTGAGCTATTTTAAAGCCGGTATCTATAACCAATTCGAAAATGGAGAAGGTGAAGCCAAGTTTAGTCAACTCACCTACGAAAAGGAGAATACTGATACTTCGGCGAAGTGGAACATAGATGATTGGAAGATCACCATTCCCCCTAGCAAAGATGATTGGTATGGCAGTGGCGGAACCAGTGCTGCAGAACTTGAACCCGAGCGGTGTAATTCAAGTAAAGATGTATTGTCGAACGACAGTAATGTTTATGACAACGACTTAGGATTGTCCTATTTCAATGTCATTGACGGTGAGATGCACTTTCGCGCTGACATGGGGTACGGCACTTCAACCACAAACTCCAGCTATATTCGCTCAGAGCTAAGAGAACTTTACATTAGCACTGATTCGCCAGACTGTAGTACCAGCGATGAGGATACCAGTTGGTACCTTAATGACACACGTACTAATGCGAAGAGTCACACGTTAGAAGCTCAACTTAGAATCGATGAATATCCGAACATTGATTTTAGCGAACAACGCCCAAAGGTCGTTCTAGGTCAAATCCATGGTTGGAAGATCAGCCAAGCGCTAGTGAAATTACTTTGGGAAGGCGACGATAAACCGGTACGAGTGATTCTTAACGATAGTTTTGAACGCAATAATCAAGACTGTGATTCCTGTGAACCATTCAGCGTAACCTTAGGTCAATACTCAGCGAATGAAGATTGGCGCTACATTATTCGAGCAACGCAGGATGGATTGTTTCTAGCAACCACGGACGTTAATGGCAGTAACCTTGTTTCTCACCAAATTGACTGGGGAGCGAACTACACAGACATGAATGGAGACACCGTCACATTAAGCAGTGACTGGGCAAGCGATGACATCGCCTTTTACTTTAAAGCCGGTATCTACCCTCAATTCAAACCCGATGATAAATACCGTGGTGAGATCTTTGATGTCAGCTTCAGTGAGATTTCGACAGAGCACGAGGAGTAACTCTCCCTTTTCCATTAGTCAAAATAGTCAAAAGCCCATTAAGCCTACCACTGGATAACCACAAACCAAGCCATAGATTCCTTATAAGGTTCTGTGGCTTTTTTATATGCAATCGAAAAGTTCGTACGCCATTGATAAATCTATATGCACACGAAAAAGCCAGCAGCGAATGCTACTGGCTTAAGTATCTTACTTAGAGAATTTAAAGGTTAATTAACCTTGGAACTCACCGTACGTTGCGTCTAGCTTGTAGAACGTCGCTTGTACGTAATCATCTGGCTCACCGTACATGTTTTGGTTGTAAACACCCGCTTTGAAGTACATGTAACGACCACCTTCATCGTAACCACTGTCGCTCATATCAACAACTTGAACGGCGTCTTCTTTGCCTTCACGTGTTAGGGTTACTGTCATGATGTTGCCTTTAACATCGATCTCGTAGCTGAACATCTCGCCTAGTGCGATACCGTCTTCGCCGATTTCACCCGTCATGTCACCAACTAGGTTGTAGTAGTCTTCTGTGCCCGTCTTGGTTTTTTCGTGAGCAAAGTAAACAGTACCCGTTGCTTGATTTGGAAGCTTACGGTAGTAAAGACGGATTGGCTCGTCATCTTTGTCGTGAATTTGACCAATGATGAAACGACCGACTTCATGAGATTGACCCGTTGTTGTTGCGTGATCGATCTTCAATGTTGCTTTTAGTGTGCCATCAACACCACCAGCCGCTTGTTGATCTTCAATCGGAGCAGAACTGAATACCCAGTTATTCGGGTTCACACCTTTAGTTTTGTGAGACTTCTCACCCGCACGCAACATTGAGCGGAACTCAGTACGCGCGTATTTGGTATTCTTAGACGTACGTGAGCCTTTCACGTAAGTTTTAAATACCATGCCGCCATCTTCTGCTGTGTAGAAAATATCTTCATTCTGGAAGCCATGAGCTAGATCCCACTCATCGATGTCATCTGCACGACCATCACCATCATGATCATAAGGTGTTGTCAGTTTCCAACGAGTTAGGTCGAAATTCTGACCCGGTGCATTAGTGGCTAGTAGAGTTGCAGGCAGCGTTGGTGTTGGCATAGGTTGTGAAAGGTCACACTCAACCGTTGTTTCGCATGGGCGTACCAGTGGCGCACCGAAATCCCCTTTACGGTTTTTCTTCAGAAGCTCTTTCTGTGCTTTCTGCTCAGCTTTCATTTGGGCGATCATATCTGCTTCTGCAGCTACAACAGCATCAGTAATGAGGTGAGTTGAAGGACATGCGTTGATACCACAGTTCACAGCCGCAAGCTCAGTTACTGAGTTCCATTGGTTCTTAGTATTACCGTAACCTACGTAACGTACATAACGCGCTTTTACAGCAGGCTCAAATTGAAAACGCTCCAAGCCCAGTGCGCGACCAGAACTCTTCTGATCTTTAAGTACAGTCATCCAGTTCTCGCCATCTTCACTCATTTGAATGTCGAACGAAGTCACACGCTCGTTACCTTTACTGAACGACGCTTGAACTGCATCAAACTCGTGAACTGAACCGTAATCCAACGTTGCATGCTCACCATTACCGTTTGCAGCCCAACGCGTCATAATGTTGCCATCAATAAGTTGACTAGGTGTATTACCGTCGTGGCTACTCGCTGTAACCGCTACAGGCGTTAGAAGCGGCTCACCAGTTTCTTTGTTGTTTGGAAACTGCTCTACTACAGGTGCTGAAGTACTCGCACAACCAACGGCTAGAACAATCGAAGAAGCAAGCAAGCTTTTTAGATAGATACTTTTCATTAGACCTTTCACCTTTAATGCTTAAGTTTGAATTATTTGTATTATAAGACGAGGACAAGATACCCTATTGATATGAAACTCAAGCACTAGGCTACGTTCCATGTACCGTATTAGCTATGTCCTTCACGCTAATGACACAAGTATAAACATAATAAAGTAATACAAATACCCCTGAAAAGTCATAAATGAGATCGAGCTCTTATACATCAACATCGAATCATAAATAAATGAGATCAGAGTCTTGTTGAGGCAAATTTGCAGGCCAAATCTTCTTGTTTTGTGTTCTGTTTTTGCTTTCAAGATAGGCTTAAATAACGTTGAATTGGTCGGTAAAAACCAAAAAAAGAGGCCTAAATGGCCTCTTTAAAACTAAATGATTTATGATTTAGAATAATTCAGAATCTAAGTCGTCGAAGTAGCTGTAAGTACCGCTAGAGCCATTATCCCCCACATAAAGGGCGAATAATGTTGGCGCAGATTCAGAAGCATTTTCAGCAACCAAAGGATAAGTGACATCGCCATCTTGGTATGATGTGTAATCCTGACCGTCAAGTGTGATTGTCACGTCATAACCAGAGCTGTCTGAATTTGGCTCCCAGGCTACCGTTACATCTACCCAGGTATCTTGCGAGTAGCTTGCTAGGTCCTTCTGGCTACCACTCTCGTTTCTGAATTTAACCGCTGAGCTACCAAATACCAGCTCCGTGAATCGGCTGCTTGATGAACCCGAGTTCGAATCGCCTAAGTAGAGGTATGTTGATTTAACATAGCCATCTGCAGGGACGTAAACTTTAGTAGAAACCGAACCTGACTCCGCATCTTCCGTAAAAGTACGCGACACTACTGGCTTACCTAGTCCTGAATTGTCATGCAATAACAGTGAATTATCACCTGAGCTAGCTTGTTCCGTGCTCACTTCAGCTACAATCGTTGTTTCGTCATCGCCGTCTTTGTCGCCTTTGATTGCATAAACACTGTTCGCAGCATCAATACGAGCACCCGCAGTGTAGCTATCAAAATCATCCGTTACCTCGCCAGGCTCTGGCTCAGGATCGGTTGGGTCAGTAGGTGCGTCACCTTCAGTAACAACGGTCGCTTCAGCACTATTGTTATTGTAAGGATCTGAACCACCTAACGTTGCGCCATTTGCATAGCTGTCAAAGTTATCCTCAAATACAACTTGGTCGTCTGATTCGTCGTTTGAGTACACCATGAAGTTATCAGCAATCAGCTCATAGTGAGTGGTATTAGATGTATCACCCAACTTCAATGAAATAACGGTTACTGCTGATTTATCGAATGATTCAAAGCCATTACCACTGTTGTCATAAACTGTGTCATTCACAGTGAATGTGTAGTAACCATTTGCCCAACTCACTTCAACAGCAAGGTCTTCACCTAATTCATAAGTACCCACTGGCTCTTCAGAGATTTGTGGTTTACCGCCACTAGTCACTGTAGAGCGATAGAAAATCTCACCAGCATTGAAGATCACTTCACCATGTAGGTTCGTGTTTGAAGTGCCTGCACCATATAAAGAAATGTACGCGTTATTGCCGCTATCGTTTGCTTCTTCGCTTGTGTCTTCATCAACTTGGTAGATAAGGTCTACCGTTACTTTACCTGAAGCAATACTAGAAACGTCCGCAGATTCAGACAGTTTTAGACGAAGTTCACCAACGTCATTTTTAGCGCCACCGAAGTTTGTATCTAGGATTTGAACGACATTGTTGATACCGCTGTCTTCATTAGCATCGACAACCGCATCTTTAACTGAATCGTTATCAACTTCATCAGAGCCTGATAGATCGACACCGTTATCTTCATCAACAAACGTCATTGATGCTGGAGTGTCGCCAGACGCTTCTGTTAGCGTGAATTCACCAGACACTTCCATTGAAGTGCCGCTATCGTAAAGCATGAATGAAATCGTACCTGCGTCTTCATCGTAGTCATTAGTTGATGCTGATGCATCTTTGATCACGTATGTACCAGGTGTTGCGTCATCATCATAATATTTGTGGTTGCCATCTTCGCTAAACACGTAAACGTTTGGAAGATCTGCGCTGCTTGTTGAAAAGCTAGTCGCTGACGCTGCAGTGCCTAACTGCCAATAACCGCTGGTAATTTTTAATTCCGGAGCTGGAGCAACTGGATCTGTCGGTACAGGTAAACCATCACTATTACAGCCAAAAAGCAAACCTGTGGAAACTGCGACAGCCATTGCGACTTTAGAAATCTGCATAATAAACTCTCTTGTTCGTTATAACTTTTATTTATTTTTAGACAAAAGGTTTTTCTCATCCGTATTGAGGATATGACAGAAAAACATAGCCCCACTCGACGCGGAGCTAATCAAAAACTATTGCCTCTTTATGTATTAGAATGAGTAAGCAATACCCACACGGTACTTCGCTTCACGGTCGCTTGAACGAGAGCTGATGTCTGATGACCATAGTTCGCCAAATGGTTTCCATGAACCAAACTTGTAGCTCACCTTGATACCCGCATCCCATTCCCAATCATTGTTGTCGTAAAGAAGTACGTTGTCTAAAGACTTCACATAGTTAGCTTCGTAAGACAGACCCAACTTAGGCAGAGATTCAACCTTGTATGAACCCGTTAGTGTGATTTTAGATTTCTGTGCAGATTCTAGTTTCTCACCAGTTTCATTGTCCGTGTCACCAAAACGTGTGTGGTTACGGAAATCTGAGTATTCGTGACGGTAGCGAATAGCAGTGGTTAGGCCCATGTCCGCTTTGTAGCCAACACGGAATTGAGGTTTGAAAGTGACCTTTTTCATTTTCCAGTCACCATCATTGTAGTTTGGCTCATCCCAATCCCACGCGATTGGCATACCCATTTGTAGATACCAATTGCTGTTTACTTTGTAAGTCGCAGTGTTATCTAACTCCATGTTGTAGATATACCAGTTACCGTTGTAGAAACTTTTACTGTTGGCATTCTTAACACTGCCAGAGTCAGCATCGTAGTAAGAATCATCGGTATGGAATTTGATTTCTAAGCTTGACGAGTGCTTCCACTTATCATCGAGCTTAAAGCTGTCACCCAATTTCACACGATGTTGATGACGAGCGTCGACGTGGCGCGTTTCACTTGTTCCATCTTTTTCATAGGTGTAATCGGTAGCAGCGCGATATTCGTAACGGTAATCAATTGACGCGGCCGATGCCATGCCGGCAAATAATGTTGTAACCACTGCAATAGCCACTTTAGAATTTTTCATATTCCCTTCTCTTCTTTTGTTACGCAATTGGATTAAGTCTTATTGTTAGACAAATAAGACAAAGCTTCAAATAGTGCATACCGATAGAATGAGCTCTCTCACAATAACCACGATGATTAAGTCGAAACTAAAACATAAGTCACAGAAGCGACGCTAATATCACGCCCAACATAAACATTTATTCATACAAATAAATAAACATCATTGAGGAAAAATTGAATAAAAAGGAGCAAAAAGCGCCAATTTAAAGGGAGTAAAGATTAAATAAATAAAGATAAACAGAATCTAAACAACATCAAACTAAGACATTAAAACATACAAATATAAGCGTATGGAATGAATAATCCGGAAGGTATAAGTTCAAACTGAATCAAGTACTCTAGATGAAATGGCCCCACTCAATTCGTATACAAGCTTAAAACGAGAACATAAGATATGACATATGTGGAATATCAATCTTGTCAATTACGTCTCCAAATTTTTTTGGGGGAAAGTTGGCTCACTTAAAGTTTATCGGTGCTGAGCAGGAGGAATAGTAGGAAAAAACTTAAGTCAGCCGAAACTGCGTGCCCAGAAAGACACAATGAAACGGCTAACTATGTATATTCGTTTAGGTGACTACTTGAGGTGAGGTTTCGTTAGCCTAAACATCATCGCGATGGAGAATTGGGGAGTTAGATTTTTTGCTATTTTCAATATGTCAGTAATTTGGGTTTACCAAGTCCAGCAACACACTGTCATGCTCTAGGGATTTTGCACCGTTCTCAAGGTGTTGTTGCGACATAAAAGCGTCACCTGCTCTAAGGGTTTGTTTTATACCATTCACTTCTACTTCAAAGCTTCCTTTTACAACGTAGCCAATCTGCTCTTGAATGGTGTGATTGTGAATAGCGCCAACCGCCCCCTTTTCAAAGCAAACATGGATAGCCATCAGATCTTTAGACAGTGATACAACTTTACGTTTGAGTCCTTCGCCAATATGTTCCCATGGGTGCTCATCGGCTTCATAGAATAGGTTCATAGTAACTTCCTTGTTGGATTTGCTTTAGTGCGGACTTTAGATGATTGACATATCTTGTCATACAAATAACACAAATTAATGTGACTACAATCACTTCTTTTATTGATTCAACCAATTTTCTCAAACGTATAGGATCAAAAAAGCCAGCATGATGCTGACTCTTCTGAGATTTTTTACATTACAAAGATAAATACCTATGGCGCCATTTGACCTCCGTTTACATCGAGTATCTGACCTGTGATATAACCAGCACAAGCGTGAGATGCGAAAAACGCAAAACTAGGTGCGACTTCTTCGATCCGCCCAAAACGCCCCATCGGAATTGTTCCCGCAATCGTTGATTTTAGGTCATCAGATTTGCCATCGTGGAATGCGGTATCAATTGTGCCAGGCGCCACAATGTTGAAGCGTATGCGGTCTTTGGTGAACTCTTTGACCCAGTTGCGATGAATATCATGTAACCATGCTTTAGACGCAGCGTATATTCCTGCGCCTACACCGCCTCCTTCACGAGCGGCAATAGAGCCTGTACTGATCACGCATGCCGTCTCACCAGACTCTAAGGCTGATGCACGAAGGTAAGGGACAGAATACTTAGTCATCATTAAGGCTGAGCGCGCATTCAGATCCATTACTCGGTCAAAGAACGCATCGTCAATGTCTTCAAGGTTTTCACGTCCCCCTAGCCCACCAGCATTGTTAATAAGCACGTCCAAGCCACCAAAACGCTCGGTAAATGCAGTAACCAATGCTTCACAGCCTGCTGATTCAACCAAATTAGCTTGAAAGAACTCCGCTTCACCACCCGTTTCACGCAACTCATCAAGTATGGTTTCAATCTCTGGTGACTTCGGGCTTCGTCCATTTAAACCCACCTTTGCACCACATTGTGCAAAAAACCTAGCGGTCGCAAGTCCCATTCCAGATGTAGAGCCCGTAATCAGAACGCGCTTGCCTTTTAGATCATTAAACATCAACAGCCACCTTTGTACTTCGAAATACTCTTAACTCATTAAATCATACAATACCACTTTAAGCCTTGCAATCGACATAGCTAATAACGAGAGCTACAGCTCAGATTTTCGTGAAACAGGATTACACTCGCTCCTTTTCAAACATAGTGTTATAGAAAGAATCTCTTGACTAATTATTCTAGTTTTAGAATGTTAGAAATCACGCTATAATCATACAAATGTATTTCGATGAGCAATAACCATGTCTGATACCCTTTTACCTAACATACTGCAGTTTATTGATAAGATTGATCCCTTTGACAAAGTGCCAAAAGAGGCACTGAGAGAGCTCGCCTCTCATATTCAGATAAGCTATGTCGGTAAAGGGGAAGTAATAGACCTATGTGCCAATCGAGGTGAAAAGTCCCTCTACATTGTCCGTACAGGTTCATTGGAACAACGTAAATCAGACGGCGTGCTTAGAGCGAAACTAGGTCCTGAAGATTTATTCGGCTTCACCTTCCTTGGTCAGCAGCAAGAAAGCAGTGAAATATACCGAGCTATTGCGATTGAGAATTCGCTAATCTACTTGGTTCCTCATTCGGCACTCAAAGTACTATTTACTAAACACCCAGAATCGGCTGAACATTTCGCATCACAAGCACAAGTACGTCTCAAGTCAGCATTAGATGTCGTTTGGTCAAACAAAGAAAAAGGTTTGTTCATTCGACGTGTTGGAGATGTTGCTAGCGGTCGTGTGGCTGTTGTCACCGCTAACCAGCCGATTAAAGACGTCGCCAAAGAAATGTTAATTCAACGCTCACCTTGCGCAGTGGTCTATGAAGAAGGTGAAATTGTTGGGCTGATCACCGATCGCGATATGACCAAACGAGTTATCGCGAAAGATGTCAGCACCTGTCGCCCTATTTCTGAAGTCATGACACTGTCACCTTTGACCATCTCTCCGGATGATCTCGTTCTGCAAGCGGCATCGATGATGATGCAGTTCAATATTCGCAACTTACCTGTAGTACAAGATAACAAAGTGGTTGGCTTGCTGACCACCACTCACTTGGTTCAAAACCACCGTGTTCAAGCGATTTTCCTAATCGAAAAGATCAAATACGCAGGCAGTGTCTCGTCACTCGCGAAATTTACTTCTGAGCGACAGGCAATTTTTGAAGCTCTTGTCGAAGGGAAAGTGAGCCCAGAAGTGGTCGGCAAAGTGATGACCATGATTATGGATGCTTATACTCGCCGATTGATTCAAATTGCTATCGATAAACTTGGTCCTCCACCCTGCGATTTCTCATGGATTGTGGCTGGCTCTCACGCTCGAAATGAAGTTCATATGCTGTCAGATCAAGATAGCGCGATTGTGCTTTCCGACGATGCAACCGAAAACGACAAGATTTACTTTAAGCACCTCGCTATGATCGTGACAAAAGGTTTGGAAAGCTGCCACTACCCGTTGTGTCCAGGTAAGTACATGGCCGCAACACCAAAATGGTGCCAACCACTTTCAGTCTGGAAACAATACTATAAAAAGTGGGTCGACAATCCAGAGTATGAGCGTTTACTCAATATCAGTGTCTTCTTAGAAATTCGCTCAGTTTACGGCAACAGTGATTTCGAAAAGATTCTGCGTGATGAGCTACACCAAAACATTCAAAGTAATCGAAGTTTCTTAACGATGTTGGTCAATGATGCAGTAACAACCAACCCGCCTCTAGGTATCTTCAACAGCCTTGTTCTTGAAAAGAGCGGTGAAAATAAGCAGACGCTCAACATTAAGAAATACGCAATCAACCTGATCATCGACCTCGCTCGTATCTACGGTTTGGCTGTTTCTTGTGACCTCTCTGCGACTGACGAACGCTTCAGAACCGCATTTGAAAAAGGATCTCTGAGCGAAGATTCGTATAAGAACATCATCAACGCCTATCGCTTCATTCTGTCATTTCGCTTCAGCCATCAGCTTGAAGCACTTAAGCACGGCGGGGAACCAAACAACCATATTAATCCCAACAGTTTTGGTAGTTTTGAACGTAAGCACTTAAAAGATGCATTTAGAATCATTGCTGAGTTACAAGACGCAGCAAAAGTGAAGTTTGGAGGGTAAGTCTTGGTTTTTAAACGCTTTCATCCTCTGATGCGTCTAAATAAACGACGCGAACAATTTCTTGAACGCGACAACGTGGCGCAAGAGCTTATCAACCTTATACTTGAGCCATATTGCACGCTTGCCACGACATCTCAGCAGGTCGATTACATTGTACTTGACCTGGAGACAACAGGGCTAAGTGTCGAGCAAGACTTAATTTTATCCATGGGCTGGGTAGAGGTCATCGATCAAAAGATCGACCTAAGATCGGCGTCGCACCTCTACATCAACGACCAATCATCAGTGGTGCCTGAAACGGCGGTGATCAATCACATCACACCGCAAATGCTTGAAAAAGGCGTCTCGCTGCAGAGTGCGATGTCGACCTTCTTTGAAGCTGCGGCTGGTAAAGTGGTCATTGCTCATGCGTGTAGCGTTGAAAAGGTATTCATCGACAACTACGTCGACAGTCAATTTCAAATCGCAGATCTCCCTATCATTTGGTTAGACACTTTGGTCATCGAAAAAAACATGGCAAAGGCACGAAATGCTCACGACCTTGATTTTTCACTCTCTTCAACTCGTGAACGCTACGGCCTACCGGAATACAATAACCACAATGCATTAATAGATGCGGTCTCGACTGCGGAACTGTTCTTGGCCCAAACTAAGCGCCTCTCGCCTTCTGCACCAATTACCATTGGTAAGCTTTACCACTTAAGTCATTAATTAAACATTACTTATCGGTCGCGTTGGTACTGTCTTACTTGCAACGTCTAATAAAAACAATGCTTATAGAAAAGCCCCTTGGTTAATAAACCAGGGGGCTTTTTCATACATCTACATACTGTGTTTGTTAAGGCCTTCCATCTACTCTACTGAGAATGAGTTTAATGCTCCAATACAGTAATACGTTAGATACAAAAAAGCGGCTGAACAATCGGCCGCTTTTCCTTTAATCAAACTCAGTCATTATGACGTTTGCTCTGTCACAGACTTGTTCTCTTCGACGCTGCCGTCTACCGCTTTAACGAGTAGTAGACCAACACCACCTACAATCGAACCACACAGGATGAACACCATACGTCCCCACATTGGGTTAGGTAGAAGAGCCATTAGCATGACACCAACACCTGCTACTGCGATGAGTTTACCCAACATTTGACGTTGCTTGTTATCCAGTTTCTTCTGTGCTGTAGATTCAGACACTAGTGGAGTCTCTAAGTTATTGAAGAACTTGTCGACATCAGCTTGACGCTCTTCACGCAGTGGTTTGTAGAACAGCGTAGACGCGATGAAGAAACCACCTGTTAATGTGATGTGGCCGATTAGACCAATCGCAACCTTAACATCAGACCATTCACGCTTAGTTAGCTCTTCTAGACCAAATGCTGCTGACACCATTTCTGCGTTGATAACAAAACCAACAATGTAAGATACGATACCACCAACAATTAGCGTACCCCAACCTGCCCAGTCTGGAGTCTTCTTAATGAAGAAGCCAAGGAATGCTGGGATTGTCATTGGGAAGCCGATTAAAGCACCCACATACATCATCGTATCGAACAAGCTCAGACCTTTCAGAGAGTTAATGAACTGTGCGATTAGGATGATTGCGATACCAAATACAGTAGAAGTAACCTTAGATACTGTTACTAGCTCTTTCTCAGAAGCTTGGCCTTTACGAACAACTGGTTCGTAGAAGTTTTTAACGAAGATACCTGAGTTACGGTTTAGACCAGAGTCCATTGAAGACATTGTTGCCGCAAACATTGCCGCGACAAGTAGACCCACCATACCAGCAGGCATGTACTCTTGAACAAAGTATAGGTAAGCGAAGTCGCCCGCTTTAGAACCTGCATCAGGGTATGCTGCAGATAGGTCTACACCTTGACCAGCAATGAACCAAGAAGGCATGAACCAAATGAATACGCCACCAAGCATCAGCACACATGCAAGAAGTGCTGCTTTTTTAGCATTCTTAGAGTCTTTTGCCGCTAGGTAACGGTACGAGTTAAGCATGTTGTTAGTAATTGAGAATTGCTTAACAAAGATGAAGAATGCCCAAATGCTGAAGATGCTTAGGTAGTTAAGGTTGTTACCCGCTACGAAAGAACCTGTGTCGCCTACTGGGAAGTTATTGACGATTTCACCAACACCACCGCCTTGAACAACAGCGACAACCGCACAAGTGACAGTTACTGCCATGATGATAACCATCTGCATGAAGTCAGACGCGATTACCGCCCATGAGCCACCTGTTACTGACATGGCGAGTACAACCAGACCTGTGATCCAGATAGTCATGGTCATGTCGAATCCGAAGATACCAGAAGCAATGATGGCTAGTGCGTTCAACCAAACACCTGCTGATACAACAGAGTTAGGCATTGAAGACCAAGTGAATACTTGCTCATTCGCCGCACCAAAACGCATACGAATAGCTTCAATTACTGTAACAACGCGAAGTTGGCGGAACTTTGGAGCAAAATATGCAAAGTTCATGAAGTAGCCAAATGCGTTTGCTAAGAAGATGATGGCTACTGCGAAACCATCGTTATATGCCTTACCCGCTGCACCGGTAAACGTCCAAGCAGAGAATTGCGTCATAAATGCAGTAGCACCTACCATCCACCAGAGCATGTTACCGCCCCCACGGAAGTAATCACTGGTGGTACTAGTAAACGTTCTGAACATCCATCCTATCGCGATAAGAAATAAGAAATAGATGCCTACAATAGCTGTATTGAGTTCCATTCTAATAGACCTTTTGTTTTTCTATAATTAGTTTCGACCTGTACATCATAGCTATAAACCCACTCTATTGTACTACAATAAGTCAAAAGTGTGATTAATGGCAGATTAATATTATTTTTGTGAATTGGTCGATCCTAACGATTTTTTAGTGTCATTTGAGGCGATCAACCCTTTTAGAGAAAGGGATTAGGCCATTTTTTCGTTCATCTGTAGGGTCTTTACGATTCCATTGTTATTACTACAGATAAAACCAGAGCCTTGTCATACATATAAAAGAGCCCACGTTCGAGAACGAAACGTGGGCTAAACGGATAATCCGCCTGAACAAATGCAGAAAGAAGGATAGACAGAAAGCCGAACGATACCCCCACGGAATTCTACGTTCACCTTGTAATTACTGACATTTCCTTAAATCAAAGCTCTTTCGAGCCATCTGCTGTGTCCAGAAAATATGGGAACATAACTCATTTGTAACCTCTAGAATCCAGCAAAATGCCAATTCAAAAGTAACAAAAACTAAGGAGCCTAATAACAACATATAAGGCCTCCAGACCCCTTAATCAGCATTATTGTATTACTAATATGAATAAATGGTTAGTTCCCAAGTCCAAAATAGAGAGCTAAGTCAATAAAATCCGATTTACTTATTGATCAAATGTATTGCTACTTGTGGCATAAAGTTCAGTAGTTGGGAGCGATATCTCGACATTTTGTAAATTCTAGTTAAGTCACATACTTGACTATTATTTCAATTTACAGATGAATTTTGCTCACAGATTGCATAAGCTAAAAATAATACAATAACATAACCAATTGGTTAATTATGCTGTACCGTTTCAGCACAACAGAACCAATATCTCAACTCACTGGTCTATTCGCGTGAACTAATATGAAAAGTATAAAAACGTTATTTCCACTAGGTTTTAAAGGCAAACTTATCCTCATGGTCACCGCAGTGACCACAATTTCACTACTCGCTTCCAACTGGTTTTCATTTGACCTCGCAAAACAACAGGTCGAAGAAAGAATCTACGAAGAGATCGACCGCTCTCTTTCGGTAGAAATTAATCAAATCGAACAAGACGTTGAGCGTACTATTGCTGCCGTCAACGCAACTGCTGCCGAGATGAGAGCTGCCAACTTTGACATACCAAATCAGGCGTTGATGCACTATGCGGCTAAGTTAGGTGGTATCGATAAGATGGTGGTTGGGTTTGATGATGGCCGTTCTTTTACCTCTCGCCCTTCTGAGTCTTTCCCAAATGGAGTCGGTATTCCTGAGAAATACAACCCGACTACGCGCCCTTGGTACAAACAAGCCAAAACACGCTCTGGTCTCTCATTAAGTGACTTGTTTTTCACCAAAAGTACTCAAACACCGATGGTTGGCGTGATGTACTCGTTCAAAGATAGTGTATTGATGGCGGATTTAAGGTTTGATGATCTTGAAGATAAGCTCTTAGAATTAGAAAAGATTTACCAAGCACGCGGCCTTATCGTTGACAACGACGGTATGGTGATCGCATCGACTATCGAAAGTATCTTGCCGCAAAGCACCCTTGGCTCACTGCCACAGTCAACGCAGATTGCCGTCGCCACCAGCAAACCAGAGCAGTTCATTCGCGGCACTATTGATCAAAGAGAGATGATGTTGATGGCAAAAGTGGTCAACATTGGTGACTCTACGCAGTGGCATATGATTTCGGTTATCGACCCTAAAATTGCAATGAAAACACTCGACAGTGTTGTCTTTAACGCTCAACTCTTAATTGTTGGCGCTGTGTTGGGTTCAATTGTCGTAATGACGCTTCTTCTCAACATGCTGTACCACCCTATCATTTCGCTACGTAATATTGTCCACGATCTTTCACAAGGCAACGGTGACCTCACCCAGCGTCTAGAAGAAAAGACCAATGATGACCTAGGTAAAATTGCTCGTGACATCAATATCTTCATCACTGGCTTGCAAGCGATGATCACCGATATCAAACAGAAGAATGTAGTACTTGAAGGCAAAGTCGGCAGTATCGAAGGTTGCTGCCAAGAGACCAATAGCGTATTGCAAGTTCACACCAATGAAACCAGCCAAGTGGTCACAGCCATTGATAGTCTTTCTCACGCTTCCGTTGAGGTGGAAAAGAACTCTCAGTCGGCCGCAGAAGCAGCCCATAATGCGGCAACATTTAGCGATGAGACCAAACAGATTAATGTACTAACAGAGTCCTACATCAACGCACTCGAAGAACAAGTCGATAGCACGTCAAACGACATCATTGCGATGGCAAATGAATCGCAGAGTATTCAATCTATTGTTACTGTGATTGGTGGGATCGCAGAGCAAACCAACCTGCTGGCGCTTAATGCATCTATTGAGGCTGCACGCGCAGGGGAACATGGTCGTGGCTTCGCAGTAGTAGCAGATGAAGTACGAGCCTTGGCGAATCGCACTCAAGAGAGTACTTCTGAAATCGAAAAAGCACTGTCTAACCTTCAAGGTCAGTCTGAAGGCTTAGTTACGTCGATTGAACAAACCAAGTCGAACTGTGAGAAAACACGTAATCAAGTCGTTCAGGCCGTGGATATGCTGTCTAAGCTGAGTGAAAAAATGGAAATCGTGCGTCGTTTTAATAGTGATATCTCAAGCGCGTCTGCCGAGCAGAATGCAGTGACACAAAGCATCACTAAGAGCGTTCATGAGATCGATCAAATCGTTCTCGAGCTCAATAAATTGAGTGTTAACCAAGTAAACGAGTCTGTTGAAATTAAACAGCTCAACCATAGCGTCAGTACCTTAATGAGTCGTTTCAAGGTCTAATGTTGACGTAATTCTCAGACACATACCCAGAAATAATAAGCCGCTCTGTATTGAGCGGCTTTGTTATTTCTGGCACTTAGTTTTGATACGTATACAGCGATACGTTTTCCTCGTTATTTAATCTTATCAAACAGACGACATGACAAGGTCAACGCGCTTTGATCATCCGTTTGTAAGTGCTCTGGCACATAACGTACCTCGCCGATATCGAAATCGAATGGTTCATCTGTGTAGAGTAAAAATGGTGTATTCAAGTCTGAAAAATCAACGCCATTCTCAGCTAAGCAACTCAGCGGGACTTTAACCGTTAACCATGGTTCATCTCGGTTCAATAAGGCTTTAGACAGTTCTTTTTCTATCGAGGCAATAGCGCCACATGGATATACACAGTGACTCGCGAGCTTTAGAGATTGAGGAACCGAACCATAGACCGCGATATCAAACTCCAAATCAGACCCTGCGAATAAGTAATCCGTGAGATCTACGCCCTTCTTATCGGGTGTTTGCAAATAAAACTGCATAGGTAGTGACTGTCCTAGGCTGACAGACAGTGCGTCTTGTTGGTGCTTGTAGTTAATTGGCGTGGTATGGGCGGTACCTATCTCCGTCACTTTAGATCGAGAGATAAATGTTCCTTTCCACTGCGTTACTTGACCACTGACTTTGGGAACAAATTGGTCACTGACGAGTCGTCCAAAAATCTCAAAACTGTGTGTTGCTTTAGTCGTTTGAATATCTCTACCGCAGCCTATCTTTTTCGTCTCTATATCAATCTCATCGAGTTGATTGAACTCTTGATAATTCAAACCATAACCATATTCAAATAGCGGAGGGCTATCTTGAGAAGAGCGCTCGTTTTCTGGAACGGCATAATCTGGTATGCGGGATTCTAGGCGGCTCACATTACTTACGCACTTGTCACTTGGCCAGCTAAAAGACAATCGTCCAGTGAAATCTTTCCCATTCACACCAAACAACACGTCGGTGATGCCCATTGCTTCGGTTCCTGGAAGCCAACCCGCGACAAAGGCATCAGACAGATTCAGTTCCGGTGTTATGTATAACGGTCTACCAGAGAAAAACAGAGTAACCACTTCAAAGCCTTGTCGCTTTAATTGTTCCAACAAACGTAAATCCCGCTTGTAAGCGGTTTTTAGTTCTGAGTAAGCGATGCTTTGGTGCTGCTTAATATCACCAAACATCTCCGCGTATGGATCTTCTCCCATGACGACTATCGCGATCGCATCCATTGGAGCAGTCACAGGGTCGGTAAATACTCTTTTCTCCCCGACTTGCTCTATGAAAGCCTCTAGTACCGTCTCTCCGTACAGGTAATCTGTACGTCGATTCTCGTTTCCTTGCCAGGTTAACGTCCAACCACCAGTCTGCTTCTGCATATCATTTGAAGCGCTCCCGATCACAAGGTAAGTCTGATTGTTTGAGTTAAGCGGTAAGACTTGATTGTTGTTTTTGAGCAACACTAACGATTCGCTGACCGCTTGCCTTGCCACCAGACGATGCTTCTCTGCGCCGAGTAGAGATTCATCCCCCGCATAGAGTCGATAAGAAGGCCTAGGTTTAAACCATAAGCCCGCTCTCATTTTTACTCGCAGTATTCGAGTCACCGCATCATCGATTCGAGACATTGGGATTACGCCACTGCGTACCTGCTTTATGACATTACGATAAAAGCCTTTCCAATCTTTATTGTCAGTTACCATAAACAGATCATTGCCCGCCAGAACAGCTTGCGGGCAGTTAGCATTAGTGCACCCTTTTACTTCCCCGTGCCCATTCCAGTCTGTTACCACGATGCCATCAAATCCTAGCTTTTCTTTAAGTACATCCGTGACAAGGTAACGACTACCATGCAGTTTACCGCTGTGGTTTTCGCCATCGTTAGAGGCGTCGTATCCATCAATTTCTTGCCAAGAATTAAACGACGTCATGACGACTTGTGCGCCGGCCTCAATGGCAGAAAAATAACCAAGCGCATGAATATTACGTAACTGATCTTCAGTAGAGTGAGTCACTCCTCGGTCTACACCATGGTTGGTTCCACCATCACCGAGCCAGTGCTTTACGGTAGCAATGACCTTTGATTCGGTTTGCAGCTGTTGCTGGTTACCTTGTAGCCCTTCCACAATGGCAGGCGCGTATTGGTATGTGATGTCTGGAGACTCTGAATAACCCTCATAGACTCGTCCCCAACGATAATCTCTTGGCACTGCCACTGTAGGTGCAAAGGTTAAATCTATGCCTGTCGCTGCGACTTCTATCGCAGTCACTTCACCAATCTGACGAAGCAAGTCAGGGTTATTGGCTGCGCCAAGTCCAATATTGTGGGGAAACAGCGTCGCCCCATACACATTGTTGTGGCCATGAACGGCATCTGTCGCCCACATGAATGGAATTCGGAATCCCCGACCAGCATAGGCCTCATCCAGTGCTAACCAGTAACTGTCAGCTTGTTTCGCCCACTCTTGTGCGGTTGCGTATTTATCTTCATTCGGCCAACCACCACCGCCATTAAGCACGGAACCAATTTTGTATTGCTTTGCTTCTGCGGGTGTCACTTGTCGATATTCAGGCATGATCATCTGCCCGACTTTCTCACCTAGCGTCATCCGACTTAAGATTTCTGCAATACGAGCTTCGATCTGAGGATCTTTTTTTATCGCACTCTCTAAAGATGGCCACTCAGAGTAATAAGGGACTGTTGAGAACTTTGCTTCACTTACTACACTTACCTCAACTGGAAGAGCGGCAATAGCGCAAGGCATCAATATTAAGCCTGCAGCAATACCTCCTAACAAAGCCATATAATTTTGTATTATCACTTTGTAATTCCTAGCTAACTGACGATATTCAATAGCTTAAGTGTAGGACAAAAAACAAAACCATAGACACCTAGAGGCATATTAATCTTTGTAAAACAACCAACGTCTAAAGAGCCAGATAAACACGACGTAACTTGGGGAAACAAAAAGCCCACCAATCATAAGATTCAGTGGGCTTAAGTCGTTTTGTTCAAACTGGTAGTGATTAAAGTACGAGGCTAATCGCGATCGTTGCCATCATAATTCCGACTAAAAATTCTAATACTTTCCAAGACCTAGGACGACTGAATAGTGGCGACAAGAAGCGTGCCCCGAACCCCAAAGAGAAAAAGAACACAAATGATGCCGTAATCGCGCCAATGGCGAACTGCATCTGGTTGGGTTGATACTGGGTTGAAATCGATCCAAGCAACACAACCGTGTCTAAATACACATGGGGATTTAACCAAGTAAACGCCAGACACACGGATACCACTTTAAACAAAGAGCCTTTACTTTGAACATGGGTTTCCAATGCATGATTCTCAGTCAAGGCAGAGCGAAAGCTCAATAGAGAATACACAGCCAAAAACAGCGCACCACCAAATCGAGCGATCTGTTCAATTTGTGGAAACTTCTCAACAATAGCGCCGAATCCAGCCACACCAAAGCTTATCAAGAGTGCGTCCGACACCGCACAAACTAAACAGACAATAAATACATGCTGATTTTTCAAACCTTGTTTTAATACGAAAGCGTTTTGAGAACCAATCGCTAAGATCAGCGACAGACCAAGAGAGAAGCCAGATAAATACGTGGTCATATTGTCTGAATATCTATGGTCATAAACTGGCTGTGAGGATCAAGCTTGTAGTCTGCAAAAGGCTCACAATAGCGAAATCCAAATTTCTCATAGAGGTTTCGAGCGGGCTTAAAGTACTCTTCCGATCCCGTCTCTAGACTGAGGGTTTGATATTGACGTGAAGACGAGACCTCAAGCACATGTTGCAACAGTTTACTGGCAACACCGCCCTGTCTTGCATGGCGAGACGTTCGCATCGATTTAAGCTCGGCGTGTTTAGGCTCAAGTTCCTTAATAGCAACACACCCAAGCAGAACATCGGCCTTCCAGGCACTGAAAAACGTAATGTCTGACGCCTTTAGTGCGCCGACATCCAACGCATGAACACTTTCGGCTGGAGAGGTAGCGTACATATCTGCCAAGTGCTCTTCGAGGAGCGCTATCACATCACCACCCGACAAATCATCCTTTCTAATTTCCATTGAATCCATTCCTTTGCTTTGTGCTTTTTCTAATTATTGTTTGGATTAATAACTAGAACGAACCACTGAGCATAACTGAACACTGATTTATAATTCAAGACCCAAGATAAGCCTTTCATAGCAGAGACTTACCCGCTAAAACATCCCGCTAATTGCCCATAAGCTCAACCAGTGGTTTTCAAACTCACACAGAAAAATTGTTGGTCGTAACGATAAATCCTTTTTGTTTCTCTTTCTAAAATGCGTCCCTTACGATGCGCCACTTCCTCAATGTTAAGCAAATCACTACAGGTCAATATGCGTACTAATGCCCTCTATACCGATCTTTCTGGTTACTACGATTTAATGTGTCTCGATATCGACTATCAGTCGCAAAGTAATTGCGTACGTCGATTACACCAGATCTTCGGCAATACAGGTCGTACTCACCTCGACCTAGCTTGTGGGACTGGTCCGCACGTTCGACACTTCATCGATTACGGCTATACCAGCAGTGGGCTCGATTTGAATCAACCTATGCTCGATATCGCTATGACACGCTGTCCTGAAGCTCAGTTTTCGCAACAAAACATGAGCTACTTTAAAGTCGATGAGCCTGTTGATTTGATCACTTGCTTCCTTTATTCGATTCATTACAACGACGGTATCGAGAATCTCAAAGCTTGTATTGAGAGTGTTCATGCGGCATTGAAGCCAGATGGCATCTTCTGCTTTAATGTTGTCGATAAAGCCAAGATTAATAACAACCTGTTTGTGCGTCATACTAGCAACTTAGAACAAGATGCATTTACCTTCCGTTCAGGTTGGTTCTATTCGGGTAGCGGCGATCGACAAGCGCTCAAACTAAGTATCGAAAAAACAACAGGTAGTGAGACGCAAATTTGGAACGATGAACATCCAATGGTTGCATTTACGTTTGCAGAAATCGTTCAATTATTAGAACCGTATTTCGATGTTCACCTGTTCGAACACGACTATGAAAAGCTGACGCCTTGGGATCAAAATTCAGGGAACGCGATCATCACATGTGTGAAAAAAGCAACCCACTAACGTCAAAGTTGTTTTCATAAAGAACAAAACAAAAAAACGCAGGTCCTCAAGACCTGCGTTTCTGTTTTAATACGGTGGTAGTTCTTAGAAATTAGACATTAAAAGTCCGCAGTCATCCCGACGTAGTAAGTACGCGGCTCCTCAACATACCCTAAGTACTCTAGTTCTTGAGAAACGGCTTCATCCGTTAAGTTAGTGATACCCGCTCGAATACGAACAGAATCATTCACATTGTATACCGTGCCGATATTCAGTGTTGTGTAGGCATCTTGTGTTAAATCCGTTTCAATCTGGCGTTCACCACGGTATCTCGCACTCACAAACGCCATTAGATCGTAAGTAGGACTCCAGTTCAATTTCACCAAGCCAGAATGCTTATAACGTTCCAGCAACTGTTCACCGGTGGACTTATCTTCCGTATCTAAATACGTATAGTTACCCGACACATCCCATTGTTCTGAGATCTGGAAACCACCCGCTAGTTCAACACCTTGGATGATTGCTTCAGATACATTTTGATAAGTCTTAGCACCAAGGTTACCCGTTGGGTTGCCATTTGAATCTTCACACTGACGTGCACTTTCGTTCCAATCACCACCATCTGGACAATAGCCTTCGGTACGTTCGATCAGGTCATTGATCTCGTTGCGGAATAAGGCCGCTTCAACGTTCCAACGTGGCTGAGTATAAACTGTAGCTAGCTCGTAGTTTAGGCTGGTCTCTGGTTTTAGGTCTTCATTACCGACCAACACACAGCCGCCTTTACAGCTCGATACTTGGTAGTCTGACTGGTTCTGAGTAAGTGTAGGTGCTTTAAAAGCTTTGCCCACACCACCTTTGATAATCAGATCATCAGTCGTTTGATGAACCATGTAAACTCGTGGGCTAAACTCTTCACCGTAAAGCTCATGTTTATCTAAACGGCCGCCAATTGTTGCAGTTAATTGCTCGGTCATTTCCCATTGGTCTTGTACAAACAGCGCACCTTGATACGCCTCAGAAGCGCCGCTCACTAAGTTCTCTTTGTTGGTAAGCTTACTCAGTTGGTAATCCATACCAAAAGTCAGTGTGTGACTATCACCTAGATACGTCGTTGCTGATGCCTCTACAATCTGAGTCAGCTCTTCGATGTCGCTGCTAAAGTTGTTTCCTAGGTCAGCTGCATCATTGTCAGTTACATTTTCACGAGAATAGCGAACTTGAGTATCACCCCAACCCCAGAATCCACTATGCGTAATGGCTTGGCTATGTCTGACAACGCGCGTGTCAGATTCAATGACAGAACTTGAACTCTCAGCAGCAGATTCACGCTCATCATCGCTATAACCTAAATCAATATCAATGGTCTGGTTGTCGGTTGCATACCAGGTTAGATTCGCTAACAAGCTTAGTGTGTCACGACCTTCCAGCGCGGTAATATCTTCTCTGTCGTAACCTGAGCTATGAGTTCCAGAATAAGGCTGCCAGGCATCACGACTGGTTTGGTTTACAGAAAAGCGAGCAAACAACTCATCTTCAATTAATGCGCCTGATGTGGTTAGGCCGACAGAATGCTCTTGGCCACCGTTACCATCCATTGGCGATGAAGTGTCCATGCTCAAAGTTGAGCTCCAATCATTCTCCGGTGCTTTAGTGATGATATTGATCGTACCGCCCATGCCGTCTGAACCATACAGTGCCGACATGGGGCCACGGATAATTTCTACACGCTCAATTGATTCTGTTGGGATGGTTGATAAGTCAAAGTCATTGCCACGGATGATCGCACTTGCAGAACTCAAGCGACGACCATTTACCATGATCAAGGTGTAATCCGAATCCATACCACGAATCGAGATCATCTGACGCCCTGCTCGTGTGCTATCGAAGTCTGATTCTACGCTGGTTGAATCCGCTACGATGTCGGCGAGCGTGATACCTGGATTGTTCTCAATGTCCTCTGCCGTTATCACAGACATAGAAGCAGGTGCTTGCTTTAGTAACGTTTCTGTTCGTGTCGCCGTTACAACCATTTGCTCGTCTGTCTCTGCTGACTCGTTGTTAGCAAAAGAGGCGGTTGAAGCCGATGAACAAATAAAAGCGACTGCGATAGCGAAAGGCTTAGCAGAAAAAAGGGAACGATCTGTCATAGTATAATGTCTTTATTTACAAATGATAATGGTTTGCATTAGACATTCGGTTACTATTTTCATCAACGAAAGTTTCATCCCCTATCGTAATTCTGACTATTTATTTTTCAAATACAGATCCTCTTCCATATCCATATATTGATTAATATATACGTTTACATTAGTGGTAACTATTGTAGATATGATGGCATTTAACCGTATAACTCTTTGAAAATACGTCGAATCCACTGGCACATCGGATCATTATGAAAACGCTTATGCCAATATAGATAAACATCTTCTGATGGATGGCGCAGAGCTTTTGGCACTCTTTTACAAACCAAGTCTCGCTGTTTTGCAGCTTGCTGAGCGAAAGGCGTTGGTAAATGGAAAATGATATCGGTCGTTTCTGCAATATCAGGAGCCACATTGAAATTAGAGAGTTGAACAGGAATGGATAACTTACGTTGCTTATCGATTAACCCAAGATCTTTAAATCGGCTTTCAATAGACAGTTTTTTATCGCCTTGAAGTGAAATCTGACCTAATTGACTATTCAGGAGATCATCAACCGTGATCTCTTTATCCGCTAGCGGGTGATCTTTACTCATCAACAAACGATAATCGCGACTGGTCACAAAGGTACGATACAGGTTCTGATCTGAACTAGACGGTTCATGGGTAGAAAGAACAAAGTGTGCATCTCCTGAAACCAAGCTCTCAAAGTGGCGCTTAGGAATAGAATCAATATCCACAATCATGTTCGGTGCTTGACGGCGGATTTCCGCCATCACTTTAGGCATCAGATGTGAAATTTGTGGAACTAGGCCAAAGAATCGAACCGTTGCATCACTACTCTGGGGCTCAAAAACGTCCCCTGCTACTAGCTTTTCCAAGCGACCTAACACTGATGTGAGATCTTGTTTAATCGACTCAGCTTTCGGTGTCAGCTCATAACCATAAGTTCCGCGAACCAACAGCTCATCATTGAAGACTGTGCGAAGCTTTTGTAGCGAACGACTGATCGTTGGCTGACTCATGTCGAGTGCTAATGCGGTGTTCGATACATGCTTCTCTTCTAACAAGTGCTTGAGGATGACTAATAAGTTAAGGTCGACTTGAGCCAGATTCATAAAGTAGATACTTAAGTATGGAAAATTCAGATAGAGAATAGTGCAGTGTGGCCGAAATTAACACAACGACAGAGTACAGTTGTCCCAATCGCAAAGTGTAACAATTTGTAACTAAGGTTGGTGTTCGTGAAATTTAACTTCGAGAAAAGATGCATACTCCTCTAAAGTAAAACAGCCGTACTGTAAGTACGGCTGCTGATTAGGTATCGCAAAATTGCTACGTTGTTAGTCACTTAACATCGACAAGTCGTCATCAACTGAGCTTTCACCGTTTTGATTATCGAAGCTAGAGCTGTCATCCATAACATCTACACCCATATCGGTGTTGTCTTGCGTAGTCCAATCGCCTTGCGAGCTGTCGTCACCAGACATTGGACTCCCTGCTCTATCTGCACTCGTCCCCTGCATTTCGTAGCTTTCATCAATGTGGATCGATACACTCGCATCCGCACCTTCGACTGGGACATCATTGACATCAATGCCCACCATTTCCAATTGAATTTCCCCTTCAAATGCCTCATCCACTTTCAGTGCCATTGGCGCATTAAGATTGCTGACGCTGTAGCCTCCTTCACCATCTGAAACACCTTGAACAGGCTCTACTCCATCAGGTAAACCAGTAACTTGAATATGATCTACATCGCCGTTCTCACTAATATTATCCGGAATATGAACGTCGAACGTATCTCCCGGAGCAGCTGTATAATCGGGGTCTTGGTTTGAGCTGCTCTCAGGCTCAGATTCGCTCTTCGCCATCGCATTCACGGGTTGTGGCTCATCAAGAGGATCCTCATTCAATAATGACACTTGATGTTGACTGCCATCAGATGTCGTAAAGTCGATATCAATATCACCTTGATAGTTTGGATCCCCCCAAAAGCTCCATGTCCCATTGTTATTGTCGATAAGTGTACCGCCATCGCCATTGTATGAAACGTCACTGATAGTTGTTGTTTCGTCACTATTGGGCACCAACTCAAGCAAATCTTCACTTTCAAGCAGTGCATAGCTTTCATCACCGAGAACAAACGAAGAAGACTCTGGTTCACCTTGACCTAACTCAGTTGTCACCTCATTGTCTGCAGGATCTTCAACTTCATCGAGAGAAACGACTGATAAAGTAACTGAGAATTCACCGTTGTAGTTTTCTGGAGGAGTCATGGTCAGTGCATCAAGGTTCCATTCACCAATATCAATTGCCTGATTTTCTTCCGTTACCACTACAGTGTTTGGACCGTCACTCACAGTAAAACCAATTGGATACCCTGTCATGGTGACACTAGTCATAACTTCTGACGTATCAAGCTGTTCAATATCAATACCGAAGTGTGCGGTTGTATCTTCTTTGAATACCAACGGGCCATCGAAGCTTGTAGTGATGGCTACACCATCTGCTACTGGGCGGATGTAAACATTCATATCCATGCTGGCTTCGGTATTACCATCGGTGACAACCACTTGAAGCCCTGTAGTGCCCGCAAAATCTTCGGTTGGAGTAAACGTCCAAGTACCATTACCGTTGTCCACAACGGTTCCTTCTGCTTCTTCACCCGTTGCAGTGACCACGCGAGACACGGTTAATGAACTATCCACATCACCAAACAGATCCACTAAGTCAGAACTGTTAAACGTAATTGCACCGTCTTCGTCCACCGCTAAATGTGCATTGCCATCTTGGAAAGGAGTATCATCCACAGCCATGATGTTGAGGTTTACTGTACCTTCAGTCGTTGCTTCACCATCACTGACCTCATAAGCGAGATCGATAGCGCCATTGTAGTTTTCAGGAACCACAACGTGATAAAGCCCGTCTTGAGTGGGTGTGATTGACGCTTGAATTGGCGTTCTAATAGACAGGCTCTCTAACGTGAACTCAGTATCATCCACATCTGTTACTTTTGAGAGAATGAAAGCAGGGTCAATGGTAATAACCTGATCTTCAACGCCTTCCATTAAGAGTGTTGGTGCTATAGGTGCGTCATTAACCGCTTCAACATTAAAGGTTAAATCCGTCGTTGTGGTCGAGGTGTCGCCATTAGAGTTCTCAACCGATGTTGCCGACAATTGTAGGCTTACCTCACCGTTAAAATCTTGAGGTGGGGTAAACTGCAGGTTATCTAAATTCCACCCCAACACATCGACAGTATCGCTATCCGCTGTTGCATCAAACGTGTTAGTACCATCACTTAAAGTGCTCCCTTCCGGCAAGGCATCTAGGACTATTGATTGCATGCTTTCCGAACCGTCTAGATCAGTAAGCATTGTGCTGATATCAATACGAATATCGTTATCTTCTGTCGCTACTTCAGTAACACGAATATTGTCTAACAAGCCCCCTAAGCTGTTGTCATCAGGGGCGTTAAACTCAAGTCGTGGGTTATCAGTGGTCGCAGTCAGCTCATAACTATAAGTGTGCCACCCTACTGTGTCTTGGCTGATGGTGTCGATAAGTTCACCATCAAAATACAGTTCGATATCTGAATCGTCTTCCCAATTACGTCGTGCCGAGTAATCAAAGGTAAGAGTGACGGTTTCTCCGGCTTGAAGGTCAAGATTTTGGTAGATATTAGATTCATCACCTCTGTGTACTTCTAACTCGATGACGTTACCACGCTCGCTATCACTAATACCGGTATAGACTTGCTCTCCACGAATCTCTAAACCACCATGCGCATTATCAGTATTCCACTCTTCTCGAGCATTGCTGGTATCAAAATCCGTATCAACCATAGCTCCTAGGCTGGCTGAAACATCAGGCGCATCAGCGACCGCTTCCACATCTAAATTGAGTACAGCAGGAACAGTGTGTGTCCCATCCGTGACATCATAGGTAACGTCAATGTTGCCGCTGTAGTTTTCTAGCGGAGTCACTGTAAACGACCCATCTGGATTTGCACTTACGGAGCCAACCGCAGGATCAACAGAAACATTCAATGCTGTCAGATCATCGCCATTAATGTCTGTTGCGTTAGCGAGAAGGTCATCTTGAGTAAACGTAATAGCGTTATCTTCGTTTACCGAATCAGACAATGGTGATACTTCTGGCGCATATTCGTTAGCATCAATATGTAAGGTTTGGCTTGTTGTCGCGGAGTCTTGATTTGAGCTTTCCGTTGAGGTCGCCTCAATCACTAAGTCAATATCGTCGCTAAAGCCTTCCGGTACTTCCAATACCAATGTTTGGTCCAATACGACAGATGGAATGATAGCTGGCTCACCGTCCGCGATTACGATTTCACCGCTGTAAATTGCTTGGTTTGTTTCTCCTAAATCAATCGAGAAAGAGAAATCGTCATAGTCGCGGTCACCACCACCATATAGATCTTCAATTCCGTAAATTAACTCGCCGTCGTCGTTCATATTAACGCGAGTATGTTCTACGCCGTCTTGGTTGAGATTTGTGCTGGTGCCACCATGGAATACTGCATCACCATTTTGGCCACGCACCACACTTTCTGTGCCATCTTCAGCAATGTAGATCAATTGTGGGTCATTTGAAGTGATACTTGCCGGTGAGCCATCCTCATTTCTAAAGACAAATTCACCGCCTTCCAGTGATTCAAAATCGTTGTAGCGACCACCGTTCGGGATGACGAATAGGTTGAAGCTCTGACCCTCTTCAAGTTCGAACGAGAAAGAAGACTCTCCCGGTATTAAAGTACCACCAGCGCCTTGTTGTGAAGCATCGCTATACACCATATTCACGTTGGTGATCGAGCCATCCTCTTCTACCACATAGTAACCTACTGAGTTCTTATAACCTGCACTCTCCCCTTCAAAAGTAACTGTTACGGTAGAGTCGGTAAAACTGGTTAAACCGCTCGATTGATCGTTAAGAATCGCGTCGCTATCGTAGCGAATTACACTACCATCAGGTGCACCGCCAACCGTAACACTTAGTGCTTCAGATCCATCTTGATCCACCAAAGAAGCGTCGATATCGAACTCAACCACATTCTGATTATCGCGAATCACCTCACCGTCTAGGTTGTCTGCACTTGGGGTCACACTGAGCTCTGGAGCATCTGCCACGGCTTCAACATTTAGCTGAAGTTCATTGCTAACCGTATCAATGCCGTCGGTGACGTCGTAGGTGATAGATATTGACCCATCAAAGTGCTCGCCCGGTTCAATGGTAAAGGTTCCATCTTGGTTATCCGTGAGTACTCCATTTCCGTCGATACTCAAGTTGAGCGCTGTTAGAGATTCACCGTCCAGTTCAGTAACATTGGATAAAAGTTGTGCTTGAGTCAGCGTAATTAAACCATCTTCATCAACCTGATCCGTTAAGACTCCATCTACAACTGGCGCATCTTGCTGAGGGATGACATCCACAGATACCGTCGCTGTATCAAACGAGCCATTACCATCTGTTGCCGTGTATTCAAACTGAGCGTCACCGAAGTAGTTAGGGGCTGGAGTAAAGGTGATCGAGCCATTTTCGTCTAGCACAACTTCACCTTGGCTCTCATCCAGCATTCGCACTTCGACTATCGATAATAAGTCACCATCTGCGTCGGTGTCATTGGCCAGCAAATCACTTGCATCAAGAACAAGGACACCATCTTCCAACACTTGTATAGGGCTCGTAGTAATGGTGTCATCCACGTCAATCAACTGCTCAGTAACATCGATAGGCTGATCAGCAGTATCATAGTTTAGGTCTAGCGTAGTAGCACTAGTCACTTCACTACCATCACCTTGGATGGTCACAAGTTGTAGTTCTTCTGAGAGCGTGCGAGATACCGTCATATTCTGCACGACATAAGTGCCGGTTCCCCCAGTGGTGCCAAGTTCAAAGTGATGAACTGGTTGATCAGTCGTGAACACATACTGATCTTGGAACTCGCCCGATTCTCGATACCCACCTTGAGAATCGATTTCGTTGCCCTCTTCATCGTAAGCGGTAATGATCACTTCGGTCGCGTTTCTATGGGACTCATCAAACCAACCGCCAAGCCCGTCAAGCTGGAAGGTAATTTGGTTCACATCTTCGCCTTCGATAGTGACGACCAAGGTATCATTATGAGACAAGCCATTATTGGATTGGTCGCCAATACCCGCCCCTACAGACGTTCCGGCACCATTCCAAGCGGTAAGATCGCCACCAGTCACTTGAGTCGTGATTATTACATCGTCTTGGGTAAATACAGCGGTATCACCATCAACTACACCCCAGTCAGACGCTTGTGCCGTTCCATCAAACACCTGCGTGCTGGTATCACTATCAAAGCTACCTACCTTGATATCAATCGTCGCTGACTCAACGGCATCTACATCTGGCACAAATTGCAGTTCAGTATCTGCAGAATAGACTTCACCGACAACAACGTCTTCCCATACATCGTCTTCATTGAGATATTGAAGTACACCATTTTCAGGCTCGTCATCTAAGCGAATGCTCGGCTCTCCGGCACCAAGTTCAGAGTCATCATTAGCTATGACCGGGTCATTAACAGAGACTACGTGAAGATTCGCGCTCGTTTGCGCGATTGCACCTTCGTTGTCTTCAATCACAACATCAAACACCACGTCACCGTGGAAGTTTTCATTAGGCGTAAAGCTAAAAGATCCGTCTGGATTTTCTAAAAGTTCACCGTCCTCACCTGAGTATTCGACAGATTGAAGGCTCACAGGCCCCTCAACGTCAGTAGAATTAGCAAGCAAATCATCCGCCGTGAAATTTAATACGCCATCTTCATCAATTTCATGATAGGTCGGTGATGCATCTGGAAGGTCGTTCACTGCTTCGACATTGACATCAAACGACAAGGTATCTGTCGTCGTATCGCTATTATCAAGCTCGTTAGAATAGATAGAGCGGTCGGGGGTTACATTAACGTCAAAGCTTTGAGTATCCTGCTTAGTATCACTCGTCCCATCAGAATTTGTCGTTCGGCTTCCACTAGAACTCTCTCCACCTTGTGATGATTGTTGTGAGCTCGATTGCTGAGCCGATTGACTCGACGCTTGACTACCAGAGTTTCCAGTAGAAGCATTTCCGCCTACCTGTTGGGCACCGACATTTGACTGAGCGCTCTCACTTGGTTCCGATGGTTGTTCATCTTCTTGGCTGCCCTCTTGCACTTTAGAAGCTGGGGCACCCTCCTCACTTTGACGCGCCTCAGCGGAAACAGGTTGACCGCCTTGATTCCCACCTTCACCCTGTTGTTCAGCAGTCGGCTGTTCGTTGCCTTCTGACTGCAGCTCTTCGTTTTCCTCTAACGGAGCGACTGAGTCAGAGCCTGTAGCTACTGTATTTGCCGTCGTCGATTGCTGATTGTTTTGATTTCCGGGATGAGATGACGAAGAAGGCGACTTGTCCTCTGTGGCAACTTGCTCAACTGCATCGTTCAATTCGTTGTTTTCTGGGTTCTGACCAACTGGCATACGCACTCCTTGTCAATGACTTATCTGTTTCTTATTATTTCTATGCTATACGTAGCATAGGACACCAAGCACATAACACAAGCTGATCAAAGCCGTATGGAATAAAAAGATGATCCGACGCTCATTCTGTTTAATACATATTAAAAATTAACGAGTTAGGCGTCTCTTCTAACAAATCTGTACTAGAGTAAAAAGAAAACAAAAACGCGTTGCATATGGACCGCCTATCCGAGCAGCGAAATTACAACGTCAATAAACTCGCTTGATACTCAATACCACTCGTATACTGCGAACAATTCAAAGCGAAGGGCAAGGATGGCTGGCTTATGAATGAACTAGATAAAATCATCGAGCGCTCGATTAACCAAGAGCACCAATCAACGCTCGATACGTCAAATTCCCAAGACAAAGTTACAGTAAATAAAGTCTTTGTGATCATTGCTGCTTTTATATTAGGCATCGTGATCTGGGCGACCCAAGCCACCATTGATATTACCGTGTCGACAAGAGGCGAGGTTTTACTCGATTCGGACGTTGAGAAAGTACAGCATTTAGAAGGCGGTATTCTAGAAGAGCTCTATATCTCTCCCGGTGACCTTGTCTATAAAGGTCAAAAAATAGCAACATTAACTTCGCAAGACCGTGTGTCGGAGTTGCAATCCACTCGATACGAAATATCTCAACTTCAGGTCGAAAAACTCAAATACCAAGCTCTCATTCATGACACACAACCTGACTTTTCACATTACGCAAACTACCCTGCTTTAGTTGAAACGCAAACCCTCTCATGGACAGAAGAAAACAATCGAAATCGATCTAATGATGAGCTGTTCTTACATGATATTCAGCATAAAAAAGGGTTGATCGAATCAATGAACCGTCGTGTTGCCTCTTCAAAGCAGCAACTGGCCGTGATTAATCAGCAACTGAAGATCAAAGATCAGCTTTATAAAGAAGAGATGGCATCGCATATAGATGTGCTGAACATGAAGGTACAGCATCTGAACATGTTGCGTGAGATTGAGAATCTTAATGAAGGCATCTTAAACGAAGAGTTCCAACTTACTCGTCTTGAAAAGCAGTTGAGTGACAACCAAAAGAATCGTAGAACCGACTATTACGCCAAACTTACTGAAGTAAACAACAACCTTAAGATCAAACAGACTCAACTTCCGTCGGTAACCGACAAGGTGGAGAGGCTATTAGTGTTCTCTCCTGTTGATGGCAAGGTCGACAAAATCAACTTCAATTACCAATCAGCCGTCATCCCTCCCGGAGACAGCATCGCGGATATCACGCCACTCAACAATGAGATGCATGCAGAGGTCAAAATACCGCGTAAGGACGTAGGCTTCATCGAAAAAGGACAAGAGGTCAAACTCAAATTCGATACCTATAACTTTGCCAAGTACGGCATCTTATCTGGCAACATCGAATCCATTTCTCGCAGCTCTTACGAAGAAAAAGAGCAAGAGTACTACATCGCCAAAATCAAGATTACCGAGAACTACCTAACGCGTAATCAAATCCAATATTACATTGCTCCTTACATGGAGTTTACTGCAGACATTAAAACCGGTAGCCGAAAAGTGATCGATTACGCCTTGAAGCCGATCATGACCGCGCTCGATGAATCTTTTGATGAGAGGTAGCGGCCATGAGTCAGTCAAATAGATACACCCATAAACTAAGTCACTTACTGTTCATTATTATCGTTGCTATTTTGGGTACGAGTGCGGTTTATACCGTTCAAACCATCTACAACAACAATGAGCGTAGCAATGCCCAGTCGCTCTTATTTGGTAAATCTCATCAAGTTCTTAGTGATATATCAACACTAAACTCAACGTTAGACCTATGTAGTACCAACGTTCAACGCTGTGAGAAAAATCAAGTTAACTTATTGATTAGTAATCTTCAAGGTGAGCTATCAGAACTACAACGACTGATCTCTGAAGAGAAGTCGCTAGCCCTTTTGACAGGCGTTTTAGGTTTTGATTTGCTAGAGCTTCATTTCCAAAAATATCAAGAAACCGGAGATTTAAACCAATTAAACCGTTCATTGCGAGTGGCATCTGAGAAAAGCATCAATACCGTTAATAGCTTCATGGATAACTACCACAACCAAGCCGCGCAAAACTCACAATTACAGCTCTATACGATCGTCGGTTTTAATCTAGCGCTCTTTTTGACGCTATTTGTCTATTTTACCCAAAATAGTCGACTATTAAGTCGGACCCGAACACAAAAAGATCAAGCGCATGCGACCTTTAAGCAGATATCAAGTAACCTCAAAAGCATCGACCACGAAGCTGTAAAGGCACGTATCTCAAGTGTCGAAACTTCAAGCATTGAAAAGAATATCTACGCCAAGCTGCTGTCAAGTTATGAGCAGTTGGAAGAGCAAAAATCACAGACTGACTTATACCAACGTCTTTATAACCTGTTGGGTTATGAAGTTCGAGGAATTACCAATACCATTCAGGGTGGTATTAAGCTGCTAGTAAAGGACAGTGATGAAAATGGCGCACTGCTTGCCAAAGAGATCATCTCCGCGACGTGGACGTTAGAAAACCTCGCAGACAACTTCAACCGTTTATCGAACGTAGACGCGTTAAACGATGACAAGAATATCGACTTTTATGACTTAATTAGTGAGTTGATTGTTCTTACTGCCACTAAATCTAAGCAACAATCCAAAACACTTGAGTGCTTCGTTGAAAATACCATTCCGGCTCAGCTCTACGGCAGTCAAACCGGGTTGTTTTGGATATTGCTGCTCCAAATATCCAATAAAATTGCTACCCCTACGCACGCAAATGCTTTACTTCATGTTGGATGCACTAGTTCGTCTCAGGTCGACAAATTACGTATCACTCTGTCACTCTATTTTTATCGCGATACTTATACCCAGATAGAGCGTCTAGAAAGACTCAACTGGAGTGATGCGCAAATCAAAGATATTACCAATGTCGAACTCGCAAATAACCTACTTACCGGAATCAAAAACTATTCTGCGATATTGATGTCATTGGAAGAAGCAGAAAAGATGGTAATCAATTTTGATGTCAACACCTCTCAGTACGCCCCTTTAACTAACCGTTTAGAAGGGCGTACCATTTTACTATGCGGTACCGACAGCCTGCAGCTCGATATATTGAGTCAAACCTTTAATAACGAAGGAGCCAATGTGGTATTGGCGAGCACGGCTAACGACATCTTTAAGATGATGAAGGATTTAAAACCTCACGACGGAATATTCTTAACTGACCACATTAAGGGTATCACCCTCGATTCATTCTGTAAGACACTTAAAGCACGATTAGCGGCCAAAGAGATCAAACTGATGCTCTCTATGTCGAGTTCAGCCGATCTAGACGATACATACAACCACGTTGATTATGTGTTTTACCACCCGTTCACCCCTATCGACTTCGTCGACAATATCGTTAAAACATTGGACAGTGAAAGTGAGAAAGAGAACCAGTCTGACAAGCAATTCTTGATCGTTGAAGATGATAGAGTGCAACAGATCATTCTTAACAAAATTCTCTCCAATTTTGACTTCCAGTGCCAAGGTGTCGATGACGGTGCCAAAGCCGTTGCGCTTATCAAAGAACAACAATTCGATATCATCTTCATGGACTGCATTATGCCAAACATGGATGGTATAGAAGCAACGACTCATATTCGACAATACGAACGTGATAATCACCTACCACCAACCACCATCATCGGTGCAACAGCTCTAACCAGTAACAAAGAACACAAACGCTGTGTCGATGCTGGCATGGATTATGTCATCAGTAAGCCATACAAAAATGATGAAATTTATTCCGTTATCAAGAAATACATGGCGATTAGGAAGGTGGGTTAATGAACGCAGCGTTTGATGCAAGAGGGCATAGCAAGTCGTCCATTCGTCTGTCCTTAATCGCCCTAATCGCCCTTGCTGGTAATATCAATACCCAAGCTGGCGAGCTATCTATAGTGATCGATGAAGCCATTGAAAAGAATTACAGCATTATCAATTCAAGGTATGAAATTCGAAGCACCGAGTTTGACAAAGACATTAGCTCAGCCTTTTTCTATCCGACTATCAATGCCAACGCCAATACGACATGGAATGAATCAGACGTACGCGCTTTGCAGCCAAGCAACCAAAATTACAACAGCAATGGTTACACCCTATCGGTATCACAAACTTTGTTAGATGTCTCGCGTTATAACACTTACCGCGAATCGGAATTGGACGTGCAGATCAGCAAACTGCAACATGACAAATTGGTCAATGACACGGTGGTTGAAGTTGTCGATAACTACTTTTCATATCTAAAATTTCATGCTCAAAGAAAAGTCACCGATGCTCAATATCGTTCGTCAGTGTCTCGTCTAAAACAAGTTACTCGTAACAATGAATTAGGCAATTTACCGAAAACGGATGTTTATGAAACGCAGGCGAGAAAGAACACCACCAGCAAACAGATATCAGACATCAATAAACAGATAAATTTATCGTTGAATCAGTTGCAGTCAACGTCACAAACCCAAGTTGTCCCCTCTTTTGACGTTGCGCTCAACAATCAATATCTGCCTATCTCTGACTCAGAAAAAGCACAACTTAAAGGAAAACTGGTAGAAATGAATTTCGACATTGCCATTGCAAAGTCGCTATTAGATAAATCAAAACGAACTCTGAGTAAGTCGCGTTCTGATTTCTACCCTACACTACAAGCTTCAGCTAATTACGAGTACGAAGACAGCAATCGTGACAATTCTAAAACCGACACCACAACCTACAGCTTAACGGTCGACTTGCCCATCTTTGAGGGCGGTAGTGACTATTACGAATATCAAAAGAACAAAGGCCGCATTCAGCAATTCTCCGCTCAATATGACCAAGCGCTGAATGACGCTCAATTTGCTCTAGATGATACCGTACTGACCATCAATGCTAACATCGAGGCCATGTCCTATTTACGTGCTGCTGTGATCGCAAACTATCGCGTTTACCAAGGTAACAAAAAGGCTTATCGACTTGGCACAAAAACCTTAACCGACTTACTGAATTCCGAATCAGATCTTTTTGACAGTATTCGTGAGTACTACACCAATCAATATGATTACGTCATCAATGTCACCAAACTAAGAGCCCTATTCGGCGCCATAGATTTAGAAGAGCTCAATCGTATTTCTGAACGGATGATTCCTATCGAAGACACGTTTGATTTATCAATCATCGACAGCTTGTCAGCTCAAGGAGAAGAATAATGGACAAACTTAATTATCTCCCGAAGTTGAGTGCAAGCGATACTAGCTTCTTAGTGATATCGAGTATATTGACCACTATTCTTGGGTTGGTATTACCGTTTTCAATACTGATCATTTTCGACCGTATTATCCCAAACGAATCGAGCTCATCTCTTTATTTCATCTTCGTGATTATCCTGATCGCGATCATGCTCGACTATAAAATCAAAAATATTGAAGAGTCGATGGTATCGAGAATTGGCAACCGCTTTGAACAGTCTGCGACAAATCAGATCTTCAACGCCATCTGTCATTCAGACAGTGCTCAATTCAAAAAGCTAGATACAGGCTCATATTTGGAGAGACTCACCACCATTCTAGGGTTACGTTCCTACTACAGCGGTGAACTCATCGGCGCACTCATCAACGCGTTTACTTGTCTTGTTACTCTATTAATCATTGCGGTTATCAACCCGCTAGCTGGATTAATTTTGGTAGTGAGTTCCCTATTCCTGTTAGTTACAGCCCTTCACTTATCAAAAAGCAAAGTGGCTTTGATGCAGAAAAAATCTGATATCGATGGCACCACGAATTCTAACATCATCGATATCATCTCCTATCCGCTCGATATCAAAGGTCGCTCAATGGAGTACAGGCTTGAGAACTTAATGAACACCATGGTTAAAGAGCGTGAATACCACACTAGCGAATTTGAGAAACAAGAATCAAAATTCAGCCTAACATTAACTTTGATTCAACAACTTGCTGTAATCCTAACTGTCGTGACCAGCGCGATGGCTGTTATCAACCTCGATATAAGCCAAGGCGTAATGGCCGCTATTATTCTTCTCACCAATCGTTTCTTTGGCCCTTACCAACAGACCATGCGTGCCATTAGCCAATGGAAGGTTAATAAGAGTTATATCAAGAGATTGAATGAAATATTAGAAATGGCGACTGAGCATAAATCCAATCAACGAGTAGGCGTACCACCAAAATATGTCAGTTATAAGGGCCAAGAGCGCTATCTGTTTCAAGCGAATAAAATTTCCATACTTTCCGGTCAATCTGGGTCAGGTAAATCGTCGATCTTGCGAGGGTTAAGCCAATGTTCGAGTGAGGCAACGCTGGAAGAAAAAATCGAGGTCACCCTCACCGACAACATTATCATGATCAATAAGCACAGCACTTTTGTTGATGGTACGATCATCGATAATATCACCTGCTTTCGACCTGAACTTCACAAGGCCGCTTACTCACTGTGTGAAGCTTTAGGAATCAAAAGCGATATCGACGACCTCAAGCAAGGTTTCTACACTGAGATTACCACTACAGGTATTAAGCCATTCTCACGCAAGGTTAACTTTGCATTGCTCATTGTACGAGCACTACTCAGTAATAAGAAAATCGTACTCATAGATGACTTCGATCTCGCTTATGACGTCGACTTTTCGGCTAATTTACTCTCTTGTTTGCGTCCAAGGATCAACTCTTATTTGTTCGTTATCGCAAGTAACAAGATAAAACACAAAGATCGTAACATCGAACACATCAAAGCTCGTGAGGTGGCATAGCATGGATACATTAATTGCTTTTGACGAGATAAAAGAGCGCCTACTCCACTTTAGAGAAGGCCACCTTTCAAGCCGCTACGCTGAAAACCCTCTATTACTGGGGTTAAGCTACACTCTGGTCGCTCTGCAATGGGAAGGCACTGCGGAGCTTTTATCGGACACGTTTATCAGTGATAAAAACCACTTTAAAGCGTTTGATGCCACGCTTTCACGACTCGGCTACCAATGTCTGCACGAAAAAATCACCAACCTTAAACAACTAGAAAAACTCAGTTGCCCTGCGTTTATCTCAATCAATCGTCAGAACTACATTTTGTTAGGTGTCGACAAAGAGGTGTTACACCTATACGACTACGAAAATGATATCCCCATTCAGAGTCCACTTCCGGAAAAATTTAAGGCGCACGTTTGCGCTATATCGAGTTATTCGCGTATTTTTCGTGAGCCTCCACCTGAATCACAAGACAAACGTAACTGGGTAAAACACATCTTCTATGAACATAGTGCTGAATTTAAAAGTCTCGCTCTATTGAGCCTTTTCATCACTCTGTTTGGAACCATACAACCGTTTTTCATTATGGGAGTGTATACCTTTGCGTTAACCGCAGACTCCGCCTCAACCTTATATTGGCTTGCCTCTGGCGCAATTGCTGTCGCTCTAATGGAACACTTTTTGAAACGACAGAGAATGAGTATTCTCAACACCTCAGGGCAAGAGCTTGCCCATTATATTTCATACCACGTTATCTCTAAGTTATTGTGGCTGCCCTACGCGATGACCTCTAGCGCCACTACTTCTTCACAGTTAGCGCGACTCAAAGATATCGACCAGTTTAGACAGCTCGTAACAGCAGAGTCGAGCTTAAGCTACTTTGATCTGCCATTTATCTTTATCTTTCTTATCGCGATTTTTGCTATGTCTGGAAGCGCTGCTATTACAGTCTTAATTGGCATCGCGATAATGGTGGTGTTCTGCATTTATGCTCGCTATATCTACCTGCAAGCCACATCGCGAAGTTCTCGCGCCAACGCGATGGTTTCTTACCAGTGGAACGAGTTGTTAACCAACGTAGGTTCAATACAAAAGCTACCACTACTTTCAGTCGTCAAGTCCCGTTTCAACGCCGCGCTGACTCAACGCCTTAAAGACTCTCATCAAGTTTCAATTACTAACTCTAAAATCCAGCAACTCGGCAGTAGTCTGATTCAAGTAATTGGTACCGCCAGTATTGTTACTGCAGTATCTGCGGTGATGGCTGGAGATGCCAACCCTGGCGCAATGCTCGCAATCATCATTTTGGTTTGGAAGACACTCACGCCGATCATGGGGATCTACAATTCACTCGCAAAAATCGACACGATTAAGGCCTCTTCTGCCCAAATCAATGCTTTGATGTCGCTTGATGACGACAAAACCAAAATGGAGAAAAGTCCACCTATTCAAGAGTTGGGTGGCCGGGTTAGTATCAAAGGACTGTCACACCGTTATCCTGGGGTAGGCAACGGTCTAACTAATTTATCTATTGCTGCCACCCCAGGACAAAAAGTAGCGGTATGTGCACCGTCTGGTGCCGGAAAAACAACGTTAATGAACATCCTTTCTGGAATAGAAACCCGTTTTCAAGGCCAGCTACTCTATGACGGCTACAACGTGGCTCAGTTCAATAACTTCAGACTTAGAAGTAGCCTCACATATATTCCATTCAACATGCACCTTTACCCATCTACTGTGCACGCTAACTACACGGTATATAACGGATATGTGCAAGATGAAACCATTGATGAGATGCTCAACTTCTTCGACCTTCTACCCTACTTACCTCAAGGAAAGAATACGCTCTTAAATACGGAGTTTCTCGACCAACTTCCTGACGGCGTGTATCGAAAATTGGTTTTAGCAATCGGTCTGGGGGACTGCCATAAAAAAGTTCTGATTCTCGATGAGCCCTTCGTTGGTGCCGAAAATGAGAACAGCCGCTATCTCACTCTTTTGTTCAAAGAACGGTTAGCAAATTGCACGGTGATCTTTACCACTACCAGTAAAGCCATGGTCGCAGTTTCAGATAGATGTTTACTAATGGAAAAGGATGGCTCACAAAAGTTTTTCGGTACTCCAGATAAAGTACTACAGGCGGCTCCTTCAATGATTAACTAAACCGAGTCGAGGCGTTCGTATTTGAAGATAAAGCCTACAAACAATTTAATGAGTTCGACTCGCGAGACATTGTTTCTGTCAATATTGGCGAGCTTATTGTGAATTCTATATCTTGTTTGAATCTCACGCAGCGCCCATGGCGCATAACCACCTGTCACCAATACTCGCTTCCGATATCGACTAAGTGCTATCTGATAAAGTGACGTCTCATATAATGGGATGTCTCGCCTCTTTATCGAAACAGCTAGTGTCCACCAAGCGTTACTAGATTGGTTTTGTAAGTAGTGGTAGAGCCGCATTAAACCGAAAATAACAGTAAGCGCTGCAGCTAATGTAAGCAGTATAACTCTACTATACATGTCCCAAAACGAAGCCAGTGTATGACTCACTTGCCAAGTCTTCTCTGGCAATTTCAGCACCTGCATTGCCTGTGCATGTGTATCCCACCACATTAGCGTAATTGCAGGCAAAGTGACTTGACCGGCTTGTTTTACCACATAAGTTGCCGTTTGCGTTTTGGTGGCGAGCCTTAAACCTCGAACGATCTCATCTTGTGTCTTATCAAGAATAGGGAAGCTAATAAAATCCGTATTGTTTTCGCTTAATGCTTCAACAACAGAAGGCAATAACATACTCACCGTATCTTCGGCTAATAGGGTCACCTTACGCTCTATTGAATCTCCAATTTGAAGGTCTGTATTTTGCTCTGAACTTTGCTTTGTAATCGTCCACTCCTCTAAAAGCTGGGCATTGTGTCCTACCAACGTAGAGCCGGGTTGGAGAGATGAGTGTTCAAGCTTCAAAAGAGCGTTGTTTGTTTCAACCTCAAAATCCAACGCCTCTGTCATTAACGTCTGTGGCAATGATCCTCGTTCACCTTTTGTCACAACATCAATCGTGATTGAGGGAACTTTGAACATACCACCTTTCAATGGATATACTTCCACTTGCCAATGCTGTGTCGAATACACTTTTCCGTTTAGACGTTCCGTTGAGTTCATCGTCGACATGCTGTTGGTCAACACCATCGCGTTATCTATCTCAAAGCGATGTATCCGCGTTCCTTTGGTAAACCAAGTATCTGTCATCACAGCGATGTTAACCAAAACTTGCTCATGGGCAACCGGCCTGTTCGATACATGGCTTATCCAAGTTTTTACTATAATGTGTGAGTCACTTGTTGGTGTACTGTGTTCCTGAGCACAAAGTGTAGCGGAAAAGAAAAGAAGCCAAACCAAGAGATACTGAACCCAATTATTCTTCTCCATCGCGCCACTCCGTTGTTGTTGCTTGCCCTTGCTGATACTGGAGCGAAAACTTCTTAGCCAAATAAATAGATAGATCACTCTGCACGCGCTTCATCCACTTTTCGTTGGCGTTTGAGTCATTCAAAACCTCTTCTGCAGACAGGTGTTCCTCAATGATCTGGTCTTTTTCAACTTGTTGTTTAACGCCATCGGCTCGCTGTGGTTTGTCTCCGTTTTCTCTACTGACTTGTCGCTCATTGCTTTTTGATTGTTGCTCAGTGAAGTTATCAATATATGCGATAACAGCTTCAATCACCTTTAAGTTATGCTGCGCCTCATGATTGCTAGGATAGCGATTAACAATATCCCGATAATGTTCTCTCGCAGCGACGAACTCTTTTTGTTGTGCAAGGCAGGCGGCGACTCCTAAATGACCTTGTAACGTATCACTTCGCATATAAAGTTGCTGAGCCGTTTCATAATCCCCCGCCTGATAGTAAGCGCCTGCTTTTAAAAGCTCAGTTTGAAAAACCTTAGCGGCTTCTAAGTACTCTTGCTGTTGATAATGCAAAGCCCCTTGTTGGTTCTTAGTTAGCCATAGATCGGTCATCGAAAGCTCTGCGGCAGAGAGTTGAGGGCTATTAGTAGAACATGCCAAAGCCAAGCCAAACACACTCCACTGCACGAGCCAACCTTTTCTAAACCACAATAAATAGGGAATCACCAATACCCAAACCAACGGATAACTCGCATCAAACCAAGGCTCTGCCTGATTGGACGATAGCTCAGCGTAAGCGGTAACCCTATCGCTCAGGCGCAAGATATCTTGATCATCAGACGTGAATAGAACTAACTCCCCATTGGCAGCTTCGGCAAGCATCGACAGCTTTTCTTCTTCAACTGGTAGAGCACTCTCAACACTTGGGTTACCAACCCCATAAACGAGAAGTTGGTACCCTCTCGCGTTAAAGTAATCATGATACTCAGACAGCGCCCTCTGATTTAACGCATCAGTAACCAACAACACCGTTGCTGCAACGCTATCTCTTGGAATGATCTGATCGACAATGGGTAATGTGTATTGAGCAAATTTTCCCTCACGTGGCATCACTTCAGGTTTAATCGCTTGCAATAGCGGCTTAAAGACTTCGATATCTTGTGTCAATGGCATCGCTAAATGCGCACTCCCTGAATAGGCAATCAATGCTGTTTTCCCCTTTCCCTGCAACTCAATCAGAGATGAGATTTTCTGTTTAGCTCTGTATAAACGGCTTGGAGCGAGATCGTTTTGCATCATTGAATCAGACACATCAAGTACCACCACCAGCGGTGTTGTATCTTCAGCGAATGGGGAGGCTTGCCGGTACCAACTTGGTCCCGCAGCAACAATAATAGCGACCAAACCAAGAACCCCAAGAAGTTGAATTGGTAGGTTCTTTCCGCGACTCTCCTGCCCAACCAATAACACATCCGACAGGTGCTTTGGTATGTGTGTCACCCACTCTTTGTTCTTGTAATTATTCCTCCAGTTAACGAAAACTACAGCGATGAAAGGAATCAGTAGGCTCAACCATAATGGGCGTATGAAGTGAAAATTATCCATCATGCTGCGCCTCTTTATTTGTCACACTGTTTAAGGTTGTCACGCTGGCCAAGGCTGAATATTTAACAACGCGATATAGCATGAACAACAGGTGGTAGAGAAAAGCCATCAAAATTGGAACATAGTGCAGGCTCTGCTTTGGTTGGTATCGATAACTATCAAAAACACTCGGCTCCATCCTGTTAATGGTGTCGTAAATCGCTGTCAACTCTTTCGTAGACATTGCGAGGAAATCTTCTCCTCCGGTTATCGTGGTCATCTGCTTGATTGTCTCCATATCAACAGCCTGCTCCCCTCTAGTTTCAGGGTTACCCATCGCCACAATATGTAATTTAATTCCATTCGCCGCCGCAACTTTCGCTGCATCGATAGGTGGTACTAGGCTGTCCGTGTCGTTACCGTCTGTCAGAACAACCATGAGATGCTCACGCGTGGGTAACGTCTCTTTATCTTGGTTTTTGGCCTCGGAAATAAAGGTCTTAATCCCTAGACCAATGGCATCACCAAGGTGTGTACTCTGGCCTGCCATAGCAGGTTGCGTTTCATTCAATAACCTAAGCCATGCAGCGTGGTCGATAGTGAACGGCGATTGCAAAAATGCTGAGTCTCCAAAGATGATTAAACCAAAGCGATCAGCTTCTCTTTGCTCAACAAACGACTTTAATACGCTTTTTGATGCAGACAATCGACTCTGCTCTGCTTTATTAGAATCAACAAAATCTCGCGTTGCCATCGAACCTGATAAATCCAATACAATCATAATGTCGCGCCCCGCAAGTTCCCTTATTTCTTCAGGTCCAAGCCATACCGGTTTCGCCGCTGCGAGAACTAAAAGTAACCACCCAAGAAACAACGATGACCGTTGCCATGCTCCGGCACTCAGCGCGTTTGTACCTCGCTCACCATTGACACCTAAATAGCGCACCAAAGTATTAAAGAATGGAACCTTAATGGCCTTTTGTGGGGTTTTATAAATAGGGAGCGATAGGTAAATAATCACTGGTAGAGGCAGTAGTCCAAACGCCCACATATGTTCAAATGCAATCATTGAACCTCTCCGGGGTGGTATTTAATCCAAGCTTTTACGAATTGACGAATTTGTTTGAGTTGCGCCTCTGTCCAATCATGTGTCGAGGTTGACGTATACAAATTTTGTTGCCAAGCCAGTAACACTCCACCCTGATTGTTTTTGAATGGTGCTGCGTGGCCTACTCTTTGCGATAACTCAGATACATTCGTGAGGAAATCACACCATTTGGCTCCAAACAACATAGCCACATCAGAGTTTGGATAAGCATGACACGCAACGGCTTTAAGAATACGATTTGATTGGTACAACTCTTGGTCGACATCAATGATGCCGTTTCGTCTATCACGGGTTAATTGATTCAATTTTTCCAATGCGTCGCGACGATATTGATTTGCTTTGAAACATCGATAGCGATGAACTAACTTCCAAAAAAGCCAAACCACCAATATCGTATAAAGAATCTTCCAACCCAATGTGGTCGGTGCCCAACTGACATCCACAATCACCGTTGGGTCAATAAAGTCTTTTAACAGCACACGATTGTCAGACACTTCGACCTCCGTTTACTTGGCTAATGAACGACGCAATATGATCACCCGATGTATTCAGGCGAATCACATCCAAAGAACCAGTTCGAAGTAAGTCATAAACCTCTCTATAGGCTCGCTTGACCTCCTGGTTATAGTTGACGAGTTGACTGTTTAACGACCTATCAACAGGCAACTGTAGCGAGCCATCGCTGATGGTTAGAGGGTCTGAAATGGTCAACTCCGTTTCCATAGGATCGTTGATCGCAACCGCCATCACATCATTATGTCTTTTCAACCATTGAATTCTCTGTACATCCGTTTCAGTAATACCATTGAAATCGGAAATAAACAGCATCAGACAGCCTTTAAGCTTGAGCTTGGCGAGTTTATTAAGCGCAGATGAAAGACCCTCTACAGACTGGCTAGTATGACTCTCCAACAACAGTTGATTCGTTTGTGCTAAAGATTGGAGAATACGCGCGACATGACTTGCTTGACGCTGCGGTTTGTACCATTGAAGTTGATGATCAGAAAAGATGAGCGCCGCAACTCGATCGCCATCTTTAGATATTTTCCAACCACAACAACTAGCTACTTGCGCCGCTACAACCGACTTCATAGTATCGACCGAAGAGAAAAACATGCTACTACGCTGGTCAACGACTAATACGATAGGCAGATCTTTCTCTTCACTCTGAACTCGTATATACGCCTCTCCCATCCTTTGCGTTACGTTCCAATCAATACTGCGAATATCATCACCCATTTGATAATGCCTAAACTCTTCAAAATTTAGACCTCGACCACGATAACTGGATACATGACTTCCCGCCTGACGGCTACGACTCTTGGACAACGGTGGAAGTGAGAACCCGGTGGATTGTGGTCTGAGTGCCATTAATGATTCAAATGACGCCGCGACTCTAGAATCGAATGACTGAGCCATAACGCTCTCCTACTATTTTTCGGAACTTATCTAATTTTCTGGACTTATCTAAAGTTGGAATGCGGGACAATGGTCCGGTTAAGTGATAGCGACATTCATCAACAGTTCGTCGACGATCTGCTCAGTACTGATTGACTGGGATAAAGCTTCAAAGCTCGGTGTAATTCGATGCCCCAGCACCGACACGACTACTGATCGAACATCGTCTGGCGTCACATGGTCACGTCCTGATAACCAAGCATGTGCTCTGCTGCATTTATCTAATGCGATCGATGCTCGTGGGCTTACACCCACTTCAATCCACTGTTCTAAACGAGAGTCTGGATACAGATGTGGGAAACGCGTTGCCATCACAAGGTCAACAATATACTGTTTGATGGATTGAGAACTATGCACTCGTTTAACGGCTTCTTTACCCGCAGTTATGTGTTCAATACGCCCCATAAATGCCGAATGTGATGAATCAATTTCAGAAGCTTTATCTTTGGCGCTTTGGCTTTCGCTCTCTAAATTAGAGGTGTTTTCACGGATACACAGCTCTTCTTCTCGAACCAAATCAATGATCGCCATTTCAGCCTCATTGTCGGGGTAATCGACTCGCACTTTCATCATAAAACGATCCAGTTGCGCTTCTGGCAATGGATATGTCCCTTCTTGCTCTATAGGGTTCTGTGTCGCAATTACAAGGAAAGGTTCTGGCAATGCGCGAGTCTCACCCGCTACCGTCACGGTTCCCTCAGCCATCGCTTCCAGCAGTGCCGCTTGTACTTTAGCGGGTGCACGATTTATCTCGTCAGCCAAAACCATTGAGCTAAAAATAGGACCGGGTTTAAACGCTAAACTGCCTCGTTCTTGATGATACATTTGCGTACCGGTAACGTCTGAAGGTAACAAATCCGGTGTAAATTGAACTCGGCTAAAGTCCATATTGATAAGCTCTGACAACACTTTAGCGGCACGAGTTTTTGCCGTGCCAGGGAGCCCCTCTAAGAGAATATGGCCGCCTGTCAGCAATGCGATCATCATCGATTTCGTGACATCTTGTTGGCCGATGATCGACTGGTTAGTCTTTTCAATCACATCGTGAATCACTGTATACGTCTCTGTAGACATCACATTACCTTATAAAACTGATGAAGTTGCTCAGCGCTGAAGCGACTAAAGCGAACGTTATTTGGATTGAGATAGATTCTTCAGCTGAGAAACCACGTCTGATGGCGCTACACTTTGTAATTCGTTCAGACAGAGTGTCGCATCCTGACCATCAAGCAACAGCGTTTCACACAGCGCATAAAGATATGCTGGCTGAGCTCGGTGTTGATAGATAGAGCGGTATATTGAAGCTGCCGCTTTGGGATCTTCATCGCGGATCAGCGTGGCATAAATGTAACCATACGAGCCTCGATTTGGTTCCAATTCATAGGCACTGCGTAATTCCCCTAGAGCCTCGTGGCGCTTGTCAGCCCTTAAATAGGCAAGCCCAAGGCTATAATGAAGCGCAGCGGAATTAGGGAATTCTATAAGGGCTTGGTTGAGCACGCGTATTCCCTCGCTCTCTTTGCCAGACTTCTTCAAAAAATCGGCATAAACAATTGAGACTCGAGGATCGTGATATCGGTTTTGCATTGCGAAATAGAGGTCTGTCGCTTTCTGGCGCTCACTTCGGATGTTGTAGATCCAAGCTCGTTCCAAATCTCCATCAATATCCATAGGCAAACGACTGAGGTGTCGCTCTACAGCAGAAGTCAAGATGTCTAAATAGTCACCTTTAAGTTCGGGCCACAATACAATCAGTGTTCTTACTGCTTCTTTCTGTACCAGAACGTTATCGTCATTGAGCAACGGAGCAACTACGTCCCACTTCGCTTTACCTTGCCACTGATCAGCGGCTTGTATTGCCGCTAAACGCATTTCAACATCCGTCGATCGAGATGCTCGCGCAACAGCGATGATCGCATTCGGGCCGTAATGCATCCCTAAGTTGACAGTCGCTGCTGCACGCTGTTCTAACTCTAAGGTTTCATCTTGCGAGTATTCTGCTAATAGTTGTTCACGATGACCGGATGCGGCGCTCGCCTGATTACTATAGTTCTGACTCGAAGCGGAGCTTGCAGCAACCACTACCTGCGAAGTAAAACAAGCCACTATTCCTACAATGCAGCAAACACCCTTTGCCCAACTATGGCGGTGTTTTCCTCTAGCCATAATTAGACTCGCTTTCGACGTTTGATAATGCCGAACTACTTTGAGCTGAGTGCTGTTCAATGAGCTGCTTTGACAACTCGTCTGTTCTCACAAGTAACGCGTGCATGAAGTAAATCTGCTCCGTTTTCGAGAAGTTATGTGCTTCAAGCCAGCGGTTTAATGCCACCATCACCTGTTCGTGCTTAGCGTTTTTCGCACTCGACTCAACAGATAAATACCCCAATGCTTTGAGTGCATGAACAAGCTCAGGATAGTTTGATGCAGGCATTAGCAGACCAATAAACTCAGGGTCTTGCGCCATTATCAATACATCGTGATTGGCTTTTGCAACTTCGTAATTCTCGCGCTTTACGTTGTACTCTTTACCGCATTTGTCATCGTTTGGCAGTTTCTGGCAGTAATTAAACAAGGTTGCAAATTCAGTATACCGTTCACTTTTTGTCTGAGAGGCGACTTCGAGCATCGCGTCTAGTGATGTACGTGCAAAGAGTGATTCAATAGTAGCTGCAACGTCTTGTTGAGCATGGGCGACTTGAGTTAGCAGTGCCAAAGATAATAGTAATGTTTGCTTTAATTTCATGGGTACCGCCCTACTTGTTAAATTGAATCTTGATTGCGTCGTGATTGATTCCCTTGTTAACGGGATATCCCATCGTCGCTACGATCATTGAGATGTAAGGATCTATATGTGAGAAGAATCGCTTCCAACCAGCACACAGGTAGTTCAACCCTGATTCACCATCCAATGTTTTGATAAAACGATTTTTGGGACATTCACCAAAACAGGCGAATTGGTATGTACACGCTCGACATTGATTTGGAAGTGACGCCTCTTTTGCACGCCCAAACTCTTCTTGACCTTGAGAGAATTGCATCTCTTCCAACTGCGCATCATTGATGTTTCCAAGCTTATACTCTGGATATACGTAATGATCACAAGCAAACACGTCACCATTGTGCTCGATAGCCAAACCCTTTCCACACATAGGAGCAAGAGTACAAAGAGGATTAACTCGACCCATCCATGTTTCAACACATGCTTCAAAATACGGCACATGTACTTTACCGATATCATTTTCTAACCACTCATCGAAGATGGTGCATAGAAACTCACCCCATTGATGGTCCGATACGCACCACGATTCAACAATTGAGTTCGGGTGACTAGGTTCTGTTTCTGGCATCCCTTGAAAAATAACGTCTTCATCTGACCACCTCTGTGGTGCGGTATCACGAAATGATTTTGGTTCGACAATTGGAATAAACTGCATCTGTGGTGAACGAACTTCATCACGCAAAAAACGGTAAACATCTAGAGGGTTAGAGCCAGTAAGGTTGTTCACACAAGTCAAGGTCGCAAAATTAACCTCGTGTTTATGTAGAATCTCTACACCTTTCATGGTTTGCTTGAAAGTGCCACGACCTGCGCGGTTGGTGCGATACGCATTGTGGACCATTTCCGGCCCATCAATACTCAAACCTACTAGGAAGTTGTTTTTGCTTAAAAACTTACCCCATTCATCATTGAGCAACGTACCGTTAGTTTGAATGTTATTCTCTATTTTGACGCCCTTTGGGCAGTACTTTTTTTGAAGGCTTACAACATCACGAAAATAGTTAACACCGAGTAAAGTTGGCTCGCCGCCTTGCCAGTGAAATACTATTTCTGGGTAGTTATGCTGTTCAATGTATGTGCGAATATAGGTTTCGAGCATCTCTTTGCTCATTTGTGTGGCACAGCCCTGCTCATGCCCAAGCAATTCTTCCTTGCTCAAGTAGTAGCAGTAAGTACAGTCAATATTACATGCAGCCCCAATAGGCTTAGTCATGATGTTCATTCGCTGTGCTGGTGCTGCTTTCGGCAACACAAGGGTATCGAGTTGAGCTGATTGAGCCATTGTTATTCCTCTTATCGTTCAATCACATTCACTGTGCAACAACTTCCCTAACACCGACCTATATCGGTTATCTGCATCCATTATTCATCAAGCTACTCGTTGGGTAATCAGTAGTATTACGGTATCTACTTACTGCCAGACAACGAAAAAGAGCGACCACAATGGCCGCTCTCTCCTGTTCCCGATGAGCAATTTAAGTTCAAATAAATCTATGCCTTATAGACTGTATTGCTTTGAAAATGCTCGTTGTTGTAACGCAACTCTATTGATACTGAGCACGTTGCCAGATGTTCATCTTCTCAACAATCTGGTCAATTGAGAAAGAGCCCGGTACTTGACGTGGTGGGAATTCTTGGAACGTCTGCAAGAATTGGTATGTTTGAGCAGCACCAAGGTACATGTAAGGTAAATGCTCTACACGCCAGTTCTGGTAGCCCGTACTTTCATGCAGCGCTGACTCGTATGGGTCTTGGCGCAAGTTAAAGATGTATGGGAAACGCAGCTCTTCAAAGGCACATGTCCAAGTTTCAATACCGTGACAGTTGTTCACCGAGAACATCACTTTCCAATCGCCAAAACGAATCGCTGAGATGTCACCGTTATCTGTCGCATAGATAAAGTTCTTACGTGGCCAATTAGGGTTATTGTCAGCTGTCGTGTTTTTGCCTTCCTTAAGCGCAGGCATCAGGTTGTAACCATCTAGGTGTACTTTGTACTCTTTGCCATTAAGTTTGGTGCCTTTCTTCAGCTTCTCTACAAGCTTTGGCTCACCTGCAGCAGCAACAAAAGTGGGAGCCCAATCTAGGTGTGATGCAATTTCATTCGCAACCGAACCAGCAGGGATCTTATTTGGCCAACGCATCATAGCTGGTACGCGGAAACCACCCTCCCATGTTGAGTTTTTCTCACCGTAAAAACGAGATGTACCACCATCAGGCCAACCCCATTTCTCTACGCCATTATCCGTGGTGTAAGAAACAATCGTGTTGTCAGCAATTTTGAGTTCATCAAGTTTATCAAGCAGTTGGCCGACCATGTTATCGTGCTCAACCATTCCGTCACCGTATAAGCCACCACGCTTAGAGATGCCTTTTGACTCTTCTTTTAGGTGAGTCCATACATGCATACGTGTCGAGTTGTACCATAAGAAGAATGGCTTGTTCTCTTTATGCGCACGATCGATGAAGTCCAGAGCCGCTTCTAACGTTTCTTCATCTACCGTTTCCATTCGTTTGATTGTTAACGCACCTGTATCTTCTACACGACCATCAGCGTATGAGTGGATAACACCGCGAGGACCAAACTTTTTCTTAAAGCCCGGCATTTTCGGATAATCTGGATGCTCAGGCTCTTCCTCTGCATTTAGGTGATATAAGTTACCGAAGAACTCATCAAAACCATGCTCTGTCGGTAGTTGAGAGTCCAAATCACCAAGGTGGTTCTTACCAAACTGGCCTGTCATGTAGCCTTTTTCTTTAAGCATTGTTGCAAGTGTTGGATCCTCTGGCTTCATGCCTTGTTTCGCGCCAGGCATACCAACTTTCGTCAAGCCAGTACGAATCGGGTGTTGACCAGTAATGAACGAAGAACGACCTGCAGTACATGATTGATCACCGTAAAAATCAGTAAACAAAACACCCTCGTTCGCGATTCTATCGATGTTAGGCGTCCAGTGACCGGCTTGCCCACGAGTGTATGCACTCACGTTATCGATACCAATATCATCACCCCAGATAGCTAGGATATTTGGACGACTTGTATCAGTGGTCGCATAACTTGCCATTGCAGCAGAAGCAAGTGCTGCTCCCATTGCAAGTTGTAGGAAGGTTTTCTTTTTGAACATAGCTCAAGACCTTTTGTTTTTTTAAACGTAATTTCTTTCCGTGAGCTATTATTTAAGAATCATCGAATGGCGTAATCAGTAGTATTACTGATTCGTCTCAGTCGCCTATCTCTAAAGAAGTAAAATATCCATGAATATGGCGAAGTATTTGACTTATCGTTTAATTAAGCGGTAATTTATTTATATTGCACTGTAATAAGGCGCGCTGTTTACAATGAAAAACATTTCCGATATCTCATTCGAAAAATTAGTCACAGAACAATCCAACGCCCTCATTGGCTCATTACCAAAAGATTTTGATAACACTTGGAAAACCATTGCCAAGCCCGTACTGACTTGGTTTGACATTGACCGCGTCACTCTATTTCCTAACTCCATGATCATGCTAAATGATGGTAAAACGGTATCCGTTTCTCGTGATGGGGTTCCCGAACTTAACCCTCAAATCTTCATCAGTGGAAACTACTTAGATTACTTCAAGTTGCTACGTACCAAAAAAAATTGGCTTACGTTTAGTGAGCAAGAAATGGGCAACCATAAAATTTCCGTAATCAAGACGCTTCATACGGAAGGAGGACGATGGCACGGTATCATACCGCTTAAACTGTTTGGGCAGGACTGGGGAGCGTTATCATTCTCTAGATTTAACAATGAATTAGAACCACTTTCAGACAAAGACATGACACGACTCAAGCTCATCTGCGACATTTGGTTGTGTTATTGGCAGCATTCAACAATGGTAAGGAACTTAAAACAAGACCAACCTACCAACGCCAATGAAAGTGAAAAACTACTGTTATTGACTCCTAAGCAGTGCTCTGTACTTACGTTATTGGCTCAAGGTTTTACTGCAAAACAGTGCGCTGAAAAATTATTTCTCAGTCCAAGAACCATTGAATCCCACAAGTATCGAATGATTGATATTCTTGAACTTGAAAATAACACAGAGCTGATCCAATTCGCTTTAAGAAACGGACTAGGAATAGAACACTAGAACGCCTACCCGACTCGCTCTATTATATAATTACTGTAACAACACCATATACGTTACAGTAATTATACTGATTACTCCTAATTTATACTGTTCGATACTGTCTCCATTAATCGCTAGATCTCATCAATTTATTTTCTATGAATATGACTCGACTCATTACACAGCCAATGCGTTCTGGGTTTCTTCAGACAATAAATTACACTTTGCATCGATTTAATTGGAGTATTCTTATGCCTTCAAAAAACGTCTTAGTCGTTGGCGCTTCTTCTGGTATCGGAAAAGAGCTTGTCATCCAACTTATAGACTTAGGCCATACCGTTTATTGTGGTGCGAGACGACTAGAGAAAATGGTTGACCTCGAAGCGATCGGAGCGAAGATCTTTAAAGTGGACATTCGTAACGAAACTGATGTTGATGCTATGGTCGCAACAATGATCGAAGAGGTGGGTCACATTGATATTGTGTACGCCAACGCAGGTTACGCCATCGCAGGTCCAGTCGAAGAAACGCCAATATCTAAAGTTCAACAACAATTTGATACCAACGTTTATGGCGCTGCACGCCTTGCACGCGCGGTATTACCCCACATGCGCGAGAGAAATTCAGGTCGTATTATCTTCACCAGCTCTATCGCTGGACGCGTCTCTACAAGCATGAATGCTTGGTATTCATCAACAAAACACGCTCTAAATGGCATGGTTAAAGGTCTAGCGCAAGAAGTCGCCGCCTTCAACATTTCAGTATCGACAATAGAACCCGGTGCCGTTCAAACTGAATTCGATGCGATCCAACTTAGTGATATGAAAGCCACATCTTCCAAGCCAGAATACCAAGAGGTCGTGGCTAAATCGCACAACTTTTTAAACAACGCTTACCGCTCTGGCTCTACCCCTCAATCTACAGTCCGACACATGATAAAAGCGGGCTTCGATAGAAAGCCGAGGCTTTGTTACCAAGCCACTCACGATGCAAAACTCATGTATTGGGTGCAGAAAATATTTGGCGAACAGGCTATGGGATCATTATTTACAAGGCTAATCCAAAGAACATCTTTATAAACAAAAACTTCCCCCCCCTCCCTGCCTCATCATTTTAAGCCAACACTCGTTGGCTTTCTTACGCTCTATCAATCTAGTTTAATACTGCGAGATCATAGTTTTAGCTCACCAAATAGCTAATCCGTATTTTTACTGATTCCCTCTTCGCACACCCTCCGTAACATTTCTACATAGCTCACTCACGGTGTGAAGGAGCAACTCTAGCTAAACAATTTTTTGAACATTTTAGGAAAGCGTTATGAGTTTAATCACAATGCCTTTTGTCGATACAGGTTTCGATACAGGCTTACACGTTGTTGCGGGGATCGTTCTTATAGGCACGATAGTTGGTGCACTTTACGCCTTTTGGAAGTTCCACGAACTACCCATTCATCATGCTGACAAAAAGAAACATGGGCAGATGGGCTTGGTGACCATACTCACTTGGATAGGCTTTATCTGGCATTGGGTGTGGGTACTCGCCGTTATTATCGCTTTTGTCGACACTGAACAGAGCATTCGCCGTCTTCGTCATGTTTGGAATGACACAACCCCTTCACAACCAGAACAAACAGGAGAATAACGATGCTTGAAGGTTTAGCTGTTTGGGCTCTATTTATCTACTTACTTCGTCTTATTGGGGTGCCTTGGAAAACACCATTTAAGGTATTTGCCTACGGAGGTGGGTCTATTTGGTTAGTCTTTGTCTGGGTTGGTTTGATCACTTGGGCGCCTATGGATCTATCTGGTGGTTCAGTGGTTCAATCACCTCATATTCAGCTCCGCCCTGGGTCGACACGTGTAACGGGAAACATTGACGCTCTTTACATCTCTCCAAATGACACCATTGAAAAAGGTGAACTGATCTATGAGATTGAGGATGATTCTTACGTTATTGCAGTTAATAAGGCAAAAGCGCAACTCGCGATTGCTGAAATGGCATACAACTCAGCAGTTCAAGATATCAATATTGCTAATACCAATTATCAAACCTCTCTTGAAGATATTGAGATCTTAAAAAATCAAGTGGCGGCTGCGCAGCAAGATCTCACTCTCAAACAACGCACCCTAAAACGCTACGTAGACCAGAATGCCAAGGTGAAAAACACCATAACTGAAAGTGTGTTAGATCAACAACGCACCTTAGTGGAAGTAGCCAAAAATCAACTTACTATTATTGAAGCCCAATACTCAAAATCACTTATCACAGCGAGAAAAAACCTAAACCTTATTGAGAAATCGCAGATCTCCGTAGTGAGTAAAGAAGCAGATCTCCAAAATAAACAGGCATCGCTTGCTCAAGCTGAATGGGACTTGTCGCAAACCAGAATTTACGCACCCACAGATGGTTATGTGACTAATTTTATGGCGCGTGAAGGCCAGTTCGTTGGTGCTATGCCTCGCTTAAAAATGTACAGCAATGAAAAATTTGTTTTGATGCGCATTAACCACCAAGCTTTCCGCAACATCAAAGTGGGACAAGAAGCCGAATTTGCTACTGCGATTTACCCAGGAAAGGTATTTCAAGCCGAAGTCGAAGGCATTGTAGAAGCAACAGGTGAATCGCAAGGCTCTCTTCTTGCGCGAGAAACAAATGTACGTGCAACCACAGGTAAAAATGTGATGAACAAGCACCATTTCGTGAGACTGCGCATTACTGAACCAGACGGATATGACATTCCTGTTGGCGCCGTTGGTTTAGCTTGGGTCAATGCAGAAAAGCCGATTCCATTTCTCAATTTCCTTAATGTAATCCGTGGCATCATTATTCGTATGAAAGCACAGATTTACTACTTGTACAGTATGTAGGTTTCCCATGAATGCATTTCAAAAGGTCTGTGATTTTGTAGACAAAACACACCGAAAAAAAAGCCAAATGGTTCTCTTTGTTGTTTTCGTATTTTTGATCCTCAACATGCGTTAACACCACAACTCTATTCGAAGCCCAGCTCTTTCTAAGATGACCACCTCCCCCTATAGGTGGCTGGGCTTCAATCCATTAGTTCAATTCTCTTTTATGGGTCGTTTAATTTCGCCCCTAGGTACAATGATGATTATGAAAAAATCCCTATTACCCCTATTAATTTGTTCTTCGGTTGCCAATGCAAGTGGCCTACTTTTACAAGAAGCTGTTACCGCGAACGCGGGCACGGCTGGTGCTGGCGACGGTGTTTATACTGAAACCGCTACTGCAAGTTGGACCAACCCTGCAACAATGAGTCACATGGGCGAGCAAAAAACCACGATCAACACCATGGCTCTTTATCTACAAATGGATTACACCGATGGTTCACAAGATTCATCAACTATTGATACTCCAGAAGGCGATGCAAGTGCTGAAACACTGATGCCCTCAGTAGGCATATTCCACGTTCGTCAGATTGCTGAAGCAACTCACATTGGAGTGAATTTCGGTGCTGTGGGCGGCTCATCCATAGAATATGGCGACGATTGGGATGGTGCTAACCATTTAGACAAGGCATTCCTTTCAGCATTGCAACTCAACCCAAATATCAGCTATCAAATTGATGACAACTGGTCTATCGCTGCAGGCATGCAAGTTAACTACGGTATGATTGAGGTAAGTACGTCTGGGTTCGAATCGGATATGGGGAGCGATTGGGCATTTGGGTACAACGCAGGTGCCATGTATAAAGCCAACACGTGGTCAATTGGCCTTAGTTACCGTTCAAAATTGGTTCACGATTTCGACGATATCACGGCTACCCTTACCAATGGTAATGAAGCGCTTGTTGGAACAGAGTTGATCGTACCTGCAATAACCGACTTAAGTGCAAGTTATAACCTCAATAATCAGCTAACCATACTCTCTTCAATCCAATACCATCAATGGAGTGAATTCGCAGAGACTCCTGTATACAATGACACATTGAACGCACGCCCAACCCTACCTCAAGCAATCGACCGCGATTGGGACGATGTATGGAAGTTTGCGATCGGTGCCGACTATCAGCTTAATACTAATTGGGCTATAAAAGCGGGCTTCTCATACGAAACATCTCCGCAAGACGACCCGACAAAACAGTGGGTCGACCTACCGGTGGGCGAACAATATCGCTATTCGTTGGGTGCTAGCACATACTGGGACGATACCCGCATTGACCTCTTCTATGAGTATGCTGACTTTGGCTCTATGGATATCGATCGCTCAGACAAAGCGTACACTCAAATCCAAGGTACATTTGTTGGGAATATCCACTTTATCGGTGCCAACTTCACCTTCTAGTACGCGACATAAAACGCTGAACTCCAAGTTCAGCGTTTTACTTTGATTGTTAGAAGCGATAATCAATACCTATCGAAGCTGTCACTTCTTCCGATGTCTCATCAATACCAAGTGCTTCATTTTGAATCGACATAACATCGTATTTAAACTCAAACATGATGTTGAAATCTTTGCCTTTTACTTTGGTTTTTATGCCCTGTAGCCACATCAAATTAGCGACTTGCATTTCCGCGCCACCATACGATGAACCAAGGTTAATGTTGAATACTGAAAAGTGGGTGTCATTCCAAGGGTGAAGCGCATACATGTTGACTGAGCCTAAATGAGCCTCACTATCACCCAGCAATGTGGTCACATTGTTCGCTGATACACCATTGGGAAGATTGTCTGGATACCCTCCATTCAATGACAATCGTGAATTTAAGACATCAGCAAGATCGTTTGTTAGGAAATCAACATAGGTATAGTTTAACGAAGGGAAAAATAGGGTTCCGTCATCACTTCCCAACGGCAACATGTAACCCGTCGTATACATGTTTGCAGCGCTTTCCAAATGATAGACATCAACATAGACGCCACCAAACGAATCAAAGTGAGCTGCCCTCAATCGTGCATTTTCAGATTGGGTGTAGTACTCCGCAAAACCCACAGTCTGAGAGATATCACTCGTTAATCCAGAAGCACCACCGCCTGCCAGTAGTTTTAGCTCACCTTGATCGTCAGAAAAAACGGCGGCCCTTAAGCTACTATTTCGTGGATCTGCATCATGGTATTTATGACCTTCTGCCCCCTGCTCTGCCAACACTGGAGAAGACGCGAATGCCAACACAACACTGGCTAGTGTCGTTGATGCTGTTTTTATATTTATCATTTTAAAAATCCAATTAGGTGTTTAAGAACTTGGTAAGGAATATAAATCAAATAAAACTCACCAAGCTACTTATACGAAAAATTAGATTTACTTATTTCTTATTTATAGTAACTAAATTAAAGTAGATAAAAACAATGAGGCTAGCATCATGTATAAAAGATACAATGAACAAATTAATTTAAACCACTTACGTATATTTGATGCAATCTATATTCATAGAAGTACAAAATTAGCAGCGTCTGCATTAGGAATAAGCCAATCCGCTGTCAGTCAGACCCTAGCAAAACTACGCGAATATACGGGCGACAAACTGTTCTATTCGTCGAATGGGAAGCTGCAACCCACTCATCGAGCAGACGCCATAGGCTTAGGATTGAACGAACAGATTGAAGCACTTGATAACCGTATATTCGCAGACATTTTTGAAGACCCAAGCACCTTTAACGGGGAGCTGACCATTGCTGTATCGAGTGTTTTCTTAGAAGCTATAGCAACAGAGTTAACCAGCTCCGTTGTGTTTAACCTGTTTCCACAAGCCAAGCTTAAGTTGACGACTTGGACAGACAAGACATTCGAAGCGATTCAGAATAATGAAGTACACATTGGGCTTAATTTTTATCCTATTGATACACCTCAATCAATTCGCTCGGTGCCACTCACCTGCAGCGAACCTATTGTTATTATGAGAAATTCTCACCCTTGGGAAAAAGAAAACTTCGATATCAACTCATTTAACCAATACCCCACAGGTGGAATACTCGTGCCTGGGTTGACCGATTTCAATGCTCTACTTGAGAAACAACACCCTAGTGTATTCGACTTTAAATATCGATCAGCTAGCATGTCAGTTTTAGCGTGTTTAGCAGAACATTCTGATACCTTAGCTATCACTGAATCACTTGCCGCATCAATGTGCAAAGACACAATCACTTGTGTTCAACCGCAATGGTTAAAAGCGATGATTCCTGAAAAAATCAACCACGCGATTTATTACCTTGAGCGCAATCATAATCACCCTCTTTATCAATTTTGTGTCGACGTAGTTAGAAGTTCACTCCAAGAAAAACTCGACACCTTAAATCTAAAGACCATCACGATTTAAATATATCAATAAACTCCGTAAATTTACTGATGACAATTAACAATAAACTCTACCTAATAAGTTTAAATATAAAAACCAACAATCAGTAATTTTACTGATTTTAAATCCTTATTGTTTATATAAAATATTTACACCCCCAAAGATAAGTCAGCTTCAATAGATTATATAGAAGCTGACTCATCACCATAATCTGAACTGATAATTTTATTCGTTCATAGAAAAATGGAATCGAGGAATCTAACTGTGTTCTTTCATCGCTTTTTAAAACCATTCTTGGTGATCGGTGGTCTCGTCACTATGTATGCTGGAATCTACGCCATCAACCCAGAGACTGCACTGCATGATATGAATAATCTGCCTTATGACTCTAACTATGTATTTCTATTTAGACACTGGGGAATTATGGTGGGATTGATGGGCTTCTTTATTGCCGCTTCTGCGTATGTCACTAAATGGCGAGAATCAATCATACTGTACTCATTCCTTGAAAAGCTGTTCATGGTTTACTTATTCGTTTCAAATTTCTTTAACCCAGAGACGGCGCACCTTAACGCCAGTTTCATTCCATTTGCGATCACTGACATTACAATTTGTACATATACGCTTGGCTACTGGTATGAAAATTACCAATTAAGAAAAACCGTCGTAGTTTAAGTCATAGCCGCAATGCGAAACTTGTGTTCAATTCACTAGCGATTTTTATTCAAACCAATTACTTCTAGCTTTCAGTAAAAGGCCGACTGCAGTTCCAGTCGGCCTATTTTTTAAGATTTAGCTGTGCTCTGACTTGCTACAGCTTAGTCCAAGCATCCTTCCAATATAGACTGTCTCCTGGTGCGTAAGACGCGCTTGCACACCACGCTGTATATGGCCAAGGCTTACATTCGTAAACGCCATTGTCACCACCAATGACGCGATCCCCTGCTTGATACGCGGTGCCTGCTACATAATCAGGGTACTCTCCAGGTGGAGGTGTTGTCGTTTCATCGGTAACAGAAAAGCTGTTTTGTGATGAAACCATTTCACCATCATCTGCGACACCCTCAAGTAATAACTGGAAAGTGCCCGCTTCAATGCCTTGCAATTCAATCGTTAAAGGTGATTGGCCATTTACCTCAGTCTGAGATTGCTCAACCACTTTATTTGATGCATCGCGAACACTCACATCAACCGTTAACGTTTCATTGCTAACCAATTGCAGGCTTAGGGTCACTTGGCCATTATTCAGGGCGTATGAAGACGCTAATCCAGTTACACTCAACGTAGGATCGACATCCGGATCGGGTGTCTCACCGCCACAGGAACTGTCTAAAACCTTGCTCCACACACCCCATTCGCCTGTGGTTCCCGGCTCTTCGCCACGTGTCCACCAGCCCGCTTTCCACGTTGAACCATTATGCGATACTTGGTCACCTTCAATATAAACCGTTTCACTGTTCCACGCGTTGGCACAACTTGAGCCGTCTGTTACTGAGACTTTTCGTTCAGCTGTCGTCGTTTGGTTCGCACTGTCGGTCACGCGATATACAAGTGTGTAGTTACCAACCTCGTTGACATCAGCACTGCCTGTTTGCACGATACTGCTGGTTAGGTCACCATCTTCAGCATCACTTGCAGACACGCCAGCCATTGGGTCAAACGCAGCACCAAGTGCAACCGTAGTATCCGAAACACCATCAAATACTGGTTTTTGACTGTAAATTTCTACCGTTCTCGCTTGGGTTGTCTCATTGTTGTCAGTATCTTTCACGCGATAAGTCAGGATATAAGTTCCAAGAACACTGGTTTCCACATACCCTTCCACATCAATTGATGAGGTTAAGTCGCCGTCTTCTTTGTCTGTTGCTGTGACACCTGCCATTGGATCAAACACCGTATTGTGAAGCACACGTGCATTCTCAATGCCTTTGAAAATTGGCTCACCTTCAACCGGTGGAGGCGTTACTTGGCCATGAACGAATGGTCCATAGTCTTTAATGAACTGTTCGTTATATTGCTGGCCATTTTTGTTAGTGCCCATATCCCAGTTGATAGACCACGTCATCACGCCGCGTAACGGTTGCCCTTGAGACGTTAAGCTAGTAAAGGCGTCGTACAAATCTTGTGGATCTTTCACAAAACCTGTCGCTGCGGCATCGATACTTGAAGGGATACCAAACACCAGTTTGTCATGTGGAATCTTATGGAAGCCACGTGTGCCGTTGCTCAGGGAGTCTGAGATGTAATAAATGAACTCTTCTTTCAACTCGTCGTTGTTCTGCGCGATCCAGCCGACGCCATCAACCCAAATACCGTCACCACCTTGATTGTAGAATTGAGGGTTAATCCAATCGTAGTAACCTTCCAAATTGTCAATGTAAGGCACATATTTTCCACCTGTCGTTAGGTACGGGAACTCTGGAGCCATAGTAATAAGGAAGTTTTTGCCTTCAGCACGATAGTGTTCTTTCACTAACTTAAGGGCATCTGGAATGACTGTTTGGTTATTTGCTGCTGTTACTGCAGCTTGCTCAAGATCGATGTCTAGGCCATCAAATCCATAGCGCTCAGTTAGACGAATGATCTCATCAGCAAACGCTCGTTCATCACCGGTTTTAAGCTCTATGTGCGCGTCTGCACCACCTAATGCCAACAACACCGAACGACCTTGTTTATTTAAGTCAGAGATTTGGTCGATAAATTGTTCTTCTGAGAGTCCAATTGTTGGATCTAGTTTAAAGGTTGGAATTCGACCATCCGCCACGTTATACACTTTCATGAACGACACATTCACGATGTTGTACATAGGGTTAACTTCATCCAGAGTGACGCACGGAGCGTTACCACCTTGATAACCACTGCCATCACACCAGTTATGCCAATAACCTACTACGACACCAGAGTCTGGATTTGTCATTGGTGTACTGCTCGCACTAACCATACTCGGCACTGCCACCATTCCCATAGAGATGGCAAGTTGTAACATCGATCGCTTCATCATAAATTCAATACCCCATCAATTGCTGCGCCTATCACAGCATTTGATAATTATTCTATGCATGAATATTTATCAACGAGAACGGGTATTTTTATAAAATAATGTGCATTTATTTGAGTTGTGATTTTAAGTCACAGATTGAGACAAATAATAATATTAGTTTTGACTATTAATAGTGAAATAGACTTGCGATTTTCGCCCCAATAAATAAGAGAAATAAATAACTCACAACACCTTTATAGGTGGTAACAATACCTATCTATTATCCCAACATAGAAATTCAAGCTCAGTTCATCGAAACGTATTACTTGGTGATTCCGTCACCTTGCTTCCTCATACCCCAAGTTGGATATGATTGGCTGATCATTTGCTACACTGTCACGCACCAACAAGCCACATATGCAACACCTTACATTAAAAACCTCAACTTAAAAGTGGATAAAAATCAAACAAATAAAAGGGATACAAATCTATTTAAGTAAAGCACACATTCAATGATTTTCTCAATAATTTACAAAGTTATGGTTACATTCACAGTATTGATGTTTTTATTTGTTTACATAGCAAATGGTTTTATAAATTAGATTGAATATCCTTTGACTTGGTAAGCCCTTCATACCTATGACCATCAAATACCAGAGTTTTACCAAAATCACGCTACATTTTATTATCTCGTTCTGTTGTTCCATGGCGCTGTTGTTGCCCATTACGCCATTTCACTACAACAAAGAAGTCGAAAAGTCAGCTCAAATCGTTGAACAGACATTCGATCAAATTAAATCGAAGTTCGAGCATTTTTTGACACCAGAAAATGTGAGTCGACCATGTACCGCTATTATTAGAGAGTTACGTCAAGCTGTATTTAATACAGATTGGATAAAAGAAGCCGCAATATTTGATGGTCAAGATCGCTTCTACTGTTCAACAACGGATGGAGGTGTCTCTTTCCCTTTGTTCCAAACCATCAGCAACCGCATGGAGCAAGATCCCAATAACACCACACTCTCTTATACAAGTTCTGCGATCAGTCAGTCTAAAGCCTTAATGCTTATTTTTCGCGACCACAGAACAAAAGAGGGAGTGAGTTTAATGATACCTCCCCACTACATCTCGGATATGGTTCAAGAGCATCTGGCTCAATTTGGTCTCGACTCTAAGGTTGAAATCATCCACCGCGATATTTCAAACTCAGATGCCGTCACTTTTCTAAAAACCATTAAAATTGAATCAGAAACCTACCCACTCACGGTTATCTCGTATGTCGGTTATGGTTACTACTTAAATTTCCTACTCAAGTATTCATGGTTTGGTTTTCTTTGTGCAGGTATCGCCACAATCACGTTTGTGCAAATCAAATATAAAAGGCAGGAACGCCGAGGTTTAGAGTCTTCTTTAACTAACGCACTAAAGAACAAACACTTGCAGGTACACTTGCAACCCATAGTGAACCATCACACTTCCAAGATCGTGGGTTGTGAATCTCTATTACGGTGGAACGATCCTGTTGAAGGTAGTGTCTCTCCTGCGATATTCATTCCGCTCGCCGAGAGCTTAGGCTTGATCGAAGATCTTACGTATTACGTGTTACAAGATGTCCTAAGAACATTAAAGAGTAATGTCGAACTGTTTGAGGCTCGCTACATCAGCGTCAATATCAGCCGAAACGTTGTTTCTAACCCAAACTTTGCTAACAAAGTCATCAGCATCTACAAGAGAGAGCCGGAGTTACTGCGAAAAGTCGTATTTGAGGTGACAGAAGATGGCGAGTGCTTAGAAGAAGACATGCGTAAAATTAAGGCAAATCTGACTAAATTGTCTGAGCTAGGTGTAAAAATTGCGATTGATGACTTCGGGACGGGTTATTCTGGCCTCGACTTCGTTCGTCAATTTCCGTTCAGCATCTTAAAAATCGACCGCGTTTTTGTTAAAAACATCTCTGACGAGTCGAGCTTAGGAGTACCGCTTCTAGAGTCTATGCTGCAACTTTCTGACAGCCTCGATATGGAAGTCATTGTTGAGGGTGTGGAAAACGAGTCTCAGCTCAATACTCTATCCAAATTAGGCGTTACCTATATCCAAGGTTTCTACTTCTACCGCCCTATGCCGACAAATCTCGCGCTCGCGATGATTAGACAGCAAGACCTCGTTAAATACAGTGGTGTAAAACTCATTCCATCGCAACTTTAACGCTAACCTCGCGCTATCTATACAATTCGTTTTACCTATGCTGCCCAATATAGGCTGCCTTCCTTTCAGACCAACAACGGAAGGCAGCACAAAAAGATGCTCAAGTTCTAGAGTAATTCAGGCTAACGCACCACAAACACTGAACAATGCGCATGACGCACGACCTTCGCGGCATTTGAACCCAAAAGATATGAGCGAAACTTCGGTTTGGCTGATGCCATCACGATCGCGTCAGCATTCGACTGTTTTGCTTGTATCACTACTTCGTCAAAAACAATCCCATTACGTATGATGCTTTTGCCACGATGCTGTCTTGGGACCAGTTCCTCTAACATGGTTTGTACACTATCAAACACACTTAAGTGCTTATCAGAAAAAGCTGTGCCCGTTACTGTCGGTACCATGCTGTGATGCACTCTTGCATCGTCCACATAAAGCATATCGATCACCCCATTATCAGCGATCAGCTTGAGTGCCATTTCAACTTCTCTTTTGACAACGTCGGGATAAGCAAGGTCGATAGGCATTAAGATTTTATTAAGACTCATATCAATTGGCTCCCATAACCTTATTAGGTAACCACATCACCATTTCTGGAAACAACATACAGGCGATTAAGACGCACAATTTCAGCAAAATGAACGGCAAAATTGAGCGATAAATGTCCATCATACTCACGCCAGGCGGTGCTATGCCTTTTAGATAAAACAGAGCAAAACCATAAGGAGGAGTTTGCACCGCTATCTCGATATTTAGGATCATCAAAATACCAAACCAAATAGGGTCGTACCCTAGTGATACAACTATTGGCGTGAACAGTGGCGCGCACATCAAAACAATGATCAGTTCGTCGATGATAAAACCGAGTAGCAGCATGATCACTTGCAACAAAATAATCACGCCCAGTGGAGGCAAACCAAGATCTTGTGTAATTTGTGCAACCATGTTTTGCACCCCACTCAACATGTGGAAGTTGCTAAACAGAGAGGCGCCTAAAATGATCCACATCGATACACTGACCAGCATCGCTGTTTCAAAACCGGACGACTTAAACATTTCGAAGCGAAAGCGTTTAAAAACGACAGCCAGAAGAATTGCACCAACAACACCGATAGCCCCAGACTCTGTCGGCGTCGCTATACCGGTAATGATGCTTCCCAACACAGCCACTATCAGTAGTAGTGAGAACATACCATCACGGGCTGTTCTTACCTTCTCTTTGCCTGACATCGAACTTTCTGCACCGGTGCCTAAAGGCGCTTTCTTTGGGTTCAACTTACAGCTAATAACGACATAAGCAATCAACAGTGTTATTGAGATCAAGGCAGGAATAATGGCTGCTAAGAACATACGACCGACAGAGTTTTGGGTCGTGGCTGCATACATGATCATCGGGATACTTGGCGGGATTAAAATACCCAAACCGCCACCCGCCATGATCACTCCCAAGGCAAGGCGTTTATCGTAACCACGTTCTAACATCGGCTTAAGAGCGATGCTACCTGATGTCATGATCCCTGCACCAATGATACCGACCATGGCACCAATCATTGAACAGACACCAATTACGCTAATCGCCAGCGAACCCCGAATGCGTCCTATCACCATCTGGCTCGCATTAAACATTGCATCGCCGATGCCAGAACGCGTTAAGAGTTGCCCCATATAGATATAAAGCGGAATGGCCAACAAAATGAAGCTGAAGAAGTTACTTTCAATAGTGGTTGGCACCAAATTAAAGATACCTTCTCCCCACGTTAGATAGCCCATTCCCATAGCAATACCACCAAGCGCTAAACCAACCGGTGCGCCCAATGCAAAACTGAATAAAATACAGCCGATGAGCAGCAGCGTTAATACTTCTATACTCATGCATCCCCCGCTTGTTCAATCAACTCTTGAGGTTGTTCACTGCTTTCCACTTCTCGCTCAATCAGATCTCTTCCGGTTGCAACAAAGTACATGTCTTGAACCATGTCACTGGTAAATTGAGCAATAAACACCGCGCTTGCACCTATCATCAACACCCAAAAGTGTGCCATTGACGGCGCCCATTCAGATTGACGTCGATAATTGAACTCCACGGCTTCTTCGAACTTGCCAAACGCCATCATCATCACGACACAAAGAAAGAAGATTGCCAGCGAATAAGAAAACAGATTGAACAGTGATCGAACTCTTGTGGAGACAGAAAGATAGAGAACATCCACATTGATATGGGCTTTATTTTGTTGAGCTAATGCGCCACCAAGCGCAGCGATATAGCCAAACAAAAACAGTGATACGTCGTATGCCCAAATTGTGGGCTCACCCAGTACATATCGAGAAAACACCTCAAAGGCGACGGTTGCAGCGAGCATTGGCATCAAGACCGACGCCGACACTCCAACCCAATACACAACGCGATTTATGCCCAAACAATAAGCAGCTAACACCTTAGTAAACATAACCTTCATCCCTGGCAGCAATAGGAAAAGGGGGCAAGCCCCCTAGATTGGCCATTTCACTGATCATTCGACATCTACCCTATGATTTTAAATCAGTGAGAAGCCAAATTTTTATTCGTTGTTTTGTACAATTTTGATCAAGCGTTGACTGTATTTATCAGCGTCAGCATATTCGCTCCATAGAGAACCTGCAGCACCGTTCCATTTAGCAATGTCTTCAACACTTGGTTCTGGGCTCCACTTCATCCCTTTCGACTCCATGTCAGCAATCGCTTGAGACTCCCACAAGCGCGATTTCGTCATCTGCTCACGAGCGTGAACCGAGCTCGCCGCTCGAACAATGGCTTGAAGATCTTCAGGTAATTTATTCCATGCGCTTTTGTTAACAACAATTGGCAGTGCTTGAGCGCCCGCAATTGGTAAACGGTACATGTACTTAGCAACTTCAACGTGATTACCGTCGCGGTGGTCAATTAGGTTGCTACCGATCGAGCCGTCAATAACACCAGTAGCAAGGCTGGTATAGATTTCGCTCCAAGATAGTGAAGCTGGAGAAGCACCTAGATTGCGTAGGAATTTGCCGTATGCGCCTGGTGCACGGATCTTAAGGCCTTTAAAGTCTTCAACAGAGTTAATCGGCTCTTTGGTCAATACATAAACTGGCAGTTGGATATAAGGTTCCAGCCATACCAAATTCTGTTTGTCGTAAGCTTCTTCAAGTACTTCACCCCAACCTTTCTCGTGGAATAGCGCACTCAGCTCACCGACATCATGAGTCATACCTGGCAAACCCACTTCAACAACGCCTGCAGGGAACTCTCCCGCATGCATCGGTTGGAAAGGTGCGCCCATGGTCATCAAACCAGATTTAACTGAACCCAGCACGCCCGTCTGACCGACGCCTTCTCCGGCATACATCACTTGAACGGCAATACGCCCGTTAGACATGGTTTCAATGTTTTCTGCAAAGCTCTTATACACTTCACCATAAGCGGTACCGCGAGAGTATAGATTCACAAATCTCCAGTTATGTTCCGCCGCAAATGCCTGAGACGCGGTAAAAAAAGTGCTAGAAATTGCCAATGCATATCCAGCAACAAGTTTCGTTACACTTCGTTTGCGTAGTTTGCCTAGGGTTTTAAACATGAATAATCTCCTTGATGTAATCTCGCTGTTCTAGTTACTCCAAAACAGTGCTAAGTGACGCTTCATTTCCTGGTTGTCACCTTGTGAACAATGATTACAATTCGTTTACATTTGTTAAATTCATATTTATCCACCTAAAGTTTTATAAATCTCAAACCTTTGCAGTTTTAATAACTGACTATGCAAAAACACTTAGCAAGCATTCCGATAATTTCTGAGATTGAGAACGAAAAAAGCAGCACATTAAGTGCTGCTCTATGCGAAGTATCCAAATCAATTTCTCGATACTGCAATAAGATAAAAGGCACGTTTTAAACAAGATAGTCTGATGTAACTATCTGACTCTTAAATACCTTGGCATAAATATTTGATCTCCAAATAATCATCAATCCCATACTTTGAGCCTTCACGACCACTCCCCGACTCCTTAACACCACCAAACGGAGCCACTTCTGTTGAAATAATTCCCTCATTGGTGCCTATAATTCCGTACTCAAGGGCTTCGCTAACGCGCCATACTCGGCTCTGGTTTTGTGTATAAAAGTACGCAGCGAGACCATAAGGTGTGTCATTAGCTCGTTGGACAACGTCATCTTCGTCTTGGAAGCGGAAAATTGTCGACACAGGACCAAATAACTCCTGGTGCGCAATCTCCATCTCTTCAGTCACGTTAGTTAAGATTGTCGGTTTATAGAACTGCTTGCCCACCTCAGAGACTCCCCCACCTAAGACAAGCGTTGCCCCTTGTTCAATCGCTCTTTCGACTAAACCATGCACCTTATCAATGGCCTTTTGATTAATTAGAGGTCCGATATCTGTACTACTCACGAGGCCATCTCCAATCGCTAACCCACGCACGGCTTGTACATAGAGCTCAACAAATTGGTCATAAACCGATTCATGAATATACAAGCGATTGGTACATACACAGGTTTGGCCTGCGTTTCGATATTTTGATATCAACGCGCCTTGGACGGCTTTCTCGATGTCTGCGTCTTCAAAAACAATAAACGGCGCATTGCCACCCAGCTCAAGGGAGACTTTTTTCACCGTATCCGCCGCTTGACGAAGTATATGTTTGCCAACCGGAGTTGAGCCAGTAAACGAGATTTTGCGAACCAGTGGATGCTGGCAAAGCACCTCTCCCACGCTTGCGGGCTCCGATGTTGTTACTATGTTCAGTACTCCCTTGGGGATACCGGCCTGCTCTGCAAGTTTTGCCATTGCAAGCGTGCATAATGGCGTATCTTCTCCCGGCTTAACCACCACGGTACAACCTGCGGCCAATGCTGGTCCTACTTTGCGAGCGATCATCGCGATAGGAAAATTCCAAGGCGTTACTGCTGTCACGACACCTATCGGTTGTTTGATTGTCAGATAGCGAGTGTTGGGGTTAGCAGATGGAATAATGTCACCATAGACACGTTTTGCTTCCTCTCCAAACCACTCGAGAAATGAAGCACCGTACATCACTTCGCCGTATGCCTCTTTATAAGGTTTACCTTGCTCTGAAGTCAGTAATTTTGCTAATGAATCAGCGTTCTCAACAATCAAATCAAACCACTTTCTCAATAAGCCCGCTCGATGCTTTGCGGTTGTTTTTTTCCAATCCATAAACGCATCATGGGCGGCCAACACGGCTGTTGTCGCTTCTTGTTGTCCCATATCTGGCACATGCGTTATTACGTCTCCCGTCGCTGGGTTTACAACCTCAAACTGTTTACCGCTGATCGACTCCACCCATTCGCCGTTAATCAGGCATTGAGATACCATTAAATCTAATTGCTTCATCACTTCGCCCCCTTATTTTATAAATCCCTGCAACTTCAAAGATTCTTGAATTTATTTCACGCATAATCACTCACTTACATAACAAAATAATAACAAACACTTAATCGGGATAAATGTTCCCCTTTAAACATGAAGTTTTATGAGCCTAAAACAATGACAAAGAATCCTTCGCCTGTCGGTCAAATTGGTGACTACGAAATAAAGCAGTTGAAAATATTTAAGGTTGTCGCTGACTGCGGTGGCTTTTCTGCTGCAGAAACGGAACTCAACATCAGTCGTTCAACGATCAGTATCCATATCTCTAACCTAGAATCTCGACTCAACCTCATTCTGTGTAGACGTGGCCGCGCAGGCTTCGCATTAACGGAAGAAGGCGTTGTTGTCTATGAAGCGACGGTTAAGTTATTGGGAGAACTGGAAGACTTTCGAAATACAATCAACCATTTAGATATTCAATTATCTGGAAGTTTGACTGTGCTGTTTAGCGATACGATCAGCTTGGATAAACGCGCTAGTATTCCCACCGTGATTCGTAAGTTCTCTAAATTGGCACAAGAGGTCTACCTAACGGCTGAAGTAGCCAGAATGACCGAGATTGAAAGGATGGTAATGCAAGAAGAAGCAGATATCGGCTTCATCCCTTATCACAGAGCACTTGATGGACTTGAATATGAGCATATCTATACGGACATCTGTTACCTCTATGCCAGCAACAATAACCCACTCGCACAACTTGATGATCATGAACTGACCGACGAGGTTATTGACGGGTTTCCTGTGGTCTATGCCGGAATTAAAACTCAGGAGCGCATTAACGGGCACTTAGCCAATATGAATTTAAAAGCTACAGCCTATAACTATGAGTCTAGAATGGCGCTGCTACTCTCTTCTCGCTTTATTGGTTACTTACCTGAGCACTATGCGCAGCCTTATGTCGAGTCTGGTGAGCTTGTCGCTATCGCACCCGACCGCCGCTACTATCATTTAGAGATCATGGCGATCACCAAGAAGACCTCTGGGATTAATAAAGTACGAGCGCTGTTCACTAAAACCATGCGCGACTACTATCGTAAGCAGGCTACTGAGTTAGCTCTGTAATAAGAAATGAAAATGCCTGAGCATTGCTGCACAGGCATTTTTATTGATACGAACATGACGAGTTTCACTCTTAGTTCTACTTAAGCCACTTCTGACACTGTTTTATTATCTTGTTGTGCGCACGAGTCTGTACTTATCTCAATGTTTTGTTTTTCAACAATCTTATCGCAGATATAACCGCCAATCGGTATTGCAGATGTTGCTGCAGGAGACGGTGCATTACACACATGCAGGCTTCGCTCGCTTTCAGCAAACAAAAAATCATGCACTAATGTGCCGTCTTTAAGTACCGCTTGAGCGCGAATACCCGCAGGATATGGTTCCAGATCTTCCACCTTTATCTGAGGGCAATATTTGTTCACCAGTTTCAAATACCCAGGCTTCCACCACGAGTTCTTAGTCTCAATCAACCCCGTCTTTAAGTGTTTTGCAGTCACTTTCCAAAACCCAGGGAAACCAACCATATCCAAAACGTCGCGAACGCTAAAATTGATTTTTCCGTACCCTTCTCGTTTCCAGCCTTGAACTGCGTTTGGACCTACCGTCACCGAGCCATCAATCATTCGAGTCAGATGCACGCCCAAGAACGGTAAATCCGGATCTGGAATTGGGTATATCAGGTGATTCACAATATCGTTGTACTTTTCTGGTAATCGATAGTATTCACCGCGATAAGGAACGATCTGGAAATCGGTTTCAATGCCCATCATACGTGTTAGACGATCCGCCATAAGACCTGAACAAACCACCAAAAAGTTACCAGCATAAGATATCGCTTGTTGATTGATGTTCGCTGCTACGAGGATGCGTTCTGGCGATTCATTCAACCCAGTCACTTCGGTATTTAATGACACCGTGCCACCAGCCGACACAAACTCTTCGGCCATTTTCTCTGTCACAAGGCGATAATTAACAATACTAGTCGTAGATACTGCTATCGCGCCCAAGCCGACAATGTTCGGTTCACGGCGCTTTAATTCCTGCTCATCGATCAGTTCAACGTCTAAACCGTTTTCATGACAACGCAAATACAACGCATGCATACGTTCGACTTCTTGCTGAGAGGTTGCAACCAGCAATTTGCCGAAATTTTCAACAGGGATATCATGCTTCTCACAAAATGTTGTCGTCGCTTCCACACCAGCTTTGCAGAACTCGGCCTTCAAGCTACCCGGCGCGTAATAAACGCCAGCATGAATGACGCCGCTGTTATGGCCTGTTTGGTGGTGTGAAAAACCCGATTCTTTCTCGATTAACAGAATCGATTTATCTGGGAAACGGCTTTGTAACTGCCAAGCGGTCGATACTCCGACGATGCCACCGCCGACTACGATGTAGTCATACACTTTTTCCAAAGTTGGTGCTCCTTCACTCTCTTCGTTTTATCTACTTTCTCTGTTTTTATTATAGTTAAGCGACTTAAAACTTTACTGTCGTTCAAGTCGCTTATTGGCCATCATTAATGAAAATCAGCGAGTAAAGTGCCCGCGCTGACGCAGTAACTCGCGCTTAAGACCCGGGTCTGCAACAAATTTATCTCGGCCATGCAGCCAACAATGATTTTGCACTACCAGCATGCTACCGACGTTTACACGGACATTAAAACAGTTAGTATCACTTTCTAGAGATTCACTCATCTGGTGAAGATAAAGGCCTTGCTGCATGTTTTGAGGTTGAGCAAATTGGTCGATAAATAGCATATGAGGCTTGCCATTTTTGTCCTCTTCAAAGAACACTGGATGCTCTACCGTGTAGCCAACATTCTTGCTCGGCGGTGCGCCCCAAACAATGTCTTGCTTCGCCATAGGGTGATGATAAAAACGCTCCAAGTCATCCCAATCATCAACATGCAATAATAAGGAGTCGCCCATTTGCATGTTCTTTTCATCCATCTTCATCATCAACACGAAATCGGTTCGCTCTTGAACGTAAGTCCCATCATTATGAAGCTCCATACGTCGATGTGCTTGGCGCAAATAGCTGTCACTATTGTCATCATTCTTCACAGTGAAACGCGCGTAGTACTTCCCATACATGGCATCAAAGTTAGGAATGCCGATCAAATGGGAAATCGCTGTCGACAGAATCACAAAGAAATCTCGTTGTTCGTCACTGTCGTCAAAGGCCGCTTTCGCTTCCGCGTCGGGTTCTAACAGAAAAGCGCCCGTTTCTCTGTCTTCCATTGTCGCCACAAGAAATTTACCTAGCTGATAGTCACACGCATTATCAAGAGCGTCGGCCACAGCAAAACGAAGAAAGGGTTTATATTCAAGAGATTGAAGATTGTACTCTTGGGTGAGGTCAGAAAACTTATCCAGCGTTGATTTCGCCAGTGTCACTACTTGTAGACGTGGGTTTTCTGGATGTTGCGAGATGATAAATCCACTTTTCTCTTGTACGTTTTCACTAAAAACCGTCGCGATATTCATTGTTTCACTTCCTTTTGACTGAGCCGCTGGGCGACTTTTTCATTATGTTTTGTTGTTTAATGTTTGAATTGCTGGCCGATGTTGAGCGTCAAATATCAGCCACGCCCTGAGTTAACAAAACTATAACGACAGCGAGATCATATTAACAATATATGGTAGATATAGTTTTCATATATAAAATAGATGGCAATGAAATGGATTTGAAACGTCTCTACTATTTCAGCCAATTGGCGAAGACAGGAAATTTCACCAAAGCCGCTGATCAACTTGGGATCGCGCAGTCAGCGCTGAGTACCAGTATTAAGAAACTTGAACAGCAACTGGAGCTCAAACTCATTAACCGAACCGAGCGACAAATGAGCCTGACCGCAGAAGGGCAAGTGCTACTTCGTCACACCAAAATTATCTTGGAGGACGTTGAACAAGCAGAAAAAGAGCTGCAAGAATTGAAAGGGCTCGCTAGTGGAGTGATTAATTTTGGTGCTCCTGCCATGCTGGCTTCTTACTACCTGCCTGACGCACTGGAACAGTTTAAAAAGGCTTATCCAGGAATTCAGATTAATGTACACGAAGCCGGAACAGCGACATTGGCGCAGATGCTGGTTAATGGTGAACTGGACTTGGCGCTGATAAGAGGCGATCGAGAACACGAACAGATTCGTCATACGCTTCTCGCACAAGACCAAATTACCGCCCTCGTGCAAAACAGTCACGAGTTTGCATCAAGAGACAGCATTACTTTGGAAGAGTTTTGTCTTCAGCCATTAGTATTATTCAAAAATGGCTATTTCCTGCGTGAAACAATCAACAGCTACTGTCAGCAAAATAAGGTTCAACCTAATATTCACTTTGAAACCAACCTACCAGAGCTACTCAAATCCATGGTGCGAAGGGATATAGGAATTGGCACCTGCTTACCTATTTTGGTCGCCAACGATCCGCAACTCAAAGCCGTCCCCTTTGATCCCCCTATCCCTTTACAACTTGGAATAGGTTGGAAGTCGAGCCATTATCTTTCGACTGCCGCCAAGGCATTCGTTAGTTTCTTGCAAGGAACATTGCGCGACCAAGAACACGACTAAAGTTTGATGACGGTAAAACTTTATATTTATTCAGGATGATTTTATCGCCCCAAAACCGTGGATAACATTCTCGTTACATTTTCAAACACAGAGCATGTCGACCATGGAAAAAAAAGTAAACTACGACGCATTCTGGATGCCGTTCACTTCAAATCGCGACTTTAAAGCTAATCCTCGTATCATTAATCGTGCTGAAGGCATGTATTGCTATTCAGATAGAAACGTTAAACTGCTCGACGCGACAGCGGGTCTTTGGTGCGTGAATGCAGGCCACGGTCGTAACTCGATAGGCGAAGCGATGGCAAAACAGGTCGCGGAGCTAGACTACAGCTCACCGTTCAACTTCGGGCATGACATTGGTTTTGAGTTCGCAGAGCGTCTTATCAAACACACACCACCAGGTTTGAATAAAGTATTCTTCACCAATTCAGGCTCTGAAGCCGTTGAAAGTGCCCTCAAAATTGCCTTGGCCTATCAACAAGCTAAGGGCAACACCGGTAGATACAAACTGATTGGGCGCGAACTCGGCTACCACGGGGTTAACTTTGGTGGTATTTCTGTGGGTGGATTAACACCTAATCGTAAGGGTTTCGGACCATTGCTCTCGACTGACCACCTCGACCATACTCTTGATATCGAGCGCAATGCGTTTAGCCGAGGTATACCAGAAAATGGCGTTGAAAAAGCCGAGCAACTTGAGCGTCTAATACAGTTTCATGGTGCCGACTCCATTGCTGCGGTTATTGTCGAACCTATATCTGGAGCTGGTGGCGTGATTCTTCCACCGAAAGGCTACTTACGCCGACTACGCGAGATTTGTACGCGTCATGATGTAGTCTTGATTTTTGATGAGGTGATTACAGGCTGGGGCCGTTTAGGTTCTTCATTTGCAGCCGAGGAGTTTGACGTAGTCCCTGATCTCATCACTTCTGCAAAAGGAATCAGTAGTGGCGTTGTCCCATTAGGCGCGGTTTTCTCGAGTGAGCACATCTACAATACTGTGGTAAATAGTGCTCCAGAAGGCACCGTCGAATTTTTCCACGGTTACACCTACTCCGGGCACCCTGTCGCGTGTGCAGCTGGGCTAGCGACTCTCGATATCTATGAAAAAGAAGGATTGCTTACCCGAGCAAAAGGAGAGATCGGACAGTATTTCGAGCAAGGGCTTCACTCACTCAAAGGTACGGGAAACATTGTCGATATCCGAAACTATGGTTTAATTGGTGCAGTACAGTTCGCAGATGCATCTCATGGCAAACCGATTGGCTTCGATATTCTTAAGCGCTGTTATGACAAAGGCGTTATGGTTCGCAGTATGGGCAACACTATCGCCCTCTCCCCTCCGCTTATCATTGAAAAAGAGCACATTGATGTCATTGTTGACACCTTGTCGGATGTGGCGAAAGAGTTTGCTTAGGATTGATTTTCAGACACAAAAAAGCCCGCATAACTGCGCAACGTAGTTCACTTAAGCGGAGCTGCTTTGCGATTAACCGGATAGCGAGTCTTTGATATTTTTACCGCCCTAGGCCGATTAGGCTTAGGGCGTTTGTCTATAAAAAGGACTGATAAGTCTCCCCTGAGACTTTTTAAACGTTTAGNGCGCAACGTAGTTCACTTAAGCGGAGCTGCTTTGCGATTAACCGGATAGCGAGTCTTTGATATTTTTACCGCCCTAGGCCGATTAGGCTTAGGGCGTTTGTCTATAAAAAGGACTGATAAGTCTCCCCTGAGACTTTTTAAACGTTTAGGTGTATTGCCTGGCGATATCGCTTTACTCATCACTTTCAATTGACTTGCTATGAACTGACAAGCGTATTTAAAGCTAATTTCATTCGGCATTCTTCCATGCTCCACCGCGGCCTGACTCGCTTCACGTCTTACTAAGTTATAACCAAGTAATAGTCCCCAGAGCTCTTGATAAACAAGTCCTACCGTTTTACTTCGTAATACTAAGGCATTGTGTTGCATTGAGCTTTTGATATCACGATAACCCAACTCGATTTCCCAACGTTCGTGGTAGAGTTCGGCTACTGCCTTCGCATCGTAGTTTTCTCTAGGAAGGGAGGTAAAAACGGTTTTTTGCTTACCTTGTACTTCGTAAGTCACCGCTCTGACTTGCCATTTCTCAGGTAAGCTAGAGTTCTTTTTGCGTGCTTGCGCTGAGACTTTCATTTCAACGAGCATGTCATTACTTTCTTCTTCATCTAGAAGGGTATACTTAAGCCCCTTCCTAGCCGGTATCAGCCAATGCCTATTAGTACCACTATTTTGAAGAGAGAGAAGTAAGTCTGCACCGTAAAACCCTTTATCTAGTAACGTTACCGAGTTATCTGGCAAAGAGTCGATGAAGGGCATAGCAAGCGGGATTTCACCTCGCCGATAGGGACTTATAGCAGCGTCAACGATGACATGAGAGCGGACGTTCATCATAGTCACAACTCTTAGCATCGGATGTGGTGTCTGTCTGTTGCTTGAAGTATTACCCGAGCCAAAGTGTTCTCTAAGTTCTGGAGTATCCGCTGTTCGAAAAAGAGCGCCATCTACAGCAAAAACTTGTAGTCCTTGCCACGTATCATCACGATATCGTTCAAGACCCCACGTCCGTCCACATTGTTTAAACAGCCACTCTGGTGCAGCACTGCCCAAACGCTGCCTTGCTTGGGTTAAAGCACTTTTTGCTAACAACTCTTCATCAGCTAAGCCGTCCGCACAGACATTCATTCTTCGTGCGACTTCGGCAATGGGTTCATTACGGAAGAAAGCCATGCCGACAATTAACCACAAGACCATGTCACTTGGTAATCGACGGCGGCGAATAGTCGCTTTATCGGAGAGAGTGGCAGCCTTAGCAACCCACTCATCTGGAATGTGTTCAGAGAAAGTGGTGAGTTGAGCAACATCAACAGCGCATTCTTCGAGAAAATCAGTAAAACAGTTTTGAATAGACATAAAAAATCGGAAACCTAGAAATAGGTTTCCGATTGTCTCTCATCAGAAGGATCGGTCAACCGATCCTTATCTGATCTACATTGCGC
>NZ_JAKEUS010000020.1:0-4540 GCF_022397975.1 Vibrio sp. Isolate30
CCGCCTGTTAAATTCGATTCAGACAATGAAATAGGAGGAATCACAGCAATGATCGGCACATCGCCATCGGTAATGGTCAGCGTAACCGTAGATGTAAGAACATCATCGTCGCCATCGCTAGATGTGACAACAATGCTCTTAACAATATCACCAGCCGAGTGGTCTAAATCTCGGTTTGGCTCGAAGCGTACGTCACCTTGTGTGGTGATAAACAGCGAGCCCTCCGTGAAGATAAACTCTTGCTCAGAGCTATCCGTTTGGTCGAGCGTGTAAGCCGTGCCGTCATAAGTGAACTGAGTGACGCTGGCACCATCGGCACTTGCGCTAGTGAGCACATCGAAGACTGATGTGGTTGGCGTGCCTGCGACTAAATCGGCAACAGTAGGCTCTTCGATGCTCAATGCACCACTCGCCATCACTTGAACATCATCGGTGATCGTCACTGACAGCGGCGACATTAACGAGTCATCGCCGTCAGTATCAACGGCATAGACTGGTAGATTAAACGTTAGATCGTTATTGCCACGACCATCCTCGTGATCGATATTCTCCAACAATGTGAACGTATATTCGCCAAGAGTCGCAGCACTAAAGCTTAGTGTGAAGATTTGCGTTTCCACATTGGTCGCACTGGTCGTGAAACCAATATAACTGCCCGAGCCTGCTGGGTCTTCTTTCAAATCTATTGGAAGTCCGTCGGATTTCAAAGAGTCATCACTGTTGAACTCGCTTGGCTCTAATCGGAACTTCTCTACATCATCGCTTTGATTAGTAAACGAGATGGTCTCTGTTTGGCTTACTGCGCCAATGATTGGAGAAGAGCCATCGGCTAAATCTGCTTCGGCAAGTGCGATACTTGGTACTGATTCAATGGTTGGAATATCACCATCAGATATCGTAAGCGTTACTGTCGCCGTTTCTACATCAACGTCGCCATCGCTTGAGGTAAACACTAAAGACTTAACGATATCGCCGGCTTTGTGGTCTAAATCTCGGTTTGGCTCGAAGCGTACATTACCTTCGATGGTGACGTACACATCGCCTTCTGTGAACGTGAACTTTTGTTCGCCCGTGATGGTCGAGTCTAGGGTTTGAGCCGCACCGCCATCGTATGTGAATTGGGTAATTACCGCCCCATCAGCGCTTTGAGCTGGCATCACATCAATAGTGTTGGTGGTCACAGTACCAGCAGCCAAATCTGCGACGGTTGGCTCAGTGATATCAAGCGTGCCGTTCGCCATGATTTGAACGTCATCACCGATGGTGACTGACAGTAGCGACATGAGTGAATCATCACCATCGCTGTCTACGGCATAGACTGGCAGTTCGAAAGTCAGCTCGTTGTTATCTAGACCATCAGCATGGTCTAACGCTTCAAGTAACGTAAAGGTGTATTCGCCAAGGGTGGTCCCTGAGAAGCTCAGCGTAAATACGGGAACTTCCGTACCGCCGTCATTGATAAAGCCAACGTAGTTACCAGAATCTACTGGATCTTCTTTTAGCTCTACCGCGATGTTATTTGAGGTTAATGCACCGCCAATATTGAATTGGGTTGGTTCAAGTTGGAATTTCTCAACATCATCACTTTGGTTGGTGAATGAGATAGTTTCAGTTTGGCTAACCGCAACACCACTAGGTGTAGAGCCATCGGCCAGATCAGATTCAGACAGCGACACGCTTGGCACTGATTCAATGGTTGGGATATCACCATCCGTAATCGTCAGTACTACCGTTGCGGTTTCTATGTCCACATCACCATCGCTCGAAGTCACCACAATCGATTTCACGATTGGACCACTTTCATGGTCAAGGTCGCGATTCGGCTCGAAGCGTACATCACCTTCAAGCATGATAAATAGAGAACCCTCGGTGAAGATAAACTCTTGCTCGCCAGAGTCATCTTGATCGAGCACCAGAGGCGTACCACCATCGTAAGTAAACTCAGTAATGGTCGCGCCATCTGCACTTTGCTCTGGCATCACATCAATGGTGGTTGTGGTCACCACCCCAGCTGCCAAATCAGCCACTGTGGGCTCTTCGATGGTCAAGACGCCGTTACTCATGCCTTGCTCATCATCTTCGATGGTCACGGTAAGTGGTGACATCAAAGAGTCGTCCCCATCACTATCAACGGCAAACACTGGAACATCGAAAATGACCGTGTTTTTGTCCAAACCATCTTCATGGTCCAGCGCTTCCAGAAGCGTAAAGGTGTACTGGCCTAAATTTGTATCAGAGAAACTGATGGTAAAGACGTTGGTTTCAACATCGGAAGCATCTTTAACAAAGCCAATGTAATCACCTGGATCGTTTGGATCTTCTTTAATCTGAACCGCCAAGTTATTCGCTGTTAAAGCACCTAACGTATTGAACAGAGTTGGCTCAATACGGAACGATGCCACATCATCACTTTCATCAGTAAACTGAATAACTTTCGTGTCACTGACCGCAGAGCTCGACGGATCAGATCCACCTGTTAAATTCGATTCAGACAATGAAATAGGAGGAATCACATCAATGGTCGGCACATCGCCATCGGTAATGGTCAGCGTAACCGTAGAAGTCAGCACATCATCATCACCATCGCTAGAAGTCACAACAATGCTCTTAACAATATCACCAACCGAGTGGTCTAAATCTCGGTTTGGCTCGAAGCGTACTTCACCTTGCGTGGTGATAAACAGTGAGCCCTCTGTGAAGGTAAACTCTTGCTCAGAGCTATCCGTTTGGTCAAGCGTGTAAGCCGTGCCGTCATAAGTGAACTGAGTGACACTCGCACCATCAGCACTTGCGCTAGTTAGCACATCGAAGACTGATGTGGTTGGCGTGCCAGCCGCCAAATCAGCGACAGTAGGCTCTTCGATGCTCAATGCACCACTCGCCATCACTTGGGCATCATCGGTGATGGTCACTGACAGCGGTGACATTAACGAGTCATCACCATCGGTATCAACGGCATAGACTGGTAGATTAAACGTTAGATCGTTATTGCCTTGAATCGGATCGTGGTCAATCGCTTCAAAAAGAGTAAACGTGTATTCACCTAACGTTGTTGAGCTGAAATCCAGTGTAAAGACCGTAGTCTCTGCATTCGAAATATCAGTGGTAAAACCAATATAGTTGCCCGACCCCGTTGGCTCCTCGCGGATCTCAATGATCAAGCCATCTGATTTGAGTGAGTTATCGGTATTAAACTCCGTCGGCTCTAATCGGAATTTCTCAACATCATCGCTTTGATTGGTAAACGAGATGGTCTCGGTTTGGCTTACTGCGCCAATAATTGGAGAAGAACCATCGGCTAAATCTGCTTCAGCAAGTGCGATACTTGGTACTGATTCAATGGTTGGAATATCACCATCAGATATCGTAAGCGTTACCGTCGCCGTTTCTACATCGGCGTCGCCATCGCTAGAGGTGAACACTAAAGACTTAACGATATCGCCAGCTTCATGATCTAAATCTCGGTTTGGCTCGAAGCGTACATTACCTTCGATGGTGACGTACAAATCACCTTCGGTGAACGTGAACTTCTGTTCGCCTGTGACGGTCGAGTCTAGGGTTTGAGCCGCACCGCCATCGTAAGTGAATTGGGTAATCACCGCCCCATCAGCACTTTGAGCTGGCATCACATCAATGGTGTTGGTGGTCACAGTACCAGCAGCCAAATCTGCGACGGTTGGCTCAGTGATATCGAGCGTGCCATTAGCCATGATCTGCACGTCATCGCCAATGGTGACTGACAATGGCGACATCAACGAATCATCGCCATCGCTGTCTACGGCATAGACAGGCAGTTCGAAAGTCAGCTCGTTGTTATCTAGACCATCGGCATGATCTAACGCTTCAAGTAACGTAAAGGTGTATTCGCCAAGGGTGGTCCCTGAGAAGCTCAGCGTAAATACGAGAACTTCCGTCCCACCGTCATCAATGAAACCAACGTAGTTACCAGAATCTACTGGATCTTCTTTTAGCTCTACCACGATGTTATTTGAGGTTAACACACCACCAATATTGAACTCTGTCGGCTCAAGTCGGAACTTCTCAACATCATCACTTTGGTTGGTGAACGAGATAGTTTTTGTTTGGCTGACCGTAACACCACTTGGTACAGAGCCATCGGCAAGCTGCGTTTCCGATAGCGACACGCTTGGCACTGATTCGATGGTTGGGATATCACCATCCGTAATCGTCAGCAGAACCGTCGCAGTTTCGACATCCACATCACCATCGCTAGAGGTCACCACTATTGATTTCACGATTGGACCACTTTCATGGTCGAGGTCGCGATTCAGCTCGAAGCGCACATCACCTTCAAGCGTGATAAATAATGAGCCCTCAGTAAAAATAAACTCTTGCTCACCGGAGTCATCTTGATCGAGCATCAGTGGCGCACCACCATCGTAAGTAAACTGAGTGATGGTCGCGCCATCGGCACTTTGCTCTGGCATTACATCAATCGTGGTTGTGGTCACCACCCCAGCCGCCAGATCGGCCACGGTCGGCTCTTCGATGTTCAAGACGCCATTGCTCATGCCTTGCT
>NZ_JAKEUS010000021.1:0-2494 GCF_022397975.1 Vibrio sp. Isolate30
ACGTATATCAGCATGAGAACCGACGAAATTACTTGCTTCACCTATGCGGTAACACTACTACTGATTTACTAGTAAGGCTCTGGAAATGTGGGAGCAGAAACTTCTACGCTCTTATTGACAGTGGGGGTCATATCAACGCCCTGTTAAGGTGATGAGATGGTCTCCCCCTACCACTTCACATGACCGTAAGCCATGCTTGGAGTGTTCAGGTCCACAGTAAAAGGAGAAGACCATGACTCAGCATAAAATCATCGGCATCGATTTAGCAAAAAACATCTTCTTTCTGTTTGAAATCAATCATAAAGGAAAGAACCTCTCTCGTAAAAAACTTCAACGAAGTAAGTTACTTAGTTACGTCGCCAATAAAGAGCCTTGCACCATCGCGATGGAAGCATGCTCTGGTGCCCATTACTGGGCTCGCGAATTCTCTAAACTCGGACACCAAGTGCTACTTTACGCCCCACAGCATGTGAAAGCACAAAGGCGTAAACAAAAGAACGACTATAACGATGCTGAAGCTATCGCCGAAGTTGCTTTATTCCAGAGACCTCACCCCGTTCCTCATAAGTCAGTGGAACAGCAGGACATTCAATCCCTCATCCGGATGAGACGACTGCTCGTCACCGAAAGAACTCGTTTCGTCAATCAAATCCGTGGCCTTATCTCGGAATACGGCGTCATTATGCCTAAAGGAAAAGCCGCCTTCACAAAAGCCATACCTGAAATACTTGAAGATAGTGACAACCAACTCTCGCCTATCTTAAGAGAATTATTGGCAAATCAATACGAGCGCTACTTATATATCGATGAACAAATTAAATGGTTCGATGACAAGCTCAATCACACTATTAAACAGTTCGAGAATGCCAAGCGACTCATGTCTATTCCCGGCTTTGGCCCCCTTACCAGTCAAGCCGTTGCAGTATGGCTTGGTTCTGGACAACAGTTCAGAACAGGTAGAGATGCATCCGCTGCGATGGGGCTAGTACCCAAACAAGAAACAAGCGGCGACAAAATCATTCTTCTTGGGATAACAAAACAAGGCAACACCTACATCCGCTCATTACTCGTACATGGGGCGAGAGCCGCGTTGAGGCGCGCTAAATTTAAATCCGACAAGCTCAGTAAATGGATGTTAGAACTCCAAGAGCGACGAGGTCCAAATAGAGCTGCGGTCGCTCTCGCTAACAAGCTCATGCGAATAGCATGGGCTATCACCACCAAAAATGAAGAGTATCAACCAGTATAAAACAAGTATCACCAACCCTTTGCAAAGTACGTAGTGAGATGAATAACAGGATAAATCCTACACGTTGAAAACCTTATGCTCACACTGGCTTTTTAAGTCGATAAGGTGATTAGGACTTCGTGTTCGACTGCCTCATCTTGGCCAAGGCAATAGCCGTTAAACAGGCCGTATATATGGAAGTTAACCTGCGCTTTTAATCATACTGCTGACTTGCAAAACTGGGGGAGACCATATATGTGAGCAACGCTACCACAAAACTAAACCATACCGCCATAAACACAAAACCCAACGATGGCACCAAAAATGCCAAGCGTTGGGAATCACTCTTAAATGCTTTGTTATGTACGTTTTCGAACTGGAGTTATGAAGGATCACCCTCGTCGATTTTACCCTTTACCTCCAACCACATTTCTCTTAATGCAGCAGGATCTCTTTTAACACTAGCTGTGCCAAAGAAGTCCTCATGATCTATCATAAAACGCATATCAACAGCTTCTGTAGCAGATTCAGTATGATATTGAATTTCATCTTCGTAGAACTTAACGACAACTAATGGATCATGCTCGCCCTCGACTAAGCGCGCGTGATACAGACCTATATAGTAAGGAGCGAGTACACCCTTACTGTTAAGTTCGGACGACTTAATCATTCCGTACTCTCGGTCTTGAATTGTTTGATATACTTCAACGTAACCTTGATCGGTCCACTGTTGCAGGAGTGCGGCTATTTCGGGAACATACTTGGTTGAATCATAGCCGAAATAGTCGCTGATTTCTTGAAAGGAAGGGTTAACGAGAGCTCTTGTTATTGGTTTCTGTTCGATGTTGCTCATTACTAGCCTTAAACATGGTAAGAAGATTAGCCATTGTTTCTTCTTTAGTTTTGCCAACCACTGAAACACCTCGATGTTTATCACCGATGTCACTTGCCATTTTGAGCAGGTCTAAGTTTGGGTTAGTCATAATAATTTACCTTTGTTCCTTTAACGGATGTATCAATATCACGATACGTAGTTAATATTACTAGATAGAACCTGAAGGATCAATTTTTTCATTCGAAACATCTAGCTTTCAAGAACCCCTTAGTTTACGCAAGTACATAGACATAATGACCCCCACGAGGTGCTAGCCTCCAAAATCGTGGGTTAGCTTAAAGCCAGAGCCATAATTAGTGCGTCAAACAACTAAATTTGGAGGCTAGCATGACTAACGATAGCATAATTTTCATTGGCTTAGATACGCATAA
>NZ_JAKEUS010000022.1:0-1525 GCF_022397975.1 Vibrio sp. Isolate30
GACTTATGCGTATCTAAGCCAATGAAAATTATGCTATCGTTAGTCATGCTAGCCTCCAAATTTAGTTGTTTGACGCACTAATTATGGCTCTGGCTTTAAGCTAACCCACGATTTTGGAGGCTAGCACCTCGTGGGGGTCATTATGTCTAGCCGTCTATGGAGTTTTGTTTGAATAATCGAGTAGTTTTTACAGGTGGACCTGGTTCAGGGAAGACTTCAGTTATCGAATTTCTGCGTCAGATGGGTTACGCAAATGCACCTGAAGTTGGGCGGAAAGTTATCCAATCCCAAGTCGAATTGCAAGGTACTGCATTACCTTGGTTGGACAAGGTCGCATTCCGAGACGAGATGGTTCTTGAAGAAATTTACAATTACGAAAAATTTGGTGGTACTGAAGTTACGTTTTACGACCGAAGTGTTATCGACTCTTATGGGTACAGTAAGCTTGAGCACATACCTATATCAGATCTTTTGTTAGAGAAATGTGGTGAACTGACTTATTGCCGTACAGTTTTCATTTTTCCGCCTTGGGAAGAAATCTACGAAAATGACGCTGAGCGAAAGCAAGACCTTGCTGAAGCAATAGCGACATATCATGAAATGGTGAGTGCATATATTAAATTTGGCTACGACTTAATTGAAGTACCCAAGGTTTCAGTTAAAGAAAGAGCACAGTTCATCGTAAGCAAAATGAGCTACGGCTAACAAGCAATTTAAGAGGGATTCACAACGCTCGGCACTTTTGCTTCTACTTCAAATTTAGTGTTTATGGCACAATGCTTTAGGTTTGGGTGGAGGCGTTGTTCACCCCTTAATTGGGCGTTAGCTTTCTGGGGAGAAATAATGAGGATCAGACAAATTAAGGCTTACCGAGTAACATCAATTATTTCTTTGCTGTTAGGCATTACCGCACTACAGGAAATATATATAATCGAAAACCTATTAATTATTGGTTTTGCTGCTGGTGTGCTTGGTACCTTCTTGCTAGGTAGTGCCGGGCTTTTTACGGTATTTCGATTTGTGTCTGCGTTTTTGAAGGAATCAAGTTTAAGCCTGTCTAGTCGTGTTTTAGGGTGTACTTATTCGGTGCTACCTGTTCTACTTTGGTACTTATGCAACGTTAAGTTTATATTGGTGCCTGCGGTGAATGCTAAAGAGCTTTCAACCTTCTTTATTCCATCGGCTTTGGCTGTGTTAAATGGAGTTATAGGGGTAATCTTATTCTTCGGAGTCGTTGAAATAAATAATAAACTTCTGGGGAAATCATAAAGCTAACAAACTGTTCAAGAGGGATTCGCAACGCGTGGCATTTTCACTATGCGTTGGTTTTAGTGTTTAAGGTGGTATGCGGCGGCTTCGGTATTGCGTTGCTCACCCCTTAACAGGGCGTTGATATGACCCCCACTGTCAATAAGAGCGTAGAAGTTTCTGCTCCCACATTTCCAGAGCCTTACTAGTAAATCAGTAGTAGTGTTACCGCATAGGTGAAGCAAGTAATTTCGTCGGTTCTCATGCTGATATACGT
>NZ_JAKEUS010000023.1:0-1608 GCF_022397975.1 Vibrio sp. Isolate30
GTGAAATAGAACCTGAAACCGTGTACGTACAAGCAGTAGGAGCACCTTCGTGGTGTGACTGCGTACCTTTTGTATAATGGGTCAGCGACTTATATTCAGTGGCAAGGTTAACCATCTAGGGGAGCCGTAGCGAAAGCGAGTGTTAACTGCGCGACTCAGTCGCTGGATATAGACCCGAAACCAGGTGATCTAGCCATGGGCAGGTTGAAGRTTGAGTAACATCAAYTGGAGGACCGAACCGACTAATGTTGAAAAATTAGCGGATGACTTGTGGCTAGGGGTGAAAGGCCAATCAAACCTGGAGATAGCTGGTTCTCCCCGAAAGCTATTTAGGTAGCGCCTCGGACGAATACTACTGGGNTTGAGTAACATCAAYTGGAGGACCGAACCGACTAATGTTGAAAAATTAGCGGATGACTTGTGGCTAGGGGTGAAAGGCCAATCAAACCTGGAGATAGCTGGTTCTCCCCGAAAGCTATTTAGGTAGCGCCTCGGACGAATACTACTGGGGGTAGAGCACTGTTAAGGCTAGGGGGTCATCCCGACTTACCAACCCTTTGCAAACTCCGAATACCAGTAAGTACTATCCGGGAGACACACGGCGGGTGCTAACGTCCGTCGTGGAGAGGGAAACAACCCAGACCGCCAGCTAAGGTCCCAAAGAGAGCACTGTTAAGGCTAGGGGGTCATCCCGACTTACCAACCCTTTGCAAACTCCGAATACCAGTAAGTACTATCCGGGAGACACACGGCGGGTGCTAACGTCCGTCGTGGAGAGGGAAACAACCCAGACCGCCAGCTAAGGTCCCAAATTACTACTAAGTGGGAAACGATGTGGGAAGGCTCAGACAGCCAGGATGTTGGCTTAGAAGCAGCCATCATTTAAAGAAAGCGTAATAGCTCACTGGTCGAGTCGGCCTGCGCGGAAGATGTAACGGGGCTAAGTAGTAAACCGAAGCTGCGGCAATGCACTTTAGTGCATTGGGTAGGGGAGCGTTCTGTAAGCGGTTGAAGGTGTGTGGTAACGCATGCTGGACGTATCAGAAGTGCGAATGCTGACATGAGTAACGATAAAGGGGGTGAAAAACYYCCTCGCCGGAAGACCAAGGGTTCCTGTCCAACGTTAATCGGGGCAGGGTAAGTCGACCCCTAAGGCGAGGCCGAAAGGCGTAGTCGATGGGAAACGGGTTAATATTCCCGTACTTCTTACAATTGCGATGGGGGGACGGAGAAGGCTAGCGTTAATCGGGGCAGGGTAAGTCGACCCCTAAGGCGAGGCCGAAAGGCGTAGTCGATGGGAAACGGGTTAATATTCCCGTACTTCTTACAATTGCGATGGGGGGACGGAGAAGGCTAGGTGGGCCTGGCGACGGTTGTCCAGGTTCAAGTACGTAGGCGGAAGARTTAGGTAAATCCGGTTCTTCTTAACGCTGAGATACGATGTCGAGCCACTACGGTGGTGAAGTCATTGATGCCATGCTTCCAGGAAAAGCCTCTAAGCTTCAGATTGTAAGGAATCGTACCCCAAACCGACACAGGTGGTCGGGTAGAGAATACCAAGGCGCTTGAGAGAACTCGGGTGAAGGAACTAGGCAAAATGGTACCGTA
>NZ_JAKEUS010000024.1:0-924 GCF_022397975.1 Vibrio sp. Isolate30
CTTCGGGAGGACGCTCACCACTTTGTGGTTCATGACTGGGGTGAAGTCGTAACAAGGTAGCCCTAGGGGAACCTGGGGCTGGATCACCTCCTTATACGAAGATATTCACGATAAGTGTCCACACAGATTGATAYGGTTTAGAAAGTAAAGAGAYGAAGATATCCCAATATCTTCAACCAATTTGCTTCTGYTTTTTAAAGYGGAAACAAACTTAGTGTCCCGTTCGTCTAGAGGCCTAGGACACCGCCCTTTCACGGCGGTAACAGGGGTTCGACTCCCCTACGGGATACCATTGGGTCGTTAGCTCAGTTGGTAGAGCAGTTGACTTTTAATCAATTGGTCGCAGGTTCGAATCCTGCACGACCCACCATTNTCGTCTAGAGGCCTAGGACACCGCCCTTTCACGGCGGTAACAGGGGTTCGACTCCCCTACGGGATACCATTGGGTCGTTAGCTCAGTTGGTAGAGCAGTTGACTTTTAATCAATTGGTCGCAGGTTCGAATCCTGCACGACCCACCATTCTTTCTCCGCGAAGGAATTAAAACTATCGTGGGCGATTAGCTCAGTTGGGAGAGCACCTGCCTTACAAGCAGGGGGTCACTGGTTCGAGCCCGGTATCGCCCACCATTCTCTAAATATTCTTGGAAKTTCAAAACTCCAAACCACAATTTAGGTTGCTGGTTGGATTTTTCGACTGTGAGAGTCTTTAGAAAATGAACTTCTAACGAAGTCTCATGCTCTTTAACAATTTGGAAAGCTGACTGATTTAAATAACACAGTTATTTAAATCAAATTAAAAGTTCTCAATGTTTATCCTTTGGATAAACACAACACAAACACATTCAAGTGTCTTGTATTCGAATCAAACTTAGTTTGATTCACCATTGAGTCCGGCAAACACGTAATAAGAACTAACCCTTCTT
>NZ_JAKEUS010000025.1:0-852 GCF_022397975.1 Vibrio sp. Isolate30
CTTCGGGAGGACGCTCACCACTTTGTGGTTCATGACTGGGGTGAAGTCGTAACAAGGTAGCCCTAGGGGAACCTGGGGCTGGATCACCTCCTTATRCGAAGATATTCACGATAAGTGTCCACACAGATTGATAYGGTTTAGAAAGTAAAAGAGACGAAGATATCCCAATATCTTCATGCAGTGTCCCGTTCGTCTAGAGGCCTAGGACACCGCCCTTTCACGGCGGTAACAGGGGTTCGACTCCCCTACGGGATACCATCTTTAAGTATTCTCCTTTGAGAGTCTTTAAAAATGGTTACTTCATTAAGAAGTGATTAGCTCTTTAACAATTTGGAAAGCTGACTGATTTAAATAACACAGTTATTTAAATCAAATTAAAAGTTCTCAATGTTTATCCTTTGGATAAACACAACACAAACACATTCAAGTGTCTTGGCTTTTTGTCTTCACTTTTTAAAAGTGAAAATAAAGAGCAAAAATTGAGTCCGGCAAACACGTAATAAGAACNAGTTATTTAAATCAAATTAAAAGTTCTCAATGTTTATCCTTTGGATAAACACAACACAAACACATTCAAGTGTCTTGGCTTTTTGTCTTCACTTTTTAAAAGTGAAAATAAAGAGCAAAAATTGAGTCCGGCAAACACGTAATAAGAAYTAACCCTTCTTGTTACAACCAAAAACCTTGGTTAGTTGCCATACATAAGACCTCTTCGGGTTGTATGGTTAAGTGACTAAGCGTACACGGTGGATGCCTTGGCAGTCAGAGGCGATGAAGGACGTATTAACTTGCGATAAGCCCAGATTAGGTAGTAAAAACCTTTTGAGTCTGGGATTTCCGAATGGGGAAACC
>NZ_JAKEUS010000026.1:0-783 GCF_022397975.1 Vibrio sp. Isolate30
ACTTCTAGCAGCCGGAAAACCTAAGAAAGTCGCAATAATCGCGTGTGTAAGAAAGATGGTTGTGACCCTTAACTCGATGCTAAGAGATGGCGCCATGTGGGATGAGAACGCAGTCAAAAATTAATCATTGACGCCATAGTCGTTTGTTATGTTGTAGTATCGATTCACCTCACTTTGCCCTTAAAAGCGATTTAACTATACTCTGAACAAAGAATACATGTTAGATTATTATCCTATAATTTCATAAGGTTAGACATGTCATCTTTTATTCCCGCTTCACTAAACGCAATCTTGTCTGGAGTCAAATTTTGGAAGGACTCGAAGAAAGAATCAATTGAGCAGCTTCAAAATAAAAAAGTCGCAATAGAAAACGTGTACAAGGCAGCCCTTGCAACCAAAGCATATCTATACGATTTACAAGTCTTAGGTAAGGAGATCGACCGCGATAAAGAGCGTGAACTTTCTAGAATTTGGTGGGACGCTGCTTGGGCAATAGATCAATATGACCAAAAGCTTTATTACTCAGCGAGAATGAAAGCCTTAAGCTATGCGGACCACCGTGAATGGTCAAGAATATAACAGTAAAACTGGACGATATACTCGCTCAGTGTGACTGGGTGAAAGATAACTAGAGGCAACATAGACATAATGACCCCCACGAGGTGCTAGCCTCCAAAATCGTGGGTTAGCTTAAAGCCAGAGCCATAATTAGTGCGTCAAACAACTAAATTTGGAGGCTAGCATGACTAACGATAGCATAATTTTCATTGGCTTAGATACGCA
>NZ_JAKEUS010000027.1:0-769 GCF_022397975.1 Vibrio sp. Isolate30
ATGAGAACCGACGAAATTACTTGCTTCACCTATGCGGTAACACTACTACTGATTTACTAGTAAGGCTCTGGAAATGTGGGAGCAGAAACTTMTACGCTCTTATTGACAGTGGGGGTCATATCAACGCCCAATTAAGGGGTGAACAACGCCTCCTCCCAACCTAAAGCATTGTGCCATAAACACTAAATTTGAAGTAGAAGCAAAAATGCCAAGCGTTGTGAATCCCTCTTAAATTGCTTGTTATACATTACAATACCAAGCACATGAGCAAACTAAATACCCCAGATAAAAACAGTAACATACTAATACCTACATCAAAATTGGACTGACGATCACTGCCTTTGGGTTCACTCGCCATAGAAGCTGCCATTCTAGTCGCTATATTTGGGCTATGTCGTAGATAAGACTCTTTGCCCGGTTTAGCAATGAGAAATAGACCACTTAGATTCCATTGGATAAGCAGAGAGTAAAAGAAGTAATCACTGATGAAGTTCAAATTTGGAACTGAAAAGAGCAGCTCGCAAACATGAAGCAAAACTCCTAGTAGCCCATTGACCACTAGAACGAAGATTAGGATTCTTAACACTTTACCTCCTTGCTGCTGAATTTCGCTGTATTGTATAGACATAATGACCCCCACGAGGTGCTAGCCTCCAAAATCGTGGGTTAGCTTAAAGCCAGAGCCATAATTAGTGCGTCAAACAACTAAATTTGGAGGCTAGCATGACTAACGATAGCATAATTTTCATTGGCTTAGATACGCATAAGT
>NZ_JAKEUS010000028.1:0-720 GCF_022397975.1 Vibrio sp. Isolate30
AAGTGGGTAGTTTAACCTTCGGGAGGACGCTCACCACTTTGTGGTTCATGACTGGGGTGAAGTCGTAACAAGGTAGCCCTAGGGGAACCTGGGGCTGGATCACCTCCTTATACGAAGATATTCACGATAAGTGTCCACACAGATTGATATGGTTTAGAAAGTTAAGAGATATCTTAGTGTCCCGTTCGTCTAGAGGCCTAGGACACCGCCCTTTCACGGCGGTAACAGGGGKTCGACTCCCCTACGGGATACCATCTTTAAGCATTCTCCTTTGAGAGTCTTTAAAAATGGTTACTTCATTAAGAAGTGATTAGCTCTTTAACAATTTGGAAAGCTGACTGATTTAAATAACAGAGTTATTTAAATCAAATTAAAAGTTCTCAATGTTTACTTTTCGAAGTAAACACAACACAAACACATTCAAGTGTCTTGTATTCGAATCAAACTTAGTTTGATTCACCATTGAGTCCGGCAAACACGTAATAAGAATTAACCCTTCTTATTACAACCAAAACCTTGGTTAGTTGCCATACTAGTTTGTTTTCACTTTTCAAAAGTGGAAGTAAAACAGAGACCCTTTCGGGTTGTATGGTTAAGTGACTAAGCGTACACGGTGGATGCCTTGGCAGTCAGAGGCGATGAAGGACGTATTAACTTGCGATAAGCCCAGATTAGGTAGTAAAAACCTTTTGAGTCTGGGATTTCCGAATGGGGAAACCC
>NZ_JAKEUS010000029.1:0-714 GCF_022397975.1 Vibrio sp. Isolate30
CCGTCACACCATGGGAGTGGGCTGCAAAAGAAGTGGGTAGTTTAACCTTCGGGAGGACGCTCACCACTTTGTGGTTCATGACTGGGGTGAAGTCGTAACAAGGTAGCCCTAGGGGAACCTGGGGCTGGATCACCTCCTTATACGAAGATRTTCACGATAAGTGTCCACACAGATTGATACGGTTTAGAAAGTTAGAGTAAGGAAATACTTTTCCAGATGGGGCTATAGCTCAGCTGGGAGAGCGCTTCGCTGGCAGCGAAGAGGTCATCGGTTCGATCCCGATTAGCTCCACCATCTTTAAGTGTTCTTCCTTAAGAATCTTTAAAAATGGTTACTTCATTAAGAAGTGATTAGCTCTTTAACAATTTGGAAAGCTGACTGATTTAAATAACAGAGTTATTTAAATCAAATTAAAAGTTCTCAATGTTTATCTGCTCTTATTTATTAAGAACAGTAAACACAACACAAACACATTCAAGTGTCTTGTATTCGAATCAAACTTAGTTTGATTCACCATTGAGTCCGGCAAACACGTAATAAGAAYTAACCCTTCTTGTTACAACCAAAAACCTTGGTTAGTTGCCATACACTAAGACCCTTTCGGGTTGTATGGTTAAGTGACTAAGCGTACACGGTGGATGCCTTGGCAGTCAGAGGCGATGAAGGACGTATTAACTTGCGATAAGCCCAGATTAGGTAGTAAAAACCTTTTGA
>NZ_JAKEUS010000003.1:0-410835 GCF_022397975.1 Vibrio sp. Isolate30
AGTAGGCTAAGTGCTGAGTTCGGTGCTTGCTTCGCTTGAGCAAGAATCGAGCTAGACGCTTGAGAAAGAATTTGCGACTTAGTCATTTGCGTCGTTTCTTTCGCGAAGTCTGTGTCTTTAATACGGCTCTTAGATGCATTCACGTTTTCGTTGATGTTATCTAAGTTGTTGATAGCGTGGTCGAAGCGGTTCTGGAATGCACCCAGCTCTGCACGGTGGCTATCTACGTACTTCAGTGCAGCATCGATGATAGCAACAGATTCTTGTGCGCCACCTACTGATGTTACGTCGATAGTATCAACCGTTACTTCTTTACCGCCTTGGATACCAAGYTCACCCGCTAGGCCACCAGAGAAGTCTACGTTGCCGTCTACTTTGTTGTTACCTGCGAACATTTGTAGCTTGCCRTCTTCMGTTACAGACGCTTTTACAGAGTCTTGTTGACCRTTGATGTAAGTCGCTAGCTCTTCGATGTCATCGCCWGCTTTAGCGTTGATGTCGATTTCTTGCGCTTGACCAAAGTTATCTGTGAACGTCATTTTCAGGTCGTTAGAGCCAGCTTGAACGTTCCARTTCTTGTCTTTTGCACTCTCAGTTTGGTAGCTCTTACCACCCATTTGAGCGTTGTCAGAACGCATRTCTTTCAGCTCAAGCATTACCGCTTCGCCGTTGTCCGCACCGATTTGGAAAGACTTWGTACCGTGTGTACCGTTCAGAAGCTTGTTACCACCAAAAGAGGTTGTTTCTGCGATACGGTTTAGTTCGTCGTTCAGTGCTGTTACTTCTTCTTGAATCGCKACRCGCTCAGACTTAGAGTTTGAACCGTTTGCAGATTGTAGAGAAAGGTCACGCATACGTTGCAGGATGTTTGTTGTCTCGTTCATTGCACCTTCAGCAGTTTGTGCAATCGAGATACCGTCGTTCGCGTTACGTACTGCTACGTCTAGGCCGCGGCTTTGTACGTTCAAACGGTTAGAGATTTGTAGGCCCGCAGCGTCATCTTTWGCGCTGTTGATTTTAGAGCCWGAAGCTAGACGCTCCATAGAAGTCTGTTGAGCGCTGTTTGCGTTGTTTAGGTAACGTTGCGCAGTCATCGCTGAAACGTTGGTATTTACATTCACTGCCATGGTGATTTCTCCAATTGATTTTCCGGTGTTGCGGTTTCCGACGTCTCGGAAAACCAAGTAGTTCTCTCAAAGTTACTTTTAATAACGGCGCGAATTTCTAGAGCTTTAGAAAAAACTTCAAAAAAAAATAATTAAATTAATAAATCGAATTAAAACAAACACATCTGTCTCTTNTGTTTAGGTAACGTTGCGCAGTCATCGCTGAAACGTTGGTATTTACATTCACTGCCATGGTGATTTCTCCAATTGATTTTCCGGTGTTGCGGTTTCCGACGTCTCGGAAAACCAAGTAGTTCTCTCAAAGTTACTTTTAATAACGGCGCTAAATCTGAAACCTTTAGAGAAAAAATGAGAAAAATCAGAAATAAATTAGGTTGGGTGAAAAAACGTGACTAGAGGAGTAAATATAAGAAAAAAGAGGAAAAAAACACTAAAGTTGCTAGAAGTGCTGCCGAAAGGCGTGGCAATTTACCCCAGCAGAGTTAACGCCAAATTAGGCGCCTGTTTGGCTTGAGCTAGGATAGATGTACTTACCTGCTGCAAGATTTGTTGTTTGATCATCTGGGTAGTCTCTTTAGCATAGTCGGTATCTTTAATACGACTGTTCGAGGTTGCCAGGTTCTCATGCACGTTTTGTAGATTATTAATGGCATGATCAAATCGGTTCTGCATCGCACCCAGCTCTGAGCGATGACTGTCTACGTACTTCATCGCAGTATCTAAGATTGAAACAGCACGCTGCGCACCACCCGCCGACGTCACATCGATATCATTGACCGATTCATAGCGTCCTGATGACATGGAGAGCTCATCTGCGAGACCACCTGAAAAGGCGATCGTTCCTGACGTTTGTTCACCAGCCATATAGATCTGCAACTGCCCATCTTCATTAACGGATGCAGAAACTTGATCTGTTTGGCCGTTGATATAAGTCGCAAGCTGTTCAATATCATCGCCCGCTTTCGCATTAATTGAGATGGATTGGGATTGACCAAAGCGATCGGTAAACGACATATTGAACTCAGTATTGCCCGAGCTTACCGCCCAACTCTTATCAGCCATGCCATTGGCGACATAGCTAAAACCGCCCATATCAATGCCGTCTGTTCGCATACTCTTTAAGCCGACTTGCACCGCTTCACCAGAACTACCACCAATTTGGAAAGCCGTATTACCAAAACTACCGTTCAATAGCTTCTTGCCACCGAACGAGGTGGTCTCGGCTATTCGGTTTAACTCATCATTAAGAGCCGTGATCTCTTCCTGGATAGCAATTCGTTCCGACTTGCTGTTCGAACCATTCGCTGACTGCAAAGAAAGGTCACGCATGCGCTGCATGATATTGGTGGTCTCATTCATCGCACCTTCTGCGGTTTGCATTATCGAGATGCCGTCGTTAGCGTTTCTAACCGCAACATCAATACCGCTCATTTGCGCTTCAAGTCGATTCGAGATTTGTAGGCCGGCAGCATCATCCTTAGCACTATTAATACGGTTACCTGAAGCTAGTCGCTCCAAGGATTGATTCAGCATGTTACTAGCATTAGAGAGGTTTCTCTGTGCCACCAGCGCTGAAACATTGGTATTTACCGTAATAGCCATAGATGTTCGCTTATCCGTTGGGAGGTAATAAAGTCAATCGTTGCTTCTATATCGACCAACTTTGCCAACTCTTTAATCAAAAAAAGAGGCATAACGCCTCTTTTTGTTTTCAATGTGGTTGCCTCTAAGTGGCTATCGCTACTTAATCGATAACTCAGCCAACATTTGTTGTGATGGTGCAAAGTAGTAAGCGCCAGTCACTGCACGGGTAAAACGCAATAGTTGGTCTGTCTTGCCATCGGTCACGCCATACATGCTCTCAAGCATTGCATCGAAGTTATGGCGAACATTACAGTAAGCAATAAATAACAAACCGTGATCACCCGTGGCGCTGCCATAAGGTAAGCTGTGACGAACAATCTTCAGCCCTTTACCTTCTTCTTTGATGTCTACGCGGCCTACGTGTGAAGCTGCAGGAACGTCGTCTAGCTCGATAGAATCAGGCTTAGTACGACCCACTACTTTTTCTTGCGCTTTCACATTCAAGCGATTCCAAGCTGGTAAGTTATGGATAAAACGCTGAACCATAACGTAGCTGCCACCCGCAAATTCTCCTTCAGGAATCAACGCAACTTCAGCACGCTGTGCGTCTTTCGGGTTTTCAGTGCCATCGACGAAGTCTGTCATGTCACGAGAATCCAAATAGCGGTAACCGTAAGTCTCATCCACTACTTCAACGTCTTCTGAAACCTGCTCCAATAATTTACGAATCACATAGAAATGCAAATCATGACGGTTTGAATGGCAGTGAAGCAGAACATCTGAATCTGTACTTGGTGCAGTGACTTCTCCTTCACCAAGTGCTGGGAAAGCGATCAAATCGGCTGGTGCGGCTTGTTCAAATTTGTCCCAGAATGTCTTCGAGAATGCTAGTGAAAGAGTCAAATTAGACTCAGGCTGTGTTTCATTCAATTCTGCAACCAAAGCAGGAAGCTGCTTCAATTGTTCTAATACTTGTGGTGCATTGTTTACGACTTTTAGCTGCACATACAGAGCGAAAGGCCCAGCTTCAGGTAAAATAGCACCTTGCGCTTGAGGCTGCTCATTTGAAGAGTTAAGCATAGTTCGATCCTTTCATTTTTAGCTTCTAGTATAAATATGATTGTATTAATTATTTTTGATTATTGTCAGTCTTCAGCTTCAACGGCGATAAAACAATCTCGGACAGTATTGCTTTTAATGAGATAGATTAAAAACCACAACAACAGCATCAGTGTGACGCCATGTAGCCAATGAAACACACCATGATCGAGATAGACAAGATAGACGGTATGGGCAAACTGACTTAATACTGCAAAAAAAGTAACCCATCGTCCCCATGAGACAATGGTATTGATATACGGTCGTTCTGGCGATCTCAGACCAAATAGCCACATCAATAGAACGCTCGGCACGCTCAGAGCAATCCCCACATAAAACATTTGATGATCGGGATAAACGATCTCTAGGATTTTAGCTCCAGACTCTCGACTGGCACCAGCCACGACAAATACGACTAGGGCTTTGGCTAAAAACAACCAACCAAGCCACAGCAAAATCGGTGCTTTAAGAAAGCCATGTTTATCATATTGTTCTAAAGAATACCGCACAGATCCCACTTCAGCTTATTAGAAAACAGACACTTTAACGCAAATCATTCATACTTAACTAGGTTTACGTTATCTTATCTACATATTGGTATTAACGATTATCTCAACATGAAAAAGAAGACCCAAACACCTTCGGTTGAATCTCAACAAGAAGCAATCAAAATCGCTAAGGCGACTCAAAAGCCCGGACAAACCAAAGAGCAAACCAAACTGATCGCTCAAGGGATTGAAAAAGGCATCGCACAATATAAGAAACAACAAAAAGAGCGTAACCGCCAGGCTGACAAAGCAAAGAAAAAGCAGCAAAAAGTCAAACAACAAGCCGCTGAAATTGAAGTGCACGAAGCTGTAGAGACAACTCAAACGCAAGACAATAAATCCAATATGCTGCCTTGGATGTTATTAGTCGTAAGCTGGATTGGATTCATTGCCTATATAACTCAAACGTGAGATCGCAATAATGAAACTTAAATGGTTAGGACTGCTGATTATGGGAATGCTTGTAGGGTGTACGACTCCGACCAAGCTCCCTCACAAACAAGCAGACCAAGTTAAAATGGATTACCACGGCATACTTGATATCAGCGATTGCACATACAAAGGGGTGATCACAGGAAGTGAAGGCCATTGGTATAGCTATCTGTTTTTCCCCAACGATACGCTGGTTCAAGGCGCCATCAATGAACTCAAATCCAATGCCATTGCGATAGACGCCAATACTGTTTTGTTCACATTGCCCCAAGACTTCGTGACATCAGTGACGTTATTGGGTACTGGCTACGACTGCCCATAGCAACGCACCTTATCAGCAAAAAAGAAAAAGCCAGCTTTCGCTGGCTTATGCACTAAATCCAAGACTGGACGCTATATCACTTTTACGTTCCAGAACCCATTGACTATCGAATGGTCCCCAATCAGATAACTGATAGTAACCATCATTATGACGTCGCCCATCTTGAATAAACATGAGTTCGATACCGATCCCCGGTAACGCCTTGAGTACATCTTGAATAGTACGACGAGGCCAACCCGTTTTTTCGATGAGTTTAGGCACATTCGGCCTTTCAAGGCTTTCGACGAGTAACGCTAAATATAGCCGCCTTGCAAAAACAGGACTCAACTCCATTGACACCTCCTATATCTGTGCCAGTTAATTATTTCTTTTTTCTCATCCGACATGTTGAGGTTGATCAATAAGTCTCCATTCGTGACATTTTCTTACCGTTTTTTTTCGTTCTTTGAAATATTCCTCACTCTGTTTTGTCTGAATTCCGAGTTCCTGATAGGATTCCACTCATAACAATGAAAGAAGATCACCAAAAGGAAGAATAATGACTATCACAATGTTTGGTATCCCGAACTGCGACACAATTAAAAAAGCAAAGAAATGGCTACAAGCTGAAGAGATCGGCTTCGAATTTCACGATTACCGCAAACAAGGTGTGAATGAAGCGCTAGTACGTAGCTTCTGCGAAGAGCTAGGCTGGGAGCAAGTTCTTAACAAGCGCGGCACCACTTTCCGTCAACTAACCCAAGAACAAAAAGACGGTCTAAATGAAGAAAATGCCATCGCTCTTTTGGTTGAACAGCCTGCAATGATCAAGCGACCAATCCTAAAAGTCGAAGATAAGCTGCATATTGGCTTCAAAGCTGATCAATATTCCGCTATTTTTGCTTAACCCCAATCGCACTAAACACTATTTGCATCACGCAAGTATGAATTCAGAAACGTGGCGACTGAAATGCCACGTTTCTCAAAAAACAAACGATAAGTAGAACAAGGAATTCAAGGATGACAGACAGCCCAACTTTGGCTCTGGCAAAAGATCTCATTAGCCGACAATCAGTAACGCCGGAAGACGCTGGCTGCCAAGACGTAATGATAAACCGCCTCAAAGCACTTGGCTTTGAAATCGAGGTGATGGTTTTCGAAGACACCACCAACTTTTGGGCTCGCCGTGGCACAGAAGCACCACTGTTCGCATTCGCTGGCCATACAGATGTTGTACCTTCTGGCCCTGCGGAGCTTTGGGATACACCACCATTTGAGCCAACGATTATTGATGGTTACCTTCACGGTCGTGGCGCTGCAGACATGAAAGGTTCACTGGCTTCGATGATTGTTGCGGTTGAACAGTTCATCGCAGACAACCCAGATCACAAAGGTTCTATCGGCTTTTTGATCACCTCGGATGAAGAGGGACCGTTTATCAATGGTACTGTGCGCGTGGTCGAAACGCTAATGGCTCGTGGCGAGAATATCGATATGTGTATCGTAGGTGAACCGTCAAGTACAGAGTTCGTTGGTGATGTTGTGAAGAATGGTCGCCGAGGCTCAATCACAGGCGATCTTACAGTAAAAGGGACACAAGGCCATGTTGCCTACCCACACCTAGCGAATAACCCTGTACATAGCTCTCTGCTTGCGATCCATGAGCTTGCAACAACGGAGTGGGACAAAGGTAATGATTACTTCCCACCAACTAGCTTCCAAATTCCAAACGTAAGCGCAGGCACAGGTGCATCAAACGTTATTCCTGGCGAATTCAATGTTCAGTTTAACCTTCGCTTTAGTACTGAGCTGAGCAACGATATCATCGTTGAGCGCATCACTAGCACTCTAGACAAGTACGACTTTGACTACGACCTGAAGTGGACATTCAATGGCGACCCGTTCCTGACAGATACTGGTGCTCTTCTCGATGCCATCGTTGATGCCGTTGACCACGTAAACGATGTGAAACCAGCGCTGTTAACCACGGGTGGTACATCTGACGGTCGCTTCATTGCACGCATGGGTGGACAGGTTGTGGAGCTGGGTCCAGTGAATGCAACAATTCATAAAGTGAACGAGTGTGTGAAAGTCGCAGATCTAGAGAAGCTGACTGACATGTACCAACGTACACTGGTGAACCTACTAGCAAACTCATAGTCTTTAAAGACCGAAAAGACATCGAAAAAGTTGGGCAATCTCATGACACCAAAAGAGTTAACCGGACAAGTAGAGTCTCATTTAACTGAGACATTAATTGGAAGTAAAACCTTTCTTGTACATCATGAGGTCGCCCAAGATCTTCACAACTTAATCGCCGCCGCCGAGCAAGCGGGTTACAAAATGGAGATCGCCAGTGGTTTTCGAAGCTATCAGCGTCAGTCGTTGATCTGGAATCGAAAATACGCGGGTGAAACCACTATTTTAGACAGTGATAGCCAACCATTAGACCCTACTCAGTTGACCGATACTGAGAAGCTGTGGGCGATTTTACGCTGGTCTGCCCTACCCGGTGCCAGTCGCCACCATTGGGGAACAGATTTTGATGTTTTCGCTCGCAACCATCTTCCTGCAGACACCCAGCTGCAATTAGAGCCTTGGGAATATTTCGAAGGCCATCAACATGCCTTCTATCAATGGCTCAAAGGTAGCGCTGAGGAGTTTGGTTTCTTCTTCCCGTATAGCAAAGACCTAGGGGGCGTTGCCGTCGAGCCGTGGCATATTAGCCACAAGCAAACTGCAGAGCTTTGTCTATCACAGTTATCGCCGGCTCTGCTTGGCAATCAACTCCAGTCTGAGCCAATATTAGGGTATGAGCTCGTTATGGAGCAACTTAATTCCATCTATGATCGTTTCATAACGAATATCGGTAACTAGGAGCTTCTATGCTTGAATGGCTAACCAACCCTTGGGTCATCATTTTCATCGTGGTCAGTGTTGTCGTCGGTAACATTGCGGCGCTCAAATACACGGCTAACATGAATGTCGGCAAGGCAGATAAACTGAAAAAAGAGAGTGATCTCGATAAGCTCAATCGTTTAGACAAACTGAACCGCGAAAATCTCGATGACAAGTAACGGCGAGTGACCACGAGTTTTCCGAGCAATCACTACTTTAAATAACAGACACAAAAAAGAGGACTTAACGTCCTCTTTTTTAAACTCATTTTATTGAGACAGTAGCGTCTAAACGGTTACTTCTCTTGAGCTTCTTTGGTTTGGTCAGCCACATGCGCCAAGATAGGGACCATTGATTTCAATAGCTCTTCTTCTACAGGCTTACCCGAAGCGTCAGTCACGTTGATAGAGGTACGGTTACCCAAGTCACCAAATAGGAAGGTATATGTACCCGGGCTTAGGTCGATCGGCTTAAGACCAATCTCATCCCAGAATTCATCATCTGGAGAGGCGTATTTCGCTTTCACCGTACCTTGCGACTGGTTACGCTCCTCTAGCTCAAAGCCCATTTGAGGAAGAAGCTTAGGTAGACGCTGCCACAACACGTTGTAAGGTGTACGAGCGATGATCACAGGGAATCCACTGCGGTCTGAGCCCATTGAGATTGGGATCTTCTTAACCAGCTCTTGCGCTTTCAATGCCGCTTCAGCACGCAAGTTCTCGTCATACTTCGCCATCACCAAGTTGGTCATAAAGGCGTTATAACGCTCTTTGTTAGTCGCGGAAACTGGCTTCTCTTCAGAGCCTTCACGCCAATCAATCAAATTAATCTTAAAGCCGTGGCGATTGTTCGCTTCAAAGCGAGAGATTGTATAACGGCTGCCGATCTCTACTTCTTCGTCTTCAGAAACCCAAGTCACCCAATCGGTCTCGATCTCTTTATCAGACTGCTCACGAACACCAATGTTACGCTCTGCTAGCATATCAACAGCTGTTTGCCATACACGATCGGCTTCTTCAGCACGCAATAACCACAGGGTGACTTCGCCGTTCTGACGCTCTGCTCGCGCACCTGGAATAAGCTCCAACACCTGCTGTGGTGGACGAATATCAACGTCACGACCAGTGCCACCAGCAAACTCCCCTTTAGGAATATCGTAGTTTGGGTAGAACTGAGGCGTTGCATCCTCTGGAAGCTGCCATTGAGTCAGCTCTGGGGTTTCTAAGTATTCGAAGTCATCTTTGGCTTGACGACGTTGAGTCGCGCTACCAGAGCATGCTGTAAGAACGAAAACAGCCAGTGAGCCGATCACTAGCTGGTGAGAATACTTCATTTATACTCCTAAATGCCGAAGACAAGCTCCGGCACTATTTCAAACATTTAGTAAATACACGCTTCTGTCATTGCTTGAGCAACGATAGGCTGAGCTGGCTCTGACAACTCTGTCAGTGGTAGTCGAAGACTGCCTTCAGCGATCAAGCCCATTTTATGAACCGCCCATTTTACTGGAATTGGATTAGATTCAATGAACAAATGTTTGTGAAGTGGCATTAAACGCTCGTTAATGATCTCTGCCTCTTCAAATTTGCCCTCTTTCGCTAGCTTAAACATGGTCGCCATGTCCGCTGCTGCAACATTATTCGTTACTGAGATAACACCATCACCGCCACGTTTAACGAATTCGAGGCCAGTAAGGTCATCACCACTTAGTAAGATAAAATCTTCGCCACAAAGTTCACGATGAATTGCAATTCTGTCTAGATCACCCGTCGCATCTTTAAGTGCAACGATATTTTCAATCTTTGAAAGGCGAGCAACGGTTTCTGGCAACAGGTCAACGGCAGTACGGCCAGGTACGTTGTATAGAATTTGAGGAACGTCGCTCACTTCAGCAATCGCTTTATAGTGCTGGTACAAACCTTCTTGAGTTGGTTTGTTGTAGTAAGGTGTCACACTTAGACAACCCGCAATACCAGAGCCATTTAATAGACGGCTAAACAGTACCGACTCGTGTGTCGCGTTCGCGCCAGTACCAGCAATTACAGGAATGCGGCCATCTGCAAACTCAACCATCTTAGTAACGACTTTGACATGCTCTTCAATAGTCAGTGTAGAAGATTCACCCGTAGTGCCTACGGCTACAAGACCATCACTACCAGCAGCAATGTGGTGCTCGACCAATTTTTTAAGGCTTTCGAAATCCACTTCACCGTCAGAATTGAATGGTGTAACCAGCGCAACGATACTTCCTGAAAACATGTCTATCTCCCTTAATTTGTTCTTTTTGCATGTTACTGTAAGCCGATTAATAAACACAAGCGATTAAAGTCGCTTAGCGGCCACAACTGGATGAAATATTGTCGTATGTTAGAGGTCACACGACTTATAAGCAGGTTCAATGCTAGAAATGATTTGCTCACACTCAATTTAACCGATTTAACACATAGCTTGTCAGCGCTCGGTTAGTGGTGAACGTTTATCAATGCTTCCTGCTTATTGATTGTCCATTTAAGGCTAAATGGCTCATAAAAACACCCCGCCCTTCACTCGTTAATGTCTGTATCTGTGCTAACATGCTCTAATCAATGGAATATAAAGAGACGTGATTTTATGACTCAACATCTAGTAATCACTGCAGTGGGCACAGATCGCCCGGGTATCTGTAACCAAGTGGTTCAGTTAGTCACCCAATCAGGCTGTAATATTATTGACAGTCGCATTGCGATGTTTGGTGAAGAGTTCACTCTCATCATGCTGTTATCAGGCAAAGCCAACAATATTACTCGAGTGGAAACAACTTTACCCTTGCTTGGTCAGGAACATGACCTGATTACTATCATGAAGCGAACGTCTCCACATGACCATATTGAAAACTCCTATACCCTAGAAGTATTTATAGAGTCTGACGACAGGCTCGGGCTCACAGAAAAGTTCACTCAATTTTTTGCCGATCGTGAGATAGGTTTGGACTCGCTCAGCGCCCAGACTATCAATAAATCCAAGGTGCAGCTCGACAACGATCAGTTCCATATCTCCATTACCGCTTCTGTTCAATCAGAATGTAACCTGATGCAGCTACAAGAAGAATTTAACGCGCTGTGTCAGAGCCTATCAGTCCAAGGCTCGCTCAACTTTATCAAAAACAGTCTTTAAAAAGGAAATGTCATGAATACGCTGACAGCTGGCACTCCAGCACCTGCATTCTCTCTTCCGGATCAAGATGGCAACATCGTTTCGCTTGATGATTTCAAAGGCAAGAAAGTCCTTTTCTACTTCTACCCTAAAGCTATGACTCCAGGTTGTATTGTGCAAGCAGAAGGCCTGCGCGACATCAAAGCAGAACTAGACGCACTCAACGTTGTAGTGCTTGGTGTCAGCATTGACCCAGTAAAACGCCTACCGAATTTCATTACTAAAAAATCACTGAACTTCTCTCTGCTTTCAGATGAAGACCACGCAGTTGCTGAACAGTTTGGTGTGTGGGGCGAGAAGAAGTTCATGGGTAAGGTTTACGATGGCCTGCACCGCATCAGCTTTTTGATTAACGAAGAAGGTGTAATTGAACACGTATTCAATAAGTTCAAGACAAAAACACACCACGAAGTGGTTCTAGATTACTTTAATCAGCAAGACTAAGCGTTTTTCTGATTACCTAAAGTTGTATAAACACAAAGGCCGAATATCATAAATATTCGGCCTTTGTTTATTTACTGATTTATTCGGCTATTTCAGGATCATCATCAAGCGCATGGCTTGGTAGTGCATTCCATACTGCTTTCACGAGTGTCGCCAGTGGGATGGCAAAGAATACGCCCCAAAAACCCCAAAGCCCACCAAAGACTAACACAGCTACAATGATGGCCACTGGGTGCAGGTTTACCGCCTCAGAGAACAGCACCGGTACTAGCACATTACCATCAAGGGCTTGGATAATACCGTAAGCCAATAGTAGCCAGTAGAATGGTGGCGCTAATCCCCATTGGAATAAGCCCACTATGGCAACAGGTACCGTCACAGCGGCTGCACCGATATATGGAATCAACACTGAGAAGCCGACAGCAACCGCAAGCAGTGCCGAGTATCGAAGATCGAGAATAGCAAACGTTACATAACTCACGCCGCCCACAATCAAGATCTCAAGCACTTTACCGCGAATATAGTTTGAGATCTGTTGGTTCATCTCGACCCATACTTTGGTTGCCAAACGGCGATTTTTTGGTAGTAACCCACTTGCCATTCGGATCATCTCTTCTTTATCTTTCAGTAAGAAGAAGATCAGTAGCGGCACCAAGATAAGGTACACCGCTAGCGTTGCAATGCTCACCAATGATGCCAGAGAGCCTTTAACCACACTTTCACCCATGCCCAACACCTTGTTTTTGGCATTCGACATCACCGACTCGACAATCTGTAGATTCGCTAACTCAGGGTAGCGCTCAGGAATGGTTGAGATGAAATTTTGCAACCCAATGTACATATTCGGGATATCATTGAGCAAGTTTCCGACTTGATTCCAGATAGTTGGCACCAAGCCAAATAGAGCAATCAACATGACACTGAAAAACATCAAGATAACCAACATCACTGCAGGGGTTCTTGGAAGACCGAGTCGTTGGAGTTGAGTCACTGGCCACTCAAGAAGGTAGGCAAGAACAATCGCTACCAGCAACGGCGCGATCAAATGACCGAAAAAATAGATGGTAATAAAACCAAATAAAATGATGGCCACCAAACTAACTGCATGTGGATCAGAAAAACGTCGTTTATACCAACGATTCATCATTTCAAGCATTTGATTGCAATTCCTTTTTTGTAACTTGGATTTGGTGATGACCAGAACAAGCTTCTACTTCAACAGTAAAGGCTTGCTTGGATAAAAAGCTTACAATATCGGTCATTGAGCTCTGATCAGCAATATAGATCAATAAGGACTGACCATTTTCTAACTTAACACTGTGACGCTTGGCTAATAATAACGCCATTGGGCAGCGCTCTTGGCGTAAATCTAGAATATTTGGTTTCATTATCTAGCTCGATGCTTATTATAAGGGTCGTATTGTAATCTGTTTTTGAAAACGTGCCATCTTTCATTCCCCAACCTTTAGTTTAACGCACGTACTTAAACAAAGGTGAGATCAGATAAAGAACCATTTCGTGTTGTCCTTGTCTTACTGTCAGAAGAAACGGAGTATTACTGACTATATGTTTAAACGCGCTCGCTCAATAGCTTGCTTATGCATCGCTACAACACTCGGCACCCCATTAATGGCTCAAGCCAATAGCTTGGATCTGCCCGACATAGGAACGGCTGCCGGGGGTACCCTGACCATAGACCAAGAGTTGATCTATGGTGATGCCTACATGCGCATCATTCGTAGCAGTCAGCCTGTCGTTAATGACCCTGTACTCAACCAGTACATCGATAGCCTAGGTCACCGACTCGTCGCCAATGCAAACGACGTAAAAACGCCGTTTAACTTTTTCATGATTCGCGACAGAAACATCAATGCATTTGCCTTCTTTGGAGGCTATGTAGCTTTGCACTCGGGCTTGTTCCTTCATGCTCAATCCGAAAGTGAACTGGCGTCGGTTCTTGCTCACGAGATTGCACACGTAACTCAACGCCACTTAGCTCGTAGCATGGAAGACCAAGCTCGACGCTCTCCAGCCACCATTGCTGCGATTGCCGCATCGGTACTATTAGCTATCGCAGCTCCAGAAGCAGGTATCGCCGCTCTGACAGCAACAACAGCTGGAAACATGCAAAGCCAAATCAACTACACGCGTAGCAACGAAAAAGAAGCCGATCGTTTTGGCATCAACACGATGGCGAAAGCTGGCTTTGATGTGAATGCAATGCCGCGCTTCTTTGGCCGTCTTGCAGATGAATACCGCTATGCAAGCACACCACCACCAATGCTGCTGACTCACCCATTACCAGAAGATCGTATTACCGACTCTCGCGCACGAGCTCGTAGCTACCCACCACTCAAGCTCGCGCCATCGCTTGATTACCATTTAGCAAGAGCGCGTATTGTGGCACGTTACGCAGGTATTGATGGGGATGCAGCTTTAGACTGGTTCGAGCGTAAGATGAAGAAAGCGCCAAAGTCTTTGATACCGTCGTTAGAATACGGACAAGCCTTGGTGTACTTAGACACGAAGAAGCTCGACAAAGCAGAACCGATTCTAAATAAGCTCATCACCAATGATCCGACTAACCTTTTCTATCTCGATGCGATCTCGGATCTGCACATCGAACAGAAAAAACCACAAAAAGCGATCAAAGAGCTGAAAGCGGCATTAGTACGTCAACCAAATAACTCAGTGCTAACAATCAATTATGCTAATGCGCTACTTGAGAACCAAGAGCAACAGGAAGCGATCAGAGTGCTGCAACGCTACACTCACGACAACCCAAATGACACCAACGGTTGGCACCTATTGTCGAAAGCAAACATCGACCTTGGCAATAGTGATGAAGATCTAGCGGCGCGAGCGGAAATCTTGGCACTGCAAGCGAACTGGAATAAAGCCATTCAATACTACACTCAAGCCAGTCAAATCGCTGAGCTAGGAAGTCTAAAACAAGCTCGTTACGACGCACGTATTGACCAATTAATGATTCAACGTGAACGCTTCTTAGCACTACAATAGCGGTTGATTAAAACAAGACTCAACCAGTGAGGGCGCGCTACTCTGCCGCTCTCACAAGATATAAATAAAACTATACCGAGGAAGAAACATGTCTGTCGTAATTTATCATAACCCTCGCTGCTCAAAGAGCCGCCAAACTCTCGCGATTCTTGAAGAGAATGGGGTTCAACCAGAAATCATTAAATACTTAGAGACACCGTTGTCTGTTGAGCAATTGAAGGTTCTATTTTCTCAACTGGGCTTTGAAGCCGTTCGTGAAATGATGCGTACCAAAGAAGCCGACTACAAAGAAGCGAATCTAGGTGACAGCGCCGTAACCGACGAACAGTTGTTTGCGGCAATGGCGGATAATCCAAAGCTTTTCGAACGACCTGTTGTTGTGGCAAATAACCGTGCCAAGATTGGTCGTCCACCAGAGCAAGTACTAGAGATTCTATAAGGCTTTATGAGCGTTTCAATACTGGTCTTATATTACAGTCGCCACGGCAACACACTCGGATTGGCTCGACAAATCGCTCGTGGCGTTGAGTCAATCTCCGGATGTGAAGCCGTGCTCAGAACCGTGCAAGAGATCCATACCAATGACTCTAATCCGCGGGATTTCGATGATATGAGCGATCCTTGTGCTAGCCTTGAGGATTTAAAGAAGTGTGATGGCTTGGCTTTAGGTAGCCCCGTATGGTTTGGCAATATGGCTGGAGCAATGAAGCACTTCTGGGATAGCACGACCCCTTTGTGGGTTAATGGTGATCTCATCGATAAACCCGCTTGTGTCTTTACCTCTTCTTCCTCTTTGCATGGTGGCCAAGAAACCACTCTGCAAACCATGATGCTACCTCTGCTTCATCATGGCATGCTTGTTATGGGCATCCCCTACTCTGAACCGGCTCTGCATACGACTCAAACGGGCGGCACACCCTACGGAGCAAGCAGCACAGGTGAGCACAGCTCATTAAGCAAAGAAGAAATTGAACTGGCACAAAATCTAGGAAAGCGCCTAGCACGCACTGCGATAAACCAGAAAGGAATATCTTGATTATGTATATGTCTGAGAAAGCGATGTCTCCCAAGACTAAGCTCTTTCGTTACTTTGCTTTAGTGGGTAACTTATTGCTTTTAGGCTGGGTTGTGGCATGGCAGATGACCCTTTCACCACACCCTCATTTAGACAATGTAACGCTAGCGATTGTATGGGCGGTGCCACTACTGTTGCCACTCCCGGGGATTATGGCGGCTAAGCCATACACTCATGCGTGGGCTAACTTTATTTTAATGCTCTACTTTCTACATGCATTAACGATTTTGTATGTCGATGGTGGGGAGCGCATGCTCGCTGCAGTTGAGCTTCTGCTGACGACCTTAGGTTTTGCGGGCAATATTCTGTTCGCCCGTTTCCGAGCAAGAGAACTCGGCATTAAGCTAAAACGTCTCTCTGAAGTCGAAAAGAAAGAGAAAGCCAAGTTTGAACAGTAGTTGCTACGTTGACCAATGACATAGTTACTTAGATATTTAGTAACTCAGATTCTGAGATACTCACAAGTAGATAGCTCTATCGAAATTGGTTGCTCAATAGCTACAAAAAAGCCCTGCACACTCGCAGGGCTTTCTTCATTTTTAAACTCGATTATCGAATCCACTCATAAACTAAGCTTGGCTTAACCGGTTCCGGTGCACGAGCCATCTCAATAACTTGACTGCTCTCAGCTTCTTCCGTTACCTCTTGAGCGGCATCCGTTGTCGACTCTGTGGTTGGCGCTTTCACTTCGGCAGATAAGTTGCTTGGCGTCACCACTTGTGGAGCACTCTCTGCTTGTGGTTCGGCTTCACCGACAGAGAGAGTGTTGTCTTGTGCTTCAAATTCCGGCGTTTTTTCTGGCTCTAAGTAAGAAGCTTCAACCTTAGCGACTGAGCGTAGGCTTTCGACTTCTTTTTCAAACTCATCTTGAGTTGATAGCAGATGGATTCTGAACGTAACTTCATGATTCTGGATCTTAAGGATATCCAGGCTCGCTACTGAGTTTAGTGCTTTCAGTGCGTTCTCCAACTGGAAGAAGTCCTGTGCGTTATCCAAACTAATGAACTGCGCAAGAATAGACTCCGAAGACTCACTCGCGACCGTTACTGCACTTTTCGCCGCATAGTAATTGCTGATTTCGTTCACTAACGACTGAGACGCAGATGCGCCACTATCAGAGATAGAACCCGTAACCGGCGATTTTGGTGAACTGGTCAGTTGGTTAGGCTGTTGATCATAAAGCGTCCAACGCAGACCTGACGGCTGAGCGCGTACAACTAATACCGCATCTACTGGATAACGCTGACTCGCTTGGCTGATCGGTGCAACAAAACCGCCCCATAGATCAGACGTCGCAATACCTGTGATGTCATCAAAGTCTCCAACCGGCAGAGTAATTGGTAAGCCACGCATTTTCGCGTTTTGTTGAATACCCGTCGCTAATGCTGAATTCGAATGTTCCCAAACGATGTTCTTATCGTAGTTTTGTTCTTCAACCAACCACACCAACACGTTTGAGCGCGTGTCTGGCCAATATGGCAACTGTGCCTGAGTTAACAGGTTACGAATCTGAGCACCATTGAAGCGCATGCGTAGTGTCGTCTGCTCACTCGTCTCACCAAAACTCATTTGAGATAGGTATTGAGCGCTTTGACGCATCGCCTTTTGAACAGTCTCATTCGTGGCAACGTCTGTCTGACCGGTCGCACGCACTAATACTTGCTGCATGCCTTCATTTCTTGCCGCTCTTTCAGGCTCTTTCTGTTCTGAGTTGATAGCCACTTCGGCACTAAAAATGTCCACCTGAGTCAATGCATAACTCGGCGCAGCCAGTAGTCCCATCAACAATGCTAAATAACGCATATCGATCCTAGTCTTAAAATCTTGTGCCCTGATGATAAGCAACTATGGGTAAGTGGGCAAGGAAGATGGTAGATACTAGGTTGAATAACCGAGATTTATTGGGGTGATAAATAGCTACCAAGAAAAAATGACGACAACTTAGGTAATAACGCACATATTTTCAACAAATGAACGATTAATTTGACTCAACCTATATAGCAATCGATTGCTAGGTGATAAAATCCCGCGAATTTTATTTTTTACTTTACGATTAGCTCAAGGACCTATCATGAAAAATGCTTTGCAGGGTGCGCAAATGCTCTTTGTCGCCTTTGGTGCACTGGTATTAGTCCCACTACTTACTGGTTTAGATCCCAATGTTGCACTATTCGGTGCTGGTATTGGTACCCTTCTCTTCCAAGTTATTACTCGCCGTTCGGTTCCAATTTTCTTAGCCTCTTCTTTCGCGTTTATCGCACCGATCATGTTTGGCGTACAGACTTGGGGTATAGGTGCCACGATGGGCGGTCTAATGGCTGCGGGTGTGGTCTACGTTCTAATGGGTGGTCTCATTAAGGTACGTGGTGTTGGCTTTATCCATAAATTATTGCCGCCAGTAGTGGTTGGCCCCGTAATCATGGTTATTGGTCTTGGTTTAGCGCCAGTGGCCGTTAACATGGCACTGGGTAAAACTGGAGACGGTGCAGTTCAGTTAGTAGATGCGGACGCAGCGCTGTGGATCTCCGCGATCTCGCTGATTGTTACCATCGTTATTAGCGTATTTGCTAAGGGCTTTATGAAACTGCTGCCAATCTTTGGTGGTATCGTAGCAGGCTACATCACGAGCTTAGTCTACGGCGCAGTTGACTTTACGCCTGTTGCTCAAGCCTCTTGGTTAGCTATGCCGAATTTTGTTACTCCAGAGTTCAACATCAATGCTATCTTCTTCATGGTCTTCGTTGCTATCGCTCCTGCGGTTGAACACGTTGGTGACATGCTAGCGATTTCGAACGTAACCGGTAAAGATTACCTTAAAAAGCCAGGCTTGCACCGCACCATCACAGGCGACGGCGTAGCAACGATTGCAGCGTCTATGCTGGGCGCGCCACCAAATACCACTTACAGTGAAGTAACAGGTGCGGTAATGCTGACGAAGGCATTCAATCCAGTCATCATGACTTGGGCGGCAGTAACCGCGATTGTGCTTGCGTTAGTGGGTAAGCTAGGCGCGTTACTGCAAACTATACCGGTTCCAGTAATGGGCGGTATCATGATTCTACTGTTTGGTTCTATTGCAACAGTTGGCCTAAATACACTGATCAAAAACCAAGTTGACCTACACAAATCACGTAACCTTGTGATTGTGGGTGTGACACTGGTATTCGGTATTGGCGGTATGGCTTTTGGTATCGGCGACTTCAGCCTTCAGGGCGTGAGCTTGTGTGGTATCGTTGCTATTCTACTAAACCTAGTACTGCCAGAAGAGCTGGGTGAGAACCACTCTGTAGATACTGCGCAAATTAAGTAATCAAAAATCGAAAACAAAAAGGGAGCGCATCATCAGATACGCTCCCTTTTTTGTCTATTGGCTTTTTCTATTGGTCATAGCGAACATCGCTACAACCAACTGAATTATTTAGTACCGAAGATCTTATCGCCAGCATCACCAAGACCAGGAACAATGTAGCCCTTGTCGTTTAGCTTCTCATCGATTGCCGCAGTGTAAAGCTCTACATCTGGGTGTGCTTTTTCAAGTGCCGCGATACCTTCTGGAGCAGCTACAAGAACAAGAATCTTAAAGTGTTTACAGCCTTTCTCTTTCATTAGGTCGATGGTTGCGATCATTGAACCACCCGTTGCTAGCATTGGGTCAACAACAAGCGCAATACGCTCATCGATGTTAGATGCTAACTTGTTGAAGTATGGAACAGGCTCAAGTGTTTCTTCATCACGGTAGATACCTACCACACTGATACGTGCACTTGGGATATGCTCTAGTACACCATCCATCATGCCAAGACCAGCACGTAGGATTGGCACAACTGTTACCTTCTTACCTTTAATTTGGTCAACTTCTACTGGACCATTCCAGCCGTTGATCTCTACACGCTCAGTTTCGAAATCTGCTGTCGCTTCATATGTTAGAAGGCTACCCACCTCTGTTGCTAGTTCACGAAAACGCTTCGTGCTGATTTCGCCTTCACGCATCAGGCCAATCTTGTGCTTAACTAGCGGGTGTTTTACTTCAACAACTTTCATTTCCAACTCCGGCAATATTTAAATAAACCCACAGATTATACATCGTTTTTATCACATTTTCAGTATGTTTATTTGGCAAAAAATTTACGCAAACGTTTGCTCTTATTTGGCAAGCCCTGTTAGAATAGCGCCGTTTTCACATCCAACTTAAGACCGAGGACTATCCCGTGAGCGGTAATAATTCTTCTCTAAGCTACAAAGACGCTGGTGTAGATATCGATGCAGGTAACGCACTAGTAGATCGTATTAAAGGTGCTGTAAAACGCACTCGTCGCCCAGAAGTAATGGGTGGCATTGGTGGCTTTGGCGCCCTATGTGAACTACCAACTAAATACAAAGAGCCTGTACTGGTTTCAGGTACAGATGGTGTAGGTACTAAACTTCGCCTTGCTTTGGATATGAAAAAACACGACACCATAGGTATCGACCTTGTGGCAATGTGTGTGAACGACCTTATCGTTCAAGGTGCAGAACCTCTATTCTTCCTAGACTACTACGCAACAGGTAAGCTAGATGTTGATACAGCCTCTGACGTTGTTTCAGGCATTGCGGAAGGTTGTGTTCAATCTGGCTGTGCACTTATCGGTGGTGAAACTGCTGAAATGCCAGGCATGTACGAAGGCGAAGATTACGACGTTGCTGGCTTCTGTGTGGGTGTTGTTGAAAAAGCAGACATCATCGATGGCACTAAAGTCGCGGCAGGTGATGCGCTTATCGCTGTAGGTTCAAGTGGCCCACACTCAAATGGCTACTCTTTGATTCGTAAAGTACTGGAAGTATCGGGTGCAGATAAGAACGAAGAGCTAGAAGGTCGCACTATCGGTGAACACCTACTAGAACCAACTAAGATTTACATCAAATCAGCACTTAAGATGATTGCAGAGCATGACATCCATGCTATCTCGCACATCACTGGTGGTGGTTTCTGGGAAAATATCCCACGCGTGCTTCCAGAAGGTACTAAAGCAGTTATCGACGGTAATAGCTGGGAATGGCCTGCTATCTTCAACTGGCTACAAGAGAAAGGCAACGTGGAGACATTTGAAATGTACCGCACTTTCAACTGTGGTGTTGGCCTAGTGGTTGCGCTGCCAAAAGAGCAAGCAGACGCGGCGGTTGAGCTACTGAAAGCTGAAGGCGAAAACGCTTGGGTGATTGGTGAAATCGCACAAGCAGCTGAAGGTGAAGAGCAAGTTGAAATCAACTAAGCTAAATTGCTGACTCGCACTATTAAGAATGGGGACTTTAGGTCCTCATTCTGCTATTTACGCCCCAGAAAACCTTAACATATGTAGGTAAATTGTTTATTTACTCTCACACACGCGTTTGATATCTCTATGAAAAATAATGCCCCTCAGAAAAACATTGTCGTTTTAATATCCGGAAGCGGAAGCAACCTCCAAGCGATTCTCGATGCTTGTCAGAACCAACACATTAATGCTTCTGTTAAGGCCGTGTTCTCAAATAAAGCGGAGGCATATGGCTTAGAGCGTGCACGTATCGCAGAGGTACCAGCACACTCTCTTGATACAAAGTCATTCGAATCGAGAGAAGATTTTGACCGTGAACTAATGGAGCAGATTGACGCCTACCAACCAGACTTAATTGTTCTCGCTGGTTATATGCGTATTCTGAGTGCTGAATTTGTACGTCATTATTTGGGTAAAATGATCAACATTCACCCTTCACTTCTGCCGAAGTACCCTGGTCTACATACACACCAAAGAGCCATTGATGCCAAAGACAAAGAGCATGGAACCAGTGTCCATTTTGTGACTGAAGAGCTAGATGGTGGTCCAGTTATCTTGCAAGCTAAGGTACCTGTTTTTGCAGAAGATGATGCTGACGAGCTTGCAAGCCGAGTGTTAACGCAAGAACACCAAATCTATCCGTTGGTGTGTCAATGGTTCTGTGACGATAGATTAGTGATGAAAGAGGGTTATGCAGAACTCGACGGAAATGTCCTTAGTAAGCATGGTTACGCGCAAGATTAATCATTGTTTATTGATACTAAAACACCAAAGTTCGAATACTAAAAAGGCCGCATTGCGGCCTTTATTATATTGAGCTTAGTGTAACGGTTACTCTAAAGGTTCCGTTGGCGCTTGGCTTGCCACCTTTTTCGGGGCGTAAGCCACATCAGCTAACGCTTGATGGTTAGACTCAATCAACTCACCGAAGTGGAACAGTGCAAACTCGCCAGGCTTCATACGTGCCCACTCTTCATTGTCTGTTAATGGTTGAGTAGCCACAACGCTCACCACATCATTCGGCGTGGTCTCTTCCTGAAAATTGATCTCTACATCTTCATCAATCAGACTCGCTTTACCAAACGGAGCGCGTCGCGTGATCCAGTATAGATGGTTAGTGCAGTAAGTCATGACATACTCACCATCACTCAGCAGCATATTAAATACGCCCTTTTCACGCAGTTTATCGCAGCACTCTGCAACAAAGCGGAACATCCCCATCATATCTTGAGGAGGCTCAGGAAAACGATCTTCTAACTGCTTAAGCAGCCAACAAAACGACAGTTCACTGTCTGTCTGGCCTACCGGACGGAAACGACCACTTTCAAGGTCATCGTAGTCGGTTAACTGGCCATTATGAGCAAAGGTCCAGTACTTACCCCATAACTCTCGAGTAAAAGGGTGAGTATTCTCTAGGTTAACACCACCACGATTTGCTTGACGGATATGACTCACTACGGCACAGCTCTTAATTGGATAGTTTTGAACCAATTCTGCAATCTTAGACTCACAGCTTGGGTTCGGATCCTTAAAAGTACGAAAGCCTTTTCCTTCATAGAAGGTAATGCCCCAACCGTCTCGGTGTGGGCCAGTTTTACCGCCACGTTGCATTAAGCCAGTAAAACTAAAACAAATATCCGTTGGCACATTAGCGCTCATGCCGAGCAATTCACACATGGTTAAACCTACTCCCTCTTCAACCAAACATGGAGCTCAACTCAACGAGCTCCAATCTGTTATTACGTTTTATTCCATCTCTTTTTCAACAAGTTGAATGATGATGTGAATAATCTTGATATGGATTTCTTGAATACGATCTGCGTAGCCGAAATGCGGAACACGGATTTCAATGTCCGCGCAGCCTGCCATTTTACCGCCGTCTTTACCTGTTAGCGCAATCGTCTTCATACCCTTGGCTTGAGCAGCTTCAATCGCCTTCAGGATGTTACCTGAGTTGCCAGACGTTGAAAGACCAAACAACACATCACCCTTACGGCCAACGGCTTCTACGTAGCGAGAGAAAACGAAGTCATAACCAAAATCGTTGCTCACACAAGAAAGGTGACTTGGGTCAGAAATAGCGATACCTGCATAACCTGGGCGGTTTTCGCGGTAGCGACCTGTTAGCTCTTCAGCAAAGTGCATAGCGTCACAGTGTGAACCGCCATTACCACAAGACAGCACTTTACCCTCTTGTTTAAAAGAATCAGCAATCATCTTAGCTGCGGCTTCAATTTGCGCGATGTTGTGATCATCACTTAAAAACTTGTTCAGAACCTCAGCAGCTTCGTTTAATTCACTCTTGATTAGGTCTTGGTACATAAGGCTTATCTCTTATATGTTTTTGCGTCACTTAAGTACACGCGAAATGAGAATGGAGGTTGTTTCCCCCCTTTTACTTGAGTTTACCCACAAACATTTAAGAGTGTCGACAGTTAAGCCAAAAGATTGCCACCTTTATTGTTGTTCTGGTTTCAATTCGCACATTTATTCACCACACACCTCTCACAATTAGAATTTTAACTCTACTTAGATCACTTTTTACTCAAATTGGAGTTTTACAAATATTTAATACTTTGTTTACACTTAACTGGTTAGACCTCTTACCTAAACCATAACAATAAGTGATCTCTGAAAAGGAAATCGATCATGAACATACTGCTCTCTCTACTGTGCATGACCATCGTATTAAGTGTCTGCCTGTACCATCGAGTCACCATCACTCGTGCACTCGTTGCATTAACTGCCACTATGTTTGCTCTAACCTTTGCCGCGGATGTTGGCATGACGGGTTGGCTGAGCTACCTACTTGCTGTCGCTATTTTTGCTGTCCCAGCAATCAGACAAACACTCATTAGCCAAAAAGCACTCACTGTCTTTAAAAAGGTGCTGCCAGCTATGTCTCAGACAGAAAAAGAGGCGTTAGAAGCAGGTACAGTTTGGTGGGAAGCAGAGCTGTTCAAAGGCAAGCCGGATTGGAAAAAGCTACAAAATATTGCAGACCCTAAACTGTCTGCTGAAGAGCAAGCCTTCCTAGACGGCCCAGTGAATACTGTGTGTGAGATGGTAAGTGATTACCAAGTCACCCATGAGCTTGCTGACTTGCCACCAGAAGTTTGGCAATACCTTAAAGATGAAAAATTCTTCGCGATGATCATCAAGAAGAAATACGGCGGTCTTGAGTTCTCAGCTTATGCGCAATCACTGGTTCTACAAAAACTGACTGGTGTCTCCAGCGTTCTATCATCAACCGTAGGCGTACCTAACTCGTTAGGCCCGGGTGAATTGCTGCAACACTACGGTACTGAAGACCAAAAAAATCACTATTTACCTCGCTTAGCGGAAGGCAAAGAGATTCCTTGTTTCGCTCTAACTAGCCCAGAAGCAGGTTCTGATGCCGGCTCTATTCCTGATTACGGCATCGTATGTAAAGGCGAGTGGCAAGGTGAAGAAGTACTAGGTATGCGCCTAACATGGAACAAGCGTTACATTACCCTAGCACCTGTAGCGACTGTTCTTGGCTTAGCATTCAAACTGCGCGACCCAGACGGCTTACTCGGTGACACACAAGATCTTGGTATTACTTGTGCGCTTATCCCAACAGATCTTCCAGGCGTGGAGATTGGTAATCGCCACTTTCCATTGAACGTTCCATTCCAAAATGGTCCGACTCAAGCTCAAGACCTGTTCGTTCCTATGGATTTCATCATCGGCGGACAAAAAATGGCGGGCCAAGGTTGGCGTATGCTGGTTGAGTGTCTTTCGGTGGGACGTGGTATCACGCTGCCGTCAAACTCAACAGGCGGCCTAAAAACGGCAGCTCTAGCAACAGGTGCTTATGCACGTATCCGTCGCCAATTCAAACAACCTATCGGTCGTATGGAAGGTGTCGAAGAGCCGTTGGCACGCTTGGCGGGTAACGCCTACGTCATGGACGCGGCAAGTAACCTAACCGTTGCTGGTATCGATCTAGGTGAAAAGCCTTCGGTTATCTCAGCTATCGTTAAGTACCACTGTACTCATCGTGGCCAGCGCAGCATTATTGATGCGATGGACATTGTGGGTGGTAAAGGTATCTGCTTAGGCCCATCAAACTTCCTAGCACGTGGCTACCAAGGCTCTCCAATTGCGATTACCGTAGAGGGTGCCAACATCCTAACGCGTTCTATGATCATCTATGGTCAAGGTGCTATCCGCTGTCATCCTTATGTACTGGAAGAGATGAATGCCGCTTACTCTGAGAGCAGCGATGCACTCGACAAATTCGATAGCGCACTAGCAGGCCACGTTAGCTTCACGATGAGTAACCTAGTACGCAGCTTATGGTTTGGTTTAACTGATGGTCGTGGTTCAAGCACACCAGCAGACAAAGAGACTAAGCGTTACTATCAACAACTGAATCGCTACAGTGCTAACTTAGCGCTACTGTCTGATATCTCAATGGCCGTACTGGGTGGTTCACTGAAGCGCAGAGAGCGCTTGTCTGCTCGCCTAGGTGACATTTTGAGCCAGTTATATCTTGGTTCAGCGACTCTCAAACGCTTTGAAAGTGAAGGAAGCAATAAAGAAGATCTGGCTTTGGTTCACTGGGGTATGCAAGACAGCCTTCGTCAAACAGAAGTTGCTATTGATGAGTTCCTAGCGAACTTCCCTAACCCAGTTGTTGGTCGTCTACTGCGCGTTATCTTACTGCCATTTGGCCGTATCCGCCGCGCACCAAGCGACAAGCTAGATAGCCAAGTTGCGCAGATTATCCAGACCCCAAGTGCGACTCGTTCTCGCCTTGGTCGCGGACAATTCCTTGCGCCAACTGAGCACAACGCTGTTGGTAAGATTGAGCGCGCACTAGAGGTTATTCTAGAAGCAGAGCCATTGTTTGATAAGGTTTGTAAAGAAATAAGCCAACGACGTCCATTCCTGCGCTTAGATTTGGTCGCTGAAATTGGTTTAGATAAAGGTATCTTGACCACAGAAGAGGCAGCACTACTGAGAAGGGCTGAAGAGCATCGTCTATACACCATCAATGTTGATGATTTCGCGCCTGAGGAACTGGCTGCAAAGCCACAATACCCAGAGACGTCGATTGATAATGTTGCATAGATAGAACTATCGAACTCAAACAGCAAAACGGGACTCATTGAGTTCCGTTTTTTCATACTTGATTCTGGCTCATTTGTTAGGTTTGGAAAGGCTAGTTAATCAGTTCTAATTCGCCACCAGCCCAAATCACTGGCTTGCCAGCAGCGAACACTCGCCATCAAGACCTATCACATCAACCCCTATCTACTTTAACTTCGCGATTGAATCAGCGCTCAATGGTGTCTTTACTGCCACTACTCGACGTTGAGCTCGCGATTAATTACGATTTAGGAACAGACAGTTGCATCTCTGGCTGGGCTTGTTTCTTCGCTCGGATTTTACGAACCACAAACCAAATCAACAGGCCAAGTAGAATAGCGACGACATTACCCACGCCAATAATGATCATGCTGCGTTGTCTCTCTTCTTCACGCTGCTTCAACAACAGTTGCTCAGCGGCAATACGTTTCTGCTCAGCCAAGGCCTCTTCTTGAAGACGACGAGATTCGGCTAAATCAATCTCTTCAACAACACTGTAGGTTTGTTGTTTAATCGGGAACATCAATGGGCGCTGGCTTGAAGCATCTGTCGCAAAGACTCGTCCAGACCAAGAATAGATTCCCAAATCTCCAACATAGGGAACTTCCATTGAAACTTTCATACCTTCAGCCGCAGCTTGTCCTTGCTGATAAGAGATATATTCATCAGGCGCAGTATGTTCTACATGAGTCGCCAACGAGCTTGGTGCAATCATGCCCTGCTCACCCGATACAATAATCGTATGCGGCGTCCCCTCTTTTCGAGACTGAATAAAAGTCGTCGAGATAGGTGATGGGTAGACAAGCACTTGCTGCTCTTGAGCACGAAGAAACACCCCGTTTCCAGAGGTGATTCTAGCTCGGTACTTTCCAGGCTCTATATCAATCGGTAACGCAACAGTGAACACACCATCACCCGCCTTCTCATCAAGATCTTCACCGTTATCGGCAAATTCACCCATAATGACAGGCACCGGGCGAGCTTCACGAACCAAAGCATCTTCGTTTTCGATGTACTTGGTGAAAGTCACCTTGAGGTTGACCCTATCCAGAAAATCACGAAGTACTAAAGGCTTGCCGTCGGACGTCAGGCGAGCCGTGAATTTCAGCACTTCGCTTTGATAGAGCTTGTCTGGGAATTGCTTTGCATCAAGCACCAGGTGAGAAAGTAACTTGATATTGTTCTTTGGAGACACTTTGCCCACGGCTTGCCAAGGCCCCGGCATTGGATGATCTATGGAAACGATATCCATTGATGGCTCTTGGTACCAACGAACATTGTCCGCGTTACGCCACGAATAGTATTTTTTACCATCCGGGCGCACCAATACCACAGGTTGAGAATTGTCGGCTCGATAGATAACAAACGTAATCTGTTCGATACTTGGATCCACTCTAAAGCGATTATCCAAGAGTCGAATTGAGGACTCTGTTGCCGCCTGTACACTGATACTAAGAAGTAACAAGCAACTCCAAGCCAATGCCTTAAACATACTCTCTCCCTACTGACGCCAGAGGCAGCTTCCACTCTCCTCGACGAGATCTAAACGATTTTTATGCGCTTCTAATTCATCGGCCGTTGCACGCAAAACCTTTAGCGATTTTCGTCCACTTTCGACACGACGGATCCCTTCCGCGGCACCCTCTTGTTGTCCCGCATTGAATTGAAGCGAGGTTTGCCCACCTGTCATTAGTAGGTAAACGTCAGCTAGAATTTCCGCATCGAGCAAAGCGCCGTGGAGCGTTCGGTGCGAGTTATCAATGCCGTATCGCTCACAGAGAATATCGAGGTTGTTACGCTTGCCCGGGAAGATCTTCTTCGCCATCGCAAGGGTATCGGTCACCTTACAGTAGTCGTCGGTTTTACCTATACTTGGATCGAGCTTCTCAAACTCATAGTCCATAAAGCCCGTATCGAAGGGCGCGTTATGAGCGACCAGCTCAGCGTCTTTAATAAACTCAAGAAACTCTTTGTGAACATCCTGATACTCAGGCTTATCAACCAAGAACTCATCGGTAATACCGTGAACGCCAATCGCCTCTTCTTGAATAGCACGATCAGGTTTGATGTAGACGTGGAAGTGACGCCCAGTTAATTTACGATTGACGATCTCTACCGCACCGATCTCAATAATACGATGCCCAAGATAATGTGGCCCGCCTTCGGTGTTCATACCCGTCGTTTCGGTATCGAGTACAACAATGCGCTTGTTTTCAGCGTTTGAGCGGTGTTCAGAATTGTTACTGGTATTCATAAGGATAACTGTGTCAGACTATGCCGATAATGTGCTTAAGGTAATAGTATCAAATCATGACGAAACAAGTTGAAATTTTCACTGATGGTTCGTGTCTCGGTAATCCAGGCCCTGGTGGCTATGGGATCGTACTCCGTTATAAGCAGACAGAAAAAACGCTCGCGAAAGGTTATTCACTCACCACCAATAACCGTATGGAGATGATGGCAGCCGTTGTCGCACTGCAAACCTTGAAAGAGCCTTGTGCCGTGATTCTCACCACCGATAGCCAATACGTACGCCAAGGTATCACTCAGTGGATCCATAACTGGAAAAAACGTGGTTGGAAGACGGCCGACAAAAAACCCGTTAAAAACACCGACCTGTGGCAATTGCTGGATAAAGAAACAGCACGTCACCAAGTAGATTGGCGCTGGGTTAAAGGTCATGCTGGGCATCGTGAGAATGAGATGTGTGATGAGCTGGCTCGCACAGCAGCCGAGAACCCGACCGAAGAAGATACAGGCTACCAAGCGAGTTAAGATTTCAACAATAAACCCGCTATGGTAGAGACCAAATGAAGCCGACCCTCAGTCGGCTTTTTTGTGGCTATTAGACAGTGGAGATGGCTCAAGTGAAGCGCGGCGAACTCCGGCTCTAAAGCTCGCGCCAACTGGAGAAAAACGTCGCTTGAGATGCCAATGAGGTTTTATTGGCTTAATTGGGTAAGTGCGTTTACGCGCCACAATGAAGTACTGACTACCCGCGACTGAAGCACAGCTACCAAGGCTATTTTCAAGCCATGTCCAAAACGCACGATAACGACTCATTGGAAATAGCGCATAGGTATCGCAATGAATAACTTGATAATTGAGTACGCCTAGCCAGTCCTTAACTCGGTTTGGAGTGTACATTCTGCCACTCCAAGGTAGACTATTCTTACGCCAAGGCAATAAGCTTGCGAGCCCTGTGAAGCTGAATGGATTGAACCCTGTGATGATGATATAGCCATCATCCATCATCACTCTATCGACCTCACGCAACATCCGGTGGGGGTCATTGCTATAATCTAATTGATGACTGAGAACGACAACATCGAAACTCTTCTCTAAAAAGGGCAAATTATAGTCATCTGCAATCACATTGTGTAAAGGGTTCTGGATATCTAGATTTACTTGATGTTGAATATTGCATGTGCAGCTGGATATCTCACAACTGAGACCGCCGAGCTTAAGCATATGATAGCCAAACAGCTTAGGGCACCATTCATCCAAACGAGTTTGAATAGACTCGCGGAGCCATGGGCCATTGTGTAATTGTTCCCAAGTATAAGGGCGCTCAAATTTCTTACGGCTGCGTGCTGGCTTCATCAATAATCTGTCTCACTTATTCTGTCGCACTAAAAGTGACTGGAGAACCAATAATGTTACATATCAAAAGCATACCTGCATTCAATGACAATTACATCTGGCTGATTGAAAATAGCGATCGTCGTTGTGCTGTTGTCGATCCTGGTGATGCGGCTCCAGTTCTAGAATACTTAGAGCGCCATGAGCTAACTTTAGATGCAATCTTAATTACGCACCACCACAACGATCACATCGGTGGCGTTCCAGAGTTAGTCAGACAATTCCCAACCATTGATGTTGTTGGCCCTAAAAATGAGCCAATTCCAACTCTAACGCACCCTGTCGACGATGGTGATCAACTAGAGCTATTTGACGAGGTGTTCTTAGTACTTGGCTTAAGCGGTCATACAGCCGGTCACATTGGCTACGTAGGCGACGGCAAACTATTCTGTGGTGATGTTCTGTTCTCTGCCGGTTGTGGCCGTATTATGGAAGGGACTCCACAACAGATGTTTGATGCCCTCAATAAGATTACAGCTCTACCTCAAGAGACTGAAGTCTATTGCGCTCATGAGTACACGGCAGCCAATATCGCATTTGCTCTTGCTGTTGAACCAGACAATATGCAACTTCAGCAGTACCGAGACGACGTTAACCGCTTACGAGCACAGAATAAATCGACCATTCCGACAAATTTACGTTTAGAGAAGTGGATCAACCCATTTCTTCGCTACAGTGAACCAAGTGTAATTAAATCAGTATCTAACCGAACTGAGCAAACTGACGCTCTTTCAGTATTTACAGCGCTACGTGCGTGGAAGAACGAATTTTAACAATTAGAGACTTGTCACTCATAGGGGGTGACAAGTATTATCAGCAGCCGTTTAAAAAAAAGGCTGTAACATGCGAGTTAAGTACAGCTGGGCTTTGGTATTACTACTTTCTGGTTGCCAATTAACTCAGCCAGATAATCAAGACCAAGCTTCCGAGCAAACCAACACTCTCCCTGCTAAAGAGATTTCTCAATCGGAAGTTTCCGTATCAAAAGCAGAGCAAGAACAACCAAAAGTTGAAGCACCTGTCGTTACTCCACAAACACAACAAGATGTTTGGAAACGCATTGCGATGCAGCTTGAAATGGATATCCCCAATCACAAAAAAGTCGATTACTATCGTACTTGGTATCTGAAGCACCCTAACCATTTAAAGACGGTGTCCCAACGTGCAGAACCTTTCCTGTATTTGATCACCGAGAAGATCGAAGAGAAAGGCCTACCACTTGAGCTCGCACTACTCCCGGTCGTTGAAAGCTCATTTGATGCGTTTGCCTATTCTCATGGTAGCGCCGCAGGTCTGTGGCAGTTTATTCCGGGTACTGGAAAATACTACGGCCTAGAGCAGAACTTCTGGTACGACGGCCGTCGTGATGTTGCAGCATCAACTGATGCCGCCCTTGAGTATCTAGAATCACTGAACAAACGCTTTGATGGTGATTGGAACCATGCTATTGCGGCTTATAACAGCGGTGGAGGTCGTGTAAACAGCGCGATCCGTAAGAACAAAAAGTTAGGTAAACCAATAGACTTCTTCTCTCTCGATCTACCGAAAGAAACCAGCGGCTATGTACCAAAACTGCTGGCTCTAGCGGATGTCATCGCCAACCAAGAAAAGTACGGCATTGACATTCCACCTATTGCCAACAAACCTGTTCTTAAACTCGTTAACCCTCAAGAACAGCTGGATCTAGCGATTGCGGCTAATTACGCGGGTATCCCAGTAAAAGAACTACAGAGCTATAACCCTGCTTACAACCAGTGGGCTACTGCACCAGAAAAACACCAGCAACTCCTGCTCCCAATCAATTCTGTTGATCAATTCAATAAAGAAGTGGCAGCGAATAAAGGGAAAGGCATGAAGCTGGTTCGCTATAAAGTGAAATCTGGCGATAGCATCAGTGTACTTGCACAACGCTACAACACCACCAGCAAGGTGATTCGTAGTGCAAATGGCATGACCAATAACAATATTCGCGTTGGTCAGCACCTGCTTATTCCATCATCAACCAAAGATGACAAAGTGTATGCCCTAAGTGCCTCTAACCGCTTAGCCAGCACGCAGTCGAAAAGTCGTGGCCAGTACAAGCTAACTCACACAGTAAAAAGTGGTGATAGCCTATGGACGATTGCACGAGCCAATAAAGTCTCTCATCAATCTCTTGCTAAATGGAACGGCATGGGACCTCGAGACACACTACGCATTGGTCAAAATCTCGTCATCTGGAAGAACAGTTCTGATGGTGCGATCATTCGAACTGTCTACTACAGCGTAAAATCTGGTGACACAGTCAGCGGTATTGCATCAAAGTTCAAAGTAAAAACTTCGGATGTTGTAAAATGGAACACTTTGCAAAACAAGAAGTACTTACAGCCAGGTCAAAAGATCAAACTGTATGTTGATGTAACTAAGGTAAGTGTATGAACCCGTCAAGTAACCCACTCGTAATGCTGTTGGATATTTTCCGTTCTCCAACTGCGTGTTTCCTAGCGCTGTATCAGCGAGGAGCCTGGGGGTGGCAACCCTACGTTGTCTTAATGCTCAGCCCATTTCTATTTTGGGGTGCCTATTTTTCTAACGTAGATTTCACCTGGTTAAGTGCAGAGTTGACTCGCCAACTAGCACAAACCAACCCAGATCAATTGGAGTTACTTGATAGCAATACACTGCTTGCCAGTGAAATCATCAGCGATGTCTTTGGTCGTACGCTGACTATTGCAATGCTCGCTTTCTGGTTCAACCTAGCGACGAAACCAAGCCAGCATCAACATGGTTACTGGAAGTGGTTTGCCGCTGCCTCAGTCATCACTTTCCCTGCGGTACTGGGTGATATTGCCAGCTACGCTAGTTTGCTACTGAAACATGGTCAGGTCATGAACTACGCCGCTGATCTGAACAGCATTAATGGTCTTATTAAGCTGCCACTGACTAATGATTGGTCACAGTTTGCTAGCTCATTCCCACTACTACTGCCTTGGTACATCGTACTAGGTTACGCAGCGGTGCTTACGTGGACTGAATTTGAACGTGGTCAAGCCCTAGTAATCTCAGCGCTGCCTTGGGTTGGCTACTACCTAATTTGGGCACTGTACATTCTGGTGTCTTAATCCCGTTTGATTACTGAACATCAAACGTAACCTGCATAGGGTTATGATCAGAAGCGTCCGATTTGGGCGCTTTTGCGTTTCTAACGGTCAGGTCGCGATAGAAGATATGATCCAGAACTAACCCAGTCACGAACTGAGTGCGATGATCTGGCGAAAATGCCACTTCGGCTAAGCCCACTTCATTCAAGGCTTTCTGCAGTGCATCAAAGCGGGCTTCACTCCAACTATTAAAGTCTCCTGCAAAGATAATTGGACCACGATACTCTCTTAGTGTTGATGTCAATGCCGACAACTGTTGTACGTAGTCCTCTGTACCGAGAGTAAAGTTAACCGCGTGAATGTTCACAACAGCAAGCTGCTCACCATTACTCAGTTGATAACGCGACCACAACGCCGATTTCGGTAGCTGCAACCAGGGTTCTTCATGAGTGTAAGCACAAGCCTCAATAGGAAGATGAGATGCAAGGTTTAACACCCCTGCACTTTGATTGAACGCCTCAAAGGCATTGACGCGATTGCTTCCCCATAAGCCACTAGTGATCCAAGATTGCATCTCTTCGCTCATACTCGCTTCTTGCAGCAGCACTAGTTGACTCTCATTAGTCAATGCATTGAGGGCTGAGCGCCAATTATCTCGATTCTGTTTATAGATATTCCATACCGTCACATTCAAGCCATTGGAAACATCGATCGCTTGCGGTAATGGGTTTTGATAACAACTGTAAACATCATTGCTAATGGTCGGAGAGTGAGTGACAAGATTGGGCTGAGCGGGGATCTTGAAAATCAGTTTAAAGCTTGCGAACACCAACGCAGAGCCAACAACAAAACCAAACAGTACTTTCTTCAACATAAACCGAGCCCTAGAAAATGAAAAAGGAGCGATAATCGCTCCTTTTAGGGTAAATGTTTTTTTAAACGGCGTCTTCGTCTTCTTCGCCCGTGCGGATACGAACCACACGCTCAACGTCAGTAATGAAGATCTTACCATCGCCGATCTTACCCGTTTGCGCTGTTTCAATGATGGTATCAACACATTGATCCGCCACTTCGTCAGTCACAACGATCTCTAGTTTTACTTTTGGAAGAAAATCAACCATGTACTCTGCACCACGGTAAAGTTCAGTGTGGCCTTTTTGACGTCCGAAGCCTTTCACTTCAGATACTGTCATGCCTGTAATACCCACTTCAGCCAGTGCTTCGCGTACATCATCAAGTTTGAATGGCTTGATAATGGCTTCAATTTTTTTCATGTTCATCCCTTAAACTCTACGAATAGCCCATTATCGAATAGCTATCATAAACATTCAATGAAAAAAGCCAGCGCTAACAAGCACTGGCTTAGAAATCACATTCACATGTAAAACTATTTTAGGCTTGCATAGTAAGCAGCAAGATTGGCAATGTCAGCATCACTTAACATTGACGCTTGAGCCTGCATCACAGCAGCAAGGCCGCCATTACGCTGTTTAGTTTTGTATGCGTTAATCGATGTTACGAGGTATTGCTCGTTTTGACCTTTTAGATTTGGGTAACCTGGGATCACGGCGATACCGTCAGCGCCATGACAAGCTGCGCACACTGCAGCTTTCGCTTGACCCGCTGCCACATCACCCGCTAGAGCGTTGCCACTTAATAGTCCCAGTCCAAGGACAAATCCTACTGCTATCTTTTTCATTGCTTATTCCATTGATTATTATTGATATAAGTGCGTCCAAATTGTGCCACAAAGTTGTTTTACTTGCTCCAGACGGCTTCACAATCTTGGCCTTGATAACGCTTATCTACAAAAAGCCCCATCACTGCCACTACGTTCTCGCCATCCATGAGGATCGGAGTCCTACGACGCAACCAACTCGGTATCTTGTATTCTTGGAATAACTTTTTCATTTTCCGGCTATGCCCACGCCCCACAGGATGAGCGACTAGGCCTTCTGGGTTAAATATCACTTTTAATGGATGAGTGGCGCTAGATAGAGATAGTTTTAGTGAGTCTTCACTACCTTTCGAGACCACACCATTACTAGCTCGCAGTGAAAGGAAACCTAGTTGGTCAGGCAATTTCAGAGACTGCCCCAATTGTATCTCAGCTTGCCAAGCTTCTAGTGATGGTCGGGATTCGACAATAAACAGTCTGTTATCAAAGCGACGCACTTCGGCATCACCCAGCACTAACACAGGGTTCGCATCTTGTTGCGCACAAGCCACTTCACTCCACAACAACGCTAACTGTTTCTGACTCGGCATAATTAGACCACTTTTCGACAGCCACATTCTCAATAGCCGTGCACGCATCAAGCTCGAGCAACCCAATACGCTTTCAATCTTCAAGCTGTTATGCAAACCAAGGGCTTGATCTAATTTAGGGGTAATCAGCTCATCTAGCAGTAACTCTTGCTCAGCGCACAATTGAGCGCTGCGAGCCACAGATTCCGGGAAAGAAGGCCAGCGTTCCACCAGCTTAGGTGTAACTTCGTGGCGAATAAAATTTCGGTCGAAGCGCTGATCTTGATTACTTTCATCTTCAACCCATGTCAGTCCGTTGTGTTTGGCATACGCTTCAATCTCTTGTCGAGAAGAGCCAATTAAGGGACGTATCAACGTCGCCTCGCCAATAGACATCACTTTTGCCATGGATGACAAACCTTTCGGGCCACTGCCTCGTTTCAAGGCGAGAAGAAACGTCTCTAGTTGATCGTCCTGATGTTGACCTGTAAGTAATACATTACCTTTGTGTAGGTGTGTTTTCAGCGCTCCATAACGAGCATCTCGAGCTAGCTTTTCTAGACTTTCACTGCCTGAAGTATCTAAAGAAACTCGCTCGACATAGAGTGTTACGCCTAACTCCAAACACCACTGCTGGCATTGCTCAGCCCAATCATCGGCATTACTACTCAAGCCGTGATGAACATGGACAGCAATACAATCAACACCTTGCTCTCTACTATAACGAGCAGCCAATTCCAGTAACACACGTGAATCAACGCCACCACTGAATGCGATAACAATTCGGTTTATAGAAGATAAGTGAGACTCAAGAGCGAATGAGAACGCCTGATATAGATGGGACATTAGAATTTGGCAGTTAAGAGTAATGTAACAATAATAAAAAAGGGTTGGCACTGAGTCCAACCCTTTCATTATCTCTTATCACATCTAAAAGAGAGTGATAGCTAAACAGTCATCGCCAAATTAGCAGTAACCGTAGCTCATTAGGCGCTGGTAACGACGCTCAAGTAGCGTATCGTTATCAAATTGCTCTAACTCTTCTAGTTGTTTAACTAGTGTCGCTTTCATGTTCTCAGCCATTTGGATTGGATCACGGTGAGCACCACCTAGTGGCTCAGGAATGATCTCATCAATCAGCTCAAGCTCTTTTAGACGAGGAGCAATTAGACCCATCGCTTCTGCAGCTTGTGGTGCTTTGTCTGAGTCGCGCCATAGGATTGATGCACAACCCTCTGGAGAGATAACTGAGTACGTAGAGTACTGAAGCATGTTCACGTAGTCGCCAACACCGATAGCTAAAGCACCGCCTGAACCACCTTCACCAACAACGTTACAGATAACAGGAACCGTTAGACCTGCCATTACTTTTAGGTTCTTCGCGATCGCTTCAGATTGACCACGCTCTTCTGCGCCAACACCTGGGTATGCACCTGCAGTATCGATGAAAGTAATGATTGGCATGTTGAAACGCTCAGCCGTTTCCATTAGGCGAAGCGCCTTACGGTAACCTTCTGGCTTTGGCATACCAAAGTTACGGATTACTTTTTCTTTAGTCTCACGACCTTTTTGGTGACCAATAACCATAACTGGACGACCATTTAGACGAGCCATACCACCAACGATCGCTTTGTCGTCAGCGTAAGCACGGTCACCCGCTAGCTCTTCAAATTCAGTGAACACGTTCTCTAGGTAGTCTAGCGTGTAAGGACGCTGTGGGTGACGAGCAAGTTGAGCCACTTGCCATGCACCTAAGTCACTAAAGATTTTCTGTTTAAGCTCTAAGCTTTTTTTCTCTAGTTGTTCAATTTCTTTGTCTAGATCTACCGCAGCATCACCACCGTGACGAGAAACGTCACGTAGCGCTTCAATTTTTGCTTCAAGTTCAGCGATAGGCTTTTCAAATTCTAGAAAGTTCAGGCTCATCTATGAATCCTTGTTGACTCAGCTCCCATTAGCAAGAGCTGAATTTTAGTTAAATTCGAGTTCTACTTGGCTATTTCCAAGTAGCTGTTTTAATTCATCTAGTAATGTATCACTTGGCGTCACGCGCCATTCTGTGCCCAATGTTAACCGCGCTCTAGCGTCGGCACGCTGGTAGTATACATTGACTGGGACCGTTCCGGCTCTATATGGTTCTAAGATTTGGCTAAAACGCTCAAAAAATTGACCATTAATTTGTGATTGATCGATAGAAATCGATAATCCACGAGCATATTTTTCTCGGGCGCTTCCTAAGTCCATGACCTCGCGCGCGGACATTTTAAGCCCACCATTGAAGTCATCAAAGCTGACCTGTCCAGAAACGACCACAATTTTGTCTTTTTCGAGCAATTCTGCGTAGCGTTCGAGCGCATCTGAGAACAACATCACTTCCATTCGCCCCGATCGGTCATCAAGTGTCATCAAACCGATTCGCGTACCACGCTTAGTGGTCATGACTCGAGCTGCAATCACTAAGCCTGCAATCGTTAATGACTGATCACGACGCGTAGGTGTGGCATCTTTCAAACGACAGCTGGTGTATTTCGCGAGCTCTTTGATGTAGGCATTAACAGGGTGACCGGTGAGGTATAAGCCTAGAGTTTCTCTTTCCCCTTCTAGCCATACCTTCTCTGGCCATTTAGGTACTTGAGTATATTTCTGTTCAACCTCTTCTGGCGCATCGGTCAACACACCAAACATATCCGATTGACCGAACGACTCTGCATGGTGGTGTTGGCTCGCCGCTTTCACCGCATCGTTAAGCGAGGCCATCATTGCTGCACGGTGTGGACCTAAGCGATCAAGCGCACCCGACATGATGAGTTTTTCAATCACACGCTTATTGACCTTCTTGAGGTCGATACGAGCACAGAAATCAAACAAGTCTTTAAAGTACCCGCCCTTATTTCTGGCTTCGATGATCGCCTCAATCGGGCCTTCACCGACCCCTTTAATGGCACCGATGCCATAAACGATAGCGCCATCTTCATCCACATTAAAGCGGTATAGGCCTGAGTTGATGTCTGGTGGCAATAGCTTCAGCTTCATACGGAAACACTCATCCACAAGGCCGATGACCTTCTCAGTGTTATCCATATCCGCCGTCATTACCGCAGCCATAAATTCAGCAGGATAGTGCGTTTTCAGCCAAAGGGTTTGGTAAGAAACCAGAGCGTAGGCAGCTGAGTGAGATTTGTTAAAGCCGTAGCCTGCAAACTTCTCTACCAAGTCGAAGATTTTCATGGCCAGTTCGCCATCAACCCCGTTGGCTTCAGCACCCTCTTTAAAGGTACCACGCTGCTTCGCCATCTCTTCTGGCTTTTTCTTACCCATCGCACGACGCAACATATCCGCGCCACCTAGAGTATAACCCGCTAGGATTTGGGCAATCTGCATTACCTGCTCTTGATACAAGATAATGCCATAGGTTGGCTCAAGCGTTTCTTTTAACGATTCATGTTGCCATGTTTCATCTGGGTATGAGATGGCTTCTCGGCCGTGTTTACGGTCGATAAAGTTATCTACCATGCCCGATTGCAGTGGGCCCGGACGGAACAGGGCTACCAATGCGATAATATCTTCAAAACAGTCAGGTTGGAGACGTTTGATCAGATCTTTCATACCACGCGATTCCAGCTGGAATACCGCAGTGGTTTCTGAATTTTGCAATAAATTGAACGACGCTTGGTCATCTAACGGAATCGACTCGATACGAACAGGATCTTTGCCTTCACGCTCTAGTCTTGGGTTCACTAGCCCTAGTGCCCAGTCGATAATAGTCAGCGTACGCAGACCTAAGAAGTCAAACTTAACCAGACCAGCGGTTTCTACGTCGTTCTTATCAAACTGAGTTACTGGGAAGTTACCCTCGGCATCCGCATAGATCGGTGCAAAATCAGTAATCGTCGTTGGAGAGATTACAACACCACCCGCGTGTTTACCGGCATTACGAGTACAGCCTTCGAGGATACGACATTTATCAATCAGCTCACGAACTTCCTCATCCCCATCATACAATTCTGGCAATGCGGGTTCTGCTTTAAAGGCTTTCTCTAGGGTCATGCCAGGATCAGGCGGAACTAACTTAGAGATACGGTCAACGAAGCCAAACGGGTGACCTAGTACACGCCCTACGTCTCGAATTACCGCTTTCGCCGCCATAGTACCAAAGGTGATGATCTGAGATACCGCATCACGGCCATACATTTCCGCAACGTGATCAATAACTTGGTCACGCTTATCCATACAGAAATCGATATCGAAATCGGGCATGGAGACACGCTCTGGGTTCAAGAAACGTTCGAAAAGTAGATCGTATTCGAGTGGATCAAGGTCAGTGATATCCAGTGCGTACGCCACCAATGAACCCGCACCCGAACCACGCCCAGGACCTACCGGAACATCATTATCTTTAGACCACTGGATGAACTCCATTACGATCAAGAAGTAACCTGGGAACCCCATGTTATTGATTACTTCAAGTTCGATTTTTAAACGGTCGTCATACTCAGGTCTGCGCTCAGCACGTACCTGTTCATCAGGGAAAAGGAATGCAAGACGACGCTCAAGACCCTCTTCAGACTTTTTGATCAGGAAGTCTTCAATCGCCAGACCTTCAGTTGGGAAGTTTGGCAGGAAATATTCCCCTAAACGAACCGTTACATTACAACGTTTAGCGATCTCAACACTGTTTTCCAGCGCTTCTGGAATGTCTGAGAACAGCTCACACATCTCTTCTTCACTACGAAGGTACTGCTGCTCGCTGTAGTTCTTTGGTCGTCGCGGATCTTCTAATGTGTAGCCATCGTGAATCGCAACTCGAATCTCATGCGCTTCAAAGAGATCTTCTGAGATAAAGACCACTTCATTGGTCGCAACAACTGGAAGTTCTGCACGCTCGGCTAACTCCAAAGCAAAGTGCAAGTAAGACTCTTCATCAGGGCGACCAGTACGAATCAGTTCAAGATAGAAACGATCGGCAAAGTGTTCTTTGTAGAAAGCAACACTACTATCAACAAGAGCTTGATTGCCCTTTAGTAGTGCTTTACCAATCTCGCCATCTTTCGCACCGGATAGAATGATCAAGCCTTCCGCATTCTCAATCAGCCACTCTTTATCAATCACTGGGTGGTGTTGAACGTGACCACGTAGGTAGGCTTTCGATATCAACAGAGTGAGATTGTTGTAACCCTTGTTATCGGTTGCGAGCACAGTCAAACGAGTGAGTTCTTCGCCAAACTCGGGAGATTGCATCAGGAAGTCTGCACCAATAATAGGCTTTACACCACAGCCATGGGCCGTGCCATAAAACTTCACCAGACCACACAGGTTGGTAAAGTCGGTAAGCGCCATCGCAGGCATGCCCATCTCAGCGACTTTTTTCACCAACGGCGGTACTTTGGAGAGTCCATCGACCATGGAAAAGTCACTATGAACACGAAGGTGGACGAATTTAGGATCTGACATTCTTCTTCCTGATATCTAGGCTAGGCCTAGGGGTAACAACTTTTTTAATTCTATGAGTTTCTGCTAGCTAACGCGACTATTAATCAAGCCCTAAAATGCGTTTAACAGGTTTGAAACTCTTACGGTAGTGCTCAGTCACACCATGTTTTTCAATGGCTTCAAAGTGCGCTTTGGTTGGGTAACCTTTGTGTTTGGCGAATCCAAATTCAGGATGCAGCTTATCGAGCTCTTCCATCTCTTGATCTCTCACCACCTTAGCAATGATCGAAGCTGCACTGATTTCGGCAACGCGCAAATCACCCTTCACAACAGCTTGGCCAGCCATTGGTAAATCAGGTACTCGATTCCCATCTACCAGCGCCATATCAGGTTGTACGCTTAAGCCAGCAATAGCACGCTGCATAGCAACCATCGTCGCTTGAAGAATATTTAACTCATCAATTTCCTGAGGGGAGCAACGTCCTACCGACCAAGCCAGTGCTTTTTCTTTAATCTCTGGCAGCAAGGCAAGGCGTTTCTTTTCTGATAGCTTCTTGGAATCATTGAGCCCTTCAATGGGATTATTAGGGTCGAGAATCACCGCAGCTGTTACTACATCACCAACCAAAGGTCCGCGCCCCACCTCATCAACCCCAGCAAATAATTGGTAGCCTGCTGGATACTCAAAAGGAGGAAGTTCTTTTTTATCTTTTACAGCCATAGTGTTCTCTTGGGCATTTAATATTGGTTATTGTTCTTGCGTTGGCCAGCCAATCAGCTTCAATACTTGGTGTGCGGCTTGTTTATCTGCATCTTTGCGGATCCAATGGTGCATCTCGGTAAAGCGCTCGATTAAAGCAGAATTGTCACGAGAGAGCATGGCATCGACCGACGGGAACAGAAAATCAGGGTCACACTCTTCCAAAATGTGCTCTTTAACGATCTCTTCGCCAGCAAGAATGTTAGGCAACGACACAAACTCGGTAATCGCTAGCTTTTTAACAATGTAACCCGTGAGTTTATTAACTTTATAGCCGACGACCATAGGACGTTTTAGAAGCATACATTCCAGTGCAACCGTACCTGAAGCAAGTAACACAGAGTCAGCGGCAGTTATTACATTACGCGCAGTATCTTGCACAATCACAAAATCCAGCTCTGGTGCTGTCGCTTTCCAGATCTCGGTAAATTGTTGTTTGCGAGTCTCATTAACCGCTGCGACAACAAAGCCGATATCTGGGTACTTCTTATGGATGCGCTGGCAAGTCTCAATAAATGGTTGAGCAATCAACTTCATTTCACCGCCACGGCTACCAGGAAGCACCGCTAACCATTGTTTGTCTTGCTCTAAACCGAGAAGTTCACGCGCCTCTGCCTGATTGGGCTCTAGTGGAATCGCATCAGCTAACGTGTGTCCAACAAACTCACATGCGACGTTATATTTATCATAAAACGCTTTTTCAAATGGAAGAAAAGCCAGTACTAGATCTGTCGCTTTATCTATCTTGAAGATACGTTTCGGGCGCCAAGCCCACACTGAAGGACTGACATAGTGAACCGTTTTGATGCCGGCATTCTTCAGGTCGAGCTCTAGACGTAAGTTGAAATCGGGGGCGTCAATGCCAATAAATACGTCAGGTGGATTGTTTGTGAAATACTTCACTAACTCTGCTTTAACCTTCAGTAATCGAGGTAGTCTTCCCAGTACTTCCACCAACCCCATAACCGCAAGCTCTTCCATTTCAAACAGAGATTCGCAGCCCAGAGCCTTCATTTTTGGACCGCCAATACCAACGAACTCCGCATTAGGATATTGAGCTTGAATCGCTTTAATGAAGCCCTCACCAAGCGTATCACCAGAGAGTTCCCCAACGACAATACCAACGCGTAGCGGTCTTTCTGAAGGTGTTTGAGTATGGTTTGATTGCATCGTTTCTACTGACATAAACCTTTCCTGATTCCTTACGGCTTAAAACAAAAAAGATCGCTAATTTGAGAGCGATCTTTTTGTTAATGGGTTAATGAAGCTATGAATAAACACATCAGCAACATTCACCCTGTCATTTTACTATCGGATAATTCCACGCTCAGAGCTTTCAAGCATCTCAAGCATTGGGTTAATCGATGGGAATTCAGTCGCCATCTCTAACAATGTTTCTTTTGCTTCGTCTAGCGTTTTACCTGAACGGTAGATTTCTTTGTACGCTTTTTGTAGTGCACGAATCTCAGGCTTCTCGAAACCATTACGCTTCAGGCCAACAAGGTTCAAACCAAACGGTGCAGCATGGTTGCCTTGTGCAAGAACATATGGAAGTACATCTTGTACTACCGCTGAACAACCACCAATGTATGCGTAAGCGCCAATTGAACAGAATGGGTGAATCGCAGATAGCGCCATAACACCAGCGTAGTCACCAACAGTAACATGACCACCTAGAATGGCGTTGTTACCGATGTGAGTGTGATTTCCAACAATGACGTCGTGCGCTACGTGAGCGTTTACACACAGTAGATTGTCATCACCAATCACGGTCGTTGCTTTATCTTGAACCGTACCACGGTGGATTTGAACCGCTTCACGAATAACGTTGCGATCACCAATCACTACAGTTGTGTCCTCACCACCGTACTTCTTATCTTGATTCTCTTCACCAATCACAGCATGCGGGAAGATTCGGTTATCTTTACCGATTGTCGTGTGACCTTTGATCACAACGTGCGACATAACTTCAGTGCCTTCACCAATCGTTACGTTGCCAGAAATGTAAGTGAATGGGCCCACAGATACATTTGCACCAATGGTCACCTCGCCTTCTATTACCGCTGCTGGGTGAATGTTTGCTGTTTCATGGATCATATTAAAACTCTCTACGAGCACATTTTAGTTCAGCTGAACATACTACTTCACCGTCCACTTTTGCTACACCATTGAATGATGCAATGCCACGGCGCTCTTTAAGGAATTCCACTTCAATAACAAGCTGGTCACCAGGTACTACTGGCTTACGGAACTTCGCTTTATCAACACTTGCAAAGTAGTACAGCTCATTCTCTGATGGCGCACCAAATGATTTAAATGCAAGCAGACCTGTTGCTTGAGCCATTGCTTCAAGAATCAACACACCTGGGAATACCGGAAGTTGTGGAAAGTGGCCAGTAAACTGAGGCTCGTTCACAGAGACATTCTTAATCGCTGTTAGTGTTTTCTCTTCTTCGAAGTGAGTCACACGGTCGATCATTAGGAATGGGTAGCGATGAGGTAGTAGTTCCTGAATTTCAGTAATGTTCATCGTTTTCTGTTCAGTAGTCAAAGTCGTATTCCTATTTGTATTCTTTAGTCAATTAAAGGGATTATAAACGAAAAAGACCCGCATGACGCGAGCCTTTTAATTAGAAATGCTGGAATTATGATTCCGAGCCCTTCTCGATAAGTTTTTCAACAGTTTTCAGACGCTTGTTCATCTCATCAATGCGATGTACGCGCGTTGCCGTTTTACGCCACTCTTTATTTGGCTGTAAAGGAATACCTGAAGAGTACATACCTTTCTCAGTGATGCTGCGCATAACCATACCCATTCCGGTAATCGTTACACCATCTGCGATCTCAATATGGCCATTGATCACGCTACCACCACCAATAATACAGTATTTACCTATCGTTGTGCTGCCAGCAATGATAGTACCACCCGCTAGAGCTGAACCATATCCGATGTGAACGTTATGAGCGATTTGCATCTGGTTATCAATGATTACGTTATCTTCAATAACAGTGTCATCAAGGGCTCCGCGGTCAATCGTCGTACACGCGCCGATTTCAACACGGTTACCAATTCGAACCGTACCGACTTGAGGAATCTTGATCCATTCACCTTTTTCATTCGCGTAACCAAAGCCGTCAGAGCCAATCACCGTGCTTGATTGAACCAAACACGCTTCGCCTAGTACAACTTCATGATAAATACTTACATTCGCCCACAGTTTAGTGCCTGAGCCAATCTTCGCATTTTTACCAATGAAACAACCCGCGCCAATTACCACGTTATCGCCTAGCTCAACGCCAGATTCAATCACAGCATTCGCGCCAATCGATACGTTCTTACCTAAGACAGCGGACTCAGCAATCACTGCAGAATCTGCGATAGCCGAAGCCGGTTCAGGAGTAGTATCAAGAGCTTGTGCTACTTTAGCAAACGCAACGTAAGGGTCATCGACTACGATAACGTGAGTCGTACACAGCTCGCGTTCACTCTCTTTTACCATCACAGCAGACGCTTTACATTCAGCTAAGTGCTTGCTGTATTTTGCATTTGAAAGGAAAGTTACATCCCCTTCTTGTGCCTTATCCATTGGAGCCACGGCAGAGACAACAACATTGCCTTCACCATGTAACTCACCCCCGGTAATTTCTGCCAATTCGGCTAAAGTCAGATTCTTCATAGAGCTTATTTCAGTGATTTGATTACTTTCTCAGAGATATTGTATTCAGGTTTTGCGTATTGAAGCGTAGAGATGTCTACGATCATGTCGTAGCCTTCTTTCTCAGCTACTTTTTCTACCGCTTCTTGAATCACTTTGAATAGCTTCTGTTTCTCTTGAGCTTCACGACGCTGGCTCGCTTTCTCAAGAGCTTGTGCTTTGATCTTGTACTTGCTGTCTAGTTGGCCAACTTCAATACGTAGTTTCTCAACTTCTTCGGGACCAAGAAGCTCGCCATCACGCTTTAGCTTTTCAATCTTAGTTTGAGCTTCCGCTTGAATGCTTTGCAGTTCAGCCGCCTTGTCTTTGAACTCTTCCTGCATTTTTTGAAGAACAACTTCACGCTGAGGTAGAGCCTGGAATACTTGTGCAGTGTTCACGTAGCCAATTTTCTGCGCTGCTTCTGCCGCTGTTGCAAAGAAAGAAGAGCTAAGAACGATAAGGCCTAGACCTGCTGCTTTCATCATTTTTTTCAAAATATTGTCCTTTAAGTATTAGAAAGTTCTACCAATGGTGAATGTGAAGAACTCTTCATCATCACCTTCGTAAATTTTAATTGGTTTCGCTAGAGAGAAAACCAGTGGTCCCATTGGCGACATCCACTGTAGGGCTGCACCGTATGAAGAACGATAGTGTGTTGGGTCTGAGTAATCATAGTAGTACTGAGAGCCATTACTTGGTGCATCACGGTCAACAAACTCCGTATCCCATACACTTGCCATATCGAAGAACACACTGGTTCGGATCTGGCTGCGTGCTTCATCTGACGCAAATGGTGTTGGTACGATTAACTCAAGGCTTGCCAAAGCGATAGCGTTACCACCGATTGAATCATCCGTTGCGGTGTCATAAGTTGGGTTGTTACCCGTGCTGTTTGAGTAAACAGCTTTTGGACCCGCCGAGTTAGAGCCAAAGCCACGCAATGTAGTGAAACCACCCGCGTAGTAGTTCTCGTAGAATGGGAACAAGTTATCATTACCATCCGTCTGACCGTAACCATTACCATAGCCTAAACGGCCACGCATCAGTAGCGTAAACTCATGCTTTTTGGTCAGTGGGATGTAATGTTTTACATCGTACTGCATCTTGAAGTACTTAACATCTGAGCCTGGTACTGTCATTTTAGCGAAAGCACGTTGATGGTTACCCTCCGTAGGGAAGAAACCACGGTTCAAGTTATTACGCGTCCAAGAGATGTTAACGTCGAAGTCGTCCGTCAGGATATTTTCATCACCGTACTGGTTGATACTACGTGCAAACTGTTCAACCTGAATGTAGGTAGGTACGTTACCGATCTTGTTGTGGGTATAACCGACACCAAACTCGATACGGTTCAACTCATCCATAGGGAAACCCCACGTCAGGCTCGTACCGTAACTTTGGTTGGTATAGTCAACAATGCCGGCTTCCGATGCTTCGAACTCGTTGTAGAAGATTTTGCCACCTAAACTCACACCATCTAGATTCCAGTATGGGTCACGGTAGTCCAAGCTCACGTTCTTTTGATAGTCGTTCATCATGGCACTTACGCCAACACGATTACCAGAGCCCGCAAAGTTGTCTTGTTGAAGGCCAACTTGGAAACTCACACCAGATTCAGTACCGTAGCCGACACCAAAGTTGATGCTACCTGAGTTTGCTTCTTTAACGTTGTAAACCAAATCTACTTGGTCTTCCGTGCCTGGTACACGTACCGTCTGAACATCAACCGTTTCGAAGAAACCTAGACGGTTAAGACGGCTCTTACCGGTATCAATAGACTTAGAGTTGAGCCAGCTGCCTTCCATTTGACGCATTTCACGGCGTAGTACTTCGTCTTTGGTTGAGTTGTTACCCGTAAAACGGATATCGCGTACGTAGATTCGACTACCCGCTTCAACGTTAATCACCAAAGAAACTTCTTGAGTCTCATCGTCGAATTCAGGAATCGTACGTACTTGTGGGTAGGCATAGCCAGATTCACCCAAGATACGCTTAACGTTCTCTTCTAGAGAGGTAACCGCAGAACCGTTATAAGTATCGCCTTCTTCAAACGGCACTAACGCTTCAAAATCAGCCTCACGACCAATAAGCTCACCACGGAACTTAACGTCTTTCACCTTATAAGGCAGGCCCTCATCAAGGCCAAGCGTAATGTACACACCTTTCTTATCTGGTGAGATAGATACTTGAGTAGAATCAACTTGGAACTTTAAGTAACCACGGTCAAGGTAGTATGATTTCAGAGCTTCAATATCACCCGCAAGCACTTGCTTCTGATACTTTTCGTCTGCTAAGAAGTTCCACCATGCAACATCAACATTTAGATTAAAGCGACTCAGTAACTCTTCATCACTGTAGACTTCATTACCGATAAAGTTGATCTGCTGAATCTTCGCTGACACACCTTCAGTAAAGACAAACTTAAGGTCTGAACGGTTACGAGGAAGTGGAGTAACGACAGCTTTTACTGTTGCGTTGTATTTACCCACGCTGTAATAAAAGTCTTCTAAGCCTTTTTCAATGTTGCTCAGCGTTGTGCGGTCAAGAGCTTCACCTTCACGCACACCAGATGCATCTAGGTTCTGTTGAAGCTGCTCTTCTTTAATCGCTTTGTTGCCAGAAAAAGAGATACTAGCGATTGTTGGACGCTCTTTCACTTGAACAATCAATACACCTTCATCACGTAATACTTTTACGTTCTCAAAGTTGCCTGATGCGTAAAGCGCACGAATGATCTCAGATACATCGCTTTCATCTACTTGGTCGCCAATACGTACTGGCATTTTCAAGAGAGCAGCACCTAATGCTACGCGTTGTAAACCTTCAATCTTAATATCTTGAACTACGAAATTTTCTGCTCCATTCGCAGCCACGCTTGTGGCCAATAGACTTGCGAACAGAATTTGCTTAATCGCCATACTTATTCTAATTATTCCTTGCTACTACCAAAGCCTGTGACGAACCATTCACAGACGAGTAAAGTCGTTAAATATTGCTAGAGCCATCAGTGAGAAGATAATCGCACTACCCACTCGGTAACCCATTTCTTGTACCTTTTCTGGTACAGGTTTACGAGTAATGGCCTCAATAGCGAAAAAGAGCAAATGACCACCATCTAACATAGGCAGTGGTACTAAATTTATAATGCCTAAGTTCACACTAATAAGAGCTAAGAAACCTAAAAAGTAAACCAAGCCATAATCTGCTGTGGTGCCGGCACCTTTAGCAATCGAGATTGGGCCACTTAGATTGTTCAACCCTACATCACCCACGATAAGCTTCTTAAGCATCGCCAGTGTGAGGTCAATGATCTGACCTGTTTTATCAATCGCCTTCCCTACAGCTTCAAATACACCAAATTGCAGTTCAAAGCGATAGTCTTCCGGCCATTCTGCGACTTCTGGAGCAATACCAGCATAACCAATTGAACTACCGTCCGATAGCTCACGAGATTTTGGTGTTAATGTCAGCTCAGTTTGGTAACCATTGCGGTCAACAGCAACACTCAATGCTTGATCCGGGTTTGAGCGAATAGCTTCAACCACCATCGGCCAATCACGAATCTCTACACCATCAATACTGACAATATGATCACCGACTTCAAAGCCTGCTGAATAAGCAGCGCCGTCTTCCATAACCTGAGCAAGCGTTGTTGAGATCTCAGGAGAAAATGGCTTGAAACCTAAAGTCGACATGGCCGATTCGGTTTCAGGGTCAAAAGACCACTGAGTCAGATCGAGAGTCAACTTCTGTTCTAGACCAATGTTATCTTGAGAAGTTACAGTCACCGTCATGCTGTCATCACCAATATGCGAGATCAGACCGATGTTCACAGATTCCCAATCAGCGGTTTTGATTCCTGAAATAGATTTAAGTTCCATTCCAGATTCAATTCCTGCTTGAGCAGCAATAGATTGCGGAGCCACCTCACCAATTACTGGCTTTACGGCAGGCACACCAATCAAAAAGACTAACCAATACGCAAAGATGGCAAACAAGAAGTTAAACGCTGGGCCAGCACCCACAATCGCCGTTCGTTTCCACAAAGGTTTCTTATCAAAAGCATATTGTTGCTGCTCTTCGGTGACGTCATCGACTCGACCGTCAAGCATTTTAACATAGCCACCAAGAGGGATTATCGACAAACTATACTCAGTACCGTCTTTGCCTACTTTGCTCCAGATTGATTTACCAAAACCAATCGAAAACTTTTCAACTTTTACGCCGCAACGACGAGCGACCCAAAAGTGGCCAAACTCATGAACTGCGACCAGTATCCCTAACGCAACGATGAAAGATACGAAGTTCCATAAAATTCCACTCATAACAACTGCTCTTCAATAAACTGAACGGCAAGGTTTCGTGACATAGTATCTAGCTCTAACAAGCTTTCCAAGCTATCTAGACTTTCAGACGTATGTTGTTCACAGACTTTGTTCATAACGTGTTCGTTAATTAAGGCAATGTCTGTGAATTTCACTTTTTCATTTAAGAATGCGTCTACTGCGACTTCGTTGGCTGCATTAATTGCAGTTGTCGCATGTTGTCCAAGGTAACAAGCTTCGATAGCCAGTTTTAAACATGGATAGCGTGCATAATCGGGTTCTAGGAAAGTCAGTTCACCCACTTTTGTGAAATCAAGGGGCTTCACACCCGCCTCGATACGTTCAGGGTAAGACATCGTCAATGCAATAGGTGTTGCCATATCAGGCTCGCCCATTTGCGCCAACACAGAACCGTCTTTGTATTGAACCATAGAGTGAATCACAGACTGCGGATGAATGATCACCTTAAGTTGTTCTTGAGATGCATTGAATAGCCATTTAGCTTCAATATACTCAAGACCTTTGTTCATCATGGTCGCAGAATCGACAGAGATCTTAGGCCCCATAGACCAGTTAGGGTGTGCAATCGCTTTTTGTGGGGTAACCGATGCCAGTTCAGCCACACCTGTGTAACGGAATGGGCCGCCTGAGCCAGTTAAAAGGATATGGTTGATACCATTCGCTTCTAAATCACAGCGACCCAAATTAGTTTGTACGTTTTGAGGCAAACATTGGAAGATAGCGTTATGTTCACTATCGACAGGGAGCAACTCAGCACCATATTTCTCAACGGCATCGATAAACAACTGACCTGACATCACCAATGCTTCTTTGTTAGCAAGTAAAATGCGCTTACCCGCCTTCACTGCAGACATAGTCGGTAACAAGCCTGCAGCACCTACGATAGCGGCCATCACTGTATCAACACTGTCTAATGCCGCAACCTGGCACAAACCATCATTACCACTTAAAACCACCGTCGAGACAGAGTCATTTTGAAGCTGACGCTCTAGCTCTGCAGCGGCTTGAGAACACGCCATAGCAACATACTCTGGCTGCCATTTGTTCACTAGTGCCCGCATTTTTTCTACATTAGAACCCGCCGCTAGTGCCACAATATTGTATTGAGTAGGGTTCTGTTCAACGACTCTTAAGGTGCTTGCACCGATTGAGCCTGTTGCGCCAAGGATAGTTAGATTTCGCATCTCATTTAGACCGTAGGAATAAAACAAAGGGCAGATAGCTCTGCCCTTATAATTTAGAATGCTAAGTAAAGCAGAGCAAAGACAGGGAAGGCAGCGGTTAAACTGTCAATTCGGTCCAGTATTCCACCATGACCCGGAATTAGGTTACTGCTGTCTTTAATACCAGAAACTCGCTTGAACATACTTTCAACGAGGTCACCCAGTACAGAGATCACCACAGTGATTAAGGTGATCGCTATCATTTGGATCGGGCTAGTAAATTGAATATCAAATAGCCCCGCAAAAATCCATGCGACAATCAGCGCTGTGATGATACCGCCAATTAAACCTTCAATGGTTTTGTTTGGACTAACCGCTGGCGCCATTTTACGCTTACCAAAACTCTTTCCAGCAAAGTAAGCACCGCTATCCGCCGCCCATACGAGTAAGCAGACAAACATAACAAGCTTAGCTCCATGGTACGGGTCTTGATCGATACCATTTGCTCTCAGAATCACTACGCTCCAAAAAAACGGGAGTAGTGTCAAAATACCGAAACAATGTCTCAGTAGAGTAGAACCTTGCCATGCTGAGGTCGATTTAGGATAGGTCACCGCTAAACCACTCGCGATAACCCACCATAGAGAGCCAATCGCTAACACTGCAAAGTGCGCGCTTGATAGGTGGTTTAAGCTAAACGCATCAAATGGGATTAACGCGAAGCTTGCGACACTAATGGCCACAGTAGGTACAAGAGCTAAGTAACGTGACTTGCTCTCTACAAATTGAGTCCACTCCCAGTAACCTAAAAGGGTAATCACGAACAGTGATAAAATGAAGGTTGCTAGTGATAACTCGAAAATGCCAAGAATAACCAGAGGAGCCAAGATCAGCGCAGTTATAATTCGTTGTTTCAAACTAAAAAATCCTTATTAGCTGTCCATCATTGCTTTGATTTGCTCACCAGTACAGCCAAATCGACGCTCTCGATTGACAAACCATGTTACCGCTTCAACCAAGCTATCTTCGTTAAAGTCAGGCCAGTACTGTTCTGTGAAATACATTTCTGCATAGGCAAGCTGCCATAGCATAAAGTTACTAATACGACACTCACCACTAGTGCGAATAAGCAGATCCACTTCTGGAATATCAGACATAGTGAGGTGTGAAGTGATCAACGGCTCATCGATATCATCAATGCTAAGATCGCCCTCTTTCACTTGGGTTGCAATCGACTTAACCGCTTGTTGAATATCCCATTTACCGCCGTAGTTCGCCGCAATGTTAACAACCATGCCTGTGTTGTTACTGGTTAAAGCTTCCGCTTCTTCGATTTTCTTTTGTAGTCGCTCGTTGAAACGACTTTTGTCACCAATAACACGCAACTGTAGATTATTCTTATGCAGCTTTTTAACCTCGCTAGCGAGTACAGTAATAAAAAGCTCCATAAGGACACCCACTTCTTCCTCTGGTCGACGCCAGTTTTCACTACTGAAAGCAAACAACGTCACGGCTTTAATACCGAGTCTTGCAGAAGATGAGATGGTTTTACGAACCGCCTGAACGCCATTTTTATGGCCAAATACGCGAGGTTTACCCTGAGCCTTAGCCCAGCGGCCATTACCATCCATGATGATAGCAATGTGCTTTGGGAGAGAGTCTGTGAACGCTTGAGAATTATGCATAAAAGAGTGAATCAAATTCTAATAGTCGGACAGAGTAGCATAAAAAAACGCTGAACGGTGAGAACAGCGTTTTTCCAACAGAGAAGAATATGGAAAATTAAACTTCCATCAACTCTTTTTCTTTAGTTGCTAGAACTTCGTCTACGTTCTTAACCGCAGCGTCAGTTAGCTTTTGAATTTCGTCTTGTGCTTTACGATCTTCGTCTTCAGAGATTTCTTTATCTTTAAGAAGTGCTTTTAGGTCGCTGTTTGCGTCACGACGGATGTTACGGATAGCAACACGGCCACCTTCAGCTTCGCCACGAACGATTTTAACTAGGTCTTTACGACGCTCTTCCGTTAGCGGTGGAAGTGGAACACGGATAACCGTACCCGCAGACATAGGGTTTAGGCCTAGGTCAGAAGTCATGATCGCTTTTTCAACTAGCGGCGTTAGTGTTTTATCAAACACTGTGATTGCTAGAGTACGCGCGTCTTCAGCAATAACGTTAGCAACTTGAGTTAGAGGCGTTGGTGCACCGTAGTACTCTACAGAGATGCCAGATAGTAGGCTTGGGTGCGCACGACCTGTACGGATTTTTTGCAGGCTATTTCTCAGTGCTTCAACACTTTTTTCCATGCGCTCTTGAGCGTCTTTTTTGATTTCGTTAATCACAATTTCACCTTGATTATGTTCTTTCTTCAAGAAAGCTTTTAGGAGTGATGAAAATAAACTCGCCAAGGCATTACCTTGGCGAGAGGGTCATTATTCAGTTTCGCTGATTAATGTACCTTCAGTCTCACCCATAACCACGCGACGTAGTGCGCCTGGCTTGTTCATGTTAAATACGCGGATTGGCATTTTGTGATCACGTGCTAGCGTAAATGCAGCCAAGTCCATTACTTTTAGCTCTTTCTCAAGAACTGTGTTGTAAGACAAAGTATCATACAGCTCTGCGTCTGGGTTGGCTACTGGGTCAGCCGTAAATACACCATCTACTTTTGTTGCTTTTAGAACAACGTCAGCTTCAATCTCGATACCGCGTAGACATGCAGCAGAATCTGTAGTGAAGAACGGGTTACCTGTACCAGCAGAGAAGATAACAACACGACCTTGACGAAGTTGAGAAATCGCATCAGCCCAGTTGTAGTCGTCACACACGCCCTTCAGAGGGATAGCAGACATTACACGTGCATTAACGTAAGCGCGGTGCAGAGCATCACGCATAGCTAGGCCGTTCATTACTGTTGCTAGCATACCCATGTGGTCGCCTACAACGCGGTTCATGCCTGCTTCAGCAAGACCTGCACCGCGGAAAAGGTTACCACCACCGATTACAACACCTACTTGAACACCTAGTTCAACCAATTCTTTTACTTCTTGAGCCATACGATCAAGGATCGTTGGGTCAATACCAAAACCTTCTTCGCCTTGTAGCGCTTCACCGCTAAGTTTTAACAGAATACGTTGATACGCTGGTTTAGGGTTCGTAGTCATGGAGTTTACCTTCCAAAGAGTTGATGATTAACAGTCATGAATAGACAAAAAGTGTCACGACATGTGTCGAGATTCTTATCCATTCATCACGGCTAATTTTCCATGCGCTATTCATAAAAAGACCGTAGCATGGGCCACGGTCTTTTTTCGAACAATACGCTAAGGATTAACCTTTTTGTACCGCTGCAACTTCTTCAGCGAAGCTCATTTCAGCAGCTTTCTCGATACCTTCACCAACTTCTAGACGTACGAAGTTAGTTACTGCAGCGCCTTTTTCTTTAAGGATTTCGCCAACAGTTTTCTTAGGTTCCATGATGAAAGCTTGACCTGTTAGAGAGATTTCGCCCGTGAATTTCTTCATACGGCCGATAACCATTTTCTCAGCGATCTCTTGAGGCTTGCCTTCGTTCATAGCGATTTCAACTTGAACAGCTTTCTCTTTAGCTACTACGTCTGCAGGTACGTCTTCTGGGTTAACGAACTCAGGACGAGATGCAGCAACGTGCATTGCAACGTGCTTAAGAGTTTCAGCTTCGCCTTCACCAGCAACAACAACACCGATTTTCTCACCGTGACGGTAAGAAGCTAGTGCAGCACCTTCAACGTAAGATACGCGACGGATGTTGATGTTTTCGCCGATTTTTGCAACTAGAGCAACGCGAGTTTCTTCGAACTGTGCTTGTAGCTCTTCAACAGAAGCTTTAGAAGCTACTGCTGCAGCTGCAACTTCTTCTGCAAACGCAGTGAAGCTAGCATCTTTTGCTACGAAGTCAGTTTGACAGTTAACTTCAAGAAGAGCAGCTACGCCGTTCTCTTCTTTGATGATGATTGCGCCTTCAGCAGCAACGTTACCAGCTTTCTTAGCTGCTTTCGCTGCGCCAGATTTACGCATGTTTTCAATTGCTAGTTCGATGTCAGCGTTTGCTTCTACAAGCGCTTTCTTACATTCCATCATGCCAGCGCCAGTGCGCTCGCGAAGTTCTTTAACTAGAGCAGCAGTTACAGTTGCCATTCTCTATTCCTCGGTTGATTCGAAAATAAGGTAAAAATCAGGGGCCAAAATGAGGCCCCCGATCTAACTATAACTTAGCTTACATTTAATAAAGATTTCAAAATCTAGATTAGATAAGCCAAGCGTGATTCAGAGCCGCTATTATTCAGCTTCTACAAAACCATCTTTTTCAGCAGCTACAGCAGCAACGTCTTTGTTACGACCTTCTTTAACCGCGTCTGCAGCAGCGTTTAGGTAAAGCTGTACTGCACGGATTGCATCGTCGTTACCTGGGATAACGAAGTCAACGCCGTCTGGGTTAGAGTTAGTATCAACTACAGCGTAAACTGGGATACCTAGGTTGTTTGCTTCTTTAACTGCGATGTGTTCGTGATCAGCATCGATTACGAATAGAGCGTCTGGTAGGCCGCCCATGTTCTTGATACCACCAAGAGACTTCTCTAGCTTCTCCATTTCACGAGTGCGCATTAGAGCTTCTTTCTTAGTTAGCTTGTCGAAAGTACCGTCTTGAGCTTGAGCTTCTAGGTCTTTTAGACGCTTGATAGACTGACGAACAGTTTTGTAGTTCGTTAGCATACCGCCTAACCAGCGGTTGTTAACGTAGAACTGGTTGCTGTTTACAGCAGCTTCTTTAACAGCTTCAGATGCAGCGCGCTTAGTACCAACAAAAAGAACTTTACCTTTCTTCTCGCCAACTTTAGCTAGTTCAGCTAGAGCGTCGTTGAACATTGGTACAGTTTTTTCTAGGTTGATGATATGAACCTTGTTACGAGCACCAAAGATGAATGGCTTCATTTTTGGGTTCCAGTAACGAGTTTGGTGACCGAAGTGAACACCAGCTTTTAGCATATCGCGCATTGATACAGTTGCCATTTTAAAATCCTCTATGGGGTTAGGCCTCCACATCCCCCATGAATCCGACCCCTAACAACTAACGGCTTAAAGCAGCGGTTATTTATGTTGTTGAAGCACCCCGGAACATGTGTCGGAATGTGTGTGATTTAAAGATATAGTAAGTGAACATAAAGGCTGTTTCGCCAAGAGGGAGAAAACAGTCCTGATGTCCGGCGCGCTTTATACCATATTTTGTCTATCTTTGGCTAGAAAAAATTCCATTTCACAACTTGATAATGGCTACTGATAAAGTCCATTTTAGCTACCATAGTATGGCGTCATTTATCTTCATTCCACCAGCCGATAAGAGTAACCTTCCCTTTCGTATGGGCATGGCAGTGTTGCGCTAAACTGCTGCACTGCTAGAATAGCCCCATACGCACACTTAGGTGCGACCTAATTAAGAGATATGCAATGGCTGTAAAAATTAAAACTGCTGAAGAAATCGAAAAAATGCGCGTCGCCGGTAAACTGGCTGCTGAAATTCTAGAGATGATCGAACCTCACATTCAAGTAGGTACGACGACAGAAGAACTAAACCAAATCTGTCATGACTACGCTCTAGAAAGAGGCGCATACTCAGCACCACTTGATTACCACGGTTTCCCTAAGTCTATCTGTACTTCAATCAACCACATTGTGTGCCACGGTATTCCAGCATCACAAGACGAAACGGGTAGCACAGGTCAATTTAAGCCTGCTGTACTTAAAGACGGTGACATCCTTAACGTAGACATCACAGTGATTATCCCTGATGACAAAGATGCAGACTTAAGTGTACGCCCTCAAGGTTACCACGGTGACACCTCGAAGATGTTCCTAGTTGGTGATGTTTCGCCAGCAAACAAACGTCTATGTATGGTTGCACAAGAAGCGCTATACGAAGGCATGCGCCAAGTTAAGCCTGGTGTTCAATTGGGTCAAATCGGTACTGCGATTGAGAAATACATCAAGACCAACAACAAGAACAACCCACGCGCTAAATTCTCTATCGTGAAGGATTACTGTGGCCACGGCATCGGTTCTGAATTCCATGAAGATCCACAAGTCGTGCACTACAAAAACAATGACCGCACTGTACTGAAAGCGGGCATGTGTTTCACGATTGAACCAATGATCAATGCAGGTAAATTTGGCTGTCGCCTTGATGACGAAGATAGCTGGACGGTGTACACCGCAGACAGCAAAAACTCTGCACAGTGGGAACACACGCTTGTTGTAACAGACACTGGCTGTGAAGTGCTGACTCTGCGTAGCGACGATACTATTCCTCGTATCATGAAAAACGCTTAATCGCCTGAGCCAAAAAATCAGCACTCAAGAATCTATCCCCGCTTAGTCGGGGATATTTTTTATACGCCAACCTTCCCGCTTCTCTTTACAAACCCGCTTTCACAACCATTTCGATTTCCGCGCAACCTCTGGTAAATTGTCTGTAATCCTATTTTTGCTTGCACGGATAGCAAACTATGCCATACCAATGTCCACTTACGTTCAAAGAAGAACAGATAGAAATCAGTGAACTTAAACAAAAACTCGAACAGTTCACCGAATACCAGAAAAACGAGTTTCTCAATCACCACCCCGTCACCGACCTCGTACTCTCACGCTCTGAATATATGGATCGTGTTTTGAGTCGCTTGTGGCAGCATTTTGGTTTTAGCGAATTACCCCACATAAGTCTTGTTGCCGTTGGCGGTTACGGACGCGGCGAACTTCATCCCCTTTCCGACATCGATATTCTTGTCGTTTCTCAAAAAACGCTGCCCAAAGCTTTGGGCGATAAGGTCAGTGAATTCATCACCCTGCTTTGGGATCTGAGGTTAGAAGTCGGGCATGCAGTGAGAACTGTCTCGGAGTGTTTAGACATCGGTAGTGCAGACCTAACGGTGGCAACTAATCTACAAGAGTCTCGTTTATTGTGTGGCAGTGAAGATACCTTCCAGCAGCTCAAGATGAAGATCCATTCTGACTCATTTTGGCCTAGCGAAACCTTCTACAAAGCAAAGATTCAAGAACAGAAAGAGCGTCATGCGCGTTATCACGACACAACTTACAACTTAGAGCCGGATATCAAATCTACGCCAGGTGGTCTGCGCGATATCCACACTCTCAGCTGGGTTGCACGTCGTCACTTTGGTGCGACGTCTCTGCTTGAGATGAGCAAGTACGGCTTCCTAACTGATGCCGAGTACCGCGAACTGGTTGAGTGTCAGGACTTCCTATGGCGCGTGCGTTTTGCGCTGCACATTGAATTAAGACGCTATGACAACCGACTTACCTTTGCCCACCAAGCTCAGGTTGCTGAGCACTTAGGTTATTCTGGTGAAGGTAACCGTGGCGTAGAGATGATGATGAAGGAGTTCTATCGAACTTTGCGTCGTGTCGCTGAGCTCAACAAGATGCTGCTCAAGCTGTTTGATCAAGCGATCATTAATGGCGGAGAAACTCAAGACGCTCAAATTCTCGATGAAGACTTTCAAAGACGCGGCTCTCTAATTGAGGCTCGTAAGCCTGCTCTATTCCAAGCGCGTCCAGAAACCATTCTCGATATGTTTATCCATATCGCTAATGACTCCTCTATTGAAGGCGTAAGCCCTCCAACACTAAGACAACTGCGTACTGCACGTCGCAGGCTTAACCGCTTCCTACATACCATCCCTGAAGCGCGTGAAAAGTTCATGGCCTTGGTGCGTCACCCTAACGCACTGCATAAAGCCTTTAGTCTGATGCACAAACTTGGGGTACTTTCTGCGTATCTTCCACAGTGGAGTCAGATTGTCGGTCAGATGCAGTTTGACCTTTTCCATGTTTACACCGTGGATGAGCACAGTATTCGATTACTGAAACACATCAACCGTTTTAGTTATGCAGCAAACCATGACAAACATCCTATCTGCTGTGAGGTTTACCCTCGCATACAGAAAAAAGAACTGTTGATTCTGGCCGCTATTTTCCATGACATCGGTAAGGGGCGTGGTGGTGATCACTCTGAAATTGGCGCAGTGGAAGCTTACTCTTTCTGTATCGAGCACGGCTTGTCTAAGCCTGAAGCCAAACTCGTTTCTTGGTTAGTTCAAAACCACCTACTAATGTCAGTAACGGCTCAGCGTCGTGACATTTACGACCCAGACGTGATTACCGAGTTCGCCAAAAAAGTCCGTGATGAAGAATCACTGGAGTACTTGGTCTGTCTGACTGTCGCCGATATCTGTGCAACCAACCCTGAGCTTTGGAACAGTTGGAAGCGAACCCTATTAGCCGAGCTCTTTCACTCCACTCAACGAGCACTGCGCCGTGGCTTAGAAAACCCTGTCGATGTGCGCGACCGAATTCGTCACAACCAACAGATGGCATCTGCCCTACTGCGTAAAGAAGGCTTTACTGCACGCGAGATAGAGGTGCTATGGCAACGCTTTAAAGCCGATTACTTCCTTCGTCATAGCCACAAGCAGATCGCTTGGCACTGTGAGAACCTATTGCGCCTTGAAGACTCTAGCCAGCCTCTTGTACTGATAAGTAAAAAGCCAACACGTGGCGGTACAGAAGTGTTCGTCTACTCTAAAGACCAACCAGCACTGTTTGCTACTGTGGTTGCAGAGTTGGATAGACGTAACTTCAACGTCCATGACGCCCAAGTGATGGTGAGTAAAGATGGTCACGTTCTCGATACCTTTATGGTGCTCGATCAACATGGCGAAGCCATCGACGAGGCGAGACATAAAGCGGTCATCAAGCACCTCACCCATGTATTGGAGGACGGTCGACCAACCAAAATCCGTACTCGTCGCACGCCGCGTAATTTACAGCACTTTAAGGTGAAGACATCCGTAGAGTTTTTACCAACGAAGAGTAAAAAGCGTACCTTGATGGAGCTAAGAGCACTTGATACGCCAGGGCTGTTGGCGCAAGTTGGTGCAACCTTTGCTGAGCTCAACATCAACTTACATGCAGCAAAAATCACCACTATAGGTGAGCGTGCCGAAGACTTGTTTATCTTGACCAGCGATATTGGAGGTCGCTTAACTGAAGAGCAACAACAAGCCCTGCGTGAACGCCTCACTGAGCACGTATCGGAGCTTGCTCCATAATCAAAGCGCATCAAGCAGGTAGTTGAATATTCTGCTTTTAGTGTGGGCAAGGTCGAGAGAGCGATCTTGCCCACAACTTAGTATCAATTCATTCACCAGCGCTATCTAGCTCGTGATTAGGCTGCTACATTAACCTATGTAACCCGTCTTCTCATTCAGATACTAGAGGTCGCTTATGTATCCAAACCTCACTGGCTTAGGCATCCATGAACCTAAACAGATTGAACGTTACTCACTTCGTCAAGAAGCTCACAAAGACATCCTAAAAATCTACTTCCGCAAGCAAAAAGGCGAACTGTTCGCTAAAAGCGTCAAATTCAAATATCCACGCCAAGTAAAAAGTGTGCTGGTCAGCGGCGGTAACAGCCAATATAAAGAAGTTACTGAAATCAATCGCAATCTAACACTGGTGATTGATGAGCTGAATAAGATCACTAAGCCATCACCAAGCAGTGACGTCGATGTGAAACAGAAGATACTGACCGATTTACGTCATCTAGAGAAAGTGGTTTCTAGCAAGATCGCAGAGATCGAAGCGGATCTTGAAAAACTAAAGTGATCCCTCTCTTAGACTCATAAAAAAGGGCTGATAGTGATTAACTATCAGCCCTTTACCCTATTTATCGACCACTGTTACTTCTTGCTTATCAGCTTGGTATCCCACTCAAACTGCGCAAACAGGTTCAGCCAAGTTTCATCTAAGCTAGCTGTCATGACGACCTCTTGCTGAGTAAATGGGTGAATAAAACGCAGCTCTGAAGCGTGCAACAGCAAGCGGTGTGAATCCAAGTTTTCACGGAACAGTCGGTTATGCTTACCGTCACCATGGGAAGTATCACCAACAATAGGATGCCTTAGGTGCGCCATATGACGACGTAGCTGATGCTTTCGACCTGTCTTTGGCAGCATTTCAACTAAGCAGTAGCGGCTGGTTGGAAAGCGTCCTGTCGAATATGGCACTTCAACCTTAGCGAGAGGTTCGTAGACAGTAACCGCCTCTTGTGCCTCTTTGTCTTCTTTTGCGAACTTGTCAGCAATCTTATCCAGTTCAACCTTGAGCGCGTAGTCTAGGGTATCCCCCTCTTCTATCCATCCGCGTACAATCGCATGATAGGTTTTCTGCATCTCATGGTTCGCAAACATCGGCATCACCTCAGAGGCGACTTCACTCGATAGCGCAAAAACCAGCACGCCCGATGTTGGTCTATCTAAACGGTGCAGTGGAAAAACGTGTTGACCGATTTGGTCACGCAGAGTTTGCATCACAAATTGTGTTTCGTGTTTATCAAGCCATGAACGATGTACCAACATGCCCGCAGGCTTATTCACCGCGACAAAATACTCGTCTTGGTAGATGATCTCTAACATTAGGCACATACCTCATCAATCTGCTTGATCGTCTCTAACAGCTCACTCTTAGCCGCATCATTTTTCCATACTTCGCTGAAGTAAGGGGCGATTGAAAACCCTTTTGGTAATGCAGCACCAGATGCGATCATCGCCTGGATTCGAGCAATGAAGATCCACTGAAGCCACTGCTCAGGCTCAAGCGTATCAATAGCAAAAGGCTGCGTGCTCGCCAGTGCTTCATCAGTAGGAGGAAACTCACTCCATAGCTGTGCGTGTTGTAATTGCAGCTCCAACTGCTGAAGCAAAGATAATAACTGTGTGGTTGCCGTCATTTTTCACCAAGTAATTTATCGCATGACCTTGAAATTGGGCCATAGAGTACCATCTATTGGGGAAAGAAAGTTAGGAGCTTATTACTGATGGAAACAATTCACACGCTCACCCAGCTGTTGAAAAATAGCGGCTGCCAATATGAAATCTACGATCTTGGCCGTCGAATTCAAAAAGTCGACAACGATCTATTTGCCGATGTTGAACAAGGCATGCAGCCCTACCCGTTCCCATTACAAAAGCAGGCACACCTAGCGATAAGCTACTGGAACGAACAGAAGCAACCTTGGATCTGGTTTCTGAAGTTTAAGCTCGATGAGCGCGGCCTATTAAGCCAAGCTGATATCGGTAACTTTTTAAAATTCGTACTGGAAGCGATGGGCACCCGCCTAAGTGGTGATATGAGTGAAGAGCAGCAGCAGAAGCTCTCGAACAACCCATACACCTTTAAGCCATCAGAAGATAAAATGGCGGTATTCCATAGCCAAGTTCGCGCAGAGCTATCACTACCAACGAGTCAGTATTATGAGCACGCACAGCACTACTTTACTGGCGACCTTGGTTGGGAGAACTGGCAAACCGTCGGCCTGCAAGGCATTACTGACATGTGCGCTCGCTTAGGTGACAAGCAAAACGGCGTCGCCATTCGCAAAGCCCTTCGCAAACTTCCTTCTGAGCCACTTTATGCGACACTTGGGGCACTGGAACACGCCACTCTTAGCGATAAGCTTGCAGAACGCATTCAAGAGATGGCTGAAGACCAAATAAACAGCCAAGACCCAGACCTGTTCTTACTGTCCGCTTTAGTACGTGCGCTATCGGGTGCTGAATCTTCAATCACGAAACAAGTTGTCAATAGCGTACTGGCTAGCCCGAGGTTAAGCCACCAAGAAGTATTGATTGGCCTTGCAGGAAGAGGCTGGCACACGCTTCAAGATGCCACAATCGCAGAGCAGTTCTTACTTCGCCTTGCACAAACAGGCAACCAAAACCTATTCAACCAGTTGTTTGCAGACCTTGTGATGATTCCGAGCTTACGAATGGTATTCTTACCACTGCTAAACTCAAACCCGTCACCAGAGCTGGCGGACGCTTTAATTAAGCTGCAACAAGCCGCCAAAGCTTAGTAACCATTAACTCTACAACGCTAGAGTTTTAGAGTTAAATTCGGATTGATACAAAAGGACGTGTCGAAGAATGATAGATAATTTATTGGGGATTCTGTTTCTTTGTTTCTTTTGCTTTCTGTTTTGGCAGCAGCGCCGACAATCGGAACTCGCCAAAGCTGCTATTGCGAAAAAATGCAAAGAACTCGATCTGCAGTTGTTAAGCGTGGCATTCAGCGGCCATAAGTTGAAAATGCGTCATGAGTTAACAACGATTTGGCGCTGGCACACCGTATATCAGTTCGAATTCTCTGCGCTTGGTGACGACTGTTATAAAGGCAGCCTTACCATGATTGGCTTTCGCGCGATGCGCTTTGAGCTACAGCCTCATAGAATGTAATTTTCTTTTCGTTGAGCTCTGAGTATCGATACTCGTGGAATGGACCAAATTCATCTTGTTTGGTCCCAAAAAATTCGAAACCCAACTTATCTAGTAATTTAATTGAGGGGTTGTGTGTAACATTCACCGTTGCCACAACCTCACTAAGATCCGCTTCAAACCTCGCCATATTAAAAAACGGTTTCACCACTTCACTGGCAATACCCTGATTCCAAAAACGTTTGTCTAAAATAAACCCTAGTTCATAACGACCTTCGCTATGAGAGATAAAGATATGGCCCATGTACTCACGAGTTTGGTTGTGAAGAATGGCACGCGCAAAGCCCTCTTGATCAGATAAAATATGCTGAAATAGACGCTTTGCTGATGAGATGGTATGAGGTCCATTCATTTCTGCTCGATTTACCGGGCAACAATTGAGCTTGATAAAATCAAGTTCTAACTGCTCGGTATACGGCACGATTAAAGTTCTTGCAGTCGCAATCGTCATATCACACTCCTTGTGTGGACAATATTGAATTTGAATAGATAAAGAAAAGCCCCGACACCGAAGTGTCAGGGCTAGGGTCTTACTCGCAGCAGTCCGGCTACTAATTAATGCTCCATGCATCATCCATAATAGTGGCTGTAATCCTTCAGCTCTTTCCTTTACTTCGCCGTCCTAGCGGTGTCCTATCATCCTTAAAGCTAACAATCCTCGTTAGCGCACATCACTTGTTCCGTGAGCGGTGTCCTTTACATCATCCTGATGTTGTTCCTAACCTTTATCCTAAAGGTGTCCATTGCCAATCCGTTGCAGCTAATATCCTATCAGCTGTCGTCTCCCTACAATGTCCTTACGCTCCATGCTTGATCACTCATCCTAAGTAACCAAATCTTCATCCTGAAGATAACCAAATCCTTGGTGCTTTCCTGTTCCGTGTCAGACTCCTTCCGACAAGGTTTAATTTACGCGATTTAGGATTTCGGACAATAGATTCGCATCACATTTTAAACTCAACCAAGTTGTTAATTATATAAAACAATTAAAATTCAACACCTTAACAATATGCATATCAATTTCTCCAACGAAGTATTCGCGTTATCTCACAGCCTTTGTAAGAGATCTCTCACAAGCAAATGGCGCTTTTAGGATTCGCTATCTAATGCCTGAGCGAGTAACATACGAAGTAATGCAGTTATGGAGGTTAATATGTTGACGAAAGATGTTTCAGATGAGCTAAAAAGCGTTCTCGAAGGACTAAAAGCTCAAGGAAAAGAACCGACCGTTGCACTGGTTAAAGCGCGCATGAGTACTCCTGTTCCAATGCCCGCATTGATAACCACGATTAAAAGCTGGAAGAACGCAAACCGTGTTCCTAAAGTTGAAGTCGCAGCACCACAAGAAAATACAACCGACAAGCTTGCACAACTCGAGCAACAGATTGCCGCTCTTACCGCGCGCGTAACCCAGCTTGAAGCAAAACTAGCAGAGAAAGAATAGATGATGAGAATTTGGGTTGATGCCGATGCCTGCCCCAAGGTGATTAGAGAAACCATCGTGCGTGCTGCAGAGCGCACAGGCGTTGAATGCACATTTATTGCAAACCACGTAGTGCCTGTTCCTAAACGCAATAATATTCACTCTATCCAAGTCCCAAGTGGCTTTGATATTGCTGACAACGAGATCGTTAAGCGTACTGAAGCGGGCGACTTAGTCATTACATCAGATATTCCACTTGCCGATGAAGTCATTACTAAAGGTGCATTAGCATTAAGCTCTCGCGGCGAGCTCTACACCAAAGAAACGATCAAGGCGCGTCTCAATATCCGAGATTTTATGGAAACCATGCGTTCAAGTGGCGTACAAACAGGTGGCCCAGCATCATTGTCACAGACTGATCGCCGTGAATTTGCCAACCATCTAGACCGCATTCTCGCTAAGCGCTAATACCGGCAAGAATCACTTCTGAAATAAAATTCGTACTACTCCGTTCTTATCTATTACGACAATAACGGAGTATTGCTTATGATGTCTCGCATCGCCCTTCCACTTACCCTGATTATGACTGCCAGCTACCCCACTTTTGCTAGTGAAGAGTACGGTATTGTCGGTGGTAGTCTTACCGTAGGTGAAAGCGTCTTTTCAACCAAGGACTCAACCCAAGTTGGTGCTACACCCAACCTTTTTTACTCAGGCCCTATCGGATTTGTTGATGGCAGCTTAGCCAGTTGGCAAGCCTTACCCTACGTTGGCCTTTCTGGTCACTGGCGATTCGCTGAGGTATCTGACACTTTTACCGACTTACCCAATGGTATAGAGGACAGAGATGGAAGTGGCGAACTCGGTATCACACTTGGCACTGTTGGCGCACGCGTAACCTTTCTTCACGATGTAACCTCAGAACACGAAGGCTATGAGATTCAACTGCACTTAGGGCGCACTTTTGATACGTGGAACCCTGCCTTTACCCTCACTCCCTATTTTGAAGTCGATTATCGCGATGAAAAACTCTCTAATCATCTCTACGGAGTAAGTGCCGCGGAATCGATCGCATCAGGCCTAGCTGCTTTTGATGCTGATGGCACTTTTGTTTACGAGACGGGGTTAATCGGGCTGTACGAATTTAGCCCTCACTGGATTGGTGTCAGTAAAGCAGAATTTATTCATCATGATACCAATAGCCCGCTTATTCAAAGAGATGTGGGTTGGTCGTTGGAGGTTGGTTTAACCTATCGTTTCGCAGGCCTATAACTGCATGAAACATGCTTTATCTCCCCATATCCTACAGATATATAAACAAAAAAGCCTGCACAGTGTGCAGGCTTTTAAATACATCTGAATTCACGATTCAGTACTAAGGCGTGTAGTAAGTTGCCGCACCAGGGCCTACAGGTAGACCGAATACGAATACCCACACGTAGAACATTAAGCTCCAACCAACGATGAATACGATTGAGTATGGAAGCATAGTTGCAATCAGAGTACCGATACCTAGGTTCTTCATGTAACGCGTTGCTACTGCAAGGATAAGACCGAAGTAGCTCATCATTGGAGTAATGATGTTCGTTGTTGAATCACCGATACGGTAAGCCGCTTGAATCGTTTCTGGTGCGTAACCAACAAGCATTAACATTGGAACGAAGATAGGTGCTGTTACTGCCCACTGAGCAGACGCTGAACCGATCATCAGGTTAATGAAGCCACACATTAGGATGAATGCGAAGAACAGCATTGGACCTGTTAGGCCGATGTCTTGCAGGAAGCTTGCACCCGCTACTGCGAATACTTGACCGAAGTTAGTCCACTTGAAGAAAGCAACAAACTGAGCAGCGAAGAATACAAGTACGATGTACATGCCCATAGAAGACATAGACTTAGACATTGCATCTATAACGTCGCGGTCAGTTTTCATTGTGCCAGTAACTTTACCGTAAACAAAACCAGGAACTGCGAAGAATACGAAGATGAACGCTACGATACTCTTAAGGAACGGAGAACCTGCTACCGTGCCCGCTGCAGAACGTAGAACACCGTCTTCAGGAACAATCGTCCAAGCAAGAAGAGCTGAAACGGCTAATACTGCGATACCTGCTAGCTTAAGACCTTTCTTCTCAACGTCTGTTAGCTTGCCCATTGAGTCATTAGATAGGTCTTCAGACGCTTCTTCATCATTGTATTTGCCAAGCTTAGGCTCAACGATTTTCTCAGTTACAAATGCACCGGTAATCGCAATGAAGAAAGTAGAAACAAACATGAAGTACCAGTTTGATTCAGGACCAACGGTGTAAGTCGGGTCGATCATTTGTGCTGCTGTTTCTGTAATACCAGAAAGCAGTGGATCAACCGTACCGATTAGAAGGTTTGCAGAGTAACCACCAGATACACCAGCGAATGCTGCCGCTAGACCAGCAAGAGGGTGACGACCCAAAGAGTGGAACAGCATTGCTGCAAGCGGGATAAGTACCACGTAACCAAGCTCTGAAGCCGTGTTAGAAATGATACCGGCGAATACCACAGTTACAGTAACCATGCGCTTAGATGCGCCCATTACCATGCCACGCATCGCAGCAGATAGTAGACCTGAGTGCTCAGCAATCGCTACACCTAGCATTGCAACAAGCACAGTACCTAATGGCGCAAAGCCAACAAAGTTTTTAACGAGATTCGTTACGATAAGTTGCAAGCCTTCAGCATTAAGTAAGCTTACAACGTGGATCATGCCGTCAGCAGCACGACCTGGAGCACCTTCTGGACGAGGGTCCATAACAGACACTTCAAAGTACCCTGCGATACCAGAAGTAACTAAGATTGCGACACAGAAGATTGCGAAAAGAGTGATCGGGTGGGGTAATAGATTCCCCAAATACTCAACACCATCGAGAAAACGGGTAAAAATAGGTTTCTTTGGCGAGTTGTTTTTTATTGAAGCTGATGAACTCATCAGTTCCCTCCTTGTAGTGATTCCTATGCAAATGTGACAAAAATGTTCAAATTGCAGGCGCAGAGTACTCGACAAAACAGTCAATTAGAAATGCAAAATGTTACAAATTGTGTAACAAATCATATAAATTAACGCTATTCGAACAAAAAATTAGCAAATAACACTAAATTAAATACAAATAACAGATTTATAATTCATATAAATACATTCATTCTGTTTATACGTCGTACCCTAACTACTTGATTCAACTGCGACTAAAATTACCTCGTACGATAAAAATCAGCCAAAAGCGGCTAAAATGCTCACTAGAAAAAGAGATCACCGCCCAGTAATGAAAAGTGTGACCTCATTTCCGATTTTTACATGCCTTTCACATGCCATTGACGCTTACTTTTGCACCGCTTTAAATCTTGGGTTGGTTTTGCAGATCACATAAAGACGCCCTCTTCGCTTCACGATTTGGCAATCAGGGTGGCGACTCTTAGCACTTTTTAGGGATTTAACGACCTTCATTTACTTCTCTCCTTTACTAAATTGACCAAATCGACGTGTAAAGTTCGCCACGCGACCTTCTTTATGAATCACGCGCTGCTTACCTGTGTAGAACGGGTGCGATTTCGATGACACTTCAATCGTGAAATACGGGTAGGTGTTACCATCTTCCCACTCCATTGTGCGGTCAGTTTGCAGGGTCGAACCAATTAGAAAATACTCATCAACACTCGTATCGTGAAAAACAACTGTACGGTAGTCTGGGTGAATATTCGGCTTCATCTCTTTACTCCATCATTTAATTGTTATGATATAACATTGCAAATGATAATTATTATCAAAAGAAACACAAGCGGTTTTATGATATTTTTGCGACAAAGAGTAAGTTGAGACGCCTAAACCATGTACACAATTGAGCCAATTGGTTTCATCGAGTCGCCATATAAAGAGAAATTTGCTGTACCTAGACAGCCAAGATTAGTACCTTCCGCTCGCGCAAGAGTCAGATTATCAGGCGCGGCCAATTGCTTAGAGTCGGTACGAGAAATCGAACAATTCAGTCATGTGTGGTTGCTATTTCTATTCGACCAAAATTTACAAGCTGGTTGGAAACCGACGGTTCGTCCACCACGTTTGGGCGGAAACGATAGAATTGGTGTATTTGCGTCTAGAGCCACTTTTAGGCCAAACGGTATTGGAATGTCAGCCATTGAATTAAAAGGTGTCACGCAAGATAAAGGTCAAACCTACTTAGAGTTAGGCAGCGTTGATCTCGTCGATGGCACACCGATTATCGATATAAAACCTTATATCCCCTACTCAGATTCAATTCCTAATGCCGTCGGAGGATTTGCTGCAGAAGAGCCGGCGACATTAGAAGTTAATTTCTCACAACAAGCGCAGCAAAAGCTCAATCAACATCCAAATGGCCGCCATATGATCACCGTGATCAAAGAGGTTCTTGCCCAAGATCCTCGCCCTGCTTACAAGAAAGGTAAGCCAGATCCCAAAGAATATGCGGTAAATTTGTTCGATCTGAACGTGAAATTCACAGTTGAAGCACTTTTCATCAATGTTACTGACATTGAACGCTTTTGAGATCCCAAATAGGCTGATATTATATGCGGCTAAATCGGATTTATTGTGGCAACAGCTACAGTGAATTTTCTTTAATTTATGATGAAACGGATACCATAGAATGCGTACCAGTAACTATCTTCTTTCTACTCTGAAAGAGACTCCAAACGACGCAGAAGTTATCAGCCACCAGCTGATGCTACGTGCAGGTATGATCCGTAAGCTAGCTTCAGGTTTATACACTTGGCTACCTACCGGTCTGCGTGTACTGCGTAAAGTCGAAAACATCGTTCGCCAAGAGATCGATAATGCAGGTGCAGTTGAGACTTTAATGCCCGTAGTGCAGCCGTTTGAACTATGGGAAGAGACTGGTCGTAGCGAAAAAATGGGCCCAGAGCTTCTTCGCTTTACTGATCGTCATTCACGTCCGTTTGTTCTTAGCCCAACAGCTGAAGAAGTGGTAACTAGCCTAGTTCGTAACGAAGTAAACTCTTACAAACAGCTGCCACTAAACCTGTACCAAATTCAAACTAAGTTCCGTGATGAGCGCCGCCCACGTTTCGGCGTAATGCGTTCACGTGAATTCTTAATGATGGATGCGTACAGCTTCGATATCGACAAAGAAGGCTTAGAAAAGTCTTACCAAGCAATGCACGATGCTTACTGTAAAGCGTTCGACCGCATGGGTCTTGAGTACCGTCCAGTACTTGCTGACTCAGGCGCTATCGGTGGTAGTGGTTCTCAAGAGTTCCACGTACTAGCAGAAAGTGGTGAAGACCTAATCGCATTCTCTACAGAATCTGATTACGCAGCAAACATCGAAAAAGCAGAAGCGCTTGCTCCTACTGAAGAAGCGGCTGCACCAACTCAAGAGATGGAACTGGTTGATACGCCAAACGCGAAAACCATCGCAGAGTTGGTAGAGCAACACGGCCTAGCGATTGAGAAAACCGTTAAGACCCTATTTGTTAAAGCTTCTGATGAAGTAGATGCAGACATCATTGCTCTTATCATCCGTGGTGACCACGAGCTAAACGAAGTGAAAGCAGAAAACCTTCCACAAGTTGCTTCTCCACTAGAGATGGCATCTGAAGAAGAGATTCGTGCACTAGTTGGCGCTGGCCCAGGCTCACTAGGCCCTGTAGGCCTAGAACTACCATTCATCGTTGACCGTTCTGTTGCTGTAATGAGCGACTTCGGCGCTGGTGCAAACATCGACGGCAAACACTACTTCGGTATTAACTGGGGTCGTGACGTTGAGCTTGCTCAAGTAGAAGATCTACGTAACGTTATCGAAGGTGACCTAAGCCCATGTGGTAAAGGTACTCTGCAACTTAAACGTGGTATCGAAGTGGGTCACATCTTCCAACTTGGTAATGTGTACTCAGAAGCAATGAATGCTGCTGTTCTTGGTCCAGACGGTAAAAACACTATCCTAGAGATGGGTTGTTACGGTATCGGTGTTTCTCGTGTAGTTGCTTCTGCAATTGAACAGAACCACGACAAATACGGCATCATCTGGCCAGACGCACTAGCGCCTTTCCAAGTAGCTATCGTACCAATGAACATGCACAAGTCTGAAGAAGTGAAAGCGGCGGCTGAGAAGCTATACGCTGAACTGACAGCTATGGGCATCGAAGTACTGTTCGATGACCGTAAAGAGCGCCCAGGCGTAATGTTCTCTGACATCGAGCTGATCGGTATCCCTCACACTATCGTGATCGGCGATCGCTCAATGAAAGAAGGCAACTTCGAATACAAGAACCGTCGCGAAGGCACTAAAGAAGCTGTTGCAATGGATTCAATTGTTGAGCACGTAACGGCTCAGTTTGCTAAATAAGCAGATCGTCATCGATTGAATTCCTATTCAATTGAAAGCGTGTTCGATTAAAACCCCAAAAGGCTGCCGTATGGCGGCCTTTTTTATTCCTCCTTCTTTTGCCTCTCTTCCCCAAACTGAATGTAAATCATTGTAAGTTAATCCTCGGTTCATCTTCGAGGACGTATAGTGAATCTCAAGACAATTCCAACGTGTTTATTTCTGGAGGTTCCATGGATATCAAAAGTTTACTTAACCAAGCACTGCAGTCGGATCTGGTAAAACAAGGCAGCCAGAAACTCTCTCAAAGCTCCTCTAGCTTAGGCGGACTGACCCAAGATAAAGGTAAACTTGGGGCTCTTGGTGCTGGCGCCATTGGCGGTGGGCTGTTAGGTGCATTGATGGGGTCAAAGAAAACCAAGAAAATCGGTAAAAAGGCCGTTGGTATTGGCGGCGCGGCCGCACTCGGCGCTTTAGCTTACAAGGTGTATAACGACTACCAAGCTAAACAGGGCACACCGGACTCTTCACCTCAAGCGACATTCAATGAGCAGGACTCTAATCATAACCTGCTGATTCTACGCTCAATGATCGCCGCTTCCAAAGCAGATGGACATGTCGACGAGGAAGAGATGACAAAAATAGAGCAAGCTGTCGAGAACATGGGCGCGGACTATCAACTGACCAAGCTAGTTTCAGAAGAGCTGCATAAGCCGCTTGATCCTAGCGACATTTCGCAGTTCGCCACCAGCCCGCAACAAGCAAGCGAAATCTACCTCGCTTCGTTGATCGTGGTTGATGAGCAAAACTTTATGGAAAAAGCGTACTTAAAAGAGCTCGCACGTCAGTTAAATCTAGCCGATGAAGTGAAACTGCAGCTAGAACAACAGGTCACAATTTAGCCTCGTAAAATGAGAGCTTGAGCAAGAACAAACTAAACCGAATTTTCGTTGAATGCGCTTTGTTTTTGCTTTTCTCTGTGTGTATATTGAGAGAAGTTATCATTTAGTTAGGTATAGAAATGAAAGTATACGATTGTTGTGATTTAGTGCGTGAGCTTTATTCTCAAATCGGTAGTGGCGATCAGGGTTACATCCCTCAAGCGATTACATGTGCAGTGAAAACACTCAATGACTTGGCAGCCGATGAGTCTCTTCCACGCGAAGCGCGTGAACGCGCCGCCTTTGCTGCAGCGAATTTACTGATCTCTGATTTCGAGGACTAATATGAACTTAGCGAATTTTGAAACCATGGATCCAGTGATGCTGATGAGCATCGTTAACATGAAGCTGCGTGACGACTTCTCTGGCGACCTCGATAAACTCGCTAACTTCTTCGATATTGATAAAGCTGCACTCGAAGCAAAACTTGCAACCGCGGGCTTTGAATTCCTACCAGAAGCGAAACAATTTCGATAAATCTTAGTTCAGACTGATAAAGGCCAACCTAGTGTTGGTCTTTTTTGTTGGCGCCAGCTAAAAGTAAAAAACTTATATAAATTATAAATTTGCGCCTATACTTTTATATCTTTATATCTACTCACGCTCCTTGAGTCGAAGCCTGTCGTTGTAAAAGCTACCCGAAGCAGGAAGCAAGAATCGTCGCTAAAAAGAATAAAGGTGAAGGATCAACAATGAAAAAACTCGGACTTTTAACAGTGTTTACTGCAACACTCATCACAGCAGGTTGCGCTTCCAACAGTCAGCAAGACAATTTCCGCGAAGCCTCTTTTGAACTGTGTAATACTGAAGTCGAACTCTATTCAGTAAGTCATGACGAAAGAGTCCGCATCGTCTGCTCTGATGGCTCCAAGTTCGCTTTAAGTAGTGAAGATACACTGGAAGTCATGCGCGATATCAACATCGACTACTGTGATGGCGAAGGCTTAGGCAAGTTCAGTGAAAGCCGCCATTACTACTCATTCAAGTGTAAATCAGGCACCCTACTCAGCATCAAAAAGTAGAACCGACACAAACAAATACAAAGGGTTAACGTAAATACATTAACCCTTTTTAATACCTGCCTGTTTTTACCCTTAGCTCATAGTTCACCAAATACAAAAAAGGCCCCAAAAGGGACCTTTAAAACTCTTTTTCAAAGTAGATGAGCGAAGTTCAAGGAGCTCACACGGAGTTTGCGCTAGCAAATGAGTATGTGCGACACAGAAATTCGTTCACTCTACGCAGAAAAAATTAAGCGTAAACTGGTAGACGCTTACAGATCTCTAGCACTTTTGCTTTAGTCGCTTCGATAACAGACTCATCACCCATGTTATCTAGGATGTCACAGATCCAACCTGCTAGCTCTTTCGCGTCTGCTTCTGTGAAACCGCGACGAGTAATAGAAGGAGAACCGATACGGATACCTGACGTTACAAACGGGCTGCGTGGGTCGTTTGGTACTGAGTTCTTGTTTACTGTGATGTTTGCTGCACCTAGTGCTGCGTCTGCTTCTTTACCTGTGATGTCTTTGTCGATTAGGTCAACTAGGAACAGGTGGTTCTCTGTAGAACCTGAAACGATGTTGTAACCACGAGCGATGAACTCAGCAACCATTGCTTTTGCGTTAGCAACTACGCGTGCTTGGTACTCTTTGAACTCTGGCTCTAGCGCTTCTTTGAACGCTACTGCTTTACCTGCGATAACGTGCATTAGAGGGCCACCTTGGCCACCTGGGAATACTGCTGAGTTTAGCTTCTTGTAAAGATCTTCGCCTTCGTTAGAAAGGATTAGACCACCACGAGGACCCGCTAGCGTCTTGTGCGTTGTTGTTGTTACAACGTGTGCGTGTGGTACTGGGTTCGGGTAAACGCCTGCTGCGATTAGACCCGCTACGTGCGCCATATCAACGAATAAGTAAGCACCTACTTTGTCTGCGATTTCACGCATGCGTTTCCAGTCACAGATTTGAGAGTAAGCAGAGAAACCACCGATGATCATCTTAGGCTTGTTCTCGATAGCCAGCTTTTCCATCTCTTCGTAATCGATTTGACCCGCTTCGTCGATACCGTAAGGGATGATGTTGTAAAGCTTACCAGAGAAGTTAACTGGAGAACCGTGAGTTAGGTGACCACCGTGCGCTAGGCTCATACCTAGAACTGTGTCGCCTGCATTCAGTAGCGCCATGTATACAGCGTTGTTCGCTTGAGAACCTGAGTGAGGTTGTACGTTCGCGTATTCAGCGCCGAATAGCTCACATGCACGCTCGATTGCTAGAGTTTCAACTTTGTCTACGTACTCACAACCACCGTAGTAACGCTTGCCTGGGTAGCCTTCAGCGTATTTGTTTGTTAGCTGAGAACCTTGAGCTTCCATTACACGTGGGCTTGTGTAGTTTTCTGAAGCGATTAGTTCGATGTGTTCTTCCTGGCGAAGAGTTTCTTCTTGGATAGCTGCGAATAGATCCGCATCGTAATCAGCGATGTTCATGTCACGCTTAAGCATCTGTATCTCCTGACTCAGATTGTACTGAAAGTTTCAAAAAAACCACACAACGACCGAAAGCAAACGTTTTCGTCACCGTTTTGATGGGACGCATCATACATAATTTGATCTAGGTCATAAAGAGCTAATTGCAATTTTATCATGCAGTTTTTTCATAATGACATATAAGCTTCATCATACTTATGCGACACATCGCATCAGTACGCGACTTACTGTCAAGTTTTCGCTTTACACCCTGTAAAACGAATATTACATAGGTTTACCTTAATTTTGTGTCTCAAGCTACCGAAAATGCATGTTTTTCTCTACTATGCACGCCTTTATTGGCTAGGTAATTATTAAAACGATGGAAAAACACACACGTAAAGAAGATTGGGTTGCCATTCTTACAGGCACTTTCTTAGTCGCACAAGGCGTCTTCTTTTTACAGTCAGCTCAACTCCTTACTGGCGGCACGACAGGCTTAGCTCTGCTATTAAGTCAATTTCTACCTGTCACCTTCGGTGTGCTTTACTTTATCGCGAACTGCCCATTCTATGTATTAGCTTGGAAACGTTTTGGACGTCATTTTGCCATAAGTAGTGCTTTTTCTGGTGCCTTAGTGTCTGTTTTTGCGGATCACCTATATTTAGTCATCTCTCTTGATGCCCATAATGAAATTTACTGCGCCATTGCCGGAGGGCTACTGATGGGACTTGGTATGCTCATTCTATTCCGTCACCGCTCTAGCTTAGGTGGATTCAATGTACTGTGCCTTTACATTCAAGACCGTTATGGCATTTCAGTGGGCAAAAGTCAGATGGCCATTGATGCGTGTATCCTATTTGCATCGTTCTTCTTTGTATCACCATGGATCATCGCCGTTTCAGTGCTTGGTACCGCTGTATTAAATGTTGTACTCGCAATGAACCACAAGCCGACAAGATATTCGGTGAGTTACAGTTCGTAGTGTTACCCATTCGCACTCACTTTCTCGCTTTTGAGCCAAGGTAAAGTTAGTGTCTTAATCTGAGATCCTTAGCTGCTTTTTATAAATAAAGCAGCTAGAATCGTCTGTTTTTATGAAACACGGTTTCCTATGCAAGACTTCCTCGCTGCTGCTCAGGCAAACAAGACCTCTATCGTCATTGCCGATGATCTGGTGTACAACCCAAGTACCCGAGAGTTAAGTGCGCCTCAAGAAGTCATCAACCTAGAGCCACGCTCAGTTGAGCTACTGGAACTCCTGTTACGTCATGTTGGAGAGCCCCTTTCTGCTGAACTGATCATCCAAGAGATTTGGCAAAGCAGCTTTATTTCCAAGAATGTCCTAACTAATCGAATCAGCACGCTGCGTTCGATACTGCAAAAACACCTCCCAGACAGCGATGCCACCAAGATATTAGTGACCTACCCGCGAAAGGGCTACTTTCTCAGCCCAAGCTCTGTACGTTTAGATACCGCTGACGCTGAAATTGATGTTAAGCCCAAGGCAGAACACAGTAAAACCAATTCAAAGTCACCTTGGTTATGGCTCGTCACACTTGCTCTACTTGCAAGCACAATCACACTGAGTTATTTGTTGTGGCAATCACCGAGCCAAAGCTCTGAGATCAGCCAGCAGCAGCGTTTGATTCCTAAAGTCGAGTTACTACTCAGCCGTATTGATGCCGTAGGAGATAACGCTAGGCAGTATCGAGCTGCGATTAAAGCGCTACTGTTACAACAACAGATCCAGTACACCTACACTGATCTCGCGAATCAAGATGCGCCGAGCTACTTTGTCGATCCCATAGATAACTCTCCTTTCTTTCCAGGTGCAAAGAACATGCGCACCAGCGATTATCTGCTGAACATCCAGTTGAAAGATCAAGAAGTCGACTCTCGCCTTAGCGCTCAAGTGAGCCTCATTTATCCAAACTCTGGGAAACTGGCTTTTCGCGGAACTTACACCATTGAAATAGACAGTCTCAGTGGCAGTCTTATGGAAATAAATCGAGACCTCGCCGACTACTTTGCGTTGCCAAAACCTGAGATGCCTAACTGGTCTATCGACAATAACCAGCTCAACGCACTTATTTCGAATCAGTTTATTGATCTCGAGTCGATGCAACTTAACTGTATGAACTCCACCCTGTTGGCTCGTCACTTGGCTCTGTTCGAAACGGACCAGCAACGTTTGGTTCTTTTTACCAATAGAGTACAAACACACTTTAAGTTACTGCCTGATGAGCTCAAGCTTTGGCTCGGTGTCATCCATTTTAAGCTGCGCGATCTCCCCACTGCTAAAGAGTTGCTCACCACACCATCGGGACACTCGAGTATTGAGAACGCCCTTATCTATATGATGATCTCACACATCAGCTTTCAGCAGGGAAACCTCGATAACTTTCGTTTGAACTACATGGAGTCTTTGGTTGCACTGCTAAGAGTTATTCCTTCCGAAGAACTGTTTTCTAGACTCTCTCAGCCAGAGTCCAAAGAGACCTGTCTGCAACCTTGGAGCAGCTTAAAATTAAGTATCAAGGAGCCTCTTATCATTAAACAGTGGGAGAACCTAATGATTAACTACTGTACCTCTGTGGGCGAAGAATTTGCTAATTAGAAAAATATAAAATCTTTAAAATCAAAAACCTAAATGTAAATTAAGATCTCATGTGACTTCGTTTTTTGCCCTTTAAGCCATCTAAAAACTAGTATTCCGAGCAATTTCGGCACGCTTTGCCCGCTCACTTTAGGAATACGTAACATGAATAAAACTCTTACCCTACTTACCGCTTCTCTGGTTGCTCTATATGGCTGTGGTGGTGGCTCCTCGTCAGGTTCAACCAACAATCAAAAAGGTCCAAACAACCAAACCGACTTCCCAATCAAAAATGCGCAATTTTCTCCAAAGCCAACTACAACCTTGAACTACGCATTTGAAATTGACGGACAGCCAGAAGGCAATATGTCGATGTTGTATCAACCATTGACTGCTGCCCAAGTCATTGCAGGTTTACAAAATACGCCAGACAGCGACGCTCTACTTCAAGTGGTTAATGATCTTATCAACTATGGCGTCACTCAATTCTACATGTCTGAAGAAGTAATCAATGAAGACCAACAGCAAACGGAGCATACCTTTTACTTCGCGGGTAGCGACAGTGCCCTTCATGAAATTACGGATACCTATTTCATCGATAGTCAGTTCATCACCACGATCATGAGTAGCAGCCCACTTTTCCGATTGAGTGGTGCGGAGGTAGCAGAGAGTGATCCTATTATTGATATCAGTAAAGAGACGGTTTCTATTCAAGCAAGGCTCGATGGTGAGGCGGTAGCAAACATGCTGACTGATTTTGACGATCACCAATGGGTAAAGGACCTTAATGCTGATGATTCTTGCCGCGTGGTTTGGCAACAGCACATCAATGAAACAGGCGTTCGAAAAACCTTCACTATTTCTGGGAAATCCATTGAAGCAGCCAACATGACTGAGAAAAATGAGTACTACTTGAATTGCGATAGAATGGACGACTCAATGCAATTTTCTAGCTCGTCTGAACGCTGGTTTAACCCAAGCATTGGCTTGCTTACACAAGTGGAATTGCTAAATGCAGAAAATACGGTGATTACTGAAGAGAAAGCGACCCTAACAGAAATAAACAAAGCGTCTTAAGAACGCCCAAAAATACAAAAAAGAAAGGCTTTGAGGAGCACCGCAAAGCCTTTCTTGGACATCGAGCCCTCACCCTATCTAGGTGGGGGCCTATTTAGGGCAAGCCTTTGGCTCAATATTACCTTTCATTCTCTATCAACAGAATGCGCGTCTCATAAGGACGCAGCACTTGATGATTTGATGCTGCTAAGTTTTGAGCGTCTGGATAGTTAGACAATAATGTCTTAGCGCGACTCATAGCAAAGCGTTCAGGAAGTACACATTCGGCTTCGTCAGCGTAGTAGTTATTGATACACAAAAGCGTTTGTGACTCACTCTTACGCGCATAAGCAAAAATGCTAGCGTGCTCCGGTAGCAAGTCTTGGTAATCGCCATCGGTGATTACTGGCACTTCTTTACGTAACTCGATCAATTTTTTGTAGAAATAGAAAACCGATTCAGTATCTTCAACCGCTTGCTTAGCATTGACTTCACGGTAGTTACCTGCGACTTCAAGCCAAGGCTGCGCCTTCGAGAAACCTGCATAATCAGAATCATCCCACTGCATTGGTGTACGAGAGTTGTCACGAGACTTTTGCGCCAAAATGGCCATCATATCTTGATGGTCAACACCTTGTTCATTTACCATCAATTGATAAATGTTGGTACTTTCCACATCTCGGTACTGAGCAATATCCTGATACCCTGGATTCGTCATACCAATCTCTTCACCTTGGTAGATGTACGGCGTGCCTTGCATCATGTGTACTGACGCGGCTAACATCTTCGCAGACTCAACGCGGTAATTTTGATCGTCACCTAAGCGGCTCACCACTCGCGGTTGGTCGTGGTTACACCAGAAAAGTGCCCCCCACCCTTTACCATTGAGTCCACTCTGCCAATGGTTAAAGATCGACTTCAGCTGCAAGAAATCAAACGGCGCTTTGGTCCATTTGTCACCATTTGGATAATCTACTTTCAAGTGGTGAAAATTGAACACCATTGATAGCTCTTTGTTATCCAGACTTGAGTATTGCTGACAGTGCTCAAGCGTTGTCGATGACATCTCACCCACGGTGACACTGCCGTATTTTTGGAAAACCGCTTCGCTGATCTCTTGCAGGTATTCATGGACTCGTGGGCCGTCAGTATAGAAACGGCGGCCATCACCAATTTCGTCATTAGGGAAGTCTTGCTGCTTCGAAATCAGGTTGATTACATCTAAACGGAAGCCATCTACGCCTTTCTCTGCCCAGTAGCTAATGATCTCTTTAACTTCACCGCGAACCTTAGGGTTCTCCCAGTTAAGGTCAGCTTGCTCTTTCGCAAAGAGGTGCAAATAGTACTGGCCGGTCGCTTCATCAAGCTCCCAAGCATTGCCGCCAAATTTCGATTGCCAGTTAGTTGGAGCCTGGCCATCTACTGGGTCTTTCCAAATATAGTAATCACGATATGGGCTTTGTTTATCACCCAAAGCAGACTGGAACCAAGCATGATGAGTGGATGTATGGTTGACTACAATATCCATGATGATGCGAATACCACGTTGGTGAGCCTCTGCCAACAATTGGTCAAAGTCCGCCATAGTGCCGAACTCAGGGTTGATCGCATAGTAATCAGAAATATCGTAACCGTTATCCACCATCGGTGATTGGTACACAGGCGTTAACCAAATAGCATCCACACCCAGCGTTTTTAGGTAATCTAGCTTGGAGATAACCCCTTGAATATCGCCAGTTCCTTTAGCGCCACTGTCACAAAAACTCTTCGGATAAATTTGATAGATGGTTGCGGTCTTCCACCACATCGCATCGCTATTCTGATTGGTCATCTCTACTCACTTACAAAAATAAAAAGTGGAGCAACAGTGACTCAAACAACTGTTGCCCCTAATAAAATTAAGCACTTACCGCCGTTAACTCACCCTTAGCCTGTGCTCGCTTGTAGAAAAACAGCGTCAGGATGATTGGAACGACAATCGCAACCGCTAATGCCAACAGATAAATCGTCCAGTATTGAGGCTGAATCGATAGGATGCCTGGTAAGCCGCCTACACCGATGCCATTCGCCATCACGCCAGCGCCACCACAAATTGCAGCTGCCGCAGCACTGCCTAGCATTGCGCTTAACATTGGGAATTTGTATTTCAAGTTGATGCCGTACATCGCAGGCTCTGTTACACCTAAGTACGCTGAAATTGCTGCAGGAACTGATATGTCACGTTCGCCTTCGCGCTTGCTCAAAATAATGATGCCGACAACCGCAGATGCTTGAGCCACATTTGAAAGGGCAATCAATGGCCAGATTGGTGTACCACCAAGCTCTTGCATCAGTTGTAGGTCAACCGCATTGGTTGTGTGGTGAATACCAGTAATAACCAGTGGTGCGTACAAGAAGCCAAAGATCACTGAGCCTAGAATCGCGAAGTCACCCGTCATCGCAGCTTTCGCTGCAAAAGCAACACCATCACCTAGAACACGACCGAATGGACCAATGAACGCATGAGCCAGAATCACAGAAAGAATGATAGATACAAACGGAACAACCACTAAGTAAAGGTAAGCTGGAACAATGCGTTTGAGGTTGGTTTCAATGAAGGCCAGTGCAACACCCGCTAACATCGCAGGAATCACTTGCGCTTGATAACCAACTTTTTCAATGACGAACAAGCCGAAGTCCCACACCTCTGGCACAGCTTTACCTATCATGTAGGCGTTCATTAGCTGCGGAGAAACCAAAGTAACGCCGAGCGTGATACCTAAAATCGGTGTACCGCCCAGTTTCTTCACTGTAGACCAACACACACCAACAGGTAGGAAGAAGAAGATCGCTTCACCAATCAACCATAGGAAGGAGTTAACCGTAGCCCAAAACTGGCTAAGCTCAACCAAAGTCTTACCATCGAACATGCGAATGTCGCCGATGACATTACGGAAGCCAAGGATAAGACCACCAGTGATAATGGCAGGTAGCAGCGGTACAAAGATTTCGGCAAGGTGTGAAATACCGCACTCTAGCACATTCATGTTTTGACGAGCTGCCAACTTCGCCTCATCTTTCGACGATTCTTGCTTACCAGTCTGTGCAATCAGTAACTTGTAAACCTCATCAACTTCGGTACCAACCACGACTTGAAATTGACCCGCGTTAGTAAAACACCCTTTCACTAGGCTCAGTTTTTCTAACTCAACTTTGTTTGCTTTGTCAGTGTCATTCAACACAAAACGCAAGCGCGTTAAACAGTGACTAACGCTTGCGATATTGTCGCTACCACCCACTAACTCGATAAGACGCGTGATGTCTTGCTTCGCTATCTTACTCATACTACCCCACCCTGGTTCTCTTCGTTCTACACTCAAATTCAGATGAATTTGTTATTAATGGGAACATTCCCATAAGTTGGTAAGTATAATGCCTGCATGATTATAAAATTAAAATGGGAACAGTCCCATTAATTGAATAAGATCACACTCTTTAGTTTAGTAAATAGACTAAGTTCACCCTAAAAATTAGGCGTTAAACAATGGGTTTCTGAGTATGATGAGAAATAGATGCCTGACCAAGCAATTGAGATATCAATAGTTTAGCTGCTAAGGTACCAGCAGATTGATACCCAGGATCAATACTAAATACTCGTGGGAACAAAAATGAAAGGAGATCATTGCCACCAACTCCTGTCACGACTACATCCTCGCGTTGTAACTCTTGCAAACGCTTAATTACACCCAGCGCTAATGTGTCACTGGCACAGGCTATCGCTTGAGTCGTCGATGTAAGCACTTGATCAACCAATTGGTAAGCACTTGCATGATGCAGGGCACCGGTTTGGTAATTTGGCTCAATGTTGTTATCACGACACCAATTGAGGTAAGCATTTAGACGCAATTCACCCGTTGATTTATCGCTAGGATCAACACCTATAAAGCCAATGTCTGATAAACCTTGCTCTTTCAAATGCGCCAATGCACTGCCAATAACCTGTTGATTGTCATAATTGATAGAGGTGACGTTTTCCGTATCCAGGGCAATTACCACCGCGCGATGTTCCCAAGACTCAATCGCCGCAATATCACAATCGGTGAAACCAAACACAATAATGCCATCGACATTGCGCTGTTTGAGAACTTGAAGGTGCTCATTGGCTTTTGCTCTGTCGAACAAACTCTCCATAATCACAACATCATAGCCAGCACGATACAACTCTTCGAGCATGGTACTCACGGCTTTGTTCTCGGAAGGCGAATCGAGACGAGAGATGATCACGCCAACCACTTTTTGGCTGCCGCCACGCATTGATTGCGCTGATTTAGAAGGGGTATATCCTGACTCCTGAATCACTCTCTCTACTCTTTCACGTGTCTCAGGTTTCACTTTGGGATCATTAGTGAGTACACGAGAGACTGTTGATTTACCAACACCTGAAAGCTTTGCGATATCGAGTATAGTGAGTTTTTTTTGCATGGAGTCTTATAACGTTGTTTAGAGAAAAAACGACAAGTGACTGCTTTTAAAGTCGCTTGTCGTTATCGAGTGATTAATTATTGGATACGGCAGTTACGGTAGATAACTCGTCCCAGCTCAAGTCTGGCGTGTTCGCCTTTGGTAAACAGAGTAATGCCATTTATCAACTCTGCTGTGCCGTCATCAAGAATGTACTTAGTACCAGAAGCCGCAACCACTTGTTTAAGTCGATACTGATTATCAGGAAGGCGCAGTAACGCTTTCTGATCACCATAAGCAATATCAAAAGTCCGCTCAGATTCACATTGATAAGTGATGTATTCAGCATTGGCGAGCTCCTGCTCAACCACCGCTGACTGAGAACACCCCACGAGTGCGGCTAATACCATAGCACCGACTGTAAATTGTCTCTTCATAAACACCCCTTTCGATTACAACAACTCAACTGTTGTTGAATTAACGCTTCAAGTAAGCTGGCACATCTGCAATGCTATCAAGGACCACGCTTGCTAAGGCTTCACCCTTTTCGGTCACTGGTTTACCGGTTCTCACGAGCACTTTTGTGCCAACACCCGCAGCTTCTGCTGCCATCATATCTTCTGCTTTATCGCCGATCATTACTGAATTAGCCATATCGATTTTCAAGAAATCGCGCGCAGAGATAAACATCCCTGGCTTAGGCTTACGACAATCGCAATCTTGCTTGTATTCGCCAATACCGTGCTCTGCATGATGTGGGCAGTAGTAAATGCCATCAAGCTCTACGCCATTATCTACAAAGTTCCAGTCCATCCACTGAGTTAATGATAGGAAACGATCTTCGCTGAACATACCGCGAGCAATACCTGATTGGTTAGTCACTAGTACTAAAAGGTATCCCATGTCCTTGAAGGCTTTTGCCGCTTCAAAGACGCCGTCGATATACTCGAAATCATGCTCATCATGCACGTAACCGTGGTCCACGTTAATCACGCCATCACGATCTAAAAATACAGCCGGTTTTGACAAAATTTGGTTCTCAATCAACTCTCTATTAATCACTAATTATTGCACGCTTTAGTGGCTTCATCACCTGCTAATTGTAACGCTCGATATAGATATTTTTACGTTTAGACGTCTAGACGTAAAAATATCTATTGACTTAGATCACGGAACGCCATAGCATCGTCTGTAAATCGAGCGAACTATCAACATATTATTCTGTTCACCGTTACAGGTTTATTTATGATTAAAGTGAATCAAGTCAACAAGGTTTTCTATCAAGGCACTAAAGAAATCAATGCCTTAATAGACATTAACCTTCACATCCCTCAAGGTCAGATCTTTGGCGTTATCGGCTCATCAGGTGCAGGTAAAAGTACACTGATCCGCTGCGTAAACATGCTAGAAGCGCCTACCTCAGGTGAAGTGATTGTTGATGGCGTAGACCTCACGAAGCTAAGCAAATCAGAGCTGAGTGAAGCGCGACGCAACATTGGTATGATTTTCCAACACTTTAATCTGCTTTCTTCTCGTACCGTGTTCAATAATGTCGCATTGCCGCTAGAGCTTGCTGGCACAGACAAGGCCATCATCGAAGAGAAAGTGAGCCAACTGCTTGAACTTGTTGGTCTTGCAGATAAGCGCGACAGCTACCCATCAAACCTAAGTGGTGGTCAAAAGCAGCGTGTTGCTATTGCTCGCGCACTCGCTTCTGACCCTAAAGTTCTGCTTTGTGATGAAGCAACCAGCGCACTTGATCCAGCAACCACTCAATCCATCCTTGAGCTGCTGAAAGAGATCAACCGCAAGCTGAACATCACAATGCTGCTGATTACTCACGAGATGGATGTAGTGAAAAGCATTTGTCATGAAGTAGCGATTATCGGCGGTGGTGAATTGGTAGAGAAAGGCACCGTTGGCGATATCTTTGCGCACCCTAAAACAGAGCTTGCGCATCAATTTATCCGCTCAACACTCGACCTTTCAATTCCAGAAGATTACGAAGCGCGACTGCAAACCACGCGTGTTGAAGGCAGCTACCCTCTGGTACGTCTTGAATTTACGGGTGCAACGGTTGATGCTCCGCTGATGACGCAAATCGCACGCAAATTCAATATCGACGTGAGTATCTTGAGCTCCGACCTTGATTACGCCGGTGGCGTTAAGTTCGGCATGATGGTTGCCGAGCTATTTGGTAACGAAGCTGACGACAACGCAGCAATCGAATTCCTACGCGAACACAATGTAAAAGTAGAGGTACTTGGCTATGTCCTTTAATGAGATCGCAGATTGGTTAAGCCTTAACGGAAACCTACTACTTGGCGCGACTTGGGAAACGCTATACATGGTAGCAGTGGCGGGTATTGTCGGCTTTGCTGTCGGTATTCCACTGGGCGTTATCTTGCATACCACTAAGAAAGGTGGCTTGCTGGAGAACACCAAGCTCAACAAAATTCTTGGTGCGATAGTGAACGTGGGCCGTTCGGTTCCTTTCCTAGTACTTATGGTTGCTATCATCCCATTAACTAAGCTACTGATCGGTACCTTTATCGGTACAACAGCGGCGATTGTTCCTCTAACGATTGGGGCAATCCCATTCGTAGCTCGCCTTATTGAAGGTGCACTCTTAGAAGTTCCAACTGGGCTTGTCGAGGCAGCACAATCAATGGGCGCAACGCCAACGCAGATCATTACAAAAGTTCTGCTACCAGAAGCGTTACCCACTATTATCAATTCAGTAACCATCACACTAGTAACACTAGTAAGCTACTCTGCAATGGCAGGTACCGTGGGCGGTGGTGGTCTAGGTGACGTAGCGATTCGCTATGGTTTCCACCGCTATGACGTAACGATTATGGCTGTCACGGTTGTGATGCTGATTGTCCTAGTTCAAATCATTCAATCCATTGGTGACTCGATTGTTCGCCGTGTTGATCACAGATAAAAAGATGTATTAAAAGGAGATTATTATGAAATTCAGCTTAAAAGGTTTACTTGCTATCGCAGCAGCGGCATCAGCGCTTGTGCTATCTGGTTGTGGCGAAAAAGAGATCGACACTTCAAAAGTTAAAGTCGGCGTTATGGCAGGTGCGGAAGCTCAAGTAGCAGAAGTCGCGGCTAAAGTTGCAAAAGAGAAGTTCGGTCTAGACGTTGAGCTAGTGACTTTCACAGACTACGTGACACCAAACGCAGCACTGGATGATGGCTCAATCGATATCAACGCATTCCAGCACAAACCATACCTAGATCAGCAAGTTGCTGACCGTGGTTACAAACTAACTATCGCGGGCAACACGTTTGTTTACCCGATTGCTGGTTACTCTAAGCAAGTAACTTCTGTTGATGAAATTCAAGACGGTGCACGCATCGCAGTACCAAATGACCCAACGAACCTAGGCCGTTCTCTACTGCTTCTTGAACAACAAGGTCTGCTAGAACTTCGTGATGGTGTTGGCCTTCTTGCTACCGTTCGTGACATTGTAGGTAACCCAAAGAACCTAACTATCGTTGAGCTAGACGCAGCACAACTTCCACGTTCACTGGACGACGTAGCGCTATCTATCATCAACACAACTTACGCAAGCTCTATCAACCTAACTCCACAAAAAGATGGCGTTTTCGTTGAAGATAAAGAGTCTCCATACGTAAACCTAATCGTTTCACGTGAAGAGAATCTAAACGCGGAAAACGTACAAAACTTCGTGAAAGCTTACCAAACTGAAGAAGTGTACAACGCGGCATCTGACATCTTCCAAGGTGGCGTAGTAAAAGGTTGGTAATCCACTCCTTTCGCTAACCCAATAATGAAGGGCTGACATCATGTCAGCCCTTTTTGATATCCGTTATATTATTAACAGCTATACCGCGCGGTTTACCACCAAGCTTCCACCTGCATACCTAGGCTCACTTCGCTGTTCTCACCTGTACCGAATGCATCGTCATTTTCTGCATCATGGATGTAAGTCGCAAAGATTCGGAATTCAGGACGTGCCCAGAAGCCAGTTTTAGGCACCCAAGCTTGTGCCACAGTAAACTTACCACCAGCACCATCTTGGTTATCAATCTTCTCAACAAAGGCACCAAGCTCTAGCACGGTACGCATTTTCTCATCCCACTTGTAGAGTGGTCGAATAACGGCGCTAAATGACTCATCTGTAGTGTTATTTGCACCTACATCGGTAGCATACGCATAACGAACTGTATGACCAAATTCGATGTCTTCACCAATGGAAACGACACCCCAGTTGATCAGGCGGAAGCCTTCAGCATTGTTATTGCTCTTATCACGCTTCAAGTCACTACCCGTACCAAAAGTCGCCATCTGTTGCGCATAACCTGAGTTCGCAACTTGTAAGATGGTTTTGTTGAAGCCCGTTGGTAAGTTTTGGTTTAGGCTTGCCGTTAGCATCACGCTATCATCAGCATCAAGAGATTGGTCTTTCTTCTCTTTGCCAAAGTTAAAGTCAGCACCAAGCTCTAAGTCTGCGTTTTTCCAAAGAGGAATACCCGCATAACGCACATCGGCAATCATGGCTGTTGTCTCTTTGCCATCATCAACATCACCGGTCACAGTGTCTTGAATCAGTGCCAGCGAGAGCTTGCCAGGGCCAAGGTTAATGTGCTCAACACCGCCACCAATACCACTCACATCCCAGTAGTAATTATCGATGATGTGCACATCGTGACGTTGGTAGTAACGCTCACCTGCCCACATGGTAATGTCCTTATCATCGAACAGACCTGTCGCTTGGATGTTCAGTTGAACGACTTCCACATTTCGATCTTTCGCGTTCTCATCTTGGCCTTCCCAGTAAGCCAACATCGAATCAATCAAGAAAGTCGACTCTTCATCGTTGAACAGCTCTTTCTTAAAACCAAACTCGCCGTACAGGTCGTTTTCGTTACCTAATCGACCTACTTTATTCACTTCCCATTTGCTATTTGAGCCGCCGTTGTCGCTCATTCCGACACCGCCACGCATGTAGCCATTAAATTCCAATGGTGCCGTCTCCGCCAGTAAAGTGGGCGTAACTAAAACAGAAGTAAGGGCAGCGGCAATTGGTAACAGTTTCATAATCCATTCCTTTTGTATCAATGATTAAATCTATCATCTTATAAATGGGAACATTCCCATGGGATCGATCCCATTTATATTGGGAAGATTATAAAAAGGAAGTTAATAGATAGATTATTGTGATCCAGATAACTATTGGTGACAGCTAAAGTTGATGCAGATTGGATTATTGAAATGAATACTTTAGCGCGATCTAAGAAAGGTTGAGGGAAGAAATACTTAGCTGAATATGCAACTAAGACATCAACATAAAAAGAGTAAATCAGACAAAGAAAAAACCCTTACACCTAAGCGTAAGGGCTTTAAAGATAAAGCTATCATTGATAGTGATCACTTACATACACATCAAGTTAAAACGCTACTTGATATGATCCCATGACATATTGGAAACGATACGGCAGTCATCACATTTGAAATGGAAAATATCGTGGATCGGTTCGTCAAGCAGCCACTCACCACCACATTTCGGGCACTTTCTAGCTTGCTCATCGGCAAGGCTCTTGCCACCAACTCGATATTGATAATAGTAAGTCGGCACTTTTGATAAGTACTCTAAACGGCCTCGTAGATCCCAACCCCGCTTGAATAGTACGCTGTCAGCATCACAAATTTCATGCAGCGCGGCATGCTCAGCACGACATCCACCCGCCATCTGAATCTCATCGCACGCTTGCCACTCGGTTTGCCATTTCACCACCGCTTTGTGGTCACCATTTGAGGTTGGCGGGTTACGGTATAGTGGAACTGGTAGCAAGGTTTCACCGCTACGAAGTGGCGAGCAAGTATGAACATAAGTGGTGTATAGCACCTGCCAACTTGGCTTTTCATCTTCTGCTGCTTCTTCAGAGTTCAGATCGCGGCCAAGCATGCGCATTTTCGGCGCTAATAGACTCGCTTCGGACAAGCGGTTAAAGCAAACTTTCACGAAATCTGAATGGTTTCTTGGGTGTAAGCTATCCTGTTCTGGACAAACAACACGAACAAAGAATTCGCCCTCTCCCATCACAACTGGGAACTCACGACCCAATACTTGTCCGTTATAGCGTAGCGCATCCATCAGACCATTGATTGCTTTGTCGACTGCGCTAATGGTGGTGTTATCAAAACACTCGAATTGAAGTTCTACAACGTACATCTTAAACAGCCGGTTCCAGTTTCTCTAAAAACTCAGCCAGCGTCGCTGCGAGTACATCACGATTGCTGGTGCCAAGGCGCTCAAGAATGACATTACCTGTCAGGTTACAGATAGAGATCACGTCCATCTCGGCGTCTGTTGCTGCAATAAATACCGTTGGCTTAAGCTTTAGGCGGCGCTGAGTCACTAAGTGCCCCAGAATGTTCTCTTGAAGGCGTACAAAGTCTTCATCGCTCCAAACTTGTAGTAGTGTCAAAGGGTTGCCATCAAAGGTCGCATCCATGTCTGCACTGTATTGCACGCCGTAGAATGTCTTAATATCTTCGTGCAGTGATAACTCAATACCATTTTCAACATTGGTAAAGTCTGCATGTTGCTCACGTGGATAATTTTTCCATAACACAGCACCCGACAACTTTTCTTCAACGCACGGAGAAACGAGGTCTGCTAGCTCTTCACTACGAGGTAAAGATTGATGTTGCTGCTGCCAAGCATCGACATACTGCTGACTGAATGAAAGTAGTGCGTCTTGGGCACGTTGAGTCATGAAAATCTCCTAAAGCGAAAATAATAAATAGAATCGGGCACCTTTCCTCGTCGATTAAGCGATGACCTAATGACACAGTAATGGGGATTCAGTAAAATCGCCCCCATTCTAATCGAATTTGAAACGAAAGTATGAGCAAATATTCTGACGCTAAAGAGCTAGCGGGTTTAACCCTAGGTCAAAAAACTGAGTACGCTAACCAATATGATGCCAGCCTACTACAGCCTGTTCCTCGTAGCTTGAATCGTGATGACCTCGCTTTAGGCGACGAACTGCCATTCATTGGCCACGATATCTGGACCATGTATGAGCTGTCATGGCTGAATGACAAAGGTTTGCCTCAAGTGGCAGTGGGTGAAGTTTTCATCCCGGCGACGAGTCCGAATTTAATTGAATCAAAATCTTTCAAGCTGTACCTAAACAGCTACAACCAAACTCGCTTCTCTGATTGGGAGTCCGTCACCGAGCGCCTTACTCAAGATTTGTCTGCATGTGCAGGTGAAACCGTGTTGGTCAACGTAAACAAAGTGACTGATTACACCAATCAACCGATTGTTACTATGCAAGGTGAATGCATTGATGATCAGGATATTGAGATCACCAGCTACGATTTTGAAGCGTCAATCCTAGAAGGTGCGGCTGAGCAAGAGCATGTTGAAGAGACTTTGCACAGCCATTTGCTAAAGTCTAACTGCCTGATCACCAACCAACCAGACTGGGGCAGCGTTGAAATTGCCTACACAGGTTCGAAAATCAATCGCGAGGCACTGCTGCGCTATCTTGTCTCTTTCCGTGAGCATAACGAGTTTCATGAGCAATGTGTTGAGCGTATCTTCACTGACATCATGAAATACTGCGCACCAACAAAGCTGACTGTTTTCGCACGTTACACGCGTCGCGGTGGGCTAGACATCAACCCATACCGCTCGACAGAACAGGATAAACCTGCTCACAACATGCGTATGGCTCGTCAGTAAATCATTGGAAGATTTCGACTCTATTTCTATGTTTCGCCTCTGAATCCATAGTTCGACTTAAAGGAAAATAAAATGCGTTGGTTAACTTTTATTGGCCTGCTCCTTGTTAGCTTAAGTGCTTCAGTTAGCGCCTCGGTATACTCATCGGCTCTGCTTAATGAAGCCAATAACTTGGTTGAGATAGAACCAAGCCGAGCCAAACAGATGGCCAATAGTTACCTAACGCTTCGTGTCCTGTCGGATCAGAGCGAGAAAAGCCCTTCAGCTATTTCTCGCGAAGAGACGGACTCTTCCATTCGTACACCAAATAGCAGTATTGATGCCTACAAGATCCTCGCTAAAGCAGAGTTCAACTTGGGGCATACACGCACCGCCATTCAGCATATCGAAACCGCAAGCGAACTGGCGAAGACTTATAAACTCCAATACCTAGAGCTTGATCTTAAGATCTTAAAAACTCGCTTATTGTGGCTTAACAATCGCAAGTCAGCAGAAGCGAAACAAACACTGGCTTCCATCGAGGGAAGCTTACAGTCAATCAGCCAAACCTTGCGTTTAACCGAAGGCATTACCTATCGATTGATCATGCTTAAGGCGGAAATCGCTTCATACGAGAATCAGATCGACGAAGCTGAAAGTCTCTACCAAAGAGCGAAGCAATTCCTCGACCAACGCTACTCAGAAAAAGTGACCATCGATTACCACATTGCCGTGGGTGAGTTTTATCTAACACACAAAGAGTACAACCACGCACTGTCTGAGCTACTTTACGGCTATTGGAAATCGGTAGAAGGTAACCTCAGTGCTCGTTTGGCTAAGGTCAATCGCTTATTGGCGCAGCTCTTTTTTGAACGACAAGTGTTAGACAAGGCGGTTGAGCATCTTTCTCAGGCTGCCGACTTTTATGACAACTTCGAAAACTCACCAATTCTGGCTCAAGTGTTGAAAAAGATGGGCGATGTGTACTACTTCCAAGGTAAGTACAACTTAGCTTTAGTCCACTTCTTTAATGTATTGGATCATGAGAGTACCGACCGCGACATTAACCAGGTGATTGATATTCGCCTTAGCCTGTCTGCGACTTACTTACGCCTGTACAACTACCCACTGGCAGAACAATACCTGTCGCGAGCGCTGGAGCTGCTTGAGTACACAGATAACCTCAAGCTTGAAGGTCGTGCTGCTCTCCTATCAGCAGGGCTTGCTTACCACCTTCAAGACAGTGAGCAAGTGATCAAACACGCCCAACGTGCGTTGGATATCTCTCGTCAAGTCGAGAACATGCGTTTGTCGCAGCGTTCATACCACTTACTCTCTCTCGGTTATGAGCAGGCACAACAGCCACAAAAAGCACTCGAGAACCTTAAGCAATACACTTCTCTGATTTCACTTGAGCAGCAGAACCTCAACCGAATCAGTGAAGATGCGTTCCGCCAGCAAAAAGAGTTTGCTGAACGTACCTTGCACTACGCAGGACAAGCAGAAGAGCTAGAGCTATACAAAGAAGAACACCGCAAATTCCAGAAGATCTCTTTTGCGCTGTTCCTATTCAGTATCATCTTGTTCTTCTTTGTATTACGCCGTGGCTACATCATTCAAAGCCAAGCAAGAGAAAATGATCGCCTAAGTACCGACCTCTTTACTCACTCGCGCTCTAAGCTACCAAACCTAAGAATGCTAAATGCCAAGCTGTCTAACTCGCTTGAGCAGACCAGCCAGACTTTCGAACAGTGGCAGCTCGGTGAACTCATTCATGAGCCGTTGAACGACCGCCTGCGTTTTGTGATGATTGACCTGCCATTCCTACGTAACATGTATACGCAGAATGGCTATAAAGCGGGTCTTGAGCTAGAAGATGCGTTTGGGGAGTACCTAAAAACCAAGCTTGATGGGCCATCACGTATCTATCACTTCTCCGATGCGAACCTACTCTACATCGAGCCAAATTCAGACCGCGATGCTTCCCCAGAAGCGATGTTCCGTAAAATACAGTCTTGGATCTCGGACTTCGAGCCTGAACGTAACATCAATCGCACGATTCGCGTTGGTATCGCCGATTACCCATTCTTGCCACGCGCTTATACCGCGATTAACGACCAAGAGCTGCTCGATGTGCTGCTGATGTCGACCAATATCGCACGTGAAGTGAGTCTCAAAGAGCGCAGCAGTCAGTGGGTATATTTGAAGGCCATCGACAACGCTCCAGCGGCTAGCCTTGCAACTGGTAACATAAGAGAAGCGTGTAAAGTCGCTATTAATCAAGGGTTAATAAAAATACAATCCTCTTATCAGAATGAGGACAATATCAAAAAAATGCTAAAAGATGAGTGATTTGCGAGCGGTTAATCGCTTGAAACAGTGACCTTATTTTTAGTTTTGTTATTATCGATAGATTGGCATTTCATCAAAGCGATCGTCATCGATCTATGTGGCACTAATTTATCGACCTATGGGCATTCTCGAACAAGACATACAGGCTCAGCTGCATCAACTGAAAACCCAGTTAGATCAGGCGCGTCTGAATCAGAGAGACACCTCGTTCAAGTTCATACGTGAACAAAAGGTCCTTAAGCGTATTGTCACATCTTTAAGCGATGCTTGTGTCGGCACCAACGACCATCTTGATGAAAACTTGATTGCCCTTAGGGAAGCGCTGCAACAACAGAAAGACGTCAGCTCAATGATTCCAAAGTTGGCTGTTTTGGAGCGCATGCTAAAACAAAAAACGGTGGCTATGGAAAAACAGAACGGATATCTAGACGAAAGCATCAAGCACAGTGGTGAAACACTGCAGCGCGTGACGGGGCTACCGGCTCAAATTAAACGCGACCTGCGCAATCTACTGAGTTTTTCTGAAGGCAATGGCAGTCAGAAAATCGACCATGCAATGAAGCTGCTCAGCATCTATGAGCGTGCCGTAAAAATCATGGCAACCAATTCCCGTTCTCATTTTTCCGACGCCGATTGCTCCCCAGAGCAGACCGTACTCTCTGACCTTTCAACTGAATTACAGCACCTAATCACTGAACTCGATTTCGAGGGTGAATCTGGTGACCTGTTAATTGATATCCGCGCAAAACTGCTTCTCGGCGTGACAACGGAAAACCTGTTTGAACTGACACTACAAGTGTTAAAACTGGTGATTGAAGGAACGAACCTAGAACGCAAAAAGTCAGAACAGTTTATTGAACAGCTCAACGCGTCACTTTCCGCCAGCATCAAAACCGCTGACCAAAACAGTGACCAGAGCCAAACCTACTTCGAACACCGTCAAAGCCTCAACAACGAGCTGGGTAACTTAGTAGGTAAAAGTCAGAAATCGGTAGAGCAAGCCACCGATATCCATGTACTGAAACAGTCAATCACTCCACTGCTTAACGAAATCGCCTCACTCTCTGAAAGGCTTAGCCACGCTGAACAAAAAGAGCAGGCGCTGATCGATCGCATGAGCTATGGTAAAACTCAGCTTGATTCGCTGTATGAAGTGACGCAAGACTACCGCAGACGCCTCGAAGACCAGGCTCAGCGTATGCTGCTCGACCCACTGACTAAGGTCTACAACCGCACTGCATTTACCGATCGCCTAGAGTTAGAGTACCGCCGTTGGATTCGAGCTCAGCACTCATTACGTGTTGTACTTCTCGATATCGATAACTTCAAAGCGATTAACGATAGCTTCGGTTACACCGCCGGTGATAAAGCGCTTAAGATCATTGCTCGTACTATGACCAAAGAACTGTCTAAGACTGACACCGTGGCGCGTTTTTCTGGTGAAGAGTTTGTTTTGCTACTGCCAGAACAGAATGATGAATACTGCCATCAAGTGATTCAGAGTATTCAGACACAAGTAAGCCGATTGCCGTTTAAGTTCCGCGATCAACAGATCACGATTACTCTATGTGCAGCGAGTACTCAATTCAGCGAATCCGATACGCCTGAAGAAGTGCTTGAGCGTCTAAATCGCATCCTAAATAAAGCAAAACAGCGCGGCACCAACCAACTCATTTGGCAATAATCGATCTCCCCCGAGAAATTATTTCTCTTTTTCAAATACTTATCACATACCAATTAGGAAAATATTTGCTAAGCTAATGGTTAACATTTGCTTAACAAGCCTTTCTGGCGATCAAGCCTGTGCCAAGAACATTTAGCAAGGCATAGAATAATCCGATTATCACTAACGCCCTCTGGCGTTGCATGCCTTGCTTCACTACTCCCGAGTTTGAGGGTGACGTCGCATCTTGTCTCCCCAACTCTTATTCAACAAGGAGGCACTATGATCACTCATATCAGTCCTGCCGGTAGCATGGATTTACTCTCTCAACTCGAAGTTGAGCGCCTTAAGAAAACCGCATCCAGTGATCTATACCAACTGTATCGTAATTGTACCCTCGCGGTACTCAACTCTGGCAGCCACACCGACAACTCAAAAGAGCTGCTGGATAAATACCTCTCTTTTGATGTCGAGGTGGTAAGGCGTGAGCGTGGTATTAAGCTCGAGCTCCACAACCCGCCTGAGCATGCCTTTGTCGATGGTGAAATCATCAAGGGTATACAAGAACACCTGTTCTCGGTATTGCGTGACATTGTTTACGTCAACATGCACCTTGCCGATAACCAAAGACTTAATCTGACTAACGCAACTCACATTACTAATTTGGTGTTTGGTATCTTGCGAAATGCTGGAGCTTTAACGCCGGGCATCGAGCCGAACCTGATTGTCTGTTGGGGTGGTCACTCGATTAATGCCAACGAGTACCAATACACCCGTGAGGTGGGTAATGAATTAGGCCTGCGTGAACTTAATATCTGTACAGGTTGTGGCCCAGGCGCGATGGAGGGACCAATGAAAGGTGCTGCCATCGGTCATGCGAAGCAGCGCTACACGGAACACCGCTACCTTGGTCTCACTGAGCCTTCAATTATTGCCGCTGAGCCACCAAACCCAATCGTGAATGAGTTGGTGATCATGCCTGATATCGAAAAGCGTCTTGAAGCGTTTGTTCGTATGGCACATGGCATCATTATCTTCCCGGGCGGTCCAGGTACCGCAGAAGAGCTGCTCTACATTCTCGGTATCATGATGCATCCTAACAATGCTGACCAACCAATGCCGATTGTTCTAACTGGCTCAAAAGAGAGTGAAGAGTACTTCCGCTCAATTGATAAGTTCATTGGTGAAACATTAGGGCCTGATGCACAAAAACACTATGAAATCGTGATTGATGACCCTGCGCGCGCGGCAAAAATTATGAAGCAGGCGATGCCAGATGTGCGTTCTCACCGTAAAGAGACCGGTGACGCATACAGCTACAACTGGTCACTACACATTGAGCCTGAGTTCCAACTGCCGTTCGACCCGACCCATGAGTCGATGGCGGCACTCGATCTCCATATGGATCAAAAAACAGAGAGCCTTGCGGCGAACTTACGTAAAGCCTTCTCAGGCATTGTCGCTGGTAATGTTAAAGCAGAAGGTATCTTGGAGATTGAAAAGCACGGCCCATTCATCATTGATGGTGACAAAGATCTGATGGCTAAAATGGACAGACTGCTCAACGACTTCGTCCACCAACACCGTATGAAGCTGCCGGGCGGTACCGATTACGTTCCGTGTTATAAAATTGCGCAAAACAACGACTGAGCATCCCGCTGAGAGCATTTCAACTGCGTAAGCGATACGTTACTATAAGGGGCGAATGATACCGCCCCTTTATTTATTGCTTAGTTATTGGAAACTTATGTCTATCCATCTTGTTATTATCGATGCCCTCAACCTCATCCGCCGCGTTCACTCTGCTCAGCCGGATCCAAACGATATTGCAAGAACCATCACCACAACTACGCGAACGCTAAATAAGATCATTAAAGAGGCGCAGCCAAGCCATATCATTGCGGTCTTTGATCACCACCTACAGGATCGTGGCTGGCGTGCTGACATTCTACCGAGCTACAAAGAGAACCGTAAACCGATGCCTGAGCCGTTAATGGCTGGATTAGATGCTATTCAACAAGCATGGTGGGATCTCGGAATTGACTCTCTACTTTCAGATGGCGATGAAGCGGATGATTTAGTGGCAACACTTGCCAAAAAAGTCGCAGACCACGGACAGAAGGTCACCATTATCTCAACCGATAAAGGCTACTGTCAGCTACTCTCTCCTACTCTACAAATCCGTGATTATTTCCAGCATCGTTGGTTAGACACGCCATTTATTGAGGCCGAATTTGGGGTTAAGCCGAGCCAGTTGGCAGATTATTGGGGACTCACTGGAGTGAGCTCTAGCCAAGTGCCAGGAATTCCTGGAGTAGGCCCTAAGGCAGCCAAAGAGATCTTAACCACCTACCCAGATATCGAAGCAGCATACCAAGCCGAGGATCTGCCGAAAAAGTATCGCAGGAAGTTCGATGAGCACATTGAGTCAGCACGTGTATGTAAACAGGTTTCCGCACTAAAAACCGATATCGAACTTGGCTTTAACCTTCAAGATATTCGCTTCAATAACAGCCCTGATTAACCTCATTACATGTTAATCAAACCTGTTGTGTTCTCCTTTACATTCACAGGATTTTAATAAAGTTAATCAATACCTTATCAAGTGTTGATTAACTTTTAATCGCCATCACAGTCTTGTTGATATAAATATTTATTTTCATTGCTCCAATAAGGAGAAACACAATGAAAAAAATATTACTACTTTCACTCACCACCCTCTTGCTGCATGTCGCCCCTTTTAGTTCCGCATCGGAAACATGTGGAGAACACCTTGTAAAAGGCATGCCTTCTAACAACAGCGATCAGGTGCTGTGCCGTACAGGGTATGCGGTCGGCTACAATTATCAAACTAAGAATGCGGATTGGGTGGCGTATCATGTCACTAAAGAAAGCGTTAATGCGCAATTCAAGCGCAGCAATAACTTCAAGGTTGATGCTGAGCTACCTGAGTATGCGCAATCCACATTAAGTGACTACTCCAAATCAGGATACGATCGCGGCCATCTTGCGCCATCCGCGGCGATGGATTTCAGTCAAGAATCGATGCAAGAGAGTTTCCTGTTAAGCAACATGTCTCCGCAGCTCCCTGGCTTTAACCGTGTCGGGTGGCGATTACTAGAAGAACACGTAAGAGACCTCGCTAACGAGTATCACGAGTTATATGTGGTGACGGGTCCTATTTATGAAGGTAACGAAGCGTCTATTGGAAATGGTGTTGTCATACCTAGTGCGTTTTACAAAGTTGTTTTGGACCCATATTACAACGATGCTATCGCGTTTATCGTACCTCACCGAGACGTATCAGGCAGTGAACTTGTCGACTTTGTCACTACCATTGATGACGTAGAAGAACGCACCAACCTAGACTTCTTCTCTAATACCAATGATGACATTGAAAACTCAATGGAAGCGATGCTATGGGAAATGTGGCCAACACCAGAGTAGGCACAAATTATGGTCAGCGGTAGTTAAACCGACGGTCGATAAACAAAAAAATGCTCCAAGTTAGGAGCATTTTTTTCAACACAGCTATCGAGTTCGATTAGTGCGGAGAGATATTTGAAAGCGACTGAATATGTACCGTGATCTCTTCGCGATCGTGGTACAAGTGCTTCGCCTGCATCTTGAACTTCACTTTATTCTCGATTAAGAACTGCTTTAGGTTCTCAATATCTTGTAGAACCTCGTCGTAGCGACCTTTCATTGGCAGCTTCAGGTTGAACAGTGCTTCTTTCGCCCAACCTTTAATGATCCACTCACCCATCAGGTGAGCAACGCGCGCTGGCTTTTCAACCATGTCACAGATGATCCAAGTAACGTTCTTACGATCTGGTTCAAATTTAAAGCCATCCACCATGTGGTGCTTGATTTGACCCGTTTCCATCAGGCTATCCGCCATCATGCCATTATCAACACAGTGAACGAACATCGAACGCTTCACCAATTGGTAAGTCCAACCGCCAGGACATGCACCCAAGTCTACGCCCCACATACCCGGAGCAAGACGCTCATCCCACTCTTCACGTGGAATGAATACATGGAACGCTTCCTCAAGTTTTAGCGTCGAACGGCTTGGCGCATCGGCAGGGAACTTAAGACGTGGAATACCCATGAAGAACTGGGAATTGTTGTTCGGGTACGAGTAACCCACAAAGCAGTGGCCCGGTGCGATAAAGCACAGATGAAGTACTGGTTTCTTCGGGTTGTCTTTTGCCGTCATCAGGCCTTTACCACGCATCGCTTGACGCATCGGCACGGTAAACTTACGACAGAACTTCAGTAGCTCTTTCGCTTCATTGGTGTCTGGCGTTTCAATACGAATGTCGCCGCAACGTGGGAAACCGTCTTTGTCTGCCAGCTCATCAAGGATTGGAGAGATACGATCATCTTTTGGCAGATCTTTAATTTCTGCTGCAACCGCGATCATTTGACGAGCAAAGATCAGCGATTGGAAATCAATTTCTTTGATCAAACGATCCGCTTCGCCATCTTGATAACACTCAAACAATACAAAGCCAGTATTGTTTTTTAAGCGAGGAAAACCAAACACTTCCAGTTGTGTTGCTTTGTCTTGAATTTCGCCAGCACATTCTTTTTCAAAACCAGAGCGACAATAAAGTAGTACGTGTTTCACTGAGTTACCTCTTTTATATTCAAAGCAGCGAAGGAGAAGACTCCCCAACCAATGATAAATAGTAGTCCACCTAACGGTGTTATTGGACCAAACCATTTAATTCCTGTCAGTGCCAGCGCATAGAGGCTGCCACTAAAACAAAGGATGCCGATGATAAAGCAAATTGCCGCAATGAAAAAATATTTTTGTGATTTAGCACCAAGTTTCAGCTGCAGCATGATGGCACATGCCACGATCGCAAAAGTATGGATGAACTGATACAAGACACCGGTTTCGAACACACCCAATAGATAAGGTGCTAGTTGAGACTTAAGTCCGTGCGCTGCAAATGCCCCAAGCATCACCGCGATCGCACCAGATGCGCCTGCAAAGGTAAGCAATCCCTTACTTCTCATCGATAGCTCCTTTAATGAACTTAGCCAGTTTCTCGACCGCTAGTGCAATGTTCTGCTGCTCGGTGTGTCCTGAGCTCTTACGCGGCTTAAAGCTGTGGTCACCATCCGGGATAAACTCGACAGAGACCGAATCGGAGAGATCAAACGCAGGGAACTCTTCCCGCTTACCAAAAGTATCACGCTCTCCCTGTAGTATAAGACAAGGCTTGCTAAGCTCGGCTAAGTGCTCACCTTTGTACTTATCGGGTTTACCCGGTGGGTGGAAAGGAAAGCCTAAACAAGCCACACCGACAACTTTCTCATGTTCGGATAGGTGACTCGCCATACGCCCCCCCATCGATTTGCCGCCGATAACCAGTTTCTGGGCATCGACTTGCTCAATCACCTCTTGGTACGCCTCTAATAGCTTAGGCGCACGATCAGGCGGTCGACGCTTACCATCTTCAGCGCGTTTGATCATGTAAGGAAAGTTGAATCGAATCACTCGAATACCCTTAAAGGCAAGTCCCTTGGCAACTGATTGCATGAACTCATGGTCCATACCTGCGCCCGCACCGTGAGCAAACACAAAGGTGTACTGGCTATGCTCTTCACCATCAATAAGCCAATTATTCATCGAGCAATTCCTCTTGCTCACTCTGCGCTTTAGCAAGCATCCAATCACGGAAAGTGGCAATACGCCCCATATCCGCTTGTTTGTCATGACACACTACATAGAAGGCATTTTTGCTGATTAGGACCTCATCAAACGGTGCAATCAGACGCCCAGCTTCAATCTCCGGCTGCGCTAATACGTTGTTGCCTAAAGCAATACCTTGACCATGAGCCGCCGCTTGCAGCACCATGGTCGAGTGACTGAAGATAGGACCATGGTTGACGTTAACACCATCGATACCATTCTGTTTTGCGAACTGTTTCCAGTCTTTGCGAGAGGTATCATGCAATAGCGTATGACATGCCAAATCTTTTAGGGATTCTAATGGCTTTGTCCCCAGTAGCACTGAAGGTGAACACAGTGGAATCAAATATTCTTGATACAGCTTGTCTGCTCTCAACCCTGGCCAATTGCCTCGCCCATAATAAATCGCGACATCCACATCATCGGTCAGTGAACCCTCATCCATATCGACGGCTTTGATTCGAACATCAATATCAGGCTCTTGTTGATTAAAGTCAGCTAAACGAGGCACCAGCCACTGAATGGCGAAGCTTGGCGGCAGGCTGATCGTTAATGCCCCCTTCTCACTGCGCTCTAGCACCTTGTCGGTCGCCTCAGCAAGTGATGTAAAGATATCCTTAATGTCTAAGAAATAGCTCTGCCCCTCTTCGGTAAGCAACAAAGAGCGATTCCTGCGGCGAAAGAGTTTCAGGGATAGGAACTCTTCCAACGATTTTATTTGGTGACTCACCGCAGCTTGAGTAACGAACAACTCTTCTGCAGCGCGCGTAAAACTCAAGTGTCTAGCCGCAGCTTCAAACACTCGTAAGGAGTTTAGTGGGGGTAATCGACGAGACATAGTTACTCTCTAAAATGACATTAGTTTTTTTTATCTGAAACATTATAATTTGTCCATTGCTTAGCGGCTAGAGAAATTCTATATTTCGTTCCGCAGTCACTAGCCTGAACGGCTTGATTCTCTCTGAATCAATTGGCTTAGTCACTGCGATGTTGTGTTTGCAAACTCGTACTTTTCGAGTTGGGTAGAGTTCTACCAAATGTTTTGTTTTAGTTATCCCCTAAAACGAGGCATCTACTTCCTGTATTTATTTTGACCTGTCTGTCAAATTTCTTTACACCGCCTTTATGGCGGTGTTTTTTTWTCTGCCCCCAAATAACAACAAGTTTATCAATAGCTCACCTTATTCAAAGTCTTGGAATCAACCTCACTTAACTAGAATTTTACAAATTTAATTTGAACGACCGTTCAGGTTGAATTATAGTCAATGCACAAGCACGGATGTGCCGACCATAAATAATGAACTAGGAGTTCACTGATGATTAAGTTCTACTTCCACCGCACCCCAAACCCAATGAAAGTTGCGCTCTATCTTGCAGAAACAGGTCTAGCCTACGAATTGGTTCCTGTTGATACGCTTAAAGGTGAACAGCACACTCCGGAGTTTCGTCTAGTCAATCCCAATGGCAAAACGCCAGCGATTGAGGATGACGGCACCCGTATTTTTGACTCCAATGCGATCCTCCTTTATCTGTCAGAAAAGACAGGGCTGTTTGCAGGCCAACCACAAACCCGTGGAGAGTTACTCTCTTGGTTGATGTTTATCGCCTCGGGATTGGGACCTTTCTCTGGTCAATCGGTTCATTTCCATAAAGCAGCACCTGAAGATCTGCCTTATGCCAAAAACCGTTACCGTCGTGAAGCACAGCGACACTATGAGGTGCTCGACAACCATCTTGCCGACAAAACTTACATGGTGGGTGAAGAGTACACTATCGTCGATATGGCGGCGTGGGGCTGGATAGACAAAGCGCCATTCGTGCTGGGTGAAGATGCACTTAATGACTATCCAAACCTAAAGCGCTGGTTTGAACTGGTCAATGCTCGCCCAGCCGTAGCAAAAGCACGTGAGATCGAGAGTGGTATCGATTTTAAAGCGACGATTGATGAAGAGGCAGCGAGAGCACTATTCCCGCAGAACTACCCTAAGGCTTAATACTCAGAACTTAGAGGCAGAGCTTTCTCAAGCCAATAAAAAAGCCGCTGTATAAAGCGGCTTTTAAGGCATGCGTAGTTAGTGACCTATGGGCGGTACACTTTTACGTTAGCGAAACCCTGCTCTTGCAAGTAAAGTGCTTGCAGACGGCTCATCACGCCACGATCACAGTACAGTAGGTACTCTTTGCTCTGGTCAAGATCACCAAACTGCGTTGCTAGCTTGTAGAAAGGCAGGTGCTTAACGTCAACGCCATCGATCTCTAGTGGGTTTTCGTCTTCCTCATCTGGGCTACGAATATCCAGTACGATTGCGTGTTCAGCAACAGCTTGAACCTGCTCAACTTCTGGTGCTTGCTCTTGGCTCTCTTTCTCGATGTCACGAATGTCCATCACGCGAGCGTTCTCAATCACTTGCTCAAGAACGTCAAAGTTAAACTTCGCTTCTTCCGCTTCTAGTTTACCCTTCTTCGCTTTCACTGTTGGCTTCTTAGAGATAACACCACAGTATTCAGGCATTACTTTCGCGAAGTCTTCAGTACCGATGTTACGCGCTAGGTCGATGATGTCTTCTTTGTCCCAGTTGATCAGTGGGCGAAGGATCAGCGTATCCGTAACGTTATCGATATGACGCAGGTTAGTTAGCGTTTGACTTGAAACCTGACCCAGAGCTTCACCAGTAACCAATGCTTCGATCTTGAACTTCTCTGCCACCATGCCACCAGCACGCATGAACATACGCTTAAGAACAACGCCCATTTGGCCGTCTTCAACGTTTTCAAGAATCTCAGCAACCACTGGTTCAAAGTCGATAGAGATGAATTTCACTTTTGCTGAAGAACCAAACTTGTTCCACAGGTAGTGAGCCACTTGCTTAACACCAATTTCGTGCGCAGGACCGCCTAGGTTAAAGAAACAGTAATGTACTTTAGAGCCACGCTTGATGTGTAGGTAACTTGAAACACCTGAGTCAAAGCCACCAGAAATTAGGCTTAATACGTCTTCTTGCGTACCTAGAGGGAAGCCGCCTAGGCCCTTATGACGAGCAATAATCTGGTTAAGCTTATCGTTAGCAATTTCAACTTTTACCGTTACTTCTGGATCTTTCAGCTTAACGCGCGCTGATTCCACCGCTTGGTTAAGACCGCCACCAACGTAACGCTCTAGCTCAATAGAAGTAAACTCGTGCTTACCACGACGCTTTGCACGAACAGAGAAACTCTTGCCTTCGATGTCGCCACGGCTACGCTCTAATACCTGCTCGAAGATGTCGTGCAGGTCTTTGAATTCAGACTGTTGAACTTCAAGAGAGTGATGGATACCTGGTGTTTGTGTCAGGATCTCAAGTACTTCTGGGTAGTACTTATCACTTTCAGAGGTTACTTCGATATGGTCACGACGATTGAATACCGCAACGCTTTCACAGCGACGCTGGATTACGTTACGAATGTTGCACTCTAGAATCCTTGTGAAGCGCTTACGCACCGATTCACTTTTTACAAAAATTTCCGGATGGGGCTTAACAATAAATTTCATAGTACTTTCACAACATTAAACAAGTTTAAGGGGCTCGGCGCTAAGTAAAAACAGAGATTTCACCGAGCACTTGAAGCAAGAATAGATCATATCTAAATCTAAGGGCGCGAATTATACATGAGAAAGTCATACAAGGAAAAGAATGCTTGCCCTAACCCTATCATCGACAGGGAATAAGCACTCAACCCGTAGAGTCTGTACTGCCAAACGCAGCAAAAGGTTTAGTTTTTCCCACAAAAAAGCCCGAGTCGCGATGACTCGGGCTTTAATATTGAAGTGTACCTATTCTGTCACGACCGGAACTTCATCACTGTAGAGAGGTTCACCCTGCATGATGCTGATCTCAACACGACGGTTGAGGCTTCTTTGCCAATCGGTATCATTCGGCTCTAGAGGCTCAGTATCTGCCATTCCTCGTACTCGTAGCCTTTGATGAGAGAAACCTCTTACCTTCTCCATCTCTTGAGCAACCGACACCGCACGCTGAGAAGAGAGATCCCAATTTGAACGGTAAAGCTCAGAATCGAGGCGTTGGTTATCAGTATGTCCCGAGATACGAACAATACCTGGTACGTCTTTTACCAACTCAGCCACCTGTCTAACCAATGGACGGAATTTAGGTTGTAAGAACGCTGACCCTTCTGGGAACGCACCTTTCTCTCGAATTCGAATCACGATCTGCTGACCTAAATTCTCGACCTCAATCGCTCCTTGGTCAATTTCACGCTCCAAGGCTTTCTTGATGCTCTCCATCAAGGTTTCCATCTCTTGCGACTGCGCTTCAGCTTGCTGCTGTTGCTTATCTGACTCAGAGTTCTGGTTGTTGTGGGTCGAAGTCTCTGGTGATTGACCACCAGTGAGTTTGCCTTGATCGCGCTTAGTACCGCCCGCTCTGTCAGACTCACCCTCGTGAAACTCTAGCGTTTGCTGAGTAATATCGATGGTTTGCTGCATGATCACATCAATCGGTGTCGGCTCTGGGCGACCAGGACGAAACTCTTGAGCAATAATACTGGTACCTTTTGGAATATCTTTTACTTCTAACCGGTTTTGTACACCAAAGGCGAACTTCATCGAGCCTGCGATCTGCTTAAACTTCAGTACGTCCATCTCAGAGAAAGAGAGCAGCAGTACGAAGAAACACATCAATAGCGACATCAAGTCAGCAAAGGTACCCATCCATAAAGGTAAGCCGGGGGGCGGACATTTACAGGGAGTTTCTTCTTCCATTACCGAGCTCCTTAATCAGCTTCGCCATCTAGAAGACGTTTACCCTCATTGAGGTAGTTCTTCAGGTAGCCATCGATAACACGTGGGTTCTGACCATCTTGAATCGCCAATACACCATCCATGACTAGACGGCGGTTTAACGTTTCTTGTTCGCGGCGCAGTGCCAGTTTGTCAGCAATTGGGAAGAACACCATGTTAGAAAGAATCGCACCGTATAGTGTGGTTAAGAGTGCTACCGCCATCGCAGGACCGATCGCTTTTGGATCATCCATGTTCGAAAGCATCGCAACCAGACCAACCAGCGTACCAATCATACCCATCGCCGGGGCAACATCACCAAAGGCGCTGAACACCTTACCGCCCTGCTCATGACGCTCATCGGTCAAAGCAATATCTTTTTGCAGTGCCGCTCTTACTACGTCGGCATCGTGGCCATCAACCAGTAAGTCGATGCCTTTCTGCATAAAGCTGTTATTAATTTCCATCTCTTCCAGTGCAAGAAAACCACCTTTACGTGCCGCATCTGCCATCTCAACCACTTTCGCGATCAGATCTTCTGGTTCATCGGCTTTAAACATAAAGGCTTTGCCTGCAATCTTTGCAGCACCAAAGAACTGACCCATTGTGAACTTCATCAAGACCACAAAGGTTGAACCACCAACCACGATCAAGATCGAAGTCGTGTCATAGAACATCCCAAGGCTTCCGCCCAAGATCATCGCCATGATCACGAAGGCAAATCCACCAATTAAACCTATTAGGGTTGCTAAATCCACTGAGCACTCCTCATGCTTTTTCTTGTTCTACCTCGAGAATAATCTTCTTATCGGCAAGACTATAAGATCTTTTAGAAAATTCTTGGCCTAAGTATCACACTTTTGAGTCGTAATGACATTAAGACTTATGAATAACTGCGCACGGCAAGTAAGCCCATCGTAAATAGGTCTTCTCCAACTCGACACTTATTGAGTCATACAGATATGGCTGCCAAGCGCCCGATAAAACAAACTTTCTAGCAAATTTTATTGGTTACATTTGACCATCTCTACGCCCTAGGGTAACGTTCGTTCATCTTTCCAAACGCAGAACTATTATGGCTACTAAGAAACCGGAAAATATGAGCTTTGAAGCAGCAATTGAAGAGCTTGATGGCTTGGTTGATCAACTTGAAAATGGTGATCTAGCTTTAGATGATGCGCTGAAGAAATTCGAGCGTGGAATTGCACTAGCTCGTGCAGGTCAAAGCAAACTTAACGACGCAGAACAGCGCGTGAGTATTCTTCTTCAAAACGACGAAGATGCAGAGCTAAGTGACTTCAACCCACAACCAGAATAAAGAATAGTATGAGATCCCCTATGATTGAGACTTTAACGTCTTATCAAGCACGTAATAACGAGCAGTTAAACCAATGGCTTGACCGCCTTCCACATCAAAACCAAAACCTCATCAAAGCTATGCGTTATGGCTTACTGCTAGGTGGAAAACGCGCACGTCCATTTCTTGTCTACATCACAGGGGAAATGCTTGGCTGTAGCGCTGAAGAGCTCGACACGCCAGCTTCAGCGATTGAATGTATTCACGCTTACTCACTCATTCATGATGATCTTCCAGCCATGGACGACGATGAACTGCGTCGTGGTCATCAGACATGCCACATCAAATACGATGAAGCTACAGCAATTTTAACCGGCGACGCTCTACAAACGCTGGCCTTTACTATACTTGCGGAAGGCACATTAAGTGCTGCCGGAGAGAGTAACCGCATACGTATGATTCAACGCCTAGCTGAAGCCTCTGGTGCTCAAGGTATGTGTATCGGTCAAGCGCTTGATATCGAAGCGGAAAATCGTGCAGTAACGCTTGAAGAACTGGAAGAGATTCACCGTAACAAAACAGGCGCTCTTATGAAGAGTGCAATCCGTTTGGGCGCATTGGCAGCGGGTGAGAAAGCCTTCGAGGTTCTGCCACAACTTGATAAATTTGCCGATGCGATTGGATTAGCGTTTCAGGTTCAAGACGACATTCTAGATATCATTAGTGATACAGAGACGCTTGGTAAACCACAGGGGTCTGATGAAGAACTGAACAAAAGCACCTACCCTTCTTTGTTAGGATTGGACGGCGCTCAAGAAAAAGCTCAAACTCTATTGAACGAAGCGCTTCAAGCTTTAGACGCAATCCCATACAATACCCAGTTACTCGAAGAGTTCGCCCGATATGTCATCGAGCGCAAGAACTAAGACTATAAGCGCGCATTACCTATGACTCTTGATATTTCAAAGTACCCAACTCTTGCTTTGGCTGACAAGCCAGAGGATTTGCGTCTTTTACCGAAAGAGACGCTTCCACAGCTCTGTGACGAGCTACGTACCTACCTCTTGAACTCAGTGAGCCAGTCAAGCGGACACTTGGCTTCAGGCCTAGGTACGGTGGAACTAACGGTTGCTTTACACTATGTATACAACACACCTTTCGATCAGTTAGTTTGGGATGTGGGCCATCAGGCTTACCCACATAAGATTCTAACTGGCCGACGTGATCGCCTATCAACTATCCGCCAGAAAGACGGCTTACACCCTTTCCCATGGCGTGAAGAGAGCGAATACGACACGCTTTCAGTCGGTCACTCATCGACATCTATCAGTGCCGCACTTGGTATGGCAATCAGTGCTAAAAAAGAAGGCAAAGATCGTAAAGTCGTTAGCGTGATTGGTGATGGTGCGATTACCGCAGGTATGGCATTTGAAGCGATGAACCACGCAGGTGACGTACACAACGATATGCTGGTTATCCTTAACGATAACGAAATGTCGATCTCTGAAAACGTGGGCGCATTGAACAACCACTTAGCTCAGGTTCTTTCTGGCAATCTTTACACGTCAATTCGTGAAGGTGGCAAGAAAGTGCTATCGGGCGTTCCGCCGATTAAAGAGCTGGTGCGTCGTACTGAAGAACATCTCAAGGGCATGGTTATTCCAGGTACCATGTTTGAAGAGCTTGGCTTTAACTATATTGGTCCAATTGATGGCCATGATGTCAACGAGCTGATTAAAACGCTTAAGAACATGAGAGACCTAAAAGGCCCTCAGTTCTTACACATCATGACCAAGAAAGGCAAAGGTTACGAACCAGCAGAGAAAGATCCAATCGGTTACCACGGCGTACCTAAATTCGATCCTGCACACTCTAGCCTACCAAAGAGCACCAGTGCTAAGCCGACCTTCTCGAAGATCTTCGGTGACTTCCTGTGTGATATGGCCGCGCAAGATCCTAAGCTGATGGCGATTACACCTGCGATGCGTGAAGGCTCTGGTATGGTTCGTTTCTCGAAAGAGTACCCAGAACAGTACTTCGATGTAGCTATCGCTGAACAGCACGCTGTGACGCTAGCAACAGGTATGGCGATTGCGGGTAACAACCCGATTGTAGCGATTTACTCAACCTTCCTGCAGCGTGGCTACGACCAACTGATCCACGATGTCGCTATCATGGATTTGCCGGTCATGTTTGCCATTGACCGTGCTGGTCTTGTTGGTGCCGATGGTCAGACACACCAAGGTGCGTTCGACTTAAGCTTTATGCGCTGTATTCCAAACATGGTGATCATGGCACCAAGCGATGAGAACGAATGTCGCCAAATGCTTTACACCGGCCACAAACATAATGGTCCAAGTGCCGTTCGCTACCCACGTGGTAATGGTATGGGCACAGAAATCCAGAGTGAGTTCACAGCACTTGAGATTGGTAAAGGCCGCATCGTTCGTGAAAGCTCAAAAGCAAAAGATGGCGCTAAGGTTGCTATCCTAAGCTTTGGTACTTTCCTAGAAAATGCGCTTCAAGCTGCCGACGGTATCGATGCAACCGTTGCTGACATGCGCTTTGTGAAGCCGCTTGATGAGACGCTAATCAAGCAACTGGCTGCTGACCACGATGTCCTGGTGACCATTGAAGAGAATGCGATTGCCGGTGGTGCAGGCGCAGGTGTAGTGGAGTTCTTGATGCAAGAGAAACTGCCAATGCCAGTATTGAACCTTGGCTTACCAGACAAGTTCATTGCTCAAGGTACACAAGGTGAGCTGCATGAAGAGCTTGGCCTAGATGCGAAAGGCATCGAAAAAGCAATCAACGACTACCTTGCTAAATAAGAAAGCGTTGCTCTAGATACTAAAAAGGTTGACCGTATGGTCAACCTTTTTTATTACCAGTAATCTATAGCCAACGATAAGCTTACTTAAGCACTGGCGCGTCGTAGTTCTCTGGTTCATCGGTGTAGATGCACACATTAAACTTTTCAACTAAGCCTGTCTCTTCTACACACTGCTCTTGGAAAAACTCTTGGATCTCACGGCGTTGGCAGTGAGCTTCAAACGCTTCATTGTCCGCCCAGATCTCATTAAATGCGATTGGGTAGCTCTCACCTTCAGCGAATGGGCTTGGTAAGTGACGAGTCACTGTGTATTGAATGCAACCATCTTCACGCATTGTGTTTGGCTCAAGCGCTTTTAATACTTCAAATAGCTCGTTCAGTTTGCCCTCTTTTGGCTGAAACTGAGCAATACAATAAACCTTCTTAGACATTGTTATTCCTTGTGTTCTATTGTGTTACTAACCAACTAAAACGCTCCAACCCAATACAAGCATGTTAGAGCGCTATGAACTGTTTATGCTAGCCAACCCGCGAAGTGGCCCACAGCGTAAAGCGCTATACCAGCCATTACGCCCGCGACGATATCATCAATCATAATACCTAAGCCGCCATGAATGCGTTTGTCTAGCCAACCGATCGGCCACGGCTTCACCATGTCAAAAAAGCGAAACAGCACAAAGCCTGTCAGTAGCCACTTCCATTCATCGGTTGGGATCTGTAACAAAGGCACTAGGCCCATGGTGATCCAAAAGCCTGCAAACTCATCCCAGACAATTGAGCCATGATCGTGCACGCCCATATCGTCAGACGTCACCTGACAGATTTTCACACCGATGATACAGCTAAGGATCACCGCAACTACATACATTGGAAACGGCAATTGAACCAACAACAGGTAGAGTGGAATCGAGGCTAATGTGCCCATTGTGCCCGGCACGACGGGTGAGAGTCCGCTACCAAATCCAGTAGCGAGTAAATGCCAAGGGTTCTTTAGCGAAATGAGAGAAAGAGGGTTTGTCATCCGTTTACCTTAAAGTGATCGTATCCACTTAAGTCCCAACTTAGTGGTTGACCGTTGTTATGTAATTCGAAGAATTCTACAGGTCTTATCTGACCAATGCAGGTGACTTTTGTTCCAGTGTGTGACAAAGCACTTTCTAGTGAGCCTTTATTTTCTTCTGGTACAGTAAAGCACAGCTCATACTCTTCACCACTCGTCAGTGCATAGTGTTGTGCAGCCGCAATATCAGGCGTGAACTGACGTAACTCTTGAGAGATAGGCAATGCACTCACATCAATGCTTGCGCCAACCTCAGAACGCTTAAGGATATGTTTAAGGTCAGCAATGACACCATCTGAGATATCAATGGCCGATGAAGCAAGGTTCACGAGTGCCTGACCAGCTAGTACTCGAGGAGCGCTGATGTAGTGTCTTTCTTCAAGCTCCTTAGCATAAGGTTTCGCTTGATTATCTTCTGGGTTTAGTAAAACCTCTAGGCCAGCCTTGCTATCGCCTAGATTTCCGGTCACGTAAATCCAATCCCCGACTTTGGCACCGTCTCTGCGTAGCGCTTTACCTTCCGGCACAAAGCCTTGTACCGTCAGTGTCAGGCTCAGTGGCCCCTTCGTCGTGTCACCACCGATGAGTTGGATACCAAAGTAATCTGCAAGTTTGAAAAAAGAGTCACAGAATGGCGCCAGCCACGCTTCGTCGACCTCTGGCATGGTTAACGCAAAAGAGACCCACGCCGGTGTTGCCCCCATAGCAGCAAGGTCACTGATGTTTGATGCTAGTGCCTTATGCGCCACCCAAGCTGGATTGGCCTCTGCTAGAAAATGAGTACCTGCGACTAAGGTGTCGGTGCTAATAGCGATCTCTACATTGCTTGGTGGCTTGACTAGGGCACAGTCATCACCAGCAGCGAGGTGTACATCCTTACGCTGAGGTTGTCGGTTTACGAAGTATTTATCAATCAGGTTGAACTCACCAGACATGTGATTACCTTTCTTTTACCGTCATCAGTTACAAAAAAGGCCAGCATATTTGCTGACCTTTCGATTCTATGTCGAACGTATTACTTCTTACGTACGTGCGGTGCTGCTTTATCAAGTACACCGTTAACAAACTTGTGGCTGTCTTCTGCTGCAAATACTTTTGCAAGTTCGATAGCTTCGTTGATAACCACTTTGTATGGTACATCTTCGCGACGAGTCATCTCGTACATAGCTAAACGTAGAAGAGCAAGCTCCATTAAGTCCAGATCTTGCATAGGGCGAGATACGAATGGACGAAGTTTGCTGTCTAGTTCCATGTGGCTTAGAGCAACACCAGTTAGCAGGTCGCGGAAGTATGCAACGTCTGTCTCTGGCATAGCAAGCGCAGGCTCAGCTGCGTGATGCTCTTCTTCATCATACTTACCACCAGATAAGAACTGTTCTTCAACTGTGGCAATATTTTCTTTAGTAATTTGCCAAGAATAAATTGCTTGTAGAGCAAATTGACGTGCATTACGACGTGCGGCTGGTTTCACACTGGCCCCCATTAGGAATCGATTTCAGAAAGAACGTTGATCATCTCAAGTGCGCTTAGTGCAGCTTCTGCACCTTTATTACCAGCCTTGGTTCCTGCGCGTTCAATAGCTTGATCGATCGTATCAACAGTTAGCACACCGAATGCTACTGGAAGAGAGTATTCCAGAGACACTTGCGCCAAACCTTTATTACATTCACTACAAACATAGTCAAAATGAGGCGTACCGCCACGAATTACTGTACCTAGAGATACAATTGCATCGAACTTACCAGTTTTAGCAACGCGTTGCGCTACAAGTGGAAGTTCAACTGCACCTGGACAACGAACAACAGTGATGTTGTCTTCGCTAACTTGTCCGTGACGTTTTAAAGTATCGATTGCACCAGAAAGTAAACTTTCGTTAATAAAACTGTTGAAACGAGCAATAACGATAGCAATTTTTGCATTTGGCGCTGGGAAGCCACCCTCGATCACTTTCATAAGCCTTCCTTTAACTATTTTCATCAAGTGAGAATCGCCGGATTCTAGCACAAAACTGTGAGCAATATCTAATGCTAATTTTATTGAACCAGTACCGGAGAAACAAAGTGGTAACGACAGGACGATTCCTTTGCCAATAAGGCTCAAAACGCAGAGAGCATATTATGCAATCTTGTGCTCTCTGCTTAAGCCTTATCACGCAATCTAGGCTGTATTACCTTTAAAAATTTGCTGATTATTGTGCTTAAAATCAGCTTTATTCACACACGTATTCAACAACGTTCAAACCAAAACCGCCCAATGCGTGGTAGCGTTTTGAGCTTGAAGAAAGCAGACGCATGTCTTGAACACCTAAATCTTGCAGAATCTGAGAACCGACACCCACACGGCGAGACGTTCCTTGCTTCTTAGCCATCTTAGGTTGTTCATTCTTATCTTGAGCTTCAAAAGTCTTCACTTTATGAATCAGAGAATCAGACGACTCTTCATTCCCAAGAATCACCAGAACGCCACCTTCATCACCGATGCGCTTCATCGCTTTATCTAGCGACCAGCTACGTTCTGTACCACGGTCTGAGTGCAGTAAATCTGTAAACGTATCATGCAAGTGAACACGAACCAGCGGTGCTTCGCCCGTAATATCACCTTTTTGCATCGCGTAGTGGATTTGGTTATCAATCGTGTCACGGTATGTAACCAGTTCAAAATCACCAAACTCAGTTGGTAAGTGACACTGCGCAACACGCTCAATCGTCGTCTCTGTATTGTTGCGATATTCGATAAGGTCAGCAATTGTGCCTAGCTTGATGTCATGCTTTTCAGCAAACACTTCAAGGTCTGGGCGACGAGCCATAGTGCCATCATCATTCAGGATTTCAACAATCACAGATGCTGGTTCGCAGCCAGCCAAACGCGCCAAATCACAACCCGCTTCTGTGTGACCAGCTCGCGTTAATACGCCGCCCTCTTGGGCTGTGAGTGGGAAGATATGGCCCGGTTGAACTAGGTCAGCGGCTTTTGCATCTTTCGCTACAGCAGCTTGCACTGTTACAGCACGATCTGATGCCGAAATACCCGTAGTTACGCCTTCTGCAGCTTCAATAGAAACAGTGAAGTTTGTGGTGTATTGCGCGTTGTTGTCTTGAACCATAGGCGCGAGACCTAAACGGCTCGAGCGCTCTTTAGTTAGCGTCAGACAGATCAAACCACGACCAAACATCGCCATAAAGTTGATCGCTTCTGGCGTCACATGCTCTGCCGCCATGATCAGATCGCCTTCGTTCTCGCGATCTTCATCGTCCATCAGGATAACCATCTTTCCTAGGCGAATGTCTTCAATAATTTCTTGAGGAGTACTAATTGGCATTATTTTATATCCTTTGAAATGGTTCTGCTTCCAAGAACCGACACTGTTTAAACCTGATTGGCATTGCTTAGCTTTAGAGCCCTTCACTTTGACGAACAAAGAGTGGTGAGTTAAGCAAAACCGTTTTGTTGTAAGAATTCCATTGTCAGACGAGACTCTGGCTTAGACTCTTCTTGTTGACCTTGCAGCAGTCGCTCCATATAACGAGCCAAAACGTCTACCTCGAGGTTTACCTTACGACCGACATTGAACTGGTCAATCGTGGTCTCTGAAGAGGTGTGAGGAACGATTGTTAGCTTGAATGCATTCTTACGTAAATCGTTCACAGTAAGGCTGATACCATCGACAGTGATCGAGCCTTTTTGAGCAACATACTTTGAGATTTCAGCCGGCATTTCTACCCAGAACTCGATCGCACGACCCACTTGGTTGCGCTCAACAATCTCGCCCACGCCATCAACATGACCAGACACAATATGACCGCCAAAACGAGTGGTCGGTAGCATTGCTTTCTCAAGGTTCACTTTATCGCCTGCTTGATAGTCGATAAAGCCCGTCTTTTTCAGAGTTTCCAGCGATAAGTCAGCGCTATAACTGTTGTCATCAAACTCCACAACAGTCAAACACACACCGTTGGTGGCAATGCTGTCGCCAAGTTGAACATCAGACATATCTAGCTTACCGACATTCACGGTTACCGTAATATCTTCACCGCGTGGTGTGATAGCACTTAGGGTGCCTACGGCTTCTACAATTCCTGTAAACATTTTAAAACTCTTGTTCTTTCTGCTTTTACATCAAGCAGTTAAATTACTATAGATATAACAATCGCGGATTAAGATTTCCATACTGGTTGAGCGACAATGCGAATGTCTGGCCCCACCATACGTACATCTTTGATCGACAAATCGATCACATCATCCATTGAGCTCAGTCCCAGAGCACCCATTAAACCGCGGCCATCGCTGCCCATGAGTTTAGGTGCTAAGTATAAGATTAGCTCGTCAACCAGTTGGTTCTCAATAAAGCTCTTCGCCAATGTTGCCCCTGCCTCAACCCAAATATGGTCGATGTGATGGCTGGGAAGATCTTGAATCAACTGTTTAATATCAAGCTGCCCTGCACGATCAAGAGCAACCAAAATATCAGCTTCAGACTCAGCCACACGTAACACTGGAGCCTCAGATTGATACAGCTTGAGGTCTTGGTTAGCGCCTTGAAGCAGTTGAGCTTGTCGATCGAGAATCACGCGCACAGGTTGGCGCAGTGAAGATTGAGGATAAAGAGCTTGAACCGCTTGTGGAAGCTCATCCCAACGCACGTTAAGTGAAGCGTTATCCTCAATCACGGTTTGACTGGTCGATAATACCGCGCCAGCTTTAGCACGATAGTGCTGCACATCACGACGAGCACAAGGTGACGTAATCCATTGACTTTGACCATTACTCAAAGCCGTTTGACCATCTAAGCTTGACGCCATCTTCAATTGAACGAACGGCAACCCTGTTTGCATGCGTTTGATAAAGGCAGGGTTTAACGCTAATGCATCTTGCTCTAGCAGCCCAACTTGCACTTCAATACCTGCATCGCGCAGCATTTTAATACCACGACCCGCGACTTTAGGATTTGGGTCTTCCATGGCACAAATCACTTTTGCCACTTGAGCTTTAATTAACCCTTCAGCACATGGCGGCGTGCGACCATAGTGAGAACACGGCTCTAACGTCACATAGGCCGTCGCACCTTTGGCTTTGTCGCCAGCCATTCTCATTGCATGAACCTCTGCGTGGGCTTCACCCGCTTTAGCATGGAAGCCTTCACCAACAATGTTGTCACCATGCGCAATTACACAACCCACATTTGGGTTTGGTGCAGTGGTATAGATGCCGCGCTTAGCCAACTGCATAGCACGCGACATCATTTGAAAATCTAACGGAGAAAATTTTGACATGAGTTGAAGTTAGTCCTCTAGCTTGGCAATCTCTTCGCCAAACTCTCGGATGTCTTCAAAGCTGCGGTAAACAGAGGCAAAACGAATGTAAGCCACTTTATCGAGCTCTTTGAGTTGGTCCATCACAAGGTTACCAATCATTTCGGTTGGCACTTCACGCTCACCAGTTGCTCGCAATTGAGACTTAATGGTGCTGATCGCAAGTTCAATGGCATCAGCACTCACTGGGCGTTTCTCTAATGCACGCTGCACCCCACCGACCATTTTGTCTTCGTTAAAGGGTTCACGGTTGCCATTCGACTTAATCACTTTTGGCATAACAAGCTCAGCCGATTCGAATGTCGTAAAACGCTCACTACATGCCAGGCATTGACGGCGACGACGAACCTGATGCCCGTCTGCGACTAGCCTTGAGTCGATTACTTTAGTGTCGTTCTCTGAACAAAAAGGACAATGCATATCACCTCCAAATAATTGATTGTCAGTGTAACGGAATTGCCAAACGTAGGGAAAGAAAAAGGGCCAATTAAGGCCCTTTTATGTGGTTATTCGTTGATTATTACTAACCAATCGTCACATTCATCCTAGCTACGAACTAGGTAGTTGGCTTTACCCACCCACTTGTAGCTAGTTAGCTCTTCTAGCCCCATAGGACCACGAGCATGGAGCTTCTGTGTTGATACCGCAACTTCTGCGCCCAGACCAAACTGTGCGCCATCAGTAAAGCGAGTTGATGCGTTCACATAAACCGCCGCAGAACCTACCGAGTTAATAAAGCGCTCAGAGCTCTCTAGGCTGTTGGTCATGATCGCATCCGAATGGCTCGCATTGTGCACGCGCATGTGATCAATGGCCTGAGCTACATCCGCAACCACCTTTACACCTAAGGTGTAGCTTAGCCACTCAGTATCGAAATCATCTTCACCCGCATCACGCACGTCAGCGAAATCAGCAAGCAGCACTTTAGCACTGGCATCAGCCACTAGCGTTACTTTACCCGCTAGACGAGTTTTAAGCTTGCCTAGGAATTCCTCAGCTACCGCTTCATGAACAAGCAAAGTATCTAATGAGTTACACGCAGATGGGCGCTGAACCTTCGAGTTTTCAACCACATTCACCGACTTTTCTAGGTCAGCAGATTCATCAACGAAGATATGGCTAATGCCGAAGCCACCGATGATTACTGGAATAGTACTGTTCTCTTTACACATCTTGTGTAGGCCAGCACCACCGCGTGGGATAATCATATCAACGTACTCATCAAGCTTAAGCAGCTGAGAAACAAGCTCACGGTCTGGCTTCTCAATGTACTGTACCGATGCCGCAGGTAGCTCTGCTTTCTCTAACGCAGACTGAATCACTTTAACCAGTTCCATGTTCGAGAAAAACGTCTCTTTACCGCCACGCAGAATGCTCGCATTGCCCGTTTTCAAACACAGCGCTGCGATATCAATGGTCACGTTTGGACGCGCTTCATAGATAACACCTACAACGCCAAGTGGAACGCGACGACGAGAAAGCGACATACCATTTTCTAGTACTTTGCTGTCAATCTCACTGCCCACAGGGTCATTTAGGCTGATAACGTTGCGTACATCGTTAGCAATGCCCGTTAAACGCTCTTCATTAAGAAGTAGGCGGTCAAGCAGCGCTTCTGTTAGACCAGCTTCGCGGCCCAGTTCGATATCTTTTGCGTTCGCCTCAAGAATGGTCGCTGCGTTTGCTTCTAGTTCATCCGCAATAATCGATAACGCTTTGTTCTTCTGCGCTGTTGAAGCAGTAGCTAGGTGAAAGGCAGCCTCTTTTGCTGCGATACCCATGTTAGTTAAATCCACGTTTAACTCTCCCTTAATTCTGTCTGTCTATGTGAAATTCTGGGTACGCTATTTATTGAAATAGCCACCTTCTATCGGCAGCTATTCATCGGTATCTCATTTTCTGAGCAAGCGTACTAAGTTTAGCTCGTCTGTTACTCTTGGATCACAACCATGTCATCACGGTGAATAACCTCTGAGCCGTAGTCATAACCCAGAATTTCTCCAATATCTTTACTGTGTTTGCCCGCAATCTTCGCCAAGTCTTGACTTGAGTAGCTTGCGATACCACGCGCAACCACTTTACCTTTGTTATCTGTTACTTGAGTGACTTCGCCACGAGAAAACTCTCCGCGAACTTGAATCACGCCTTTAGCCAGCAAACTGCTGCCCTTGGTATTTACAGCATTGACTGCACCGTCATCGACTACGATGTCACCCGCCGATGCAGGACCAGCCAGAATCCAACGCTTGCGGTTTTCAAGCGCCTCTTCTAGCGGTAAGAAACGCGTGCCTTGTGGTTCTGCACTCAATGAGTCGAATACCACATTTTCTGCGCTGCCTGCTGCGATGATCACTTCAATACCTGCACGACGCGCAATATCTGCAGCTTGCAGTTTAGTCGCCATGCCGCCTGTTCCTAGCGTAGTGCCACTGCCACCAGCAATCTTACGTAAGGTATCATCGATGGTCTTAACCTCTTTGATCAACTCAGCATTTGGGTCTTTGCGAGGATCAGCGGTAAATAGACCTTTTTGGTCAGTGAGAAGAAGAAGCTTATCCGCACCACACAAAATACCGACTAAAGCAGACAAGTTGTCGTTGTCACCAACCTTAATCTCGTTGGTCGCTACCGCATCATTCTCATTAACGATTGGAATAATATCGTTCTCTACCAATGCATTGATTGTGTCACGTGCATTTAGGAAGCGTTCACGATCATCTAGGTCAGCGCGCGTTAACAGCATTTGGCCAATCTTGATGCCATAGATAGCGAACAAAGACTCCCAAACTTGAATCAACTGGCTCTGTCCTACTGCAGCAAGCAGCTGTTTGCTCGCCATTGAGTTGGGCAGTGCGGGGTAACCAAGGTGCTCACGTCCAGCCGCGATCGCGCCAGACGAAACCATAACCACAGAGTGGCCTTGCTTTTTAAGTTCTGCACACTGACGCACAAGCTCTACCATGTGAGCTCGGTCTAACGCTAATGTGCCACCAGTTAAGACACTGGTACCCAGTTTTACAACGACAGTTTTACGCTGTGTTGCTGTCCCGCTTTGATGATTAGTTGTCATGAAGTCTTTATATGAATAAAACAAATAAGAGGTGATGTTTTAACAATCAAAACGGGAATTCACAAGTAGAAAAGGTGCGAAATCGCACCTTTTTACCTTATAGAGAGGAGTAACCTTTAAAATTAGACAAATTCGACAGAAGCTGCGTCTAACTCAACCTCCAGTTCAAACTTTGTTTTCAGCTCGTCAGATAGCTTTTGATGAAACGCTTCTTGAGTACGAGTGACCTCAGAAACGGCTTTCTTAGGGAGTTCCAGCTCTTCCCATTCGCCTTCAACGTTATATTTGCCAATGTTGTATTTCGCGGTAAAGCCTTGTTCAGATTTTGCCAATTCTAGCCACCACCCCCAGAACTCACGCTCTTCTGGTGACTTCTTATCGTTCACGCATACTGAAAGGCAATCGAAGATATAATGGCCGTCTTCAGATTGTGGCTCTCTCAAATATGGACCAATGGCCTTTAAAACATTTAGCAAACGATAATGAGTTGGTTGTTGTGTCACTTCTGACATATTGAATCTCCATTTTCAATGTTAAGAATGACGCTACTCAGACTGTAATACGTAGAAAACACGCAAATAGATTTTATAAATTTTCTCTGAGTATCAGGTACTTAATCTGTACACTTTTCATGCTTAACTAATTTAGGAGAAATGTCATCTAAATAATTCATCCTCAAGCCATTTTATCGCCAATTCGAGGGATTGCTCATAACCTTGTGTAATTGACTTGGACTTAATTTTCTTCGCCTTACCGTAATCACTGTAAATAGCAACCAGTTGATTATCAGATGGTGGGGAAACGGGATCGCCATCGAGCGCCAATGCCAAGATAGGCACACGCGTTTTACTATTTGCCAATAATCCCTGAACTTTCAGTGACCAAGCCATTAGTTGCCCCGATAAGCTATTGATATCAACCGCACCTTTACCCAAGCGAGAAGCCAGCACATCAAGATGCATCTTCGGCATCTGTTTCAGTTTATCCGCATGAACAAAAATATCGTGAATCGGCGCGCCAAGTGCCACACAAGCTTTGATTTTCTGCTGCTCTAAGAACGACAATCGAACCATGGCATTACCGCCGAAGCGGAAGCCAAAAAGGCCGACCTTATAGTGATCAACCCATGGAATATTAGGCAGTTCATTCAGAACGGCTTGGTGCAGACATGAAGAGTCTTCCGTTAACGGCCAATGAGAGCTGTGACCAATTGACGGCATATCAACGGTAAGCATCGCAATGTTTTTCGGTGCAAGATAGTCACGGAACAGACGCCACATGTCAGTTTGCAAGCTATCTAGCCCGGCACTAACAATCACCACAGGCTGTGGCTTGTCGGTTTTAGAGAGGTGCAAATGCGCTTTGATCTTACGATTCTGGTATGGAACTTCGATCTGCTTGACCACCAGCTTAGTGTGTTTGATCGCTTCCGCATACGCGGTATTCGCCAACACCTGAGCTTGAGTCGCCAGGTTGTCATTTTTCAAATGAGGGTAACCGGCAATACTGAAACAAAGTGACGCGGAAAACAGTTCCTCTGCCACCTCTTCACCACTTTTATCATTAGCGCGATTTTGGTGCTGCATACCGAGCTTGGTCCACTCATAGGCCCAGTTACCACTGCGGTACCCCATTACTGTATCCAACCAATCGTCTGTCGTACGAGAATGGGTCGATGATGCAATGCGCGATAACACCGCTTCTTGCTCTATCGGGTTTACCCCTTGCCAAACCCACTGCATACGGCGCAGATTTCGGTACCACGCGCTGTCTTGCTGCTCATGTTTCTGTTCAAGAAGCTCAACAGAACTCGGCATATATTGCGTCAGCATTGAGGTCTCTTTCGCTTGCTTATGTTTAACGAATAGAGTTTCAGATAGGTTTTTACTGGTTTCTTCAGATAACGACATGGGGGATTCTCAGTCGAGGATAATGACTGTAATGATATAAAAAAAAATGACCCTATAAAGGGTCATTTCTCAAAAAACATAGATAATGCTTATTTTGACTTACGATTTACTGGCTCAATGTAACCTAGGCTTAGGTCCCACGGCTGTTCAATCCAAGTGTCTTGTGCGATATCAACGATGTAATCGTCTAGTAGTGCTGCACCTGAAGGCTTCGCACATACCGCGATAAGTTTCGCTTTAGGGTACATTTCACGCAGTTTACGTGCAGTGTCACCGCTGTCTACTAGGTCTTCAACGATTAGGAAACCTTCACCGTCACCCTCTGGCGCTTTAACGACAGTCATATCACGTTGGTGATCGTGGTCGTAGCTAGAAATACAAATTGTATCAACGTAACGAATACCTAGCTCACGAGCCAAGATTGCGCCTGGTACTAAACCGCCGCGACTTACTGCCCAGATACCCTTCCACTGTTCTGCTGGCATTTGCTTAGCAGCCAGTTCACGGCAGTAAGATTGCATGTTGTCCCATGTGATGATGAATTTGTTACTCATAGTAATTAAACCTAATAAATTGTCATGTTGTTAGAGGCCATATCCACATGGCCTCTGCAAGCGATTAAGCAAAGATGAACTTAAGGATAAAGATCGCAGACATTACCCAAACAGCAATAGAAACGTCGCGACCTTTGCCACTTAGCAGCTTAATTGCAGCGTAAGCGATGAAACCTAGAGAGATACCCTCTGCAATAGAGTACGTCAACGGCATAAGCAGACATGTTACCACGACTGGTGCTGCTTCTGTAAGATCACGCCAATCAATGCCAACCAAACCAGACATCATCAGAATTGCTACATAGAATAGCGCGCCCGACGTTGCGTAAGCTGGAATCATGCCCGCTAGAGGCGAGAAGAATAGAGCGAGAAGGAAAAGTACGCCCACGACCACAGCCGTTAGACCAGTACGACCACCTTCAGCAACACCAGAAACACTCTCTACGTAAGAAGTCGTGTTTGATGTACCTAGAAGCGCACCAATAGATGTTGCAGTTGAGTCAGCAAGCAGTGCTTTGTTCAAGCGAGGTAGTTTGCCATCTTCTTTGATTAGGTTTGCTTTTGTTGCAACGCCAACCAGCGTACCGGCAGTGTCGAATAGGTCAACGAATAGGAAAGCAAAAACAACAGAGATCATGCCGATTTCAAATACAGCAGAGAAATCAAGTTGCATGAAAGTTGGAGCTAGGCTTGGTGGTGCAGAAACAATACCACCGTATTGCACATCACCAATCACAATTGCAATCGCTGTGATTGCAAGAATCGCAATCATTACCGCACCTTTCACACCACGGTGAACCAGTGCAACCGTCAGGAAGAAACCAAGTGCGCCTAGGATAGGACCAATCGCCGTCACATCACCCAGTGATACTTTCGTTGCTGGGTTAGCAACAACGATACCTGCGTTGCTTAGAGCGATGAATGCAAGGAAAAGACCGATACCTGCAGAGATACCCACACGTAGAGACATTGGAATCGAGTTAATGATCCATTCACGAACTTTGAAAATGCTCAAGAAAATGAAGATAACGCCCGACACAAATACCGCAGCCAAAGCCACTTGCCACGTATAGCCCATGCCCATTACAACAGCGTAAGTAAAGAACGCGTTCAGACCCATGCCTGGAGCTTGAGCGATTGGGTAGTTAGCCACAAAGCCCATAATGAAACAGCCAATAGCCGCAGCTAGACAGGTTGCTACAAATACAGCGCCGTGATCCATACCTGCGTCAGCTAAGATCATTGGGTTTACAAAAATGATGTAAGCCATGGTAAGGAAGGTCGTTAGACCGGCGATGATTTCAGTGCGCACATTTGTGCCGTTTTCACTGAGTTTGAATAGCTTTTCGAACATTATCGAATCCTATAAGGGTAAAAAGTAAACGGTTGCGTAATCGATTGGCTCAGGATTATAAAGTCATCAAATAACAAATTCCAGATAGAATTAAGACTCTAACCAATATTTATAGAGGGAATGTATGAAACAGGGCGATTAAAGAGGTCAAAAACAAGATGATAAATAAATTAAAAACAAACACTTAAAATCATCTATAAAATGAAAAACAACTGATGTTTTTTTCCACCACCTAGAAAATTCATCGAGATGAGAAGGCAAAGACCGTACGATAAAAGTCATTAAAGCGCCTCTCTTTTCAACAGATCTGGTAATAAGGGAAATTCTGATCGGTTGTGGTGCAAAATTTAACCAGAAGAGGTTACTCGAGAAAAGCGATGGGACAAACGACAGGCAAAAAAAACGCCACTCAAATTTGAGTGGCGGTAGAATCAGTCAACCAAGAGGGTTGTAAAAAAATTCCAATATATAGGGGTGAACAAACTGTTCAAGTCACACGCTCGGGTTACTTGTAACCAAAGCTAGTTGGGTATGCAAAGTTGCTAGTGTAAACAGAGCTGTTAAGCCAGAACGTTGCAGATGGTAAACCTTTCATAACTATCACCTTAAATAAATCAATTAAAAACAATTTTGATTTCTCGGTTCCTTGGAGGCGATAAACGGACTCATCCTTTGAGCATTTACTCTTCGTCTCAGAAGTTGGTTATTAATATACCCCAAAGAAAAAAGATTACAAGTATTTTTTGCATTAGCTCACACTTTTCGCAAAAAAAGACCAAATAACAAACTTAAATTGTAATTAAATTACAAAACAGACCGATAAAAACGTTTGCACGACAAATTAGTAAGCAACTAAGCTCTTATTTTTGATCAGGGTGACAAATCTATTTTCAAACTTTGCAACAATTGCCCTCGACTACCGCTACTCGTTGCCCCACTCAAATGGTATGCTGTCGGCATCAAAACAGACCCATATTTCTAGATAATTGTCCTTTATACAAAGCTACTTTTACCTAAAGATATGGTTATTAAATCAAAAAGGAGTCATCCGTGTCTGAATTCCATTCTGAGATCAGTAAATTATCCCCTACTCCACTTTGGCAGTTTTTCGATAAGATTTGCTCAATCCCACACCCATCAAAGCACGAAGAAGAGTTAGCTCAATACATTATTGCTTGGGCAACAGAGCAAGGCCTAGATGTACGTCGTGATCCAACAGGTAACGTATTCATCAAAAAGCCAGCAACACCGGGTATGGAAAACAAAAAAGGTGTGGTACTGCAAGCTCACATCGATATGGTTCCACAAAAGAATGAAGATACGGTTCACGACTTCACTAAAGACCCAATCCAACCGTACATCGACGGTGAATGGGTTACTGCAAAAGGCACTACGCTTGGTGCAGACAACGGCATGGGCATGGCATCTTGCCTAGCGGTTCTTGCATCAAACGAAATTAAGCACGGCCCTATCGAAGTGCTACTTACTGTAGACGAAGAAGCAGGCATGACGGGTGCGTTCGGTCTTGAAGCGGGTTGGTTAGAAGGTGACATCCTTCTTAACACCGATTCAGAGCAAGAAGGCGAAGTTTACATGGGTTGTGCTGGCGGTATCGACGGTGCAATGACATTTGACGTTGCTCGTAACGCTATCCCAGAAGGTTTCGTAACTCGTAAGCTAACGCTTAAAGGCCTAAAAGGCGGTCACTCAGGTTGTGACATTCACACCGGTCGTGCAAACGCAAACAAACTGCTTGCTCGCTTCCTAGCGGGTCACGCGAAAGAGCTAGACCTACGTATCGTTGAATTCAAAGGCGGTAGCCTACGCAACGCGATTCCTCGTGAAGGTTTCGTAACGCTTGCTGTTCCAGCAGAAAACCAAGAGAAACTGGCTTCGCTATATAACTACTACACTGAGCTTCTTTCAACTGAGCTAGGTAAAGTAGAAGACAGCATTGTTACTTTCAACGAAGAAGCTTCAGTTGAAATGGGCGCTCTTGCAGCAGCAGACCAAGCTCGCTTCATCGCAGCACTTAACGCAGCGCCAAACGGCGTGATCCGTATGAGTGACGAAATTGAAGGCGTTGTTGAAACGTCGCTGAACGTTGGCGTTATCACAACGGAAGAGAACTCAATCACTGTGCTTTGCCTGATCCGTTCTCTTATCGATTCTGGCCGTAGCCAAGTTGAAAGCATGCTTCACTCAGTAGCAGAACTTGCTGGCGCGAGCATTGAATTCTCTGGCGCTTACCCAGGTTGGAAGCCAGATGCCGATTCTGAAATCATGCACATCTTCCGTGATATGTACGAAGGTATCTACGGTCACAAACCAAACATCATGGTTATCCATGCTGGCCTTGAATGTGGTCTATTCAAAGAACCTTACCCGAACATGGACATGGTTTCTTTCGGCCCAACAATCAAATTCCCGCACTCTCCAGATGAGAAAGTGAAGATTGATACCGTTGAGCTATTCTGGAACCAAATGGTTGCACTGCTTGAAGCAATCCCAGAAAAAGCTTAATTCGCGTTTTTCGTAGAAATAAAAACAGGTACTCATTGAGTACCTGTTTTTTTAGATAACAATATTTCGATAAGGATCGTTAAGCACGCTCTGCTGCGTAAGCCGCTAGCTCATCCATTGATGTTTGAGCCACAATCTCACCATCAATAGAGTAAGTCACGATTTCGCCTTCACGTACACCAATCAAAGTCGCTTTGTCACCATTTTGGTATGTGATGCTCATTTGAATCGTGTTTTCATCCAACTGCATCATTTCACCACGTTCAATCACACGGTTTTGAGTCAGAGGTGCAATTGGCGCTTCAGTTAGAGATTTATCGAGCTGATGGTTGATGTCGATGTAAGTATCAGTTTTGCTGTCGAAGATATGCGGTGTACCAGTAATCGGGTTTTTGCCCGTCCAGAACTCAAGCGAGTTAAAGACCAAGTAGTCAGCAGCAACAGTTAAACCGTATACAGGTGCCAGCAGCATGTTAAGTCCACCACGTGCATAACGGTTATCTACGGCTTTAAGGTTAAACTGCATTAGGTAACCCGTAACCGCATTGCTGCCTACACAGCCAGAAAGAGCGACCGACGCCACTGCTAATGCTACGATCTTTGTGATTGTTTTCTTCATAACGATCTCAGTTGATTAATTTACTCACCAAAAAAAGGCGCTGGATAGTACCAACCTCAACCCTTCGAAATATCAGCGTAAAATCAACAAATTGTCAGGATTAATACAGCAAACGAGCACATTGATTAACTTTGAATCAACGTCGATTCCAATCACAAAGCCCACCAATTAAAAATTTTTGTCGTCACCGTAAAGTGATTGATTCGTACTAAAAATCAACGATTGATACATTCCGATTTAACCCATTATCTATTCGTTGAGAACCCTAAATGGCAAGACTAAAACCTAATCAACCATTCGAACTTCTTGGTCAATCTGTACAACCAGGCCACAGAATGGAGATTGAACTTCAAGCGGCTCAGCTGTATACCCACTCACCGCTATCGATCCCTATTGAGGTGATTCATGGTCGTCAGGCAGGACCAACGTTGATGGTAAACGCGGCGATTCATGGTGACGAACTCAATGGCGTAGAGATTGCCCGTCAACTGACGAATGCTATCGAACCGAAAAAGCTAAAAGGTACCTTAATTGTTGTACCTATCGTTAACGTGTTTGGCTTTATTCATAAATCACGCTACCTGCCTGATCGCCGCGACCTAAACCGCTGCTTCCCAGGGAGTGAGAAAGGCTCACTGACATCGCGTATCGCACACACTTTCTTTGAGAACGTAGCGACGCGTTGTGATTACATCTTGGATTTGCATACAGGTGCTATTCACCGCACTAACTTGCCTCAGATTCGCGCGAACTTGTCGAACCCTGAGACATTAAGAATTGCTAACGCATTCGCAACCCCAGTGATCATCGACTCACCACTGCGTGACGGCTCACTGCGCAGCGAAGCAGAAAAACTGGGAATCCCAGTACTCACGTACGAAGGAGGGGAAGCGCTACGCTTTGACCACCTTGCAATTCGTGCTGGTTACTTGGGCGTTCATCAAGTAATGAAAGCGATTGGTATGCTAAGACCAAACCGTAAGAAGCTACCAGAGCCTGTGATCAGTCGCTCCACCAGCTGGATCCGTGCAGAATCAGACGGCATCTTACGTAACATGGTAAGACTGGGCGAAAAAGTCGAAGCCGGACAAACTCTGGCGTATGTCAGTTCACCACTGGGTAATCAAGAGAGCCAAATCATCACTAAGAAAGGCGGTATTGTGATTGGTCAGCAAACGCTGCCATTGGTTAATGAAGGTGACGCCGTATTCCACATTGCTTACTTTAATCAAGATGATGAAGATGTAGAACAGTCAGTAGAAAACTACATTGAAGAAGTCGCGGAAGAAGATTGGTTAACGACGCTGAATAACTGATCGCTCACCGGGCGATAAACCAAACTCCACAAAAAAGGCCCCAGTCGCTTAATACGATTGGGGCCTTTTCTTTACCAGGCGAGTAAACTCAACCTCGTAGAATCTGAATCTTATTCAGCGTCAAGCTCAGCTGCTGCTGCGCGAGCTTTTGCACGTGCTTCGCGCGCTTGCTCTGCTTTTAGCTCTTTAGCATGACGAAGTTCATCACGCTCTTTACGCTGCTCTGCTTTACGCTCGTTACGCTCAGCTTGGTTAGCAACGAAAGACGCTAGCTCTTTCTCTGCCCACTCTTGTGCTTGAGCTTCAGTTTCAAAACCCGTTTCACGCTTAGAAACGCGAGTTGAGCGAGATGTTACTTGACGAGTAATCTCTGCACACCAGCCATTGCGTTTTTCAGAAAGGCGGATATCAAATTTTTTGGTCTTAGACATGTTCTGTATTTCCTAAGGGAGATCATTAAGGGATCGGTCAACTTTGATAACTCCATCTATGTGAGCATCTTTTAACACCATCCCTTGGTAAGCGCGGTATTAGAGCACAAATCAGTAAACATTGCTGCAAATATTTGCAGCGGATCACACTCCAATCGAGCAAATCGTTTGCGACTCAATGTTCTCGATTTCATTCATCCTTGTTTACGCTTCGTTTTGCAGACAACAAAGCGTTAATGATGAAATGAACTATGCTCAAACTTAGGCAAGTGAACCCATTAATCGACCAGATTACCCATCACCGTTCAATGCCTTAACTACTCCGCCCATAATTAAAATAGCTAAGGAGTCGCTATGGATAGCTTCATTAAAAATCTACCAAAAGTTGAGCTACACCTACATATTGAGGGCACGTTAGAGCCAGAGCTGATGTTTGAGTTAGCAAAAAGAAACAACATCGACATCCCTTTCGATACCCCAGAACAAGTGCGCCAAGCGTATCAGTTTCATAATCTACAATCGTTTCTCGACATCTATTACCAAGGTGCCAATGTTCTTATTCATGAACAGGATTTCTATGACCTAACTTGGGCTTATTTACTCAAGTGCCAACAAGACAATGTGATTCATACCGAGATCTTTTTTGACCCACAAACACACACAGAGCGAGGGATTGAGTTTGAAACGGTCATCACAGGCATCACTCGCGCTCTCAAACAGGCCGATCAAGAACTCGGGATAAGTAGCCAAGTAATCATGTGTTTCTTACGCCACCTTGATGAAGAGAGCGCCTTTGAAACACTCAATCGCGCCCTCCCCTACAAAGAGCACATAATTGGCGTCGGACTCGACTCTTCCGAACTGGGTCACCCACCAGAAAAATTTCAACGCGTGTTTCAAGAAGCTCTTAACCACGGCTTTCTCAGCGTGGCTCATGCTGGTGAAGAAGGGCCCGCTCAGAATATTCGAGACGCGATAGAAGTATTAGGTGTAACCCGAATAGATCATGGCGTGCGCTGCAGTGAAGACCCAGAACTCGTGTCAGAGCTTGCCGCTCGTCGCATGCCGTTAACGGTTTGTCCGCTGTCGAACACCAAGCTCAAAGTCTTTGAGACAATGCAACAACACAACATCATCGAATTGCTGAGAAACGGACTGTGCGTGACCATAAATTCGGATGACCCCGCCTATTTTGGTGGCTATATGAATGATAACTTCTTAGCCGTTGCACATGCTCATGATGTCACAGAACAAGAGATCGCACAGTTGAGTATCAACGCCATTGAAGCAAGTTTCATCTCCCCTCACGCCAAGGAAGATATGATCACCCAAGTTCGACACTATCTCGCCAATCATTAAACTCGGATAATAGAGGTAAACGAAAAAAGGAAGCGCGCGGCTTCCTTTTTCAATCTTTAGATACTGATAACGAATGCTTTAACCTGGGTGGCCATCGACTCTCGGCGTCAATAGCATCATACCGAACTTAAGTACGTACATACCGAATGCCAATACCCACAACCCAGCGCTAATGTTAATGATAGGCATCATATAAGCTGGGAAGAAACTGACTCCGACGCTTCGCAATATTGCCGCTAGGATTAACGCAGCAAATGCCAAAGCCATATTCGGGCCTTTATAGATAGCGCGCCCTGTGTGACCCATAGTAACACGAGCAATCATCGCCAAGATCAAACCGCTTAGGCCGCCAATCGCAAACAGATGGATCATGTTGTGTCCGGCAAAAGGGCTGTCCAGCAAGCCACGTAGCAACAAACTCAATGGAATACACAAATATGCGGCATGCAGTGACCAGACCAACGGCTCAGATAATGTCGCCCAAGGCTTCCAACGGATCACACGCACCAATTGCACAAGACCAGTAAACAACATCAAAGGCTTACCCACTTCAACAAAGGTCAATGGGAAGAAGCTTAAAACAAACAATCCAACTAACGGCAGGTTTGCCAACCACTCTAGCCATAGCAAAGGCTGTGGCTTATCAAAATTAAAACGACGTGCAGTGAAGAATGGAATCACTCTTCCCCCCATCACCGACAACAATAAGGTGAACCACCACAACATCGCATGCCAAACCGCTGAAGAAGGAAATGGAGGCATACCTTTAATGGTTGCGTAGCTAGCAAAGTTAGCGACGATCGCCAGAATAAACAGCGGAACGAAGAATAGATTTTTCCACCCTTTTGCATGCACAACTCGAAAACCGATCTCGTACGCTGCAAACGCCAAAAACAGTGCTTCAATCGATGAGATTAACCACAACGGTGCCGGTGTCCAAAACAGAATCCGAGGCGCGAGCCATAAACCAACCAAAGCAGCGAGACGATAATGCTTAGTACCATTGACGCCCGTCCACGTCTGCACAGCGGTTAAAACAAACCCCACGACAATCGCCATCGAAAAACCAAATAACATTTCATGAACATGCCACCATAAGGCAGGGACTTGCAAAGCCTCTGGCTGGCCGTTTTGGAACATGTATACCCAAAGAACAATCGCGAGTACCGCATAAATGCTACCGAGGAAGAAGAAGGGTCTAAAGCCCAGGCGTAAATAAGCAGGAATCGCATCCTCGACACTTTTGTCTGTGATATTTAACAAAGTCGCTCCTAGATTAATAAGCGTGTCGCCTAAGCGAATCAAATAGGCTTGGCGATAGTTTCACATATAACTAGGTTAATGCATGAAACATTCCAACATTCTAAATCGCTGTATTTATTGCTTTTAACCCAAACACCCAAGTAATTTAGAGTCATTTTAACACAGCAGCATGAGTCAATTAGACTTATAGATGTCTTAAAGTTATATGCTGACTTTTATTGGTATCCCTCATATAGTAGGAGAGGCTTTCAACAATAAACAGACAAGGATGGCGATGTATATTTTTGGCTACGGCAGTTTAATTAACTCTTCTTCACGACAACTTACCGGACAGACTGGCAAGGCAATCCCTGCAATCGTCGACGGCTTAGTCAGACATTGGAGTAAAATCGACGACAGCTATGTGCTCTCTCCTTTGATCGTGAATCAAGGGCAGGGACAAGTAAATGGTGTATTACTTGAAGTCGATGAAGTGGCACTCGTTGAGTTTGACCGTCGTGAGCGCGGCTATCACCGCATTGAATTAAACCCTGATCAGATCGAAGCACATCAAGGCTTTGATCCTTCACAAACGATCTGGGTTTACATTAAAGATGAGATTGAAGCACCCTGCAACAATAGCCCGATCGTTCAAACGTATGTCGACACGGTCATCGCAGGCTGCTTGGAGATATCCGAGAGTTTTGCTTCTCACTTTGTCCAGCACACACAAGGTTGGCAACACCCTATGGTTAATGATCGCCACCAGCCTAAATATGGCAACCTCGCGGGTGTATCTGAGCACCACCACAGCATCATTGATGACCTACTACTAGTGGTGCGCAGCTCATAAATATCTAAACGATGCGAACTCCTGCTGGCATCATACGCTCTGGTGTCAGCAGAACACTTTCAGACTCATCATCCGTTTCAGCACACAACAGCATACATTCCGATGTATGACCACGCATCTTAGCCTTTGCCAGGTTACACAGCACCACCACTTGCTTACCCATTAACTCTTCTTCTGTGTAATAAGGCACTAAGCTCGTGACTGTCTGGAGGGTTTTCTCACCGACATCGATCTGAACAATGTAGAGTTTGTCTGCATTTTCATGACGAGCAACCTCAATGATCTTACCCACACGCATCTCTAACTTAGCAAAATCACCGTACGCAATCGTATCCATATCTACTCCCTTATTATTGATGAAATTAACTTTTACTTAATTTTAGTAAAGTGTAAACATTTACACTAGCACTAAAGCTAATAATTACAAGCGGTAAAGATCTCAATATTGGAAGTAAAAGATAAGTTTGATTGCCATAGTATCAGTGACGGTGTTAAATAGGAGCGGTACTGAGTAGAGGTAAAAAATGGCAACAATAAAAGATGTGGCAAAGGAAGCCGGTGTATCTGTCGCAACGGTATCCCGTGTAATTAACAAGTCCCCTAAGGCAAGCGCAAGCTCAATTGAGTCTGTCACGCAAGCCATGAAAAAGCTGGGCTACCGCCCTAACGCCAATGCTCGTGCATTAGTCAGTCAAAGTACCAATACCGTGGGTGTTTTGGTTGGTGATATCTCAGATCCTTTCTTCGGCACACTGGTTAAATCGGTCGATAATGTGGCGCGTGAAAACGGCAAACATATTCTCGTCGGTAATGGCTCACACGACCGTGAAGAAGAGAAGCAAGCCATAGAGCTCTTAATCAACAACCGCTGCGAGTCTTTAGTGATTCACTCTAAAGGCCTTACCGATGAAGAACTCATCGCGTATGCAAAAGAAGTAAAAGGCTTGGTGGTCATTAACCGTTACATCGAAGAGATTGGTGAGCGCTGTATCTTCCTCGATAACCAAAAAGGCGCTTACCTAGCGACCGAATATCTTATCCGCCATGGTCACCGCAATATCGCGTGCATCGCATCGTCAATCAACATTGAAGATGCCGACGAACGTGTTCAAGGCTACCGAGCAGCACTGAGTGATTACGATATCGAGCTGCCAGATAGCTATATTGAAAGCTCACAACCAAGCAGTGAAGGTGGCGAATACGCCATGACCAACTTGCTTACCAAATCGCTACCCATTACAGGCATCGTGGCTTATAACGACTACATGGCCGCCGGTGCCCTATCCGTGTTAGACGAAAATGGCATTCAAGCGCCCGACCAAATGTCGATTGTCGGCTTTGATGACGGTTTGATCGCTCGCTATGTCTCACCAAAGCTGACCACCATTCGTTATCCAATTCAGATCATGGCAGAGAAGGCGACACGTCTTGCACTACAACTTGCCAAGCAGGAAGTCACCAGCTCAGAAACAATGAGATTCTCTCCGACTCTGGTTCGCCGAAATTCTGTATCAAAAGTCAGCTAGAAGCTCTGCTAGCTACTGATAAGAACAGCTGCGTTACTTAAAACACTCTATCCACAGCACTCTGCCAATAGACAAAAAAAAGCCCTAGCGAAAAACGTTCGCTAGGGCTTTGTTACCATACTCTCACTAATGTATTTTAGTCATTCCCTCGTCAGTAATCTCCCCATAACGAGGTTCACCACACCCTTTGAGCTGAGTGACTCAGTCTGAACAATCCCCCGAAAATTCAAACTGATAGCAAGTTTGGTAGCGATACTCTTGTTCAGGTCTAAGAGTACAGCTCTCTTGCTTCCACTCTGGATGGTTTGGCGAGTCTGGTAAAAACTGAGTTTCCAACGCGACACCTGCGTAATCTTGATAGCTTGTACCGGAACGATTTGGCGTTCCTGCCAACCAGTTCCCGGTGTAAAGCTGCATCGCAGGCTTGGTCGTAAACACTTTTAAAGTGACAAGTGCGTCAGGCGAAGTCACCGTCGCGGCACATTTACCCGCTCGACACTCTTCCGCTAACAGAAATGAATGGTCATAACCTTTGGCATTTTTCTGCTGCTCATCGCCCATCAAACGCTCTGAGATCATCGTAGGCCGATTGAAATCAAAGCTGGTCGATTTCACCGATTTAAGCCCACTCAACGGAATGCCAGATTTATCTGTCGGTAAATACTGAGACGCATTAATGCTGACGATATGCGACAAACAATCTTGCTCTAACTCTGCACCCAGCAAGTTGAAGTAGGCATGGTTGGTTAGGTTAACCACGGTCTCTTTATCGGTTGTGGCAAAGTAGTCGATGGATACTCGGTTATCTTCTGTCAGTTGATAACGCACCGATACCTTAAGGGTACCCGGGAATCCTTGGTCACCATCTTGGGAAGTTAATTCATAAGTCACCGAGCTTTCGGTTTGCTCTTGAGTAGTCCAGCGGCGCTTATCAAAACCGTTAGGACCACCATGCAGAGTGTTCCCTGCCTGATTGACATCGACCTTATGGTTAACACCATCAATCTTGAAACGCCCCTTTGCAATGCGATTAGCGTAGCGGCCGACTGTGGTTCCCATATAACTGGCTTGCTTATTGAAGTTTTCCATTGAGTTTACGCCCAATAGCACTTCTCTGTTATTCCCTTTTACTGGCAGGATACAGCTCAACCATGTCGCGCCAATATCCATCAGTGTCACTTCCATGCCTTGTTGGTTGGTTAATGTCACCAACTGAGCAGGTTGCCCATCATAGGCTGCCGTTTGAGTCATTGACTGATGCAAACTTTGCGCTTGTGTCATCCTACATTCCTTCCTAGTGCCAGCAAAAAGCCTCTACAAAAGTGCAAAGGCTTTACTATTTGGCCTACCATGATCTTTTTACTTCAGCAGACCTATAATCAAAGGGTTAGATTACTTCAACTATGCCCGCTCCGTCTTTCGCTTGGCACACATAAATGGATTCTTTTAGACCTGTAGCTGCTTGATATTTCTGCTCTACCGTCGCTTTGATTTCGTCAACCAGCGTTGGTGGCACTAAGGCTACGATACAGCCACCAAAGCCTCCGCCCGTCATACGCACGCCACCTTCATCGCCAATCACTTCTTTAACCATTTCAACCAAAACGTCGATCTCATTAACGGTGATTTCAAAATCATCACGCATTGAAGCATGAGATTCCGCCATCAGTTCGCCCATGCGTTTCATGTCATGATTACGCAATGCAACGGCCGCTTCCTCTGTACGATCGTTCTCAGTAATCACGTGACGAGCTCGCTTGGCCACCATCTCATCCAGTTCATCCACTTTTGCATTGAACTGCTCAATCGTGACATCACGAAGTGCAGGCACACCAAAGATGCGTGCAGCTTCTTCACACTGCTCACGACGAGTGTTGTATTCACTGTCGACCAAGCCACGTTTCTTGTTAGAGTTGATGATCACCACTGCCATATCTTCTGGCATTGAAACGGGTGTCGTTTCTAGACTACGGCAGTCCAAAAGCATTGCGTGATTGGCTTGGCCTTCCGCAGAAATCATTTGATCCATGATGCCGCAGTTACAGCCAACAAATTCGTTTTCAGCTTGTTGACCATTTAGTGCGATTTCAGCTTGGCTGATCTCCAAGTTGTAAAGCACCTTGAAGGTTTGACCAATCACCACCTCTAAAGCTGCCGAAGAACTTAATCCCGCCCCTTGAGGCACATTACCCGTTACCGAAATATCGGCACCATTGAACTCATAGCCACGCGCTTTCAGACACTTCACCACACCACGAATGTAGTTCGCCCACATTTTGTCTTGTTGAAAGGTGATCTCTTGGGTTAGGTCGAACTCATCCACTGCATCACCATAGTCAACCGATACCACTCGCACGATGTTGTCTTCACGTTTCGCTGCCGCCACCACTGTTTGGTAGTTAATGGCACACGGTAGGACAAAACCATCATTGTAATCGGTGTGTTCACCTATCAGGTTTACACGGCCTGGCGCTTGGATGATATGAGTCGGAGCGTAATTGAGTACCGCATTGAACGACGCTTTTGCATTTTGGATTAGATCAGACATAAGGAGACTCTCTGGTTAAACTTTTATTCAATTGATTGTGGCCCCTTATCGGCACCACTTTAATTCTGTTCGATTCCCTATCACGTTCATCTCTCCCGGTTGGGAATGACAACATCAGCTTCTTAGCTTTTAGACTCCTAGAAACTTCACGTCTTAGGCGTCTCATCTGTCGTCATTCCAGAACCGAGGGACGAGATATCAGGAATCTCGCTTGTTACCCACGAAGCAGCGTATTACTGCTCTTTGTAATGCACGTCACTCAAATCACGTAGACGCTGCGCCGCTTGCTCTGCCGTGAGGTCGCGTTGCGATTCAGCGAGCATTTCATAACCCACCATGAACTTGCGCACCGATGCGCTACGCAGTAGTGGTGGGTAGAACAGCGCATGCAATTGCCAATGGTCAATATCAGTACCTTCTTCAAAGAATGGCGCATAGTGCCAGCCCATTGAATATGGGAATGAACATTGGAACAGGTTGTCGTAGCGGCTTGTTAGTTTCTTAATCGCAACCGCCAAATCATCACGTTGCTCGTCGGTCAGTTCACTCATACGACGAATGTGTGTTTTTGGTAGCAACATGGTTTCGAACGGCCAAGCCGCCCAGTAAGGCACAACGGCAATCCAGTGCTCGGTTTCAACTACCGTGCGTGAGCCGTCTTTCATTTCTGCTTCTACGTAATCCACCAACAGGTTTGAAGCTTGTTGTTCAAAGTACTCTTTTAGTAGTTTTTCTTTGCGTTCAATCTCGTTTGGCAGAAAGCTGTTCGCCCAGATTTGGCCATGTGGGTGAGGCTGAGAACAACCCATGGTCTCGCCTTTATTCTCAAACGCTTGAACCCAAACGTATTCCTGACCAAGCTCTTCAATCTGCTCGTTCCAAGTATCAATCACACCACGGATCTTATTAACCGGTAGCTCTGGCAATGTTTTGCTGTGATCAGGCGAGAAACAGATCACGCGGCTCAACCCGCGAACACCTTGAGTCTTAAATAGAGGGTTTTCAGACTCTGGAGCATCAGGTGAATCAGGCATCAACGCCGCGAAATCATTACTAAAAACATAAGTCCCGTCGTAGTCTGGGTTTTCATCCCCTGAGATGCGCGTATTGGTCGGACACAAGAAACACTCTTTGTCGTACGCTGGAAGTTGCTCGGTTGATGGCTTCTCATCTTGACCACTCCAAGGGCGCTTCGCTCGATGTGGTGATACTAAAATCCACTGACCCGTTAGTGGGTTATAACGACGGTGCGGGTGGTCTACTGGGTTAAATTCAACTTTTGACATACTTACATTGCTCTTAATTTTTGTGTCTTGGTCAATTAACCAAGATGAATAATTCTGCTTTGGGGAGATTCCCTATCACGCTCGTCCCTCGCTGTAGGGAATGACGTGTGATCTCGTTGTACTATTTGTGCAAAGGCAACTGCTTCATGCCTTGTGCTCATCCGTCATTCAAGAATCGAGGCACGAGATATCTGGAATCTCTCTTTCTCACGAACCTAAAATATTCTTAGTAGCCATTTGGATTATTCGACTGCCAATTCCAAGTATCCGCCGTCATTTCATCAACACTGCGTGTCGCCTTCCAACCTAAGTCTCGCTCTGCTTTTTCAGTACTTGCCCAGCACTCGGCAATATCACCTGGACGGCGTGGGCAAATCTCATACGGGACGGGTTTACCTGATGCCTTAGCAAAGGCTTCAACCATCTCGAGAACACTTGAGCCTTTACCTGTACCTAGGTTGTAGATATGCAGGCCTGCTTTCTCGCCGACCGCTTTTAATGCCGCGACATGACCATCAGCTAAATCCATTACGTGGATGTAATCACGAACGCCAGTACCATCAGGAGTTGGGTAATCGTTACCAAATACAGCTAACTTCTCACGGCGACCGACGGCAACTTGCGCGATGAATGGCATCAAGTTGTTAGGAATACCTTGCGGATCTTCCCCCATGGTGCCTGATGGATGTGCACCAACTGGGTTGAAGTAACGAAGCAGAGTGATGCTCCAATCGTTTTCTGCGTTAAACAGGTCGCTTAAACACTCTTCAACCATGTACTTGCTGCGACCATAAGGGTTCGTGGTTGCGCCTGTCGGCGAATCTTCTGTAATTGGCACAACCTCAGGATCACCATAAACTGTCGCTGAAGAGCTAAACACAATGCTTTTAACACCCGCTTTTTTCATACAGCGAGCCAGTACCAAAGAGCCATTCACATTGTTGTCGTAGTATTCCAAAGGTTTCGCGACCGATTCACCCACTGCTTTTAAACCAGCAAAATGAATCACTGCTTGAATGTTGTTTTCTGCAAATACGCTATCAAGGAAAGATTCGTCGCGAATGTCGCCAAGGTAAAAGGTTGGGCGTTGACCAGTGAGTGCTTCGATTCTCTCAAGCACCAATTCTTTGCTGTTACACAAGTTATCAACGATGATCGGCTCCATACCAGCCTGCATCATTTGAATGCAAGTATGACTTCCGATATACCCCATGCCGCCTGTAACCAGTACTTTCACAATCAACCTCTCTCTTAGTCTTGATGACACTCATGGGAAATATCTCAACCCAATAGCGCCGCGTTAATTAAATACTAGCAGCCAATTTGGAACTAATTCTGTGATCAAAACCACGAAGTGTAAACGTTTACACAAAGTTTCACAGATAACTCATGACGTAGATGGTTGGTGCAATCAATGTATAGCAAGCTAATTCATTGAATTTAAATAAGATAATTATGAATAGTGAAATTTGCGATATGCACTAAGAGTTCTGAAGTTATTTTACTAAAAGTTAATGCAATGACTTCCAGTTTCATTACAATAGACTTTGCAGAATTAGAGAGGTGCACTGGTTTTTTAGCTCATACATGTTTGGAGCAACCCAGTGTTCCAAAAACAGGAAGTGAGTATGGCAACGTTAAAAGATATCGCAACCGAAGCAAATGTATCATTGGCGACGGTTTCAAGGGTTCTTAATGAAGACCCAACATTGAGTGTTAAGGAAGAAACCAAAAGGCGTATCTTTGAAATTGCTGAAAAGCTGGAGTACAAAACCAGCAGCTCACGTAAAACGGTGAGCAGTAAAAAACAGGCTCATCACTTTCTTGCTCTCTACAATTACAAGCAAGAAGCCGAAGTGAACGACCCGTACTACCTATCTATTCGCCACGGTATTGAAACCCAGTGCGAGAAAATGGATATAGAGCTAACCAACTGTTATGAAAGTAAAATACAGTCAAACTCTAGTGCCATTACCGGTATTCTTCTGGTAGGTAGAATGTCGCCAGAAATCATCGAGCAAGCGAAAAAGCTCACTGATAACATCTGTTACGTGGACTTCACTGATCATTCAGAACCATACGACTCCGTTGATATCGACCTAGCTCGAATCAGTAAAGAGATCACAAACTTCTTTATTAACCAGGGCTACGATCGCATCGGTTTTATTGGTGGCCAAGATGATGTGAATACCCCAGATATTCGTGAAGTCGCTTTTGCAGAATACGGCATTCTTAAGAACGTAGTGAGTGAACAGGATATCTATCGTGGAGACTTCTCAAGCTTATCAGGCTATAAGTTAGCGAAGCAGATGCTAGAAAGCGGTGATTATCCGAAAGCGATGTTTATTGCTTCAGATTCCATCGCAATTGGCGTATTACGTGCTATTCATGAGCATGGATTGAACATTCCAGAAGACATCGCTCTAATCAGTGTAAATGATATCCCTACTGCTAAGTTTACCTTCCCATCTTTATCAACGGTTCGCATTCACTCTGAACTGATGGGAATTCAAGGTGTTAACCTGCTCATTGAGAAAGCTCGTGACGGGCGTACAATCCCATTACGCGTCTATGTACCAAGCAAGTTAAAACTCAGAGACACTACAAAATAATCATTAATTTCATATAGATAGTTAAAGCCACCTCCATATTGAGGTGGCTTTTTTGTATCAAGAGTTCTCCCTCAATCCCCTCATTTGAACACCCACTGTTTCACCACATAACATTCTTTTAAGTCGATCACACAGCACCGTAAAAAGCCCTATAAAAATGTGATGCAGTTAAAGTAAAACGTTTTCACTATTTTCATTTAGTAAAACTTTTACTAATAATTACCTCAGTCCAAAAAATACTCGTACTCACTACGACCAATTACGCATAAGAACGTCGGCTAGCATTCAAATAGGCCGAGAGAGAGGCAACGTGAACAACTGGGAAAACTTCCTGAACTTACATGAGAACCGTATGGCACCGCGTGCTTACTTTTTCTCATACGCATCAGAAAAAACCGCTAAAACATTTCAACGTGAACTAAGCAGCCACTTCCAGCTATTAAGTGGCCAATGGAATTTCAGCTACTTCACTAACCCACTATTGGTTCCTGAAGAGTTTTACTCTCAAGAGATGAGCGATTGGGGCCAGATTACGGTACCAAACATGTGGCAAATGGAAGGCCACGGTGATCTTCAATACACAGATGAAGGTTTCCCATTCCCAATTGATGTACCTTTCGTACCATCAGACAACCCAACAGGTGCATACCAACGCTCTTTCTTCCTTGGCGAAAGCTGGGATGAGAAACAGACCATCATCAAGTTTGATGGCGTAGAGACCTACTTTGAAGTTTACGTAAACGGTGAATACGTTGGTTTCAGCAAGGGCAGCCGACTCACCGCTGAATTCGATATCTCTAACCACGTTAAAGCGGGGAACAACCTACTTTCTATTCGCGTGATGCAGTGGGCAGACTCTACCTATATTGAAGACCAAGACATGTGGTGGACAGGCGGCATCTTCCGTGATGTTTACCTTGTTGGTAAAGAACAACTTCACGTTCAAGACTTAACGGTTCGTACTGATTTTGACGACGCTTACCAAAGCGCGACCCTTTCGTGCAACGTTGCGCTAGAAAACCTAGCAGCAGCAACCAACGCAACTCTTGAGTACGCATTGCTTGATGGCAGCCAAGTTATCTCCCAAGGCTCAGTAGATAACTTAACTGTAGACGGAAGTGCAGATACTCAATTCTCTATCGATGTGGTGAACCCAGTTCAATGGAATGCTGAAAATCCATACCTTTACCAACTGTTGTTAACACTCAAAGACGCTGACGGCAAAGTGCTAGAAGTGATTCCACAACGCGTTGGTTTCCGTGACATCAAAGTTCACGATGGTCTGTTCTACATCAACAACAAATACGTGATGCTGCACGGTGTAAACCGTCATGACAACGACCACCTAAAAGGTCGCGCAGTTGGCATGGATCGCGTAGAGAAAGACTTGGTGTTGATGAAGCAACACAACATCAACTCAGTGCGTACCGCGCACTATCCGAACGACCCACGCTTCTACGAACTATGTGACATCTACGGCCTATTCGTGATGGGTGAAACCGACGTTGAAACACACGGCTTTGCTAACGTTGGTGACCTAAGCCGTATTACCAACGATCCAGCATGGGAAGCGGTGTTTGTTGAGCGTATTGAACGCCACATTCACGCTCAGAAGAACCACCCTTCTATCATCATGTGGTCGCTAGGTAACGAATCTGGCTACGGTTGCAACATCCGCTCTATGTACGCTGCAGCGAAAGCGATTGATGACACACGTTTAGTTCACTATGAAGAAGACCGTGATGCTGAAGTGGTCGACATCATTTCTACCATGTACTCACGTGCTCAATTGATGAATGCCTTCGGCGAATTCCCACACGAAAAGCCACGCATTATCTGTGAATACGCACACGCTATGGGTAACGGCCCAGGTGGTTTAACCGAGTACCAAAACGTGTTCTACAAGCACGATGCAATTCAAGGCCACTACGTTTGGGAATGGTGTGACCACGGCATCTTGGCGCGTGATGAAGCAGGTACCGAGTTCTACAAGTACGGCGGTGACTACGGTGATTACCCGAACAACTACAACTTCTGCATGGACGGTTTGATCTACCCAGACCAAACACCAGGCCCTGGCTTAAAAGAGTACAAGCAGGTTATCGCACCAGTGAAGATCCGTGACTTCAATGCTGAAGATGGCACATTCACCGTTGATAACAAGTTATGGTTCTCAAACATTGATGACTACACAATCACTGCAGAGATTCGCGCAGAAGGCGAAACCATTGCAGTACAACACATCAAGGTTGAAGGACTCTCTGAAAACTCTAGTCGTGAACTGACACTTAACTTGCCACAACTTGATGAGCGCGAAGTGTTTGTGAACTTTACTGTGCGCAAAGATTCTCGCACGCCTTACAGCGAAGCGAACCACGATATCGCGGTATACCAATTCCAAATGAAAGAGAATACGGCGCAGCTAGAAGCCTTCACCAACAACAATGCAACGGCACTGAATGTAGAAGAGTCTCGTCTTGCTTACCTAATCAAAGGCCATAACTTTGCCCTAAGCTTCTCGAAAGTGAACGGCAAGCTAACGTCATGGTTGGTCAATGGCGAAGAGATGATTAAGTCAGAACCGCGAATCAACTTCTTCAAGCCAATGATCGATAACCATAAGCAAGAGCACGATGGTTACTGGGAGCCTGCCCACCTACAGATTATGCAGGAGCACTTCCGCACGCTGAACGTTGAACAGGTAAATGGCAAGGTAGAGATCACCACCACCAGCATCATTGCTCCACCAGTATTCGATTTCGGTATGCGTTGTGAATACCGCTACCAAGTTAATGCTGAGGGCCAATTGAACGTAGAGCTAAGCGGCGAGCGATACGGTGAGTACCCTCATGTGATTCCAGTAATTGGTTTCGATATGGGCATCAATGGTGACTTCGACCAAGTTCAATACTACGGCCGAGGCCCAGAAGAGAACTACCAAGACAGCAAGCAAGCCAACATGATTGATGTGTACCAATCAACCGTTGCAGACATGTTCGAGAACTACCCATTCCCACAAAACAACGGCAACCGCCAACATGTTCGTTGGGCTGCACTTTCAAGCCGTGCGGGTAATGGTATTGCAGTAAAACCACAGCAAGAAATCAACTTCAGCGCATGGTTCTACACCAATCAAAACCTGCACCAAGCACAACACACCATTGAGCTAGAGAAAAGCGGTTACATCACCCTAAACCTTGATCACCAAGTGATGGGCTTAGGCTCTAACTCTTGGGGCAGCGAAGTGCTCGACTCTTACCGTGTGTACATGGACGAGTTCCGCTACGGCTTAACTCTGATTCCATTCCAAGCAGGCGATTGCGACGCGCAGCACCTAATCAATCACAACTTTGGCGATGAGTTTTTTACGGCGAACACACCTAAAGCTCAACCACAACAGAACGAGGCATAAGCGATGATCGTTTTAGAGAACTTAGAACAATTTAAAGTCGTCTACCGCGATGGTCGTAAATGGCAACGCTGTGTAGAAGCGATTGAAAACATCGGCAACATCAAGGATGGCGTGATGTATTCAATTGGTGACTCACTGGCTTACATGATTGAAGACGGCGTGGCTCGCAACACAGAAAACTTCACCGGTCATCGTCGCTACTTCGATGTGCACTACTACCTAGAAGGCCGAGAAACGGTTGAGTTCGCCGCGAAGTCCGAGCTAGAGCAGATCCAAGCTTACAGCGATGAGACCGACCGTGAACACCTAATGGGTAACGGCGAAATGCGTGTGTTATCTGAAGGGCAAGTGGCAATCTTTGATAACAACCAAGCTTACCGTTTCCATGGTGATAACCGAGTTCGCAAAGTGGTGTTGAAAGTGACGATTGAAGACGGTTACTTCCTCAATAAATAAGCAATAACCCTATCTATTCACAGAGTGAGCCTTGCCGTTCAAGGCTCACTGAATAATTAACCCTCTAAGTCGCCAAAAAAGACTTAGAACATAACTACTATAATTACGTGATTCCCGGAGGACACTACTATGTCTGAATCTGTACGCGGAAAGTTAGGCAAATTTGCCCTACTATCCATGACATTTGCAGCGGTATTTAACGTTCGCAACATCGTAAACAACAACATCGAATTGGGATTAAGTTCTGCCCCTATCTTTTTGCTTGCGACCCTTATCTACTTCATTCCATTCGTTTTCATCATTGCTGAATTTGTTTCAGCGAATAAGAACTCAGAATCGGGCATGTACGACTGGCTGAAAAAGCCACTTGGAACGAAAGCGGCTTACCTAGGCTCATTCCTATACTGGTTCGTTAACCTGTTCTGGTTTGTATCTCTGCTACCAAACGTGATTGCTTACGCGTCTTACGCGATGCTAGGTTACGAATACGCCTTCTCTCCGCTAGTCACTTCAGTGATCTCGATTGTTCTGTTTGCTGCAGCGACACACATCTCGACTAAAGGTGCGAGCTGGCTAGGTAAAATCTCTGAAATCGTGGCTTACGGTGTATTCGCACTGTTCGGAATCTACGTGATCGGTGCTCTAATGGCGCTAGGTGGTGACCACGTACCAGCTGAACCAATCACGCTTCAAGCTATGTCTCCAACCATTAACTGGGCGACGCTAGGCATCATGTGTTGGATCTTCCAAGCAGCAGGTGGCGCTGAAACAGCGGCGGCTTACCTAAACGATGTGAAAGGTGGACATAAGTCTTTCATTAAAGTAATCATCGGTGCAGGTATTGCTATCGGTTCAATGTACGCAATTGGCTCACTGCTAGTAAACGTGTTCGTTGCTCGTGAAGACCTAACGTATGCAGGCGGCATGGTTGAAATCTTCACTGGTATGGCTCAGTTCTTCAATATCTCTGAATCTCTAGTTGGTCGCTTTGTTGGTATCGTTCTGTTCGTCGCGATGTTTGGTTCAATGATGATGTGGACAGCAGCACCAGTAAAAATCCACTTCTCTGAGATTCCTAAAGGTGTTTACGGTGAGAAAACAACAGAGCTAAACGAACATGGTGTTCCAGTTCGTGCAGCATGGTGGCAGTTTGCGTTCGTATTCGTAATGCTTGTGGTTAACGGCTTCGGCTCTGAATCCGTACAAGACATGATGAACACGGCTATCAACCTAACAGCGGGTACCGCAATGCTACCGCCGATCTTCATCATGGTGGCTTACTTTGTGTTCCGTTTGAAGCATGACGATACACCACGTGACTTCCGCATGGGTACTCGTACTCAAGGTATGGCTGTGGTTTCAGTGTTGATTACTATCTTCGTTGTGAGCATGACAGCGTCAGCCTTCCCAACAGGTGTTGACCTCGTTCAAGCCTTCTTCATCAACGTATTTATGACAGCGGTATTCTCTGGCATTGCATGGTGGTGGATCTCTCGCTTTGAAAAGAAGCAAGCAGGCAAAGAAGCAAAGCTAGAAACTGCTAAGCAGTCGTAATCACCACAAAACACACTAGTTTATAAAAAGCGCCATCACGGCGCTTTTTTTCATTTAAATCAGACAATTAAACACAAAACTCAAGAATAAAAACGCCATTCCGTCAAGTGTATACCTCTCATAAACAGCCACAAAAACCATAAGTAAAACATTAACTAAATATATTTACCTTAGCTCACATATTTGACTAAATTCAGTTAACTTATTGGCGTCTAAACTTTAATCTTCTTGTTGAAGAGATGACCGTTTCCACGCAACAAAAAACGACACAAAGCCCTACAAGCCTTTAATAGTGTCAAGTGTGAAATACCCTTCTCTTCTATCCTCTTCTTTGTTAACAACCGCGTTCACTAAGTAATAAGTTTACTTAAATTAACGTAACCACATCGAAGACCGATCGTAAAAATAACAACAATAATCGCTCTCCCCTCACTTAAGAAAGGGAGTTAGCAAACCAACACAATAATAAAAACACGGTCTAGGTTTTCCTCCCTAGAACCAAGTACTAACGATCATCAACGTGATTCACCGGAGAACATCATGTCCGATAATAAACGCAGTACGATAGGCAAGTTTGCCCTACTGTCTATGACCTTCGCGGCGGTATATAGCTTCAATAACATCATTAATAACAACATCGAAATTGGCCTCTCTTCGGCTCCGATGTTCTTTTTAGCAACCATCTTTTATTTCGTTCCTTTCTGTTTGATCGTCGCCGAGTTCGTATCCCTGAATAAAGATTCAGAAGCAGGTGTTTACTCTTGGGTTAAAAGCTCTCTAGGCGGTCGCTGGGCGTTTATTTCGGCTTACACTTACTGGTTTGTTAACCTGTTCTTCTTCACCTCTCTACTGCCTAGAATCATCGCATACGCGTCTTACGCGTTCCTAGGTTTCGAGTACATATTCACGCCAATGACCACCGCGATATTGAGCACCATTTTGTTTGCGGTCGCGACGCACATCTCTAACAATGGCGCGAAACTACTTGGCCCAATAACATCATTAACTTCATCACTGATGCTGCTGTTGACCATGTCTTACATTTTGCTATCAGGCGGTGCGTTAATCGGCGGTATCGAACCGGCTGACCCAATCACCATTGAAGCCATGACACCAAGCTTCAACTGGGCATTCCTAGGCGTCATCACTTGGATCTTCATGGCCGCTGGCGGCGCAGAGTCGGTCGCAGTTTACGTAAACGACATCAAGGGTGGTCACAAGTCTTTCGTTAAAGTAATCATCATTGCGGGTATCTTTATTGGTGCGCTGTACTCGGTGGGTTCAATCCTGGCTAACGTATTCGTATCTCGTGAAGAGCTTAAGTTCACTGGTGGTTCAGTACAGGTCTTTGAAGGCTTAGCACTCTACTTCGGCTTACCTGAAATTCTTATGAATCGCTTTGTGGGCATCGTTTCTTTCACTGCAATGTTGGGCTCTCTACTGATGTGGACAGCAACACCGGTTAAGATTTTCTTCTCTGAGATTCCTAAAGGTATCTTTGGTGAGAAGACAGTTGCTCTCAACAAACAAGGCGTACCAGAGCGTGCTGCTTGGGTTCAGTTCTTCATCGTGATTCCGTTGATGTTCATCCCAACGTTGGCATCAGACACAGTACAAGACCTAATGAGCACCATCATCAACATGACAGCAGCCGCTTCTATGCTACCGCCACTGTTCATCATGATCGCGTACCTACACCTACGCCTGAAACTCGATCACCTACCACGTGATTTCCGCATGGGTTCTCGCCCTGTTGGTATCGCTGCGGTGTCGATTCTTATCAGTATCTTTACTGTAGGTTTCTTCGCGTCTACCTTCCCAACCGGTGCCGACATCATGACCATCATCTTCTACAACGTTGGCGGTATCGTGATTTTCTTAGGCTACGCATGGTGGAAATACGGTCAATACGAAAAAAGCTTGTCTGCTGAAGAGAAAAAGCTTGAAGCAAGACCTGAACCTGCCAATGCATAAATCCTGCATATCTGGATAACAGATAGTCAATAAAACTTAGGTTTTTCACCAAAGACACCCACTGACTCATGGGTGTCTTTTTGTTTTTTCTATTTTATTTCCCACTTTATCATTCACTTAATGAATATTACCCACCACAAAAATCTAGTGACAAATTCAACTAAAACGCAAAATAAAACAACGGTAAATATTTTACTAAAATAGATCACACTTTTGGGTTAATCGTATTTTAAACAACACATTTATCAGTAATATCAGTCGGGAGAACGCAAGTAACCTGACCACTACGCCTTGAGAGCACCCCATATTAGAAGTCAGAACTGCTTACGACTCTTCATTTACTAACCCGACACAGAAGTGAACAAAATGAAAAGTAGTTTTACTAAAACCACTCTTATTACAAGTTGTATCCTTGCTGCTTTAACGGCGAATGCCCACGCTGACGAAACCGCTGCTAACCACAGCGACACTCAGCCTCCTAAAACAGAAACTGAAACTCTATTTAACTTTTATGGTGAGCTTGGCCTTGGTGGTCATGTAGCGCTGGAAGGTGATGACAAGGGCCGCTACGCAGACGGCACATACATTGAAGCTGGTTTAGCTATCGAGCATGGCAACTGGTTTGGTCTTGCTTACATGGAAGGCTGGACGGTGCAAGCCGATGACGAAGGCAATGCATGGGCAACGGGTCATGGTTGGGGCGGCTTCGAAGGTGGTTTTAACCGCTTCTACGCTGGTTACCGAACCGATGCAAAAACAGAATTTATTGTTGGTCGTATGGACTCATCTCTGGATGACGTTCAATGGTGGGGTGACCCAACGGTAGAGTACGGCTACGCGATCTCAAACACTCGTGACGTGCACGTTGGTGTGAAGGTGCAAAACCTAGAAGGCAAGCTGCGCTACAGCGTTTCCTTCGCTCCAGAATCTGATTTCTCGGAAGACGATGCGCTCATCCACTTTGGCAAATACGACAACTTCGCAGACCAATGGAAAGACAAAAACGCCATGATCAATGGTTATGTCCAATACGATTTGGCGGACGGTTTTACCCTCATGGGTGGTGGTGAAGTTCGTAATAACGACGGTGGTGAACTTCTACTATTGGGTGCTCAGTACAAGAACTTTGCAACGCGTATTTGGCACGACACAGACAAAGGCAACCAAGAATCTTTCGGCAGCGAGTCTGGCATTCAAACCAGTGCTTGGTACGAAGCAGCGCAAGGCGTCTACCTATCTGCCGCTTACAACTACGCTAACTTTGATGGCGACAACGGCGAAAAAGAGATCACGTCATACATCAACGCGGGTGTTTGGTACGAATACGGAAACGGTGCATTTGCGACCGCTTTCGATAGCCGCTTTGGCGTAGGCAGCGACACTGAGATCGGTGACGCACAAGTGTTCGCAATGCAATACTTCTACTGGTAACAACAGGAACTCACTATGAAACTGAACAAATCATTCGCAGCTATCGCTATTGGCGCAGCACTTGTTGTTACTGGTTGCGCATCAAATACTGGCTCTGAAGAGCTTCAAGCAAACCAATTTAAAAACGTTATCGACCGCACTGGCTCACCAGAATACATGCGTGACTACGACTTCGATGACCATCAACGCTTCAACCCATTCTTTGACTTAGGCGCATGGCACGGCCACTTGCTACCAGACACAGCTGAAGGCATGGGTGGCTTCCCGGGTACCGCTCTGCTTACTGAAGAGTACATCAACTTCATGGCTGATAACTTCGACCGCCTAAGCGTGTACAAAGATGGCAAAAAAGTCGAATTCACCATGGAGGCTTATAGCCTACCGGGTGCGTTGATTCAGACGCTAAAATCTGACGATGTAACGGTCGAGATGACAATGCGTTTTGCTTCTAACCGCACTTCTCTGCTAGAGACTAAAATCACCACTGACTCGCCAGTTGAGTTAGTGTGGGACGGTGAACTGCTTGAAAAAACACACGCGAAAGAAGGCGTAGCACAAACCGATAAAACCATTGCCGAGACCTACCCTGACTACAATCGTCAGATCGTTGCAACCGACGATGGCCTAAAGGTCACTTTCGGTAAAGTGCGTTCAACATGGGATCTACTGACTTCAGGCGAATCTGAGTACCAAGTTCATAAGTCGATTCCAACCAAAACTAAGATCGATGGCCTAACGTTTACTTCAACGGCAAGCATTGAAGAATCAACCACTATCTACACCACATACTCGCACGTGTTAACTGCAGAAGAAGCGAAAGCGGAACAGCCTGAGATCAAAAAGATCATGGCAAACCCTACCGATTTCTTAGCGGCATCTGAAGCGCGCTGGGAAGGTTACCTAGAGATGGGCTTAACCAACCCGAATGCAACACCTGAGCAAGAGCGTGTTGCAGTAAAAGCGATGGAAACCCTAAACGGTAACTGGCGTGGCGCAGCAGGTGCGATGGAGTTTGACTCTGTGACACCATCGGTAACCGCGCGCTGGTTCTCAGGCAACCAAACATGGCCGTGGGATACATGGAAACAAGCTTACGCAATGGCGCACTTCAACCCAGACGTAGCGAAAGACAATATCCGCGCAATGTTTGCCTACCAAATTCAAGCTGACGATCCTGTTCGCCCTTGGGATGAAGGTTACGTGCCAGATCTATTGGCTTACAACCTAAGCCCTGAGCGTGGCGGCGACGGTGGTAACTGGAATGAACGTAATACTAAGCCAAGCCTAGCAGCATGGGCGGTAATGGAAGTTTACAAGACCACCAGCGACGAAGCTTGGTTAGAAGAGATGTATCCAAAACTAGTGGCATACCACGATTGGTGGCTACGTAACCGCGATAACAACGGCAACGGTGTTCCAGAGTACGGCGCAGCGCGTGATAAAGCACACAATACCCCTGAAGGTGAGATGTACTTCACAGTGGTTCGTGGCGATAAACACGAAACCGTTATCGGCCAAGCGGCACTGGATAAGGTGGTTGCAGAAGGTAACTATGACTACATCGAGAGCCCAGCTCAAACCGCGGCGTCTTGGGAGTCAGGTCGTGACGATGCGGCAGCCTTTGGTTTCATCGATAAAGACCAGCTAGACGCCTACGTGGCCAACGGTGGCAAACGCAGTGATTGGGATGTTGAATTCGCTCAAAACCGCGCGGAAGATGGCACTCTATTAGGCTACTCACTGCTACAAGAATCCGTTGACCAAGCAAGCTACATGTACAGCGATAACAAGTACCTAGCGGAAATGGCGGACATTCTGGGTAAAGAAGCGGAAGCGAAAGAGTTCCGTGAAAAGGCTGAGCACCTATCGAACTACATCAACACCTGTATGTTCGATGAAGGCACCAACTTCTACTACGACATTCGTATTGAAGATAAGCCGTTAGCTAATGGCTGTGCGGGTAAACCGATTGTAGAACGTGGCAAAGGCCCTGAAGGTTGGTCACCACTGTTCAACGGTGCAGCAACCCAAGCACACGCGGATGCGGTGGTCTCTGTGATGAAAGACACCTCAGAGTTCAACACCTACGTTCCATTGGGCACTGCAGCGCTATCTAGCCCTGCATTCGGCCCAGATATTTACTGGCGTGGACGCGTGTGGGTAGATCAGTTCTACTTCGGTCTGAAAGGCATGGACAGCTACGGCTACCGTGATGATGCGATTGAAATGGCAGGCGCTTTCTTCGACCACGCCGATGGCTTGGTGCAAGACGGCCCAATCCGTGAGAACTACAACCCATTGAACGGTGACCAGCAAGGTGCGCCAAACTTCTCTTGGAGTGCAGCTCACTTGTACATGCTATACAACGATTTCTTTACGGACGAAAAGTAAATCAAAATCGATACCTGTCTCCTGGAACGCAATGAAAAGATAACCTCATAAATTTCAGGCTTTGGCACTCAGTTTTCTGCTGAGTGCCTTTTTTATATTCGAGACAACACCTGCGAATGAAGGAGCTATCAGAGTATTTGGCCTACCATGATCCTTTTACTTTCCTAGCAAGCTATCAGTGCTTTACGTACACAGAAATCGAACCTGATAACGGTAATGTTCTTGCGTCAACTTGAACTCATCATGGACACTCGGCGTCCATGAATCATCACCACCCACTCCCATATGAAAGCCATCCACATAAACAAATAACTGATCTTGTTCGATGAGGTCACAGGTATGCTTCGCTTTCTGTAACTGTTGTTGCCCGAAGCGACTGACTGAGAACTGGAAATCGCCTTGCAATGCAAATCCACCGATAACGGCTTCACGCACATCACAACGCAGTCCACTATCGGACGGAAAAATGTAAGGGGTATGCATCTGCTCAACACTTTGCTGATAGCGACCAATATGAGCCGAGCTTTTTCTGTCTGGGTAGTTTTCATGTGGCCCACGACCAAACCAAGCGACACTATTCGGCGTCTCTTTTAGCGAGAAGGTTAAGCCAACACGTGGCAGCGATGGTAAATCTTTAGCGGCCTGAACGTGCACATCAACAATCACTTCGCCATCAGAATAGAATTGATACTGCCAAGTCGACAACAGACGAACCTGTCCATCGACAAGATGCGCGATTTTCGACGTCACCAAGGCTTTGTTTTGATTCGTGAGGTATGAGAAATCAATGCACTCTGGCGTCAGGGAATCAAGCCCCGCCGCCTGCCATCGAGCTATCCAAGAGTTGGGGTCAACGCGATTAGCTTCGCTGACACCTATATCGTTATCCAATGGCGCTCGATAGAAGTTATCACGAATGCCACTGGCAAGTTGCTCAACGCCCTCTTTCAACCAACTTTCCACGTTACCCGTTAGACGGTCAAACTCAACACGATACTGGGTACCGACAATTGCAAGCCGCTCATCGCTCTCGACAATCAGCGGTGGATGCTCTGAAGCATTAGCATCTAACACCAATTGCGACAATGTAGGTAGAGAGAGTTGTTCAGTAGCGGTAATGTGTCCTTTACTTGCCCATTTGGTATCTTGGCTTAATCTGACTTCCAAATTGAGGTGGTTGAGTGCGTTTGCTTTTTGAGGAAGTACAATGCCATCTAGCTCTATTTGTAGAGTCGAGTCTGGCTCTAACAATAACTCAATGCTGCCTTGGCTCTGCACTTCACCGTCTTGAGTAATGTTCCAATTTAAGATTTCATTTTGGCTGGCATGGAATAGATGTTCACTGCACACTTCAATCACCAAAGGAGACGCAGAAACCAGCGTGAACTGATAAAACTGCTGCGCTTTTTTCACTTCATGTAGAGTGGGATGAATCGTTCGATCAGGAAAAACCAGACCATTGATACAGAATTGACGGTCATTGATATCATCACCAAAGTCACCGCCGTATCCCCAATAAGACTGACCATTTTTATCCTGCTTGGTGATCCCCTGATCAACCCAATCCCAAATAAAGCCACCTTGTAGCCTTGGATTATCTCTAAAGGCTTGCCAGTATTTGTCGAAGCTGCCCAAGCTATTGCCCATTGCATGTGCGTATTCACACAAAATCAAAGGACGCTGTTCATTGGGCAGTGCTATCGCTTTTCGAATTCCTACACGCGGTGTCACCTCTGGTTGATGAGCAACAACAGGTAAATCCCAATCCACCCTGGCATACATCGGACAGAGAATATCGGTGGCGGCGGTATCCGCACCTCCCCCTTCATATTGAACGGGACGAGTTGGGTCTGTTAGCTTCACCCATTGGTACATCGCGTGATGATTGCGCCCAATCCCCGATTCATTCCCCAATGACCAAACAATAATACTAGGGTGGTTTTTATCGCGCTCGACCAAGCGAGTAATACGCCGCATATAGGCATTAAGCCAAGAGGCATCGTCTGATAAACGGCACATGGGTACTTGCCCGTGCGTTTCTATATTCGCTTCATCAACCAAATACAGCCCGTATTCATCACACAGTTCATACCAAAGTGGATGGTTAGGATAATGAGCCGTTCGCACAGCATTGAAGTTGTTCTGCTTGATGAGTCTGATGTCTTGAATCATGCCCTCACGAGTCATGGTATGACCAAATTCAGGATGATGTTCATGTCGATTAACCCCGCGAATCAGCAAAGGCTTCCCATTAACCTTAAACAATCCATCGGTGATCTCGACACTACGAAAACCCACATCGTATGCCTCACAGTCAAGTAATTCGCCCTGTTCATTCTCCAACGAGATAACACAACGATAGAGATAAGGAGATTCAGCGCTCCATTTGTGTGGGTCGATGATTAAATTTTGGCTATAGGCTAACTCCTGCCAAGGGCCTTTTTCATCCACATATCTTTGACCAAAATCGACAATATCAGGTTCAATCACTGGCTGACCTTGCGCGTCATGCAGCGTCACTTTTATCTGATGAGCACCGCTACTCTCGTCAGTTTGTTTTGATATTTTGACATCCACATTGAGCTGCGCATTACGATAAGAACCATCTAATTGGGTTTCAATTTTGACATCTTCGATTGCTACCTTTGGCTTGGTTAGCAAGGTGACATCGCGGAATATGCCGCTCAACCACCACATATCTTGATCTTCGAGGTACGAGCCATCTGACCAACGCAGCACCATCACCGCTAGCGAGTTATCACCCGTTTTTACAAACGCCGATAAATCAAACTCGGCAGGCAAGCGGCTATCCTGTGAGTAACCCACCCACTTACCGTTACACCACAAATGAAAAGCTGAGTTGACGCCATCAAATACAATTCGGTGGGTGTTTGTCAGTTCTTGCTCTGTGCATTGAAAGGATGTTCTATAGAGTCCAGTAGGGTTATCGCTAGGTACAAATGGAGGCTTATCTGCAAATGGGTACTTCACGTTAGTATAAATGGGCTTATCAAATCCCTGCATCTGCCAATTGCTCGGCACCTCGATTTGGCACCACATTTCATCATCAAAGTGCTCTCCAATCATGGCTTCACTAACCAACTCTGGCGCATCAAATAGCTGAAATTTCCAAACGCCATTTAAAGATGTGGTATTCGATGCAGTTCGAGTTAGTGCGCCCTCTTTTGAGGTATATGCCCTCAAAGGTGCATGTGCTTCGAGGACGTTGTGGTGAGTGATGTGTTGATTTTCCCACTCACGAGCTGAGAGGATTTGAGAGAAGCTTCTCATTAACTGTTCCTTGCGATATACCGTTCAGAGTGAAGAAAGCCGCAGCGACAGTCGCTACGGCTTGGGCTTAATTACTTAAAGGCGCGCTTGCTGACCTTATCCAGTTTCTTCAAGATCTTATCAATACGCTCAGGGTGAACCATAAACTCTTGGAAGCCTTTCATCCCCTCTTTAGCCATCGCAGGGTTGGTATCTCGGTCGTAGAATTGTGCTGTACCATCGCTCGCCGCTAACATAGCAACACCTTTGTCTAGGAACGGATCTGACTTGGCTTTCGCTTTGTTATTCGTTGGAATTTGCAACAGCATCTCATTGATAAGCTGCTGGTTTTCAGCACGAGCAACAAACTCTAAGAATTTACGAGCATCAGCCTTGTTTTTGGCTTTCGATGGAATATGTAATGTATCCATTGGCGCATCTTCGGCCATTGGCACGCTTGGGTCAATGACTGGAAATTGGAAGAAGTCCATTTTGCCATCGAGCTCTGCTGGGAAGTTTGGCGTAATGAAGTTACCCATTAAGTACATCGCTGCCTTACCGTTGTATAGGAAAGGTTGCGCTTCTTGCCAAGAGTAAGATGCGTGGTTATCTAGGAAGTAGCCTGGTTCAACCAACTCAGCCCAGTTGGCGAACGTTTTCTTCACACGCTCATCGCTGTATGGCACTTTCCCATCCATCAATTGGATATGGAAATCCAAGCCATTGGTACGCATGTTGATGTAATCAAACCAACCAGCTGCCGTCCAAAGATACTTAGTCCCTATGGTAAATGGCGTCACGCCGTTTTCTTTTAGCGTTGCTGACGCCGACTTTAGCTCTTCCCACGTTTTTGGCTCAGCAATACCATACTGCTCAAAGATGTCTTTTCGGTAGTAGATACCCCATTGGTAATACGTGTAAGGCACACCATATTGCTTACCCTGTACCGTCATCGCAGGTGCAGCGGCTGCGAAGTCTTGTTTCATGTTGTTGTCAGCCCAAATATCGCTGACATCTTCAAACAAGCCACGATCAACGAACGCCTTCATACGATTACCAGCATACCAAAACACTACATCTGGCGGTGACGTCACCAACCAGTTACGAATCGTGGTTTTATATGACTCATGGTCGTACAGGTTGTACTTAACCGTGATATCAGGGTTCTCTTTTTCAAAGCGACTGATGATCTCACTCCATGCTTCTTTTGGTGCAGGGTCTGAGGCGTCTGAGTTGATGACCAAGGTTCCTGCGAACGCTGTAGTCGAGACGGAGGCAGCAAGCACTGCAGTTGCAGCGATATGTTTCACGTATTTCATATGTAGGTCCTTGTTATAGAGCGGGGCTCACTAAGTCCAATTTTTATTATTGTGCCGGGTAAAGTTATTCGTACTTCGGTTATTTCTGGTTAGTTACTCTCTGTGCATTTATTAAAGTGGATTGTTTAAACAAGGGCTCCCAGCTTGAGGCGCCCTCATTCAATATTTAACCTTTGGTCGCTCCCAACGTTAGGCCGGCGATAAAGTGTTTCTGCATGGTAAAGAACAGGACAACTGGAGGAATTGCAGCAACCACCGCACCAGCTGACATAAACTGCCACGACGCCAACCACTGGCCTTGCAATGAGCTCAAACCCGCCGTTACTGGGCGCACTTCATCACTTTGAACGAGAACCAAAGCCCAGAAGAAGTCATTCCAAATAAAGGTAAACACCAATACCGCGAGTGCAGCTAATGCTGGGCGAACCAGTGGCAGAACCACATGCCAAAATATTTTCCATTCGCTGACCCCTTCTACGCGAGCGGCTTCGATCAAAGCATCGGGGATACCAACGATAAAGTTACGCATGAACAGGGTACAAAAGCCGGCTTGAAACGCGATATGGAAGAAGATCAAAGCCCAATGCGTGTCGTACAAGCCAAGATTAATCGTTAGGTCGCGTACTGGGATCATCAGGATTTGGAAGGGCACAAAGTTACCCGCAATAAACATCGCGAATATCCAAAGATTGGCTTTGAAGTTGTATTTTGCTAATGCATAGCCCGCCAATGTCGAGAGCGCCACCGCTCCTGCCACTGCAGGCAAGGTGATGATTAAGCTATTAATTAAATACTGCCCCATCGATGTTGACGTGAACACCTGTGTGTAGTTTTCGATGAACTGAATCTCACTCGGCCAACCCCAGTAGTTACCTTTGTTGATATCTTCCATCGAGCGAATCGAGGTCATCATCACCGCAATGAGTGGGAGCAGCCACATCACAATAGAGATAGGCAACGCCACTCGATAACTGATATTGGTAAAGCGTCCTGCTTTTTGAATCGGTTGTGGATACATTATTTTTCACTCCTCAACATACGCCACAAGAAGTAAGCGATATAGATATCCATGATTAGGAATAGGACAACGGAAACCGCAGCGCCATAACCCATTCGATAGTTAAAGATAGACTCTTCATACATTTGATACGCTAATACCGTAGAGCTTCCCCAAGGACCACCAGCCGTCATGGTGGCAACCAAATCGAATGAACGCAGGGCACCTATCACGGTGACTACCACGGCGATAAAGGTCGCAGGTCGTAATTGAGGCAACACCACATACCACAGCATGCGCCACTTCTTCGCGCCATCTAACCTCGCCGCTTCTAACTGTTCAGGGTCTAAGTTGTTCAACCCTGTTAGGTACAAAATCATGCAGTAAGAGATTTGTGGCCACAGGCCTGCCACGATGATCCCGTAGGTAACGTAGTCTTCATTGGCGAGAATCGAAATAGGATCAAAACCCAACGAGGCCAGTACAATGTTGAACAGACCAAAAGATGGGTCATAAAACCAAGCAAATACTAAGCCCACCACCACTTGAGAGATAACAAATGGGAAGAAGAACAGTGACTTAACGACACGAATGCCTTTCACTTGTTGGTTGAGAAAGAGTGCAATAGCTAGACCACAAGGTGGCGCAAGCATAAAGAAGATCAACCAGAGAAAGTTATTCGTCAGTGAGGTGTAAAATGCATCTGAGTCAAAAAGCTCGCGGTAGTTTTCTAGTCCCACCCACTCTTTCTCTCCAAGTCCATCCCACTCAAAAAAGCTCAACCAGATACTGTCCACAATCGGAAAGATCACGTAGAGCGAGAAGATGGCAATTGCCGGTGTTAAAAACAGCCACGGCGACAGCTTAGAGCTGATGCGCCTTTTCTTTCTGGCTGATGGGATGCGATTTTCTGGGTATATCGTTTTCACAGATTGCACCATTTTCCCAAATTCCTTGTCTTCATAGCTTTGTTTACAATTCCATTTGTTTCAAAGTTAATCGGCGAAACATCATCAAATTGCTAAGCTTTAATCGTAACCATGCTCAAATATTAATCTCAGCAATCATATTGTGTATCGTTATGTTTAAATTGTGTAAACGATTCCACAAAAAACGGAATAGTTTGTAAAATTTGTATGAGCCGGATCAATAAATCGTGCGAGGCACCTAACAAATTTCTGATGAATGCGTATGTTTTAAAGGCAAAGTGATGTAGTCCAACAAGGCAAGGAGATAGCATGGCTGATATCAGCTTAAAAAAGGTCATTAAGCGTTATGGTGATGTACAGACCATCCATGGTGTTGATTTAGAGATAACCAACGGCGAGTTCGTTGTTTTTGTTGGTCCGTCAGGTTGTGGTAAATCTACGCTCCTTCGCTTAGTTGCAGGCCTAGAGGAAATTACCGAAGGCGAGATCCATATTGGTGATGAGCTCGTTAATGATGTTGACCCTGCAGAGCGTGGGGTAGCGATGGTGTTTCAATCCTATGCTCTCTATCCGCATATGACCGTCGAAGAGAACATGGGCTTTGGCCTGAAAATGAATGGCGTCGCTAAAGAGACCATTGACAAGCAGGTCACCAGCGCAGCCAAAACCTTACAATTAGAACACTTGCTGAAACGTAAACCGAAGGAGCTGTCTGGTGGTCAACGTCAAAGGGTTGCCATTGGACGTGCAATCGTACGTAACCCAAAAGTGTTCCTATTTGATGAGCCTCTCTCTAACCTAGATGCAGAACTTCGCGTCGATATGCGCTTACAAATCGCAAAATTACACCAAGATCTGCAAAACACCATGATTTACGTAACTCACGATCAGGTCGAAGCGATGACGCTTGCCGATAAAATCGTGGTTCTTAGAGACGGTAGAGTAGAACAAGTTGGCTCACCACTAGAGCTTTACCATAATCCACAAAATGAGTTTGTAGCTGGCTTTATTGGCTCACCTAAGATGAACTTTTTACCTTGTGTCGTAGGCTCTTGTTCAGAGACCCATGCTCAGCTCACGATTAATGGTAATAGCCAAATTACTATTCCACTCCCAGACAAAAAACTAGCCGAAGGACAACAGCTGACCCTCGGCATTAGACCAGAACACCTAGAAATTGATGGCGGTTCTGACATCACAATTGAGTTTCAAAGTGAAGTGGTTGAGCGTCTTGGCAATAGTACCTATATGTTCGGCCAATCTTGCGGTATAGACGGCTTTAAGGTTCACTTACCTGGTGATCAAGAAGTCTCACGTTATCAATCTATCGAGCTAAGCTTCTCTGCGAAAGACTGTCATCTATTCGATGCCCAAGGTCAACGAATCGAATAACTATACGGTTTATACAAAGCCAGTTTTAAGCACTGGCTTTGTTGCTCTTCCTTTCTGTTTGTCCTCTTTCATTTTCTTTACCTCTTACCTACCTTTTAGCCACGTTTGAAGGGAAAACGTTACCAAATCAACCTCTTTTTTCGGCTAAAAACCGTCTATTATTGGCCTTATATGTAATCCGGACATTATTTTGATAGTCGTTTTCTTAATAAGCACTACACTAAAGCTTCACCCTTCCTTTTTTGAGAAAATCTAAATGCCTAATGCTGATTCCAACCTAAACAAACGCATGGGAATCGTTGCGCTCACTTGGCCAATATTCATTGAAGTCCTATTAAGAACCGCGCTCAACACCAGTGACGTGTTCATGTTATCTGGATACTCAGACAAAGCCGTATCAGCAGTTGGTGTTATCTCGCAGATCTCATTTTTTCTGATCATTGTCTCGACGATGGTAAGCAGTGGCACCGGTATCTTAATTGCACAATACAACGGCGCTTCACGTGATCAAGAGAGTGCGCATGTCGGTGTGGCCAGTATCATCCTCGCCATCATTACCGGTATTTTGCTGAGTATTCTCGCGGTACTGGGCGCTGAATATTTCATACCGCTCTACCAGCTCGAACCACAAGTCGAGCAGTACGCTCAAGAGTATCTATTCATCAGTGGTGCACTGACTTTTAACGTCACCATTGGCGTAGTATTGACGACCATTCTTCGCAGCCACGGCTACTCAAAGTCTCCAATGGTCATCAATATGATCGCGGGTGTTATCAACGTTGTAGGTAACTACTGCGCGCTATACCAGCCCTTTGGATTACCTGTTTACGGTGTTCAAGGTGTCGCGGTTGCTACTGTCTTTAGCCAAGTGATCGGTATGTTTATTTTGATTGGAGTCGTCAAAAGCAAAGGGATCAACCTTCCGATTAGGCAATTCAAGACTATTCCTAAATCAATTTACCAAAAGATCATCAAGATTGGCTCCATGAATGCCGGAGAAGTGCTCTCCTATAACATGGCTCAGATCAGCATTACCTTCTTTGTTGTTCAGATGGGCACCTCTTCACTCGCAGCCTTTACCTACGCGCAGAATATCGCTCGTCTCTCTTTCGCGTTTGCGTTAGCCATTGGTCAAGGCAGCCAGATCCAAACGGGATACTACATCGGCAAAGGTTGGATCGATGAGATTACCTCACGCGTGCAACGTTACTTTGTTGTAGGCTTTATCGCGTCAACTGTGATCACCTGTTTGATATATCTATTCCGCTTCGAGATCCTAGATGTTTTCACCCAAGACCCAGAGATCATCGCTCTTACCGCCGCTCTTATTGCAGGCTCAATACTGCTTGAAGCGGGCCGAGTGTTTAATCTGATCTTTATCTCGTGTCTAAAAGCCGCTGGTGACATTCAGTTCCCGGTGAAAATGGGCATATTGAGCATGTGGGGCATTGGGGTTGCCATGAGCTATTTGCTTGGCGTGCACTGGGGCTATGGCGTATTTGGCGCGTGGATGGCCATTGCAATGGATGAATGGTTCCGAGGCATCATTATGGCTCATCGTTGGCGAGCTAAGAAATGGACCAAGTACTCCTTCTAGACAGTATTCAAAGCAAAAGAAAAAGCGCTAGGGGGAGCTAGCGCTTTAAACCAACTAATTCCATTTAGTTAGGGAGAGTTTTTAACCATGTAAAACTCAATCCATAGCTAGAGTCGCTGAACATACACACGATCATCCGTTGTTGTACTGAATTAAGTCTCAAATTAAGTATAGCCACAATTTGAACATGGTGATGACAAATTCTTTGTTTTTAAGATTTATTCGCCCATCTACACAAAACCCCAAAAACTACGCTAGCATTTTAGTAGATGCTACCTTCCTCTAATCAAATTCTGACTTCTTTTAACAGCTGTTTACTGTAGGTGTTTATGGATCAATTATCTCCACTCAGTACAAAGCGTTCTAACCTCGTTCTTTCATTGAAGAGTGAGTTCAATCGAAATAAATTGATCATTTACTTTGTTGTAATAACGACCCTACCTGTTTTTCTGGTTGACTCATCAACTTACGGTACATTGCGATATGACATCTATAACTATTTAGATATTCTTTCTGTTGTTTGCTATGTGAGCTTCATGGCTTGGGCGACGTATTACTACATTTACCTACTCATTAATAAAGAAAAGAGGCCATTAAAGCGTTTCTTAAAGAAAATGAAGACGCTATTTCTACCAATCTCAAAGCCTGTCTTCTTCGCCATCATGATATTTACCCTGAACATCTCATTTTCTAGCTACACATTTATAAAATCAATCATACCTGAGGTCATGCCTTACTACTTGGATTTGGAGTTCTACCACATCGATAAATGGTTGCATTTTGGCTACTCTCCATGGGAAATCACACACTACTTTTTCTCCTCTCCATACGCCACATTGTTTATAAACACTCTATATAATGCTTGGTTTTTTCTGATGTGGGGGATGATTCTCTATTTCATTCTTTACAGGAAAAATGATCACCTCAGAAACCGATTTTTTATCACCTTTATGAGCTCTTGGACTTTGCTAGGTAACATCATGGCAATCGTAATGTCATCGGCAGGCCCTGCATTCATGCATTACTTCGAAGGCGTAACTCTCTATTCCGACCTTATTGCGCTATTAAAACAGCAAAGCACATATCTGGCCTCTTTAGAGTTACCTCCTGTTTGGGCTCTAGGCACTCAAGAGATGTTATTAGAAAAATACATCAATTCGGAAAACGGGATAGGGATTGGGATATCAGCGATGCCAAGTATGCATGTCACAATTGCAGTTCTCATGGCTCTGTGTGGATATGAACTCAATAAAAAGCTCGGTTACGCACTCTGGATGTATGCGTTTTTTATTCAAGTTGGTTCCGTACACCTTGCTTGGCACTATGCTATCGATGGGTATATCGGTGCTATATGTGTCATTATTCTATGGTACTTCGTCGATTGGCTCCTTAAGAGGATAGCTCCCCAACCTACGACTTCCTAGCCATTCGAATGACGGTCTCACTTACAAGATCGCGAATGAATTTGTTTTTATTATCTTGCGACAAACCTTTCCGATACATCAGCTGTATATCAAAATCAGGAACTTCAATCGGTGGTGGAACTGCTTTTATTGAGCTATTTGGACTTTGTTGTGTTGCGACTAATCTAGGAACGATACAAATCAGTTTTCGACCTTGAATTAGATTCTTAACGGTTAAGAAGTTACTTGAAACAATGGAAACCCTGCGTTGCAAACCGTGCTCTTCCAGTTTTTTATCGACTCCGGTGCTCATAGCGCCATTCGGTGAAACTAATGCGTGCTCAACCGAAGTAAACTCTAGCAGTGACATAGAGTCTGAAAACTGACACACCTTACTATCATACAAACACACATGCTGCTCAGTATAAAGCAACTGAGTATTGTACCTTTTAACTACGTCACCAAAGCTACCAATAACAACATCGAGCTTTTCACTCTCATAAACTTGTTGGTAATTAGCACGATTAACATTAAACAAAGCAACTTTGGATTGAGGTGCCAATCTTTTAATTGTGTCAAACAGTGACGGGCCAAACATTTGTTCTGCATAGTCTGTTAAACCGATCTTCCAAACACCATCATACGTTTCCGGATTGAACGGCTTGGCTCGCAAAATATCCGTCTGAATCTGAGCGAGTAATAAATCGACGGAATGGGATAGCTCTATTGCTCTTTCTGTTGGCTCCATTCGACTCCCCACACGTTCAAACAGTGGATCATCGAACAGCTTTCTTAGTCTCTGTAAACTATGGCTCATCGCCGATTGACTCACAAAACAACGCTCAGCCGCCTTGCTGACACTGTTAGTTTTATACAATGCTTGTAGAGCAATCAATAAGTTAAGATCAATGCCTTTCCAATTAAAGTTTGCCACTTACCCGTCCAATATCATTAATAGAGACAATTAAAACAATTAATTTGAATCATAGTACTGTTCCCCCTAAATTACTCGTAATTCTTTAAATGGGTATGATCATGTTTGCAATTTTTAAGACCTTTTTTTGGCTAGGTTGGATCAGTTTTGGTGGTCCAGCGGCTCACATCGGTTATTTCAGAAACACGTTTGTCGAAAAAATGAAGTGGCTAACTGACGAGGAATACGGTCAGATTGTGGCACTAAGTCAGTTCTTACCGGGCCCCGGTTCAAGCCAAGTCGGCTTCGCTGTTGGTTACAAAAAAGGAGGGCTGACTGGCGCTATTGCAGCTTTTGTTGGCTTCACAACTCCGTCAGTGATCTTGATGCTAATACTAGCCGTTGCAAGTTCTCAATTGCTTGAAAACTCTCTTTTCAACTCAATCATCCATGGACTTAAGCTGCTTGCCGTCGTGGTCGTCGCCGATGCAACTTATGGAATGTACAAAAACTTCTGCAAATCAGCCATCGCAACGTCGCTATGCGTTATGACTGCCGTTGTGCTACTGCTATTCCCTGGTATCTGGCCACAAATCTTCGTGCTTATTGTTGCTGCACTGATTGGCAGTCAATATCTGTCTTCACAACCGCAACCTTCGATGACCAGTAGCGAAAAGATTTCATTTGCACCACTCGCTCTCTTTGTCGCTCTGCTTTTTGGCCTGCCTTTGCTGGCAAGCTACTCAAAGGGTATCGAAGTATTCGGATTGTTCTACCAAGCAGGTAGCTTGGTGTTTGGTGGTGGACACGTGGTTCTACCATTGCTCCAAAATGGTATTGGTGATCAGTTGTCCCAAGACGCTTTTTTAACGGGATACGCAGCTGCACAAGCCGTTCCAGGACCGATGTTTACCCTTGCCACCTATTTAGGTTACGTGCTTATGCCAGCATCGCCAGTGTTAGGCGCTCTGATTGCAACCATCGCCGTTTTCCTACCGGGATTTTTATTGCTGTTAGGTGTCCTAAAAAATTGGCAAGCGATAGCGAGCAAACCACTGGTGTCTGGTGCGTTAACAGGCGTCAATGCAGCGGTTGTTGGTCTGCTACTCGCGGCTTTGTATCAACCTATCTTCACCAGTGCCGTGAACAATGGGCTAGACTTCGCGCTAATCGTGGTTGGTGTTTGGTTGCTTAAATCAATCAAGCTTCCAATCGTTGGCTTAGTCGGTGTGTTTATTACTGCGGGTGCAGTTATGAATTGGCTGTAAACTGATTCCTAAAATGAAGCCGAAGCGAAAACCCGTTCGCTTCGGCAATAAATAAACACTGTTGTGATAAAGGTATGGCAGTGTCTCTATTTTTTAATTCATCTCTCGAACTTGCGAGATTGCTGTCTCCAAGTTTTTATTGGCTAACTCATAATATGAAGCTTTCTTATCAATCGCTTGCTGCAAGTAAGGAATGGCTTCTTCTGGCTTGCCTTGAAGAATCAAGAAGTAACCAACATTGTTCAGAGCCTCTGGCGCATCCATATGGCGCATAAAGGTGTTAACTGATTTCTGCACTTCGCCTTTTGCAAGATAAATCAAGGCAAGGTTATTCTGCGCTTTCTCATTGTTTGGTTCGAGGTTCAACGCGTTATTCGTCAATCGCAACGCTTCATCATATTCACCATCCATGTAGTGAGAATAGCCCATGTTGATTAACCCTTTGACAGAGCGCGGAGAGATGGTCAATACCTTACCAAATAGAATCTGTGCCACATCATGATCACCGGCGACATCTCGTAATACTCCAACTCCCATGTAGGCTAACAGCGGGGACTGATCGTCCACTTTAAAGGCTTGAGCCTGACTCTTGGTTAGTGAATGATTATTAGAGATACTTTGACCACTGCTCAATCGCACTTGGTCTGAGTTAATGGCTTTATAGAAGTAACTTAAACCTTCTTCCAGTCGATTCTGTTTAGTGTATAAACTTCCAAGTTGTTCAAGCGCTCCCGTATGCGCTGGGTCAACATTCAAGACAGCAAGATATGATTTTTCAGCCAGAGGGTAATTCGCTCTAGACTGGTGGATACGGCCAATCGTAAATAATGTTCGGTCATGGAACTCTTTCTCTGGGTACGAAAGAGAACGGATATACTCATACAAGGCAAGATCGACATTGTTCTCACGCAGAGCCTTGTCTCCTCGGACAATGGCCTCTTTCTCGTTCAAAGGAGGCGCATCATTGCTCAATGTATCAATCGGTTTGCCCGCGTAAAGTTCAGAATTAAAGTCGTTGCCCGTTTCATCAGATGACGCACATCCAATAAGAAAAAGAGGTAACATGAATAATATAATTCTATTTATGGTTCTCATAATTCAGCTCCTGGAGATGTCAAGGCATCCATTACGATCATCATCCCTGGCCCTAGCGCAACGATAAAAAAGCATGGCCAGATAAATAACAACATTGGGAACAGCATTTTGGTTGGAATCTTAGCTGCGATCTCTTCTGCAGCCTGTTGACGCTTATCCCTGAAATCAGCAGTATAATCTCTTAAGGTTTGTGCAAGGCTTCCACCCATCTTTGAAGCATGAGACAGCATAGAAACCAATCCTTCTAACTCAACAAGCCCTGTACGTTCAATAAGTTGACTCAAAGCATCCGGCATTGGTACACCTGCTTGAATCTTGGCAAACACCGTATCCAACTCATCAGCTAGCTCAGGTTGAGAGACATACAGTTCTGTTGCAACCCGCCCTAATGCCGCATTAAAACCAAGGCCGGATTCAGTACACACCACCAGCAAATCCAAAGCGTCAGGTACACCATTTCGGATTTTGCGTTGGCGCTCTTTCTGTAATTTATTGAGGATGAAGTTTGGTGTAAACATCCCCAAGAAAATACAAGTCAAGGTTAAGAAGTTGTTATAACTACCGCCAAGCGAAGTGAAGTACACCATGAATGCACACAACAGACCGACTAGAGTGGACAGCAACTTCAGCGAATAAAAAACAGATAATGCGCTCTTGTTGTGATAACCGGCATGCATCAGTTTTTCAGAGTACGTCTCATTATCGCGCTTATTACCCTTACCAATAAAAGGACTTAATGATTCGAGTGTATTGGTAAAGTCGTAACTTTTTCTTTGGGTCGAATTTCCACCGTGACCCGATATTTTTTTCAGGCGCTTATCTAACGGTGAGCTAGCACCAACCACCAAAAAGCCCACAGTTAGAGTCAACAAAACAGTGGTCAACAAAATCATCGCATAAATCACAAACTGCGAACTAAACCCGAAGTTTTCGATAGCTTGCATCCAAGCACTTAAATTGAATAACTCCATAATTTATATCTCTACATTAATTATTTTCTTGATCCATAAAGCACCAATGGCCAACAAAACAATACCTACACTCACCATAGTGATACCACGAGGGTCGCTGTACAAAGGTTCTACATAATCTGGATTAAATAACTTAAGACCAAAAAACAACGCAAACGGGGAGAGCGTTAATATCCATGCAGATAAGCGGCTTTCCGCAGAAAGTGTCTTGATCTTTCGTTCTAATTTGAAACGAGCTCTTAATACTTCTGATACTTTTTGAAGGTTTTCCGACAAGTTACCGCCAGTCTCTTTTTGCAGCATAACCGCACTGGAAAACGCCAACATTGACACGGTAGGCACGCGCTCTGCCATCTGTAAGATCGCCAGACGCAAGTCATAGCCATAATTCAGCAAGTTGTAAGTGTTCTTGAATTCGGTACCAATTGGATCTGGCAGTTCTTCACCTACCTCATTGAATGATTGAACCAACGGTTGACCAGCTTGCAGAGCTCGACGAATGATATCTAGAGCTTCGGGGAGCTGTTGTTCAAAAAGCGCCAGGCGGTAAGTAACCCGGTTTTGAACATACAGATAAGCAATAACCCAAGAGAAGAAAAAGACAGCCACGCAAATAAACCATTCCTGATTAAAAAGCAGAGCCAGCAAAGTTAGCGATAGACCAGCTAGAAAAGTAGTAAATAGAAAACGCGTGAGAGCCATCTTGATCCCAGCCAGTTCAAGCATTCGCTTCAAATCTGCAAACACTGTGATAGATACTAACTTTCGGTCTAATGGTGACAGCTCTTTACGGTAGTGCTCTTTCAGTAAAGAAAGGCTCTCTTCATCGATATTTCGCTGCGTCTCTTTCAGTCGACGAGACAGCTCCCTATGTTTAGCTTTTTTCCCCGCAGCAGGCAGCAGCAAGGCTTGCGAGATAAAGAGAACTGCAACGAACAACAACAAGAGTGAAACCGTTACATTATCCATACTCCCTCCTACTCTTGGTTCTCAGAGAAAATATCAAAAGGAATATCTAACCCACGTTTAACTAATTGATCATGAGTCTGAGGGACGATACCTGTTGCGGTATAAAAGCCTTGAATATTTCCTTCAGCGTCGACACCTTTTCGTTGAAAACGGAAGATCTCTGACATTGTGATCATCTCCCCTTCCATACCATTGATTTCTTGTATGCTGACCATGCGACGCTTACCGTCTTCTTGACGTTCCATTTGAACAACCAAATGTATTGCCGATGCAATCTGAGCGCGAAGGTTTTTGGTTGAGATGTTCCAGCCAGCCATAGAGAACATGTTTTCTACTCGGCTCAACGCATCACGAGGGGTGTTGGCGTGAATCGTCGCTAAAGAGCCATCATGACCAGTATTCATTGCAGCGAGCATATCGACGGCTTCGCTCCCCCTTACCTCCCCAACCACAATTCGGTCAGGACGCATACGTAGAGTGTTTTTCACCAATTCACGTTGGCTAATTTCACCTTTGCCTTCGAGGTTAGCAGGACGAGTCTCTAAACGAATCACATGAGGTTGTTGTAATTGAAGCTCCGCGGAATCCTCAATGGTGATGATTCGCTGATCCCTTGGAATAAAGCCTGAAAAAATATTGAGTGTGGTAGTTTTTCCTGAGCCAGTACCACCAGAGATAAGAATATTGAGCTCACCTTTTACCGCAGCCTCTACAAACTTAGCCATTCCTGGAGATATAGAACCGTAACTCAACATGTTGTCCATGGTCAGGCGGTCAACAGCAAAGCGTCGGATTGAGACAGAAGGCCCGTCTAATGCAAGGGGGGGAATAATGGCGTTAACACGAGAACCATCGACAAGTCTCGCATCGACCATAGGTGACGCTTCATCGATGCGTCGACCGACTTGGCTAACAATTCTATCGATGATGTTTCTTAAGTGGCGGTCATCAAGAAAGGTATAAGGTGTTTTCTCAAGTTTACCTCGACGCTCTACATAAACACTCTTAGGGCCATTCACCAAGATATCAGATACTGTGGTATCCGCTAACAAAGGCTCTAACGGACCTAGCCCAAAAACCTCGTCCTCAATCTGTTTAATAACACGCTTTCGCCCCTCAGCACTTAACGCTTGGCTTGAGTCATTCGCCATTAACTGAACGATAGCTTCATGGAGATCTACTTTGGCTCTGTCAGTCTCTAAGCTTGAGAGTAAGCCTAAATCTAATGTCTCTAATAGCTGCTTATGGAAATAGTGCTTAATTGATAATTCTTGCTCGAGAGCCTTTTTGGCTTCATTAATCGACTTTTCTTTTTCGGCACTAGCATTTTCCACATCAACCTTAAGAGTCTCCTCAGGAGAAGACACTTGGACTTCATTTGAAGTCATCGTTGCAGCTTTTTTTTCAAACTCTGGGTTGATATTTTTTCTTTTAAAGAACATAACGCTCCCTCGCTTATGTATGCTACTGCCGTCTTATGAGAATAGTCGCTTAATCCAACTTTTGTTTTCTTCTTCGTGAGGAGACAAGAAATTAGACAACTCGATAATAGAGCGAGTGATCGAGCTATTTTTCTTACTTTGAACAAATGGTTTGCCTAAGTTCGCACTCTCTAGAGCAACCTTAAAATCATTCGGCATAATGTGAATATCATGCGCTCCCAAAGTCTGCTCAATGTCTTTAAGCTTTATCGGCTGTCTTTTTTCATATCGGTTTAAAACAATTTCAATCGCATCCGTTTGCAGACCGTATTCAAATTTTAAAGACTTAATCAGGCGTGATGTATTTTTAATAGAGACTAGATTCTGTTGCATCACCAACAATGCTTTGCTCGCAGGAGATATCGTCGACGCAAACACGTGGTCCAACCCACGAGAAAAATCGATAATAATGAACGGGTAATAACGACGAAGAACAGGAAGCATCTTGCCGATTTTGAGGGCATGTTCGTAATCGTCAGCGTTGTTTTCATGCTTGAAACTCAACAAGTGCAAGCCAGACTCATGCTTACACACGAAAGTTCCTAACGATATTTCATCGAGGTCTTTTGAGTTATTGATAACGTCTGAGATACTGTAGGACGGATGCAGATTCATATACTCAGGTATCACGCCAAATTGCAGGTCAATGTCCAATAACAACACCTCATTGGGGTGATGTTCTGCAATCTCTATGGCGGTATTAAGAGCCAATGTTGTAGCCCCCATCCCCCCTTTAGTATTGAGAAACAGAAAAAGTTCGCCCAGTTGTGTGCTGGCTAACTTATCCGATGACGTTTTTTGCAATAAAGGCACAAGACCAGCGATAGAAACGTTATGAGATAAGAAATCTGACGCTCCTAAACGGAGGGCAGTTTTTAGCGATGCATTATCGCTCTCATCTCCGAAAACAACTAAAGATAGGTCATGCCCTTCCCAAGCGAGATTATAGCCCTGTAGCTCAGCCATCTTTAGAGCCCAATCGCCACCAGCTTCCACAAAAATAAGATCCGGAGCATCAAGACTCTGCAAATACTCTTCACTCATGCCCAAAAGAGAAAAAGAGTGCGTATATAGATTTCTACATTTCTTCAACTCTTGTCTCATATAGGCATGGAAACCCTCACTATGATAAATAAGCCAAACCTTAAGGTTGGTTTTCAGCCTAGCGATCTCATTATCATTAGATGGTAATGGTATAGCTTCCCCCATAACACTACTCCTGTGGCAATTGTGGACATCTTGTCCTTAAATTCGAATCCGCTCGAATTACCCCTAAATTCTCGGCTGGTAATATCGTTTCAAATGCTGGTGCAGCTAAATATCCCGAGTTGCCTAAAAAATTTAAGTTACTGATGAGCTGAATTCCGTAACCTGTCGCTCTGGCTCGCACAAACTTTATATCCCCAAACCCAGGGTCAGTTGTATATCCGGTAGTAATCTCTGTTCCGCTGCCGTCCAAATAAGCCACTTCAATATTTGATGCCGAAAAACCAATTAATGGAATGTCTTGAACAATCATGCCCGCAATATTGTCTCTGTCTTCAACCCAGCACACGGTTGCCAGGCGTGCCGCTTTTCTTGTCGCTTCACTCACCATCTGTAGTGAAAAAACATAGACCCCCACACCTAGGATCAGAAATATCAACAGAAACACCAACCAGGAAACCAACGTGAACTCAACAATTGCTAACCCTTTCATGCGGCGTGTACTTAACGTATTCATTACAACACCCTCATTACTGAGGAAACTTTCAGAGGTATCGAAAAACCTTCGCTTGAAAATGGGATACCAATAAAGTGGGGGACGTAACTGTAGTCGACACTTACTCTCACATAATCGTCAGTCGAGGGTGGTGTCACAGTGACATTCGCCGTTGATAAATTCGACAGCAACGCAGTACCCGTCGAGTTTTTTCCGTATACAACCACATTTTGTATTTCAGAAGTTGGCGCTAAAGTTCCCGATTGGGTACCGTAAACTTCACTCACCGCATAGCGAGCACCGTTTTGAACTGACTTGGAAATCACATTGTAATGAATCAATATGTTTCCGAGTTCAAGCGTCAACACCAAGAAAAACAACAACACAGGTGTGGCAATAATGACCTCGACAGCAGCCCACCCTTGCTGTCTTTTTAGATTCGCTTTCATGACTACGACTCCTCATTATCGGGATCATCATAGAGCACAATTCGATATGCCCCTTCCGTCGTAGAATCAGTGCCACCAGTACCACCAACCACGGAACATGAATGAATAAATTCACCAAATACCGCTTGGGTACCACTGTTGTTAGTTGGCGCTCTTTGTAATAAGAAGAAGCACCCAATCTTGTTTACTGTGAAGTCTGTAGCGCCGCCACTTTTACCAGAGCAGTCCAGCATAGGAATAGGTAGGATTCTGCGCCAAGCTACGCCATTGGTAGCACATCCACTTCCCGTACCGTCAAGACAAGCATTTGTTGCATTCTCATAATCAGCATAGGTATAGCTGCCATCAAAATCTATCTCACCCGTATTACCATCTATCGTTATTTCACTGGTCGGCTCTGTAGTGACATAGTCTGACGGATAATCTGATTCTGTAAGCCCACCACCATAGTCACCAAAGCGAGTGTTCAAACCGTCACCTGTTGGCCCCACTGTGCCGCCTGGTTTTGTAACGATGTCATCCCCTATTGCTACTGGATAATCATAACTGCCACCAAGCGCATGCTTAATCGTGTTACCACCAGAACCAAAATCGAGTAAATGGTAGTTACCATTTCCCATCTCAGAAAGGTTACTGTCTCCAACTTTCAACGCATGCACTGTTCCAAGCTCATAACCGAACACGCTGTTAATCACTTCACCGGTATCATCATCAAGGCCATCTTCATTAACATCATTGTCAAACGTGCCATCACCAATGCACACACCAATAGGCACCACATTATTTATTTGACGTTGTCCTGAGCTTGGACCAGCTACTGCACTTGCAGCCACTGTTTTGTCCAAACCAAACGCTTGAATAAAGAACTCCTCCATATCAAGTGAAGAAACGGTAACGCGAACATACACATCATCGTCAGCACCAAAGCTTGGTGTCCCTGTAAAGTCTTGCGGATCATTCGAATATTCAATCGAAATATTCGCTGTCGAGAAATCTATCTCATGATTGCCCGATGAGCCTGCCATAGTCGCAAGCGCAGTCGCGACCTCCGCATCAACCGTATCTTTATCCTTGCTGTTATCCAATATTGTGGCTGCAGCTAATGCCGCAGAGTCAACCGCATTCTGCAAACGTGTTTTGTTAACCAGAATATGGTTCATATCAACGGCTAGTGCTGACACAGCCAAAAAAACCAACAAGGCGACGGTCACTAGGATGGCCACTAAACCTTGTTGTTTCTTTGGACTTTTCGATACTCGATACAACATATGAGTACCTCCAAATATTAATTAAACTCTTGAAGTACTTGGCTACTATTGCCAGACAAGGCTTCTTCTCCTTTTCCGACATAACGATCGTAACCAATTTGCATTCGCTCCCCTGTACCATCAGGCACTACGAGCAAATTTTCTTGAGTCGCATCTGGGTTATAAATTTGTTCTGTTTTAACCTGAGCTACAGAGTGACCCAGAGGTGCATCTGACGTTACACACCCCACCAAACCTACACTGAGACAAACCATCATTACCTTAATCATAGCTATCTCCTTATAATTCGTGTCCAAATGAGCCTTCGCTTCCGCCTTCAACTGGAACAGTCTGAGGCGCAGATTGGCGAGGAGCTTGTTCATCATCATCCGATGGCTCCGCAATGTAAGCACTTCGGCCAAGCAAGTAATATTGAAGGTCGTTAGGGCTCACAAAGGCATCCGTCGGTAGAGTTACGGCATTTCTATCGATAGGCTTAGCCAATCTTGGGGTAACTAAAATCACCAACTCGGTTTCCCCCGAAACAAATTCTTGACTGTTAAATAGCTGCCCTAATACCGGTACTTCTCCCAACCCCGGCATTTTATTACTAACATCTCGCACGTTCTCACTTAATAGACCTGCGATACCAATGGTTTGCCCATCGGCGAGTTCCAGTGTTGATGAAGCACTACGGCGGGTAATAGGCGGAATAAAGTAAGTGGCATTACTCAAGCTAGGCTCAATCGTCAAAGAGCTACTATTGGCAATCTCACTGACATCAACGGCAAGATTAAGATTGATTTTCTGATCGCTCAGTACCGTAGGAATGAACTTCAAACCAACACCGTACTCTTTGTACTCGATGGTGATACCGTCTTCATCTGGAACAGGGATAGGGAACTCACCACCGGCCAAGAACTCCGCTTTTGCTCCACTCAACGCCGTCAAATTTGGCTCTGCGAGTACCTTGGCAACACCATTTTGCTTCGCCACATCTAATGCAAAACTAAACAAAGTATTACCGTCGACAAACGCCCCTAAAATGCCGTAGTCCTGTGAGGTAGGAATATCGAAAATAGGTGTAGCACCGACAATACCTGCTGGAACGGACGCCCCACCCCATGAAAAGTTAGAGCCACTGCTTTGGAAAAAGTGGAAGTTAGCATCAAACTTTCTCACTAAGCTGCGCTGAACTTCTGCAACAGTCACTTCTAACATGACCTGTTGCGCACCGCCTATCGACATCAAATTAATCACACCAGTTGCGGCAGTCACTTCACTGCCCGATGCTTTCGAATTATCGACAGACTGCCCTGCTGCATAGGTTTCAGCGATACGCATGGCAATATTCATCTGTTGTTGATTGCTCACTTGTCCGCTTAGCAACAGGCGATTTTGTGCGCTATGAACCTCAATCTCTTCATTAGGAAGGAATTCAAACAATTTGGCCTTGAGGCTGTTAAGGTCGTGAGTCACCTCAATGTTGATTGACTCAATAAGTACACCTCTAGAGTCCCAGGCCATTAGGTTAGTAGCACCCAGCTTATTACCAATCAGGAATAATTCGTTGGATTTCAGCATCACGATATCAAGTACATCTGGGTCCCCTAGCGATACCTTGCTCGCCTTTCCCGACAACTTCACATGTGTTGACTTATGATGAGGCACCGTGACGGTTTTGCCCGTTTGAATTGCCGCGTAACTAGAAAGCGAGACAAACAGTAAACCGATAAGACATGTTATTATTCTTTTCATATATCACCTCAATCCTTGACGCGAACATTCGATGTTTCCGTACCTTTGATAATCGTAACGCTTGGTCTTGGTACGTATCGTTGCACGACTTTTTTGTCGACTTCATGTGGGTTTCTGAGTGTCAGTTGTATGCTACCTTTGCTCTTCGCGGTTAGTAGCTTCTCTGCATCTTTGGGAGTCACTTCCAATGTCACAGCACGCACAATGATAGGGCTGTTTTCTTTAGTTTTAGCGGTTTGGTCAACAGCAAGCACTTTAATGTCTTTCAACACCGTTTGCGTTGAAGCAGAGTTTTTTCCATACGAAACAGTATTAAGAATATCCACTTTGTTTCCTGGTAATAGGAAACCAGCCACCCCGATAACATCATCAACTCGAATCGTCACCGCGCGTTTATTTTCAGGAATCAAAGCCGCCAGTGTTGAGCCCTCTCCAGGTACGGTAAACCTCATCTTATGCAAAACCTCACCTGCATATACCGTATTGGCGACCACTTTACCGACTAGCTCTTCAGGGTCGGAATAGTTGTTATCATTTATCCAATCCACTTCCATCAATTTTGTGGTCAGGAATTGCTCCTCAATGATAGTTCCTGCTTCAATTTCTTGAGATGCAACAACAACAGGATGACGCTCAACCTGTTCCACCTCAACGGTTGGTTGTACTTGATTGTCCATCCATTGCTTAGCGAAGAATACAGCTGCTAAACCGAATACTACGGACAGTAAAAATAGAAGAAATATTTGGCTTTTACTCATTGCTCTCTTCCTCGAGTCCATCTGAAGTGAAGTACACCTTCCATGCCATCGTTAAAATATCGGGAGTAATGATTAACGGCAGTTGTTCGAATAGAACAATATCTTTACTGATTCCGACGAGATCTTTAGGTAAGCAAGGGAAATAGTTAACGCCATGAATGCGATGAAGCTTATACAACTGTTCAATCGTATTTTCAGGTAATTCAAAACCTTGAGCTTGAGCAGTATCGAACCACAACGTCTGATAGTCTTTTTGTGATAAAGGCTCAAACTCGATTTTGTAGCCCAAACGACGCAAAAACGCAGGATCACTAATTTTCTGAGGATCCAAGTTAGTCGAAAAGGCTAACGTTAAGATAAAAGGAATCGTGATTTGTTGACCATTAGGCAGTGATAAATGGTCAAAGAAATACTCCATTGGAACAATCCAACGATTCAACAGCGCATCAACGGGCATTGGTTGACGCCCCAAGTCATCAATAACAAAAATGCCGTTATTGGCCATCATTTGCAGCGGTGCTAACCATACTCGACTGTTTTCTGAATGGTTAACCTCGAGCATCTCCATTGTTAGTTCACCACCAACTTGAATGTTTGGTCGCTCACAGTTCAACCAACGTTTGTCATACTGATCGAGCAGGGATACAGAACGATCTTTACCATTATTATCGATAGGTTTGTGGTGTTGAGCAGAAAACACCTTGATGATGTTACCCAAGGCATAAACTGCATAAGGGATAAATACAGAAGTTTTCAGGGCATTTACAATCCTTGAAGCCACAAAGGTTTTACCTGTACCGGCATGTCCGTAAAGAAGTAAGGCACGCCCAGAGTTGATTGCAGGCCCAAGCACTGGCACCTTGCTTTCAACTCCGTATACGTCACTTAGAGCAGCCTCAACATCAGGACGAGAAACGAGCTGAGCTCTTAAATCTTGTGCTTGCACAATTTCACAATACTGATCTAATGAAACGGGAGCAGGACCAAGATATGCGTCGCGTTTAAACGCGAGGTCAGCCTCTTCCAAGCCTTTTTCTGACAACGAGTAACGCACATGGCTATGAGAAAGTGTATTAATAGCTAGGCTTTCGTTAGGTTGAAATACTTCGATAAGAGATTTCTTTCGTAAAACAGCAAGCGCATTTTCTACGATATGTGTTACTACACATAGATAGTTGGAAAGCTCTAAAACGTCTGATTTCGGGTAGGCGGACAGATGCTTGAGAACAAGGTTCTCAATGACAACGTCAGGCACGCCAAGCATCTCTGATGAAGTCGGTACTAGGGGAGCCGATATTTGAGGTTTTAAATCCGATGTCCGTTCTCTACCTCTAATATCCATATTTCACCCCATCATATTAATTAATCACTATTCACTTCGATTCAATTAAAGTAGCTATACATTGCCAAACCAATAACAACAGCTGGCGCAAATGGCATGGTCACTTTATTTTTATACCTTGAACCATTTCCAGAGCCTGCCTGTTCCAAATTGGAACTTATATTAGCTACGGAAATAACTTTTTGTTCAAAGTATCCTCTAACGCCCAACCAGTTGTGACTTGCGAAGTGGTGACAAATATAAGTAACCCCAACAATGCCAGCTGAAATAGTTATGTAATAAGCTATCAGCTGTAAGTTACCCCATCCAACATAAAGACCAATGACGCCCAATAGTTTCACATCTCCAGCGGACATTGCTCTAACGAAATATAAGAGTAACCCAAACAAAAATAATGCTAATCCACCAATCAATGATATCCTCAACTGCTCAAAAGAAAATTGAATAGATAGTTGCAAGAAAAACAACATTATCATTAATATTAGCAGTCGATTGGGTATGCGATGCTGAGATACATCGCATACCGCTATTATCAAAAGAACGATCCAAAATGGAAGAAAATCATCAATCATAAGTCGTCTATAACGCCGACATAATAGTCGTCAATTTACTAATCAAGGCAGTAGAACCACCTGAAATCACCACCCAAATAGCAAATACTAATAAGGATGCCCCAATGACATACTCAACCGTCGCAAGGCCTGCTTGCTTCTTCACGGTCAAATTACCCTAAGGCGCTGATGTCGTACTAATTGCACCGATAATCGCACTCAATTTATTAGCGAGAACTGTACCGATGCCAGAAAATATTGTTGTCAATCCGAAAACAAGCATCGCAGCACCTATAACGTATTCGACTACCGTTAACCCTTCCTCATCATTAAAGAAATTTTTAATATCAATCATTAACTTATCCATGGTCTTATCTCCATTATTATCAAAGCAGGTTTTGCTAACCTGTAAGGTAAATCTAGAGGTAAAGAATATATTGAGTTAGGATTTTTTTTCTTTTCACTTGTACTTTTTTGTTCTGTTTCTAATCTATTTAATAGAGGCTTTTAGCGAGATTACTTTCAAAAAAGTTAACAAATGAAACATAAGGCATATATTTATGCACCTAATTACACCTTTATTAACCGATAAGAAGAGTCGAATTAATTCGATAATTATAAAAAAGGTCGAACACTTTTTCCCCATCACAGTTTTTGACCAAGACATCTCTATTATCAGTAAGTTAGAAGTTAGATTGGTTTTTTTTATAGTTAATGACGCAAAAAATTATCAACTACTTAACATGGCAATTTCTATTTGTGAGAACCTAAACAAAAAGATTATTGTTATATCAAATTGCTCTATAGGGAATAAAATTAGGTATAAGAAAAGTCTGATTGATATTATCGATGTGAATGAGATTGGCCTCACAAATGAACTCGAAATTCTCAAAATTAAGACAGATCATTTGTTCAATACACACTGTCAGATTGAAAGTAACAATCGAGAGCGAGATAGTGACACTTTATTTCTGAAACAAGTCTCAGAGTATATCTTGAGTAGGCTCACTACCGACATCCGAGAATCAGACCTTGCGGATATGTGTCACTGCTCGACAAGCTATTTTTCCAAAAAATTTCACCGGCACTTTGGCGTCAGCTTTCGAGACTTTGTTTGCGATAAACGGATTCTGCTGGCTAAAGAGATCATGCAAAGGGATACAGACTCAAAAATCGCAGTGATCGCCTATCAATGTGGCTATAAAGATGTCTCATACTTTTCACGAATCTTTAAGAAGAGAACAGGGGTCACACCAGCAAGTTATCGACGAGCCTGCATAGATGACAAATAAACGCTAATTTTACTCCCTAAAAAAATACGCACGTGCTATCTTTAACATAATTTTAACAACAATAACTTAGCGAAAAACATGGAGTTAGACAATGATTCAGCCTAACGAGTTTAGCCAAGACCAAAACGAAGCTCTCCCTACACCAAATGAAATGATTTTAAAATGGGCAGAGGAGCGCCCAAACGAGGTCTATCTAAAACAGATCATCAATCGTCAGTTTGTCGAATTCACCTACAAAGAGGTGGCAGATAAAGCACTGAGACTGGTTACCGCACTTGAAGAACTTGGCGCCAAACCTGGCGATCGTGTTGCCCTAGTATCAAAAAACTGTGCCGAGTGGTTTATTACCGATTTAGCTATGATGCTGGGTGATTTTGTCAGTGTGCCAATTTTCCCTACAGCAGGTGCAGATACCATCGCTTACTGTATTGAACACAGTGAAAGTAAGATCGTCATCGCAGGTAAACTCGATGATCCTGCTGCAACTCAGCAAGTGATCGATGACAACCCGGAACTTATCAGCATTGCCCTGCCTTATGACACAGCAGCAAAGTGCCAATACGCATTTAATGATCTCATCGACAAGAGTGCTCCATCATCAAAACGCCCTGTGCATCATGACGACAAACTCATGTCATTGGTCTATACATCAGGGACTTCTGGTCAGCCCAAAGGGGCTATGTTGACCTATGGCGCCTTTACTTGGTCGGTTCAGCGTCTAATCGACCATATTGGTATTGAGAAAAACGACCGCCTATTCTCTTATCTACCACTGGCTCATATCACTGAGCGTGTTTACATCTTTGGCTCATCTGTCATGGGCGGTGTACCAACCGCATTCCCAGAGTCATTGGATACGTTTATTGAAGACGTGAAGATGCACAGACCGACTCTGTTCATTTCAGTGCCAAGACTCTGGACTCTATTCCAACAGCGTATTCAAGACAAACTGCCACAGAAGAAGCTCAATATTCTTCTAAAGATTCCGTTTGTTAACTCACTCATTAAGAAGAAGCTGGCAGATGGATTAGGGTTAGATCAAGCTAGAGTTCTTGGTTGTGGTTCTGCGCCAGTATCCCCTGCTCTATTAGATTGGTACGAGAGCGTAGGCTTACACATCACTGAAGCATGGGGAATGACTGAGTCGTTTGCTTACAGCACCCTTAACTACCCATTCAGAGCCGATAAGATTGGTTCTGTCGGTAATGCAGGCCCAGGTGTCGAGCTCAAGATTGCTGAAGACGATGAGATCTTAGTACGCAGTAAAGGTTTATTCTCTGGTTACTACAAGAATGATATCGCGACTCAAGAGTCATTCAATGCGGAAGGTTGGTTGCACACAGGTGATATCGGTGCGATTGATAGCGAAGGTTACTTGACGATTCAAGGTCGTAAAAAAGATACCTTCAAGACAGCAAAAGGTAAGTTCGTTGCACCTGTACCAATTGAGAAAAAGCTATTTGAGTACAGCCGTGTAGAGATGATGTGTTTGATCGGTCTAGGCTTGCCTGGCCCTATCCTACTTGTTGTTCCTCATGACTTCCCTAACTTCGACCGTGAACGCTACGAGAGAACCACTAAGCGAGTCATCGAGAAAATGAACTCTCAGCTGGCGTCACACGAGAAGATCAAAGGAGTACTAATGATCAAAGAACCGTGGAGCATTGAGAATGGGATTCTGACCCCAACACTCAAGATCAAGCGTCATATTCTAGAGCAGAAGTACCACGAAGTTGGTCATAACTGGCCAAAAGACAAGTTGGTGGTTTGGGAAGAGTAATCGCCCTTAAGCCAAGCCCCTAAAAGCGAAGTAAGTTCTTTTAAGTAGATAAGCGTAACTCAGGTAACCACGTGAGTTACGCTTTTTATTTAAGTCTAACTCCCTTATTCCCAAAATGCTTTCCTCGCCTCTTGCTGTGCTTGTGTATGCGTCAACCCAATATCATTTAAAAGGTGATCAGGTAGGTCAGCCAAGTGTTTTCTTGTTTTTGCATTTTGTCTAAATTGCTGAACTTTGAAATAGAATTTCTTAATCAAAGAAGAGTTTGTTGAGCGCTGATCGAGTTCGACTCTAACTGTGCCTGAATTCATAACTTACTCCCTCTATACTTTTATTCTCTATGTTTATCTGCTTACATGGCTAATATTCGACCAAAGTAAGTAAACCGACAAACGATAGATATTGGCATTCAGTTAAGGAAAACTAATGTGAGCGAACGAACACCTCCCTTTCAAGGTATTTACTACTTCTATATCGCAGCCGACAAAGGCAGTTTTAAGCTAGCCGCAGAAACCTTGTTTGTTACTGCTGCTGCGGTAAGCCAACAGATCAGGCAACTTGAGGACTGGCTCGGTGCCGAGCTCTTCATCAGACAGCACCGCAAAATTGTACTCACTCATGAGGGGGAAGTTCTGTATCTTCAAGCGAAGAAAGGCTTTGCCCACCTTCAAGATGGCGTGAGAAGAATCAACCAAGACCCCAATCCAAATCAGCTCTCGATTTCGACTGTTCCATCTTTTGCACAGCACTGGTTAGTGCCAAGAATTGGTGACTTCAGAGAGAGGCATCCAGACCTATCCATGCTGATTGAACCAACCAACAAGCTGATCACTTTTGAGGACTCAAGTATTGATATCTGTATACGCTACGGGCACGGCGACTACCCAAACCTAGAGTCGCGTTGGTTAATGGATGAGGTGTTATACCCTGTTTGTCATCCGCTTTATCAGGAAAAATATGGAATATACACAGTCGACGACCTGCACAAAGCGGAGCTAATTGAAGACCGATGGCCTGATATGGATTGGTCTATCTGGCTTGATGAAGTGGGTGTTGAAGGCGGTCATACGACATTGCAGTTTGACGGTTCTCACTTTGTACTAGAAGGAGCACTTTCTGTTCAAGGCGTTGCTTTGGTCAAGCACAGTTTAGTGTATCGATACCTGCAAGAAGGCAAGTTGGTTAGAATAGGGAATACAGCGCTAAAGCCAAAATACAATTACTTCTTATGTGCACCGTCGGGGTATTTTCATCGCGACAAAATTCAACGCTTCTCTAAATGGATAGAAACTCAAGTCAGTGAGTTTGGTAATAAAGGAAGGGAAGAGCTTACTATCGTCGAGACAGACTTCTCATTGAAATGGTCCGGAAACTCCGATGGCTAAGCTGCTATAATGACGAAAAATACCTATTGGACTTATCATGACACAAGTAAACAACCCACTGCATGGCATTACTTTGCAAAAGCTACTCACTGAACTCGTGGATCACTATGGGTGGGAAGAGCTAAGTTACATGGTTAACATCAACTGCTTCAAGAAAGACCCAAGCATCAAGTCGAGTTTAAAGTTTCTGCGAAAAACAGAATGGGCTCGAACTAAAGTTGAACAAATCTATATTGATTTAAAACGATAATAACCGTCAACTAATGAGCTTCAGTTCCCCGTAGCTACTTCGCGGGGATTATCCCCTGTGTCTACTTTTTAGGGGCCACATCATATCTCGTATCTCGTATCTCGTATCTCGTATCTCGTATCTCGTATCTCGTATCTCGTATCTCGTATCTCGTATCTCGTATCTCGTATCTCGTACTATGATTCCCATAAAACAAAAGCCCCGCAAGCTTTCACTTGCGGGGCTTTAAAACTAATTAGATTCTAAAAACAATTACTTGTTTTCTTTCTCTTCTTTAGCTTTTGCGATTACTTCTTCTGCTACGTTCATTGGACATGGAGCGTAGTGTGCGAATTCCATAGAGAATTGGCCACGACCAGAAGTAATAGTACGTAGGTGACCGATGTAACCAAACATTTCTGATAGAGGTACGTCAGCTTTGATACGTACGCCAGTAGCACCAGCTTGTTGGTCTTTGATCATACCACGACGACGGTTAAGGTCACCGATTACATCACCAACGTGATCTTCTGGAGTGAACACGTCAACGTTCATGATTGGCTCAAGAAGTTGCGCGCCAGCTTTTGGCATAGATTGACGGAATGCACCTTTCGCTGCGATTTCGAATGCGATTGCAGACGAGTCAACTGCGTGGAAGCCACCGTCGAATAGTTCTACTTCAACATCTAGAGTTGGGAAGCCAGCAAGAACACCGTTATCCATCATAGATGCAAAGCCTTTCTCAACTGCAGGCCAGAATTCTTTAGGTACGTTACCACCAACAACTGTTGAAGAGAACGTGAAGCCAGAGTTTGGCTCACCTGGTTTGATGCGGTAGTCGATCTTACCGAACTGACCAGAACCACCAGATTGCTTCTTGTGCGTGTAGCTATCTTCAATCGCTTGAGTGATAGTTTCACGGTAAGCTACTTGTGGAGCACCTACAGTTAGCTCAACGCCGTATGTACGCTTAAGGATATCAACCTTGATGTCTAGGTGAAGTTCACCCATACCTTTCAGGATTGTTTCGCCTGAATCTTCGTCAGTCTCAACTTGGAAAGATGGATCTTCTGCAACCATCTTACCGATAGCGATACCCATCTTCTCAGTAGAACCTTTATCTTTCGGTGCAACCGCGATAGAGATTACTGGTTCTGGGAAGATCATTGGCTCAAGAGTACACTCGTGCTTAGGATCACATAGAGTGTGACCTGTTTGAACGTTCTTCATACCAACTACAGCGATGATGTCACCAGCTTGAGCAGTTGTTAGTTCGTTACGCTCGTCTGCTTGCATCTCAACCATACGGCCGATACGCTCAGTTTTACCTGTAGCAGCGTTAAGGATAGTGTCACCCTTGTTCATAACACCAGAGTAGATACGGATGAATGTTAGCGCGCCGAAACGGTCATCCATGATCTTAAATGCTAGTGCTTTTAGTGGCTCATCTGCAGATACTGTAGCAACTTCACCAGTTGGCTCACCAGTTTCTTTGTCAGTTAGAGGCTGAGGATCAACTTCAGTTGGAGCTGGTAGGTAATCTACAACAGCGTCTAGTACTAGTTGAACACCCTTGTTCTTAAATGCAGAACCACAGAATGTTGGGAAGAATGCTAGATCACGAGTACCTTTACGGATACAACGTTTGATGTCTTCGATAGAAGGCTCTTCACCTTCCATGTAAGCTTCCATTAGGTCATCGTCTTGCTCTACAGCAGTTTCGATTAGCTCTTCACGGTATTGCTCAACATCGTCAACCATGTCAGCTGGAACGTCTAGAACTTCGTAGTTTTCTGGAAGACCAGAGTCGTCCCATACGTAAGCTTTACGGCTTAGTAGGTCTACAACACCAACGAAATCGTCTTCACGACCGATTGGTAGAACCATAACTAGTGGGTTTGCACCTAGAACGTTTTTAACTTGGTCAACAACGTTGTAGAAGTCTGCACCCATACGGTCTAGTTTGTTAACGAAGATCAGACGAGATACTTCTGATTCGTTAGCGTAACGCCAGTTAGTTTCTGATTGTGGTTCAACACCACCAGAACCACAGAATACACCAACACCGCCATCAAGAACTTTAAGAGAACGGTATACTTCAACTGTGAAGTCAACGTGTCCAGGAGTATCGATAACGTTTAGACGGTGACCGTTCCAGAAACAGCTTACAGCTGCTGATTGGATAGTAATACCGCGCTCAGCTTCCTGTTCCATGAAGTCAGTCGTTGATTCGCCGTCATGTACTTCACCAGTCTTGTGGATTTGACCAGTTAGCTTAAGGATACGCTCAGTGGTAGTTGTTTTACCCGCATCAACGTGCGCGAAAATACCAATGTTTCTGTATTTCGATAAATCTGCCATTGTCTTACTCTGTTAATAGGATATAAAATGCGCGCAGAGTATATCACAATCTGTGAAGACTGATAGCTTTGCATGCATTTGAGACTAAAAAACTTTTGCCCTTCCACATTAAGAAAGGAAAAGTGCTCTGTAGAAACAACCTAAGCGGTTGTTAATTTTAATATTGGGCTCGCAGAAAGGTGATTAGCAAACCCAATTTGATTTGCTGCTGTATAGATTAGCCTAACTTAGCTTTATTACAACTCATCAAAAGCACTAATTGCTTCTGACAGTTTTTTCACCCCGTGGATTTGCATCCCAGGAATACCACCCTTAGGCATATTCGCCGCCGGCACGATCGCTTTTTTAAAGCCGTGCTTGAAGGCTTCGTTTAGACGCTCTTGTCCACTTGGGACCGGTCTAATCTCTCCCGCCAAACCAACTTCACCAAATACGACCACATCTTTAGGCAGTGCTCTGTCTCTAAAACTAGACAACAGTGCCATCACTAATGCTAGGTCAGCACTGGTTTCGGTTACTTTAACACCACCGACGACATTCACAAACACATCTTGGTCGGCCATTTGCAGTCCGCCGTGTTTATGCAGCACAGCGAGTAATAAAGAGAGGCGATTTTGCTCTAGACCTACCGCTACGCGACGAGGGTTAGCCAGTTGTGAGTAATCCACCAGCGCTTGAATCTCTACAAGGAGTGGACGCGTCCCTTCCCAGACCACCATCACCGAACTGCCTGAAGTTTCTTCTTCACCACGAGAAAGGAAAATAGCCGAAGGGTTGGAGACTTCTTTCAGGCCTTGCCCTGTCATTGCGAATACACCTAGCTCGTTTACTGCACCAAAACGGTTTTTGTGGCTACGTAGCGTTCTAAAGCGGCTATCAGTGCCACCATCTAGCAGTACCGAACAGTCGATGATGTGCTCTAGAACTTTCGGGCCCGCTAGCGTTCCATCTTTAGTTACGTGACCAACAAGGAAAATCGCAACATTATTCTGCTTAGCAAAGCGAGTCAGAGCCGTTGCTGATTCACGGACCTGTGCCACACTGCCCGGAGACGATTGAACATCGGCAACGTGCATAACCTGAATCGAGTCGATAACCATGATCTTCGGTTGCTCTTTCTCCGCAACCTGACAGATCTTATCAACGTTAGTTTCCGACAACATTTTAAGATGCTCTTTCGGTAGCCCTAAACGCGAGGCACGCATCGCCACCTGTTGCAACGACTCCTCGCCGGTTACATATAAAGTAGGAAGCTGTGAAGAGAGCAGACACATTGTTTGTAATAGCAGCGTCGATTTACCCGCACCAGGGTTACCACCAATAAGGATCGCAGCTCCTGGTACAACCCCGCCACCAAGTACGCGGTCGAGCTCTTTAAAGCCACTGCTAAATCTCGGTACCTCTTGCAGATCGATCTCTGAAAGGGTTTGAACACTCGATTCCGTTGCACTACCTGCGTAGCCGGTGAGTCTCTCATTACGTGCAACCTGAGGTGACGCAGCGAGTCTCACCTCTGTGATTGTGTTCCAAGCTCCGCATGCATTACATTGCCCCTGCCAGCGCGGAAAGTCTGCGCCACAGTCATTACATACATAAGCTCGTTTTGCCTTAGCCATAAAACCTCAATAATTACTTTGTTACACGATGATGTTGTCAAATTGTGATGTCGTTGACCGTACGGATTAAAATAATCGTTGCAGTCGTACCAGTTATACTTAAAGATCGATTTAAACTAGTCGATAACATAAGTGCACTATCCATTCTAACAATAAAAGTATGCAGCAATCTGAAATTCTATCTGTAGCAGAGCGACTCATCCCAGCCTATCACGCTGAGGACTTCGATTTCCTTCTATCACAAATGACAGAGGGCGAATCCCCGTCTCTGAAATTGCTCGTTAAAATGGAACTGAATCGTATCATGGCGCCGTGTACCAAGAGTATCGATTTACGCGGCCGTATCGACGACGAATGTCACCAATTTACCCTAGATGGGCGTAAACACTGGCTCGATGATATCGCTCTCAATGCTTATCAACGCGGCACAAAAAAGTTTCGCGGCTATACAGAGGGCGTTTGGGAGATGGTGATGTCTCCACGAACTCAGCCAATCAATAATCAAATCAATACCGCTCAACAAGAAGACAACGGCATAACCAGTGCCAATAGCCCTTATGAAGCGGAACCGATAAACCTTGGTTACGACTTAAAACGTCAAGAGAATCGCTTAAAGGTTGCTTCACAGGTTGAGATCACCACCTCAAAAGGCCAAGTGCTGCACGGTGTCACTGTGGATATATCGCCATCAGGTGGGAAATTCAAGGTACCAAGCGCATTCAAATACAACCTTGGCGAAATTATCGGCGTCAAATTTACCGAGTTGGTCGAAAAGTCGAAAGAACCTGACGTCGACAAACCAACTGAGTTTCGTGTTCTTGGAATCGACGACTCTTTCGAAAACAATGCCGTTAAGTTTCTAAGAACCGTGCGTGTTTGTGACAGTAATGTCGTAGGCCGCTTGATCGAAGAATCGCTGAATAGCAGCAGTAAAAAGACCCAACACGAAAATCAAGATCGAATCATTCGTACTCGTACGCGTGGGATCGAACATACTTACCTCAAACATACCTGTAACCTGCCGCTCTTTTTTAGCGGAAGTGAGCTTAAGCTGGCTCTACTTACTGACAATAACCACCCTCTTTGGCAGTACTGGCATGATGAGCGTAACCAACAAGCTTTAGGTACGTTGTTTAATGAGCAACGTATGAACCAACTGGCGAAACCAGGAGTTAAAGGCACGAGTAATGTTATCTACTCGTTCACTCACGAGCACCAAAATAAGACACTGTTCTACTCAATGATGCTGCCGGAAGCCACTCGAGAACAACGTCAATTGTTTTGGCATATTGGTGCTAAAAGATCGAGCTGGAAAACCTTCAAGTTCTCTGTTTTTGAACTGTCCGAAGAAGAGCAGCAAGCATTAGCTCAGCACTCGAAAGATTTGGCGAGAAGCTCTGAACAGTTAACTCACTGTGGTATCTTGCAAGAGATCGGTGCAAATGACAGCGCTGACGACTACCTTCTAACAGAGAAACCACGCATTGCCAGCAGTGAACTGAATAGGTTCCGCCATGCGCGCACCGTTGTAGGTAACATTCAAAGCATCTACTTTGATTCTCAATCTCGTCGCAAAGAGCCTCGCTATCAGTTTAAGTCTCCATTACAGATCACAGCGAGCGACGGTGCCGCAGCGAATGGTCATACTCAAGATCTTTCCAAGCGTGGTTTGAATATCGCATTAGAACAACCACTCATATTGAAGATCGATGATCCTGTGACCATCAACTTCAATGAGCTTCAGCTCTATGATAAGAAGCAACCATTAAGCGCAGTGCCTTACCGAGTGATTCGTGTCAGTCCGAATGGCAAGAATGTACAGTTGGCGATCGACGAAACAGGCAAAACCATGCGCACTGTAGCCTTTCTTAATGGCTTAATCGATCACAACCAGAATAAGCTGATTAAGAAAAAAGAAATACTGCCGACAGACTCATTGCTGGAATCTCTCCATAATGTGCTGTTAAGTAAAATGGTCAGCAATCCGATCTTTATTGATAAACCAAGTTCAAAGCTGCGCTGTAAGATTATTGGGGTTAACTTCCCTCTCAATAACTACTTAAGCCTGTTGGCAAAGCTTGGACATAATCACAAATTGTCGCTGGAGCCGATCTTTAAAGGGCACAGCAATACTCTACTGGCGGATCCACTTAAGAAAATAGAAGGTGCTGGCCCGAAGCATCATGATGTTTACGTGGCTGCGGTTAAGTTTGGTGACAAGATTCAATCGGTACATACCAAGCTCAGTCGCGAGTTCAAATCGGTCAAAGAACGCATTATGTTCATCAAGAAAGCTCAACATATGGGCGAGCTATACGTTTTAAGAGTTTCGACAGCGCCGATTTTTGATCCACTGACTAGCCTGTTCCAATCTGACTTAGAAACCATTGCTCGCATTAGTATGTATCAAGCAAAGAAGCTCGAAAATGAAGTGACGGCCTTTATCGGTTATGGCGAAATGTGTGATATCACAGATGAAGTCCTGATCAGACTTGAGCTGACCAAGTAATCGACCTACATTGTTCAGCGATGAGCAAACTCCATTAAAAAAGCAGGCTCCAAGGCCTGCTTTTTCTATTCATAAATAAGGGTATTAAGGTTTGACTTGCCAACTGATTTTTTGATGCTTAGCCAATACACCAGAAAGAATGCACAGCACACCACCTAACCCAGAGTAACGAACTGCAGATTGTGCCTGCTGCTCCACTTTCGGTTTCGCATGATAAGCAATACCCAAACCTGCCGCTTTCATCATCACCAAGTCGTTTGCACCATCGCCCACCGCAACCGTATTGTGCAGCTCAATCTCATGCTCGTCAGCCAGTTCAATCAGAATGTCTGCTTTGGTTTGCGCAGATACAACATCGCCCAACACTTTCCCTGTCAATTTGCCGTTGACGATTTCCAAGGTGTTAGATTGCGCGTAATCGAGATTCAGCACGTCTTTAAGATAGTCAGAGAAGTAGGTAAAGCCACCCGATGCAATAGCGGTTTTCCAACCCAGTTTGTTCAGAGTGTTCACTAACTCTACCAAATCTGGCATGAATGGCAGTGTGCTGCGCACTTGCTCCAAGATAGCTTCATCGGCATCTTTCAATGCACCCACACGCTGGCGAAGACTCTGTTCAAAGTCGATCTCGCCCTGCATTGCGCGCTCTGTAATATCAGATACCAACTCACCAACACCGGCCAGTTTTGCAATCTCGTCAATACATTCAATTTGAATCGCAGTGGAGTCCATATCCATCACAATCAACCCCGGCTTCGACAAGTCTGGAACTTCACTTAAGCAAGCGTAATCCAATTTTAGCCCTTGCAAGATCTCTTCATGAGCTGGGGTAAGCTGTCCAGACATTAAAGCAACTTCGTATTTGCCTACTTTCCAAGTATCTAGAATGGTGTTGTAGAAGCCAGTGAAAAAGTCGATATCATCGAAGGCTTGAGGAGAAAGGTACTCACCAAATACAATCCAGTTGGCTTTTGATTTGGCCAGTTGAGAAGCGAATCGCGTCTCCGGAAGTCGAGTTAACAGCGTAGTATGCCTTTTAATAGGCAAGAGTTTCTGAGCGTCCATGTGTATGATTCCTAATTAACTTAGCTAGACGTTAACCTATTGCAATTTACATGTGCAAGTCTCAATATATCTTAATCATAACATTTGTTTATTTCAGGCGAGATGAATCATGAATGAATCGCTGTTCTCATTACGCAACGCACTGCGTATTTTGGCGCTGATTTTATTGGCTGCTATGCTGGTCGTGACAATCAAAAATACTGTGGTGATCAGTAAAGGGAATGAGAAAATTCAAGCAAAGCAGCTCGAAACGCTAACCAAGGTTTTGCTCTCACAAGCATCGCTATCCGCAAGTAAAATGATCCTTCAACAAGACCAAGAGCGCCTACTTGAGCTAACCAATCAGCTATCTCAAGACCGACTAGTTTTTGATACCACCATCTACAACGCGGAAGGTATTCGTTTAGCATCGAGTGAAAAAGCACTAACGGTTCGTGAAGTACTTGGGTTAGATACTCCGCTATCGACCGCCAGCATCGGAAAACAACAACTGGTTGAGCCAATCTACTCACCGGAAAACACCATTATTGGCTTTATTCGAGTGACTTTTGAGACCGGGCGAGTGACCGCTATCTCTGACCATCATTATCGTAAGAGTGACCGCTATATGATTGGTATGGTTGTGATGGGTTTTGTGAGTGGCGTGCTGTTTATTCTGTTGATCCTTAGACGCGGTAAATCTAAGTCAGGTGAAAACCTGCTGCTCAAGAACGTTAACTCTTAGTCAGCAGGTTTTAGTAAGCGGATTAAGAAAACCATCAAGCAACAAAAAGCCCCTACAGTCTAAACTGCAGGGGCTTTTTTTTAATTCAGCTCAAAGCATACTGGGATTTATGATTACTCGTCATCACCTAGTAAAACAGAGTCTAGTGCGATCACCATCATGTCGTTGAAAGTCGTTTGACGTTCATCAGACGTTGTTTGCTCACCGGTTTTAATGTGGTCTGAAACGGTACAAATCGTTAGTGCTTTCGCGCCGTACTCAGCACATACACCGTAGATACCCGCAGCTTCCATCTCAACACCAACGATGCCGTATTTGTCCATCACTTCGAACATTTCTGGATCTGGCGTGTAGAACAACTCAGCTGAGAATAGGTTACCGACCTTTACGTCAACGCCGCGCGCTTTTGCTGCATCTTCTGCAGCACGAACCATTTTGTAATCTGCAATCGCAGCAAAGTCATGACCTTTAAAGCGAATACGGTTCACTTTTGAATCAGTACATGCGCCCATGCCGATAACAACGTCGCGCACTTTAATATCTTCGCTAACTGCACCACAGCTGCCAACACGAATGATTTTCTTCACGCCAAAGTCTTTAATAAGCTCGGTCGCGTAGATAGAGCACGACGGGATGCCCATACCGTGCCCCATCACAGAGATCTTACGACCTTTGTAAGTACCTGTATAACCAAACATGTTGCGAACATCACACACCTGAACAACATCATCTAGGAATGTTTCTGCGATGTATTTAGCACGTAGCGGGTCGCCCGGCATAAGAACAACGTCTGCGAATGCGCCCATTTCAGCATTAATATGTGGAGTTGCCATTGAAAAATATCCTTTATCTCAAAACAAAAAAGAAGAGAGAGGTCATCCTCTCTCTTCAGTATACTTAAAAATTATAGAAAGCTTGTGCCGTAGCCCATTGGCGACGTGCCGAAGTATGCTGCTAGCGTTTGGCCAATATCCGCAAACGTGTCACGACGACCAAGTGAACCAGCAGGGACATTCTTACCGTAAACAATCACAGGGATGTGCTCACGAGTGTGGTCAGAACCAGGCCATGTTGGATCACAACCGTGGTCAGCCGTTAGGATCAAGATGTCATCTTCTTGCATCATATCCATAACTTCGTGAATACGACCATCGAAGTACTCAAGTGCCGCTGCGTAACCTGCTACATCACGACGGTGACCGTAAGCAGAGTCGAAATCTACAAAGTTAGTGAACACAATCGTGTTGTCACCCGCTTCGTTGATTGCGTCTTTAGTTGCTTCAAATAGGTCTGGAATACCGGTCGCTTTAGTCTTCTTAGTGATACCACAGCCCGCGTAGATATCAGAGATCTTACCGATAGAGTGAACTTCACCGTTTTTCTCATCAACCAGCTTTTGTAGAATGGTTGCCGATGGCGGCTCTACCGATAGATCGCGGCGGTTACCAGTACGCTCAAATTGACCTTTACCAGGACCAACGAAAGGACGCGCGATAACACGACCGATGTTGTAGTCTTCTAGCTCTTCACGAGCAATCTGACACAGGTCTAGTAGATTTTGCAGGCCAAATGTCTCTTCATGACATGCGATCTGGAAAACAGAGTCAGCAGACGTGTAGAAGATTGGCAGGCCAGTCTTCATGTGCTCTTCACCTAGGTTGTCTAGGATTTCTGTGCCTGATGAGTGACAGTTACCTAAGAAGCCTGACAAACCAGCACGCTCAAGGATGCGATCCGTTAGTTCTTTAGGGAAGCTGTTCTCTTTATCAGTGAAGTAGCCCCAATCGAAAAGAACTGGAACACCAGCGATTTCCCAGTGACCTGACGGTGTATCTTTACCAGATGAAAGCTCAGCAGCATGGCCGTAAGCACCGATAATTTCAGCGTCTGCATCCATACCAGGCGCAAAGCGACCTGTAGACTCTTTATGAGCCATTGCTAGACCGAGTTTAGATAGGTTTGGCAGAGTCAGTGGACCTTGGCGATCAGCGTTATCCGCTAAACCTTTGTCACACTGGTCAGCGATGTGACCCATTGTGTCTGAACCTACATCACCAAATTTCTCAGCATCAGCCGTTGCGCCAATACCAAATGAGTCTAAGACTAAAATAAATGCTCTTTTCATTGCTATTTCCTTTAGCCCGCTCATTATCGAATCATTTTGGTGTGAGCAGGCTTTGTGTAATTTTTTAATTAAACGTCTTCTGAACGAATTTGACGGTAGACGTCTGGCGTTGCTGTGTATTCACCACCAACAGTAATCGCATTTTGAAGGGCTGTTGCCGCTTCTTGCCATTGCTCTTCGTTGCGTGCGTGAATAACCGCAAGAGGCTTGTCTTCGCTTGCTACTTCACCTAGACGGATGAAGTTATCGAAGCCTACTGCGTAATCGATGCTGTCAGTTGCAACGCGACGACCGCCACCCATACCAACCACAGCCATACCGATTGCGCGCGTATCCATAGCTGATACAACGCCACTTTCAGGTGCATATACTGGCTTGATGATTTCCGCTTTCTCTAGGTAGTTGTCGTAGTTTTCTACGAAGTCAGCTGGGCCACCTAGACCTGCAACCATCTTGCCGAAGCACTCTGCTGCTTTACCGTTATCCAATACCGCCATTAGCTTCTCACGAGCCTCTTCAGAGTCTTTCGCAAGGTTGCCAAGCACGAGCATTTCAGCACATGAAGCTAGCGTGATCTCTAGAAGACGAGGGTTACGGTATTCACCCGTCAGGAATTGAACCGCTTCGCGAACTTCTACGGCGTTACCAGCTGAAGAAGCCAATACTTGGTTCATGTCAGTTAGAATTGCTGTTGTCTTAGTACCCGCACCGTTTGCTACAGCAACGATAGATTTAGCCAACTCTTCAGACGCTTCGTAAGTTGGCATGAATGCACCAGAACCTACTTTTACGTCCATTACTAGAGAATCTAGGCCAGCAGCCAGTTTCTTAGAAAGGATAGAAGCTGTGATAAGCGAGATGTTATCTACTGTTGCAGTGATATCACGAGTCGCGTATACACGCTTGTCCGCTGGAGCTAAATCACCCGTTTGACCGATGATTGCAACACCTGCGTCTTTGGTCACTTCACCAAATACGTCGTTTGTCGGTGTGATGTTGTAGCCAGGGATAGATTCAAGCTTATCGAGCGTACCACCAGTGTGGCCAAGACCACGACCAGAGATCATAGGAACGAAACCACCACATGCTGCCACCATTGGGCCAAGCATCAGTGAAGTTACGTCACCTACACCACCTGTCGAGTGTTTATCAACGATAGGGCCATCAAAGTTCATGTGGCTCCAGTCAATAATCATACCTGAATCACGCATTGCACACGTTAGCGCAATACGCTCTGGCATTGTCATTTCATTGAAGAAGATCGCCATGGCAAATGCAGCGATTTGGCCTTCAGAAACCGTGTTTTTAGCAACGCCCTGAATGAAGAAGTTGATCTCTTCAGAAGTCAGTACTTCGCCGTCACGTTTTCTGCGAATAATTTCTTGAGGTAGAAAAGTTGGAGTTTTGGTATTAGATACTTCAGACATTAGATTCCTCCCAACACTCATGATGAGTATGGTATGTAAGGTAAAGAGGTAATATGGAGCGGCAATTTACCGCTCCATCAAACAGACAATTTAAGAATTAGTACGCTGTTGGATCAGCTGTTTCGTCTGTTACTTCTAATGTGTTTAGTAGGTTAGTCAGTAGGCTTGACGCACCAAAACGGTAGTGCATGTTATCTGCCCACTCAGCACCTAGTAGCTCATCAGCCATTGCTAGGTATTGTGCTGCATCTTCAGCTGTACGTACGCCACCTGCTGGTTTGAAACCAACTGTTTTAGCTACGCCCATGTCGCGGATAACTTCAAGCATCATGCGCGCGTACTCTGGAGTCGCGTTTACTGGCACTTTACCTGTTGAAGTTTTAATGAAGTCAGCGCCTGCTTTGATACAAATTTCAGATGCTTTCTTGATTAGTGCTTCTTCTTTTAGCTCACCTGTTTCGATGATCACTTTCAGTGTGATGTCGCCACAAGCTTCTTTACACTGTTTAACTAGCTCGAAACCGACTTCTTCGTTGCCAGCGATAAGAGCGCGGTATGGGAATACTACGTCTACTTCGTCTGCACCGTATGCTACTGCTGCTTTTGTTTCAGCAACTGCGATTTCGATGTCATCATTACCATGAGGGAAGTTAGTTACAGTCGCAATACGTACTTCTGGAGTACCTTGCTCACGCAACGCTTTCTTAGCTGCTGGGATAAAGCGAGGGTAAATACAGATTGCAGCAGTGTTGCCTACTGCAGTCTTCGCGTCGTGACAAAGCGCTACAACTTTTTCAGTTGTGTCGTCGTCATTTAGCGTAGTTAGGTCCATAAGTTTAAGTGCACGTAGAGCTGCTGCTTTTAAATCGCTCATTTCTATCTCCGATCAATATATTCAAATAGTTAACTACTTCGCCCTCCATCCAGTATAGATGGATATTTTAGTAATGCTCAGTAGTCACAAATGAACGGACTTGGTTCCCTGAAGACTTGTTGGCCTTACGCCATCAATTGCTATCCTTGTCACCGCACAGTACCAGTTTGGTCTATGGCACAACAAATCAGTCATGTTGTGTCTAACATCTATAGCGTATCGCTAAGTTTGGCTTAATCCCAGAAGAATCACGGTTGCTATCAAACAAGCGGTCATTTTCTTGCCAAAAAGAGAAATCCTATCCCTATAGCTTATACATTATAGGTATCCTTCGATAATTTGTAGTGCTCCTTAGAACGCAAACGGTTTGTATCTCAAAATAAATCAGTTTCCCAACTATTGATGTCAGCAATCGTTGTTAATAACACATCCTGTGTATCAACGTTTGTAGCCTCAAATCCAATATTCGAGTCCCTGAAAACAAAAAAGCCCCGCAGCAATTTCTTGCTACGGGGCGATATTAAAGTGGCGTCTATATAATCTAATCTACTTAATTAGAAAGATAGGAAGAAGCCAGCAATTGTCGCTGCCATCAGGTTAGATAGAGTACCAGCAATAACCGCTTTAACACCCATACGAGCGATGTCGTGACGACGGTTTGGAGCTAGACCACCTAGACCACCTAGTAGAATCGCGATAGAAGAAAGGTTTGCGAAACCACATAGAGCGAACGAGATAATTGCTTGAGTCTTAACAGACATTACTTGGCCAGTCGCTTCAACGATTTGAGCGTTCTCACCAACGTATGGTACGAAGTTTAGGTATGCAACGAATTCGTTAACAACTGTCTTCTGACCAATGAAAGAACCAGCGATAGTTGCTTCTTCCCATGGCACACCAATGATGAATGCTAGAGGAGCGAAGATCCAACCAAGAAGTAGTTCAAGAGTTAGGTTCTCCATACCGAACCAACCGCCAACGCCACCTAGGATACCGTTAATTAGAGCGATTAGACCGATGAACGCTAGTAGCATTGCACCAACGTTTAGAGCAAGTTGAAGACCAACAGATGCACCACCAGCAGCTGCGTCGATAACGTTAGCTGGTTTGTCGTCACCACCGTCCATTTCATCAGCGATGTCGTCAGCAGGAGTATCAGTCTCTGGCTTGATGATCTTAGCGAATAGTAGACCACCTGGTGCCGCCATGAATGATGCAGCAACTAGGTACTCTAGAGGTACACCCATAGAAGCGTAACCCGCTAGTACACCACCAGCAACAGAAGCTAGACCACCACACATTACAGCGAATAGTTCAGACTGAGTCATTTTTGGTACGAAAGGACGTACAACTAGAGGAGCTTCAGTTTGACCAACGAAGATGTTTGCTGCAGCAGACATAGACTCCGCACGAGATGTGCCAAGAGCTTTCTGTAGGCCACCACCAAGAATCTTGATAACCCATTGCATTACACCAATGTAGTAAAGTACAGAGATAAGTGCAGAGAAGAAGATTAGAGTTGGTAGTACTTGGAATGCAAAGATGAAACCGATACCGTCAACTGAGAAGTTAACTAGGCTGCCGAATAGGAAACCAGTACCGTCTTTACCGTAGTCGATCACGTTTGCTACACCTGCAGAGAAACCTGCAAGAAGATCACGACCCCAAGGGATGTAAAGTACGAATGCACCAAGTGCGAATTGGATAGCGAATGCGCCACCCACCGTTCTAAAGTTAATAGCTTTGCGGTTGTCAGATAGTAGTACTGCGATTGCAATCAGTACAACCATACCGACTAGGCTCATAAACAGGCTCATAGTTTATGACTTCCTTATTAGTTATTTATTGGCGTGTTACAAAATGGGGCTATAAAGCGGAGGCAATTATACTCATGCGACCACTAATAAAGTAATGCCGTCCTCACACTTTGGTATAAGATTCATGTATCATTCATTTACATCTGTGAGCCAAGTCACGATACAACTGTAAAACACGCAAACGATAAACAAAAACTTTAGATTTTATTCACATATACCGAATAGCTGATGGCTATTTTGCCATATTTGAGTTGCAATCGATTGCTTTGTCTCTTTCCTGAGCGAAACTAGTTCATTTAATATCGTAACTAAATATTTGGAATGATTAATGTTTCCTTGCTTCCCACTGATCGGCATATCCGGTGCATCTGTCTCTAAAACGACCCATTCAAGGGGTAAACGCGAGACTGTGGTGCGCGTTTTCTGTGCTCTTGGGTAAGTTATCGTTCCACCGACACCGATATAGAATCCTAAGCGAATCCACTCTAAAGCCTGCTGTTCGCTGCCCGAAAAACCATGAATAACACCACCGTTAGTGAATTTTTGCTGCTTAATAAGCTGAATAAGACGATTGTGTGACTTTCGCTCATGGATGATAAGAGGCAATTTAAAAGCCGTGGCGAGCTCAATCTGATGGATAAAAAAACGCTCTTGCTTATCGATATCCACATCCACAAAGAAGTCCAAGCCACACTCCCCTATCGCAACACACTGCTCAGAAGTGCCACTTAAGTGCTGTTCAAGTTGAGCAAATTCGCTCTCATTCGCTGTTGCTAGAAAGTAAGGGTGGAAGCCCAAGGCATAATAAAGATTAGCGTGTTCCGAGCTCAGTTGTTCGAGCTTTTCCCAATTAGTTTGACCAATCGACGGGACAACAACCTTCTCCACCCCCTGCTCTTGCGCAGTGATGAGATAATCTTGAGCGCCTTTAGCAAAGACATCGAAGTCTAGGTGGCAATGGGTATCAAATAGCGGTATTGGCATTACTGCTTGTCTTTCGGTTCAGGTTGAGGGTCACTGCGATAAGGAGTGCAACTGCGCTTGTTTTCTGGCGTAAGCCCTAACTCTTTACACCACTTATCGTACTGCTTTATCCATCTTTTAATGACTTGAAACATCCATTCTCCTTTCGGCAAACATAAAAAAACGCCTATTGCAGAACAATAGACGTTTTTAAGCACTTCGACTAGCGCCACCTCAACGGGTTGGCACCATCATCAATAAGATTAGTGCTCGCGAGTAGCACGGAACTCTACATCAGGGAAACGCTCTGATGCTAGGTTCAAGTTAACCATAGTCGGTGCGATGTACGTTAGGTTATCGCCACCATCCAACGCTAGGTTAGTCTGGTTCTTACGCTTAAACTCTTCGAATTTCTTCGCATCACCACACTCAACCCAACGTGCTGTTGCAACGTTTACGCTCTCGTAGATCGCTTCAACGTTGTATTCCGCTTTTAGACGAGCCACAACCACATCAAACTGAAGCACACCAACCGCACCTACGATTAGATCGTTGTTCTGTAATGGACGGAATACTTGTACCGCACCCTCTTCAGAAAGTTGAACAAGACCTTTAAGTAGTTGTTTCTGTTTTAGTGGATCGCGCAGACGAATACGACGGAACAGCTCTGGCGCAAAGTTCGGAATACCAGAGAACTTCAGAGATTCACCTTGAGTAAAGGTATCACCAATCTGGATTGTACCGTGGTTGTGCAGACCAATGATGTCACCCGCGTACGCTTTCTCAGCACGAGCACGGTCGCCCGCCATAAAGGTTACCGCATCAGAGATACTTACATTCTTACCCGTACGAACATGGTTCATCTTCATACCTTGAGAGTAAGTACCCGATACAATACGCATGAAGGCAATACGGTCACGGTGCTTTGGATCCATGTTTGCTTGGATCTTAAATACGAAACCGGAGAATTTCTCTTCTGTCGCTTCTACATCACGTTCAACCGCTTGGCGAGTCTTAGGCATTGGTGCCCATTCCGTTAGGCCATCTAGCATGTGGTCAACACCAAAGTTGCCCAATGCAGTACCGAAGTAAACCGGTGTTAGTTCACCCGCTAGGAACAGTTCATGGTCGAATTCAGGACATGCGCCCATAACTAGCTCAAGCTCTTCACGCACACTTTCAGCAAGGTCAGCGCCAACAGCAGTATCTAACTCTGGGTTATCGAGTCCTTTGATGATGCGAACTTCTTGGATCTCATGGCCGTGACCAGATTCGTACAAGATCGTCTCATCACGGTGAATGTGGTAAACACCTTTAAACTCTTTACCACAGCCGATTGGCCAAGAGATTGGCGCACACGCCATACCCAGTTCGCTTTCAACTTCGTCTAGAACTTCCATTGGGTCACGCACATCACGGTCCAATTTGTTCATGAAGGTTACGATTGGTGTATCACGCAGACGTGTTACTTCCATCAGCTTACGTGTACGGTCTTCGACACCTTTTGCAGCATCGATAACCATTAGACATGAGTCTACAGCCGTTAGTGTACGGTAGGTATCTTCCGAGAAGTCTTCGTGTCCCGGAGTATCTAGTAGGTTTACTAGGCAATCATTGTACGGGAACTGCATCACAGACGTGGTTACCGAGATGCCACGCTCTTTTTCCATCTCCATCCAGTCAGATTTAGCATGCTGGTTTGAGCCACGGCCCTTTACGGTGCCCGCTTTTTGAATCGCGTTTCCGAATAAAAGAACCTTTTCAGTAATCGTGGTTTTACCCGCATCCGGGTGAGAGATAATCGCAAACGTTCTACGTTTGCTCACTTCTTGTTGGAAAGACATAGTCGCCCTTTGCTGATCTAAAGCGTAAAAAGGGCAAGTTGTTGAGACTTGCCCTTGAATTTTGTGTGCGGATTATACAGAAGTCGCTCGGCTTTCTAAAGCCTGAGCTAGAAAAAGTCAGAGAGTTAGAGTTACTGCGGTTTGCCTTAACCTAAAGTACCAGACATAGGTACAACGTTGGAAACAGGATTCAACTGCAGGTTCTCTATCAACCTCTCAGCCGTTTGAGGTGAAGTAAGATAAAACCCCTGCCCGATTTCGCACCCCATCGCCATTAAGTCTTGTTGCTGCTCTAGCGTCTCCACGCCCTCTGCGACTACAGCAACCCCAAGTTCATTACCGATCTGAATCATGCTTTTGAGAAGCACCAGAGAGGTCGAATTGGTGACATAATCCATCACGAAGCTGCGGTCGATTTTAAGCGTATCGAACTCAAAGTCTTTAAGATAAGAGAGCGACGAAAAGCCCGTACCAAAATCATCGAGTGCGATACGAACGCCAAGCTGATGCAGCTCTTTAAAGATGATTTGTGCGAACTGATCATTCTCTATCATTACGGTTTCGGTGATCTCCACTTCGATTTTATGGCTCGCAACGCCACTGGAGATGATCACTCGCTTCAACGCATCAAAAAACTGTGGATGTTTTAAGCTGCGAGCCGAGATGTTAAGGCTCATCACACCAATATCAATACCGTGAGTCAGCCAGCTCTTGTGTTGCGCCAACGCCTTTTCTGCCACCAGCAGATCTATCTGACGAATTTGACCGGTAGCTTCTGCTACAGGGATAAAATCGTTCGGATACATCAAGCCTTTGATAGGATGATTCCAGCGCACTAGTGCTTCAACCCCTTCTACATCACCCGACTGCAACGCCCATTTCGGTAAGTAGTGAATCTCAAACTGCTGCTTATCGATCGCTTGTCTTAAATCTCTCTCCAACTCTTTCTGCGACATCGCAATGTAGTTGAGCTCTTTTGAGTAGAACTGAAAGTTGTTCTTCCCTAGTGACTTGGCGTGATACATCGCATCGTCAGCATAACGAATCAGTGAGTGCTGTGAGGTACTATCATCAGGGTAAATCGAGATACCAATACTCGCAGTGACTTCTGCCGCTCCATGTTTCAGAGTAAAAGGCTCTCTTAGACGTTTGATCAGCTTAGAGGCTATCTTGTTGGCCACACTGACGGCCATGTCCACATCGCGCAAATGCTCTAGAACAATCACAAACTCATCACCGCTAAATCGTGCGGACAAATCTGTTACCCGAATACACTGCGTAATGCGCTGTGCAACCTGCTTCAACAGCTCATCTCCAGCAGCATGACCATAAAGATCGTTGACCTCTTTAAAATGGTCGAGGTCTAGAAACAGCAGTGCGAAAGGCCGCTGAGTTTGTTGAGCATTGAGTATCGACTGCCCTAGCCTATCGAGAAACAGAGTACGATTTGGCAGCTCAGTTAAAGGATCAAAGTAGGCTTGCGTGTGCAGCTGTTTGTTCTTGAGTTCGATCGAAGACTTAGCATCAGTGAGGGATTTCAGTAGCAGATCTCGGCTTTGCTCATGTTTAAACTGAACACGAAGCGAGTAAACGCCGATAAAGACAGCAGCAATAATCAGTGTAATGCTGGTTTTGGTGTAGCTTGCAATACCTGATTCATAACTGGTCTTGATCACGCGTTGAATCTCATCAGCCTGACTGGCAAAGTCGAGATAGTATTCGTCAGTCTTTAATCCCAATGACGGCGATTCTAAAACTGATTGCTGATAATGCGCTCCCGCATATTGACGAAACTCTGCCAGAGTTTGGCGCAGAGTCATCAATCGCTCTCTAAGTTCCGGCTCGCTGATCGGCTGATAGCTCCCCATGATACTTTCTCCCCCCTCAAGCAACGCGCCCACATGCCAGTCGGCTATCTCTAGGTAGTACCAAACCTCTTGGATTGATTGAGTCGTGTCACCAGAAACAATCTCATCAAACCATAAATAAGCAAGGGAACCATTGATCTTTATCTCAGCAGCGGCTTCGGCCAAAGGGGACTTTTTGATCAAGAGATCGGTCGATTGCATCACTAGGACCGTGGTCGATACTACCACCAGCAACGCTAATAAAGAGGTGAATAGGAACTTTCGTTTATTCAGCATTTTGGGGAATAACATAATCAGGACAAAAGGATTGGGAATGATTTGACCTTAATTCATCTATGTTTCAAATTAATGAACAGGTAAACATTTCAGCAACTTATGAAGTTTTGATGAATCTTAATGGCTGCACATTGTATAACCAAGTCCAACACCGTATATTTCGGTGGCTTGATTAAATCTGACAATGCTGGCCGATAGAAGCGTAACACTATGATGGAAAGGTTCTTACATAAAGCAATCACCACTGCTATCTGTTTATCCCTGTGGCCAACGATGACCGTGGCAAAAGATCTCATCAAGATCGAAGGCTCAAGCACGGTTTATCCCATTACTCGTCAGTTTGCCCAGCAATTTATGACGCAACAAAAAGACGTCGCACAAATCGTAGTGGGTGTCACCGGAACCGGAGGCGGTTTTCGTAAATTTTGCCGCGGAAAAACGGACATCTCTAACGCTTCTCGCCCTATCAAAACGCAAGAAAAAGCGCTGTGCCGAGAAAACGGCATTGAGTTTTTAGAATTGCCTATTGCGCTTGACGCAATCACACTCGTGGTCAGTAAAGACAATAACTGGTTACAACAGCTATCCCTTGAGGAGTTGGCAACCTTGTGGCATCCGTCTTCGGAGAAAACCATTACTCACTGGAATCAGCTCAATTCGAACTTCCCAGCGGAGCCGATTAAGCTCTATGCCCCAGGCAGCGACTCAGGAACTTACGACTACTTTACTAATGTTGTCCTCAATGGCGACGAGTTGCGTGGTGACCATATCGCCAATGAAGACGATTATCTGTTGGCATCAAAGGTGGCAACCGATCCAAATGCCCTTGCCTTCTTAGGCTTTGCCTATTACCAAAACAATCAAACCCAGCTCAAGGCCGTCTCTATATCCAGAAAAGACCAGCAAGCGATTGCACCGAGTATCAATAGTGTCACCAGTGGTCAATACAGTTCACTTTCTCGACCACTGTTTATCTATGTTAACAAGGCTGCCGTCAATCGATACTCAGTAAACCAGTTCGTCGAACACTACTTGAATCAAAAACACCTCTCGTATGTGGTAAGCACAGCAGGCTACATCCCACTATCACCGAACATGCAGAACGCCGCTCAATCAATCTTTGAAACGCAGACCATTGGTTCAGTGTTCAACAGCAAAGAGCTGAGCACCAATTTCGAACGCTTCATGGAGCGCAATTAACTACGTTCGTGTGCCAGCACTAAGTCCTTGATAACAAAAAAGCCCAACCTAAGTTGAGCTTCATCGATATTATCGGGCAGAAGATTAAAAGAAGATGTAACTCATGATAATTGCGTCTTCTTTGCCTGTTGCCGTTGGGTAATAGTTACGACGGCGGTCAACCTCGTTAAACCCAACCCACTCATACAAACCAAACGCGTTGCCATTACTTTCGCGAACTTCGAGCCATGCGCTTTCTGCTTTCGCTTGCTCGCACACCAACAAGAAATGCTCAATCAAAGCCTTACCATATCCCTTACCTTGATGATGAGGGTCGACAGCAATGTTCAGTAATGTTACTTCGCCAACAATGTTTTGCGCATAGAAATACCCAACAACCTCGTCATCGACTAGCATCACATGATGACAACCACCTCGACTGTCGAGATCGCGAATCATGTTTTGTGACCAAGGGTGAGTATGAGCGTGTTGCTCAATCTGCCAGACCGCATCAAGGTGCGACTCTGACATACTAATAAATTGATTATTCATAAGAACAAATTTGCTGCCACAAAGCACGGCGTTGCTGATTATTGCCATCAATGTGAGAGAGTAAAGGGGATTGTAATACCTTAGCTGTGGTATCGGTATTGGATTCACATCCTGCGAACCACACCCACTGCAATGAACTCAAATCAAAATGGCTAAGCTCATTGGGATGTACATATTGCGCTTGTGACAACTCTAGCTTGATGCTTTTTAGCACACGCTCAAACATCTCGGCCAATGCACCTTGAGGCTTTTCCGGTGAGACTAATAACAACTGACATGTTTCAGGCAGTTTAACGAGCTCGCTCTGATAGCCAGCCAGACGATCAGGGTGGCTCAGTTCCCACTGAGTAATTCCCATTTTCTGTAAATACTGCGCATGAATCTGTGACATGTCTGTGCCTTTGTGACTAAGCTCAAGGTTGAATCGAGCTGATACTAACAAAAAATAAAGGAGCATCAAGCTCCTTTATCTCTCTGGTTGCGATTCTTCTATCCATGCCATCGATACCGACTGAGTAGAAGATAACACCGCTTACCTACAGTTCATTGAACTCAGGGCTGTACTCGATAGTACCACGGTGTCCAGCAAACGCGCCTTCCACCAGCTCAATCGCTTGAAATGCCCCTTCTGGTACATCCCAACGACATTGAAAACCAAACTCACTCGCCGCCTTAAAGCCGACCTTGCTGTAAAAGCTTGGGTCGCCTAAAACCACACACGCCGGATAACCAAAATCGCGCAATGACGAGAAGGCCTCTTCCATCAGTGATTGAGCAATGCCTTGTCCACGAAAATCTTCGCGCACAGACAATGGCGCTAAGCCTTGCCAATTATGGTCTTCACCTTTGAGTGTGAGCGGGCTAAACATTACATGCCCGACAACTTCACCCTCATCAGAGCACGCCACTAACGACAGAGTTAGATGGCTGTTTTCACGCAGGCTCATCACTAGGTTCGCTTCTGCTTCTGTCTCAAAAACAGATTTCAGCAAGCTATCAATTGCAAGTATGTCTGCGGGTGCCTCAGTTCGAATAAGCATTCATTACCTCATTTTGTGTCTGAGGCGATTGTACCCCCTTCTGCACAAAATCAGCTAATTGATTCAATAACATTTTCATTGGAGCCGGAAGTAGGTCTAAATCTACGCTGTCCATCAGGTTCTTAACCTCTAAACCAAGCTCCGTATCCCCTTCAATTGAAAGGCGACGCTGGAAGAACAGAGTATCCGGGTCTTCTTTGCGCCCAGCGATCAAAACAAGGTCATTAAGGTTACCGCTAAAGCTCACATCTTCAGCCATTTCTTTATCGGCAACAATCAGTTGCTCGTTTTGATAGCTGATACACCAACTCAAGCCCATATCTTTAATCGAGACTTTTAACCACTTATCTTCAAGAAACTCGAAATCACCATCTTCCAGAGCTTCCTTGAAAACATTTTTAAGTGCTTCTAATAAGGCTTTTTTTTGTACTGTTTTTGGCAATAACTGGACTGGAGATCGCAAAATTGATGCGGCGTTTTGAACTAGTTGAGTGCGAATCTTGTTTATCACGTGACTTATCCGTAACTTTATCAATAATATGGCACTCATCATAAGTGATGTTAACGGCTTAATTCCTGTTGTGTATCAAATTAATTTCGGTTTGATGCTTGTACTTTAATATCCCCAAAATCGCGGTTATAGTAACTCTGGTAATCACAACAGTCGCAGAATCGCTGCTATGCTAGGTAAATAGCTAAAATTACATAATTTAGTAATAAACATTCATCTATAATGAATACTCAAGCTCTTGGAGAATTGGTAGTACTTTGATGCCTCCCCAGCAATTACAACATTGGTTTTCACAGCTCACAGCAAATAGCCCATTCTTCTTTGCTGTTCTTGATGCTCAGCATAACTATTTTATAGTTAATGAGCGCTACTGTGATATTGCGGGGTTAAACCAATCAGAGTTAACAGGAATGAACGACCGCCAAACCCTTGGTGAACAGTTCTATCAGCACCTGAAACCATACTACGAGCGCGCCTTTAAAGGTGAATCCATTGAGGCGGAAATCACGCTTAACGAAACCGACCTCGATACCAGCCTTCATTTTAGCCTAGCACCACTGTCTAATGGAAAAGACACCGACTACATTGTCTTTCACGCCTTTGACACCTCCGAAAATCAAGTTCTTGTCCGCTCACTCGAAGAGTCTGAGGCCAAGTTCCATAAGCTGACCCATTTATTACCTGATGGCCTGCTTCTTGTCGAAGATGATTACATACTCTCTTCTAACCCTGCAGCCGCTCGCCTGCTCGGCTTTAACTCTCCTTCAGAGTTGCTTGGGGAAGAACTAGGACGCCTATTCATTGATGAGCAAACCAAAACAGTCTTCAGCAATAAGCTCAGCTCTATTGTTTCTGAGTCTGGTTTGGTGTGCTTAACTGGCGCACGCTGTGGGTTTGAGCGAAAAGTTCAGTTGCATATTGATTCAACCGCACTGTTGGGCAGTACGACCCAATTAGTCCTGATTCAAGACGCGCAAGAAGCGCCCAAAACCCTCACCACCAATGTTAATGAAGATGCCTATATTGATGACCTGACTAAGCTGTATAACCGCGTTGGATTCACCAAGCGTTTAGAGCAGTTTATTCATAACGAAACACCCGTGGTGATGCTGTACCTAGACATTGATAACTTCAAAAATATCAATGATTCATTAGGTCATCACATCGGTGATAAGGTAATCAAAGAGGTCGCGTCTCGCCTTAAGCGTCTGCTACCAAGACGTGCAGTGGTGGGTCATTTAGGTGGCGATGAGTTCGGTATCATCCTGCCTGAACCAGAACATAAAAAGACCGTTGAAGCGCTATCTGAAAAGATCATTGCTCTGATCAATCAACCATTCGACCTTCACCATTTCAGTAAACGCTTGGCTTGCTCTATTGGTAGTGTCAGCTTCCCTCAAGACGGTGTCGATGCGCGTATCTTGCTGCAAAATGCCGATACCGCGATGTATGAAGCCAAAGATCGAGGCCGCAACCGCTTAATTAAGTTCAATGAGCAGATGAACAAAGAGGCTCGTATGCGCCTTTGGCTCGAAATCGAACTTCAGAAAGCACTGCAGCAGAACGGTTTAGAGGTTTGGTATCAACCTAAGGTTAACGCCCGTGATTTCACCATCAATGGTGCGGAAGCCTTGGTGCGCTGGAAACATCCGGTAGAAGGCTACATCAGCCCTGCGGCCTTTATTCCTGTTGCCGAACGAGCTGGCTTGATTGAACAATTAGGCCGAGTAGTCATGCGTGAGGTATTTGCAACGGTTAAACGTTGGAAGAGCCAAGGGATCTTGCCTGGACGTGTTGCGATCAACCTCTCCCCCGAGCAGTTTGGTAACCCTAAACTCATCGATTACATGGAGAAGCTGTTACGCACTACAGAGCTAGACCCGAGTGCCATTACCTTCGAGTTGACCGAAAGTGCTGTAATGAGTGACAGTGAACATACACTTCAAATGCTTAACGCCATTAAGAAGCTTGGTTTTGCGCTATCAATTGATGATTTCGGTACCGGTTACTCTTCGCTTTCGTACTTAGCTCGTTTCCCTATCGACGAGTTGAAGATAGACCGCGCGTTTATCACTGACATCGATACCCTGCCAAAACAAGTCACGGTGATCGAGAACATCATCAATCTTGGTAAGTCTCTTAACCTAACGGTGGTTGCTGAGGGTGTTGAAACCAGCGAGCAAGCGACACTGCTATCGAATCTCAACTGTAGCTCAATTCAGGGCTTTCACTTCTACCGACCTCAGCCAAAACAGGAAGTTGAAGAGCTGTTTGCTCAGAACCGCCGTCACAAAAACTAGTCCGTCATTTTTAGGTTTTGCTCTACCTCAAATGGAGTAAAAGCGGATTTATCCGACTAAACCTGCCTTACATCAATTCTGACGTTCACATTTCTTCATAAAATGCTCGCTTCAAATTTATCTACTGGTAGTGAGCAAATGGAACTCTTATGCCCAGCAGGAAACTTACCTGCTTTGAAAACAGCCATTGACTGTGGTGCGGATGCTGTCTACATCGGATTCAAAGACGACACCAATGCACGCCACTTTGCTGGCTTGAACTTCTCTGGCAAAAAGCTAGATCGTGCCGTTGAATACGTCCATGATCACAACAAAAAAATTCATATCGCACTCAACACATTCGCTCACCCCAATGGTTTCCAACGTTGGACCAATGCTGTCGATCAAGCGGCTGCATTAGGTGTTGATGCTCTGATCGTTGCAGATATCGCCGTTCTTGAATACGCAGCAAACAAGTATCCACATATGGAGCTGCACCTATCAGTTCAAGCTTCTGCGACCAACGCTGCGGCAATTGACTTCTACCACAAAAACTTCAACGTGAAGCGTGTGGTGCTGCCACGCGTGCTGTCGATTCACCAAGTGAAACAGCTATCTCGCAATATCTCTTCCGATGTGGATCTCGAGGTATTCGCATTCGGTAGCCTGTGCATTATGGCAGAAGGTCGTTGCTACCTCTCTTCTTACATGACGGGTGAATCGCCAAATACTGTCGGTGCTTGCTCGCCAGCGAAATATGTACGCTGGCAAGAGACCGAGACAGGTCTAGAATCTCGCCTCAATGAAATTTTGATCGACAAGTACGCACAAGGTGAGAATGCTGGCTACCCTACACTGTGTAAGGGGCGTTTCGAGGCTGAAATCGAGGGCGAACGTAAGCGCTATCATGCCCTAGAAGAGCCAACTAGCTTAAATACCTTATCTATGCTGCCAGAACTGTTTGCCGCGAACGTAGCATCGGTGAAAATCGAAGGCCGTCAACGCAGCCCTGCTTACGTGGAACAAGTGACTCGTACATGGCGTGCAGCCATTGATCGTTACCAAGCGAATCCAGAGGCTTACCAAGTTGAAGCCGCTTGGAATGCAGCTCTAGCGAATGTATCTGAAGGTACACAAACAACGCTAGGTGCTTACCACCGTAAATGGCAATAGGATTGATGGAGAATACGATGAAATATGCATTAGGCCCACTACTCTATTTTTGGCCAAAACAAGACGTGGAGAGCTTCTACGAGCAAGCTAAGACAAGCTCTGCTGATATCATCTACCTAGGTGAAGCGGTCTGCTCAAAGCGCCGTGAGATGAAAGCAAAACACTGGCTAGATATCGCCAAAGAGCTTTCAGCTTCAGGTAAGCAAGTCGTACTATCGACTATGGCGCTATTGGAAGCACCAAGTGAAGTGAACATCATGAAAAAGTACGTCGACAATGGCGACTTTGCGATTGAAGCAAATGATGTATCTGCAATTCAACTCGCGAGTGAAAGTAAGGTCCCATTTGTGGTTGGCCCAGCAGTCAACACCTATAACGCGCACACTCTCAACCTATTCCTCAAGCAAGGTATGACACGTTGGTGTATGCCTGTTGAGTTGTCTCGCGAGTGGCTATCTAATGTCATGACTCAGTGTGAAGAGCTCAACATTCGTAACAAGTTTGAAGTCGAAGTGTTCAGCCACGGTTACCTGCCTTTGGCGTACTCAGCACGCTGCTTTACGGCTCGAGCAGAGAACAAAGCGAAAGACGACTGTGAGACATGCTGTATCAAGTACCCAACCGGTCTTCAAGTAGAGAGCCAAGAAGGACAATCCGTCTTCAACCTAAACGGTATTCAAACCCAGTCGGGTTACTGTTACAACCTAATCAATGACCTGCCGAATATGCATGATCTGGTTGATGTGGTTCGCCTAAGTCCGTTGGGCGTTGATACCTTCTCTGAGCTCAATAACTTTAAAGCTAACGAAAGGGGTGAAAACCCAATTCAGATTGCAGACCGTCAATGTAACGGTTACTGGCACCAGTTAGCAGGCTTAGACGTAAAGAATATCTAAGCACTACCTTCAAAATGAAAAAGGTCTAGCAATCGCTAGACCTTTTGTTTATTTAGGGCTGTAACTCGCTATGCGGTTGCTGTCTGCAACTCTGACGCGTTGAGCTTCTTTACATCTTTCACCAGCATCATAATCACCACCACACTTAGCGCGATGTTCGATAGTGGATAAGCAATCCAGATTCCAGGCACACCAAACAATTTCGGCATAATGTACAAAAATGGAAGCTGAATCAGCATATTACCGACCGTTACAAACATTGCTTTACTGCCTTTGTTCACCGCTTGATAGTAAGCACCTGCAACCACTAAGAAGCCATCCAGAGCCAAGGCGAACATGTGCAGTCTGATACCCAATACCGTGTATTCCACTAGCTGTGGGTCTTCAGAGTTAAACACCGAGACAAACTCTCTCGGGAAGATGTTCAAGAGAACAATAAAGACCATACCCACAGAGACTGAGCTTACCATCGCAATTTTAAGCAGCTGACGAATATTATCGTGACGCTTTGCCCCATGGTTATAGCTAACCAATGGCTGCATACCATTAGCGATACCCTCTGCCGTGAGATAGTAAACCGTGACGATATAGCCAAGAATCGCATACGCACCAATCATCAACTGATTACCATATTGGGCAAACAGTGCGTTGTGTAGCGCCACCATCATCGAGCCATAGGCGTACATAAAAAAGCTCGACGTACCAATAGCAAAGATCTGTGGAATCACATCAAGTTTAAGTCTCAGCTCACTCCAACGCAGACGCAAGTTTGCTCTGCGCGAGAAGAAGTAAGCTAAACCTAGACTTGTTACGACTAGCTGTGCGATCGCTGTAGCTAAAGCCGCACCTGTCAGTTCCCAGTTCAGCCATGCAATGAATAGATAGTCGAGAACGATGTTAATCACCGCACCAATCACCATCAAAATAGTCGCAAGGTTTGGGCTATCATCATTGCGCAGCAAGAACGGCATGGCTATCGAGCCCAAGGTAAAGACACTGCCCACAATCAAGATCTGTAGATATTGCAAACCAAGATCAAACACGCGCCCCTCTGCTCCCTGCCAACGTAAGAAATCATCAGCAAAGAAGAAAAGCACACCAGCGACTAGTGGCGTTAATGCGAGTAATAAAGTGAGACCAGTGGCGAGGATCTGTTTCGCCCCTTGAGTATCTTTCTCACCTTGGCGAATCGATACTAACGCCCCGGTACCTACACCAACAAGCATGCCTAGACCGAGGATTGAACCGATCACCGGCCAAGCTACGTTGATACCAGCAAGGCCATCGGCACCGACGAAACGTCCAATGAAAATACCATCGACCACTTGGTATAAGCCATTGACCAACATCGCAGCCACGGTTGGAATTGTATAGCGCCAAAATTGACGACTGATTGACTGACTCATCTTCTACTCTTACTTTCTGCTGTTATCTCACTACGATTAAGTGAGTGATGATGTTTCTGTTGTCCTTGAAACCTGCGCTCATCCTGCCTACAACTTAGTTAATCACGCTAACTAAATGTTCAAATTTTTACTTTAGAGCTTTATTCAACAATAGGTTCAATTGCTCTATCTCTTGCTCAGTTAACTGGTTCTCTAATGTCTTTGCCATGACCTGATAGATCTTGCTCTCTTCCTCTAAACCCGTTTCAGCTTTCGTTGTCAACACAACCAATTTAGAGCGTGCATCTTCAGGGCTCGGACGTCGCTCGACTAACCCTTTTCGCTCTAAGCGCTGAACCATAGTGGTTGCCGAAGGTTTAGTCACTTGCATCTCTTCCGCGAGATCCGTTAATCGAATGGGCTCTTTGGCTGCCTCTATGACCTTAAGGTAGTCATACTCATTAAAACTAAGCTGACCAATAGGATCCTCTTTCGACTGCGTTCGCCATATTTTCGACGCAAATCGTTCGATCTTTTCTAGGTTCTCATTCAACACAATTCTTCAAACAACCAATATTTAATTAGCAAGGCTAACTATTTTAATCTGAGTTGTTTAAATTGCAATCAGAAAAAGTGTGCCACATAAAAAAAGCCGCTCATCAGAGCGGCTTGATTGTGATCTATTTTGAGGACTGATTTAGTTCTCTTCGGCTTTGGCTTGGTCTAGCTTAGCTTGAGCAAGTCGCTCTTCCTTAAGGTCCATAAAGATTCGACCAAGTTCAAGGAAAGAGTAACGGTGCTCAACATACTCATAAACATTGAACGAGACGGCGAGCTTATAAAGCGAGATCGCATTCGCGTAGTCACCGCGCAGATGATAACGCTTGCCTAAGTAGAAGTAGGTCTCCGTTAAGCGCTGTGCCAACAAGGTGTTATCACGCGTGCCACTCAAGATCGCTTTGAATGCCTGCTCTTCTGAAATCTCGTCGAGCATAATCGCAACCAGTACCCAACCCCACTGCTCATCACGGTCTTGGTAGCGTGATTGCAGATCTTTTAGCGCCTGTTCTGGTGTTAGCTCACTCTGAATGATGTAAAGCCATAAAGCACGGAACGGATCACTTGGGTCATCGTTATAGTGCTTAAGCATCTCTTCACTCGACAGCTCATAGCGCTCACCATAGTAAAGCGCAATAGCACGGTTACGCTCTGCGTATGAGTTGCTTGGATCAAGCTCAAGTGTTGAATCGAAAGACTCATAAGCGGCATCAAATTCACCCACTTGGGTAAAGTAGACACCTAATAGGTTAAAGATGTCTGGTTGTGCTGGATTCAAAGACAAAGACTGATTGAAATCGAGTCGAGCAAGATCGCGCAAACCAACACTATCGTAATAGTTACCACGTTCAAAAAGCATCTTAGCGCGAACATCATCACCAAGGTCAGGTCTTTGTAACAACTGAGATAAACGAGCTATCTGAACTTCTTGCTGCACACTCGGCTGCAATGGAACAGCCATTGGAGGATAGACCCAGCGCGGAGCTGAAGTGTCCATTGTCGATGCACAACCTGTTAAAACAAGCAGCAGAGACAGACTCGCGGTTTGAAACCATTTCACAAATACTTACTCCTGTTATGACCGCAATAAAAAAGGGAGCGATATGCTCCCTTTATAACATGCTTTGTTAATGATGGGTTAGAAATCACTAAAAAGCGATAGTTCCATCATTTTACTGAGAATTACTCAGCAGCAGGTGCTTCGCCTTCAGCTGGCGTTTCAACTGCTTCTTTCATGCTTAGACGTACACGGCCTTGACGGTCGATTTCAAGAACCTTAACAGGTACTTCTTGACCTTCAGTTAGGTAGTCAGACACTTTCTCAACGCGCTTGTCAGCAATTTGAGAGATGTGTACTAGACCATCTTTACCAGGAAGGATAGTAACGAATGCACCGAAGTCTGCTAGACGAGCAACTTTACCTTGGTAGATGCGGCCAACTTCAACTTCTGCAGTGATCTCTTCGATACGACGGATAGCTTCTTTAGCAGCAGCACCTTCAGTCGCAGCGATCTTGATTGTACCGTCGTCGTCGATTTCGATAGTTGTACCTGTCTCTTCAGTTAGAGCACGGATAACTGCACCACCTTTACCGATAACGTCTTTGATCTTCTCTGCGCTGATCTTCATTGTGTGAATACGCGGAGCGAACTCAGAGATATCTTCACGAGCACCAGAGATAGCTTCATCCATTACAGATAGGATGTGCTTACGTGCACCTTGCGCTTGGTTAAGAGCAATTTGCATGATCTCTTTAGTGATACCTTCGATCTTGATGTCCATTTGAAGTGCAGTGATACCAGTGTTAGTACCTGCTACTTTAAAGTCCATGTCGCCTAGGTGGTCTTCGTCACCAAGGATGTCAGAAAGAACAACAAAGTCGTCGCCTTCTTTAACAAGACCCATTGCGATACCCGCAACAGAAGACTTGATTGGAACACCAGCATCCATAAGAGCTAGAGACGTACCACATACAGAAGCCATTGAAGAAGAACCGTTAGATTCTGTGATTTCTGATACTACACGTACTGTGTATGGGAACTCGTCTACAGATGGCATTACTGCTGCAATACCACGCTTAGCTAGTTTACCGTGGCCGATTTCACGACGCTTAGGAGAACCTACAAAACCAGTTTCGCCTACACAGTATGGAGGGAAGTTGTAGTGTAGTAGGAAGTGATCTTTACGCTCACCAGTTAGCTCGTCGATGATTTGAGCATCACGCTGTGTGCCAAGAGTAGCAGTAACGATAGCTTGAGTTTCACCACGAGTGAATAGTGAAGAACCGTGAGTACGTGGAAGAACACCAGTGCGTACGTCTAGCGCACGAACCATGTCTTTTTCACGACCGTCGATACGTGGGTTACCAGCGATGATGCTGCGACGTACAACTGTTTTCTCTAGATCGTGGAAGATAGAGTGAGCTTCTTTTAGGTTCACTTCTTCGTTTTCAGAAACTAGCACTTCGTTAACTTCTGCTGCGATCTCATGGATTCGGTCGTAGCGAGTCATTTTTTCAGTGATTTGGTAAGCTTCAACCAGTTTAGCTTCTGCTAGCTCAGCGATACGAGTCGTTAGAGCCGTGTTCTCTTCTGGAGCAACCCAATCCCATGCAGGTGTTGCAACTTCAGCTGCAAACTCGTTGATCGCGTTGATCACAACTTGCTGTTGTTCGTGACCGAATACAACTGCTGATAGCATCTCTTCTTCTGTTAGGTTGTCTGCTTCAGACTCAACCATAAGAACAGCGCCTTCAGTACCAGAAACAACAAGGTCAAGCTTAGATGTTTCTAGCTCAGTGTTGCTTGGGTTCAGTACTAGTTGACCATCGATGTGACCAACACGTGCTGCACCGATTGGACCGTTGAACGGAATACCAGAGATAGCAAGTGCTGCAGAAGTACCGATCATTGTTACCATGTCAGGCTGAACGTCTGGGTTTACAGACATTACTGTAGCGATAACTTGAACTTCGTTTTTGAATGCGTCTGGGAAAAGCGGACGGATTGGACGGTCGATAAGACGAGCCGTTAGTGTTTCGCCTTCAGAAGGACGACCTTCACGCTTGAAGAAGCCACCAGGGATTTTACCTGCAGCGTAGGTACGCTCTTGGTAGTTTACTGTTAGTGGGAAGAAGTCTTGACCTTCAACCGCTTCTTTTTTACCTACAACAGAAACGAATACTGACGTATCGTCCATTGTTACCATTACTGCAGCAGTAGCTTGACGTGCAATAACACCTGTTTCTAGAGTTACGGTGTGGTTACCGTACTGAAACGTTTTTACAACTGGTTTCTCAAACATTGTATTTCCTTCATCTAAAGATTGCTCTCTAGAATAAGTGAATGGGTACTCCGCAATGACTAATCGCGACTAGTAAAAAGAGACGAAAAAGAACTACGTTCTACGCTCATCTGTTTTTAATAGTCGCGACCTATTGGCCGACATCTGTGACTGTCATTGTTGAGTAAAATGAAGTGCCAGAGTTTCATAGAATTACTGGCGTGCAAGAGTATAAACTATTTTTCTGACAAGAGACATTTTCAGAGCCAAAAAACGAGTTTACAGCACACATAACGGGCACTTTTCTCTGCATAGTGACGATATTTTAGATATAAAAAAAGCCTCAGCAATTGCTGAGGCTCTTTCATCAAATTCGAGATTTGATTAGCGACGTAGACCTAGACGCTTGATAAGCTCTTGGTAACGACCAAGATCTTTACCTTTTAGGTAGTCTAGAAGCTTACGACGGCTAGAAACCATACGTAGAAGACCACGACGGCTGTGGTGATCGCCTTTGTGAGCTTTGAAGTGACCTTGTAGGTGGTTGATAGAAGCAGTAAGTAGAGCTACTTGTACTTCTGGTGAACCTGTGTCGCCTTCAGAGCGCGCGTATTCTGCAACGATTGCTGCTTTAGTTTCTGCATTCAGAGACATAATTCTCTCCTGATAAGAGTAGTTTGATATTTGTAGCAGCCAATCTCTGATTCAGCCGCTACGCGAGCCGTGGATTATAGGGAAGTTTGCCTAGTGGCGCAATAACAATCTATCGTGATCTCACTGAACGAAAAACAAAAAAGCAGAAGTCCTATGTTGGGCTCCTGCTTTTCATGTCATATCAGCAAAGATTGCCTTCAATCTTAATTATGCTTGAGGCTCTTCTTCGCGGAAAACCACCAAGCGTTTCGGTGCAACGCGACCATCGTTATCGATCTGAGCAACACCCACAAACAGCTTCTCTTCACCGCTTGTCATACGCACTGTACCCTCTGCTGGCGCACCAGCAACTTGTACAGGCATACCGTGCTGAACTAAATCGGTCAACTCTGCATTCAGGTTTACTTCTGGCAGGTCTTCTACCGCTGTGTCCATTGGCATCAGCAGTGGATCAAGCAGCTCTTTCGGCGCAATGTCTTGCTGTTGAGCTTGCTCTAGGATCTCGTTCAGTTGCTCTAGCGTTACCATTCGTTCGTATGGGTACTTTGCAACGCCCGTACGACGCAGCATCGTCACGTGCGCACCACAACCTAGCATCTCTCCCAGATCGTCAGTGATGGTTCGGATGTAAGTGCCTTTTGAACAGTGCACTTCCATCTCCACTTCATTACCCTCAAAGCGCAGAAGATCGATAGAGTAAACCGTGATCTTACGAGATTCACGCGGTACTTCGATGCCAGCACGCGCGTATTCATACAAAGGCTTACCTTGGTATTTTAACGCCGAGAACATTGATGGAACCTGGTCAGTTTCACCTTTGAAGCTTTCAATGCAGCGCTCAAGCTGTTCACGAGTCACATTCACTTCGCGAGTTTCAACCACTTCACCATCAGAGTCAGAAGTGTTGGTACGCTCACCGAGCTTCGCGATCACAACGTAGCGCTTGTCAGAATCTAATAGAAACTGAGAAAACTTGGTTGCTTCACCCAAACAGATTGGCAGCATGCCTGTCGCAAGAGGATCCAAAGCACCGGTGTGCCCTGCTTTCTCTGCAAAGTAAATACGCTTTACTTTTTGCAGTGCGTCATTCGATGAGATGCCAGTCGGCTTATCTAATAAAATAACCCCGTTAATCGGGCGACCTTTACGACGGCGAGCCATTACTCTTCACCTTCCGATGTTGACTCATCACGGCCAGCAGCTTGCTGCTTACGCTTGTCTTCGCTTACCACTTCAGACACTAGGTTAGACATACGCATACCTTCAACCAAAGTGTTGTCGTAAGTGAAACGAATTTCTGGAGTTAGACGTAGGCGGATACGCTTACCTAACATCATGCGTAGTTGAGGTTCGTGCTCTTTCAGTGCCGCTAGGCTCGACTCAGGTGTTTGCTCACCAACGCATAGGAAAGTAACGAATACTTTTGCGTAAGCAAGGTCACGAGAAACCTCTACATCAGAGATGGTTACCATACCAATACGTGAGTCACGAACTTCACGTTGCAGCATGATTGCTAGCTCTTTTTGTAGTTGCTGAGACACGCGCTGCGTGCGGCTAAATTCTTTTGACATTTTCTTTTCTCACTTAGAAAGATGGGGGGCTTGGTAATAACCAGCCCCCCATGGTGTATTCAACAACCGATTACCACTTACCTATATCAGTAATGTTAGTAACCTTAGTCAATATGTCGAGTCAGCGGACTGATTAGTCTAGAGTACGCTTAACTTCAACGATTTCGAATACTTCGATTTGGTCACCAACGCGAACATCATTGTAGTTCTTAACGCCGATACCACACTCGTAGCCATTCTTAACTTCTTGTACGTCATCTTTAAAGCGACGTAGTGACTCTAGTTCACCTTCGTAGATAACAACGTTATCGCGTAGTACGCGGATTGGGTTGTTACGCTTGATTGTACCTTCAGTAACCATACAACCTGCGATTGCACCAAGCTTAGGCGACTTAAATACGTCACGTACTTGAGCAAGACCGATGATTTCTTGTTTGAATTCAGGAGCAAGCATACCGCCCATCGCCTGTTTCACTTCGTCGATCAGTTGGTAAATGATTGAGTAGTAACGTAGATCTAGGTTTTCGTTCTCAACAGTACGACGAGCTGTCGCGTCTGCACGAACGTTGAAGCCAAGGATGATAGCGTTAGATGCTGCTGCAAGTACTGCATCAGTTTCTGTGATACCACCAACACCAGAACCTACGATGTTCACTTTAACTTCGTCTGTAGACAGTTTCAGTAGAGAATCAGCGATTGCTTCTACAGAACCTTGTACGTCAGCCTTAAGAACAACGTTAAGCTCAGCAACTTCACCAGCAGCCATGTTAGAGAACATGTTCTCTAGTTTCGCTTTCTGTTGACGCGCTAGTTTCACATCACGGAATTTACCTTGACGGTAGTTCGCTACTTCACGTGCTTTACGCTCGTCACGTACAACTGTTGCTTCATCACCAGATGCTGGTACACCAGAAAGACCTAGGATCTCTACTGGGATAGATGGGCCTGCAGATGTAACTTCTTGACCGTTCTCATCGCGCATTGCACGAACACGGCCGTACTCTTGACCACAAAGAACGATGTCGCCTTTGTTTAGAGTACCAGACTGAACAAGAACAGTAGCTACTGGACCACGGCCTTTATCTAGACGAGATTCTACAACCACACCTGATGCCATGCCTTCTTCTACTGCTGTCAGTTCTAGAACTTCAGATTGTAGAAGGATTGTCTCTAGAAGACCGTCGATGTTAGTACCTTGTTTCGCAGAGATGTGAACGAACATGTTCTCACCGCCCCACTCTTCAGGGATAACGTCGTACTGTGCCAGTTCGTTCTTAACGTTGTCTGGGTTAGCGTCTTCTTTATCGATCTTGTTTACAGCAACGATTAGCGGTACTTCAGCTGCTTTCGCGTGCTGAATCGCTTCGATCGTTTGTGGCATTACGCCATCGTCTGCTGCTACTACTAGAACAACGATATCTGTCGCTTGAGCACCACGAGCACGCATAGCTGTAAATGCCGCGTGTCCAGGAGTATCAAGGAAAGTGATCATGCCGTTGTCAGTTTCAACGTGGTATGCACCGATGTGCTGCGTGATACCGCCCGCTTCGCCTGAAGCAACGTGAGCTTTACGGATGTAGTCAAGTGTTGACGTTTTACCGTGATCAACGTGGCCCATGATAGTTACAACAGGAGCACGTGGAACAGCTTCAGCGTTGTTGTCACGGTCGTTTAGTACCGCTTCTTCTAGCTCGTTCTCTTTACGTAGGATTACCTTGTGACCCATCTCTTCAGCAACAAGTTGTGCTGTCTCTTGGTCGATCACTTGGTTGATAGTCGCCATTGCGCCCATCTTCATCATTACTTTGATAACTTCAGTTGCTTTAACGGCCATTTTGCTAGCCAGTTCAGAAACAACGATAGTTTCGCCGATAACAACGTCAGCTTTTGCTACAGATGCTGTCTTATCGAAGCCCTGTTGCATTGAAGTTGGTTTAGCAAGTTTGCCTTTAGCACCACGACCACGTTGGTTACGACCACCACGGTTGTTAGTAGCTTGCTTGTCAGCTGGCTTCTTCTTACGACGGCGAGGCGCCTTCTCTTCTTTCTGGTCAGCAGCATCTTCCGCTTCACGAGCGTATGTAGAAGTTGTCACATGGTAGTCCGCAGACTTCTCTTGCTCTTTCTTCTTCTGCTCTTCTTCAGACCAGCGCGCTTCGTTCTCTTCTGCTAGTTTACGTGCTTCTTCAACTAGCTTCGCCGCTTCAGCTTCAGCTTTACGCTGTGCTTCTTGCTCTTGACGAGCTTTTAGTTCATCCGCTTCTTTTTTCGCTTGTGCGTTAGCGTCTGCATTTTTTGCATTCATGTCTTTTTTAGCCTTATCAGCTTGTGCGCGTTTTGCTTTTTCTTCAGCTTCACGTTTTGCGTCCGCTTCACGTTTTGCCTTCTCTTCAGCTTCGCGCTGTGCTTTCTCTGCAGCTTCACGTTTCGCTTGCTCTTCAGCTTCACGACGTGCTTTCTCTTCAGCTTCACGCTTCGCTGCTTCCTCAGCTTCACGTTTCGCTTCATCTTCAATAGCGCTGCGCTTCACGTAAGTACGCTTCTTGCGTACTTCTACTTGAACATCCTTACTCTTACCGCCTCCAGCGGCAACACTTAGCGTGCTGCGGGTCTTGCGTTGAAGAGTTAAACGAGTCGGTTCTGCTTCACCAGATGTATCACCATGCTCTTTCTTAAGATGCGTTAGTAATGCTTGTTTTTCTGAATCAGTAACTTGATCCGACCCTGTTTTCTTCATGCCTGCATCAGCAAGTTGTTCAATTAAGCGGTCAACTGGCGTACCAATCTCTTCACTCAGTGCTTTAACTGTTAATTGTGTCATACCGCTTTCTCTCCTTGCTGAATTATTCTTCGTCGCCGAACCAACAGATGTTACGCGCAGCCATGATTAGCTCGCCCGCACGCTCTGCAGTTAGGTCTTCAATGCCTTCTAGTTCATCAACGCCTTGGTCAGCTAGGTCTTCTAGTGTTGCTACACCTTTTGCTGCCAGTTTGTACGCCATTTCGCGCTCTAGGCCTTCAAGTGCTAGAAGGTCTTCTGCTGGCTCAACACCGTCAAATGTCTCTTCTTTCGCTAGTGCTAGCGTTGTTAGAGCATCTTTAGCACGGCTACGTAGCTCTTCTACGATGTCTTCGTCTAGGCCATCAATTTCTAGAAGTTCGTTTACTGGAACGTAAGCGACTTCTTCTAGCGTAGAGAAACCTTCTTCAACAAGCATTTGTGCGAAGTCTTCTTCGATATCTAGGTGCTTCATGAAGTTCTCAATAGAAGCTACTGCTTCTTCTTGGTGTTTCTTCTGAAGATCTTCAACTGTCATTACGTTCAGTTCCCAACCAGTCAGTTGAGACGCTAGACGTACGTTTTGACCGCTACGGCCGATAGCTTGTGCTAGGTTGTCTGCTTCAACAGCGATGTCCATTGAGTGTGCATCTTCATCAACGATGATAGAAGCAACGTCTGCTGGAGCCATTGCGTTGATAACAAATTGTGCTGGATTATCATCCCAAAGCACGATATCGATACGCTCACCGCCAAGTTCGCTTGATACCGCTTGTACACGTGCACCACGCATACCAACACACGCACCTACTGGGTCAATGCGCTTGTCGTTTGTTTTCACAGCGATTTTAGCACGAGAACCTGCGTCACGTGCAGCACCTTTTAGTTCAATCAGCTCTTCACCGATCTCAGGTACTTCTACACGGAATAGCTCAGCAAGCATCTCTGGCTTAGAACGAGTGATAAACAGTTGGAAACCACGCGCTTCAGGTGCAACTTTGTAAAGAAGACCACGTACACGGTCGCCTGGACGGAAGTTTTCACGAGGAAGTTGGTCATCACGCAGAATAACCGCTTCAGCGTTGTTACCTAGGTCTAGGATGATAGTGTCGCGGTTAACTTTCTTAACTACGCCAGTTACTAGCTCGCCTTCGTTGTCGATGAACTGCTCAACGATTTGTGCGCGCTCAGCTTCACGTACTTTTTGTACGATAACTTGCTTAGCTGTTTGAGTCGTAATACGGTCAAACGTTACAGACTCGATCTCGTCTTCGATGAAGCCGCCAAGTTCGATTGTTTCGTCTTCGAATTGTGCTGCTTCTAGAGAGATCTCTTTTGTTGGATGCTCAACTTCTTCAACAGCTTCCCAACGACGGAAAGTTTCGAAATCACCAGTTTTACGGTCGATCTCTACACGAACTTCGATCTCGAATTCGCTTTTCTTTTTCGTTGCTGTAGCAAGCGCGATTTCAAGCGCTTCAAAAATACGCTCACGAGGAACTGCTTTCTCGTTAGAAACAGCTTCTACTACCGCCAAAATTTCTTTGTTCATTAATCTAGCCTCTTAAGCTCTTCTCTCAGGGAGAACTAAAATTTAGGGATCAGGTTCGCTTTTGAAATATTGCTAAGGGCGAATTCTTCTTGTTGCCCTTCAACCAATACTGTTACGGTTTCGCCTTCAATAGATTGGATATCACCCTTCCATTTACGACGGTTGCCGACAGCCATTTTCAAAACGATGCTCACCTCGTGACCAATAAATTGTTGGTAATGCTCTGCTTTGAACAGTGGTCTTTCTAAACCTGGTGAAGACACTTCAAGGTTATAAGCCACTGAAATTGGATCTTCAACGTCCATTACGGCACTTACTTGGTGACTTACTTCTGCACAGTCATCCACATTGATACCGTTTGGTGAATCGATGTAAATACGTAGCGTTGAGTGCTCACCCGCACGAATAAATTCTAATCCAACTAACTCATAACCTGATGCTGCTACTGGAGCTTCAAGCATTTCAGTAAGTTGTCTTTCTAAACCAGTCATTTAACCACTCCAGAAACAAAAAAAGGGCTCAAAGCCCAATTTAAATTCCAAGCAAACATTATCTATTAGCATTTACAAATGCTTAGATAACAAAAAACCCCGTATAAGCCGGGGTTTTTGTTGCTGGACCCTTATATACTAAGCGCCTTCATAAAATGAGTTACCGCACTTAGTTCACAGTGAGGTTCACACTGTGCAAACTTGCTACCAATTAAGACTAAATATAGCACTTAAAATTGGTTGCGGGAGCCGGATTTGAACCGACGACCTTCGGGTTATGAGCCCGACGAGCTACCAAGCTGCTCCATCCCGCGTCCGACTTGCGAGCATTATACGCCCAACAAGATGTTTTACAAGTTTGTAAATAATGGTGCCGAGAGAGGGACTCGAACCCTCACACCATAGGCACCAGCACCTCATGCTGGCGTGTCTACCAATTTCACCATCTCGGCATCAATTCTTTCAGATTATTGTGGAATTTCGTCGCCTTGCGCCGGAACTTCACTCACTGCATCTTCAGCTTGTTGGATAACTTGACCCTGTGTAGGATCCACCCATTGTGACTCAGTCTTATGTGTAGACATATTACCAAGCACTAAGCTAAGGATAAAAAATGTAGTTGCAAAAATTGCAGTCATTCGGGTTAGGAAATTTCCTGAGCCACTAGCACCAAACACAGTGTTTGAAGCGCCAGCACCGAAAGAGGCTCCCATATCTGCGCCTTTACCTTGTTGAATTAACACTAGGCCAATTACACCAAGCGCTGCCAACAGGTAAATCACAAGTAGAACTGTAAACATTTTTCCACCTATGTTCCAAATTGTTGAGCCAGCGCCGTTAAGTATTGACATAAAATCATGTTATACAGAACAAGGCTAGCGACCTCCTTACTGAAGGCCGAGCAATACTAGCGAATGCGACGTACGCTGACAAGCGGAATTTACCAAAAAATAAGCCTTTGACTAACGAACGCTCAAAAAAAGGGCAAAACGCAATAAAACCTACTCTAAAGAGAGGTAAAGCGTCGCCCTTTTTACAGTTTTCGTTATTTAGCTACTTCGTTATGTAACTATTTTCGTTAATTAACGAAAGGTAATTTAGCAGCTTGCTTTCACTGCTTCGGCAATTTTAAGTGCTGAGTTCTGTACCAGTTCAGCATCTTCACCTTCTACCATTACACGCAATAGAGGCTCAGTACCCGATTTACGTAGCAACACACGGCCTTTCTCACCAAGCTCTGCTTCAACTTCGGCAACAGACAGCTTAACTGCATCAGCTTCTAATGGGTTCGAGTCACCGCTAAAACGCACGTTCTCAAGTACTTGAGGGTAAAGAGTCATACCTTGAGACAGCTCATTCAATGACATTTCGCTACCAACAACCGACGCCAATACTTGAAGCGCTGCAACAATAGCATCACCGGTAGTGACTTTATCTAGCAGGATCACGTGACCTGAGTTTTCAGCACCAATCTTCCAACCTTTAGCAAGAAGCTGCTCCATCACATAACGGTCACCAACCGCAGCACGAACAAATGGGATGCCTAGTTGTTTCAGGCCATTTTCCATACCTAGGTTAGTCATAAGTGTACCGACTACACCGCCTTTTAGTTCACCACGACGCAGTGCATCACGCGCAATGATGTAGGCAATTTGGTCACCATCTACTTTGTTGCCTAGCTCGTCAACCATGATGATGCGGTCGCCGTCACCATCAAATGCCAGACCCAGATCCGCTTTCTCTTCAACCACTCGAGCTTGCAGAGCACGTACATCTGTTGCGCCAACTTCATGGTTGATGTTAGTACCATTTGGCTCGACGCCCATAGCAATAACTTCAGCACCTAACTCGCTGAATACCGCAGGTGCAATGTGGTAAGTTGCGCCATGTGCACAGTCAACTACGATTTTCTTACCCGCAAGGCTAAGCTCTGATGGGAAAGTGCTCTTACAAAATTCGATGTAACGACCCGCCGCATCGTTCAGGCGTGTCGCTTTACCAAGCTCTGCTGATTCCACGCACTCGATGTCTTTGTCCAACTCAGCTTCAATCGCCAGTTCGATATCGTCAGGCAGTTTTGTACCCTCTGAAGAGAAGAACTTGATGCCGTTATCGTAGTAAGGGTTGTGAGAAGCAGAGATAACAATACCTGCTTCAGCACGGAAAGTTTGCGTTAAGTACGCAACGGCTGGTGTTGGCATAGGACCAGTAAAAGTCGCTTTCAAACCTGCTGCAGCTAAGCCTGCTTCTAGTGCTGATTCCAACATGTAACCAGAGATACGCGTATCTTTACCAATGATTACTTTCTTTGTGCCTTGTTTTGCAAGTACACGACCCGCAGCCCAGCCAAGCTTTAGAACAAAATCCGGTGTGATTGGGTATTGACCAACCTTACCGCGTACACCATCTGTACCAAAGTAACGTCTTTTATTAGACATGTTGTTTTCCTTAATTATATTTCTATCTTTTTTAATGATTGTTATTCATCATTTTAATAATTTGCATTGCTTCCAATGTATCTTCTACATCGTGAACTCGAATGATCTGAGCCCCTTTCATGGCGGCAATCGTAGCACAAGTTACGCTTCCAACCATACAATCGGCTGGTTTCTTGTCCAATAGCTTAAAGATCATTGATTTGCGAGACATCCCAGCGAGCAGTGGCAAACCGAGCGTATGGAACTTATCCAGGTGCGCCAGTAGCTGATAATTGTGTTCAAGCGTCTTACCAAAACCGAACCCTGGGTCCAAAATCAACTTATCTTTCGATATCCCAGCAGCTTCACAGGTTGCAATACGCTCTTGAAGAAAATCAGAGACGTCTTGCAGTAGATCATCATAGGTTGGGTTGGTCTGCATCGTGCGCGGTTGTCCTTGCATATGCATTAAACAGATCGGCACGCCCGCTTCGGCTGCCACTTCAAGTGCGCCCGGCTCTTGTAATGCACGTACATCATTGATCAGATCAGCACCTGCAGCGACAGCTTGTCGCATAACTTCAGCTTTGCTGGTATCAATAGAGATCCAAACATCGTGACGAGCACGAATGGCTTTAATCGCAGGAATGACTCGTTCAAGCTCTTCCTCAAGCGTGACATCCGGTGCGCCTGGACGCGTCGACTCTCCACCAATATCAATAATAGAAACACCAGCGTCTATCATTTTTTCGGCTTGAGCCAATGCGTTATCAAGAGAGTTATATTTGCCGCCATCAGAAAAAGAATCTGGTGTGACATTGAGAATACCCATCACGTGTGGACGGTCGAGAGTAAGCGTTTTTTGATTGGCTGTTAAATTCATGAATTCCATTCTTCGCAGGTCATTAGCCTAAAAACAGAAAAACCCTGAGCGAGTACTCAGGGTTTTTATTAACGATGTCTAGATTAAGAATCTTTGTTCGCGCTATCTTCAGAGTCCGTTTTCGCTTCTTCAGCTTTCACTTCTTCTTTAGCTTCTGGTTTTGCTTCCGCTTTTGGCTCTTCCTTCGCAGGCTCAGCCTTTACTTGGTCGCCCCAACCAGCAGGCTCACGAATCGTATCTTTACGATCCATTAGGTCATCAATCTGACCCGCATCGATCGTTTCGTACTTCATAAGCGCATCTTTCATCGCGTGCATGATATCCATGTTCTCTTCAAGGATCTTCTGCGCGCGAGCGTAGTTACGGTCAATCAGGATACGAATTTCTTCATCGATAAGCTTAGTGGTGTCATCAGATACGTGTTTCGTCTGACTTACACTGCGGCCTAAGAATACTTCGCCTTCTTCTTCTGCATAAAGAAGAGGACCTAGCTTCTCTGAGAAGCCCCATTGAGTCACCATCTTACGAGCAATGTCAGTTGCGCGTTCAATATCGTTAGAAGCACCCGTCGATACTTTGTCTTTACCGTAGATAAGTTCTTCAGCAAGACGGCCACCGTACAAGCTAGAGATCATCGATTCTAGATGTTGACGAGACATGCTTACACGATCTTGCTCAGGTAGGTACATAGTCACACCAAGCGCACGACCACGTGGAATGATAGATACCTTGTACACTGGATCATGTTCAGGTACTAGACGACCAACAATCGCGTGACCCGCTTCGTGGTATGCGGTTGACTCTTTCGTCTCTTCCGACATAACCATAGAGCGACGTTCTGCACCCATCATGATTTTGTCTTTCGCTAGTTCAAACTCAACCATAGATACGTTGCGTTTGTTGCCACGAGCAGCGAACAGCGCCGCTTCGTTAACTAAGTTAGCTAAGTCAGCACCAGAGAAACCTGGAGTACCACGAGCAATTAGAGAAGGCTCTACGTCACCTGCTAGAGGCACTTTACGCATGTGAACCTTAAGAATCTGTTCACGACCACGTACATCCGGTAGGCCAACCACAACTTGACGGTCGAAACGACCAGGACGAAGTAGCGCAGGGTCAAGTACGTCTGGACGGTTAGTCGCAGCGATAACAATAATACCTTCGTTACCTTCGAAGCCATCCATCTCTACAAGCATTTGGTTCAATGTTTGCTCACGTTCATCGTGACCACCACCAACACCTGCGCCACGCTGACGACCTACAGCATCGATTTCATCGATGAAGATGATACAAGGTGCCGCTTTCTTCGCTTGTTCGAACATGTCACGCACACGAGATGCACCAACACCAACAAACATTTCAACGAAGTCAGAACCAGAAATAGTAAAGAATGGTACCTTCGCTTCACCAGCAATCGCTTTTGCGAGTAGCGTTTTACCTGTACCCGGTGGACCTACAAGTAGGATACCCGTTGGGATCTTACCACCTAGTTTTTGGAATCGGCTTGGGTCACGTAGGTAGTCTACTAGCTCTTTCACGTCTTCTTTTGCTTCGTCACAACCAGCAACATCAGCAAACAACGTTTTGATCTGCTCTTCGCTCATCATACGAGCTTTGCTCTTACCGAAAGACATTGCGCCTTTACCGCCACCACCGCCTTGCATTTGACGCATGAAGAAAATCCACACACCAATCAGTAAGATCATTGGGAACCAAGAGATGAAGATAGTACCAAGCAGGCTCTGCTCTTCAGGTGGTGTACCTTGAACTTTTACATTTTGATTAATTAAGTCATCAAGTAGCTTCTGGTCATAAACAGGCATGTACGTAACGTACTTAGCACCACCGCCACGACGCGTAAAGGTGATCTCGCTGTTATTGAACTGCGCCTCTTGAATCTGGCCTTGGCCAACTTCCTGTACAAACGTGGTGTAATCTACTGCTCTGCCGTTACTTTCACCAGGGCCAAAGCTCTGGAATACCGACATCAACACTACAGCAATAACAAGCCACAGAATTAAATTTTTTGCCATGTCACTCAAGGTGTCAGCCTCGCGATAACTAATTGTAATTAAAGGTAGGGTACTACAGTTTGTAACCTGTAGCTATATTGTTAACGCACACTATTTAAGAGAATCGTTAACCTTTGTAACCAGTGGCTACAATAAACACTTCACGGGAACGAGCTCGCGAAGAATCGGGTTTTCTCACTTTTACCGTTTTAAACATCTCACGGACGTCTTTAACGTATTGATCGAACCCTTCGCCTTGGAATACTTTAACAACAAAACTACCATTGGTAGCTAGAACTTGTCGACACATATCCAACGCTAATTCAACTAAATACATAGCTCTCGGTTGATCTACAGAGTTGTTGCCTGCGATATTCGGAGCCATATCAGACATTACTACGTCCACCATGTCCGGTTGGATCCTATCTAATAAAGCTTCTAGTACTGCATCCTCTCTGAAATCACCTTGCAAGAAGCTCACACCTGCGATTGGGTCCATAGGTAATAAGTCACATGCAATGATTTGACCACTGTCACCTACAATCTTAGCAGCATATTGAGACCACCCGCCAGGCGCCGCCCCTAAATCGACAACAGTCATGCCCGGAGACAGCAATTTGTCTTTAGTTTGAATCTCTTCCATTTTGAAGTAAGCACGTGAACGGTAGCCTTTCTTACGGGCTTCATTCGCGTATTTGTCGTCGAAGTGTTCCTTCAACCAACGGCCTGAACTGGCCGAATGTTTCTGTTTGCTCATTGGGTACCTAAATTGGAGGAAAGTACTAATTGCTGAATAAATTATAGTCTTCAGCTTTAGATGGCGTTAAAATAGGTTTTTTCAACCCTAATAGTAAAGAAAATTGGCCGCGTAATGAACCTAAGTACCAAACAAAAGCAGCATCTAAAGGGCCTAGCTCACAGTTTAAAACCTGTTGTGCTAATGGGCGCAAATGGACTTACTGAAGCTGTTCTAGCGGAAATCGAAATCGCTCTAGACCACCACGAACTGATCAAGATTAAAGTTGCATCAGAAGACCGTGAAACTAAACAGCTGATTATCGACGCCATCGTACGTGAGACTAAAGCAGAAAAAGTACAAACTATCGGTAAAGTGCTTGTGCTATTCCGCCAGTCTGAAGAGCGTAAAATCGAGATTCCACGTAAGTAAGCTTAGACTATCAGAGACAATCTCAAATATCAGAGATAACCTCGTTGTTTAATCACTACGTGAGAAAAGAAAAAGGTCGCAATCGCGACCTTTTTTGCTATCTAGAGACTAATAAATTAGATGTACTCTACTTTATCAATTTCAAAATCTTTCTCGCCACCTGGCGTTGAAATCATTACTTCGTCGCCTTCCATCTTACCGATAAGACCACGAGCGATTGGTGACTTCACAGAGATACGGCCAGTTTTGATGTCCGCTTCATCTTCAGAAACGATTTGGTAGCGAACTTCTTCGTCTGTATCTACGTCGATTAGCGTTACAGTCGTACCGAAGATAATCTTACCTGTGTTTTCCATCTGTGTAACATCGATAATCTGAGCCACAGATAGCTTGTATTCGATATCACGAATCTGCGCTTCACAGATACCCTGCTCTTCACGAGCAGCGTGGTATTCCGCATTCTCTTTTAAGTCACCCAGTTCACGAGCTTCACCGATCGCTGCTGAGATGATTGGACGCTGTTTTAGTAAGCGCTCTAATTCTTCACGTAGCTGCTGTGCGCCACGTACTGTCATTGGAACCTTTTCCATTTTCTACCTCTATGCTGAAAGTTTTCTTCAGCCAAAATAAAGCCACCCAACCTCTTTGGTTGGGTAGTTAGAACAAAACGATTTGGCTTAGTGTAAACAAACTTAGTGGCTAAATCACCTTTATTCAGCGTTGTATTACAAAACCGCTATCTAGGTCTAAATTACACACATCACAAAAATGAATATTAACTCCGCAATCAATAAGTCTTGAAATAAAAACCTAAAAAAAACAAAAACAAGCAAAAAGCCAAGTTTACGGTTAAAAATAAAAAACAAATTAAAACATGAAGTTAAAATATAAAAACAGCAATAAAACACTGTTCATTATTTTTATTGATATCATTTTACTAACTTGCGGCGGAACTTTAAGGGTAAAAAGTACCCCACGGATTGCTCTGGCAAGTTTCTCGCTTATGTTCTAAGCCTGATTATGAAGCTTGATTAATACGAGCAATACAAAAAAGGATTCAAATCCTTTGATAACAACCTTTATGGACAGTAATTAGGAATTAATAACATGAACAAGACTATGATCGCGCTTGCTGTATCAGCTGCAGCTCTTGCAACTGGTGCTAACGCTTCTGAGCTATACAACCAAGACGGTACTTCTCTAGAAATGGGCGGCCGTGCTGAAGCTCGTCTATCTATGCAAGATGGTAAAGTTGAAGACAAATCTCGTGTACGTCTTAACTTCCTAGGTAAAGTTGAAATCCAAGACGGCCTATACGGTGTTGGTTTCTACGAAGGCGAATTCACTACTGCAGACAACGGCGGTGCTACAGACAGCAACAGCGACAGCCTAACAAACCGTTACGTATACGCTGGTCTAGGCGGTAACTTCGGTGAAGTAACTTACGGTAAAAACGACGGTGCACTAGGCGTAATCACAGACTTCACAGATATCATGGCTTACCACGGTAACTCTGCGGCTGACAAAATCAATGCAGCAGACCGTGCAGACAACATGCTATCTTACAAAGGCGAATTCCAAGCTCTAAGCGTAAAAGCAAGCTACCGTTTCGCTGACCGTTCTGAAAACAACAACGGTGAGTTAGTTGACAACGGTAAAGACGGCTACTCTCTATCTGGTATCTACGCAATCGGCGAGACTGGCGTTAAAGTAGGTGCAGGTTTTGCAGACCAGGATAAGAGCAACGAATACATGCTTTCTGGTTCATACACTATGGGCGACCTATACTTCGCTGGTGTATTCACAGACGGTGAGAAAGATTACACTGCAGGTTCTGGTGACTACAGCAACGCAGGCTTCAACGGTGTAGAAGACTACACAGGTTACGAGCTAGCGGCAGCTTACACTATGGGTCAAACTGTATTCACAACTACGTACAACAACGCTGAAACTGGTGGTGACACTTCTGCAGACAACATCGCTGTAGACGCAACTTACTACTTCAAGCCTAACTTCCGTGGTTACGTATCGTACAACTTCAACCTACTAAGCGCTGGCGACAAGCAAGGTACTTCAACTATCTCTAAAGCAGATGCTGAAGACGAGCTAGCTCTAGGTCTACGTTACGACTTCTAATTCTGATTATCTAATTGATTAATTAGTTAATTTCGAATCAAAACGCCCGCTGACTAGCGGGCGTTTTTTATATCTGTATACTGAGATTATCGTCCACGACTCAGCACACTTATGCGCCTACTGTCTTCTTTGCTGGCTATCAGCTTCGTTTGTTCTGCCTACGCTTATGCGCCACTAGATAAACTCCCTGATGGCAGCTCTAGCAGCCTAATCTTAGAGTCTTTAAGTAATAATAGCGCTCAACTCAGTACCAATACTCAAGGCTACTACCCACCCGCAAGCACACTCAAGCTAGTAACAGCGCTGGCCGCTAAGTTAGAACTCGGTGATAAGTTTCATTACACCACCAGCATTGTTCAATCAGAAAAAGACGCAATTATCCAGTTCAGTGGCGATCCAACACTGCAACGCGAAGACTTGAAGAAACTGTTGAATCAATACGCCAAGAAGCAGAACAAAACCATTCAAGGCAACCTTTACTTAGATAATTCAGCCTTTACTGGCTATCAACGCGCTGTTGGTTGGCCGTGGGACATTCTTGGCGTCTGCTATAGCGCACCATCAACAGCTATCACACTAGACAGCAATTGCGCGCAAGCGTCTATCTACACGCAAGACAATGGCAAGACACGAGTTTACATTCCTGTTCACTATCCTGTGGTTGTTTCAACTATTGCAGATACTGTGACTAAATCCGGCCAAAAAGCTATGCAGTGCGAGTTAGAGCTACTGACTACACCAGACAATCACTACCAGCTATCTGGATGCTTGGTCGAACGCAAGAAGCCACTACCACTTAAGTTTGCGATTCAAAACCCGGAGCTTTATACCCAAGAAGTGACACAATCACTGCTCAAAGAATCAGGGATAACGGTCAAAGGCGAAATTATCATTGGAGCTAAGCCTTCATCCAAACAAATTAAAACAGTCGCAAGCCACCAATCACAGAAGCTGCCTGCTCTGCTCGCTACCATGCTTAAGAAATCAGATAACCTGATTGCTGATAACCTGACTAAGACTCTTGGTTCCAAGTTTTACGTGCAACCGGGCAGCTTTAATAACGGTACAGAAGCGATAAAACAGATCCTGCTAACCAAAGCAGGTATCGACTTATCACGAGCACACCTAGCGGATGGCTCTGGACTCTCTCGCAACAATCGAATGACGTCGCATAGTATGGCTGAGGTACTGCGTTACATATGGCAGAACGATGCTGAGCTACAGCTTATCAAAGCGATGCCAACTTCTGGGGTCGATGGTACGCTGCGTTACCGCCAGAGTATGCGCAAAGCACCTATCAAAGAGAACATCATAGCCAAGAGTGGTTCCGTGTATGGGAGTTATAATATGGCAGGTTATGGTCTTGATAAATCGGGCAAACCTAACTCACTGTTTGTTCAATTTGTACGTGACTACTTCCCAAATAAACCAGACCAAGATAAGCCGATAGAAGCGCCAATCGTCACCTTCGAGAAGGCGTTTTATCGTGATGTGATTGAGTTTAGCCAAAATAAGTAGAGACAAAAACGGCGCAGTAAGTAAACACTTACCGCGCCGTTTTCTTGATACCAATGTCGGCCGAATTTATCTGCAGGCTCAAGCTATACCGAGAAAAGCATTCACCACTGTAAAGTAGATCCACATACCAGAAATATCGACGATAGAGGCAAGAACTGGGCTAACAAGTACCGCTGGATCCAGTTTGAACAGACGCGCAACAATCGGTAAACCACCGCCAAGTACTGTCGAAATCGTCACCTGAATAAACAGTGCCACCGCAATCGCAAAGGCGATCATGTTAATGTCATAGCCACCTGTGGTTTGATTCTCGCTAAATAGCAAGATACGTCCAACCATCACGACAGCAATCGCTCCCGCTAAGCAGATAGCCACTCTGAATTCTTTCCAAATTACGCTCAACCACTGGCGCTTTTTGAGCTCGCCAGTTGCCAAGGCTCGAATCACCAGTGTTGCTGCTTGTGTGCCCGTGTTTCCGCCAGCAGCAGCAATTACTGGCATATAAATAGCGAGTAGCACCAACTGACTGAGAATATCCTCATACTGAGCGATAATCAGGCCAGAGACGATGCCTAACAGCGCCAAGGCAATAATCCAGCCAATGCGTTGCCTAACATGGCTCATCACCCCAGTCGTCAAATAGCCCTGTTGAGGCTCAACTTCAGAATAAATAAGACCTAATTGGTGAGCTAAGTGACGAGAGCGTTTTTCAAAGCCCTGCTCTTCTAACTCACTAAGTAGAGCTTGAATAACACTGAGTGAACACTGACCAAGTACCAAGACTGCGTCTTCCAGTGGCATGCGATTAAGCAAATCGACTTGTTGCTCACGCGTGTACTGTTGAAAGGCACTCGATACTGCCTGAATGTCTCGCTCAGAATATAAAGCTTCAATAGATAAAAAAGTGTTGTTCATTACCGTCATGGCGAATCTCCCGATTGGCAAAGGTAACGACCATCAAAACAAATAGCCTATAGCTGTGTGTACTAAGAGCGTATTAAAGGCATACACCAAAAGCACATAACGATGCTCACCAAAAGTCTAAAGCTACTGATGTGTCTATTTATTAGAATCTAGAGTGTGGAAAAGAATGAAGGGAAACAAAAGATACCCTACCTGAACGGCAGGACAATAGATCAATACCGAGACAGGTTATTCTTCTCCCTTCAAACTAGGAGGATGGTCGGTATTGTTCATAAAAATCTCCAAAATTACTGTCAGTTCGACAGCGCGCATAGTGTAGCAAGGCCGTACAAAATACTTAGTCAAATCCCTGTCAATAAAAAAGGCATCCGTAGATGCCTTTCTAGTAAATCATAGAGATTTAATATTACTTGATAGTAATACGTGCAAACTTACGCTTACCAACTTGGTAAACCGCTGTACCCGCTGCAGGTACGAGTTTGCTATCTTCAATCTTCTCGCCTTCGATCTTAGCAGCACCCTGCTTGATCATACGCATTGCGTCAGAAGTAGAGTTTACAAGACCCGCTTCTTTTAGCACGTTTGCGATTGGTAGACCCGCTTCGAATTCAAATTCCGGCATTTCGTCTGGCACTTGGTTCTTCGCAAAACGGTTAACAAACTCTTGCTCTGCTGCATCAGCATCTGCTTCAGAGTGGAAGCGAGCAATGATCTCTTTCGCTAGAAGAACTTTAACGTCACGTGGGTTTTTACCCGCTTCAACGCCAGCTTTTAACTCAGCCACTTCTTCAAGAGGACGGAAAGACAATAGCTCGTAGTAGCTCCACATTAGATCATCAGAGATAGACATGATCTTACCAAACATCTCGCTTGGAGCTTCACTAATACCGATGTAGTTGTGTGCAGACTTAGACATCTTCTTAACGCCGTCTAGACCAACAAGTAGAGGCATCATTAGTACCGCTTGTGGCTTTTGACCTGCTGCTTTTTGCAGTTCACGACCCATTAGAAGGTTAAACTTCTGGTCAGTACCACCAAGCTCAACGTCGCTCTCTAGTGCTACAGAGTCGTGGCCTTGTAGAAGTGGGTACATGAATTCGTGGATAGCGATTGGTTGACCGCCAGCGTAACGCTTTTTAAAGTCATCACGCTCAAGCATACGAGCAACAGTTTGGTTAGAAGCAAGACGAATCATGCCTTCAGCACCAAGCTCAGATAGCCACTCAGAGTTGAAACGAATTTGTGTTTTCGCTGGATCTAGAATCTTGAATACTTGCTCTTTATAAGTTTCAGCATTCTTTAGGACGTCTTCACGGCTTAGTGGTGGACGCGTTGAGTTCTTACCAGACGGGTCACCAACCATTGCAGTGAAATCACCGATCAGGAATGTCACTTCATGACCAAGCTCTTGGAAAGCACGAAGCTTGTTAAAGATAACCGTATGGCCTAGGTGGATATCTGGTGCTGTTGGATCGGCACCTAGCTTAATACGTAGAGGACGACCCTCTTTCAGTTTTGCAATCAGTTCGTCTTCTGGAATCAGTTCTTCAACGCCACGTTTGATCTCGGCTAGTGCAGCTTCAATACTCGCCATTCTTGTTCACTCCCACAGATTTGGCAAAAATATAATAATTAGACATCTTACTTGAATAGCGATGTATTTTGAAACCAGTTACACTATTCAGTCGTCTATTTTCTTAATATTTACTATACGAACCGGAACATGTTGTCTATTTTTGCACGCCTTCCTATATTGCACCGGGTCTTTATTGCATTTTTCAGTGCCGTAATCTTCGTTGCTCTTTTTCTTCTTCCCGATGTCAGTTCTCTGCGTGACAAAAGTGACTCTCTCGTTATTGGCAAACATTACCCTCTTACTATCAATGCCGCTGCTTTGGTAAGTAATGAAGAGCATGTACCCACAGCGGTGCTTAACTGGGAGAAATACACGGTTCGTTCTGGTGAAAGTACCTCGGTGCTCTTTGAACGTATCGGCCTCTCTTACCGACTACTGATCACTCTGCTCAACACCAATAAAGACATCAACAAACAGCTGTCGAACCTAAAACCGGGTGACGTGTTGCAGTTTGGTTTCGATGAAAACAACGACCTAATTCAGCTCAAAAGACAGCTAAGTGCCTTCGAGAGCTTTAAGATCACCAAATCAGGTGACAGCTACACCTCAAGCTTTGATAAAAAAGAGGTCGCCTACCAATACAACTACGCTGAAGCAGACATCACCTCTAATTTCTGGAATGCGGGTATGAGCGCAGGTTTAACCGCTAACCAAATCATGGAGCTCGCGGGGATATTTGGTTGGGATATCGACTTCGCATTAGACATTCGCAAGAACGACAGCTTTAAGATTCTGTACCAAGAGAAAGTGGTTGAGGGCGAGGTCATTGGTCGCGGTAAGATCACGGCTGCAATTTTCAAAAACCAAGGTGATACCTTTACCGCCATCCTTGATGACAAAACCGGTAACTACTACGACGATCAAGGGCGAGCGATGAAAAAAGCCTTTCTGCGCTCTCCGGTCGACTTTAGACGTGTAACGTCGAACTTCAACCCTCGCCGCAAGCACCCAGTAACAGGTAAAGTGCGCCCACACCGAGGCACAGATTATGCTGCACCAGTGGGTACGCCTATTTGGGCTGCCGGTGACGGTATTGTTCAGAAATCTGGCTACAACCAATTTAACGGTAACTATGTCTTTATCAGGCACAGTAATACTTACCTCACGAAGTACCTGCACCTTAAAAAACGTTTAGTGAAAACAGGTCAGCGAGTTAAACAGGGACAAACTATCGGTACCTTGGGTGGTACAGGTCGTGTTACAGGCCCACACCTTCACTACGAGTTCCTCGTTAATGGCGTACACAAGAACGCTCGAACGGTGAAGCTACCACAATCTAAATCTCTAACGGGCAAAGCTAAGACAACCTTCATTGCGAACTCGAAGCTACGTCTAGAGAAACTAGACCGTTATAGCCAACTACTGGCGACTAACTAGCATATACACTTATCGAGCGTTCACTTTAAGTCGCCCGATATGTAGAACAACACAAAAGACAAAGAGCACTCCACAGTGCTCTTTGTCTTATCTATCGTGCCAAACGGGTTTCGTTGGTATCACTCAGTTGCATCTGTTTCCTGTTTGTTCTTATTCCTACCCAACATCAGCAAGCAAGGCGTGAGCACCAAGGTTAAAACCGTCGCAAATGCCAAACCACCAGCAATCGCAGTTGCCAGTTGCGACCACCACTGGGTACTCGGTGCGCCAAATTCGATCTTTTGATTAATCAAATCGATATTCATCTCAAGCACCATTGGCATCAAGCCTAAAATCGTCGTCACTGTGGTTAACATTACAGGTCTCAGACGCTGGACGCCGGTTCTTAATATCGCATCGCGCTTGTCTAAACCTCGCTTAACCAACTGATTGTAGGTATCGATAAGCACGATATTGTTGTTCACTACAATACCGGCTAATGCGATGACCCCAATTCCCGACATCACCACTCCAAAAGGTCGCTGGAATATCAGTAGCCCCATAAATACACCGACGGTTGAGAACAGTACCGCACTCAAGATAAGGAAAGCTTGGTAAAAGCTATTGAACTGAGTAATGAGAATCAAGGCCATTGCCGCCAGCGCAACCATGAATGCGCTTTGAAGAAACGCTGATGAGTTTTCCTGCTCTTCATTCTGACCACGAATGCGGAATTCCACACCACTCGGTAAGCCGAGCTCACTCAGCGCCAGCTCAATCTTGGGTAGCTCGAGCGCGAGGTTATAGCCTTCTTTCATATCTGCCAAAACGTTGATCACGCGCTTACCATCAAGACGCTTAATCGTATCTTGTTTATGATCAGGCACGATCTGCGCGAAATTGGTAATAGGTACTAGACCCGCTGGTGTTTTTACTCGCAGTTGATCAAAGCGACCTATGTCTCTCTTGTCATTTGGGTAACGCACCAAGATATCGACCTCTTCTGATGAATCATCAGGCAAGTAATCACCAATTTTTAGTCCATTTGTAACGAATTGAACGGTATTCCCAACCAGAGTGGCATCTGCTGCAAAGCGAGCCGCATCGTCACGCCGAATATCCACTTTCCAATCAATACCATCTTTACTGCTTGTATCACTAATGTTGGTCAGCGCAGGGCTGGCATCCGCCCAAGAACGAACCACTTTAGCCGCTTGATTTAATTGCTCAGGTGTCTTTGCCGAAAGCTCAATGACCAAGTCATTTTCAACGGGAGGCCCGGCATCTGGAAACTTAAACTCGATTTCAACACCTGGGTATTGGTCAGTTTGAACCTTAAGTTCATCAATGATCGCTTTGACACTGCGACGATATTGCCAATCAACCGGCGTGATTGAGATAAGACCAATCTGGTCGTCTCCCCCAGTACGCGTATAAACACTGTCGAACTCTTCATGTCCCAACATCATCTGTTCAATATCTCTCATGATCACGTCTTTTTCTTGAATAGAGAGATCGCCATGTGAGCGCACTTTGACGTTGAAAAATGGCGGATCAACCTCGGGGAAGAATTCCGCGCCAAGCCCCGCTTTAGCGTAAGAAAATCCAACAGCGATAGAGAGCAATATTGCGCTCAATAAGATCTTGAGCGGATGCTGAATCGCGATAGACAGGGTGTGATAATAGAGCTTGGTAATCCCGGTCGCTTGCGAGAAGTCCCCGTTATGCAAAGCCACCATGCGAGATTGGTTGCCAGAAGATACGTACTGCGGCTTACCAATCAGCCCTCCGAGCACCGGGACAAACAACAGTGCCATCAACAAAGAGGCGAATAGAGTCGCAATCAAGGTTAATGGTAGGTACTTCATGAACTCACCGGTCACATCAGGCCAGAATAGCAGTGGAGCAAACGCCGCTAAGGTTGTTGCGGTCGATGCTGTAATCGGCCACGCCATACGTTTTGCTGCCGCTTGATAAGCGGTTTTCCTTGCTTCCCCCTCTTGCATCCTTCTGTCTGCAAACTCGGTGACAACAATCGCGCCATCCACTAGCAAGCCCACCGCCATGATCAACGAGAACAACACCACGATGTTGACCGTTAAACCAAACACCGAGAGCACCAACAACCCAGTTAAAAAAGATCCAGGAATAGAGATACCAACCAATAACGCAGTACGAACGCCAAGAATCGCGATGATCACGATCACCACCAAGATAATGGCGGAGAGGATGTTATTTTGCAGATCATTAAGCATGATCTTTACGTCTTTTGATTCATCCCAAGTGAACTTAACCAACAAGTTATTTGGCCATTCTGCTCGTTGCTGAGCACCACCAACGACCGCCTTCACCAGTTCAACGGTCTCAATAATATTCTCACCAGCGCGTTTTTTAATGTCCAATACCACAGCCGCTTTGCCATCCAAGCGGGCAAAGCTTTCAGGGTCACGAAAGGCACGCCTAACCGTGGCAACATCACCAAAGGTCACTACCTGCTTACCATCGACTTTGATAGGCAATTCAAGAACATCTTTCAGCGAGTTAAACACAGAAGGGACTTTGATTGAGAATCGACCATAACCGGTATCAACAAACCCAGCTGCCACAACGCGGTTATTCAGCGCGATCAGATTGTAGATATCCGCTTGATCTAGGCTGTAGCTCTCCATCAACAAGGGATCGACGATGATCTCTACGATATCTTCTCTATCACCAGCTATATCCACCTCAAGAATTTGACGGTAGCTCTCTAGCTTGTCACCCAATTCACGAGCAATTTGAACGATAGTACGCTCTGGCACTGTTCCATATAGAACCACAGAAAGTACTGGTTGTTCAGAGGCTAACGTAACTTCATTGACGGTCGGCTCATCACTGTCTTCTGGCAACTTAGGCTTGGCAAGATCGACCGCATCACGCACGTCTGCCATCGCTTTAGTCAAATCGACTCCGACATTGAACTCCAACACCACAGAAGCATGGCCTTCTGAAGCCGTTGCCGTCATCTCTTTTACACCCTCAATCGAGCGTAGCTCTTGCTCGATTGGGCGAACTAACAAACGCTCGGCATCCGTAGGAGAGATACCTTGGTGACCAACAGAAACGTAGATGATCGGGATGGTAATGTCGGGGCTCGACTCCTTAGGAATCGATATGTAAGTGCCGACTCCCGCAACCAGAATAAATAGCAGTAGAGAGAGCATGGTTCGCGAACGAGACATCGCAGCATCAATCAATGAATACATGATGTTATCTCCTAGTTCGCCGCAGTTGTTTGCTCTGTAGCAATCACATTGTCACCATCACGCACAAAGCCTTGTCCAACGGTGATGATGTCCACTTGCTCACCAAGCCCAGCTAGCCAAACACCATCTTGTTCTGCTTTAACCAATTGAATTGGGACAAACTTTACCATCTGGTCATCACCAGACTGGATCAATGTTTTTACCCCAAGGTTGCCAGCTTCATCCAAAGCCAGCATCGCCGGCGTCACTTTTATCGCTTGCTGGCTTTCTAGATTAAGAGAAACCTCTGCACTGACGCCCGCGGGCAAGCGGCGCTGAGGGTTTGGAATTTCAATCTCAATGGGAAATGTATTGGTCGACGCTGTTGATATCCGAGAAATATAGCGAAGCTTACCTTCGACACTTTGGTGTCCTAACAGACGAACATTAGCTGCCTGCCCTAGTTGCAACTGCTGAATATGGCGCTCACTGACATCGGCTTCAATCACTAGCGGATCAAGGTCGATGACACCAGCAACAGGATCGCCGACCCCTACAAAATCCCCGACTTCAACTTGCAGCTCTTGCACGATGCCAGAGAAAGGAGAGCGAATCACCGTGTTACGCAGAGCTAGCTCTGCATTACTCTTCATCGCTTTGGCTTCTGTCAGTGCAGCTTCTGCGGTGGTATAGGCAATCTCACCTTGCAGTCCACGCTTTTTCAGAGACTGCGCAGCCTTAAACTCTTTCTGCTTTAAACGATATAAGGCTGAAGCTCGCTCTAATTGAATGCCTAAATCAGCTTTGTCTATCTGCGCGATTGCTTGACCAGCTTCAACTGCATCGCCTTTCGCGATATTGAGCGTAACGATCTTACCTGCGATCTCTGCCCCTAAACGAGCATGTCGGTCAGGTGCTGTTCTCCCATACAGATCAATAGCTTTATAAGTTGGTGAGGCGTGGAAATTTTGAAAGGAGACCTTTGCTAGGGGGACTTCCGTGCTCGTTGAAGACGCTGGCTCTTCTGCTTGTCCTACACCTAAACCCAGCCATACAGACAGCAATATCACCAAGAAGAGGGATACCAACCAAGGTTGTTTTGACCAAGAGGAAAACCCAAGGCGGGAGAATCGGCTAGGCATAACACGTCCTTTTACTATTCATAACCTGATGATTGAGAGAAAAACTAAACTCACGTAACTATGTGCAACTTCCTGATACACAACCCCAACCATAACAGACCCACAAAAGGTAAAATTCGATGAGCCCGACACTTTATTCAACATATCGTTTAATAAACAGCCGCATAGCGCCCTTTAAAGACAGATACTTAGCCTAAAATTCTAGGTTTCTCATTAACATCAGCGATGCTCGTAAACTCACTTTAACGAGCGTAAAAAAACAAAAAAAAACGCCGAACCTAAGTTCAGCGTTTCTATATAGCAATACGTTTTTGTCAGCTCTTACACACTGAACGATGCACCACAACCACAAGTTGTTGTTGCATTTGGGTTGTTTACAAAGAAGCGCGCGCCCTCAAGACCTTCTGTGTAATCCACAACACCGCCAATCAGGTACTGAAGGCTCATTGGGTCAACCACTAGCGTTACACCACTATTTTCAATAGTCATGTCACCATCATTTACTTTTTCATCAAATGTGAAGCCGTATTGGAAACCGCTACAACCACCACCTGTAATGTATACACGCAGTTTTAGATCTGGGTTTTCTTCTTCAGCAATCAGCGTTTGTACGCGGGTAGCTGCTGCATCAGAAAAAGACAATGGGATATTTGCTTCGCTCACGACAACCTCTCTTACCTGTGTCAAAAACAACATGATACAAATCGAGTTCGAGATCATAGTTGTTGAATATATTTTTCTATTGCGCTGATTATCCAATACCTGACTGAAACGTTCAAGTATTCACCATCTGATCGCCGTTTTTCCTGCTAAAAACTCATCAAATAAAAATAAATTAGCCGCTTAACCCCTCAAAACCATCAGATTCGGGTGATTATCTCAGCGAAACCATTCCTAGTTGGTTTATGGATAGGTACAATGCGAGCCAATTGGTCCCGACAGTCAAAAGAGGATATATCAATGACCAAATCAGCAGAGCTGTACGAAAAAGCACAGCAAACTATTCCGGGTGGCGTTAACTCTCCTGTACGTGCATTCAACGGTGTGGGTGGTTCTCCAATCTTCATCGAGCGCGCTGATGGCCCGCTAATTTTTGATGCTGATGGTAAAGCATATATCGACTACGTTGGCTCTTGGGGCCCAATGATCTTAGGTCACAACCACGCCGTTATCCGTGATGCTGTTATCGAAGCGGCTCAACGTGGTCTTAGCTTCGGTGCACCAACCGAAACTGAAATCAAGATGGCTGAACTGGTATCTGAGATGGTTCCTTCAATGGAACAGCTACGTATGGTGAGCTCAGGTACAGAAGCAACGATGAGTGCGATTCGTCTAGCTCGTGGCTTCACAGGTCGTGACAAGATCCTTAAGTTTGAAGGCTGTTACCACGGTCATGCAGATAGCCTACTAGTAAAAGCAGGTTCTGGTGCTCTGACTCTAGGCCAACCAAGCTCTCCTGGCGTTCCAGCAGACTTTGCTAAGCACACGCTAACAGCAACCTTCAATAACCTAGATTCAGTACGCGAGCTATTCGAAGCAAACAAAGGTGAGATTGCTTGTATCATCGTTGAACCTGTTGCGGGCAACATGAACTGTATCCCACCAGTTGAAGGCTTCCACGAAGGTCTGCGTGAAATCTGTGACCAAGAAGGTGCACTACTGATCTTTGATGAAGTAATGACAGGTTTCCGTGTTGCTGAAGGTTGTGCGCAGGCTTACTACAACATCAAACCAGATCTAACGTGTCTTGGTAAAGTAATCGGTGGCGGTATGCCAGTAGGTGCTTTTGGTGGTCGTAAAGATGTAATGCAATACATCGCGCCAACAGGCCCAGTTTACCAAGCGGGTACTCTATCAGGTAACCCGGTTGCAATGGCGGCTGGTTACGCATGTTTAAACCTTCTAAAAGAAGAAGGCAACGAGAAGCGTCTAGCGGCAAAGACTAAACAATTGGCTGATGGCTTCAAGCAGCTTGCCGACAAACATGGTGTTCCACTACTTGTTCATCAAGTTGGCGGTATGTTTGGTTTCTTCTTCACTGAGCAAGAAACAGTTACTTGCTACGAAGATGTAACTAAGTGTGATGTAGAACGCTTCAAGCGCTTCTTCCACCTAATGCTGGATCACGGTGTTTACTTAGCACCTTCAGCATTCGAAGCAAGCTTCACATCGCTAGCTCACGGCTCAAAAGAGATCGACGCTACACTAGAAGCTGCGGACCGCTGTTTCGCAATCATTGCTGCAGAATAAGGCTATTTAGCTTTAACACATTGTTTATAAAGGCTGCTTTGTGCAGCCTTTTCTTTTGTAGGTAAACCTAGAATCACAAAATGGTTATCACCGTATCGCGACTTCCAATTAGCGCTCCCAGAATAAAAACACCAGTAGCATCAAGGTGCCTAGCAACATTCGAAACCACGGGATCTCTTTTTTGGTTGGCTGCTCATTCTCTTGGCATTTTTTGTCGTTATTACAACACCCCATAATGAAAACTCCTCATTGCTAACTCTCTGTTTTGCAGCCATTATAAACTGAGTTAGCAAACATAGAGACCATTACCGTGTCAGAAAAGATCAAAATTAACTCAAGTCATTGGGTGATTATCGTTGCCCTACTTGCGGCGGCGTATGCCTGTTACTTATTGATTGAACCTTACGTCAACTCGATCATCATGGCGTTCATCATTTCCCTATTGATGTTCCCTATCCACGAATGGCTAGAGAAAAAACTGCCTAATAAAGCCAACTTGGTCTCTCTATTGTCGTGCATTATTCTCACGTTCATCATAGTGATCCCTTTGTTAGCCGTCTTTGCTGCGATTGTTCAGCAAGGCTCTCTATTTTCACAAAACACCTATCAATGGGTTACGCACGGCGGTATCCAAACCCTGTTTGAGCATCCATTAGTCGTAAAAGCGTTGGCTTTCATCAACGACTACCTGCCGTTCGATAATATTGAGCCACAGGCGATCGCACAGAAAGTGGGTGAATTTGCCACTAGCTTTGGCTCAAAACTGGTTGGTATCAGCGCTAAAATTTTAGGTGACGCGACCAATTTCTTAATGGACTTCTTCTTAATGTTGTTCGTGTTGTTCTTCTTACTGCGCGACCATGACAAGATCATCAGTGTAGTTCGCCACATATTACCGTTGTCTCGTAGCCAAGAAGACAAGCTACTGGCAGAGATTGAGCAAGTTTCTAAGTCGGCGGTGATGGGCTCATTCTTAACCGCGATTGCACAAGGTTTTGCCGGTGGTTTAGGTATGTGGATTGCCGGTTTCCCTGGCTTATTCTGGGGCACGATGATGGGCTTTGCGTCATTCATCCCGGTCGTTGGTACCGCGCTAATTTGGGTGCCAGCTGCGGCCTACCTATTCCTAACCGGTGATACTACATGGGCCATCTTCCTTACGGTTTACTGCGTCGCGGTAGTAGGTTCGATTGACAACCTGTTGCGTCCACTACTAATGCAAGGCAGCGCAGGCATGAATACCCTAATGATCTTCTTCTCACTATTAGGCGGTATTCAGCTGTTCGGTCTGATCGGCTTGATCTACGGCCCGCTGATCTTTGCAATTACTATCGTGCTGTTCAATATCTACGATGAAGAGTTCAAAGACTTCCTTAATCGACAAGACAACACATAATCGGCTTAACGACGATTAAAACTTCAAGCTTGGGGCGGATTATGCGAAAATCCGCCCCTATTTTTTGCTAACGATTCAACAGAGAGTCCCTATGTCTGCCTATATCGCCCCGAGCCAAATCGCTCAACGCCAACTCGCCTACTTTGAAGGCAAACATGTTCTAGTTGCCGGTGAAGCGGAAGACCTATTCCCTGTTGAATTAGCTAAACATTGTGAATCGGTATCGGTATTTACCTCTAATTACAGCTATTACCGCCAACTCGAGAACTGCAATACCATTCAACGTTTCTACGGTGCTGAATTTACCGAAGAGACGCAAGCAGACCTCGTACTACTTTACTGGCCAAAAGCTAAAGCTGAAGCTGAGTTCTTACTCGCGATGTTAATGGCAAAATTAGGCAAAGATACTGAGATTGTTGTTGTCGGCGAAAACCGCTCTGGCGTAAAGAGCATTGAGAAGATGTTCAAGCCGTACGGCAAAGTGGTAAAATACGACTCAGCGCGACGCTGTTCATTCTATTGGGGACAATGTCTAGAACAAGCTCCTGCGTTCAACCTACAAGACTGGTTTAAAACCTACTCGGTGAACATTGGTGAGCAGTCACTTACAGTTAAAAGTCTGCCTGGTGTATTCAGCCACGGCGAATTTGATATCGGCAGTAAATTACTGCTCGATACGCTACCAAGCCTAAACGGTAAGGTGCTCGATTTTGGTTGTGGCGCGGGCGTACTTGGTGCGGTGATGGCTTCACGCAACCCTGAGATCGAGTTAGAGATGTGTGACATCAGCGCCTTTGCTGTGGAATCCTCTAAAGCGACACTGGCAGCCAACGGCTTAACAGGCAAAGTATTTGCTTCAGATGTCTACTCTGATACGTCAAAGGACTACCGTTTCATCATCAGTAACCCACCTTTCCACTCAGGTTTAGACACTAGCTACAGCGCGACGGAGACTCTTCTTGCAGATGCACCAAGCTACTTAAACGCTCAAGGTGAGATGATTATTGTAGCGAACAGCTTCCTCAAATACCCGCCAATTATTGAGCAAGCCTTTGGTAAATGCGCGACTCTAAATAAGACCACAAAATTCGCTATCTATCACGCAGCGAAGTAACCTACCTCAGCAAAGTGCAGGACAATCCCTGCACTTTTTGTTCATATTGCTAGCAAAATTTAATAAATTTGCGCGACTGCACACGCTTTAAATAGCACTTACTTGTCAAAGTAAAAAAACTCGTTAATTTCGTTAAATTAGAAACCACTCAATCTATTCTTTGTACTCAAATTTCAAGCATTTCAGAAGTACATCCAAGGAAAGTAGTACCTAATTTATGTTTAGATTTTATCGAAAGCAGAAGTTTAAGCGCCTTCAAAGTACGCTCATGCTAGCGTTTCTCGTATTAAGTTTGACGCCTGTTACCCTCATTGCTGTTTTTTTCCTTCAATCTCATAGTCAAGACCTACAAGAGCAGAGCACCTCTCACTTAGTGTCCGTGCGTGATACTAAGCAGCAACAGATCATGGATTACCTTCAGGCACAAGAGTCTCAAGTGATTGGCTTTGTTCGTTCAGAGTTGGCTATCGCCAGTGGTGGGCGCTTTTACGGCCTTATTAACGCATTCCAGCGTCTCGGCCTAGACATCGAAGAGGCGCGCAGCAATGCACAACAACGCTACATCCAAGGCTCAGGTAATGAAGTAAAAACGTCAATACTGCCTGAATCAAGCAGCTACGTTGGTAGTGAGCGTTATCGCCTGCTCCACAAGCGCTACCACAACGCCTATCTTGAACTGATTAAACGTGCCGATTTTGACGATATTCTATTGGTCGACATTAACGGCAACGTCGCCTATTCCGTATTTAAGCAAGACAACTACGGGACTAACCTGTTAACAGGCAAATACAAAGACTCAAACCTTGGCCTGACTTTCCAAAAGCTCGCGAAGGACGTCACAGAGAAACGCAAGACCAACGAAGATTACACACCAGTCATCGTCTCTGATTTCTTGGACGAAAACGGCAAGCAGAGCGCTTGGTTAGGTGCTCCGATTGTTCAGCAAGGCTATCTGCATAGCTACGCGATGTTCCGACTACCAATTAACGGCATCACCAAGCTGATAGCTGATCTCAACAAGAGCTCAAACATGCAAACCCTACTTGTTGGTAGCGATCACCTACCGAGAAGTCTGGCGCATTCCCAACAAGCTATCGACCTCAGCTTAGGTGTTATAGATAAGGCCCTAGCGGGCGAGACGGCGGTTGGTACATTCGACAACAGCCTAGATCAAGCCATCATTGCGGCTTACGCACCGATCGAGCTGGATTATGCGCAATGGGCACTGGTTGTTGAGCTTCCAGAGAAAGAAGCTTTTGCTCGCATTCATCAGCTAGAGAAAATCTTTGTGATCGTAATGCTGACGGCCATTGTGTTGGTGTTTGTTGCATCACACTACCTATCAAACTTCATTACCTCACCACTTCTCAAACTCACTTGGGCCGCAGAGAAAGTATCGGCAGGAGATCTTGATGAAGCGATGATCAATACCGAACGAAAAGACGAGATTGGACGCTTAGCAGTGAGCTTTGAGCGCATGCAGCGTTCGATCCGTGAGAAGATGGGCTTGATAAAATCTCAAAATGAAGAGCTTGAGGACAACCTTAAGACCATCCAAAAACAGAATGAAGAGTTACAACTAGCCAATAAACTCAAAGATGAATTCCTAGCAACCACGTCGCACGAACTGCGTACACCTCTGCATGGAATGGTTGGTATTGCCGAAGCACTCATCTCTGGTGCCAACGGCCCGATTCCATCAAACCAAAAGTACCAATTGGATATCATCATCAACAGTGGTCAGCGCCTTGCGACTCTGGTTGATGACCTGCTCGATTATCACAAAATGCGTTATGGTAGTTTAGACATTAAAAAGTCAGCGGTTGATCTTTCCGCCGCCACTAGTTTGGTACTGGAGCTATCTCACCACCTGCTTGGCAGTAAACCGATTCGTATCATCAACCAAGTTCCGGCAGATTTAGGCCTTGTATCGTCCGATCCACAACGCCTTGAACAGGTGATGTACAACTTGGTTGGTAACGCTATCAAGTACACCTCTGAGGGTAAAATCGTTATCTCAGCAAGCGTGATTGACGATAATATCCGTGTTCAAGTGGTTGATACTGGCCAAGGTATCCCAGCTGAGCATTTAGAGCACATCTTTGAACCACTCATTCAAGCAGGGCAAGATGCGAGCTCATACCGACAAGGGGCAGGCCTTGGTCTATCGATCAGTCGTCAACTGATTGAACTTATGGGCGGCTCACTCTACGTCAGCAGCCAGCCAATGGTCGGGACAACATTCAGCTTTACTCTGCCTCTGGCAACACAAGAAGAGCTTGACCACTACAACGAGTCGGGCAATTACTCCCACTTCCAAGCTCCAGAAGTATTAGAGAGTAACCAGCAAGACAACAGTGAAATACACGAAGACCCAGATGGTCCGCTGCTTGTGATTGCTGATGATGAACCGGTTAACTTGCGTGTGCTTGATAGCTTCTTGAAGCTTGAAGGGTACCGTGTCCGCACGGCTTGTGATGGGCCTGAAACCATTGAACTGATTGAAAAAGAGAAGCCTGAGCTGCTACTTCTAGACATCATGATGCCAGGTATGAGCGGCTATCAAGTGTGTGAAACATTAAGAAAGCAGCATGACCACGCACAATTGCCAATCATTATGCTGACTGCATTAAACCAACCTGAAGACCGCGTACGAGGCTTTGAGGTTGGAGCGAATGATTACCTGTCGAAGCCATTCAACAAGCAAGAGCTAGCGGCGCGAATCACAGCGCACCTATCAGCAAGTAAAGCTGAGCAACGACGTATCGAGAACGACCAGCTACAGCAAGAGCTGAAACATCGCGCAATGGTAGAGGCCAACTTGCTTGAAACCCAAGGCCGTCTACTTGAGCAATTAGAATCAGCGCCTGAAGCGATTATCTGTATTCGCGATGATCAACGCATTCGCTTTGCTAACGAAGCTGCCGCCAAACTATTTAAACGTAGTCAGGAGCAGCTCAAGCGTTCTATGGCAGATGAAATCATTGCACCGAAGTACTTGCGTGTAGATCAAGCGCACTATTGCGGCGAGATTGATGTTTATATAAGTGATACCCGCCAACGAGTTTCAAGTGACATTCTGAAGCTTCCAGAAGGTTCTGGGTTAGACACCATGTACATCTTCAATGTCGGTGGTGCTGTAAACTCAAATCGCATCAATAACCTAGAAACCGCTGTAGAAGCGCTGTCGAGCTATGCCTTTGAAGGTGACAAAGACAAGCTGCAACAACTGAAAGAGCTAGGCGGCGAATTCACTCGCCTTGCTGATAAAGCCGCGGGAGAAGGTAAGAATAAACAAGAACTGATGCGCGAAGTGCTGGTAGAAGCCATGACCAATGCTCTTATCTATTGGGAGTCGGTCACTGGAGAGACCAAGTTTGCCTTCGCTGAAAAAAGTGGCCTGTGGCGCGTCTATCTCGATAGAAGCACCCTTCAGACTCGAACGCTAGATAAGTACTTACGCGTAGAAACGCTGCCTAAAACACCTCGTTGGCGCACAGTACTGAGCTCTCTTGAATTTATCCTAGAGCACTGTAAAGAACAAACACCAGAAAGAACGCACATTGAGATGCTCAGAGACAAGCTCCAAAAGCTTCTCACTAGCTAATCTATACCAACTCTTCTAGACCCTAGCCCGCTGACCAACCGCGGGCTTTTTAGTATCAATAAAATATCGCTCGCCCCTTCCGATCAATGATTGCTTCCACGCATCGATTCTGACCTCTCTCAAGTCTCGTTTAAACCGTAACCATATCATACCTGAGCAAATTAAACGGGCACTTAGTCGCCATTTTAAGAAGCCCTAAGACACGATGCTAATAACGCCAACACACTTCTTAAATCACTTCACAAAGTACTTATTTAAAGCTATAAAACAAGCTAAAAATCACCTTGTACAAGCGGTTTAATCGAGTCGATTATTGGGCTGATTTCATCGTAACTGATACTTTACTAGGCCAGGTGTTGACTATTTGTTGGACTTTGAGAAGCGAGTCACAACAGAACGGCAGATTTAATTTTTTGTGGAAATTTAACGTTATTTAGCGAAGTGATAGAGATCTACAAATATAAAACAAGACAGAGAGCTCTTGTTAAATAAAGCAAAAAGAGTAAGTGACTACTTACTTAAAATGACCACACGTTATTAACTGCGAGTCATATCACCCAAGAATAGATTGTACATTCATCCATCAAATTAGCATTTTTTGACGTTAATGACGTGTCGATTTGTGGTTTTAACGTTTTTAACGGGAAACGAGTTTGATTAATTCATGAATAAGGTGTTTTCTTACTCGTGCCAAAGGTCTACAGGCCACTCTTACCACTTCATAGAAGCAGCAATGATTCTTGGAACAATGACTAAAGAGGTAGACCTTGAACAGAGTGTGTATCTACGAATAGCAAAAGATGACATTCAATCCATTAGTGAAATGAAAGCAAATAGTAAGGAACAGCTATGCTTGCCAATATAAAAAAAACAGCACTAGCAACAGCAATTATTGCGACTGCTACGACAGGTTTTGCATCGGTAGCAACAGCTGCAGAACGCAGCGAACTGACTATCCACCCGAAAGAGTACACAACGTTTGTACGTAACTTTAACCCGTACCTAGGTGCGACTAACTTACATACAACGACTGACTTCTTGTACGAGCCACTTGTTGTTTTCAACGAAATGCACGGTAACACACCTGTATTCCGTCTAGCTGAAAACTTCAAAATGGCTGACGACCTAATGAGCGTAACGTTCGACATTCGTAAGGGTGTTAAATGGTCTGACGGTGAAACCTTCTCAGCAGATGATGTTGTTTTTTCTTTCAACCTTGTAAAAGAGAAGCCAGAGCTTGACCAATCTGGTATCAACTCTTGGGTAACTTCAGTAGAAAAACTTAACGATTACCAAGTTAAGTTCCGCCTAACAGAAGCAAACTCAAACGTACCTTATGAGATTGCTAAGGTACCTGTAGTACCTAAGCACATCTGGAAAGACATCAAAGATCCTGCGACTTTCACCAATGAAAACCCAGTAGGTTCTGGTCCGTTTACTGAGATCGATACGTTCACAGCACAACTTTACATTCAGTGTGAAAACCCGAATTACTGGGATGCTGATAACCTAGACGTTGACTGTCTGCGTGTTCCACAAATCGCAAACAACGACCAATTCCTAGGTAAAGTGGTTAACGGTGAAATGGACTGGACATCTTCTTTCGTACCAGACATCGACCGTACTTACGCAGCAGCAAGTCCTAAGCACCACTACTGGTACCCGCCAGCAGGTACTCAAGCATTTGTTGTGAACTTCAAGCACCCAGATGCTGCGAAGAACGAAGCGCTAAACAACGTTGAATTCCGTCGTGCATTCTCTATGGCTCTTGACCGTCAAACTATCATCGACATCGCGTTCTACGGTGGCGGTACAGTGAATGACTTCGCATCTGGCCTTGGCTATGCATTCGAAGCTTGGTCTGATGAAAAGACTCACAACAAGTACAAAGGCTTCAACACTTACAACGCTGAAGGCGCGAAGAAGCTTCTTGCTGATGCAGGCTTCAAAGATGTAAACAAAGACGGCTTCGTTGATACACCATCAGGCAAATCTTTCGAGCTATTGATTCAATCACCAAACGGTTGGACTGACTTCAACAACACAGTACAACTTGCTGTTGAGCAACTAAACGAAGTTGGTATCAAAGCAAAAGCTCGTACACCAGATTTCTCTGTGTACAACCAAGCAATGCTTGAAGGTACGTACGACGTAGCTTACACAAACTACTTCCACGGTGCGGATCCATACACGTACTGGAACAGCGCGTACAACTCTTCACTGCAATCTGGTGACGGTATGCCTCGTTTCGCGATGCACTTCTACAAGAACGACAAGCTAGACGGTCTTCTAAACAGCTTCTACAAAACAGCTGATAAGAACGAACAGCTAGACATCGCTCACGGTATCCAGAAGATCATCGCGGCTGACCAAGTAACGATTCCTGTAATGTCTGGTGCTTACATGTACCAATACAACACAACTCGCTTCACTGGTTGGTGGAACGAAGAGAATCCAAAAGGTCGTCCAAACATCTGGGCTGGTATTCCAGAGCGTCTACTTCACGTACTGGACCTAAAACCAGTTCAATAAGCAGTCGTTCAATCCTTGCGGCGTAATCCCTTACGCCGCTTATAAAAATCCCCACACTCTCAATTGAAAGTATGGCGCTCGTCGTCAGGGGATTTCTCGTTCCAAATTTTCGCTAGGAGCGACCTGAATCCAGAAACAGGGAAACAATCTGGGTGAGTAAGGTGTGAGTTATGGGTTATTTTTTAAGACGTTTGTCATTTTATTTTGTCGCGCTATTAGTTGCTGCGACGTTAAACTTTGCAATTCCGCGAGCAATGCCGGGCGACCCGGTGACCATGATGTTCGCTAACGCTTCTGTTCAGGTAACCCCTGAGCGTATCGCAGCAATGAAAGAGCTACTCGGCTTTGTCGATGGCGGTCTATTAGTACAATACATTGCTTACATGAAGAATATTCTTAGCTGGGAGCTAGGTACTTCAATCCAATTCTACCCACTGTCTGTAAACTCGCTACTGGGCGGCGCATTCGGTTGGTCTCTATTCCTAGCAGGTACTGCGGTTGTTCTCTCGTTCTCGCTAGGCTCTATCCTAGGCATCTTCGCGGCATGGAAGCGTGGTAGTAAATACGATGCGTTCGTGACGCCAGGTATGCTGATTCTACAAGCGGTACCTCAAGTGGTTATCGCGATGATTGCGCTGTTCACCTTTGCAATCGGTCTTAAGTGGTTCCCGACTGGCTACGCATATACTGCGGGTACCGTGCCAGATTGGACAAGCTGGGAATTCATTAAAGACGCGGCTTATCACGCAGTTCTTCCTCTATTTTGTGCTTCTGTTGTTCAGATTGGTGGCTTCCTTGTCAACATGCGTAACAACATGATCAACCTTCTTGCAGAAGACTACATCACGATGGCTAAAGGTAAGGGCTTAAGTGAAAACCGAGTGGTATTCAACTACGCGGCACGTAACGCACTACTACCAAGTGTAACCGCACTTTCTATGTCTCTAGGTATGGCTATCGGTGGTCAGCTCATCATCGAAATCATCTTCAACTACCCAGGCCTTGGTACGGTTCTATTCAATGCGATTAACGCGCGTGACTACCAAGTTCTTCAAGGTCAGCTACTTATCATGACCCTGTTCATGCTGTTCTTTAACCTTGTCGCTGACATGCTTTACGTTGTTCTTGACCCTCGTCTACGTAAGGGTGGTAAATAATCATGAAAGATTTTATTAAACTCATTTGGCGCAACCCAATGGCACTAACGGGTGTCATCATTCTCAGCGTCTTCATCTTTGCAGCGGTGTTCGCACCATTGATTGCAAAGCACGCACCGGACAAACGTACGGGTAACCCACACGAATACCCAGGGTTCGTTGTAAAAGCAGCACAAGCAAACCCGGATGGTTGGGTTGCAACGAACCTAGCTGATGACCGTCGTACGCTAATCATGTCTAAAAAAGCAGACCACGTACTCGGTACAACTCGTATGGGTCGTGACGTTTGGTCACAGGTGGTTCACGGCGCTCGCGTATCACTGGCCGTTGGTTTCGGTGCAGGTATCACAGTATGTCTGTTGGCGACGGTAATTGGTGTTTCAGCTGGTTACTTCGGTGGTCGTGTCGATGACGTGCTAACCGCTGCAATGAACATCATGCTGGTTATTCCGCAGTACCCATTACTGTTCGTGGTGGCTGCATTCCTCGGTGAAACAGGGCCACTGACAATTACCTTAGTAATCGGCTTTATGTCCTGGGCTTGGGGTGCGAGGGTTATCCGATCGCAAACTCTAGCTCTACGTGAAAAAGAGTTTGTTAAAGCTGCTGAAGTATTGGGTGAGTCTTCTTTCCGCATCATCTTTGTTGAGATTCTACCAAACCTAATCTCTATCGTTGGCGCAAGCTTCATCGGCTCAGTGATGTACGCAATCATGATGGAAGCAACACTGTCGTTCCTTGGTCTTGGTGACCCGAATACAGTGAGCTGGGGCATCATGCTTTACAACGTACAAGCCTCTTCTTCAATGCTGATTGGCGCTTGGTGGGAACTGCTTGCACCGTGTATCGCGCTAACGCTACTGGTAACTGGTCTAGCACTACTGAACTTTGCTGTGGATGAGATTGCTAACCCACAACTGCGTTCTCACAAAGGCATGAAACGTTGGAAAAAACTTGCTGCGCAAGACAAGCAAGAACGTGAGCCTGAACTACCACCACAAAATGCACTTTGGAGCGGAGATAAATAATCATGACAGCACCTCTCATTTCTATCCGCAACCTTTGCGTAGATTACATCACAGACGCGGGCGATGTCCGCGCCTGTAACAACGTGAGCTTTGATATTGCACCCGGAGAAGTCTTCGGCCTAGCAGGTGAATCTGGCTGTGGTAAATCAACGGTCGCATTCTCGCTAATGCGCCTCCATAAGCCGCCAGCATTTATCACCGGTGGTGAGGTTATCTTCAATGGAGAGAACATCTTAGATTACAGCGACGATCGCATGCAGGCATTCCGCTGGAGCGAAATGTCAATGGTATTCCAGAGTGCGATGAACGCCTTGAACCCTGTACTACCAATGGAAGAACAGTTCTGTGACGTAATTATGCGCCACACGAATATGACTCGTGAGCAAGCAAAGCAACGCGCTGAAGGCCTGTTAGAGATCGTTGATATCCACCCTAGCCGCCTTAGCGATTACCCACACCAATTCTCTGGTGGTATGCGTCAGCGCTTGGTGATTGCGATTGCATTGGCCCTGAATCCGAAGTTAATCATCATGGATGAACCAACAACGGCTCTTGATGTGGTGGTTCAGCGCGAAATCCTTCAGAAGATCCACGCGCTAAAAGAAGAGTTCGGTTTCTCTATCTTGTTCATTACTCACGACTTGTCACTGATGGTCGAGTTCTCTGACCGTATTGGCATCATGTACTCCGGTGAGCTGATCGAGGTCGCGAACTCACAAGATATTCTAGAAAACCCTTATCACCCGTACACCAAAGGATTGGGTAGTTCCTTCCCTCCTTTAACGGGTCCAAAAACGAAACTGGCAGGCATCCCAGGTAACCCTCTGAACTTATTGGAAATACCAGAAGGCTGTCGCTTCCAAGCTCGTTGTGACCGTGTACATGAGACCTGTACTAAAGTGCCAACCAAACTGCGCGCCATTGAGCCAGGGCACCTATCAAACTGCCACCTTTACGGTGAGCCAATAGTACATACCAAGCTCTAGCTTGCCTGCTCTTAGGGCATCAATACAACAAGGCGGACACACCGCCATGCAAGCAAAAGCGATATAGGATTCTGGAGACAATTATGAGCAAAGATTTCGGTCAATTATTGGTAGAAGGTAAGAATGTCGTCAAAGACTTCCCAATAAGCAGTACCACTATTCAAACCCCGATGATGCGTGCAATCAACGACGTGTCATTCAAGATGTACAAGAGCCGTGGCCTTGCCGTTGTAGGTGAGTCAGGCTCAGGTAAGTCAACCACGGCGAAAATGATCGCTAAGATGTATGCCCCAACTGACGGCGTTATCGAATACAAAGGCCGCGATATCCAAACTATCGCGTCTAAGCATGATTTGATGACCTATCGCGAAGGCGTACAGATGGTATGGCAAGACCCGTTCGGTTCACTGAACCCAACGCACAATATCTTCCACCATATTCTGCGCCCACTGCTGATTCACAAAAAAGTGGATCCACGTAATAAACGTGAGCAAGAAGAACGCGTTTACGATCTTCTTGAGCAAGTAGGTTTGATCCCACCAAAAGAGACGGCACAGAAGTATCCGCATCAGCTGTCTGGTGGTCAACGTCAGCGTGTGAACCTGGCGCGTAATATCGCAGTAGGTGCTGAAGTGGTTCTTGCTGATGAACCAACCTCAATGCTCGACGTATCGATTCGTGCAGGTGTTCTCAACCTGATGGAAGAGATGAAGTTCGAGAAAGAGATGTCACTACTCTACATCACTCACGATATCGCAACGGCGCGCTACATCGCTGAAGACCTATCGGTGATGTACGTCGGACACATGGTGGAATGGGGAGATACCGACGAGGTCATCGCAAATCCACAACACCCTTATACCCAGCTATTGGTTTCAGCCGTTCCTGATCCTAAGAAATCAATCCATGAAAAACTGGCGGGTAACAAAGGCGAAATTCCATTGTGGACCCCTGAGTCTGCCGGCTGTCCTTTTGCGGGTCGCTGCACACACGCAACCGACAAATGTAAAGAACAGCTGCCGGGCGTGACTCAGTTAGGTGAAAACCACTTTGTACGCTGCTACTTACACGAAAGCTAATACAGACAGGTTAGGGGCATCGGCTCCTAACCGCTTAACTCCGGTCATTAACGTCGACCATTTTAACCAAAGATTTATACCAATCACAGTAAGTAAGTGATCAAAAATAGCGCAGGAAAAAGGCTTGAGAACAAGGCGGAATTTTTCGGTAAGTAGTTATTCTACAATCAAAAATTCTAACGCAATTATCGAGCATTTTAACAAGCTAGGGTGAGCAATTATTTACTACGATTGGTATTAGTACCTAGCCAATAGAAATTAGGACTGTCGGAGACATTTGATGCTGTTACTCACCAATCACATCGGCTACGAAGCCAACGCGCCCAAGCAAGCGATATTACAAACTCGCAAGGCTCGTCTTTCCTCAACCTCAGTACTTCTGGTGTGTGCAGATAACCATGTCACCGTAGATAGCTTTGAGGTGACTAAGCATGGTCGCGTGGCAAACTGGCATCAAGGCAACTACTTTACTGTTGATTTTAGTGCCGTAACGCAACCAGGGCGTTACTACTTACGCTTTGAAAACTTACGCTCAGAAATTTTTGAGATTGGTGAAAACTTACTCATACAGAAAACCTTCTCTGACGTTCTGCACTATTTCAAATCACAACGCTGTGGTGGCATTTTCGATAAGAAAGACAAACAAGCTCAACTGCTCGGTACTGATCGCTATGTTGATGTGCACGGTGGTTGGTACGACGCCTCGGGCGATGTCAGCAAATACTTTAGCCACCTGTCTTATGGTAACTACCTCAACCCTCAGCAGATCCCAATGGTGGTATGGAACATGTTGAAAGGGCTGCGACTAGCTCAAGATCATGAAGCATTTCAGAAGTTCACCCAAACTCGCTTGATTGAAGAAGCCCTGTTTGGTGCTGATTTCTTAGTTCGTATGCAAGATGCAGCAGGCTATTTCTACACCACAGTGTTTGACAAGTGGAGTAAAGATATTAACCAGCGTGATATCTGTTCCTACGCAACCCAAGAGGGTATCAAGTCTGATGATTTTCAAGCCGGATTCCGCCAAGGCGCTGGCGTTGCTATCGCCGCACTTGCTAGCGCTTCTGCTCTCAATGTCTCGGGTGAATACTCAAATCAAACCTACCTAGAGACCGCAGAAAAAGGCTACTGGCATTTAAAAGAGTACAACCATCTTTACCTTAACGATGGTGAAGAGAACATCATTGATGAGTACTGCGCACTACTAGCCACCAGTGAACTTTATCGCGTAACTAAAGACTCAAAATACCTTGTAGAGGCCAGAATTTGGGCCAACCGCCTAGCTCAACGTCAACAGTCTGATCAAGCCTTTGAGCACTTCTGGTCAGCAAATGCTGATGGCTCACGCCCTTATTTTCATGCAGCAGAAGCTGGACTCCCCGTTATTGCCCTGTGTGAATACTTAGCCGTGGAGTCAGATACGCAGCTTCATCAACAAGCGCGCCTTATCGTCGAGCAAGCTTGTCGATTTGAAATCGCCGTAACCGATAAAGTCGTGAATCCATTCGGTTACCCAAGACAATACGTCAAGCCAGTCGATGGTGAAAAACGAGATGCCTTCTTCGTCGCTCACAACAACGAAACTGGCTACTGGTGGCAAGGTGAAAATGCTCGCCTAGGTTCTTTAGCAACCATGGCTTTCTTGGCTCAACCATATGTTTTAGATGAAGCTCTCAAAGCTCGCCTGATTACTCTGTCTCAAAACTGTATAGATTGGATTTTGGGGCTCAACCCTTACCACATGTGCATGCTCGACGGTCATGGCCACAACAACCCTGACTACCTGCCTCAGCTTGGTTTTTTCAATGCCAAAGGTGGTATTTGCAATGGTATTACTGCGGGTTTTGATGACGAACAAGATATTGCCTTTAATCCACCAGCACAGAAAGACGACATGCTACAAAACTGGCGCTGGGGAGAGCAATGGATCCCTCATGGTGCTTGGTACCTGTTAGCAACAGCAGCCCAATTCAACCACACCGCGAATCAAGGGGGCCAATAACATGTACTACGTAGGTATTGATGGCGGCGGCACCTCTTGTCGTGCACGAATTCGAAACAAAGACGGACAACTTATTGGTGAAGCCAAAAGTGGCAGCGCCAATATTCTTCTGGGCACTGACGTTGCGATGGCATCTATTACTGCTGCAATTCGCGACGCGGCACTGCAAGGCGGTTTAACAGAGTCAGATTTTTCAAAGATGCATGTTGGATTAGCACTTGCTGGTGCTGAACAGAAGTCAGCGTGGTTGAGCTTTATGAACATCGACCACCCTTTTGCCAGCATCACACTCAACACCGACGCTTATGGTGCCTGTATTGGCGCTCACAATGGCCAAGATGGTGCCATCATGATTGGCGGTACTGGCTCATGTGGCATTCTACTCAAAGAGGGTGAGCAACACGTCGTTGGCGGTCGTGAATTCCCAATCTCGGACCAAGGTGGTGGTGCGGTGATGGGACTAAGACTTATCCAACAAGTGCTTCTAGCAGAAGATGGCATTCGCCCAAAGACCTCACTCTGCCTGCACGTAATGAACCATTTTAATAATGATGTCGACAATATTGTTGAATGGTCGAAAACCGCAATCCCAAAAGACTACGGTCAATTTTCACCGGTCATTTTTCAACTCGCCAATGAAGGGGATGAGCTCGCCATTGAAATGCTCAAGCAGACCGCGGCTGACATCGAAATGTTTGTAAATGCACTTCATCGTAAAGGAGCAAACCAAGTATGCCTGATGGGCAGTATCGCTGAACGCATTCTGCCTTGGCTTTCGCCCGTTGTTCAACAATGGATTGTACAGCCTCAATTCGACGCTATCGAAGGTGCGTTGATGTTTGCTGGCAAGCCCGAACACAACTTGTACTAATAGACTTAACAGGGAAGTGATATGAATTACCGCATCGACTTAGCTGTTCTCTCAGAACAAAAGCAAAACTGCCGCTTTGGTCTTACTGTACATAACTTAAGTGATTCAGACATCAAGGCATGGTCACTGCACTTTGCCTTTGACCGTTTTATTCTCCCAGATAGCTTATCGCAAGGCGCTCTAACTCAAGTGGGTAGCTACTGCACATACACCCCTAATGACTGCGAGCTTAAAGCGAACAATCATTGCTATTTCGAGTTCAGTATTCAGAGTGCGCCATTCCGTTTTATCTCGGACGGTTTAAACGATGCGTTTATCCAGACTATCATCAATGATGAAGCACAAATCTTGCCTGTTGCTATCTCACCGATTGTTTTGGCTTCTCCATATCGTGAGCGCACTGAAATTCCTCAGGTCAATAACGCACCTTTGGCTCTGATCCCACAACCAAACTCAGTCACAACACAAAACGGAGTGTTCCCCCTCACTCCAAATACAGTACTCGCTATAACCTCAGCTCTCGCAAATGATGGTGGCGAGTGGCTGAAAGAAGAATTGCGCACCCATTTCGAGCTATCACTGCCTGAGCAAGAGGTGGGTGCCATCACTTTTCGAACCAACCCAACGTTGGATGATGCTGAATATAAGCTAACAGTGACACCAGAAGCCATCACTGCAGAAGCGGGCAGCCAAAGCGGCTTTATCTACGCAGCAGCAACCCTACTCCAACTTATCGAACAACAAGGGGTTGAGTCTTTCTCTGTGCCATGCTGTAAAATCGTCGATAAACCAAGGTTTAAGTACCGCGGAATGATGCTCGACTGCGCGCGCCACTTTCACTCGTTAGAAGATGTGAAACGCTTAATCAACCAACTCACCCTATACAAGTTTAATGTTTTCCATTGGCATCTCACTGATGATGAAGGCTGGCGCATCGAGATAAAACAGCTACCTCAGCTCACCGATATTGGTGCATGGCGCGGTCTTGATGAAGCACTAGAGCCTCAGTACACACATCTGGCACAGCGTTACGGTGGCTACTACACACAACAAGAGATCCGTGAAGTTATCGACTACGCCGACAAACGCGGCATCACGGTTATCCCAGAAATAGATATCCCAGGTCACTGCCGCGCAGCGATTAAGTCTCTGCCAGAAATGCTGGTTGAGCAAGAAGATACGACCGCATACAAGAGCATTCAGCACTATACCGACAATGTACTCAACCCAGGGCTTAAAGGCACTTATGAGTTTCTCGATATCGTCATCGAAGAGGTAGCAGCACTTTTCCCAAGCAAGCTTATCCATATGGGTGCCGATGAAGTACCGCCTGGTGTTTGGAGTAACAGTCCAGCAGCGCAAGCAGTGATGAAAGAACACGGTTATCAGGACAGCAAAGAGCTACAAGGCCACCTATTTCGTTATGCCGAAAACAAGCTCAAGCAGCTCGGTAAGAAAATGGTCGGTTGGGAAGAGGCGCAACATGGCAACAAAGTCAGCAAAGAGACCATTATCTACTCTTGGCTAAGTGAAGAAGCAGCGGTTAACTGTGCTCGTCAGGGCTTTGATGTCGTACTGCAGCCTGCTCAATTTACTTATCTCGACATGACACAAGATTACGCACCAGAAGAACCCGGTGTCGACTGGGCGTCAGTAATTCCATTGGAGCAAGCTTACAACTATGAGCCACTCGCTGAAATCTCTGATGCTGACCCAATTCGCAAGCGAATTCGCGGTATTCAGTGTGCGCTCTGGTGCGAAATTGTTACTCATCAACAGCGTATGGATTACATGGTATTCCCTCGAATTAGCGCATTAGCGGAAGGATGTTGGACGCACAAGAACAATCGTAATTGGCTGGATTATCTGTCCCGCCTGAAAAGTCACTTACCACTGCTCGAGCGATTGAATATTCAATATCGTTCACCTTGGCAAGACTGAAAGACAACCCATTAATTTCGGATACATAGCCATCAGGCTCTGAATCAATATTTGTAAGATCAACTGCTGGAACGCAGTTTGTTAAAAAGGAAATAACAATGAAATACGGCTATTTCGACAACGAGAATCGCGAATACGTCATCACTCGTCCTGATGTCCCTGCACCTTGGACCAACTACTTAGGTACTGAGAAGTTCTGTACGGTCATCTCACACAATGCTGGCGGTTACTCGTTCTATAATTCACCAGAATATAACCGTGTTACTAAATTCCGCCCGAATGGCACTTTCGATCGCCCAGGTCACTATGTTTACCTGCGCGACGATGAGACGGGCGATTACTGGTCTATCTCTTGGCAACCCGTAGCAAAGAGCCTAGATGAAGCAAACTACGAGGTTCGTCACGGCCTGTCGTACTCTAAGTTCAAATGTGAATACAGCGGTATTACCGCAACCAAAACACTGTTCGTACCTAAAGGCGAAGATGCTGAAGTGTGGGATGTGGTTCTAAAGAACAACACTGACAAGCCACGTACTATTAGCACGTTCTCGTTTGTTGAGTTCTCGTTTAGCCACATCCAATCAGACAACCAAAACCATCAGATGTCTCTGTACTCTGCGGGTACTTCTTACCAAGAAGGCGTGTTGGAATACGACCTGTACTACAACACTAATGACTTTGAAGGCTTCTACTACCTAGCCTCAACCTTCTCACCAGACAGCTACGACGGTCAGCGTGACAACTTCCTGGGCATGTACCGCGATGAAGCGAACCCAATTGCGGTTGAAAACGGTAAATGTTCGAATAGCGCTCAAACCTGTTACAACCATTGTGGTTCTCTGCATAAGCAATTCACGATTCAACCAGGTGAAGAAGTTCGTTTTGCCTACGTACTAGGTATCGGCAAAGGCAACGGTGAGCGCCTACGCGAGAAATACCAAGATGTGGCAAACGTAGATGCAGCTTTCCAAGGTATCAAAGATCACTGGGATGAGCGTTGCAATAAATTCCAAGTTAAGTCTCCAAACGAAGGCTTAGACACCATGATCAACACTTGGACACTGTACCAAGCAGAAACCTGTGTGGTGTGGTCGCGCTTTGCATCTTTCATTGAGGTCGGCGGACGTACCGGTCTTGGCTACCGCGATACCGCGCAAGACGCTATCTCTGTGCCACATGCAAACCCTAAGATGACACGCAAGCGTATTGTCGATCTACTGCGCGGCCAGGTAAAAGCAGGCTACGGTCTACACCTATTTGATCCTGATTGGTTCGATCCAGAGAAAGCGGATGTGAAACCTTCGAAATCACCAACGGTAGTACCGACTCCATCGGACGACGATAAGATCCACGGCATCGAAGATACTTGTTCTGATGATCACTTATGGATCGTTCCTACCATCATCAAATACGTGATGGAAACCGGTGAACATGAGTTCTTTGATGAAGTAATTCCTTACGCAGACGGTGGTGAAGCAACAGTTTACGAACACATGAAAGCGGCGCTGAACTTCTCTGCAGAATACGTAGGTCAAACTGGTATCTGTAAAGGTCTACGAGCTGACTGGAACGACTGTTTGAATCTAGGTGGCGGTGAGTCATCAATGGTGTCATTCCTACACTTCTGGGCGCTACAAGAATTCTTAGACCTTGCTAAGTTCCGCAATAACGATGCTGACGTTGAGAAATATACTGAAATGGCCGCTAACGTTCGTGAAGCGTGTGAAACACACCTTTGGGACGAGGAAGGCGGCTGGTACATCCGTGGTCTAACTAAAGATGGCGACAAGATTGGTACTGCGCAGCAAGCTGAAGGTCGCGTGCACCTAGAGTCAAACACACTGGCGGTTCTATCAGGTGCGGTTTCTCAAGAGCGTGGCGAGAAAGCGATGGACGCGGTTGATGAGAACCTATTCTCAGAATACGGCTTGCACCTAAACTCTCCGTCATTTGCAACACCAAACGACGACATTGGCTTCGTTACTCGCGTTTACCAAGGCGTAAAAGAGAATGGCGCAATCTTCTCTCACCCGAACCCATGGGCATGGGTTGCTGAAGCGAAGCTAGGTCGCGGTGATCGTGCGATGAAATTCTACGATGCGCTTAACCCATACAACCAGAACGACATGATTGAAACACGTTACGCAGAACCATATTCGTACGTGCAGTTCATCATGGGTAAAGACCACCAAGACCATGGTCGTGCAAACCACCCATGGCTAACCGGTACTTCTGGCTGGGCTTACTTCGCGGTGACTAACTTCATTCTTGGTGTTCGCACTGGCTTTGAAGGCTTGACGGTTGATCCTTGTATCCCAACAGATTGGCCAGAGTTCGAGGTTACTCGTCAATGGCGTGGCGCGACTTACAACATCACAGTGCAAAACCCGAACTCAGTAAGCAAAGGGGTTGCGTCTATCACTATCAATGGCGAATCAGTTGACGGAGCAATTCCAGTTCAAGCTGAAGGCAGTGTAAACGATGTTGTCGTTGTTCTTGGCTAATCACGTCACTTAACGAACTGCTCTTGCCTCAAGTTCTTGCTGACTTGAGGCAATGAGACTAAAAGGATTTTCACATGATTAAATTTGGTACTGGTGGCTGGCGCGCTTTCATTGGTGAAGAGTTCACTCGCGATAATGTACGCTTGGTTGCTCAAGCACTCGCTAACATCATTAATGATGAAGATGCCGCAAAAAATGGCTTTGTGATTGGTTATGACCGTCGATTTTTATCTGATAAAGCGGCTTGTTGGTTTGCCGAAGTGCTTGCAGCCAATAACATCAAAGTCAGCTTCATCGATAAGTTTGTTCCAACACCTATCGTGATGTTCCAAGCAAAAGAGATGGGATGTACCTACTCGGCATGTATTACTGCTTCTCACAACCCAGCAGATTACAACGGCATTAAGGTGTTCATCGAGGGTGGTCGTGATGCTGATGAGATCATCACAGAGAAGATCGAACAGCAGATTGCGACACTAACCAGTGAAGATGTTGTCCGTGTCGACTTCGAACAAGCCCTCAATGACAAAGAGATCGAAATCATCAACCCGATGAACGACTTTGTCGACTCAATCATCAACTTCATCGACATTGACGCGATTAAGAAAGCAAACTTGCGTGTGTTGATCGACCCAATGTTTGGTGTAGCAAAAAATGCTCTGCAAACGGTTCTTATCAATGGTCGCTGTGATGTCGACGTTATCAACGACGGCAAAAACCCAGACTTCGGTGGTCTAATGCCATCACCAAGCGCCGCAACTCTGTATCGCTTAAAACACTTGGTTGCAGCGGAAGGTTATGACATTGGTATCGGTACCGATGGCGATGCAGATCGCTTGGGTATTATCGATGAGAAAGGTAACTTCATTCACCCGAACGAAGTGCTACTGCTGCTCTATTACTACTTGCTTGAATACAAGGGGTGGAAAGGTTCGGTCGTACGTAACATCGCAACCACTCACCTATTAGATAAAGTCGCTGCCGACCATGGCGAAAAGAGTTTCGAGGTTCCAGTTGGCTTCAAGCACATTAGCTCACAGATGGAAGCAGATGACTCGTTGATTGGCGGTGAAAGCTCTGGCGGTTTAACCATTCGTGGCCACATCAAGGGCAAAGATGGCGTATTCGCTTCAAGCCTATTAGTTGAAATGATCAGTGTAACGGGTAAGAAACTCTCTGAACTGCTTGACGAGATCTACTCCAAGTATGGTTACGCATACACAGCGGAAGGTGACTGTACTTTCAAGCCTTCACAGAAAGAAGCACTCTACACCAAGATCTACGTAGAAAAACAACTTCCCGAGTTCGAGTATGAAATTGAAAAAGTCAGCTATGAAGATGGCGCGAAAGTCTACTTCAAGAATGGTGGCTGGGTGATTGCTCGCTTCTCTGGAACCGAACCGTTGCTGCGCATATTTGCAGAAATGGAAGATAAAGACACTGCTGAACGTGTTCTTCAAAACATGAAAGCTTTCCTATCTTTGTAACTCCTTGAGGAAAGTTTTTATACCTAGCTTTAACCCTATAGGTGAAGAACGCTTGCCCAGTACCCTACTTAGTCAGTTTGGTACTGGGCTTTTTTATTCACATCAGATTGTTTCTACGACAGGGGACTGTTTATTAAGCGAACTACTTAGAACGCCAGAACACCCTTAGTATCAACTTTCACTGTCACAGGCATACCCACTTCCAACGCTTCAGAAGAGGTCGCCAATAACTTCTGACCATGCGCTTCAATCACGTAACGACAGTGGTCGCCCATAAATTGCTGCTCTAACACAGAGATAGCACTGTCTTGCTCGTAACTCGCGAGAATATGCTGAGGTCTTAGCAGTAATTCACAGTCATTACCCAGCTCAATGTTAGTTTGAGATTTCGCCTCAACCACACCTAAGCTGGTTTCAAATTCATTTTCAGAGATACGCTGAGCATTCAAGTAACTACCACCACCCAAGAAGTCAGCAACAAACTTACTTGAAGGGTGGAAGTAAAGCTCAGATGCCGAACCATACTGCTCAATCACACCGTTGTTCATGACTGCCATTTTATCTGCAAAGGCGAATGCCTCTTCACGGCTGTGCGTTACAAAAATCGCGGTCACACCCTGCTTTTTGAAGATCTTTCTGATCTGAGAGATCAGTTCGTGACGAACCTGAGTATCGATATTTGAAAACGGTTCATCGAGTAACAGTAGATCTGGCTTGTAAGCCAAAGAGCGCGCAATAGCAACACGCTGCTGCTGACCACCAGAGAGTTGATGCGGGTAGCGTTCTCCGTACTCATCAAGGTGAACCAACTCAAGCATCTCACGAACCTTGGCCTGTTTTTCTTTATCAGAAAGATCTCGTAAACCAAACGCGACGTTCTGATTGACCGTTAAGTGCGGAAACAGCGCATAATCTTGAAAGATCATGCCGATGTTGCGCTGTTCTGGCGGTAACCAGTTTTCACCGTCATCAATGGTTTGGCAATTTAGGTTCATTACGCCACTGCTCAGAGGAAGCAGACCCGCAATCGCTTTAAGCAAAGTCGTTTTGCCACAACCACTAGCACCGAGTAAACAGACTATCTCACCGTGCTCAACCTCTAAAGAGAGAGACTCTAATACCGTCTGAGACTCATACTTACAAGTCAGGTCTTTAATTGATAATGCACAACTCATTAGTTTTTTTGCTCCAAAGAACGGTTAACGATGATAAGCGGAATCAGTCCAACGAGTACCAACAGGACAGCGGGCATCGCAGCTAGCTCAAGGTGCTCATCCGAGGCGTAGTTATAAACGTAGGTCGCTAGTGTTTCAAAATTGAATGGTCTTAGCAGCAATGCCGCATTCAGTTCTTTCATTGATTCGATAAACACCAACAAACCAGCGATCAAAGCACCACGCTTAATCAAAGGAAGGTGGACGCGGCGCAACATTTGATTCGTATTACAACCCATGGTTTTAGAGGCCATATCCAGTGACGGTGAAACCTTGCTTAAGCTACTCTCAATACTACCAATAGCAACTGCCGAAAATCGCACCACCATGGCAAAAATAAGCGCAAACATTGAACCCGAGAAGATAAGACCTGGGCGTCCCCACTCCATAGCTTTAGCAATGTCGTTCACCAAGTGATCCATAAACAGCACAGGCACCATAACACCGATGGCTAATACCGTTCCTGGAACCGCATAGCCCATAGAAGAGAGACGCATATAAGCAAGGTTACGCTTGCCAGGATTCACTCGCTGGTTAAAGTTAACAATCAGTGCCACCAGCACACCAATTACAGCAGCTAGAACAGAAACATTTAAGCTATTCATCGCGTACTCTCTGAACTCAGCAGTCCAGCTTTGTGCGAAGTACTTGTACGCGTAAATAAGAAGTTGACCTAACGGGAATAAGAAAGCGACACACACCAATCCCCAACACCAGAACAGTGCCAGCCACTTTTTCCAACCGTTTAGCTGGTAGCGGAAATCTTCTCGACTATTGAATTGGTTTTGAAATAATTTCTGTTTACGACGGCTGTATCGCTCTGAACTCAATAACAAGATCACGATAACCAACATAATAGCCGAAATCTTAGCGGCCGCAGTGAGACTAGAGTATCCAAGCCAAGTGTCGTAAACCGCTGTCGTCAGCGTGTTAACGGCAAAGTAACTCACAGTGCCAAAGTCGCCAACGGTTTCCATAGCCACAAGGGATAGACCAACCGCCATTGATGGACGAACTAGCGGCAGAGAAATACGGCGGAAGCTTTCCCAAGGAGAACATTTTAGCAGTCGCGCAGATTGCAGCAGGGAGACATTCTGCTCCATAAACGCGGCACGGCATAACAGGTAAATATAAGGATAGAGAACTAACGAAAGTACGATGATCGCACCGCTTAAAGTTCGAATATCAGGGAACCAATACTCACCAGGCCCCCACCCAGTAATATCACGCAGAAGAATCTGCACTGGGCCTGCAAAATCAAACCAATCAGTAAAGATATAACCTACGATGTAACCCGGCATCGCCAAGGGAAGTACTAATGCCCATTGAAGGACGCGCTCACCTGGAATACGGCACATAGCCATGATCCACGCGGAAGGAATGCCAAAGATTAACGACAAGCACATGGTGCCAAAAACCAGTAAAACGGTATTGTAGGCGTAAGTTGGCATCACCGTAGACATTAGATGAGAGAAAAGCTCATCCGTTTCACCAACAGCGGTTGTGAATATCGCTAAGATCGGAAAAACCAGCAGCAAAGCGATCACTCCACTACTGGTGTTCCATATATAATTCTTTTGTTTCATCGCTTAATTACAACGGAGAGGGATAACTCGAAAATGCGTTTGAAAATACATCTCATATCCTTTTAAAAACTAAGGGTAGTTATACCGATATCGCACTGTGACTGCAAGGCGCGAAGCTCAGAACTCAACCGTTCCAGGCTTTGCTTTGTATCAAAAAGTGACTTGCTTAAAAACAAAACAACCCCAAGCCCATAAAGTAGGAACTTGAGGTTGTTAATCAATCTAGGCCGAAACCTACATTAATGAAATTAAAGGTCGAATTTAACTTCATCTAGAAGCTTGATTGCTGCTTCGTGGTGGTTAGCAATCTCGTCTAGAGAGATTGTATCCGCTTTGAACTCACCCCAAGAGCCTACAAGCTCAGATGGTTTAACATCTGCTTTAACTGGGTATTCGTAGTTCACTTCAGCGTACATGCCTTGAGCAGTGTTACCCGCTAGGAATTCCATAAGCTTAACAGCGTTCTCTTTGTTTGGAGAGTATTTCGCCATTGCCATACCAGAGATGTTTACGTGAGTACCAGTTGTCTCTTGGTTCGGGAAGTTAATGTAAACAGCGTCAGCCCATGCTTTTTGCTCTTTATCGTTAACCATCTTACCTAGGTAGTAGCTGTTACCAAGAGAAACGTCACATAGACCTTCTTTGATAGCTTTAACTTGTGCACGGTCGTTACCTTGAGGCTTACGAGCTAGGTTTGCTTTAACGCCTTCTAGCCACTCTTTAGTTTCTGCTTCACCTTTATGAGCAATCATAGAAGATACTAGAGAAACGTTGTATGGGTGCTTACCGCTACGAGTACAAATCTTACCTTTGAATTCTGGCTTCGCTAGATCTGCGTATGTGAAATCGTCACCTAGACGACCAACGCGGTCACGAGAAGAGTAAACGCTACGTGTACGAGTTGTAAGAGCAAACCACTCGTTGTCAGTATCTTGGTACTGAGCTGGGATGTTTTTCTCTAGTACGTCGCTCTCAACAGATTGAACTAGACCTTGTTTAGTTAGCTCAGATAGACGGCTGATATCTACAGTTAGGATAACGTCAGCTGGGCTGTACTCGCCTTCTTGAGCTAGCTTCTCTGCTAGACCTTTCTTCGCGAACTTAACGTTTACTTTAATACCAGTTTCTTTCGTGAACTCATTAAACATTGGCTCAACTAGGAAAGGTTGACGGTAAGAGTATACGTTTACTTCTTCTGCCGCGATTGCAGCTGTAGGTGCGATAGTTGCACAAGCTAGAGCAGAAAGAGTTAGCAGTTTTTTCATTGGTTCAGTCCTTTAACTTCGTAATGATAACGTTTATCAGTTGCGTTATTATATTCATCATAATTTAGAAAACAATGATAAAGAACAAAAAAACCTGCTCATCCGAGCAGGTTTCAAGTAGGTTAAATGTAAATCTTTGTAAATGTTACTTCACAGATACGAACTCTGGGTAAGCACCAACACCACAATCGTGCATGTCCATACCTTCTAGCTCTTCGTCTTCGCTTACACGGATACCGATTGTCGCTTTAAGCACAGCCCATACCGCTAGACTTGCACCAAATACCCAAGCAAAGATAACTGCAGCACCGAATAGTTGAGCACCAAATGTTGCATCAGCGTTGCTTAGTGGCACAGCCATCAGACCGAAGAAACCACATACACCGTGTACTGAGATAGCACCTACTGGGTCATCAATCTTAGCTTTGTCTAGAGCGATGATGCTGAATACCACTAGTGCACCAGAAACAGAACCGATAGCCACTGCGAATAGAGGTGATGGAGATAGTGGGTCTGCTGTGATTGCCACTAGGCCAGCCAGCGCACCGTTCAATACCATTGTTAGGTCTGCTTTACCCCAAGTTGTCTTACACACTAGTAGTGCTGCGATTGCACCCGCTGCTGCTGCTGCGTTTGTGTTTAGGAAGATTTGACCGACTGCTGTCGCGTTTTCAAAGTCCGATACCATTAGCTGAGAACCGCCGTTGAAGCCGAACCAACCGAACCATAGGATGAAGGTACCTAATGTTGCTAGTGGCATGTTTGAACCAGGAATTGGGTAGATTTCACCGTTTTTACCGTATTTACCTTTACGAGCACCTAGCAGAAGTACGCCAGCCAGAGCCGCAGCTGCACCTGCCATGTGTACGATACCTGAACCTGCGAAGTCACTAAAGCCAGCTTCAGATAAGAAACCTCCGCCCCATGTCCAGTAACCTTCCATTGGGTAGATGAACGCTGTTAGAACGACAGAGAAGATTAGGAATGACCATAGCTTCATACGCTCAGCAACTGCACCAGATACTACTGACATTGCTGTTGCAACGAATACTACTTGGAAGAAGAAGTCAGACTCTAGAGAGTGATCCGCACCTTCACCTTGCGTACCAATCAGTGCACCAAAAGATGGCAGCCAACCGCCTTCACCGTTGTCGACATACATGATGTTGTAACCAACAACTAGGTACGTTGTACATGCAATCGCATACAGACAAATGTTTTTAGTTAGGATTTCTGTGGTGTTCTTTGAACGTACAAGACCAGCCTCAAGCATTGCAAAGCCTGCCGCCATCCACATTACTAACGCACCTGAAATGAGGAAGAAAAAAGTGTCTAGTGCGTAACGTAATTCCGTTACTGTTGTTAAAAGTTCCATATTAAATTCTCCAGTCCTTGAATTCTTAAAGTGCTTCTGCGTCCATTTCGCCAGTACGGATACGTACCGCTTGGCTCAGGTCGTACACAAAAATCTTACCGTCACCAATTTTTCCGGTATGAGCAGCTTGGCTAATTGCTTCCACAACGCGATCTACGTTTTCTGCTTGAGTGGCAATTTCTAGTTTTACTTTTGGAAGGAAATCAACTTGATATTCCGCACCACGGTACAGTTCCGTGTGGCCTTTTTGACGACCAAAACCTTTAACTTCTGATACTGTCATACCTTCGATACCGACATCAGATAGTGCTTCTCTTACATCGTCTAATTTGAATGGTTTCACTATGGCATTGATGAGTTTCATAATCGTTCCTTAGATTTCTTACTTAGTCCGTTAATACTCTTTCTATAATCCAAGTAGCGTGCCAAAAAGTTAAATCATTGATATTTAACAATTTTAACTTTAAACATTTCCAATAACGAAAAAGGCCGCACCATAATGGTGCGGCCTTTTCACTATCTTAATGCGTTGGTAACAAATTGCTCTATATTTGGGCAATGCGCTCAAATGGGTATTCTACAACCCTAAGAAATCTACCCAGCGCTCCATCAACAACTCAAAATCATCAATACCACATACCGATAAACTTTCACTATTGTAAAAGTCGAACTCGCTGCCCTCTTCCATTTCATAGTCATGGCCAAGAACGTTCTCTTGAATTGTCACTTCATCTTCATTTATCGAGAGTGTGATCTCTTTGCCGAACATTGAAAGCTCATTGCTAAAGTTAGTGCGTGAGGATTCGATCAGCGCTAGCACTTGGTCAATTTTGGTTTTATCTTTGCCAATCTCTTCTTGAAGCCAACGTCCTACGATCTCGTGTCCCATGCTGCACTTTACGTAGTACTCGCCCATCAAAGTGTTTCTTGTAAATTCGAATTCCATCGTAGCTCCACGCAGTAACTGCAGACAGGGTTAAAAATGAGGCGAGAGTATATAGTGAAGTTATGCGGAGATCGAGCAACGTTCAGCTACCAAACGGCATAAAAAAACGCCCTCTACATAGTAGAAGGCGTTTTATCATTCGATCAATCAGTCAGCGATTATGCTGGTTCTTGGAAGATAACCGTGTCAGCTTTCTCTGTGTACTGACCCATCTTGTGGAAGTTCAGGTAACGGTAAGTATCAGCTGCCGTTGCATTAATCTTCTCTGCGTACTCTAGGTACTCTTCTTTCGTTGGGATACGACCTAGAATCGCACCTACCGCAGAAAGCTCAGCTGACGCTAGGTAAACGTTCGCACCTGTACCCAAACGGTTCGGGAAGTTACGAGTAGATGTAGACATTACTGTCGACTTGTCAGCAACACGTGCTTGGTTACCCATACACAATGAACAACCCGGAGTTTCGATACGAACCCCAGCACGGCCGAAGATACCGTAATAGCCTTCTTCTGTTAGCTGGTCTTTATCCATCTTAGTTGGCGGAGCCACCCATAGACGAGTGCTTAGCGAGCCGTTGAACTCTTCAAGCATCTTACCTGCAGCACGGAAGTGACCGATGTTCGTCATACAAGAACCGATGAACACTTCTTGAATCTCAGTGCCTTGCACGTCAGAAAGAAGACGAGCATCATCTGGATCATTTGGTGCACATAGGATTGGCTGATCGATATCAGCAAGGTCGATCTCGATAACGTGAGCGTATTCAGCATCTGAATCTGCAGATAGCAGCTCAGGGTTCGCTAACCACTCTTCCATTGCCGTGATACGACGCTCGATAGTACGAACATCACCGTAGCCTTCAGCGATCATCCACTTAAGCATAACAATGTTTGAGTTCAAGTACTCTTCGATAGACTCTTGAGATAGCTTAACAGTACAGCCAGCAGCTGAACGCTCAGCAGATGCGTCAGAAAGCTCGAATGCTTGCTCAACAGATAGGTGCTCAACACCTTCGATTTCCAGTACGCGACCAGAGAATTCGTTGATCTTACCTGCTTTTTCTACTGTTAGTAGACCTTGCTTGATGCCGTAAAGCGGGATTGCATGTACTAGGTCACGTAGTGTGATACCCGGTTGCATTTCACCTTTAAAGCGAACCAAGATAGATTCTGGCATATCAAGAGGCATTACACCTGTTGCTGCTGCGAATGCTACTAGACCTGAACCCGCAGGGAATGAGATACCTAGAGGGAAACGAGTATGCGAGTCACCACCTGTACCTACAGTATCAGGCAGAAGCATACGGTTTAACCATGAGTGGATAACACCATCGCCTGGGCGAAGTGAAACCCCCGCACGGTTCATGATGAAATCAGGTAGCGTGTGGTGCGTGTTAACGTCAACTGGTTTCGGGTAAGCCGATGTGTGACAGAAAGATTGCATCACAAGGTCAGCAGAGAAGCCCAGACACGCAAGGTCTTTAAGCTCATCACGCGTCATTGGACCCGTTGTATCTTGAGAACCTACTGTGGTCATCTTAGGCTCACAGTATTGACCTGCGCGAACGCCTTCAACACCACATGCTTTACCAACCATTTTCTGAGCTAGCGTGTAACCCTTGTCAGATGCAGATGGATCAACAGGCTTAGCAAATAGATCTGTCTCTTCTAGACCAAGAGATGTACGAGCACGGCTAGTTAGGCCACGACCGATGATCAGTGGAATACGACCACCAGCACGAACTTCATCAAGCAACACTTTGCTCAGTTCAAAGCTAGAGATCTCTTCACCGTTTTTACGTACAACACCTTCGTATGGGAAGATATCAATAATATCGCCCATGTTCATGTTCTGTACGTCGAGTTCGATAGGTAGTGCACCAGAGTCTTCCATTGTGTTGTAGAAGATTGGCGCGATCTTACCACCCAGACAAACACCACCAGTACGCTTGTTTGGTACGTATGGAATATCTTCACCCATGAACCAAAGTACTGAGTTGGTCGCAGACTTACGAGAAGAACCTGTACCTACAACGTCACCGACGTAAGCAAGCTGAATGCCGTCTTTTTGTAACTCTTCAATCTGAGCGATTGGACCTACAGTGCCAGGTTGGTCAGGGTTGATGCCATCACGTTCCATTTTCAGCATCGCTTTTGCGTGTACTGGAATGTCTGGACGAGACCATGCATCAGGTGCTGGAGATAGGTCATCGGTGTTCGTTTCACCAGTGACTTTAAATACTTTTACTGTAATTTTTTCGGCAACTTTCTCTTTCGAAGTAAACCAATCAGCGTCTGCCCAAGATTGAAGTACTTGTTGTGCTGAAGCATTACCTGCCTTGGCCTTCTCTTCTACATCATAGAAAGCATCAAACATCAGTAACGTGTGAGATAGCGCTTTAACAGCAATAGGAGCAAGTTCAGCATCATCAAGAAGTGAAATCAACGACTCGATATTGTAACCACCTTGCATAGTACCTAGCAGCTCTGCCGCTTTCGCTTTGCTAACAAGTGGTGATGCTACTTCACCTTTGGTGATAGCAGTTAAGAAGCCCGCTTTTACGTAAGCAGCTTCATCTACACCTGGTGGAATGCGATTTTCTAGTAGGTCAAGAATGAACTCTTCTTCACCTTGAGGTGGGTTCTTTAGAAGTTCAACTAGGCCAGCAACCTGCTCGGCATTTAGTGGTTTTGGAACAACTCCTTCGGCAGCACGTTCTTCGACGTGTTTACGGTAGGCTTCAAGCACGACTTTTTTCCTCTCATTGCGGTCCACCACCTTCCTTCATAATTGTTAGTAAAATAAAGCGGTGAACATCCTTGGAAACTTGGCTCTCCATTGCCATTTTCGTCATTCAATTTGTATTGATGATCGGCATCAGAGAGGCCAAACTGTGGGCGGTATAGTAGCAAATTTAACGATTAATTAAAATCTTATCATTTTGACCAACATAGCAAGTTAAGACGAAAGTCCCACTATTTTTGCCTAATTAGTCACCAGTATCGCTATTTTTCGCATGGTTATTTATATGACGTTCCGATAATAAGGTAAACAGAATTGTAGTTATCTTCTGTCATACCATACGCCAAAATAATTGGCCCAATCGGTGAATCGCCCCCCGCAAATAGCGAACCTGCTGTGTACAACGGAGCTTCATTAATTTTCAAATCATTGTTCGACCAAACACCACCGTGTTCAATGGATGCGCCCAGATAGAATGGGGATTCAAACAGGCCGAAATCATTCTCAAACCATTTATAACGGTATACCAAACTCGTGAACGCAAGGTTCTGACCCAGTAAACTGTTGCGTGGAATACCGGACAAGTTTAAGAAACCACCTAACTGTTTAGGATCAATTGGGAACAGCGAGTTTTTGCTCTCCACAATGCCATAATCCACCTTTGCGACTAAAGTATGGCGTTTGTAGCTCTGCGCAGCCATGAGGTTAGCGGAGAACTCATAAACCGTATCGCTATCTTGAACGAGGTTAGGATCAGAGATAACAGAATCCGCATCAAACTCATCATGAGAGACGAGGTATTCTAAATCAACAAAATAGCCCTCTGTCGGAAGACTGAAGTTATCCAACGTATCTAAACGATAACCAATAAAGCCACCAATTCGCTGGTAAGAGCCCCCTCCAAGCGATGGCAGCGACGACACTTCGACCTCACCGTCGGTGTATCGTCCACCGAATTTAAACTCTTGCCACAAGGTCGGTTGGTAACCAAAAGCCAACTCACCAATGCTCTCTTTGTATGTCATCGAAACAAAGTCTTGGGTTACATCTAAAGTTGGCTCTTCAATTTCGTCGATATTGGCCGGTAGGTTGCGCTTTTGATTCGCATAGACAAACGAGGCCGATGTAAATAGCTTCTGTTGTGAGAAAAACGGAGAAAACAGCTCAGCCTCAATGCGCTTATCTGTCCCCATTTCTAAGTTGGTTCTTAATTCTGCACCGTGCTGATTGATGTCTGTAAAGTTCGCAGAGACACCAATCGAGTATTGACTATCTGTGGCAAAGTCATCTTCCAAGAAAAAGCGGAAATTGAGGTAGTTAGGCCCCCACTCTTTCTCATTCACATCCACAATTAGTTGATCTTGACCATCGACATTGTCGAATTCGTAGGTAATAAGCTCGAAGCGATCCAATGCGTACAGGTTTTGCACACTGGTTTCAATTTGACTGGTTTTTAACACCTGTCCCTCTTCGAGATTTAGGCGGTTTTCAATCAACTTATCTGAATAGTGACTGTTGTTGTTGATCACAACTTCATCCACTACCGTCTTGTCGCCGTGTTTCAGCTTACGTCGTGCTTGCTGTTTGGCTTCGACATAAGATTGGTACTCGGCAGTGCTCATTGAAAGGCTGCGAAGATCCTCTTCAAATTGATACGCGACTTGATAACCGGCTTCGTATGCACCCGGCATTTTATCAAACTCGGTGGTTTCCATTTGGCCTACATCAGGCTGAAGAAAGACATCTTCCTCCGTCAAAGTTTCCGCTTGTTGTTGAGTGCTACGACGTACTAAGTAATTAGAAAGTTGGTCTGCCACCGTAAAAAGGTTAGTGAACTCTTCTTCGCCTTTGTAGTTGGTACTGATATCTACTGCGATAACGATATCCGCGCCCATCGCACGAGCAACATCTACAGGCATATTATTGATGACACCACCATCGACCAACATGCGCCCATCCACCTCATATGGTGGTAAGGCTCCCGGCACTGACATACTCGACATCATTGCATCAACGATCTGCCCTTTGTCGATCACCACTTCTTCGAGTTCGATGATATCCGTTGCGACTGAACGGTAAGGAATAGCAAGATCATCAAAGGACTCAAGTGGTGCTAAGTTACCCGTTGTTTCGCGAAGGATACGCAGCATATTCTGACCTTGTACCACACCCGTTGGCGCTCGTATTTCCCCCCAACCTAAACCTAAATCCGTGGTCAGTTGGTAGCGGTCTTCATACTCTTTGTCACGCACGCGTCGATCACTACGGTTTACACGGTCGCGATAGCCTTTATTCCAATCAACAGAATAGATAAAGCTTTCAATCTCATCAGCACTCATACCCGTCGCATACAAGCCACCGACATAGGCCCCCATACTAGTGCCTGTCACGTAGTCGACCGGAATGTGCATCTCTTCAAGTGCTTTTAAAACACCGATGTGAGCCGCTCCTTTGGCACCACCACCAGCAAGAACCACGGCGATACTCGGTCGTGTTTTCTGTTCAGCTTGCGTTTTATCAGTAGGCTCAACCGCATTGTCAGCCAAAACTTGTGAACAAAATACAAATCCAACAACACCGAAACCACGACGCAGCCAACGAGAAATCATCATGTAAACTCTATCCTTGTCATCTATTTCTTATGCAACTTTACCACTCAAAAAGCTTCTTTAGCCACTGTTTTGGTTGGCTTTCACATCCCTTTTTAATGTCGCCACGTTCATCCCAAACGGGTAACTTCACCGGGCCGTCACAATTAAACTCTAGTGCTCCAGAGTTAGTATTCACGAAATTGGCCGTAGCAATACCATTAGGCCACGGCAAACGAAGTACTTCTGGGCCTCGCTGCTTAAGGTAATCCGCATAAACACGAAGAGCGCCGCTAGAGCCGGTCAGCTTGGTCGGCTTGTTGTCATCACGCCCGAGCCAAATTGTGGTTACCTCTCGCCCATCGACGCCAACAAACCAACTATCGCGGCTGTCGTTACTGGTACCCGTTTTACCCGCTAATCCAGCCCAAGCGAACTGGCTCTGTAGGAATCGCCCCGTACCTTCCGACACGCCTCGTTTCATCGCATAGGTCGTTAACCATGCGGCCTGTTGCTCAACACTTTGTGACACGCGAGGTATTGATTGATAAAGAACTTCACCATCGCTGTCTACCACTGAGCGTAACGCCGAAAGGGGCGCTTTCCTACCTGAGTTAGTGATCGTCTGGTACATCTGTGCGACTTGGAACGGCGTGAGAGAAAACGAGCCTAAGAACATCGATGGTACTGGGCGAATCTCATTTTTATCCACCCCTAACTTTTCGATGGTATTTGACACGGAATCAATGCCAAGTTGCATTCCTAAGCGAACCGTAGGCACGTTATAAGATTTTGACAATGCAACATATAAAGGCACTTCACCACGGAATTTGCGATCAAAGTTTCTTGGGCTCCATACACTGCCCTTGCTGCCTTTCAAACTTAAAGGCGTGTCCATCAAGGTTGTCGCAAGCGTGTATTTGTCGGGCTGTTGAAGCGCTGTCAGGTACACCGCAGGCTTGACCAATGAACCAATCGGGCGGCTAGCATTGAGTGCGCGATTAAAGCCATCGTAACCAGTACGCTTGCCACCGACCATAGCTCTGATCTCACCGGTGTTACGGTCAACCGCAATCGCCGCGGCCTCAAGTTTGTCCCCTGCAGTTTTAGCCAATTGAGGCACCTTTCGAGCAATGGAACGTTCAAGCTCTTGTTGCGACACCGGGTCTAGCGAGGTAAACACTCGTAACCCTTTCTGCGCCTCAAACCGGTCGCCAACAAACTTCTTCAACTCGACATTCACTTGTTGGAAATAGGCAGGCTGACGGCTAGCAATACGTGGGTTATCTTGAATATCAAGATCTCGACTGGCTGCGGCCTCGTACTGGCTGGCACTCAAGATGTCTTGCTGCATCATGAGACGTAACACCAAGTCTCGTCGTGTTTTAGCTCGTTCTGGGTAGCGCACAGGGTTGTAATAAGATGGCCCTTTCACCATGCCCACCAGCAATGCCAGTTGGTCGATTCTCAGCTCTTGGATTGGTTGTCCAAAATAGAGGCGAGACGCCAAGCCAAAGCCGTGGATCGCTTCACCACCGTTCTGCCCTAGGTAAACCTCATTCAAGTAAGCCTCTAAAATCTCATCCTTGCTGTAACGATAATCCAAAATCAACGCGATGTAGGCTTCACGAATCTTACGCCAAAGCGTTCGCTCACTAGAGAGGAATAGGTTTTTCGCCAATTGCTGGGTCAAGGTACTACCGCCTTGCACCGTGCGACCAGCCTTAACGTTGACGACCATCGCACGAGCGATCGCTAATGGCGATACACCGTCGTGTTGGTAGAAATCTCGGTCTTCGGTAACCAGCAACGCATCAACCATCACCTCGGGGAATTGGTTACGTTTCAAGAAAAGACGTTGTTCATCGTTACTTTTTTCAAGCATCCCCAGCATCTTAGGTTCGATACGTAGGTAGCCCATATCGCCTTTCTTTTCTAGAGACTGAATACGCGTGAGCTCATTGTCATTGAAGTGAAGCATCACATGACGGTCTGCCTCTGGGCCATCAACAAATTCAAATGGACGACGAATCAACTCAATCTTAGTGGAAGATGAAGAGTACTCACCTGGATGGCGAGGCGCATTGACCTTGCGGTAGTTGAGTACATCAAGCTCATTGCGTACCTGCTGAATGCTAATCGGTGTGCCCGGTGATAAATCGAATACACGAGCATAGACCACGGTCGGTAGCTCGAAAAGCTGACCTTCAAAACGTTGTTTCACCACGGTATCGAGGTAGATGCCAACAAAAAGCAGGATCGCAGCAACGGCAAGGCCAGCTTTCCAGGCAAAGCCCCACAGCATCTTCAACCAACCACGATTCGCTTTACCGCGCTTACCCGTCGTTCGTTTTTTAGCTGATGCTCTTGGCTTTCTCGGTTTTGCTTTGGTTTGAGGCGACTTGGTTGCCGGTGATTTTTTAACAGGTGCCTTTTTTGCTGGCCCCTTTTTTGGTGTAAACATCTTTATCATCATCGATTCAACTGTCGTTTGGTTTTGGTCGTCGCAACATGATTCGCCGGATCATCCGGCCACGGGTGTTTAGGGTATCGACCTTTCATCTCTTTCTGAACTTCTTTGTAAGCCCCAGCCCAAAAACCGGCTAAGTCTTGCGTGATCTGCAGTGGCCTTTGTGCTGGGGAGAGTAACTCAAGCACAACTTTTTTACGCCCTTGAGCGACCAAAGGAGAGTCTTGCTCACCAAACACTTCCTGCATTCGAACCGATATCACAGGCTCTGCATTTTCTTGATAACGAATAGCCTTCTTACTGCCCGTTGGCATGACATAGTGTGTTGGCAACCATTGGTCGATCTCTTGGTTGAGCGGCCACCCCAGATACGCCATCAAAGCCTGCTCAAGGTTGACACTTTGTAACCCCTTCGCCGACTTCACGCCATTGAGATACGGTGTTAGCCAATCCTCTATATGATTCAATAAGCTTTGTTCGTCAGCTCTAGGCCACTCATGCTCTGGCAACCACTGCGCCGCGCAAAGAATTCGAGCTTGAAGCTGTGTTGCAGCTGGTGTCCAGTTCAATATTTTCAGGCCTTTGCGCTTTACGTAGTTAAGTAGAGCATCACTGATTTGATCACTATTTGGCTCTGGCAATGCCTTACTGTTAATAACAAGCTGGCCAAAACACACACGTTGCTCTGCCACTAGACACCCTCGTTTATCGTCCCAATCAACATAATCACGAGCTGTAAACATATCCGGGAAATGCTCTTCTAGACTCACTAGATCCACTGCGGTGGCTAAGAATACTTGACTAGAGCGACTCGCACTTCTCATCAAATCAATCACTACTAAGTAGTTGCTATCAGCAAGAGGATCGTCATCGCGCACCTCAGCACCATGACCATTGGCAAGCAAAAACTGATGATTCTGCTTACCGCGCGATTGTGCGATACGATCAGGAAACGCCAAACACAATGCCAAAGACAGGTGGGACTCATCAACAGTCTGCAAGTCAAATTTGTGTTTTAACTTCGCAGCTAGCGCATGCGCTCTTTGGGAGATATAGCGGTTTCTGGTGTGCTTGCCTTGTTTGAGGCGGTATAGGGAGTGCTGCAGATCAGAGATATTGCGCTCTGGTTCTTCAATCAGTGCCGCCGCAGCAATCGCCGCATTGAGCAACTCATTACTGTGCTGTTTGGCTTTAATCAGCATGCTCGCAATACGAGGATCCAACCCAAGTTGCTGCGCTTGCTTACCTTGCGCAGTAAATTGCCTACTATGATCCAAAAGCCCCAATTGCTGCAACAAACTGCTCGCCTGTGCCAAAGCAGCTTGAGGTGGAACGTCGAGCCATTGCAGCTCATCAGCAGTTGCTGCTCCCCACTGAACCAGCTCAGCCAGTAGCGAAGATAAGTCGGAATGAAGAATTTCAGGGACTGGAACCAAAGGCTGTTGTTGCAGCTGAGCTTCACTGTACAAACGCACACACAGTCCTTCTTCTATACGTCCGGCACGGCCCGCTCGCTGCTCGGCAGACGATTGAGAAATTTTGACCTGCTCAAGCTTTGTTACACCCGTTTTCAAATCAAACTTCGCCACACGCTCAAGTCCAGAATCGACCACTAAACGAATCCCTTCAATAGTCAATGAGGTCTCCGCAATGTTGGTCGCCAGCACAACTTTGCGCTGACCTCGCTTGGCAGGAGCTATGGCTTGCTGCTGCTGAGCAAAAGTGAGCTGACCATACAGCGGGAGAACATCGACATTGCCGCTCAAATGTTGCAACCGTTCTTGAACTTGCTTGATAGCCGAGACGCCCGGCAGAAAAGCCAACAGTGAACCTTGCTCTTTCTCAATCAAAGATTCGATGGTTGTGGCCATTTTCGCGGGCAAATAATCATTGGTCGCCAATGGTTGATAACGATACTCCACAGGGAACGAGCGCCCCTGTGATTCAATATATTCAGCCTCTGGTAATAGAGCTTGTAGCGTCGATTGTTCGAGTGTCGCAGACATCACCACTATCTTGAGATCATCCCTGAGCGCTTCTTGGATCTCCAGACTAAAGGCCAAAGAAGTATCAGCATGAATACTGCGTTCATGGAACTCATCAAAGATCACCATATCAACGCCTGTGAGCTCCGGGTCGCTTTGAATCATGCGCGTCATGATCCCCTCAGTGACAATCTCTAAACGAGTTTTACTGCTGGTTTTATTCTCACCACGAACCCTAAAGCCAATCGTCTCCCCCACTTTTTCACCCAACTGTTCAGCCAAATAACTGGCAATATTGCGCGCAGCAAGACGCCTTGGTTCCAGCATGACTATCTTGCCACTCACTACCTGAGACTTAACCAGCTGTAATGGAAAGAACGTAGATTTGCCAGCACCAGGGGCCGCTTTGAGGATTACTTGAGAATGGGAACGAACGCCGGAGAGCAACTCTGGCATCACAGCTTCAATAGGCAGTTGTGACAATGGGAAGACCTTGTGGTGTAATGTTGCCAATATTGTACATAAAAACAGTTCCCTCTAAATAAGTAAAATGCACTTCGATCCTCCTTTAGAGTCTGCGACTCTTATAAAACGCTACAAACGTTTCCTAACAGATATCAAACTTCCTGACGGCAGTGAACGTACTATCCACTGTGCGAACACTGGCGCAATGACAGGCTGTGCTGAACCAGGAAACATCGTGTGGTACTCGACCTCTGACAACCCAAAGCGAAAATACCCAAACAGCTGGGAGATCTCAGAAACAGCACAAGGCGATCGAATTTGTGTGAACACTGCCCGCGCTAACCAATTGGCAGTGGAAGCGATTCAAAATGGCGCTATAGTTGAACTTTCAGGTTATCAAACGCTGCGTACCGAAGTGAAATATGGCAGTGAGAATAGCCGGATAGACATTTTGCTCGAGGATGAAGCCAAAGCGGATTGCTATATAGAGGTGAAAAGCGTCACTCTATTAGCGGATGACCCAAGTGTTGAAAAGGGACAAGGCTACTTCCCAGATGCTGTTACCACGCGTGGTCAGAAGCATCTGCGTGAACTCACAGAAATGGCAGAATCTGGTCAAAGAGCAGTACTTTTATTCACTGTTTTACATTCAGGTATTGAAAAAGTCTCAGCGGCACACCATATAGACGCCAAATATTCATTATTACTAAAACAAGCACAAGACGCTGGTGTTGAAGTTCTCTGTTACAAAGCGGAACTCAACAATACTCAAATGGAATTGAATCAAGCGGTTGAATTCATCGCTTGATTCACAAAGTGCGGAACTCTGCACATTGATAACAACTTTACATTTGAGTGTTTGCCACCATTCGTTCTTTCTGCTATAGATACCCGCCTTAAAATTAGCTGCTTTGCAGTTGACTAGGTGTAAATAGGAGATGCTGTATGCCAGAATCTAAGAAAAAAGCGCTAGGCATCCTAGCAATCGCAGGTGTTGAACCATACCAAGAAAAGCCAGGTGAAGAGTACATGTCACCTGAGCAAATGGCTCATTTTACAAAGATTTTAGAAGCTTGGCGCAACCAGCTCAGGGAAGAAGTTGATCGTACTGTTCACCATATGCAGGACGAGGCAGCAAATTTCCCAGACCCAGTTGACCGCGCTTCTCAAGAAGAAGAGTTCAGCCTAGAGCTACGTAACCGTGACCGTGAACGTCGTCTAATCAAGAAAATTGAGAAGACACTAGACAAGATCGAAGAAGACGATTTCGGCTTCTGTGACTCTTGTGGTATCGAAATCGGTATTCGTCGTCTTGAAGCTCGCCCGACTGCAGATCTTTGTATCGACTGTAAAACACTTGCAGAAATCAAAGAGAAACAGATGCAAGGCTAATCCTTGTTGATGTGAAGAAAGGGAGCACTCGCTCCCTTTTTTATTTGGTCTTTTATTCCCCATACAACCATTACTTAGGTTTTCACTATGAGTTATATCGGGCGCTTTGCACCTTCTCCTTCTGGCCCTCTTCACTTTGGTTCGCTAGTGGCTGCACTCGGCAGTTACTTCCAAGCTAAGTCACAACAAGGGCAATGGCTAGTTCGCATGGAGGATCTTGATCCACCACGTGAAATGCCGGGAGCAGCCGATCTTATATTAAAAACTTTAGAGACTTACCAGTTGCATTGGGATGGCGAAGTCATATACCAGAGTCATCGACATCCAATTTACCAAGCGCAGATTGAACAGTGGCTTACTGAACAGCAAGCCTACTACTGCGAGTGTACCCGCAAGCAGATAAAAGCGCTCGGTGGCTTCTATAACGGTCATTGTCGCCATGCCGATCTAGACGATAATGGTGAGCGTGCAGTGCGCTTAGTCATGAATCACCCTGTAGAGTCATTTGAAGACATTCGCCACGGCACCATGACGATTCCAGCCGAACTCGCCAAAGAAGACTTTATTATTAAACGTCGCGATGGCTTGTTCGCCTACAACCTTGCTGTGGTATTAGATGATATCGCTCAGGGAGTAACAGAAGTAGTAAGAGGCGCCGACTTAATTGAGCCAACAGGCCGCCAAATCAGCCTGTATAAAGCTCTAAAGCAGCAGCAAGTGAGTTATCTTCACCTGCCTTTGGCTACCGATGCCACAGGTAACAAGCTCTCAAAGCAGAATCACGCTAAAGGGATTGATCTAGATAACCCAAAACCAGCACTACTGAGCGCGATGCGCTTTCTCGGTTTCAGTTTACCTCGCGATATTGAGCAGGGGTCTTTAAGCGAGATTTTAGCTTGGGGGTGCGAGCATTGGCATATCAATCAACTCCCCGATACACTGCATAAAGAGCACCTTGATTGACACGTTCGCGGCATGAAATCGTATAAACGACACATAAAAATGCCATAACCCGTAGGTGTGTAACAGCGGACAATGTTCTCAAATGGCTTCCGCTAGGCTATTATTAGCCGCAATTAAACTCTGCACTACCACTTTGGACTAAGAGAAAAGCAAAGTTGGCGATACCTACTTTGTTGTAAACTAATGAATACAAACGACAATACCCCTAGCGAACAACGTGGCTTCCACGATTTAGCTCTGAATATTTACACTCGACAAGAGCACAATATTTCACGCAAGCAGATCAGTGATAACGCACTTAAAGTGTTATATCGCCTGAATGGTGCGGGTTTTGACGCATTCCTAGTCGGTGGTGGTGTGCGAGATTTACTACTCGGCTCACAACCGAAAGATTTCGACATCGCGACCAACGCGACGCCTGAACAAATCAAAAACCTATTCAGAAACTGCCGCCTTATTGGTCGTCGTTTCCGCCTTGCGCACATCATGTTTGGTCGCGACATCATTGAAGTTGCAACTTTCCGTGGTCACCACCAAGAGCCATCAAAAAACGTATCAGCCCAGTCTAAAGAAGGCATGTTGCTGCGTGATAACGTCTACGGCAGCGTAGATGAAGATGCAGAGCGTCGTGACTTTACGATTAATGCGATGTATTACAACATTGCAGACTACAGCATTCACGATTACGCAGGCGGTGTAGAAGATTTAGAAGATCGTCTGATCCGCCTGATTGGCGATCCAGAAACTCGCTACCGTGAAGATCCGGTGCGGATGCTACGTGCGATGCGTTTCTCTGCGAAGCTAGACTTCGACATCGAAGAAGACACGGCCGATCCAATTGAAGAGCTAGCGCACCTTCTAAAAGACATCCCTGCGGCTCGTCTTTATGAAGAGTCACTGAAGCTGCTTCAATCAGGTTACGGCCTTGAAACCTACCATCTGATGCGCGAGTACAACCTGTTCCAACAGATGTTCCCTGCTGTGGCTGAGTTCTTTACAGAAGACTACTCATCTCAGACAGAACAGATGCTAGATTTGGTACTTGATTCTACCGATCTGCGTATTGAAGATGGCAAGCGCGTTAACCCAGCCTTTATGTTCGCGGCTATCTTGTGGTACCCGATGAACAAGTTGGCAGAGAAACTGGCCGATGAGCTTGGCCTTTCTCAATACGATGCAATCATGGAAGCGAGCAACGTGATTCTTGATCAGCAGGTTAAGAGTATTGCGATTCCACGCCGCCACACAGCAACGATTCGTGAAGTATGGCAACTGCAGCTTCGCCTACCTCGCCGCAATGGTAAGCGCGCTCAGCGTCTGATGGAGCTCAACAAGTTCCGTGCTGGCTTTGACTTCCTTGAGATGCGAGGCGAGATCGAAGGTGGTGAAACACAAGAGCTTGCTAAATGGTGGGAGCGCTACCAAAGCGCAGGACGCAACATGCGCCAAGCAATGGCAAACGATGTGGCTCCACCATCTAAATCAGGTCATCGACGTCGTAAGACTTACCGTAACAAAAAAAGTAAGCCGTCATCATGATCACAGCGTATATCGCGGTCGGCAGCAATCTCGCCGACCCTGTGAGCCAAGCAAATTTGGCTATCGAAACACTAAAAAGCCTACCGCAATCAAAGTTTATTGCGACCTCGAAGCTATATAGTAGCACTCCAATGGGGCCGCAAAATCAACCGGATTACATCAATGCGGTGGTTGCTATAGAAACCGAATTAACGCCAATTGAACTACTCAACTGCACCCAAGCGATTGAGCAAGAGCAAGGGCGTGTCCGTAAAGATGAGCGTTGGGGACCAAGAACCTTGGACCTAGACATCATTTTATACGGCAATGAGGTGATCGATTCAGAGCGCTTAACTGTTCCTCACTACGGAATGAAAGAGCGAGAGTTCGTTCTTTACCCGCTAGCTGAAATCGCACCAAGTTTACAACTCCCTGATGGGACTGAGCTCAGCGAACTGCTAAAAGTAGTCGACAAAAATGGGCTCAATGTTTGGCAAAAATAAGCCAAGCGCATTAAGGAAAACCAATGAAAAAAGTAACCATTAACGACCTGATCAAGTGCAAACGTGAAGGCCGTAAATTTGCAACGTCAACGGCTTACGACGCAAGCTTCAGTCAACTATTTGAAAGCCAAGAAATCCCTGTCCTTTTAGTCGGTGATTCGCTTGGTATGGTACTGCAGGGTCAAACTGATACCCTGCCAGTTACCGTTGAAGACATTGCATACCACACTCGCTCAGTACGTGCAGGAAGCCCAAACTGTCTGTTGATGGCTGACATGCCATTCATGAGCTACGCAACACCTGAGCAAGCATGTGAAAACGCGGCGACGATCATTCGCGCTGGTGCCAACATGGTTAAGATCGAGGGTGGCAGCTGGCTGGTTGATACAGTGAAAATGCTGACAGAACGTGCTGTACCTGTGTGTGCACACCTAGGTTTAACACCTCAGTCTGTGAACATCTTTGGTGGTTACAAGGTACAAGGTCGCGATGACGAGCAAGCCGACAAAATGGTTGCCGACGCATTGGCTTTACAAGAAGCAGGCGCGCAAATCGTTCTGCTTGAGTGTGTACCTGCTTCATTAGCAAAACGTATTACTGAAGCCTGTGATGTACCCGTGATTGGTATTGGTGCAGGTAATGTGACCGATGGTCAAATCCTAGTTATGCACGACATGTTCGGTATTTCTGCGAACTATATGCCTAAATTCTCTAAGAATTTCTTAGCGGAAACGGGCGATATGCGTAAAGCCGTGGCAAAATATAAAGAAGATGTTGAGAGCGCACGTTTCCCTGATGACGCTCACACAATCGCTTAGGAGTTAGTATGCAATCTTTCGCTGAAGTAGCGGCTCTTCGTGAGCAGATTAAGCAGTATAAACGTGATGGACGCACTGTTGCTTTCGTTCCTACTATGGGCAACCTTCATGAAGGTCACCTTACTCTGGTGAGAAAAGCACGTGAACTGGCTGATATCGTTGTGGTTAGTATCTTCGTTAACCCAATGCAATTTGACCGTGCAGACGATCTAAATAACTACCCTCGTACTCTAGAAGCTGATTTGAGTAAGCTAACTGGCGAAGGGGTTGAGTTGGTATTTACACCAACACCAGAGATCATGTACCCAGCGGGTCTTGATAAACAGACTTTTGTTGAAGTACCTGGCCTTTCTCACATGCTAGAAGGGGCTTCTCGCCCTGGTCACTTCCGTGGTGTAGCAACCATCGTAACTAAGCTGTTCAACATCGTTCAGCCTGACTTTGCCTGCTTTGGTGAAAAAGATTTCCAACAGCTCGCTGTCATTCGTCAAATGACGACAGACCTTGCACTCGACATCGAAATCGTAGGTGTACCTACGGTGCGTGAGATGGACGGGCTAGCAATGAGCTCTCGCAACGGCAACCTCACTATCGATGAGCGCCAGCGTGCACCAGTATTAGCTCGCACAATGCGTTGGATCAGCAGTGCTATCCGCGGCGGTCGTGATGACTACGCGTCAGTGGTTGAAGATGCGACCGACCAGCTACGCGCTGCAGATCTGCAACCAGATGAAATTTTCATCTGCGATGCGAAAACTCTACAGGCCATTACTTCAGAATCAACACAAGCTGTCATTCTTATGTCAGCGTTCCTAGGTAAGACACGCCTTATCGACAACCAAGTTCTTGATTTGGTAACGGAAGCTAAAGAAGAAGTGAAAGAAGAGACCGCTGAGTAACTGGCCAGCTTCTGAATGATAAAACACAAAAAAGGTCGATGTAATATCGACCTTTTTCTTTATCTGCATTTTGGGTTAATCAAAGATTAGCTACGTAAGCCGATACCCTTTGTCACCAAGTAATGTGCAACGCCATACAGCACTACGATAAATACCCCTAGCACGCCAAACGAGGTCGCAATACCCACATCAGACACACCCAAGAATCCATATCTGAATGCGTTAACCATATACACAATCGGATTCAACTTCGACACACCTTGCCAGAACTCAGGCAGTAGACTGATCGAGTAGAAGACCCCACCAAGATAAGTCAATGGCGTCAGGATAAAGGTTGGAATAATCGAGATGTCATCAAAAGTACGTGCAAAGACTGCATTGATAAGACCGCCCAAGGAAAATACCACTGACGTTAGGAATACTGTCGCTATGATTACGCCCCAGTGGTCAACCTGCAGGTCAACAAAGAACAAGGATACAAAGGTAACAATCGCGCCGACCAATAATCCACGTACCACGCCACCCATCACAAAGCCTGCAATGATCACATAGTTAGGCACAGGAGCGACGAGCAGCTCTTCAATGTTCTTTTGGAACTTAGCACTAAAGAACGAGGAGGCTACATTCGAGTATGAGTTGGTAATCACCGACATCATGATAAGACCCGGCACGATGTACTCCATGTAGCTAAAACCGTTCATCTCACCGATACGAGAACCGATCAAACTACCGAAGATAATGAAGTATAAAGTCATGGTAATCGCGGGTGGTACCAAGGTCTGAACCCAAATACGGGTAAAGCGGTTCACCTCTTTAGTGAGCAGGCTACAAAAAGCCGTCCAATACAGTTGATACATCTTACTTGCTCCCCTCACGCACGATACTGACAAACAGCTCTTCCAAACGGTTCGCCTTGTTACGCATCGACAATACCTTGATACCCTGCTCTGTTAACTGACTAAAGATAGTGTTCAAACCTAACGTCTTATCAATCTCGATCTCTAGCGAACCATTCACCATAGTTTGGCTGTTGACACCTTGCAGTGTCGGTTCAGGTGCGCCCTCTTCCAAATCAAGAATGAAGGTTTCAACGCTAAGCTTATTCAATAGCGACTTCATCGTCGTATTCTCAATCAACTCACCACGATTGATGATACCGATATTGCGACACAGCATCTCAGCCTCTTCTAAATAGTGAGTAGTCAGGATGATAGTGATGCCTTGTTTTTCGTTGATCTCTTGTAGGAACTCCCACATTGAACGGCGTAGCTCAATATCAACGCCAGCGGTTGGTTCATCCAAGATCAGCAGTTGAGGCTCATGCATCAATGCACGGGCAATCATCAAGCGACGCTTCATACCACCAGACAGGTTTCTCGCTCGTTCGCTACGCTTTTCCCACAGATCGAGCTTAGATAGATACTTTTTAGCGCGCTCTTTGGCTAACGACTTAGATACCCCGTAGTAGCCAGCTTGTTGCAGTACGATCTGCTCCACGGTCTCAAACTGGTTAAAGTTGAACTCTTGAGGAACTAAGCCAAGGTTTTGCTTCGCCAACTCTAGGTCTTTGTCGATATCAAAACCAAAGACATTCACCTTGCCTGAAGTTTTGTTTACCAGTGAGGAGATGACGCCTATCGTGGTTGATTTGCCCGCGCCGTTCGGCCCAAGTAGAGCGTAAAAGTCACCTTTTTTCACCTGCAGACTGATGCCTTTCAAGGCCTCAAATCCACCAGCGTAGGTCTTTCTAAGTTGTTCGATTTCTAATGCGTACATGAAGATTGCTTGCCATTTGCGATTAGTGAGTGGGCGTGAGAAAAATATGACTTATTCTCAGACACGTCCAATATACCAACAAGTCTATCGTCAAATGACGATTAAGACAAACTAACATTTCCAAATCTATAGAAATATTACGAGGTAAAAATAATGAGTGATAAAAAAATACCGCTAAGTCATTAACTTAACGGTATTTCGAATCTATATTAATTTGCTGTTATCTATGCAGAGCCGAACTCATGCTCATCGCGTGCCACGTAATTGGTTGCAGCTCTTAACGCTTCATAACGGAATCGATAAGTGTTTGATTCAGGCACCAAATCAATCACATGAAATTTTTCTAGCTGCTGGCGAGTATTATCGTTAGGACACAGCAGGTACACCTCACAGTTGGCGTCCAGTGCATCCTTAATCGCATTCTCCAGCGCAAGACCAACCGTCACATCAATCATAGGCACATCGGTCAGATCGAGAATCATCGCTTCATAATCAGAGATACTGGTGTGCTGACGTGAAATCGCCTTAGATACGCTGAAGATCATTGGTCCAGATAGATAGAAGAACAGTACCTTACCGTTCGCCATATCAAGCAAACCACGCTCGCTGTCTGACAATGGTACGTCATCTTCATCGGCATCACTGATCGCCTTCACTTGACGAGCCTGTTCACGGCTCAATCGCTCAATGATGATGATATTAGAGATAAAGACACCTAAGCCAACAGCCACAATCAGGTCAACGAATACCGTTAGCAGCATCACGCCATACATGATAGCCATGCCGGCAAAACTCACGCGGTGTGCACGCTGAATGAAACTCCAATCAAGAATATTGAAGCCCACATAAACAGCAATACCAGCCAACACCGCCATTGGGATTGGTTCAGTCAAACCGCCTGCAACCAGAACAACTAGCGCAAGTACTAGCGCGCGAATCACACCTGATAGTGGAGAGCGCGCACCAACCTGAATGTTGGTTACGGTACCCATGGTCGCACCGGCACCAGGGAGCGCACCGAACAGACCAGAAATCATATTTGCTAGACCTTGACCGCGCAACTCCTTGTCCGAGTCATGCTCTTTACGCGTCAGTGAGTCACCAATAACGGCCGTCAATAGCGTATCAATACAACCTAGGGTACCCAGAACCAATGCATCGATGACCATCTCAGTAAACATTGAAGCATCAATATGTGGCACGACTAGAGATGGCAAGCCCGCAGGAATCTCACCAATGCGGCGAATGGCTTCCGTATCAAACAGAATCACCGATAACAGAGTGACGGCAACCAATGCCACGAGCTGTGCAGGTACATACTTTCGGTACTGTTTCGGGAAGAAAAACAGAATGCCTAATGTGAGTAAGCCTAAAAACAGTTCGCTAAACTTCATGTTAGCGACCGTATCTGGCAGTGCGGACAGTGTACCCATGACACCACCAGCAGGAGCGGCATGACCTAAAAGTGGAGAGAGCTGTAGAATGATAAGAATAACGCCAATCCCCGACATAAAGCCGGAAATCACGCTATATGGCATCAAAGTTATGTATTTTCCTAACTTTAATGTCCCGAGTAACACCTGAAATGCCCCTGCCATCATCACGACAGTAAACGTCATTGCCAAGCCTGTTTCAGGGTACTTAGCCATCATGCTGGTTAATACCGCCGTCATGATCACCGTCATTGGGCCCGTAGGCTCAGAGATCAGGGTATTGGAACCACCAAATAGTGCGGCAAACAGGCCGACCATGATCGCCCCCCATAAGCCCGCTTCGGCACCGGCACCAGAAGCAACACCAAATGCCAACGCCAATGGCAATGAGATAATGGCTGTAGTAACACCGCCAAACATATCCCCTTTGAGGTTGATATCTGTAAAACGACTTCCAAACAAAATACATCTCCCTGTGATGAGCTGACAAACCGTATCACTCTAACAAATGTATCAACTGTTCAGAAAGTGTTAATTCAATCACAATATTTATGTCTTATAACCGGATGATAGCTTAAAGCCTAAGTTTATGATTTTACGTACTAGAACACGTCAGATGAGTACTTTTTGACGCACTTTTTACAAGATTGAATTTGTAACATTGTGTATAGTTAAGCATCTTAATTGAGGGATGTATGAAGCAAGATGCCAGAAATAAAACAGCTTTTTGAAAACAATTCCAAATGGTCTGATGAAATTCGCTCGGAACGACCTGAATATTTTACCACGCTTGAAGAGGGTCAAAACCCGGGGTTCCTTTGGATCGGTTGTTCAGATAGTCGCGTACCGGCTGAACGCTTGACCGGGCTCTATTCTGGTGAACTGTTTGTACACCGTAATGTGGCAAACCAAGTCATTCATACCGACCTTAACTGCCTATCTGTTGTTCAGTACGCGGTTGATGTACTCAAGGTAAAACACATCATCATCTGTGGTCACTATGGTTGTGGTGGCGTGAATGCAGCGATTGATAACCCTAAGCTGGGTCTTATCAACAATTGGTTACTGCACATCCGTGACAATTACTTAAAATATCGCAAACAGATCGAATCACTGCCTCGTGAACAATGGGGAGACAAGCTTTGTGAAATCAACGTTGCTGAACAGGTATACAACCTAGGTAACTCAACCATCATGCAGAGTGCTTGGGAGCGTGGTCAAGAGGTTGAAATCCACGGCGTTGTGTATGGTATCGGTGATGGCAAATTGAAAGATCTTGGCGTGCGTTGCTCAAGTAATGATACGTTAGAGAACAGCCACTTAGAGGCATTGAACAAGATTCTAACTACACCTCTATTAAGCCAACAAGGCTAATTGTTAAGTCATTTTCAAGCACATACAAAAAAGCCCGCAGATTAAGCGGGCTTTTTGATAATTCGAGTTGCTCACATCGACCGTAGCGACGATTACTCTTGAGGTACAACCTTACCGATGTATGGTAGGTGACGATATTTCTGAGCGTAGTCGATACCTACACCCACAACGAACTCATCAGGGATCTCAAAACCAATCCAGTTCACTTCTACGTCAACTTCGCGGCGAGATGGCTTGTCTAGTAATGTACAGATTCGTACTGACTTAGGCTCACGTAGGCTTAGGATCTCTTTTACCTTGTTTAGCGTGTTACCTGTATCGATGATATCTTCAACTAGCAGCACGTCTTTACCTTTGATGTCATCATCTAGGTCTTTTAGGATGCGCACGTCACGTGAGCTTTCCATGGTGTTGCCGTAGCTAGAAGCCGTCATGAAATCTACTTGGTGCGTTAGGTTAATCGCACGTGCAAGGTCGGCCATAAATACGAATGAACCACGTAATAAACCTACCAATACAAGATCTTCGCTGCCTTGGTAATGTTCAGTGATCTGTTTGCCTAGCTCTTGCACTCGATCTTGAACTTCTTGCTCAGAGATCATGACTTCAACTGTATGTTTCATACTGCTCTCATTTTATTTGGTGACTGCGACAAGTGTAGATCGTTTCATCAATAGTGCCGCTGATTTTCGAGCGTAAGTCTAGCATTGCTCAAATACCCACACCACCTCGTGTATCAATTTAAATCACAGTTCTCGCATCAAGAGTCGTATTCTCGGGTTTCGAGTTAGATCGCATTACAACGCCCTATACGGATCACGATTTATGTATCAAGTTTGATGTAATTGTCCATAAAACAAGCACAAATGATTGACCATTTGCATATGCACCATTACACTCATCTTGGCTTAAATAATAATAAAATCATTAATATAATATTTCGTTGGCAAGGAAAACATTATGGACTCAATATCTAAGAGACCTAGAACTAGGCTTTCACCCCTAAAAAGAAAACTTCAATTGATGGAGATCGCTCTTGAAGTATTCTCTCGCCGTGGCATTGGCCGAGGCGGACATGCGGATATCGCGGATATCGCTCAAGTATCTGTAGCAACCGTATTTAACTACTTTCCAACGCGTGAAGATCTGGTCGACGAGGTTCTAAACCATGTTGTTCGTCAGTTCTCAAACTTTCTTTCAGACAATATCGACCTTGATCTGCATGCGAAACAAAACCTAACTAACATCACCAACCAAATGGTTGCGCTTGTTGAGCAAGATTGCCACTGGCTCAATGTTTGGTTCGAATGGAGTGCTTCGACTCGTGATGAAGTATGGCCATTGTTCGTAACAACCAATCGCACCAATCAAATGCTGGTGCAGAATATGTTCGTGAAAGCGATTGAACGTGGTGAAGTTTGTGATCAACATGAACCGAAACACTTGGCGAACCTATTCCACGGTATCTGTTACTCACTGTTTATTCAGGCGAAACGTGCAAATTCAACCGAAGAACTGCACACGCTAACAGAAAGCTACCTAAATATGTTGTGTATTTATAAGTAGATTCGAGATTCGAGATTCGAGATTCGAGATTCGAGATTCGAGATTCGAGATTCGAGAAGAAGTATGAAGGGTTGGCCTAATGGGTCAGCCCTTTTTATTTTTATATACGCGCTCTTCGTATCTCGGAGCGAAGCGTACTCGCATCTCGAAGTGAAACGTTACTGCTCTTTACTTCAGGCATAAAAAAAACCGCTGACGAATCAGCGGCTTTCAAAAACATTAGCGAGTGGCTAAAGGAGAATTACTTCTTCTTTTTAACTGCTTTCTTGTTTGGAAGGTCAGTGATTGAACCTTCGAATACTTCCGCAGCTAGACCAACAGACTCGTGTAGAGTTGGGTGAGCGTGGATAGTTAGAGCGATGTCTTCTGCGTCACAACCCATCTCGATTGCTAGACCGATTTCACCAAGAAGCTCACCACCGTTAGTACCTACGATAGCACCACCGATTACACGGTGCGTGTCTTTGTCGAAGATCATCTTCGTCATACCGTCTGCACAGTCAGAAGCGATTGCACGACCAGAAGCCGCCCAAGGGAATGTAGCAACTTCGTAGTTGATACCTTCTGCTTTTGCTTCTTTCTCAGTCTTACCAACCCATGCTACTTCTGGCTCAGTGTACGCGATTGATGGGATAACTTTAGGGTCGAAGTAGTGCTTCTTACCAGAAATAACTTCAGCCGCTACGTGACCTTCATGCACACCTTTGTGAGCAAGCATTGGTTGACCAACAACGTCACCGATCGCGTGGATGTGTGGAACGTTTGTACGCATTTGCTTATCAACGTTGATGAAGCCACGCTCATCAACTTCGATACCTGCTTTTTCAGCATCGATAAGTGCGCCGTTTGGAACACGACCGATAGCAACAAGAACTGCATCGTAACGCTCAGCTTCAGCTGGTGCTTTCTTGCCTTCCATTGAAACGTAGATACCGTCTTCTTTCGCTTCAACTGCAGTTACTTTAGTCTCAAGCATTAGCTTGAACTTGTTCTTAATACGCTTAGTGAAGACTTTAACGATGTCTTTATCCGCTGCTGGGATAACTTGGTCGAACATCTCAACTACGTCTACTTTAGAACCTAGAGAGTGGTAAACCGTACCCATTTCTAGACCGATGATACCACCGCCCATGATAAGCAGTTTTTCTGGTACTTCTTTCAGCTCTAGTGCGTCAGTTGAATCCCAAATACGTGGATCTTCATGCGGGATGAATGGCAGTTTAATTGGGCGAGAACCCGCTGCGATAATCGCGTTGTCGAAGTTAACCGTTGTTGACTCGCCTTCACCTTCTACAAGGATAGAGTTAGGACCAGTGAACTTACCGTAGCCGTTAACTACAGTCACGTTACGCATCTTAGCCATACCACCAAGACCGCCAGTCAGTTGGTTTACAACTTTCTCTTTCCAGATGCGGATCTTGCTGATGTCAGTTTGTGGCTCGCCGAAAACAACGCCGTGCTCTGCCATCGCTTTCGCTTCTTCAATTACTTTTGAAACGTGAAGAAGTGCTTTTGATGGAATACAACCAACGTTTAGACATACACCGCCAAGAGTGCTGTAACGTTCAACTAGTACTGTTTCTAGACCTAAATCCGCACAACGGAATGCAGCTGAGTAACCAGCAGGACCTGAACCAAGTACAACAACTTGGGCTTTAATTTCTTTGCTCATTGTGACCTCTTGTAGTCATTATCCCTAACAGGCTTGAGAAGATGTTCTTAAATTATTGGGCTTTCAAACAGCCAACATTTTACAGAGATGTTAACAGTGTGAAAGTAGCTTTAAGTTAGCCTGTGAGCTAGACAACACTTCCCTTTCGCTTTCTGAGAAAAGCGGGAACTGTTCTCTAAAAAATACTTTATATAAAGAATTAAGGTGACCCGAAAGCCACCTTAATATTTACTTTCTCAATTACAGTACTAGACGACGAATGTCAGATAGTGCGCTGTTTAGGAAAGTAATGAAGCGTGCACCTTCAGCACCATCGATCACACGGTGGTCGTATGATAGAGACAGTGGAAGTTGTAGGCGTGGTTCGAACTCTTTACCGTTCCACACTGGCTTCATTTCAGACTTAGATACACCTAGGATACCTACTTCTGGAGCGTTTACGATTGGCGTAAATGCAGTACCGCCGATGCCACCAAGGCTAGAGATTGTGAAACAACCGCCTTGCATGTCAGCTGCAGTTAGCTTACCAGCACGTGCCTTCTTAGACACAGCCATTAGCTCTTCAGATAGCTCGTAAATGCCTTTCTTGTTCACGTCTTTGAATACAGGAACAACTAGACCGTTTGGCGTATCTACTGCGATACCTACGTTTACGTACTTCTTAAGAATGATGCTTTCGCCATCTTCAGATAGAGAAGAGTTAAACGCTGGGAACGCTTCTAGCGCTTTAGCAACAGCTTTCATGATGAACACAAGAGGAGTGATCTTCATACCAGTGTCTTTCTTCGCTTCGATTGCGTTCTGCTCTTTACGGAATGCTTCTAGCTCAGTGATGTCTGCGTTGTCCCACTGTGTAACGTGAGGGATCATTACCCAGTTACGGTGTAGGTTAGCGCCAGAGATCTTCTTGATCTTAGAAAGCTTCTGAACTTCAGTTTCGCCGAACTTGCTGAAGTCAACTTTTGGCCAAGGTAGTAGACCAAGAGCAGAGCCGTCACCGCCTTTGCCAGATGCCGCAGCACCAGACTCAAGACGCTTAAGTGCATCTTTAACGTAAGACTGAACGTCTTCTTTTAGGATACGGCTCTTACGACCAGTACCTTTAACCTTAGATAGGTTAACGCCAAATTCACGAGCAAGACGACGAACAACTGGAGACGCGTGCGCGTAATCGTTGTTTTCTTGGAAGTCGTTCGCTGCAGGTGCCGCCGCTGGAGCTTCAGCTTTAGGAGCAGGTGCTGCTGCAGGTGCCGCCGCTTGAGCTGGTGCTGCAACTGGAGCCGCTGCTGGAGCTGCGCCTGCTACTTCAAATACCATGATTAGAGAGCCAGTTGACACTTTATCGCCAGCTGCAATCTTGATCTCTTTTACTGTACCAGCGAATGGTGCAGGAACTTCCATTGAAGCTTTGTCGCCTTCAACAGTAATTAGAGATTGCTCTTCTTCTACTGTATCGCCAACCGCTACCATTACTTCAGTAACTTCTACTTCGTCACCGCCGATATCTGGAACGTTTACTTCTTTGTCAGCTGCTGCCGCAGGAGCCGCCGCAGGTGCTGCTGGCGCTTCTACTGCTGCAGGAGCTGGAGCCGCTGCGCCTGAGCCCACTACTTCGAATACCATCACTAGAGAACCAGTTGTTACTGAATCGCCTTCAGCAATCTTGATCTCTTTAACCGTACCTGCGAATGGTGCTGGTACTTCCATAGAAGCCTTGTCGCCTTCTACAGTTAGAAGTGATTGCTCTTCTTCTACTGCATCGCCAACTTTAACCATGATCTCAGTAACTTCTACTTCGTCACCACCGATATCAGGAACGTGAACTTCTTTTAGCTCTGCCGCTGCTGCCGCTGCTGGAGCAGCTACTGGAGCTGCCTCTGCTGCTGGAGCAGGTGCAGCAGCTGCTGCACCTTCGGCTTCGAAAATCATGATAAGAGAACCAGTTGTAACAGAATCGCCTTCCGCTACTTTGATTTCTTTAACGATACCTGCTTGAGACGCTGGAACTTCCATAGAAGCTTTGTCGCCTTCAACAGTGATCAGAGACTGCTCTTCTTCAACCTTGTCGCCAACGCTTACAAGAATCTCAGTAACTTCAACCTCATCCGCACCGATGTCAGGTACATTAATTTCGATTGCCATTGCTTATTTACCTTCTAGTTAAGCGCTGTATTAAGCGTATTGTGGGTTTGTTTTTTCAGTGTCGATGTTGAACTTAGCAATTGCTTCAGCAACTACTGACTTCTCAACATCACCACGTTTAGCCAGTTCAGTTAGCGCTGCAACTACTACGTAGCCTGCGTTAACTTCGAAGTGACGACGTAGGTTCTCACGGCTGTCAGAACGACCGAAGCCATCAGTACCAAGTACTTTGTAAGACTCAGTTGGCATGAACGCACGTACTTGCTCAGCGTAGTTCTTCATGTAATCCGTTGCAGCGATTGCTGGCTCGTTACCTAGAACAGTCGTGATGTAAGGTACTTTCGCTTCAGCTTCTGGGTGAAGCATGTTGTAACGCTCTGCGTCTTGACCGTCACGAGTTAGTTCGTTGAACGATGTTACAGAGAATACGTCAGATGCTACGCCGTACTCTTCGCTTAGGATAGTCGCTGCTTTGCGCACTTCGTTCATGATAGTACCAGAGCTCATTAGCTGAACTTTACCCTTAGCACCTTCATGAGATTCAAGCTTGTAGATACCTTTACGGATGCCTTCTTCAGCGCCTTCTGGCATTGCTGGCATTGCGTAGTTTTCATTCATTACTGTTAGGTAGTAGTAAATGTTTTCTTGCTCAGGACCGTACATACGACGGATACCGTCTTGCATGATTACTGCTAGCTCGTAAGCGAATGTTGGATCGTAAGAGATACAGTTAGGGATAGTGTTCGCTTGGATGTGCGAGTGACCATCTTCGTGCTGTAGACCTTCACCGTTCAGTGTTGTACGACCAGCTGTAGCACCTAGTAGGAAGCCACGCGCTTGTTGGTCACCTGCTAGCCATGCCATGTCACCAATACGTTGGAAACCGAACATAGAGTAGTAGATGTAGAACGGGATCATTGGCAGATCGTTTGTGCTGTAAGAAGTAGCAGCAGCAACCCAAGATGCCATTGAACCTAGTTCGTTGATACCTTCTTGAAGAACTTGGCCAGATGTTGCTTCTTTGTAGTAAGAAACGATGCCTTTATCTTCAGGTGTGTATTCTTGACCGTGTGGGTTGTAGATACCAACCTGACGGAACAGACCTTCCATACCGAACGTACGTGCTTCATCACAGATGATAGGAACGATGTTCTTACCAATGTTCTTGTTCTTAAGAAGAATGTTCAACGTACGAACGTATGCCATTGTCGTTGAGATTTCACGCTTCTGTGCACCTAGTAGAGGAGCGAACTCTTCTAGCTCAGGAACTTTGAACTCTTGAGTGAAGTTAGGAAGACGAGCAGGCGTGTAACCGTGTAGAGCTTTACGACGAGCGTGCAGGTATTCGTACTCAGCAGAACCTTCTTCCAGTTTTAGGTAAGGAAGTTCAGCTACTTTCTCATCAGAAAGGATGTCTTGTAGACCCAGACGATCACGTAGGTATTGTACGTGAGTCATGTCCATCTTCTTAACACCGTGAGCGATGTTCTTACCTTCTGCAGCTTCACCCATGCCGTAACCTTTAACAGTCTTAGCTAGGATTACAGTCGGCTTGCCACCTGTCTCTTTTGCATTGTTGAATGCAGCGAACAGTTTAGAAGAATCGTGACCACCACGCTTCAGTTCGAAGATTTGGTCGTCAGTCATGTCTGCAACTAGTGCAGCTGTTTCTGGGTACTTACCAAAGAAGTGCTCACGTACGTATGCGCCATCTTTAGATTTGAATGTTTGGTAGTCACCGTCGATAGTTTCGTTCATTAGTTGAAGAAGCTTACCAGTCGTGTCTTTAGCTAGTAGAGAATCCCAGTTGCTACCCCAGATAACTTTAACAACGTTCCAACCTGCGCCTTTGAATAGACCTTCAAGTTCTTGGATGATGCTACCGTTACCCATAACAGGGCCGTCTAGACGCTGTAGGTTACAGTTGATTAGGAAACATAGGTTGTCTAGCTTCTCACGCGCAGCGAAAGAGATAGCACCACGTGATTCTGGCTCATCCATCTCACCGTCGCCTAGGAAAGCGTATACGCGTTGAGCTGAAGTATCTTTAAGACCACGGCCTTCTAGGTACTTAAGGAAACGAGCTTGGTAGATCGCAGAGATCGGACCTAGACCCATAGATACTGTAGGGAACTGCCAGAACTCAGGCATCAGTTTAGGGTGTGGGTAAGATGGAACACCTTTGCCATCTACTTCTTGACGGAAGTTATCTAGCTGCTCTTCAGTTAGACGACCTTCAACGAATGCACGAGAGTAGATACCTGGAGAGATGTGACCTTGGTAGTAAACCAGATCGCCACCGTCTGTCTCGTTTGGAGCGCGGAAGAAGTGGTTGAAACATACTTCGTAGAACGCCGCTGCAGACTGGTAAGAAGCCATGTGACCACCAAGGTCTAGGTCTTTCTTAGAAGCGCGCAATACGATCATGATTGCGTTCCAGCGAATAATCGAACGAATACGACGCTCAAGAGTTACGTCACCAGGGTAAGCCGGCTCTTGTGCTGCTGGAATGGTGTTGATGTAGTTAGTGTTGATACCAGTTGGCATATCAACGCCGTCTAAACGTGCCTTTTCTAGAACTGTTTCTAGTAGGAACTGTGCACGTTCTACACCTTCTTCACGTACTACTGACTCAAGAGCTTCTAACCAATCTTGAGTTTCCAGAGCATCAACGTCATGCTTCATGTCAGACATGGCGATCTATCCTTTTTGTTAGTTGGATTCTACTAAACACGTAAAAAGCCGTAGGATTACGACTCTTTACCCTGTTGAATTCGACGAAGTGAACGCTCGCGACGCGACTCTTCTCTTGTCAAATCCAACAATGTTTCTTCGATATAAGCTAAATGAGAATGTGACATTTCACGCGCCTTTTCAGGCTGGCCAGAAACAATCGCATCCACGATGTTAGCTCGATGTATACTCACTTTTTCCACAACGTCTTTTCGACGATGCAACAGCTTTAGATTTTCTAAGACATTTTGCTCAAGTAACGGAGCTAAACTGCGAACGATATGCAAAAGCACTACGTTATGAGCAGCTTCCGTTAAAGCGATAAGGAAAGCCATCACAGCTGCCGATTCAGCTTCAATATCCGCCTTTTCTTGCGCACTTCGAATGTTATCTTGGCACGCTTGAATTCGAGCAAAGTCTTCCTCGGTACCACGCAGCGCAGCAAAGTAAGCAGAAATTCCCTCCATCGCATGACGCGATTCCAACAAGTCTAGTTGGGTTTCAGAGTGAGTGGACAACAAATTCAGGAGCGGATCTGAAAAGCTCTTCCAGATATTTTCACTGACAAACGTTCCCCCACCTTGACGGCGAGTCAGCAAGCGCTTGGCTTCTAAACGTTGTATAGCTTCTCGGATCGAAGGACGAGACACATCGAACTGCTTAGCCAGTTCACGCTCTGGCGGCAGTTGCTGCCCGGGCGCCAGTGTTCCTTCCACAATCAACCTTTCCAACTCTTTTTCGATAACATCGGAGAGTTTTGGCTGACGAATCCTTTGATAAGCCATAGTTTGCTGTTCTTCTTTTTATTTGCTGGTAATTGGTAATACCAATTTTAATTGGTGCAGAAATTAACATAATTAAAACGCCACTGTCCAGCTCAAAATTGACCTGAATCATAGAACACAGTGTGAATTAACCATGATTTAACAAATGAAATTTAAAACAGCAACCAAATTGGTCTTACCATTTACAGCGTTAATACTTTTGGGGAGTGTTCGTGCTAGAAAGTTTCAGGATAAAAATGAAATATTTCAGATTGATTAGATTGCCTTGATTAAAATTCAAACCAAGCGCACAGATTGGGAATAAATCCTATTAATAAATAGTCACATCTGACCTTTTGAAAGATTCATCACACTCTTGAAGAAATAAAAAAGGCTCGCATCCAGAACGGTTACAAGCCCTTAACAATGACGTAAAAACCCATATGCCAACATATGATTATCAGCAAAACTACAGATTTAAGTGTTGACGGTACTTTACCCAGTCAAATGAGAGCCCTGGATCGGTTTTCCTTAACGGGGCAATATATTGATGGCCGGTAATACGCTCAGCGGTGATCTGTGGAAAGCGCTGCGTAATCGCCTTGGTTAGCTCCGCGAGTGCGCGATATTGAGACTCGCTATAGGATACAAAATCTGTCCCCTCAAGTTCGATACCAATCGAGTAGTCATTACACCGCACTCGACCAGCAAAACTGGATTGTCCTGCATGCCAAGCTCGGTCGTGAAAAGAGACAAACTGCACAACCTCTCCATCCCTACGAATCAAACAGTGTGCCGATACACCCATGTTATGAATCACTTTAAAGAAAGGGTGTTCGTCTGGATGAAGCTTACCAGTGAAAAATTGCTCGATATAAGGACCACCAAACTGCCCCGGCGGTAAACTGATGTTGTGAACCACCAGCAAAGAGACATCATCTTGTTGAGGGCGCGCATCATAAAAAGAAGAAGGCACGTGCTTCGCAGCGCTATACCACCCAGTTTCGCTGATCATCATAAGTGCCATGCTCCTTACTTTTTCATTACTCAATGTATTATGGCTATCAGTGTGAGCTCAACCAACCTCAAGGCGGGCTCAACCCTTTAATTTGCGATGAAGCAAGAGTATCATTCCTACCCCACTCCCTTTCAAGATTAGATTTGCGATGAAAAACACACATAACAGCCAGCAGCGCCTTGACTACTTAAAAGAACAACTTCCATTAGAGATCTCTCGTGCAGTTGCAGAGACCATTAAAGAAGACCTAGGCGGTACACTGGATCCAGCGGCTGATATCACTGCAAGTCTAATTCCTGCTGATGCAGTAAACAGCGCAACCATCATCACTCGCGAACACGGTATTTTCTGTGGCCAAGCTTGGGCTGACGAAGTGTTTAAGCAGTTAGGTGGCGAAGTGACTATCGAGTGGCATGTGCAAGATGGTGACAAGGTTGAACCGAACCAAACCCTTTGCACACTGTCTGGCCCAGCTCGCGCACTGCTTACGGGTGAACGTAACGCAATGAACTTCATCCAGACGCTATCAGGTTGTGCAACAGCAACGGCGATTTACGCAGAAAAAATTGCGCACACAGAGTGTCGTCTACTTGATACACGTAAAACCATCCCAGGTCTGCGCAGCGCACTAAAATACGCAGTCGCATGCGGTGGCGGTTTCAACCACCGTATCGGTGTGTTTGATGCCTACCTAATCAAAGAGAACCACATCATCGCTTGTGGTGGTATTGAGAAGGCGATCTCAACCGCTAAAGAGCTTAACCCAGGTAAACCCGTTGAGGTTGAAACGGAGAGCCTAGAAGAGCTTGAGCAAGCGATCAGCGCGGGTGCAGACATCATCATGCTAGACAACTTCACCACCGACATGATGCGTGAAGCAGTTAAGATCAATGCAGGTCGTGCTGCTCTAGAAAACTCTGGCAACGTAACTCTAGAGACGATTGCTGAGTTTGCAGAAACAGGTGTTGATTACATTTCAGTGGGCGCACTGACCAAGCATCTAAAAGCGATGGATCTTTCGATGCGCTTCAAAGCTTAATCTATTGATTAAAAACACATTTAATATTATGGGCATCGTTTTCTACGGTGCCTTTTTTATGTTCGCAATTCCATTATTGAGACACTCTATTTAACTTGGTCGCATAATCTTATGCAGCATATGAAACAAGTTACCAATAAATTCAAAGCGACTCGCGACCTGCTCTGAACGTCATTCCACACGTAGATATCGACTCTTATTCTCTAATTCATCTGGTGCTTGCACTGTAACTAACAAGAAATGGATTAGAACAATGAAAAGAAAACAAACAAAGCAGAAAGGTTTTACGTTAATTGAGTTGATGATTGTGGTAGCGATTATTGGAATCTTATCGGCTTTTGCAGTTCCCGCTTATCAAGACTATACAAAAAAAGCGACTCTAGCCGAGTTTCCAAAAGCAGCAGCTGCAGTAAAACTAGCAGTCGAACTTTGTGCTCATGAAAATGGACAATCAAATTTCGCTAGTAGCTGTATAAGTTCAACGTCATCGGCGGTAACAACAGTTCCTGCGGAACTAGTTCTAAACGACATCAAGATCTATGCTCAGGTTGGTACTTTAACCTCTGGTGCAGTAGAGGTTATCGCTGAAGCCAATAGTGCAAAAGGGCCAATAGCTGCAGCAGAGAAGTATGTTATGTCTGCTGACTTCCAAGATGAAGGCATTGTTTGGACAAACACCTGCTTTGACAAAAATGATGCTTCACAAACCATATACTGCCCATAATGCTAACCAATCTCCCCACAGTTCTACGTCAGGCTAACCAGCTTAGTCTGACTCAAGAACAAGTTGTCGTGGAACATTTGCAAGCTTCTGGTGGTTCAACCCCAGAAGCTTTGATTGCTCACGGTTTCTTGAACGCAGAAACCCTTGCCGAACACACTTCTCATATCTTCGGCTTACCTTTGATTTCGCTTGCCGACTACGATTATGAGCTGTTGTGTGAACAGCTTGGACTGCGCGAACTTATCACCCAATATCATGCAATACCCGTCGCGAAATCAGCGTCAACACTCACGTTAGCCTCCGCCGACCCAACCGACCTACAAGCTGAAGACGATTTTCGTTTTGCTACTGGGCTGCAAGTTGAGCTAGTGGTAGCAAACTATCGCACACTGGAAGGTGCTATTCGGCGACTTTATGGCAAAGCGATTACTCATGGCGAGAGCAATCGTAAAGAGATCACGCAGGATGAACTCGCTCACTTGGTAGAGGTTTCAGATGATGAAGTGAGTACCGTCGAAGACCTTAGCCAAGACGAATCGCCCGTCAGTCGCTTTATCAATCAAATCCTAGTTGATGCTGTGCGCAAAGGGGCGTCTGATATCCATTTCGAGCCCTATGAAGAGTACTACCGAGTTCGCCTGCGCTGCGATGGCATCTTAGTCGAAACCCAACAGCCCGCAGCCCACCTGAGCCGGAGACTCTCGGCACGCCTTAAAATTCTAGCCAAGCTTGATATTGCTGAGAGACGTTTGCCTCAAGACGGTCGAATTAAGCTAAAACTCAATCAAGAGATTGCCATTGATATGCGCGTCTCTACCTTACCGACACTGTGGGGCGAAAAGATTGTGCTTCGTCTACTCGATAGCAGTACAGCCAACCTTGATATCGACATCCTTGGTTACAGCGAACAACAGAAGACACTCTACCTGAATGCTCTGAAACGCCCACAAGGCATGATTCTTATGACTGGACCGACAGGTAGTGGCAAAACCGTATCGCTCTACACAGGCCTTCGTATTCTTAACACCTCGGAAAGAAACATCTCCACCGCCGAAGATCCTGTTGAGATTAACCTATGTGGTGTCAATCAAGTGCAAGTACGGCCCAAAATAGGCTTTGGGTTTGCTGAGGCGCTACGCTCTTTTTTACGCCAAGATCCCGATATCGTAATGGTTGGTGAAATTCGCGATATTGAAACCGCCGAGATAGCGATTAAAGCCTCTCAAACGGGGCACTTAGTTCTTTCAACACTTCATACAAATTCTGCAGCGGAAACTGTCACGCGCCTTGCACACATGGGCATAGAACCCTTTAATCTCGCTTCATCATTAAGCCTCATCATCGCTCAACGCCTCGCTCGACGACTATGCCCACACTGCAAAATGGCAGATGACGACCAAACCATTTATCACCACCATGGCATCAGTGCTCACCATACCTTCTACAAAGCAAATCCTGACGGTTGCAACGAGTGCAATCAAGGTTATTCCGGTCGTGTGGGTATTTATGAAGTAATGCCGTTCACAGACAAGCTGAAAGCAAGCCTCATCGCTCACCCAAATGCTATCGAGATAGAAAACTTAGCTAAGCAGGAGGGTATGCAAACCCTACGAGACTCAGGGTTAGAAAAACTGCTATCAGGTGTGACTAGCTATCAAGAGCTGCAACGTGTTCTCTATATCTAACCCTCTACATATCTAACCCTTTACCAACATCAATGTGAACCCTATGGCGATCAAACCGAAACAATCACAATTAAAGAACTATCACTGGAGAGGAATTAACAGCTCGGGAAAGAAGGTGTCTGGGCAAACCTTGGCGCTCACTGAGCTTGAAGTCAGAGACAAACTTCGCGATCAGCACATTCAGATTAAGAAGATAAAGAAAAAAAGTATTTCAGCATTCACTCGCCTGACTCATCGAGTCAAAACAAAAGACATCACCCTGCTGACCCGACAATTGGCAACCATGCTGGCAACCGGCGTTCCCATCATTCAAGCCATCAAGTTAGTTTCAGATAACCACAGAAAAGCAGAAATGAAATCGATTCTGTCGCAGATATGCAAAGGTGTAGAAGCGGGTACCCCATTATCAAAGGCGATGAGAACCGCGAGCCGTCATTTTGATGACTTGTATACCGACCTTGTCGCGACAGGAGAACTATCGGGAAACTTAGCTGAAGTATTTGAAAGACTGGCCAACTATCGGGAAAAGAGTGAACGCTTAAAATCCAAAGTCATAAAAGCGCTTATCTATCCGGTGATGGTGGTCGTCACCGCCTTAACGGTCTCATTCCTAATGCTAACCATGGTGATCCCTGAGTTTGAATCCATGTTCTCTGGCTTTGGCGCTGATCTGCCTTGGTTCACCGCCAAGGTGATGTCGTTGTCGCACTGGATGCAAGCTTATAGTCTCTATACCCTGCTTGGCTTGGTTGGCATCGTGCTATTCGTGATTCAAGCTCGCAAACGGTCCTATTCCATAAGGCTCACCATCAGTCGGCTAGGATTAAAACTGCCGATTATCGGTGGCGTTATTGCTAAAGCCTCAATTGCTAAGTTCAGTCGCACGCTATCAACCAGTTTTAGCTCAGGTATCCCAATTTTAACCAGCCTCAGAACCACGGCCAAAACCACTGGCAACGTACACTTCGAATCCGCCATTACTGAAGTTCATAAAGAGACTGCGGCAGGGGTGCCTATGTACATCGCAATGCGCAACAGCCAAGCCTTTCCAGAGATGGTGCTGCAAATGGTGATGATAGGTGAAGAGTCTGGCAATCTCGATGAAATGCTCACTAAGGTCGCCACCATTTATGAGTTCGAAGTAGACGATACCGTAGATAACTTGGGTAAAATCTTAGAGCCGGTCATCATTGTTTTCCTTGGTTCTGTCGTCGGTGGTTTAGTGGTTGCGATGTACTTACCGATCTTTAACCTAATGAGTGTGTTAGGATAGGCGATAATCAATGACACACTCATGGCACTCGCCAGTTAGATCCCAGTGGACAGGACACTATGGAAGTATTTCACTACTATCCTTGGCTATTCCCCGTATTAGCTTTTATCTTCAGCCTACTTATCGGTAGTTTTCTCAACGTTGTTATCCATCGCCTACCCATTATGATGGAGCGAGAATGGCAACAAGAGTGCTCAGAAAGCTTTCCTGACTACAAAATCCCAATGCCAGAAGGAACGTACAACCTTAGCGTGCCTCGCTCGACATGCCCAAAGTGTGAAACACAGATTCGAGCTATCGATAACATCCCTGTGCTCAGTTGGCTACTCCTGAAAGGCAAGTGTCGAAAATGTTCGAATCCTATCAGCCCACGTTACCCTTTTGTTGAGTTGCTAACTGCTGTGATGTGTAGCTTCGTTGCTGTTCATTTTGGCTTTAGCTACTACGCGCTGGCTCTGATCTTTTTTACCTTTGCCCTGATTGCCGCGACCTTTATCGATCTTGATACCATGTTACTGCCCGATCAAATCACCTTACCGTTAGTCTGGTCGGGGATTGCGCTTGCATTGTTTGGTATTAGCCCTATCTCCCTTCAAGACTCCATCATTGGGGCAATGGCAGGCTACTTAGCTTTGTGGTCTGTCTATTGGCTATTCAAGCTAGTTACAGGCAAAGAAGGCATGGGCTATGGTGATTTCAAACTTCTTGCGGCAATAGGCGCTTGGCTTGGTTGGCAGCACTTACCTATGATCATATTGATCTCTTCGCTTGTTGGTCTAGTGTTTGGCTTGATCCAACTGCGACTGAAACAGCAAGGCATCGATAAAGCCTTTCCTTTTGGTCCTTACCTCGCCATTGCTGGTTGGATAAGTCTGATTTGGGGCGAGAACATTATGGCTTGGTATTTTACTTCGGTTTTAGGAATTTAATTTATGGCAACCATTATTGGCCTCACTGGTGGTATTGCTAGCGGAAAAACCACCGTAGCAGACCTGTTTCAAGAGCATTTCAACATCGATATTGTCGATGCCGATATCGTGGCTCGTGAAGTCGTAGCCGTTGGCAGTGACGGACTCCGTCAGATCGCTGAACAGTTTGGTGAAGCGATCCTTTTAGAAGACGGAACTCTCAATCGAGCCAAACTCCGTGAACAGATCTTCAGTAACCCAGAAGATAAAGCGTGGTTAAATGCACTACTTCATCCAATGATCCGCAACAAGATTGAAGAAGGGCTGACAAACATTCGCTCTCCTTATGGTTTACTCGTTGCACCTTTACTGATTGAAAACCAGATGCAAGGTATGGCAGATCGCGTTTTAATTGTTGATGTTCCTACAGAAGTTCAGATTCAACGAACCATGAACCGAGACAATGTCTCTGAAGAGCAAGTGAAAGCGATCCTCAAATCACAAGCTTCAAGAGAACAACGCTTAGCTATTGCGGACGACGTGATTAAAAACCATACTAAAAACCAAGATCTTTTGCCTCAAATCACAGATTTACATCAAAAGTATCTAGCAATAAGCACACAAGATCGGTAAAAATAGTCTTATGTTGAATGAAGGTTTGCTTGATGATCACTCATAAATTTGAACATCCTCTAAATGAGAAAACACGTATCTACTTAAGAGTGGAATCCCTCTTGAGACAGCTCCACTTGTCTTCGACATTTTCAGATGCTCAGCAGTACCAACTGTTCTTTCGCTCAATCTTCGATCTGATCGAAATCTTTGAGCAAATTCAGCTAAAGAGTGAACTGGCAAAAGACATTGAGAAACAGCGTGTGACTTACAAGAGCTGGCTCAATGTTGAGGGCGTCGATCAAGAGATGCTTACTTCATTGCTAGAAGACATCAGCAATATCTACCGTGAATTAATGCTGGCTGAACGTTTTGGTCAATCTCTCAAAGAAGATCGCTTCCTGAGTGCCATTCGCCAACGCTTTAATCTTCCAGGTGGCTCATGTTGCTTTGACTTACCCGCGCTGCACTACTGGCTGCATCTCCCTATCGATAAGAGAATGAACGATGCAAAAGCTTGGATGGATAGCCTACAGCCTCTGTATGACGCGCTAACCCTATGGTTAAAGCTAACTCGTGAAACCGGTCACTTCCAGCCGCAAATCGCTCGTGCGGGCTTCTTCCAGAGCGATGCAGAGGAAGCCAACATCTTACGCCTCTCGATTCCAATGCAGTATGGCGCGTATCCAATGATCTCTGGACATAAAAACCGCTTTGCCGTGAAGTTTATGTGTTTTGAGAGTGGTCAGGCGTGTACTCAGGACATCGAGTTTGAATTGGCTGTCTGCAGTTAAATACCGTATTAAATTGGCTTGAGTCTCGCTCAGGCCTACAATTCTAAAATCACACCCAACTAAGAAACATTATGTCTAAAAAAGTCACCATCGTTAAATGCCCACAATGTCAGAGTGATGTTGAGTGGGGTGAACAGAGTCCACACCGCCCTTTCTGTAGCAAACAGTGCCAGATGATTGATTTTGGTGAATGGGCAGACGAAGAGAATAGCATCGCTGGTGCTCCGGATATGTCTGATAGTGATGGGTGGTCAGAAGACCAGTACTAGATTCGAGATTCGAGATTCGAGATTCGAGATTCGAGATTCGAGATTCGAGATTCGAGATTCGAGAAGAATTATTAAGGGTTGGCGTTTTGCGTCAATCCTTTTTTATTGCCGGTGAATTAGTGTTGGCTGAAAGAGATTCCCTACTCCTTCCTTCGTCAGCCTAGGGAATGACAGTTATACTCAGGCTTGTTCTCTAATCGTCATCAAAAAACTAGATTTCTGATATCGCTGTCTGGAATGACGGCAAAAGTAGTCCCATTGTCAGCTCCTTTAGTTTTAGCTACTAACCTCGCAACTCAAACCTCCCCGTCATCCCCAAGAGTGAGGGGCGAGCGAGTTGGGGAGCTCTTGCTTTCGAAAATCGATATAACACGCACAAAAAAGCGGAGCCAAATGGCTCCGCTTTTATCGATAGAATGCAAAAAGAATTACTTCTTAGCAAGCTTCTCTTTAATACGAGCAGACTTACCAGAACGCTCACGTAGGTAGTACAGCTTGGCACGACGTACTGCACCGCGGCGTTTAACTTCAATGCTATCAACCATTGGAGAGTGAGTTTGGAACGTACGCTCAACACCTTCACCGTTCGAGATCTTACGAACTGTGAATGCAGAGTGAAGACCACGGTTACGAATAGCGATTACAACGCCTTCGAAAGCCTGTAGACGCTCACGGTCACCTTCTTTTACCTTAACCTGAACTACAACAGTGTCACCTGGTGCGAATTTAGGAAGGTCTGATTTTAGTTGCTCTTCTTCAAGAGCTTTAATGATGTTGCTCATTTGTATAAATTCCTAGAATAAACTGATACTAAATTTAATAGGTTACTGCTTGCTTTTCGTTTCAGAGCGATGCTCTTTAATGAATTCAGCCAGTAATTGTTCCTGTTCGTCAGTCAGAGCTAGGTTTTCCAGGAGTTCTGGTCTTCTTAGCCAAGTACGGCCTAGCGATTGTTTTAATCGCCAGCGACGAATGTCCTTATGGTTTCCAGACTTGAGTACCGAAGGCACTTCTTTATCGTCTAGCACCTCAGGGCGCGTATAGTGAGGGCAATCTAACAAGCCATTTGCAAAAGAATCCTCTTCTGCTGACGCGAAATCGCCTAGGACTCCCGGAATAAACCGTGAGACCGAGTCAATTAACGTCATGGCTGGCAGTTCGCCACCCGTCATCACAAAATCGCCAATCGACCATTCTTCGTCGACTTCAGATTGTATGATGCGCTCATCTACCCCTTCGTAGCGACCACAGATAAGAAGTAAATTCTCATTTGTTGCCAACTCCTCAACACCTTTCTGGTCGAGCTTGCGACCTTGAGGTGAAAGGTAGATAACTTTCGTCTTCCCCGGTGATGCTTGCTTGGCAGTATGGATAGCGTCGCGCAAAGGCTGAACCATCATTAACATGCCAGGACCACCACCGTAAGGTCTGTCATCAACAGTGCGATGTTTATCGTGAGTGAAATCGCGAGGATTCCATGTCTCAATCGATAAAAGACCTTTTTTAACCGCTTGACCTGTTACTCCAAAATCAGTAACAGAACGGAACATTTCAGGAAAAAGGCTAATTACGCCAACCCACATGTGTTCTCTCGCTCTGTAATTTTGGAATTAGAATCCAGGATCCCAGTCAACTTCGATCCGTTGAGCTTCGCGATCAACTTTTTTGATCACTTGCTCTTCAAGGTACGGGATTAACCGTTCCTTTTGGCCAAAAGCATCTTTAAGATTTGCTTTCACCACTAGAACATCGTTTGAGCCAGTTTCTAATAGGTCAGTGACCTCACCAAGGGAATAGCCCTTAGTGGTAACAACTTGCATACCAAACAATTCACGCCAGTAGAATTCATCTTCTGACAATTCAGGTAGTGATGCCGGGTCTACAGCGATTTCAAAGTTAGTCAGAGTATGAGCTTCTTCACGAACCTCAAGCCCTTCAAGCTTACACACCATACCTTTGTTATGGCGCTTCCAGCTTTCAACATTGAACTCAACCCACTTACCCTTTTGGTTAATATACCAAGGGGTGTAATCGAATATGCTTTCAGCATTGTCTGTGTAGGAAAAAACTTTCAGCCAGCCGCGAATGCCATAGGTAGCACCAAACTTGCCCATAACAATTTTTTCGTCTTGCTTGCTCATCGTTTCTTTATCCTTCATCGACATAAGCTATGTCTTCTACTTAAAGTAAAATTAAGCCGCTTTTTGAGCGTCTTTAACTAGCTTAGCTACGCGGTCAGATAGAGATGCGCCTTGACCAACCCAGTGGTTAACGCGATCTAGGTCTAGACGTAGACCTTCTTCTTGACCTTGAGCAGTAGGGTTAAAGAAACCTACTTTCTCGATGAAACGGCCAGTTGCTGCATTGCGGCTGTCCGCTACTACGATTTGATAGAATGGACGCTTCTTAGCGCCGTGACGTGCCAAACGAATGGTTACCATGTCGTCCTCTTTGCTTTCTTAATAAATAAATTAACCCCAGAAGCTATTTATCAATAAATAACTTGGGGTCTCGTGCCAAATTAAAGCCCCGGAATTTTACTCTTATTCCGGGGCAATGCAAGGGGTTTAGCTATTTTTTCACCAACAGAGTCTCTGTACACTTTCTGTGACAGAGCTAACACTCTGAAAAGTAACGTAGCGAGCATTTCACTGACTACGCAAACTTAAGCTGTAATAGCTCAAACTTAATAGGAAGAAGAACTTAACGACCGAATGGGTTGAAACCGCCACCCATGCCGCCACCGCCCATGCCACCCATCATGCCTTGCATGTTACGCATCATGCCTTTCATGCCACCTTTCTGCATTTTCTTCATCATCTTCTGCATCTGGGTGAACTGCTTAAGCAGACGGTTAACATCTTGTACCTGAGTACCAGAACCTGCCGCAATACGTTTCTTGCGTGAGCCTTTTATAAGCTCTGGGCGCTGACGCTCTTTCATGGTCATTGAGTTGATGATCGCTTCCATTTGCTTAAACATCTTGTCATCAACTTTATCTTTTACGTTGTCTGGTAGCTGAGACATGCCTGGAAGCTTATCCATCATGCCCATCATGCCGCCCATGTTTTGCATCTGACCTAGTTGCTCGCGGAAATCTTCAAGGTCGAAACCTTTCTTCTCTTTGAACTTCTTAGCCAGTTTCTCTGCTTTATCTTGGTCTACGTTCTTCTGTAGGTCTTCGATAAGAGACAGAACGTCACCCATACCTAGGATACGAGAAGCAACACGATCTGGGTGGAACGGTTCTAGTGCATCGGTTTTTTCACCCACACCCAAGAACTTGATTGGCTTACCTGTGATATGACGAACAGACAGCGCCGCACCACCACGAGCATCACCATCGACCTTAGTTAGAATCACACCTGTTAGCGGAAGTGCATCACCAAAGGCTTTTGCTGTGTTCGCCGCATCTTGACCTGTCATTGCATCAACAACAAACAGCGTCTCAACTGGGTTAATAGCGGTATGTAGCTCTTTGATTTCGCCCATCATCTCTTCATCGATGGCTAAGCGACCTGCGGTATCGACAAGCAGCACGTCATAGAATTTCTTCTTCGCGTGGTCAATCGCTGCATTCGCAATATCGATAGGCTTTTGATCTGCAGACGATGGGAAGAAATCCACACCAACATCGGCGGCTAACGTTTCAAGCTGTTTGATCGCTGCTGGACGGTAAACGTCGGCGGAAACAACCAGTACTTTCTTTTTATCGCGCTCGGTTAAGAGCTTAGATAGCTTACCTACCGATGTGGTTTTACCCGCACCTTGTAGACCAGCCATCAAGATCACTGCTGGCGGCTGCGCAGCAAGGTTCAGAGCCTCATTCGACTCACCCATTACCGATTCAAGCTCAGCTTGTACGATCTTAATAAATTCTTGGCCAGGAGTTAGAGATTTAGAAACCTCAACACCTACCGCGCCTTCTTTAACGCGCTTTACGAAATCACGGACAACCGGTAATGCAACGTCGGCTTCCAGTAGCGCCATACGTACTTCACGTAGCGTATCCTTGATGTTGTCTTCGGTCAGACGACCTTTACCGCTGATATTCTTCAGCGTTTTGGATAGACGATCCGTTAAATTATCAAACATAGTTTTCTCTTCGCTCAATCCTGCGACTATTACCGAGAGTATACATTAGCGTGGAATAGAGTCACACCCGTTGTCTGCGGTTAATAATGACGGTGTGTGATATAGGGCGCTGTTCACTAATAAATGAGTGAGGTTCACCATAGCCCAAAAGGGCGATGCAGGGTATAATTCGTGAATTAGTAATCATTTAAATGGATACCATGGACAGTCTAATTGCGATCGCAGCAGCCTTTCTATACATAATGGCCATATCCACGATCATCCCAGGTCTTGTACACCAAACAGGAATCCGTGCCAAAACGGTACTGGTGAGCGCGTTTCTTGCTATCGCTTTTCATGCTTGGTTGCTGGGCGACTTAATCTTTAACGCCGGCGGTCAAAATCTCAGTATTCTCAATGTTGCCTCATTGATCAGTTTCATTATCTCGCTAGTCATGAGCGGGGCAATGCTCAAAAACCGTTTGTGGTTTATTCTCCCTGTCGTATACAGCTTTGCAGCCCTAAACTTGTTAGCCGCTGCGTTTCTCCCAAGTACTTTTATTAAGCATTTAGAGAACGACCCTAAACTGCTGATGCACATTTCTTTAGCGCTGTTCTCATACGCAACATTAACCATCGGTGCCCTGTACGCAATGCAGTTAGCATGGCTTGATTACAAGCTTAAGAAGAAAAAGGCACTAGTGATTAACCCAAACCTTCCACCACTGATGATGGTAGAGAGACAGCTGTTCAAAATCATTCTTATTGGTAACGGCCTACTGACGGGTACGCTATTAACTGGCTTTATTTTTGTTCAAGACATGTTTGCTCAAGGCAAAGCTCACAAAGCCGTACTCTCTTTTATCGCTTGGGTGATCTACTCGATTCTGCTTTGGGGTCACTACCAGAAAGGTTGGCGAGGCCAGAAAGTCACTTGGTTTGCGCTAGCGGGTGCAACCTTACTGACACTCGCCTACTTCGGTAGTCGCTTTGTTCAAGAAATCATTCTGAATTAATAGTTCGATATAAAAGGCAAGGTACACACCTTGCCTTTAATGTATGGCATACTTTACATTCAGTTGACATCTCGACCTGCATCGGTCATAAATTAATCAAGATACAAATTTAGGAAAGTAATAGTTTTGGACGACATATCTACGGGTATCTTATTTGCGCTACTCGCGTGTCTCATTGTAATTTCTGGTTATTTCTCAGGTTCTGAAACGGGCATGATGTCCTTGAACCGCTACCGTTTGAAACACCTATCCCAATCGGGTCATAAGGGTGCGCGTCGTGTAGAAAAACTTCTGAGCCGTCCTGACCGCCTCATCGGTCTTATCCTTATCGGCAATAACCTCGTTAATATTCTCGCTTCAGCCATTGCGACCATCTTAGGTATGCGTATCTATGGTGACCTTGGTGTGGCTATCGCAACAGGTGCCCTGACCTTAGTGGTTCTAGTTTTTGCTGAAGTCACCCCAAAGACCATCGCATCTCTTTACCCAGAGCGCGTCTCTTATGCCAGTAGTATTGTCTTAACGATCCTGATGAAGGTGCTATCGCCACTCGTCGTACTGGTTAACTTCATCACTAACGGTTTTATCCGCATCATAGGCGTCAAGGCAGATCACGATGCAACTGACCACCTGAGCTCCGAAGAATTAAGAACCGTAGTTAATGAAGCGGGTACTCTGATCCCACAACGCCACCAAGATATGTTGGTCTCCATCTTAGATCTTGAGCACGTAACCGTGAATGACATCATGGTGCCTCGTAATGAGATTACCGGTATCGACATCAATGATGACTGGAAATCCATCGTTCGCCAGCTGACTCACTCACCTCATGGCCGAATCGTGCTGTATCGCGATCAGATCGATGAAGTGGTTGGGATGCTGAGATTGCGTGAGTCATACCGCTTGATGCTAGAGAAGAATGAATTCAACAAAGAGACGCTTCTGCGCGCTGCCGATGAAGTCTACTTTATTCCTGAGTCGACACCGCTGAATATTCAACTACTCAAATTCCAACGCAATAAACAGCGCATCGGACTGATTGTGGATGAATACGGCGACATCAACGGCCTTGTTACTCTAGAAGATATCTTGGAAGAGATTGTGGGTGAATTTACCACCTCAATGACACCAAGCCTATCAGAAGAGATCACACCGCAGAGCGACGGCAGCTTCCTCATCGAGGGCAGCGCCAATATTCGAGACATTAATAAAGGTCTTCAATGGAGCTTACCTACTGACGGCCCAAGAACACTAAATGGTTTGATCCTTGAGCACCTAGAAGATATTCCAGAGAGCCACTTAAGTGTTCAAGTTGCACGTCACCCAATGGAAATTGTGGAGCTGGAAGAGAATCGTATTAAATTGGTGCGTGTTTTCCCGCAAATCATGCAAGAAACCACCAGCTTTAATACTTAGCCACAAAACAGGCTAACGTTATAATCCTTGCTGTCTCATCTGACACAAAAAAGCCCTGTTCTCGTTGAACAGGGCTTTTCATTTCAAGAGCGGTAATAAAACGAACTTAGTCGACCTTAAGCTCTTTTAGCATAGACTCAGGTAGAGCTAGCTCATCATTTTTGTTCACTGAAATACCTGCATCTAGAATGGCTTTCGCGATCTCTTTCGCTTCTTCTAGAGAGTGCATTGCTGCTGTACCACACTGGTATTCATTCAGCTCAGGGATCTTGTTTTGGCTCTCAACTTTAAGCACATCAGCCATTGCCGCTAACCAAGCATCAGCCACTTGCTGCTCTGAAGGTGTACCAATCAGGCTCATGTAGAAACCTGTACGGCAGCCCATTGGAGAGATGTCGATGATTTCAACTTGTTCGCCATTTAGGTGTGCACGCATGAAGCCAGCATAAAGGTGCTCAAGAGTGTGAATTCCTTTCTCTGACAGGATATCTTTATTGGGTGCAGTGAAACGTAAATCGAATACTGTGATCGTATCTCCTTTAGGAGTCTGCATGGTTTTTGCCACACGTACCGCTGGTGCATTCATGCGTGTGTGATCCACAGTAAAACTATCTAATAAAGGCATTCTTCTTCTCCATGACGGTCGGTTTAGAAAAACCAACTCCGGTTGTCTTCCAGTTCTTGGCGGCACTGCTTCAGTTGCCAACCATAATCTTTCGCTTGCTGCTCAACTTTGCGAGCCACCTTAATCAATGACGGCTTGCTGTTATAGGTTTTGCGTTTATAGCCACCACGACCTTCGTGATAAGCCAAATACTGATTGTATGGGTCCCATAAAGAGAGCCCTAATTGACGACGCGTTTCATTGGTATACCAGCCGATGAACATTAATGAGTCATCAAAATTCGTTCGAGAGCCACCATGTCCTGTCGCTTTTTGAAAGTCCTGCCAAGCCGGATCTTGCGCCTGAGCATAACCATACGCACTACTAACATGTCCCCACGGAATAAAACCTAATAAGTAGTCCTTCGGAGGGCGTGCATCATGTCGAAAGCTACTCTCTTGCTTAACAAAGGCCATCGCCACATTAATTGGCGTACCCCACTCTTCTTGCATATCGAGTGCATCGTCATACCAAGAAGGGTTCTCGCGGAAAATACTACACAAGTTGTCCTGTTTCTTAGGTGGAGGGGTTGCACAGCCGGCTAGTAGGCCTACCGCAACCCCAACAGAGATCCAAGATAACAATGGTCGACGCTTGTTTATTGATACAGGTTGATTCCTTTCCACCACAAACTCGCTATTCGCTACGCTTTAAGATACGAAAAATAATCGGCCAAGAAGCTATCAAAGTCTTGAGTGCTCACTTCTTCGACCTGTTTCTGGGCCATTACTGAGCGTGCAACCTCAGACTCCATTAACTCCGCAGAATAAACTTGGTATTGGTGCTCGCGGTGTGTCTGAGCATACTGTTTACCTAGCTCGCAACCAACCTTACCTAAGCCACCATGTTTCTTGGTTTCTTCTAAAAGTTGACCAGAAATTGTCAGTTCAGGATTATCAATCCAAGCTTCAAGGGTATCGCATGTCTCTTGATAAGCGCGACCGCCTTGCTCAGCATCCATCAACTCAGCAATCACTCGCAAGTCTTTAAACACGCGCTTAGCCCAGTCTTGCAGCGACAATTTCTCACCATGACAGCCGATTTGTAGCTCTAGGCCAACTTGACGACCTTCAAGGATCACCTTGTTCCAGTTATCACGCCAGCATTCCAGTTCACAGTTATCCATCTCTGCAGAATCAGAAAGAACGCTCCAAGTTAGGAATAGGTCTAGGAAGCGCACTTGCTGCTCAGTGATACCGATTGAGCTGAATGGGTTAACATCCAAGGAGCGAACTTCAATATACTCAACGCCACCGCGCGCCAGCGCTTCTGACGGTTTCTCACCACTCTTCGCCACACGTTTAGGGCGAATTGGTGCGTACAGTTCATTTTCGATCTGTAGAACATTGCTGTTTAGCTGACGGTATTCATCGTCAACCTTAATCCCAATTTCAGCAAACTCTTGCGATGGAGTACGAATCGCTTTATTCAGCCCTTCAAGGTATTGGTCTAAACTGTTGAAGCCAATCTTAAGGACACTTTGTGCACTGTTGGTGTAACCAAGGTCACTTAGACGCAGTGCTGTTGCTTTTGGTAGGTAAAGCGTGCCACCTAGCTGCTCGAAAGGCAGTTTAGTTTCACGGCCTTTAATGAATGACGAGCACAGGGCTGGTGACGCACCAAAGAAGTAAGGGATCAACCAACCAAAACGGTAGTAGTTACGAATCAAACCAAAGTACGCATCCGACTTAGCATCACTGCGCTCTTGTTCAGTTTGCTCACCAAACAGACTATCCCAGAAGCTTTCTGGGAACGAGAAGTTAAAGTGAACACCTGAGATGATCTGCATCAGGCTGCCGTAACGACGCTTTAGACCTTCACGATACAAGGTTTTCATTTTACCGGTATTCGACGAGCCATATTGAGCCAACTGAATGTCGTCTTCGCTACCTACGTAACAAGGCATCGACAGTGGCCACAATTTTTCACCATCTAACTTAGTTTGAGTAAAGTGGTGAATGTCTGATAACTGGTTCAGAAGTGTCGGAACGTCATTCGAGACCGGCGTGATGAATTCGAGTAACGATTCAGAAAAGTCCGTTGTTACCCACTCGTTGGTTAACGCAGAACCTAAAGCTTCAGGGTGAGGACCAGTCGCTAGACGACCATCTTCCTTGTAGCGGAGCGTTTCCCTCTCAACACCACGACCAAACTGAGAAAAGGTCTTTGGGTTGGTTGCAACTTGCTTCAGTCGCGCAGCAAAATCAGTCAAAATTCAGTTCACTTATCTTATATCGTTCTGATTAGAACTATCATAATTGGTTGGGAGAGAAAAACAGCTTCTCTCTTTTCTCTCCCATTAATGTGTACTCTAACGAATGATTTCAAGCTCTTCTATGGGAATATCTAACTTTTCTAGTTGTGGACGCAGTGAAGCTGCATCACCCACGACAATAATTTGATAATCATTCGGATCAAACCAGCGTTTAGCGAGTTCATTAAGCTGCTCTTTAGAGACGTTGTCGACAATCTCGTTGCGCTGCTTAAGGTAGTCCTCATCAAGCCCTAAGGTCACAATGTTACTCAATAGCCCCGCTTTCTGGCTTGGTGTTTCGTATTTGAGTGCATCTTGTTGACCGACGGCAAGGCGCATAAATTTCACCTCTTCGTCAGTTAATCCGCTTTGGCTAAACTCATTCAGCTCATTAACGAACTCTTCAATTGAAGCCACCGTCGCATTGGCACGTACTTGAGCACTGAATACCACAGCCCCTGTTTCACGATTACTTGCGAAGTAGCCGCTTGCCCCGTAGGTATAGCCTTTATCTTCACGTAGGTTCTGATTCACTCGGCTATTGAAGTTACCTGCAAGGTTGAAGTTCGCTAATTGAGCGAGGTACTGTTCACCAGTCGCGTCAAAAGGCAGACCTTTGCGTACTAAGCGAACAATACTTTGTGGCGCGTTTGGCTTATCGACCAAATACAGATGTTGGCCTTCCAACGGCGTAATGATCTGTGGGCGCGTCAGTGGTGCAGCATCGCCCTGCCACTCTTTAAAGAAGTTTAGCTGCTTTTCAGCCTCTCTTTTCGAGATGTTACCTACAATAACAATATTCGCCCCTTCAGGAGTATAGTGCTGATTGTAAAACTCTTTTACATCATCCAGTGTTAATGACTTCAGAGACTCTTCAGTACCATCACTTGAACGGGCAAACAGGCTATCACCAAACAACACTTCACGTGTAGCCTGGGATGCCATCCAGCTCGGTTGTTGATGTTGATACACTACACCCTCTAGCATCTGTCTTTTCACTCGTTCGAAGTCTTGTTCATCAAACTTAGGACTAAACAGCACCTCTTCTACAATCGCCAGTGTCTGTGCTAGGTTCTTCTCCAAAGAAGATACAGATATATCTGTGGTGTAACTGCCTGCACTGATGCTGACACTGCTACCCAGTTTATCGAGCGTCGCTTGCAGCTCTTCAACGGTACGTTGCGTTGAGCCCTCTTCCATCATCGCTGCCGTTAAGTTCGCTAAGCCTTCCTGTCCTTTTGCCACGTAACGCTCACCGGCTGGTAGCTGGAACTGTAGCTGCACCGTTGGTGTTTCAGTTGTCACTGTACCAATCAGTTCTGCGCCATTTTCATAGTGGACACGGTACAAATCAGGCATGGTAGCAGCGACACCAAACGTCACTTCAGGCATCACACTGCGATCAAAGGTATTCGGTGCTTTTCTAAACTCAAGCTGGTCTTCGGTTACCTTGGTATATTCTGGTAGCGTACGAGGTGGCGTTTCAAAGGTCGCTTCACGCACCGCTAAATCTAGCTGGCGACGAGGAACAACGCTTAACGTCACTTTGTGTTTGCCTTGGACAAAGTCTTGATAAGCTTTGGTCACGCTCTCTGGGGTCACTGCTCGAATCTGCTCTAGCTGAGACTCGATGCGATCTGGCTGGCCGTAGAAGGTTTCATTCGAAGCGAGTTGAGACACTTTTCCGCGAACACTTTGCAGAGCAAACACTGCGTTGGCTTCCGCCATGCCAGTAATTTGGTCAAGTCGCTCCTGATCTACACCCTCTTTAGAGAACTTATCCAGCGTATCCAAAAGCGCTTGGTTCAATACTGTTAGATCACCCTTCTTACCTGAGTCGCCCATCGCATACACATACAGGGTACATGCAAGCTCACCACAATCATGGAATGAACCCGCGCTGACCGCTTTCTGAGTCTTAACAAGGTTTTGGTACAAGTAGCTGTTGGTGCCTTTACCTAGAACATTAGACAAAGCATTTAGTGTTGCCTGCGTCTCTTCACCACGGTAGGTCGTAGGCCAACCAACCAAGACCATTGGCTGACGAATATTATCTTCTAGCGTGATGTACTTGTCTTCGGTTAAGACTGCGGGTTGCTTCTCAGCCTTTTCGACTTCTGGTCCTTTTGGAATAGGCCCAAAGTATTTGTTTACCCACTCAAGCGTATCCTCTACATCGATGTCACCACCAATGGTCAATACCGCGTTATTTGGGCCATACCAGCGCAGGAAAAAGGCTTTAAGGTCATTTACATCAACACGATCAAGGTCTTCGACATAACCGATAGGCTGCCAAGAATAAGGGTGTCCTTCAGGATACAGCGCTTCACCCATGCGTTCCCACATCAAACCATAAGGACGGTTTTCGTAGGTTTGAGCGCGCTCGTTTTTCACCGTATCTCGTTGGATCTCAAATTTTCGTTGAGAAACTGCATCCAACAAAAAGCCCATGCGGTCAGATTCCAACCACAGCATTTTTTCTAATTGGTTCGACGGCACAGTCTCAAAGTAGTTGGTACGATCTCGATTGGTGGTACCGTTCAGAGTACCGCCCGCTTCGGTGATGATCTTAAAGTGCTCTTGGTCACCCACGTTCTCAGAGCCTTGGAACATCATATGTTCAAAGAAGTGAGCAAATCCCGATTTACCAATCTCCTCTCGAGCTGAGCCAACATGATAGGTGACGTCGACATGTACCAAGGGATCGGAGTCATCTGGTGAAAGAATTACCGTTAGACCATTATCTAACTGATATTTAGTGTATGGAATAACCACTTTGTCGCTCGAAGGTTTCACCTCATCAACAAGAGTGACGCCTTCAGGCAGTGAAGAAAACAGGGAAGTTGAGCTAGGTACTTGATGAGAACACCCTGCGAGGGCAATAAGAGAAAATGTACCCAGTAAAACCTTCTTCATAGGTTCTCCTTAGAAAAAACCGAAATAGATGCCAGCCAATAAGCTGTAACGCGCTGCCTTGCCGATCGCAATCAATATCAGACTCGGTAAGAACTTCATTCGAAGCCAGCCTGCAGCCAGACACAAAGGGTCACCAATGATAGGCAACCAACTAAATAATAAAGTCCAATAACCATAGCGACGTAGCCAAGATATAGCTTTATGACCATGCTTCTCGGATTGAGTTCGATTAGGTAACCATAAACCAATCCAATAGTTGGTTAATCCACCGAGGGTATTCCCCAAAGTAGAGACCAAAATAATCGAGAAAGTAGAAAATTGATTGAGGCTCAAAGCCGCAATAAGACTGGCTTCTGAACCTCCGGGTAACAGTGTGGCACTGAGAAAACCACTAATGAACAGTACCCATAGCGCGGAATCAGAGAACCACAGCGCTATGGCTTCAAACATTGAATTAAATGATTCTAACACTTCATATCCAGTAGGACCTTGCCTCGTGTATGACCAGTTTCAACCTGTAAATGCGCCGCTTGTGCTTCGTCCATAGGAAAAATGCGTTGAACTTCCGTTTTCAATAAACCAACACTCACCATGTACAACATTGTATCCATCTGTTCTGGTTGTGGCTCAACAAGCATTCCACTTGCGGTGAAACCGAGCAGTTTAGCCTTTTCACAGATAAGCTCAGCCGAAAGCGTTGGCACGGTTACCACGCGCGCGCCATCTTTAAGACACTTAAGCGCATCAAGAGCTGTGTCACCACCAACTAAGTCAATCAGCACATCAACATCAGACACGCGTTCAGAAGCGGGAGCAAACTGATAATTAATGGCATGAGCGCCAAGTGTTGCTAGGTAGTCAAGGTTAGCCTCGCTGCAAGTGGTATAAACCTCAGCTTTTGCAGCAACTGCAATCTGCACCGCTAGGTGACCGACACCACCCGCACCGGCCAATATAAGAACGCGATCGCCCTCTTTGACCTCAGCTTTGTTTAGTGCCTGTGCAGCAGTTTGGCTAGCCAATGGCAGTGCTGCCGCGGCTTCTAGAGTGACAGAGTCTGGCACTGCGCTTAAGGCACTCTCTGGCACCGCAACGTATTGGCTATAGCCGCCACCTTGAAGAGGGAACCCAATAAAGCCAGCAACATTGGCTCCGACAGAGAATCGCTCCGCCGACTCGCCACATGCAATCACTTGACCCGAAATATCGTAGCCAGGCACCCAAGGAAGATTGTCTTTGTTCTGTGCAGCTGCCCAACCTAGTCCCGCTCGGGTTTTAACATCAATTGGGTTTACGCCAGAAAACGCAACCTTAACCACCACTTCACCCTCTTGAGGTTCAGGTATCGCACGGGTTTGAAGTACAAGGTTTTCTACCCCGCCAAATTCGGTAATCGCTATCTGTTTATTTTCCATTTCAACACGTCCCTAATTAGTTAAAACCTAACGAATAAAAGAAAGGGATGCACAAGCATCCCTTCGACTATAAACCATTTTGTTAGGCTAAGTTAACCACTGGTTTGAAAAATAACCACCAATTAACTCAACCGTTTGGCTAGATGTAACCCGGTTAACCAACCAGAGCCAACAAGATACCTGCGGCTACCGCACTTCCCAATACGCCCGCTACGTTTGGACCCATAGCATGCATCAGTAGGAAGTTTTGTGGGTTAGCCTCAAGACCAACCTTGTTCACTACACGTGCTGCCATTGGTACCGCTGATACACCTGCAGCACCAATAAGCGGGTTGATGTCTTCTTTAGAGAACTTGTTCAGTAGCTTCGCCATGAGTACACCACCTGCAGTACCAATACTGAAGGCAACTGCACCTAGGCCAAGAATACCAAGAGTCTCTAGATTCAAGAAGGTATCCGCTTGTAGCTTAGAACCCACACCTAGGCCAAGGAAGATAGTCACCACGTTGATCAGCTCGTTTTGAGCCGTCTTTGATAGACGATCGACCACACCCGCTTCACGCATCAAGTTACCTAGACAGAACATACCGACTAACGGCGTTGCCGACGGTAGGAACAGAATCGTCATCAGCAATACAGCAAGAGGGAAAAGAATCTTCTCACCCTTACTTACGTGACGCAGTTGAGCCATCTGAATCTTACGCTCTTCTGGAGACGTTAGTGCCTTCATGATTGGCGGTTGAATAATTGGAACCAGTGCCATGTAGCTGTATGCCGCTACGGCGATCGCACCCAATAGATCAGGTGAGAGCTTACTCGCCAAGAAGATCGCAGTCGGGCCATCGGCGCCACCAATGATCGCAATGGATGAAGCATCTGCCATCGTAAATTCCATACCTGGAATGTAGTTAAGCAAAATCGCACCAAATAGAGTCGCAAAGATACCAAACTGCGCAGCTGCACCAAGCCATAGTGTTTTCGGGTTAGCAATCAAAGCACCGAAATCGGTCATCGCGCCCACACCCATAAAAATCAATAGTGGGAAGATCCCAGTCTCGATCCCGATGTAGTAAACGTAGTACAGCAGACCACCCGGCTCAGTAAAGCCAGCGTTTGGAATGTTCGCCAGCACGGCACCGAAACCGATAGGCAACAGTAGTAGTGGCTCAAATCCTTTACGAATTGCCAAGAACAGCAGTAAGCAGCCAACCAACATCATACAGATTTGGCCAAACTCAAAGTTGGCAATACCCGTTTCAGACCATAAGGTCATCAATCCTTCCATGGTACTCCCTTACGCCAAGCTTAGTAATGGAGCGCCTACAGAAACTGCATCGCCTTCTTTAACATTTAGCTCTTGTACGATACCACCGCGTGCCGCACGAACTTCTGTCTCCATCTTCATCGCTTCTAGGATCAGTAGAACATCACCTTCAGCCACTTGAGCACCCGGTTGTACGTTTACTTTGAAGATGTTGCCAGCCAGTGGTGCTGGTACAGATTCAGCATTCGACGCCGCAGGCGCAGCCGCTGGTGCACTTTGCTGAGCAGGTTGTGCTGCTGGTGATACCGACGTTAATTGACCTTGAGGACCAACTTCAACATCGTAAACTTGACCGTCTACTTTTACGCTGTAGCTTTCAATGCCACCCGCTGCTGGTGCAGGGGCTGCAGTTGTAGGAGCTTCAACTTCAGTACCTGGTGCAGGCTCAAAGGCTTCAGGGTTATGACGGTTCTTCAGGAACTTAAGGCCTACCTGTGGGAAAAGCGCGTAAGTTAGAACATCATCAACCGTATCTTCAGCCAAAGAGATACCCTCTTCTTTTGCTTTTTCAAGAAGGTCTGTAGTTAACGTATCCATCTCAGCCTTCAGCAGGTCTGCAGGGCGACAAGTGATAGGCTCAGCACCATCAAGAACCTTAGCTTGCAACTCTGCATTAAGCTCAGCTGGTGCTTGGCCGTATTCGCCTTTTAGAACACCTGCAGTCTCTTTGGTAATGCTCTTGTAGCGTTCGCCAGTTAGAACATTGATCACCGCTTGTGTGCCCACGATCTGAGACGTTGGAGTTACTAGTGGAATGAAACCTAGGTCTTCACGTACGCGTGGGATCTCTTCCAATACTTCATCTAGACGATCAGCAGCACCTTGCTCTTTCAGCTGGCCTTCCATATTCGTCAACATGCCACCTGGTACTTGCGCAATAAGGATACGTGAGTCGACGCCCTTCAATTGACCTTCCCATTTCGCATACTTCTTACGAACTTCACGGAAGTAAGCGGCGATTGGTTCGATTTGGTCAAGCTTAAGACCGGTTGCGCGCTCTGTACCTTCAAGCATTGCGACAACTGTCTCTGTTGGGGTGTGACCGTATGTACAACTCATTGAAGAGATGGCGGTATCTAGAATATCGATACCAGCTTCAACCGCTTTCACTGCCGTTGCTGTTGATAGACCGGTTGTTGCATGGCTGTGAAGCGCTAGTGGAACATCACACGATGCTTTAATACGAGTAATCAGCTCTTCCGCTTCGTAAGGCTTCAATAGACCTGACATGTCTTTTATACACAGTGAGTGACAGCCAAGATCTTCTAATCGCTTAGCGAGATCAACCCAAGTGTCAGCGTTGTGAACTGGGCTTGTGGTGTACGACAGTGTGCCTTGAGCGTGTCCGCCAACGTCAACCGTTGCTTTTACCGCTTTCTCAAAGTTACGTACGTCATTCATTGCATCAAAAATACGGAATACATCCATCCCGTTTTTATGTGCACGCTCTACAAATTTCTCTACCACGTCGTCTGCATAATGACGGTAGCCTAAAAGGTTTTGACCACGAAGTAGCATTTGCATTGGGGTGTTTGGCATCGCTTTTTTAAGCTCACGTAGACGCTCCCAAGGATCTTCTCCAAGAAAACGGATACATGAATCAAAGGTTGCCCCGCCCCATGTTTCAAGTGACCAGTATCCAACTTTATCCAGTTCAGCTGCGATTGGCAGCATATCCTCGATACGCATTCTCGTAGCAAATAGTGACTGATGGGCGTCACGAAGTACCACGTCTGTGATAGCTAGTGGTTTAGACATGCTCATTAACTCCTTTTAATCCTTTTTAATTGCTACTTAGCAGTCGATACACGGTATTGATGAACCGCGGACGATATTGCTGCCACAACCTGTGGACTAACAGCAGAAGGGGTTGATTGTGATTTTTGAATTGTTTTTGGTGCAGCGATCGGCTCGGGTACTTCTTCTGGTACCAGTTTCGACATTAACCGAACGAGATAAACGAGAATAGTTAAGAAGATAAAGACGACAGACATACCTGTCACCATTAGGGTTGCCGCATCTCCTAGCAGGCTTCCTATATTAGTCATGTTGCTTCCTTTCTTTGTCATCCTGACATGTGTGCAGGATTTCAGCGAATAATGATCCCGACCCTTGGATTATCTCGATTGGTAAAAGTTTGTCAATTTTGTTTAAGGCTGTGTTACGGATAACACACAGATCAGGTTAATTATTCGCCATACAGATCACATAAATCTGACAAATTAATGATTTTCAGATGAATAAACTGCGACTTAATTAGGCTTTTTTCTGCAAATGATATGAGTAAGGTGGAATAAACAGTTGGGAACAGCTAAAGCTAATAAATACAATAGGTTAGGAAAAACCAAATATTAACATTTAATTAACAATAAAAGCTACAGACGAAAAAAAACCTCGTATAAACGAGGCTTTTTTAAGGAAGTGGCGCGCTCTGGAGGATTCGAACCTCCGACCGCCTGGTTCGTAGCCAGGTACTCTATCCAGCTGAGCTAAGAGCGCGCGGTTTTCGCGTTAAATAACTATTCTAGAGAGCTAATTAACACAAGGATTTCTGTTCTTGTCAGAAAGAAAGCCTTTAAATAGTGGCGCGTCCTGGAGGATTCGAACCTCCGACCGCCTGGTTCGTAGCCAGGTACTCTATCCAGCTGAGCTAAGGACGCACGGTTTTTGATATCGGTTTTCCAATATCAGGAGTTCACTAGGAAACCCTAAATAGTGGCGCGCTCTGGAGGATTCGAACCTCCGACCGCCTGGTTCGTAGCCAGGTACTCTATCCAGCTGAGCTAAGAGCGCGCGGTTTTCGTATTAACCAACCATTCTAAATAAGCTAATTAACACAAGGATTTCTGTTCTTATCAGAAAGAAAGCCTTTAAATAGTGGCGCGTCCTGGAGGATTCGAACCTCCGACCGCCTGGTTCGTAGCCAGGTACTCTATCCAGCTGAGCTAAGGACGCACGGTTTTTGATATCAGTTTTCCAATATCCGGAGTTCACTAGGAAACCCTAAATAGTGGCGCGCTCTGGAGGATTCGAACCTCCGACCGCCTGGTTCGTAGCCAGGTACTCTATCCAGCTGAGCTAAGAGCGCACGGTTTCGATATTAATTGCCAAAGGCGTAATAATCAATATCAAGATTCTCATTCTTATAATGAAAGAAAACCTTTAAATAGTGGCGCGTCCTGGAGGATTCGAACCTCCGACCGCCTGGTTCGTAGCCAGGTACTCTATCCAGCTGAGCTAAGGACGCACGGTTTTTGATATCGGTTTTCCAATATCAGGAGTTCACGAGGAAACCCTAAGTAGTGGCGCGCTCTGGAGGATTCGAACCTCCGACCGCCTGGTTCGTAGCCAGGTACTCTATCCAGCTGAGCTAAGAGCGCACGGTGTTTCACTCTCTCGAATGAAGTTGTGAAATATATCACACTTTGCTTACAACGAAACAAAAAAAAGGCCATCGGCCTGTAATGAATGGCGGTGAGGGAGGGATTCGAACCCTCGATGCAGCTACAAACCACATACTCCCTTAGCAGGGGAGCGCCTTCGGCCACTCGGCCACCTCACCTAATTCATTATTATCACGCCTATCAAATGATAAGAGAGATAATGGCGCGCTCTGGAGGATTCGAACCTCCGACCGCCTGGTTCGTAGCCAGGTACTCTATCCAGCTGAGCTAAGAGCGCACATATTGTTGTCTAACTTGCTACGTTTAGACTCGCAAGAAATGGCGGTGAGGGAGGGATTCGAACCCTCGATGCAGCTACAAACCACATACTCCCTTAGCAGGGGAGCGCCTTCGGCCTCTCGGCCACCTCACCGTCTTGCGGAGGCACATATTACGTTTTACCGAAAATATGTCAAACACTTTATTGAAAAAAAATGGATAAAAACACTCAACCGTTTGCAATTTAATCAAAGCGCTTGCTATTTGAACTTATTAGTATCAAAAGGCTCTTTTTCCCTTAAAAATTAAGGTGAAAGATTAGCAAAATTACGCGCGGAATTAAGTTATCTAATTTTTAACAATGACATTGTCAGTGCATAAGCAACCATACTACGAGCCTAGAAATTTGGCTACATCTGTATGCAAGAAAAAAGGCGAACTCGTGACACAGATAAAGTGTTTATCGATGAAGTTGGAATGACAGTGAATACATCAATCACCAACTATCGTTTTTTCCTATAACCTAAACTCGGTTTCAAACGCCAGGATCAAAAAAGGCTAGCAACAGTGCTAGCCCTTTTTCTACGCGAAAGTATTAGTAGTTGCCAGATGCAACGTTACCATTACCTTTTTCAGCTTGAATGCGCATGTAGATCTCTTCACGGTGAACAGATACTTCTTTAGGTGCGTTAACACCAATACGTACTTGGTTACCTTTAACACCTAGTACAGTCACTGTTACTTCATCACCAATCATCAGTGTTTCGCCAACGCGGCGAGTCAAAATTAGCATTCTTTGCTCCTTGAGTAATCTCTAAATTTATCTAGCTACGAGAGCATTATCCAACAAAAGTTATATTTTCGTAAACTATCGAATGAGTTTATTTAACCAAAATGCACTTCTTTTTTAAGATAACCCTGTGTTTCACGCGCTACAATGTATGCTTTGTGTAGTATGTTAGCAGCTGTATCGACCTGGTCGGGAGAAACCACCAGGGTTAAAGACTGCTGCTGCAATAAGTGATGCTGTACATCAACCTCGCCTTCAGACAACAATCCATGTGAACTGACCACAATATCTTGTGTTCGACTACCTACTACAGTTAACAAACTAACTTGTTCACTATTACGGATTTTCTCAGCAAAAACTAGTTTTAATTTCGTACTTGCGTCGCGTTTAATCACCACTGCTGCTCGTTCTGTTTCCTCGATCACACTACACACTTCGATACCGAGTAATTGTGCCTGTGATATGAGAGATGACAGCTCTTCTACTGCGCATTCTATCAACACCATATCTTTCTGAATGGCGATGCCAGATATGTCATTCAAACACTCTTCGCCCGAGATTAAGGTACCCTCGCCCTTCTCAAAGCTTGATAACACTCGCAGTGGTACTTGATGCTTCCACGCAAATTGAACGCAAGGCAGGTGCAAAACCTTAGCCCCGCAACGTGCCATCTCTTCCATTGAAGGGAAATCAAGCAGAGGTAAGCGTTTGGAATCTTTAACCACTCTAGGGTCACAAGAGTAAACGCCATCAACATCGGTATAGATCTGACACTCTTGCGCATTGAGCGCACCAGCTAATGCAACAGCACTAGTGTCTGAGCCACCACGCCCCAGCGTCGTGATATCGCCTTTGTGATTAACGCCCTGAAAGCCGGCCACAATCACTATCTGTCCTTGTTCGAGCAGAGCTTTAATCGGAGCAGTATCAATATGAGTGATAGCGGCATTATTATGGTTTGAGTCGGTGTGAATCTTGGCTTGATAACCTGTCATCGATGTCGCTTCATAGCCCAATTTGTGTAACGTCATTGCTAATAAAGCCATCGAGACCTGTTCACCGGCTGTCAATAAGACATCCAATTCCCTCGCGTTTGGTACGCAATCTATCTGATTGGCTAAATCAACTAATCGGTTTGTTTCTCCTGACATTGCAGAGACCACCACCACGACCTGATTGCCGTCGTTTTTTGCTTCAATGATTTTCTCTGCAACTGAGTGGATTCTTTCAATAGAGCCCACTGACGTTCCACCAAATTTTTGTACGATAAGAGGCATTTTCACCCGTCCTCACCTTCCCAAGACCAATGTCTATATATGACAAAAAAACACACTTCGCGTCATAGCGAAGTCATAAAAATTAACCAATAGGTCGACTCTAAGTTCCAACCTCTTGGTTAATTTCAATACTTTTTATTAGCTTACGTAATTAACGATGATACAAAATAAAAGATGCCCAATCGGGTGATTGGGCATCTTTGGATCAAGAGATTAGTTTTATAGGCGCTCTTCTAGCCATGCTTGAACTGACTTCATCGCTTCAGGCAGTGCTGATACGTCTGTACCACCTGCTTGAGCCATGTCAGGACGACCACCGCCTTTACCACCAACTTGCTCAGCAACCATCTTAACTAGGTCACCCGCTTTTACTTTGCCGATAAGGTCTTTAGTAACACCCGCGATAAGACCAATCTTGTCGCCATTGATGTTAGCTAGCATCACAACGCCACTACCCATTTGGTTCTTAGCATTATCAACCATAGTACGTAGGTTCTTAGGATCAGCACCTTCCATACCTGCGATCAGTACTTTCACGCCGTTGATTTCTTGTGCTTTGCCCATGATGTTTGCACTTTCAGATGCAGCCATCTTCTCTTTCAGCTTTTGAATCTCTTTCTCTAGTGCTTTCGCCTTAGAAGTAGATTCAGCAATCTTCTCTTCATACTTAGCTTGTTGCTCTTCGATAGCATCCAGCGCAGCTTCACCCGTTACGGCTTCAATACGACGGATACCCGCTGCAATACCACCTTCAGAAGTGATCTTGAACAGACCGATATCACCTGTGTTTGAAGCGTGGATACCACCACAAAGCTCAGTAGAGAACTCACCCATAGACAGTACGCGAACTTCGTCATCGTACTTCTCACCGAAGAGTGCCATCGCACCTTTTTCCTTCGCTGATTCGATATCCATGATGTTAGTTTCAATCACATGGTTCTTACGAATTTGTGCGTTCACTAGACGCTCAACTTCTTTCAGTTGTGCTGGTGTTACCGCTTCAAGGTTAGAGAAGTCGAAACGTAGGTTGTCAGGCTTAACCAAAGAACCTTTCTGAGCAACATGCTCACCTAGAACTTCACGCAGTGCCGCGTGCAATAGGTGAGTTGCAGAGTGGTTTAGTGAGATAGCAGCGCGACGTTCAGCGTCTACTGTTGCTTCTACTTTATCGCCTTTAGCGAATACACCTTCAACTAGCTCACCGTGGTGTGCAAATGCGTTGCCTAGCTTCTGAGTGTCTTCAACTTTGAAAAGACCAGATGCAGTTTTTAGCGTACCTGTATCACCACATTGACCGCCTGATTCCGCGTAGAATGGTGTCTCTTCAAGGATGATGATTGCTTTATCGCCAGCAGACAGAGAAGCAACCTCTTCACCTTCAACGAAAAGTGCAGAAATTTCGCCAGCACCTTCTGTACCAGTGTAACCACAGAATTCAGTATTGGTTTCAACTTTGATCGTCGCGTTGTAGTCAGTACCGAATTGACCTGCTTCACGTGCACGCTGACGTTGAACTTCCATCGCCTTCTCGAAGCCTTCTTCATCAATAGTGAAGTCACGCTCACGAGCTACATCGTTAGTTAAGTCAGCTGGGAAGCCGTAGGTATCGTAAAGTTTGAATACGGTTTCACCGTCTAGCTCTTTACCTTCAAGTGCATCTAGTGCTTCGTTCAAGATAACCATGCCGCGCTCTAGTGTGCGACCGAAGTTTTCTTCTTCGATACGAAGTACTTTTTCAACAAGTTCTTGTTGCTTCTTCAGCTCGTCTGCTGCGCTGCCCATAACTTCAGCCAGCACGCCTACAAGTTTGTGGAAGAATACGCCTTGTGCACCAAGCTTGTTACCGTGACGAACTGCACGACGAATAATACGACGTAGAACGTAACCACGACCTTCGTTTGAAGGCATAACGCCATCAGCGATCAAGAATGAACAAGAACGAATGTGGTCAGCAATAACGCGTAGCGACTGGTTTGATAGGTCTTCGTAACCGATCGTTTCAGCTGTCGCTTTGATTAGCTTTTGGAATACATCGATTTCGTAGTTTGAGTGTACGCCTTGCATGATTGCAGAGATACGCTCAATACCCATACCTGTATCTACAGCAGGCTTAGGTAGCGGTTCCATTGTGCCGTCTGCATGACGGTTGAACTGCATGAATACGTTGTTCCAGATCTCGATGAAACGGTCACCATCTTCTTCAGGAGTGCCTGGACGGCCGCCCCAAATGTGTTCACCGTGATCGTAGAAAATTTCAGTACATGGACCACAAGGACCTGTGTCACCCATTGTCCAGAAGTTGTCAGACTCGAACTGTTTACCACCTTCTTTGTCGCCGATGCGAACGATACGGTCAGCAGGTACACCTACTTTCTTGTTCCAGATATCGAATGCTTCGTCATCTGTCTCGTATACCGTTACCAGTAGACGGTCTTTTGGTAGTTGTAGAGTTTCTGTTAGGAATTCCCAAGCAAACGCAATCGCGTCTTCTTTGAAGTAGTCACCAAAGCTGAAGTTACCAAGCATTTCAAAGAATGTGTGGTGACGAGCCGTGAAACCTACGTTTTCAAGGTCGTTGTGTTTACCACCAGCACGTACACAACGTTGAGCCGTAGTCGCTCGAGTGTAGGCACGCTTTTCGGCGCCTAAGAAACAATCTTTGAATTGGTTCATACCTGCGTTAGTAAATAGCAGGGTTGGATCGTTATGTGGAACTAACGATGAACTGTCTACGATTTGGTGTCCTTTGCTCTCAAAGAACTTAAGGAACGCGTTGCGAACCTCATCAGTGCTCATGTACATGCAGCTCTTCCTGAAAATAGTCGAGTTAGAATTTTGCCGTATTGTAGATCATGGTTAAGGCTTCGACTAGTTTTCTTGTACAAAAGAGCCATTGGGATAGAATTTAGGCCGGAATTCTTCAAAATCGAGAGTAATAGTCACCAAACGGCGCACAAAATAGCGCAGCATCATGCTCAAGATCGACAATCGAAATAGAGTAAGCAAACTCATCCATAAAATGAAAAAACCTCAAGACTAGAAGCCTTGAGGTTACAATCAAAAACGAATTAGCCTTGAATAGCTTCAACAACAAGGTTGAAATTTGGTGCTTCGGTGATCTCACTAACCAGTTCACTGTGAATCACGTTATTTTCGCTATCCAATAAGATAACCGCACGTGAAGCAAGACCAGTTAGAGCGTGGTCTTTTATTTCAACACCAAATGTGTTCAGCGCAGTTACGTCTTTAAACACAGAAAGGTGCTCAACGTTGGCAATTTCAGACGCTTCATTGTAACGCGCCAACGCAAATGGTAGGTCTGCTGATACGGTATAGATCGACACATCTTTCAGGTTTAATTGAGCCAGTTCAGACAAGCTCTTAGTCGTTGCAGCACACACTGGTGTATCGATGCTTGGGAATAAGTAAATCAGCTTGTACTTGCTGTCTACATCAGAGATTGTCAGTGGGTTAAGCGACAGAGTACACAGCTCAGGTGTTACTAGTTGCTCGCCTTTACCTGGAAAATGACCTGCTAATGCGACCTGCTCACCAAGAAACGTAACTTTATTCATGATTTATCCTTTTGATTTCCGACGACTCAAAAGCCATCTGTTTTATTTTTCTAGTGCTATTTAAATGACGTTAATAACAGTTTTAAATTCGGTCAGCTTTGGTAAAGCGTCATCGAAGCCTGCAGATTGTGAGAAATCCATCTCTACATCGAGATTCTGCTTGGCAAGATTCAGTAAGACGTTACGGTCATTACTATCCAATGACTTGATGTTTGCAGACAGCACTTTTACTAGGCTTTGCAGCACATCCAGTTGAAAGGACTCTATCGATGTCATCGTTCGATACTCCTCTAGTAAATGCGTCGCTAACTCTGCGTCTTTTCTCTTAATCTTTGACATTCTCTTACCTATTCACAAAACCAAATTAATAACTTAACTATCAGTAACCTCAAATCGTGGGAAAAATTTATCACCCGACATAACACCGAGCCACAAACCTTTCTCAAACCAAAATGTAATGACGGATAAAACTTCACACCAAACCAACACATCAGCGTATAAAGAATGTAACGACGAACAAAGACATCAATATAAGCAATTGATAGAAAATGAAATAAACTCACACCCCGCTCTAATATCAGTGTTTTGTCATGATTAGAACTTTCCGAGAAAAAGAACGAAATTAGACTTTTTCTACAGCTAGTTCAGTGTGGACAGGGAAAGCAAATCGTAGCAAGACATCACCCTTGATTGCAGCACTGGAGTCAGTAAACCAAGAGTCGTTCAGCAGTGAAGAAGAAAGTGACCTTCCGAAGGGGATAAGAAATAACAGCTAGGATAGTAGGAACAAAAAATAGTGGGTACAAAAAAGCCCCGCAAGTGCGAGGCTTTCCAATCAGAGCGAGTTAATTATAACTCTTCTTGCGGCATTTCACCTGTCTCTGGCTCTTCAGCTTGAGCTGGAGTCAGTAGCATTTCACGAAGCTTAGCATCGATAGTTTTCGCTGCTTCTGGGTTCTCACGAAGGAACTTACCAGCGTTCGCTTTACCTTGACCGATCTTATCGCCGTTGTAGCTGTACCAAGCACCCGCTTTTTCAATCAGCTTATGCTTAACACCTAGGTCGATTAGCTCACCCTCACGGTTAAAGCCTTGACCGTATAGAATTTGAGTTTCAGCTTGCTTAAATGGTGCAGCAATCTTGTTCTTAACAACCTTAATGCGAGTTTCGTTACCTACAATCTCGTCACCTTCTTTGATAGAGCCAGTACGACGGATATCAAGACGAACAGATGCGTAGAACTTAAGTGCGTTACCACCCGTTGTTGTTTCTGGGTTACCAAACATAACACCGATCTTCATACGGATTTGGTTGATGAAGATACACATACAGTTAGATTGCTTCAGGTTACCTGTTAGCTTACGCATTGCTTGAGAAAGCATACGCGCTTGCAGACCCATGTGGCTATCACCCATCTCACCTTCGATTTCCGCTTTCGGTGTCAATGCTGCTACAGAGTCGACAACAAGAACATCAATCGCACCTGAACGCGCTAACGCATCACAGATTTCTAGTGCTTGCTCACCGGTATCAGGCTGAGAAACAAGAAGCGCATCGATATCAACACCCAGCTTTTGAGCATAGATAGGGTCTAGTGCGTGCTCCGCATCGACGAATGCACATGTTTTACCTTCACGTTGAGCTGCTGCGATAAGCTCTAGTGTTAGGGTTGTTTTACCTGATGATTCTGGACCATAGATCTCAACGATACGACCCATTGGCAGGCCACCAGCACCTAGTGCGATATCCAGAGATAGCGAGCCAGTAGAAATGGTTTCTACATCCATTGTGCGGTTGTCACCAAGACGCATGATAGAGCCTTTACCAAACTGCTTTTCAATCTGACCAAGGGCTGCGGCTAACGCTTTTTGTTTATTCTCGTCCATTACTATCTCCACATAATCGGTTGTCTATAACAAGCGATTTAGAATCTGTTTCTAACCCACATAGGGGTGACTAATTGGTGTTTATTATACTGTTGATTCATACAGTGTCCATACCTGTATGAAAATTATTTGTACAATTGTTACTTCTCTTCCAACAGGTAATCATAAATAACCTTAAGCGCGCAGGCGGTCGCTTGTTGCCGTACTTGTGATCGATCACCCGCAAATACATGCGTTTCTACTTTTTGCCAGCCACTGTTTGTAGCCCACGCAAAACAAACGGTGCCGACAGGCTTCTCTTCACTGCCACCACCAGGGCCAGCAATACCACTGATCGATACTGCGATCGTGCCATTTGAGTGCACCAATGCGCCTTGAGCCATTTCAATCACCACAGCTTCACTTACCGCTCCATGTGCTTCGAGTGTTGAAGCTTGTACATCAATCATCTCTTGTTTGGCTTCATTACTGTATGTGACAAATGCACGATCAAACCATGCAGAGCTGCCTGCTATGTCCGTGATTGCGCTTGCAACCCCACCACCTGTGCACGACTCTGCCGTCACTAACACGTGCTGGTTTTCTAATAGAAGTTGGCCAAGTTTTTCGCTGAGTTGTTGAATCGATGACATGGTGACAAACTCCGTTGTTTTTGCATGAGTGAATTTGAATCTTTATCGCTTGCGCCGCTTTTCGCAGGTATCGCTTTCACGTATCCTAAGCCGCAATAGAAATAAACGAAAGAAGTTAACTGTGAAAGCCGATCAAAAACATACTCCCATGATGCAGCAGTACCTAAAACTCAAAGCAGAGAATCCAGAGATCCTGCTTTTCTACCGCATGGGAGATTTCTACGAGCTTTTCTATGATGATGCCAAAAGAGCATCTCAACTCCTCGATATTTCCCTAACTAAACGCGGTTCATCAGCAGGCGAACCTATCCCGATGGCAGGTGTTCCTTTTCATGCAGTAGAAGGCTACCTTGCGAAATTGGTTCAATTGGGTGAATCTGTGGCGATCTGCGAACAGATTGGTAACCCTGCGACATCGAAAGGCCCAGTAGAACGTGCCGTTGTTCGTATCGTGACACCGGGTACAGTGACTGATGAAGCCCTTCTTTCTGAGCGCGTTGATAACCTCATTGCTGCGATCTACCACCATAACGGTAAGTTTGGCTACGCAACGTTGGATATCACCTCGGGTCGATTCCAGCTTTCAGAACCAGAGACTGAAGAGTCAATGGCGGCAGAACTGCAACGCACTTCTCCTAGAGAGCTACTCTTCCCTGAAGATTTTGAACCTGTAGAGTTAATGGCGAACCGTAACGGTAACCGCCGTCGCCCAGTATGGGAATTTGAACTAGATACGGCTAAACAGCAGCTCAACAAACAATTCGGCACTCGCGATCTGGTTGGCTTTGGTGTGGAACATGCCAAGCTTGGTCTGTGTGCTGCAGGTTGTTTGATCCAATATGTAAAAGACACCCAACGTACCGCGCTGCCGCATATCCGCTCACTGACTTACGATCGTCAAGATCACTCGGTGATCTTAGATGCCGCAACTCGTCGTAACCTAGAGATCACCCATAACCTAGCCGGTGGTACAGACAATACACTAGCTGAAGTGCTTGATCACACAGCAACGCCAATGGGCAGTCGTATGCTTAAACGTTGGTTACATCAGCCGATGCGTAACATCTCTGCACTCGATCAACGCCTAGATGCAATTGGTGAAATGAAAGACGTTGCGCTGTTTACTGAACTACAGCCAACATTAAAACAGATTGGTGATATTGAGCGTATCTTGGCACGTCTAGCACTTCGCTCAGCACGCCCACGTGATATGGCACGCTTACGCCAAGCGATGGACTATCTTCCAGAACTTGCAGATACATTAGAGCAAGTCTCTCACCCATATCTAAGCCAGCTTGCACAATACGCCGCGCCTCTTGAAGAAGTGTCCGAGCTACTGACTCGTGCAATCAAAGAGAACCCTCCGGTTGTGATCCGTGACGGTGGCGTTATTGCAGCAGGATACAGCGCTGAATTGGATGAGTGGCGTGACCTTGCAGATGGCGCAACAGAATACCTAGACAAGCTCGAGGCTGAAGAGCGTGAACGTCACGGTATTGATACGTTAAAGGTTGGCTACAACAACGTACACGGTTTCTTTATTCAGGTGAGCCGTGGTCAAAGTCACTTGGTGCCACCTCATTACGTGCGCCGCCAAACGTTGAAGAACGCTGAGCGTTACATTATTCCTGAGCTAAAAGAGCATGAAGATAAGGTTCTAAATTCTAAGTCTAAAGCGCTGGCGATTGAGAAACAGCTATGGGAAGAACTATTCGACCTACTGTTGCCACATCTAGAGCAGTTACAAAACATCGCCTCTTCAGTATCTCAATTAGACGTACTACAGAACCTAGCTGAGCGCGCAGATACATTAGATTACTGCCGCCCTACTCTAACCAAAGAACCTGGGGTACACATTCAAGCAGGTCGTCACCCTGTAGTTGAACAGGTTATGGACGAACCTTTCATTGCTAACCCAATTGACCTAAATGATCAACGTAAGATGCTGATCATCACAGGTCCAAACATGGGTGGTAAATCGACCTATATGCGTCAAACCGCGTTGATCGCACTAATGGCTCATATTGGTTGTTACGTTCCTGCCGAGAGTGCAACGATTGGCTCTATCGACCGTATCTTCACTCGAATTGGAGCATCCGACGATCTTGCATCTGGTCGCTCAACTTTCATGGTCGAGATGACGGAAACAGCCAACATTCTGCATAACGCAACACCAAGCAGTTTAGTTCTAATGGATGAGATTGGTCGCGGTACCAGTACTTACGATGGCCTGTCACTGGCTTGGGCAAGTGCAGAGTGGCTAGCAAACCAAATCAATGCGATGACACTGTTTGCGACGCACTACTTTGAACTGACCGAGTTACCAAACCAAATTCCAACTTTGGCGAATGTCCATTTGGACGCCGTTGAGCATGGTGACAGCATTGCCTTCATGCACGCAGTTCAAGAAGGTGCCGCAAGCAAATCTTATGGTCTTGCCGTAGCTGGGTTGGCCGGTGTACCAAAAGCGGTGATTAAGAATGCGCGAGCTAAGCTTACTCAATTGGAAGCGCTGAGCGCTGAGACACCGACAGCTAAGCCAAGTGGCGTTGATATTGCCAACCAACTGAGCTTGATCCCAGAGCCAAGTGAAGTAGAGCAAGCACTAGCAAACGTAGATCCTGATGATCTAACACCACGCCAAGCTCTAGAAGAGTTGTATCGTTTGAAGAAGCTTCTTTAGCTATAGAGCAGACTTCTAAAGCCCGATAAAAACAAAAAACGCTGACGATATATCAGCGTTTTTTTGTTTTTTCTAACCCAAGATTAGTCATTTTCAACGTTGAATAGATTTTCCATATTCAAACCTTGCTTGATAAGGATCTCTCTTAAACGACGTAGACCTTCTACTTGAATCTGACGCACACGTTCGCGAGTTAGGCTAATTTCACGCCCTACTTCTTCAAGGGTCGATGGCTCATAGCCAAGAAGACCAAAGCGGCGTGCTAGCACCTCTTTCTGCTTAGGATTCAGTTCATCTAACCAGTAGATCAGTGACGTTTTGATATCACTATCTTGAGTTGAAACCTCTGGATCAGAGTTATTTACGTCTGGGATGATGTCCAGTAGTGCTTTCTCACCATCACCACCAATCGGCGTGTCGACCGAGCTTACGCGCTCATTAAGGCGTAGCATTTTACTTACATCGCTCACCGGCTTATCTAGCTTAGTTGCGATCTCTTCGGCTGTTGGTTCATGATCAAGCTTTTGCGATAGTTCGCGAGCAGTACGCAGGTAGATATTGAGTTCTTTCACTACATGAATTGGTAGACGGATAGTACGCGTTTGGTTCATTAACGCACGTTCAATCGTTTGACGAATCCACCATGTTGCGTAAGTAGAAAAACGGAAACCACGTTCTGGATCGAACTTCTCAACCGCACGAATCAGACCTAGGTTGCCTTCTTCAATAAGATCAAGCAGAGCCAGGCCGCGATTGCTATAACGACGAGAAATTTTTACCACAAGACGTAGGTTACTTTCGATCATGCGCTTGCGAGCTGCTTCGTCTCCGCGTAATGCACGACGAGCATAAAGCACTTCTTCTTCTGCGGTTAAGAGTGGTGAGAAGCCAATTTCACCCAAATACAACTGTGTTGCATCTAGGCTCTTCGAAGTCACTTCGACTTCTTCTTTTACTTCTGCTTTTTTAGTGACGGTTTGTTCGCCTTGCTCAACATTTGCCAACTCCGTGGTCTCTTGATCAAGTTCGAACTCTTCTTTAATAACTGCATTGCTGATACTCATAACGCCTCCCCCTGGCGATATTAGCAAGACATTACAACTTCAAATGTCGCTAAATGACTATGTCACTGTATACAAGTACCGTTGCGGCACCCGTATTAAGGCAAATAACGTTTTGGATTAACGGATTTACCTTGGTAACGAATCTCAAAGTGCAGCCGAACGCTTTTGGCTCCAGAACTTCCCATTGTGGCAATTTTCTGTCCTGGTTTAACACTTTGCCCTTCAGATACTAATAGTCGATCGTTATGCGCGTATGCACTTAAGTAGTTGTCATTATGCTTTACAATCACGAGATTGCCGTAGCCTCTGAGTGCATTACCCGAATAAACAACCGTTCCCCCTGCAGTAGATACGATAGGCTGACCACGCTGTCCTGCTATGTCGATGCCTTTATTTCCTTGTTCACCTACAGAGAAATTCTTGATTACTCTCCCTTTGGTTGGCCATAACCATTTCGATACTTTATCGTTAGTTGGCTTGCTGGCGGTTGTAACATTCTGTTTACCTTTAGAACCAACATACTCCTTTGGCTTCGATTGTTCAACCTTCTTTGGTGGATCTTTTTTAACCGTTTTCGCCGTTGACTGCACAGGTGCCGGTTTAGAGTTTTTGCTCTTCACAGGCTCAGCTTTGGTCGTCGCTGGCTTAGAGGATTTTGAACTGGTAGAGCTTGGAGTACTCGCAACTGGAACCACTGGCGCAGGTTTAGGAGCCGGAGTCGCCGCCGCAACTGCAGTGGACTTGCCATAAGCAGGTGCCTTGTACGATGGACGCCATAACTTAAGCTTCTGCCCTGGGTGGATAGTGTAAGGCGCGGACAGATCGTTGTTGTGAATCAGATCATTAACATCTTTGTTGGTCAAATAGGCGATAAAGTAGAGGGTATCGCCTTTCTGAACTTCATAATAGCTACCACGATAACTGCCACGCTCTATGGTCGAGTAATCTTTGTTTAGGTTTGATACAGGTGCAGGGGAATTCGCTGCGCACCCTGCCAGTACGCAACTCAACAATATCGCTATCCCTTTTGAAAACTGTGAACGCATTCAGTTGTTATCCATCTACACCAATAGTTTTATTACGCCAGTTCACCCGGAACCAAAGGAACAAAGCGTACCATCTCAATCGTTTCTGAAAGGTACTCATCGCCTTGGCGGGTAATTTTTAACAGTTGTTGTTCATTGTCCCCAACAGGGATCAACAAGCGACCGCCATCACTCAATTGCTCTAAGAGCGCCTGAGGGATTGATTCGGCTGCCGCAGTTACGATGATGGCATCAAATGGACCTTTCGCAGACCAACCTTGCCAGCCATCGCCATGTTTCGTGGAAATGTTATAAAAATCAAGTTGTTTCAGTCTTCTCTTAGCATCCCACTGCAACGATTTAATACGTTCAACAGAATAAACATGATCAACCAACTGAGCCAATACAGCCGTTTGGTACCCCGAGCCAGTTCCAATTTCTAAGACGCGGCTGCTTTGTTGAAGTTCCAACAATTCCGTCATTTTTGCCACAATGTAAGGCTGAGAAATTGTCTGACCTTGCCCAATAGGCAATGCGTTGTTGTCGTAGGCTTGGTGATACATCGCCTGCGATAAAAAACGCTCTCTAGGCAAACGAAAAATCGCATCCAAAACCTTTTGGTCTCGAATACCACTCTCAATCAGAAAACTGACTAAACGGTGTGCATGGGGATTCGTCACTGGCGCTCTCCTAGCCACTGCGACATGGCACCTAGAGATTCATGGGCAGTTAGATCAACTTGCAACGGCGTAACTGAGACGAAGCCATGCTCTATCGCATAAAAGTCCGTTCCCTGCCCGGCATCTTGTTCTTTACCTGGAGGACCTAACCAGTAGATATCGTGACCTCTTGGGTCTTTCTGCTTAATCATGTCTTCAGAGTGATGACGAGCGCCAAGACGTGTCACCTGCGTTCCCTTAAGATCACCAATAGCAACGTCTGGAACATTCACGTTCAACAAACGATTGGTTGGGATCGGTCGAGCTAAATGCTGTTCGACGATTTGGCGTGCAATAAGAGCGGCAGTTTTAAAGTGTTGTTTGCCCACCAAAGAGAATGCGACTGATTGTACACCTAGAAAGTGCCCTTCCATCGCAGCGGCAACAGTACCTGAATAGAGTACGTCATCACCTAGATTCGCCCCATGATTAATGCCAGTCAGCACTAAATCAGGCATGTCATCCTTAAGCAACTCATTCAATGCAAAGTGCACACAGTCCGTAGGCGTACCTTGTACTGAGTAGGTGTTCGCTGCAATTTCTTGAACACGCAAAGGCTGCTCAAGCGTTAATGAATTCGACGCACCTGAGCGGTTCCGGTCAGGTGCAACGATAATAACGTCAGCAAGATCGCGTAGCTCATCAGCTAGGGCATGAATACCCTGAGCATGAACGCCATCATCATTGCTGAGTAAAATCTTCATTTTGTATCCTTTCTTATATCCGTCCAATTTACGCCTTTATTGCGCGTATTGTCGCTCAACAGCCACTTCTTCCACTAACTCACGAACAATTGCAGTCGCGAAGCAACCTGCATCCAGCGAGAACTTAAGAGTGATGTTGTCGCCATCCACTTCCCATGAAAGCTGTTGTGGCTTTAAAGAGGCTTCACGACGGTCATGACGCATACGGTTACCGCGGATCAGTGCCATCAAATCTGGCTCATCATCAAGGTGTTTCTGTTCAAGAGCAAGCGCACTATCTTGTGTCGGTAGAGCATTATCTCCGGCCATCGCCACAGAAACCTGCGCTTCGCCTTTCTCAATCGCCACGTTCACCGCTTCAATATTTTCAGCCGTGACCAACTGCTGCTCACCAGCATTGAAAATCACATCACCCAGAACTGCAGCGTTAAACACATTCTGTTCAATACGCTCAGACAAAATGCGATTGAAGATCCAAGAGCGAGCAGCTGATAGATACAAACTGCGCTTATTCTGGTTACGTGTACGTACGTTATCACGCCCCCAACGACGAGCTTCAGATAAGTTATTCCCTTCATTACCAAAACGCTGTGCACCAAAATAGTTTGGCACACCGAGCTTCGCGACTTGCTCAAGTCGGTTTACCACATCAGCGGTGTCAGTCACTTCCGACAGAGTCAGTTCAAATTGGTTACCCACCAGATCACCAGGACGTAGCTTTTTGTTGTGACGCGCCGTTGCTAGGATCTCAATGCTTGGGTATTGCGCCAAGAAAGCAGTAAAGTCTGGCGTATCACCTTTAGGTAGGTGAACACTTAACCATTGCTCAGTCACGGCGTGGCGATCTTTTAAGCCTGCCCAGCTGACATCTTTGGATTTTACGCCACACGCCTTTGCTAATTCATTGGCAACAAAGCTCGTATTCTCACCGGTTTTACGGATGCGTACCATTAGGTGCTCACCTTCTCCCGAGAATTCGAAACCTAAGTCTTCGATAACCACAAAATGCTCGGCCTTTGCTTTCAGTTTAGCTTGTGCCGTTGGCTTGCCATTTAAATAGGCAAATGAAGATAGAATATCTGACATGCTGTTCTTTTCGTTTTGGTGCTTATGCACTTTTAGTAATTAGGACGACTGCTTCGCTTGCAATGCCCTCTTTACGCCCGGTAAAACCAAGACGCTCAGTTGTTGTCGCTTTTACATTCACGTTGCCAATATCTGTTTCAAGATCTTCAGCAATCGCTTGGCACATTGCATCAATATGTGGAGCCATTTTTGGCGCTTGTGCCATGATGGTCACGTCCACATTACCGATTTGATAACCTTGCTCTTTAACGCGGCGATAAACGTCTTTAAGTAGCTCTCGGCTATCTGCTCCCTTCCACTCATCATCAGTATCAGGAAAATGACGACCAATATCACCCGCGGCGATCGAGCCTAATAAAGCATCGCACAAAGCATGCAAAGCCACATCACCATCGGAGTGCGCAACCAGCCCTTGCTCATAAGGGATGCTCACGCCACCAATAATCACAGGGCCTTCACCACCAAACTTATGAACATCAAAACCGTGGCCAATACGAATCATCATTATTCCTTATTCTGACTTAAATAGAACTCAGCCAATGCTAAATCTTCTGGCTGAGTTACCTTAAAATTATCTGAGCGCCCAGCAACCAGAGCTGGAGATGCGCCTTTCCACTCAAACGCAGACGCCTCATCAGTAATCGACACGCCTTGTTCAAGAGCCTCTGTTAGAGCCTGTTGCAGCGGTAAAGTTCGAAACATTTGCGGTGTCAATGCGTGCCATAAGTTTGCACGCTCTACCGTGTGATCAATCTGTCCATCAACACCACGTTTCATCGTATCTCGAACCGGTGCAGCCAAAATGCCACCAACTGGATGAGATAGTGCCGCTTCAATGAGCTTATCGATGTCATCCTGTTGAATACATGGCCTAGCAGCATCGTGCACCATGACCCATTCACCCAGATGACTCTCTTGAATATAGTTTAGAGCAGATAAAACCGAGTCGGCACGTTCGCTGCCGCCTTTAACGCGCACCACGTCAGGGTGCTGGCTTAAACTTAGCTCAGGAAAGTATGGGTCACCTTCACTTACAGCGACCACAACTTTACTCACTCGAGGGTGAGCAAGCAGCTTGTTAACGGTGTGCTCTAAGATGGTGGTCGCGTTAATCGTCAGATACTGTTTCGGGCGGTCGGCCTTCATTCTGCTGCCAACACCCGCCGCTGGTACAACAGCGACAATACCTTGTTTACTAGTCGACATTAATGCGATTCCTCACCAACTATTCGATAAAACGTTTCGCCTTCTTTTACCATTCCCAACTCATGTCGAGCGCGCTCTTCGATAGCATCCAGCCCTTGGCGGAGGTCATCGATTTCAGCAAACATTTCTGCATTTCGAGTATGAAGCTTCTCGTTCACTTGTCTTTGAACTTCGATTTCGTTGTTCACTGTGTAGTAATCAGAAATGCCATTTTTACCGAGCCACAATGTGTGTTGCAGCCAGCCAAGTAAGATCAGCAGGACAAGAGCAAAGATTCGCATAACACCTTTCGCCGGTTAGAAAAGAAGGAACTAGAATAAGGCACATATATACCATAATGCGCTTATTGGTGCGAGATATGTGGTGTAAGGGAATCGATAAGTAGAAGAATTATCGGGCAGAATCTTTAATGGTAGTAACCCAATCGCCTTCCACTCTCGTCACTCCCCAAAAGGAGGGACGACTAACTTGGAATCTATTGAAGTTAACATTGGAAGAGATTCCCTACTCCTTCCTTCGTCAGTCTATGGAATGACAGATACAAAAACGCCCCCGAGATCGGAGGCGCTTTTTAAAGCTTTAAGCTAACAATTCGCTATGAATTATTGACCTTTAACTTCTTTAAGACCGCTTTCGTTGTAAAGGGGGGGAGCTTTAAAACCTAGAGCTTCTTCCCGCTATTTTCTACAAACATAAAAAAACGCCCTACCGAAGTAGAGCGTTTCAAAAGCTATAAGCTAACAATTCGCTATGAATTATTGACCTTTAACTTCTTTAAGACCGTTGAAAGGAGCTTTAGAACCTAGAGCTTCTTCGATACGGATTAGTTGGTTGTACTTAGCAACACGGTCAGAACGGCTCATAGAACCAGTCTTGATTTGACCTGCAGCAGTACCTACCGCTAGATCAGCGATAGTTGCATCTTCAGTTTCGCCAGAACGGTGAGAGATTACAGCTGTGTAACCTGCGTCTTTAGCCATCTTGATTGCAGCTAGAGTCTCAGTTAGAGAACCGATTTGGTTGAACTTGATAAGGATAGAGTTAGCTACGCCTTTCTCGATACCTTCAGCAAGGATCTTAGTGTTAGTAACGAATAGATCGTCACCTACTAGTTGAAGCTTGTCACCTAGTAGTTCAGTTTGGTGCTTGAAGCCATCCCAGTCAGACTCGTCTAGACCGTCTTCGATAGAAACGATTGGGAATTGGTTAGCTAGCTCAGCTAAGTAGTGGTTGAACTCTTCAGAAGAGAAAGTCTTACCTTCGCCTTTCATGTTGTAGATGCCAGTTTCTTTGTCGAAGAACTCAGATGCAGCACAGTCCATAGCTAGAGTAACGTCTTTACCTAGTTCGTAACCAGCAGCTGCAACAGCTTCTGCGATAACTTCTAGAGCTTCAGCGTTAGACTTAAGGTTAGGAGCGAAACCACCTTCGTCACCAACTGCAGTGCTGTAGCCTTTAGACTTAAGAACTTTAGCTAGGTTGTGGAATACTTCAGCACCGATACGTAGACCTTCTTTAAGAGTCTTAGCACCAACTGGTTGGATCATGAACTCTTGGATGTCAACGTTGTTGTCTGCGTGCTCACCACCGTTGATGATGTTCATCATTGGTAGAGGCATAGAGAACTGACCAGCAGTACCGTTTAGCTCAGCGATGTGCTCGTATAGAGGCATGCCTTTAGCTGCAGCAGCTGCTTTAGCGTTCGCTAGAGAAACAGCTAGGATTGCGTTAGCACCGAACTTAGATTTGTTCTCAGTACCGTCTAGCTCGATCATTACTGCGTCGATTGCAGCTTGGTCTTTAGCGTCTTTACCAGTTAGAGCTGTAGCGATTTCGCCGTTTACAGCTTCAACAGCTTTAAGAACACCTTTACCTAGGAAACGTGCTTTGTCGCCATCACGTAGCTCAAGAGCTTCGCGAGAACCAGTTGATGCGCCAGATGGAGCAGCAGCCATACCTACGAAACCGCCTTCTAGGTGTACTTCAGCTTCTACAGTTGGGTTACCACGTGAATCGATGATTTCACGACCTAGAACTTTAACGATCTTAGACATTGAATGTTTCCTTCTCGTTGAATATATAATGTCAAATTAAAGGCAGCAGCACTGCAAACGCTACTGCCGGTATTCCTTACTTCTCTAATTCGTCACGCTGGTTTTGACCAGCCGCTTTAACGAAGCCTTCGAACAATGGGTGACCATCGCGAGGCGTAGAAGTGAACTCTGGGTGGAACTGAGCTGCAACAAACCATGGGTGGTTTGGAATCTCGATAACTTCAACCAGTTTCTTGTCCGCAGACAGACCCGATACTTTTAGGCCCGCTTTTTCGATTTGTGGACGAAGATTGTTGTTCACTTCGTAACGGTGACGGTGACGTTCATGGATCGTCGCGCTACCGTATAGTTCACGAGCTTTTGTCCCTTTCTCTAGGTGACACAGCTGTGAACCTAGACGCATAGTACCACCTAGGTCAGATTTTTCAGTACGTTCTTCAACTTTACCTTCACCATCTACCCATTCAGTAATTAGACCAACTACTGGGTACTTCGTGTCTTTGCTAAATTCTGAAGAGTGTGCACCTTCCATGCCCGCAACGTTACGTGCGTACTCGATAAGTGCCACTTGCATACCAAGACAGATACCTAGGTAAGGTACTTTGTTTTCACGAGCGTATTGCGCTGCGAAAATCTTACCTTCAACACCACGGTCACCGAAGCCACCTGGTACTAGGATTGCGTCAAGGCCTTGAAGTGCTTCTTCGCCTTTCGCTTCTACTTCTTGAGAGTCAACGTACTTGATCTTAACGCTCAGACGGTTCTTCAGACCCGCGTGCTTAAGTGCTTCGTTCACTGACTTGTATGCATCTGGTAATTCAATGTATTTACCAACCATACCGATGGTTACTTCACCAGTTGGGTTCGCTTCTTCATAAATTACCTGTTCCCATTCTGATAGGTCAGCTTCTGGAGCGTTGATACCAAAACGAGTACACACTAGGTCATCAAGACCTTGTGATTTAATTAGTTGAGGGATCTTGTAGATTGAATCTACGTCCTTCATTGAGATTACCGCTTTTTCTTGTACGTTACAGAAAAGTGCAATCTTCTTACGCTCGTTCGCAGGGATCATGCGATCAGAACGACAAACTAGGATATCTGGCTGGATACCGATAGACAGTAGCTCTTTAACAGAGTGCTGAGTCGGCTTAGTTTTCACTTCACCAGCTGCCGCTAGGTAAGGAACTAGTGTTAGGTGCATGAACATTGCACGCTCACGGCCTAGCTCTACTGCTAGCTGACGAATCGCTTCCATGAATGGTAGAGACTCGATATCACCAACCGTACCACCAACTTCAACGATCGCAACATCGTGGCCTTCAGCGCCAGCGATTACACGGTCTTTGATAGAGTTAGTGATGTGAGGGATTACTTGGATAGTTGCACCTAGGTAATCACCGCGACGCTCTTTCGCTAGAACGTCTGAGTAAACACGACCCGCTGTGAAGTTGTTACGCTTAGTCATCTTGGTGCGAATGAATCGCTCATAGTGACCAAGGTCAAGGTCAGTTTCAGCGCCATCTTCCGTAACGAACACCTCACCGTGTTGAGTTGGGCTCATAGTGCCCGGATCAACGTTGATGTAAGGGTCAAGCTTCATCATAGTCACTTTAAGACCACGAGCTTCTAAAATAGCTGCAAGCGATGCCGCTGCAATACCTTTACCTAGAGAGGATACAACCCCGCCAGTAACAAAAATGTAATTTGTCGTCATGTTTAACCTGAAATTGGTTGAATGAGGGAAAATGGATTTCTTCTGGACGGGATGAAAATATACCAGAAGCCCCTTATCGCCACAACGTGAAATCTATCACACTGCTATTTTTTATTTTTTGCTTCAAATCAAATCAGCACAAAAGCTTTGTTCAACTTTTCTCCGCCAACTTGACTTCATCCCACATAGAATCGAGCTCAGAGAGCGAAAAATCGTTCAAAGTTTTACCTTTTTGACGAACTTTTCCTTCCACTCCTTTAAAGCGACGCTCAAATTTTACGTTTGCTTTACTCAATGCCGATTCTGGATTTTTCCCTAGATGCCTCACTAGATTCACAGTCGCGAACAGTAAATCACCCAATTCTTCCTCTACCAAATCCTCATTTGGCGTAATTTGTAGTGCCTCTTCCAGCACTTCATCAACCTCTTCTCGGACCTTATCGACAACCGGGCCGATCGAGTCCCAATCAAAGCCATATTTGGCTACCTGTTTTTGCACCTTTGTAGCACGCAAAAGTGCAGGTAGAGAGTTTGGTATTGAGTCTAGAATACTTTCCTGAGTTTTGCCTGCTTGAGCTTTTTCTTTGGCTTTTTCCGCTTCCCAATTGGCATTGATTGCTTCTTCATCATCAAACTCAACATCAGAGAAAACATGAGGATGACGACGAGTGAGCTTTTCATTCACACCATCAACCACATCGGCAAACTCAAACAGCCCTTGCTCTTTCGCGAGTTGACTGTAAAAAATCACTTGAAACAGTAGATCGCCTAATTCCTCTTGCAGATTCGACCAGTCTTTGTTGTGAATCGCATCCACCACCTCATAGGTCTCTTCGATAGTATGCGGGACGATTGTTTCAAAATTTTGTTTCAGATCCCAAGGGCAGCCACCTTCTGGATCGCGCAGCTTTGCCATTATTTGTTCTAGTTGTTCAATCGGGTGGCTCATGGTGCTTTCCTATTATTCTGTTTGATTGTTTTAATCTAATGCTTTTCTTAAAACTAAAAAAGGTGAGCAGTTAAAACCACTCACCTTTGTCTTTATCTGTCATCCCCAAGAGTGAAGAATGAGCGAGTTGGGGATCTCAAACCGCATAGCGAGATTCCCTATCACGTTCGTCCCTCACTGTAGGGAATGACGAGGATAATACCAAATATCACCCCAACCTCTTGACGCTCATGACATCTTTAATCTGCTCAACGCGGCTTGTTACGCGGCTGAGAATTTCAATGTTGGTCACCTCTAAGTCAAAGTCCATCACTGACAGCTGACGCTTGTAGTCGGTGCGACTCTTCATAGTCGTAACACTTATCTTCTCATTCGCGAACAGCGATGTGATGTCTTTTAATAGACCACTGCGCTCTAGCGCTTCAACACGCAGCGTTAGGATGTAAGAGCCGACGAAACCATTACCCCAAACCGTATCAATAATACGCTCTGGCGCGTGGATTCTTAGCTCGCTCAACTGTTCACAGTCGCTACGGTGAACCGAAATACCACGACCTTGAGTGATGTAACCCTTGATGCTGTCACCTGGAATTGGCTGACAACAGCGAGCAAGGTGCGTCATTAGGTTATCGACACCTTCCACCACTACCGCGTCTTTCTTAGGGCGGCTCTGCTGAGCTGGCTTGTTCTCTGACTCAAGCAGCTTCTCTAGCGCTTTTTGATCTTCCTCTTCCGCCGTTGGTTTATTCACCAAAGCGTTGATGTGGTTGATCACTTGGTTGATACGCAAATCACCGCTACCGATACCGGCATACAGCTCATCTGGCGTATTCACGTTGAAACGCTTCAGGGCATATTGGTCTGCATCTTTGAGCGTTGCGCCAATTTTATGCAGCTCACTCTCTAGAATGTCACGACCTGCCTCGAGGTTTTTCTCACGGCTTTGTGCACGGAACCAAGCGTTAATCTTGGCGCGAGCACGACCTGAATGAACGAAACCTGTGGTTGGGTTTAGCCAATCACGTGAAGGGTTTGGTTCTTTCTGAGTGATGATCTCAACCTGATCGCCCATCGAGAGTTTGTGAGTAAATGGAACGATACGTCCACCTACTTTGGCACCGATACAACGGTGACCGACCATTGAGTGGATATGGTACGCGAAGTCCAATGGAGTTGCGCCCATTGGTAAGTCGACCACATCACCGCGTGGTGTAAATGCATATACACGGTCATCAAAGACTTGGCTACGAACTTCATCCAGCATCTCGCCAGAGTCCGACATCTCTTCTTGCCAATCGATCAGCTTACGCAGCCATGTGATCTTCTCATCGTAACCACTGCGACCACCTGATGAGCCTTCTTTGTACTTCCAGTGCGCCGCCACACCCAGTTCTGAGTCTTCGTGCATCTGTTTAGTACGGATCTGGATCTCGATGGTTTTGCCTTCTGGTCCCAGAACCACGGTATGGATAGATTGGTAGCCATTCGGTTTCGGATTCGCGACATAGTCATCGAACTCGCTTGGCAGATGTTTGTATTTGGTATGAACAACACCGAGTGCTGCATAACAGTCTTGCAGTTGGTCTGCGATGATACGTACCGCACGCACATCGAACAGCTCGTCAAAGGCCAAGCCTTTCTTCTGCATTTTGCGCCAGATACTGTAGATGTGTTTCGGACGACCACTCACTTCGGCATTGATGCTAGAGCGCCCCATTTCAGACGTAAGATCATCAACGAAGTCAGTGATGTACTGTTCACGAACGATACGACGCTCAGAAAGCTGTTTAGCAATCTGTTTATAGGTGTCTGGTTGTTGGTAACGGAAGGCGTAATCTTCGATTTCCCATTTAAGCTGACCAATACCAAGGCGGTTTGCTAGGGGAGCGTAAATGTTGGCACACTCTTTCGCTGCCGCTCTACGCACCTCATCTGGGGCTTTTTTCACCTCGATAAGGTTACAGATACGCTCAGCAAGCTTGATAACAACGCAACGGAAATCATCCACCATCGCCAATAACATGCGACGCACGTTATCAACCTGACCCGACGCTGCACTACCCTCAAGGGTAACGTTGAGTTGGCCAAGTGCCGCCATCTCTTCAACGCCATCAATCAGTTTAACGATCTCTTTGCCGTAGCTCTCTTCAAAGGCTTCTCGCTCAAATACACCACTGGAGACAACTGGGAAAAGCTGAGCCGCAACGAGTGTCGCGCGATCCATTGATAGCGTCACCAAGATTTCTATCATCTCTCGGCCACGCCACAATAGCAGTGAGGCTTGCTCATGCTCTTTTAGCAGTTCTTCACAGTGACGATAAACCTTGATCAGTTTATTCGACGTTTTGGCATCCTGATTTAAAGATGCAATCCAGCTTTCTAGCTCAAACTGTTCGCTTGGGTTTAAATGTGCGCTTCGTACCGCAACCATCATGCCTTCCTAGTTATTATGTTTTATACCCAACTCAGTATGACTAACCGCGTCCAAGTTAGTTCGACTCATACTGGTAATAAGACGTTTCTTATACGCCTTTTCGTTTTATGAATTCTCTTTGACAAATAGTGCCATAGATTCCAAATGACTGGTATGCGGAAACATGTCTAACATACCCATTTTGACCATTTGATAACCTTGATTTTGCAAGCTTGCCGTGTCTCTAGCTAGAGTAGCAGGATTACATGAAACATAAACCACGCTCTTAGCCCCTAGCGCTGAAATTTGGTCGACGATCCCACTTGCTCCGGCACGTGCTGGATCAAGCAACACCTTATCGAATTTCTCTTTCGCCCACGGCTGAGAAGAGAGCTCTTCCTCTAGGTTCGCTTGGTAAAAAGTCGCGTTGCCAAGCTGATTGATTTCGGCATTACTCGTTGCTTGTTTTACCATTTCATCGACACCTTCGACACCAACCACCAGCGCCGATTGTTTTGCGATAGGCAAACTGAAGTTACCTAAGCCACAAAATAGATCGAGAACACGCTCATCAGCTTGTGGATTCAACCATTCAATCGCTTGTGCCACCATCTTCTGATTCACTTGTTGATTCACTTGAATAAAGTGATTCGGCTCAAACGGCAGCGTAACGCCTGTTTCACTGTATGTCGGCGCCTCACCCACTAAACGAATCAGCTGATCCGTTTCTGGCATTGAATACAAGATTGCACCCTGCTCTGTCGCTAAATCGATAAGCGCTTGCTGGTCTTTGTCCGCTAGCGGTTTAAGATGACGCAGCACAATCACAGGGCCTTTGTCAGACAGAACCAACTCTACGTGACCTAGGTTCATCGGCTGGCTAAAGGTATCAAGTAGCGCTTTCAGTTTTGGTAGTAGTGCATTCAAGCTTGGCTCTAGTACCGCACAGTCCGTCACGTTCTCGATGTGTTTGCTCTGTTTTTTACGAAAGCCAAACTGCAGCTGTTGATTCTTTCTATCCATAAACAGGCTGACGCGCGCACGACGACGATACCCCACCTGCGGGCCAGTAATTGGCTCAGCTATTTCGGTGGTTGGCGTTTGGTACTGATTCATCAAGTGGCTAAGCGATTGTCCCTTATGCTCCACTTGCGATGCGTAATCCATATGTTGTAAATGACAACCGCCACACTGATTAAAGTGCTTACAGAAAGGCTTCAGTCGCTGTTCACTTGGCTTTAAGAGTTTGATCAGTTTCGCACGAGCAAACTTACTTTTGCTTTCCGTTAGTTGAATCACGACTTGCTCGCCTGGCAGCGCGCCATCAATAAACACAGGTTTGTTTTTCTGATATGCGATACCTGCGCCATTGTGATCCATTCGTTCAACCAAAACCGATTGATGCTTGGTCTCGAATTGAGTTTTCTTTTTTGGTTGAAAAAAACGTGCCATTGCTTGTGCCTAAACTATCTTTTAATCATTTATTTGTATCCAGGACTCACTATTATGCCTTGGAATCATTGTCGAACGTGGCGGCTTTGATTAAGCTTACCGTTCACTTAGCCACCATTGTGTGCGTTATTTTCCCATATCCAGACCTCGATGTAATTAAAGAACATGACCAGATATGGCTTGAGAGCCCGTGTAATTACCCTAACTCTAGCTCCGACCCTGATTATAGGGTTGTTATTGAGTGCATTCTTCTCATTTAACCGCTATCAAGACCTCGAAGGACAAGTTGTCAACACAGGTACCAGCATTATAGAACCTCTTGCGATTGCAAGTGAGTCTGGCATGCAATTAGAGAGTCGAGAGTCGGTTCGTCAGTTAATCAGTTACGCCCACCGCAAGAACTCGAAATTGGTGCGCAGTATCGCGGTGTTCGATGAGCGTCATGAGCTGTTTGTAACCTCAAACTTCCACCCTGACTTTGAAAGTCTGACTTATCCAAAAGATAAACCTATCCCGCATCTTAGTTCGTCGAAGTTACTCGATAATACGCTGATTTTAAGAACTCCTATTATTGCCGAAGGTCAGTTCATGAACTCTGCTAACGGGCAATCTCAAGCGAATCAGGCTGTCGGTTACATCGCTATCGAGCTAGACCTTTCTTCACTGCGTTTACAGCAGTACCAAGAGATCTTCTCAGCATTCCTGGTGCTTATTTTAGGTCTTGGTTTATCGGGGGTGTTTGCGTTCCGTCTCATGCACGACGTCACCCAGCCGATCACACACATGAAGAATATGGTTGACCGAATTCGTCGTGGTCACCTAGATGTACGTATCGAAGGTAAAATGCACGGTGAGTTAGACTCACTAAAGAACGGTATCAACGCGATGGCGGTGTCACTGTCGGAGTACCACGTTGAGATGCAGCACAGCATTGACCAAGCGACATCCGATTTACGTGAAACTCTCGAGCAGTTAGAGATTCAGAACGTTGAATTAGATATCGCGAAGAAGCGTGCACAAGAAGCGGCTCGCGTGAAATCAGAGTTCTTAGCCAACATGTCACACGAGCTAAGAACACCACTGAATGGAGTGATTGGCTTTACTCGTCAGATGCTAAAAACACACTTGTCTACCAGTCAGACCGATTACCTACAAACCATTGAGCGCTCAGCCAATAACCTATTGAGCATCATTAACGATATCCTTGATTTCTCGAAACTCGAAGCAGGTAAACTGGCACTAGAGAACATCCCGTTCGAGTTCCAATCTAGCCTTGAAGAAGTAGTGAACCTGCAAGCCACTAATGCTCATGAGAAAGGCCTTGAGCTCACTCTGAAAGTCGACCCGAAAGTACCTGCAGGTCTTGTTGGTGACCCGCTACGTATCCAACAAATTCTGACTAACCTAGTAGGTAACTCTATCAAGTTTACCGAGCGCGGTAACATCGATATCAGCGTTGAACTACGCTCTCAATCAGAAGATAACATCGAGCTACAGTTCATGGTGCGCGATACGGGTATCGGTATCTCTGAGCGTCAGCAAGCACAACTGTTCCAAGCCTTCAGCCAAGCAGATGCGAGTATCTCACGTCGCTATGGCGGTACTGGCTTAGGTCTAGTTATCACCCAAAAGCTGGTGAGCCAGATGGGCGGCGAGATCAGTCTAACCAGTCGCCTGCACCAAGGTTCAACATTCTGGTTCACGCTAAGGCTATCAACAACTGATATGCCGATGACGGAACTGATCGAGACGCAGTGTCTGCAAGAGAAGCAGCTGCTATTGATCGAACCAAACATGCAAGCGGCATCAATCACTCAGCAAGTCCTAACTCAAGAAGGGTTGGTGGTGACCTACCGTTCGGTGATGCCAGAGGAATCAACCAGCTACGATTACGTTCTCCTAAACCTTGCAGCGAACCAAGACTATGAATTAGAAGTGGTTCAGCAATGGGCAAACCGCGCTAGGGAGATCTCGCAAAACGTTATCATTGGCACCCCAAGTACAGAATTGGCATTGGGTGAGCAGCTGATGAAAAATGTCGATGTACAGTGCATTACCAAACCGTTGTCTCGTAAGAAGCTGCTGCAAACTCTGGTTTCTAACCAAGCACCACTGCTCAACGCGCCAGTCATTGAGACGCACAGTGACGAGAAGTTGCCACTGACGGTCATGGCAGTCGATGACAACCCAGCAAACTTAAAACTGATTACCGCACTACTGCAGGAACGTGTGGAGACGGTCGTCAGCTGTACTAATGGCCAACAAGCGATTGACCGAGCGACAGAGCAGACATTCGATATCATCTTCATGGATATCCAAATGCCACAAATGGATGGTGTGACCGCGTGTAAGCACATTAAAGAGCTAGAAAACAACGCCAATACACCTGTGATTGCCGTAACAGCCCACGCCATGAGTGGCGAGCGCGATCGCTTACTTGCTGCAGGTATGGATGATTACCTGACCAAACCGATTGAAGAACATGTATTGCAACAAGTTCTGATCCACTGGAGCCCAGAGTCCGAAGTGGAGAATGTGGAAAAGATCGACCCTGAGCACCCTGCCGTTGGCGTAGAGGTTGAGAGCCACGCTATCGAAAGTGAAAGTAGCCAACACAAAAACATCATCATTGATTGGCAAGCCGCACTTAAACAGGCAGCGAATAAAGAAGACCTTGCACGCGACATGCTGCAGATGTTGGTTGACTTTATCCCAGAAGTATATGACGCAGCAGAGAAAGCCATTGAAGAGCCTGATTACCCAGTCGATGAGCTGATACACATCATTCACAAGATGCACGGTAGCAGCTCATACAGCGGCGTACCAAGACTCAAAGCAGTGTGTGCCACCATAGAGAAGGAGCTGCGCTCGGGCACTCAAATAGAAGATATCGAACCAGAGCTGTTCGAACTTCAGGATGAGCTAGATAAGGTGCAGGCCACGGCTATTCACTACCTAACACCAATTCAGCCGAGTTAGCACTCGACTCTCACAAAATATTAAGTAGCTAAAACCAAAAAAGCAGAGCCAGTGGCTCTGCTTTTTATTATGTAATTTTCAAGGCTTAGCGCGATCTTAAGACTCGAACAACACCGTTGCTACCGCGTAGTGGCGCTCATCTGAAATGGTGATGTGGATAGAGTTAACACCAATACTTGCGGCTAACTCTTTCGCTTTATTGTGCAAGGTAAGAACTGGCTTACCATGCTCATCGTTCGCGACCTGAAAATCATGAAAGGTCACACCCATTGCGATACCCGTACCTAATGCCTTTGAAGCGGCCTCTTTGGCGGCAAAGCGCTTAGCTAAAAAGCGCCCTTTCTGCTTCAAAGAGTGAAACTGTTCAAGCTCCACCTCACTTAAGATACGCTCCGCAAAGGCTGCGCCACTGCGTGCTAATGCCTTTTCAACTCGCTCAATCTCTGCGATGTCTGTACCAAGGCCAACCACTGCCATGACTCTTTAACCTTTCAATTATTATCAATTAAGCGTTGTTACGCGCGTTTTCCATTACCGCTTTCATATCTGATACCGCTTTCGCTAGACCATCAAATACGGCACGACCAATCACTGAGTGACCAATGTTCAACTCGTAGATCTCAGGCAGAGCAGCGATTGGCGCTACGTTGTGGTAAGTCAGACCATGACCTGCATTCACAGTGATGCCTAGGTCGTCTGCGTAGCTTGCGCCCGCTGCGATTTTCTTCAACTCATCTTGTTGATCTTCTTCAGTCTTCGCTTCTGCGTAGTGACCTGTGTGCAGCTCGATGAATGGCGCACCACATGCTTTCGCAGCATCAATTTGCTCGCGGTCTGCATCAATGAATAACGACACTTTAATGCCCGCTTCAGTTAACTTTTGCGTCGCTGCTTTTACTTTCTCAAGTTGACCAACGACATCCAAACCACCTTCAGTTGTTAGCTCTTCACGCTTTTCAGGAACAAGGCAAACAAACTCAGGCTTAGTATCTAGTGCAATCTGAACCATCTCATCAGTGACGGCCATTTCTAGGTTCATGCGCGTCTGAATAGTTTCAGCCAGAATACGAACATCACGGTCAAGGATATGACGACGGTCTTCACGTAGGTGAATAGTAATACCGTCTGCACCTGCACGCTCAGCAATCTCTGCAGCATGAACTGGATCTGGGTATTGAGTGCCACGCGCATTACGTAGGGTTGCAACGTGGTCGATATTAATGCCTAAAAGGATTGAGCTCATTTTCCAATACTCCGTGCTCTAGAGAGACCTATTTGTGGCATAAACAGCTCTCTACTTTTTAATGGTTTGCCGCCAAGATACGGCTTTAAGGCTATGCGTGTAAAGCGTTTTGCCGCTTTTAACTGCTCTTTCGTTATAAATCTACGTTCACTGATCGCTATCAGTTCATCGCCCATGAAGGTCAGGTTGTCACGACGCACCGAGGCGATAAACCCCTTCTGCTCGCGATAGCGATAAGTCATTGTCGGATCAATAGGTTCTCCGGTACCGGCACAGTGTAGAAAATCAACGCCGTAGCCCATTGCCGATAATAGAGCGAGTTCAAAGCGTCGCAATGCAGGCTCTGGGTTCTCATTATGCGCCAGTTCTGTTAAAGCATTAAGATAATCATGAAAAAGTGCGGGCATCGGCACTTCTGCCATTAAAACTCGCCCGATTAATTCATTCACATACATAGCGGAATAGAGGTTAATCCCAGTTAATGGCAAGCCAAGGCTGATCGGTTCCGCTTGGCGCAGTGTTTTCATTGAGCCATTGCCAGACCATTTCAGCAGCAGCGGGGTAAACGGCTGCAGCGCTCCCTTGAGGTTGGAACGCTTACTGCGTGCCCCTTTAGACATCAGTGTCATTCGTCCGAACTCTTCACTGAACACATCTAAGATCAGGCTAGATTCACTGTATGGTCTGCGATGTAGTACAAAGCAGCGCTGTAACCCTTCTGAAGACATATCACCTTCTAAATAGAAAAAAGGAGCCTAGTTGGCTCCTTTTATAATGGTTTTGACCCGGAGCGAAGCGCTTGCGCCTCTTGCGGGTTATAAGTCGTCGATGTAGCCCAATGAACGCAGTGCACGCTCATCGTCAGCCCAACCAGACTTCACTTTAACCCAAGTTTCTAGGAATACTTTACGACCGAATAGCTCTTCCATATCCAGACGAGCTTCACGACCAATTGTCTTGATCTTCTCGCCGCCTTTACCAATGACCATCTTCTTCTGGCCACTGCGCTCAACTAAGATAAGTGCATTGATGTGGAAGCCATCGTTATCTGGATTGTAGTCAAAGCGCTCGATCTCAACCGTTACTGAGTAAGGCAGTTCATCGCCCGTAAAACGCATTAGCTTTTCACGAATGATCTCTGACGCCATGAAGCGTTGAGAACGGTCTGTCACGTACTCTTCAGGGAAGTGGTGTGTCGCTTTCGGTAGGTGCTCACGAACATGCTTGCGCAGCACATCTGTGTTCTTACCGTGTTTTGCCGAAATTGGCACAACATCGATGAAGTCCATCTTCTTAGACACTTCCATCATATGCAGCATCACGTCGTTACGATCTTGAACGTTATCGACTTTGTTCACACACAACACAACAGGGAAGTTCGCTTTCTTCAGCTTGGTTAGTACCATCTCATCGTCGTCAGTCCAGTGCGTACCGTCAACGAGGAAAAGTACCAAGTTAACATCGCTCAACGAGCTGTTTGCTGCACGGTTCATCAGACGGTTGATAGCACGCTTCTCTTCGATGTGAAGTCCTGGAGTATCAACGTAAATCGCTTGGTAATCCCCTTCCGTCTCTACCCCCATAATACGGTGACGAGTCGTTTGAGGTTTACGCGATGTGATCGAAATCTTTTGACCCAGAATATGGTTCAGAAGAGTTGACTTACCTACGTTCGGACGACCGACGATAGCGATGAAACCACAGTGCTGGTTTTCCGGTAGGCTAGGTTCTTTGTTATCAGACGCAAAGAATGCATCGATATCGAATTCTTGGTTGTTATCAGACATTGCTTAGTTGCTCTAATGCTGTTTCAGCAGCCGCTTGTTCTGCCTTGCGGCGGCTAGTGCCTTTACCGATAACAGGTTTATCCACACCTGCCACTTTACACTCAACCGTAAACTCTTGGTTGTGTGCTTCACCTTTAATATTAGTCACTGTGTAGACAGGTAGCGGATTTCTTCGACCTTGCAGGAACTCTTGCAGACGCGTTTTCGGGTCTTTTTGAGAAACACCAGGCTGAATCGCTTCTAGGCGAGTTTTGTACCAGCTTAAGATAATGCCGCGAATCGTTTCAGTATCGCTATCTAGGTAGATAGCACCGATGATCGCTTCGACAGCATCAGCCAGAATAGAGTCACGACGGAATCCGCCACTCTTTAACTCACCTGGACCTAATTTTAAGTAATCTCCTAGGGCGAATTCACGACCTAGTTCAGCCAATGTATGTCCACGTACCAAAGTAGCACGCATACGGCTCATATCACCCTCGTTTACTTTCGGGAAACGGTGGTAGAGATCATCAGCGATGACAAAACTTAAAATTGAATCGCCCAGAAACTCAAGACGTTCGTTGTGCTTACCTGCAGCGCTGCGGTGAGTCAGCGCCAGGTGAATGAGATCGGTATCTTTGAATTGATAGCCGATCTTTCTCTCTAGTTTATCAATTGGAGAATTCATGCTCTCTCGATGTATTTAGTGATCGATTAATTAATGCCACCGATGCGGTTGAAACGCACACCAGTTGGGATCCAAGAAGGTAAAACACTGTCTGAGCCGCGCTCGAATTCAAAACTGATCCAAATCGCAACCGCTTTACCTACTAGGTTTTCTTCAGGGACAAAGCCCCAGTAACGGCTGTCTGCACTGTTGTCACGGTTATCACCCATTACAAAGTACTGCCCTTCTGGAACGACCCATTCGTTAACACCCGGACGAGGTTGGTACGATTGCACACGGTCACGACGCAGTGGGTTAACTAAAACTTGGTGCTCGACTTCACCTAACTTCTCATTAAGCTGGATCAGAGGCACACCATCTTGAATAAATTGGCTCTCTTCAACGTTACTCAGCTTCACAGGTTTACAGCCTTGTGTGCCTTTGGTTTGAATACACAGCTCTTTGTTACTGTTGTAACGAATCATATCCCCCGGTAGGCCAACTACACGTTTAATGTAGTCAATGTTTGGCTGTGGCGGGTATTTGAATACGATTGAATCACCACGCTCTGGTTTACCAGTCTCTACCAGTTGAGTGCGCCATACTGGATCTTTCAGACCGTAAGCGTATTTCTCAACTAGGATAAAGTCACCTACAAGTAGGGTTGGCATCATTGAGCCTGATGGGATTTGGAACGGTTCATAGATAAATGAACGCAGCACCAGAACAAATGCAATTACTGGGAAAATGGATACGCTATTTTCAACCCACCAAGGCTGAGCCGTCACTTTTGCACTGGTTTCAGCATCTAAACCGTTAGTTTGAGCTGCAACGCTAGCCAGTTTCAGTTGGCGCGTCTTAGCCCAAACAAACTTTTCTAACGCCCATACAACACCAGTCACTAAGGTGACGATCACTAAAATAAGCGAAAATGTATTAGCCATTTATATCCCTTAAATTTCATTTCTTTAAAAATAACGAAAGTGAAAGAATAGCGAGCTACCCTTTCACTTTCAATTATTCGTTTAACGCTGGATAAGCTTAGTCTTTGCCAACGTGAAGAATTGCTAAGAACGCTTCTTGAGGCAGTTCTACATTACCGATCTGCTTCATACGTTTCTTACCTTCTTTCTGTTTCTTCAGAAGCTTCTTCTTACGACTCACGTCACCACCGTAACATTTCGCGATAACGTTCTTACGTAGTTGCTTAACCGTAGAACGAGCGATGATGTGGTTACCGATAGCCGCTTGAATTGCGATATCAAACATCTGACGAGGGATGAACTCTTTCATCTTCTCTACTAGCTGACGACCACGAGTCTGAGACTGGTCTTTGTGCGTGATCATTGCTAGTGCATCAACAGTATCGCCGTTTAGAAGAACGTCTACACGAACCATGCTAGATGCTTCAAAGCGTTGGAAGTTGTAATCCAGTGACGCGTAGCCACGAGATGTTGATTTCAGACGGTCGAAGAAATCCAGTACCACTTCAGCCATTGGGATGTCATAAACAACCGCTACTTGGTTACCGTGATAAATCATATCAACCTGAACACCACGTTTCTCAACACACAGGGTGATTACGTTACCTAGGTAGTCAGCTGGAACTAGGATATTACAACGAGCAATCGGCTCACGAATCTCATCGATATCGTTGATAGCAGGAAGCTTCGCTGGGCTATCTACGTAAAGTAGCGTGCCGTCTGTTTTCTCAACTTCGTAAACTACCGTTGGCGCAGTTGTGATCAGATCTAGATCGTATTCACGCTCTAGACGCTCTTGGATGATCTCCATGTGCAGCATACCAAGGAAGCCACAACGGAAACCGAAACCTAGAGCTGCAGAGTTCTCTGGCTCGTAGAATAGTGACGCATCGTTCAGGCTTAGTTTGCCTAGTGCATCACGGAAGTTTTCATAGTCATCAGACGATACTGGGAACAGACCTGCGTATACCTGTGGTTTTACTTTCTTAAAGCCCGGTAGCGCTTTTTCACAGCCGTTTTTAGCCAGTGTTAGCGTATCACCTACTGGTGCACCAAGGATGTCTTTAATACCACAAACAACCCAGCCTACTTCGCCAGTTTGCAGAACTTCAGTATCCACCTGTTTCGGTGTGAAGATACCTAGACGGTCTACACCCCAAACTTGGCCAGTGCTCATTACTTTGATCTTGTCGTTCTTTCTCAGAGAACCGTTCTTGATACGCACTAGCGACACAACGCCAAGGTAGTTATCGAACCAAGAGTCAATGATAAGCGCTTGCAGCGGCGCGTCAGGATCGCCCTCTGGAGCAGGAATTGCTGAAACAATGTTTTCTAGTACATCGTCAACACCGATACCTGTTTTCGCAGAACAGCGAGTCGCTTCCATCGCGTCGATACCAACGATCTCTTCGATCTCTTCAGATACGCGCTCTGGATCTGCAGCTGGTAGGTCAATCTTGTTTAGGATTGGCACAACTTCCAGATCCATTTCGATCGCTGTGTAACAGTTTGCTAGTGTCTGAGCTTCTACACCCTGACCCGCATCGACAACCAGTAGCGCACCTTCACAAGCCGCTAGAGAACGTGATACTTCGTAGGCGAAGTCAACGTGTCCTGGAGTATCGATGAAGTTTAATTGATAAGTTTCACCATCTTTAGCAGTGTAGTTAAGAGTCACACTTTGAGATTTGATAGTGATGCCACGTTCACGCTCCAGATCCATCGAATCAAGGACTTGCGCAGCCATTTCACGATCGCTTAATCCTCCACAAACTTGGATTAGACGGTCAGATAGGGTCGACTTACCATGGTCGATGTGGGCGATAATCGAAAAGTTACGAATGTGCTTCATAATTTGGTGTGACAAACTCTTTAAATTAGGACGGTAAGAAAGCCGCGCATCGACCGCATTTCATAGGCTGCGGTGGCGGCATTTCAATCAAGTTGGCAGATTCTACCCAATTTAACCGCAATACGCATCATAAATTAGACAAGCGGCTCACCAAGGATTCGAATCAACACGACTTGTTGCTTCGATTTATCTTCCATTGGTTTGGCCAAACGTTTCGCAAGGGCAATACCACCAGCTGTAAATATAGCAGCAGACAGAATAACTGCGCCCTCTCCTACTCCAAGTAAAGGCACTAAGAGTAGCTGACCAAAGGCGGCACCTAACATCATCATAAACAGCGGAACTAGGTAAACCAAAGCGGCAGACTGCAGCAAGCTCCTTTCAGGAAAGCCTATTTCGACGATTTGTCCGGCTTTCACAAGGTTCTTAGTCGTGAGTTGCCAGAAAAGGGACTTGTTGCCAACGGCCTTGGTCACAATACCTGTACCGCAACTCTTTTGAGAAGAACAGCTGCTGCAACTGGTCTGTTGCTCGCAGCTTAATTGAACGTGATAGTGAGCGCCTTGTTTCTCAACGGCGCTCACTGTAGCCAACGCGGTCATCATTGGCTTGAACCTTGGTTTGTAGCAAACTGCACCGATTGTGCGATACGTTGAGCAGTTGCTGGCGGAATATCACCGACGACAGAGATCTCATTGTCACCGCTCACAAGGCTATGCAAGGTGCGGCGACCTTGACGCACAAGTTGCCCTTTTAGCGAGTGTTCATCTTTGTCTGCGATATAAACCGAGAAGCTAAATAGCCCATCGCTGAACATTTGGCTTTCAACCATCTTATTGGTCGTTGCCATCGGGTAGCGGTTTAGCTCTTTCGCTTCAAAGCCGTCTGGAATCCAAGAAACGCGCCAATCGCTTTCTCCAACCACACCATCAGGCAGTGAGAGAACTTTTGGTAACTGAGCATTGTTCAGCCCAGCCATCGCTTCTGCAATCTTGTCATTGACCACGTAAGAAATCGTTCGGTATTGCTCAAGAATTTCACCATCACGGTCAAGCAAGTCTGCTCGTAGCGGAAGGTTGGTATTCTCATCGACCCACAACACGTAGGAGTATCGCAGACCGTCTTTTGGCACTACACGCAATACTTGCGTCGTGGTACCAGCTTCACGCGCACGCCCTACCTTCACGAAGTCGTAATACTCGTTTAGGATATCAATGTCGTTGTTCAACATCGGAATGACAGGCGCCACCATGTTGCCAGACTCAATCGTAAAGGGTTCAGTACCCGGTTCGATGTAGCTCACTTCATTGCCGCGTCGAATAACTTCACGTACAGGGCCACTTAAATAGACAAGGTGAGCGAGTTGTTGCTCATCACTGACAGCATGACGATACAAGAGCGGTTCAATACTGCTCTTTTTGATCAATATGTAGGAAAGTTCGTAATTTAAATGCTGACTGGCCTCGTTCATTTGATGCAATAAGGCCTTTGCAGACGGTTCTTCTGCAAAGGCGCTTGGAGAGATCAAGCTGAACAGTGTCAGTGCACTGACCAGGAATTTCTTCATTCAATATCCGATTCTAGACGCGACTCACTATCCGTTGACGCATCGTTGTTTAATCTCAATTGTAACTCGTAGTCTTGCAACATAGCATGTACGCGTTTGCGCTGCTCTTGCAAATTAGCGTCTGTTGCAGGCTTCTCAACAGATTCACGAGTAAAGCTTACAGGTTCCACAGAACCGGCAAACGGGATCGTTTGTAGTACAGGCAGTTGTTCTGCTTCAGGTGCGGCTGGATCGCTACCACCATACTGTTGAACACCCAAAATAACCGCCAACGATACACAAGCCGCCACTGCGACTTGACCAAACTGCTGCAGCCAAGCTGGCATTTGGCGTTTGGCTTGTTGAGGTTTAGGTTGTTCTTCTTGCACTTCTGGAGCAACAGTTTGTGACTGCTCTGGGCGCAGTGAATGTACATTGTCGAGTTTGTTGTGTGCAGGCTCGTTCTCAAGCGCCGCAGCGACACTGTCCGCAATGTTCCACTCTAGCGTTTCTGGCGCATCGCCTCGCATAACGTCACCGATTAAATGGTAACTCTGCCAGGTATCCTTGCTTTCTTGATCGGACTCCAACTCTGCAATCAGAGCTTTATCGATCGTTTCACCATCCATGAGTGCCGAAAGCTTTTCTTTATCAGCCATTATTTTCACCATAATTATTACAAGTTTTAGCGCTGTAAAAGAGGTTTAATCTTCTTTTCCACCGCTTCACGAGCACGGAAAATACGCGAACGTACGGTTCCTACGGGGCAATCCATTACTTCTGCAATCTCTTCGTAACTCAAACCTTCAAGTTCACGTAAGGTCATGGCAGTTTTCAAGTCTTCCGGTAGCGCTTCAATCGCACCGAAAACCACTTCTTTCAATTCTTTCGACAGCGTTAAGTTCTCAGGGTTCGAAATTTCTTTCAATGCGCTGCCAGTTTCAAAATATTCTGCATCATCTGCATCTACATCGGTTGCAGGAGGCCTACGGCTCTGTGCAACTATGTGATTTTTTGCTGTGTTCACGGCAATTCGGTACAACCATGTGTAGAAGGCACTCTCGCCTCTAAAGTTTGGTATCGCGCGGTAAGCCTTTATAAATGCTTCCTGTGCCACATCAGCCACATCACCGGAATTATTCACGTAGCGAGAGATAAGATTGCAAACTTTGTTTTGATACTTAACCACTAACAGATTAAATGCTTGCTTATCTCCACTCTGAACTCGCTCAATCAACACTTGATCGGTTAGCTGCTCGTTCATTCGAGCGGGTACTCCTATTGTTATCACCCTTACCTTCTCAGATATGGGTACTAATTATGCGAAATGTAGTATTGACACCACTGTCTACATGAGCACTATTGTGACTAGGTCAAATAAGGAAAGTTCCAACTTTCTTAAAATTATTTGCCATTATTGTTTCACAATGTGATGTAATAAAAATAGCTACCCCTATCAATTTGGGGAAACTTAAGCAAAAGCAATGGTATTGAGCAATTAAATATTTCTAGATAGCTGTCTATATCTTGATTCTGCATTGTCTTTAAGGACTCATTGAGACTGAGTATAACAGTCGTTAAAGCCCTCCTGAAACAAGACAAAGTCAATTTAGAGTGGACAACTCGACTATAGCCCGGGATTTAAAAAGTTTTATGAACGCAAACCGTGAACATCAGTGTGATGTATTAGTGGTGGGGAGTGGTGCTGCTGGCTTGTCATTAGCCTTACGCGTCGCTGAACATGCAAAAGTCATCGTATTAAGCAAAGGACCACGTAGCGAAGGATCGACGTACTACGCACAAGGTGGTATCGCGGCCGTATTTGACGAATCGGACAGCATTGAATCGCACGTTGAAGATACGCAGATTGCTGGCGCTGGGTTATGTGAAGAAGACACCGTTCAATTCATTGCTGAGAACGCTAAAGAGTGTGTGCAGTGGCTAATCGATGGCGGAGTGCCTTTCGATAAAGATGAAAACAGCACCGAAGGCCAGCCTAAATACCACCTGACTCGTGAAGGCGGCCACAGTCACCGACGTATCCTACATGCAGCAGATGCAACCGGTATGGCAATGCAGACCTCACTGCAGGACAACGTTAACAACCACCCAAACATCGAGATTTTCGAGCGTCATAATGCCCTCGACTTGATCACCGAAGACAAAATCGGTGGCTCAAAGGATAAAGTTATCGGTGCTTATATTTGGAACCGTAACCAAGAGCAAGTAGAAACCGTTCGTGCGAAATTCGTCGTACTTGCTACTGGTGGTGCATCGAAAGTTTACCAGTACACCTCCAATCCAGATGTCTCTTCTGGTGATGGTATTGCGATCGCTTGGCGTGCAGGTTGTCGTGTTGCGAACCTTGAGTTCAACCAATTCCACCCAACTTGCCTATTCCACCCAGAAGCTCGTAACTTCTTGTTAACTGAAGCACTTCGTGGTGAAGGTGCGTATCTGCGCCGCCCTGACGGCACCCGCTTTATGAAAGACTTCGACGAGCGTGGTGAGTTGGCTCCTCGTGACGTAGTGGCTCGCGCGATCGACTTTGAGATGAAGCGTCTTGGTGCCGACTGCATGTACGTGGATATCAGCCATAAGCCAGAAGAGTTTATTACCGCGCATTTCCCAATGATTCATACACGCTTGATGGATTTGGGTATCGACATGACTAAAGAACCAATCCCAATTGTTCCTGCTGCGCACTACACTTGTGGCGGCGTAATGGTCAATAAAGATGGTCAGACTGATCTGCAAAACCTCTACGCGATTGGCGAAGTGAGCTACACAGGTCTTCACGGTGCAAACCGCATGGCGTCGAACTCATTGCTAGAGTGTGTGGTTTATGCTTGGTCCGCAGCGAAACACATCGTCGAGAACATCGAACAGTCTCAGCTGTGTGCGGCGCTACCAGCATGGGATGAAAGCCAAGTAACCAACAGTGATGAAGAAGTTATTATCCAGCACAACTGGCATGAGCTGCGCCTCTTCATGTGGGATTACATGGGCATCGTTCGTACTGATAAGCGTCTTGAGCGTGCTATGCGTCGTATTCAGATGCTGCAACAGGAAACTCATGAGTACTACAGCCACTTCAAGGTATCAAACAACCTACTTGAGCTGCGTAACCTTCTACAAGTCGCAGAGCTAATGGTGCGTTGTGCGATGCAACGTAAAGAGAGTCGCGGCTTGCACTATACGCTCGATTACCCAGAGCTTGCTGAAGATAGCGGTCCGACGATTCTGACGCCGAACAAAGACTAAGGCGCAAAAACATAACGACTTAAAGGGAGCATGGTGCTCCCTTTTTGTTTTTGAGCCACACAAGTAAATAACGATAATCCGCTTCTCGGCAACTGTCGCGCCATACGATCACAGGCTCACCTTCACTGAACTTCAACATCACAAAGAGAGGGCGAAAAATAGTATCGCTCGATTGAAGAACGCGTATCTCTCCATTGACCACTATTTCTTGATTAGCTCTCAGCTCTAAAGCTCCCACAGCGATTGGCCAACCAACTTGATTATCACGTATCAGAAAATAGAGAAGCACCAAGATATACAGAGTGGCGACAAGAGGGATATTTGACGTGATGACAGAAAACAAAAGGCACCACAGAGTGGCGCCTTTTGCGAATAATGCGTTATACGAAGGGCTAAGGTTGAGCTTAACGAACCTTGCTGAGGTTGTGTGCAACAATTTTGTCGACCATTGATGCGTGACCTAGGTTTTCACTACGACCGTGCCCCATCACCCATGTAAACAGATCGGGATCATCACACTCTAGTAGCGACACAAAATCACGTTGCTCCTGCTCTTGCAATGAATCAAAACATTCCTCAAAAAAGGGCATGATGACTACATCAAGCTCTAACATACCGCGACGGCAGCCCCATTTAATTCGTGCTTTCTGCTCTGCAGTGTACATTGGTTATCCTCACCTATTGTTTTTCTCTCTTCGAGTGTAACAACTCATAAGCGCTGCAACTACCTTAGTCGTCTCAGTCCCTATCTCAGCTCACAAAAAAACCTAAGCTGACAAAAAAAACAAACCGGATTAACATAGACACAAATCAAATTTCTCAGGAAAGGCAAAATGGATTGGAAAAACGCGTTTCAACCACTTAATCACACGTACAATGACACACTTTCAGAAGTGATGATGACGCACATCTCTGACTGGGGGGCGATTACTATGGTAGGCGACGATAAAAAGTCTTACCTACAAGGCCAAGTAACGTGTGATGTAGTCCAGCTACCAGGTGATGAGTCAACACTAGGCGCACACTGTGACGCTAAGGGTAAAGTGTGGAGCATTTTCCGCCTATTCCACCACAATGATGGTTATGCCTTACTACAACCTCAGTCTGCGATTGAAGTTGAGCTACAAGAAATCAAGAAGTACGCGGTATTCTCTAAGGTCACTATCGAGCAAACTGAAGATGTGGTGCTTGGCATCATGGGTTCACAAGCCGACAGCTTCGTCGATACTCTTTCTGAAGATCGTGGCAATGTACGTGCTATCGAAGGCGGAAGTGCCGTTAAAGTGGCTGATTCTCGTTGGGCGCTGCTTGTTACTCCTGCTGCAGCACAAGCATTAGTTGAGGGTAGCTCAGTTGAAAAAGTTTCCGAAACGCTGTGGCAATACTTTGAGATCATGGATGCTCAACCAAAGCTGTCTGCAGCAGAGCAGAATGAACACATCCCACAAGCACTGAACCTACAAGCGATTGGCGGCATCAGCTTTAGCAAGGGTTGTTACACTGGCCAAGAGACCGTTGCTCGCGCGAAGTATCGTGGCATGAATAAACGTGAAATGCGCATTGTATCTGGTACAACAGAGCAGCCACTCACATTGGATTCCGCAATTGAACTCGAGCGCAGCGTTGGCGAGAACTGGCGTGGTGCTGGTCGCCTTCTGAATGTCTACCAATTCTCTGACAACACCGCTGTTGGCCTGATTGTACTGCCGAATAACTTGGACGATGACGTTGAATTACGCCTTACAGAGCAACCAGATCACAAATGGACTATCCAACCTCTACCTTATAGCTTGGAAGAAGAGTAATTTCCTTTGAAAACGGTTATTACAGATTGGTTGGATCAACAGCAGGTGGAGTACCGCCTGCTGTTGCAAGATAAAGAAACCACTTCGATTGAAGAGACGGCACAGGCTCGGGGTATTGAGCCTTCTCAGATGGTCAAATGCATTCTGCTTCGAGATATGGGCAATCAGTACGCGTTGGCATGTGCTCCGGGTGACAGAGCGATTGACCCGAAAAAAGTACGATCCGTACTGAATTGCCGTCGAATGACCTGTGTATCATTACAAGATGTTGAGTCGGTCACTGGGTTTAAAGTGGGTTGTGTTGGTCCACTGGCACTCAAACGTTATATGCCGATCATTTTCGATCATTCACTGCAACAGAATAAAATTGTCACAATCAGCTCTGGCGAGAGAATGGCTGGGATCGCCCTTGATCTCAACGATCTTATGAATCTATGTGCGCCTATTGAAGCTGAAATCTGTAAATAGCCTCAATAACAGAACGATCTTGCTCTCAAAACCATGAGATTCGATACAAGCATTCTCATAATAACTGGGACTTTTATCATATTTAACAGACCGACCAGAAAATATATTTAGTCAAAATTAAAGCATAACTAGTCACAGAGGCTATTCTAGGGTAATCTACATTGACTGGTTAGCTTTTAATCAAATCGATAACTAGCCAGTCAAAGTGAATCCACTGAGTAACGTCAGTCATCCACTTTTGTGTAATGCATCTGTGACTATTCGCCCGTTTTTGAACGGGCTTTTTTTATGCAAAAAATTTACACTTTTATTACACAAATAAATAATTTACGCCTATTCTTAACTTTGAAACATGTGCGCCGCCTAAAGCCCAGACAGGAAAGTCAGCAGGCAGTTCACTGAACCCACGTTTTTTGAGGAGAAGCTCACGATAAAAACGATATTTGCTACTGAATCTGCTTAGTACAGCACAAATATCTATTAAGAGACAACTCTACTGCATATTACTCCACGCTTATCACAATTATTCCCCCGGAGATTTTCTATAATATGCAGGCTAGGTAAAGATAAGGATAAGAAAAAATGAGACTGTTTAAGCGCTATACACCCGGTATGATTGCTAAACATGTAAGTCGACTTTTTAAAGGACGAATCTACATTTACGGCGTTGGGAAATTTGAGTTTGATAACGGTAAACTGGTTCTGCCAGAGAGGGCTGAGAAGCGCCATTTCGATACCGTAAAAGAGATAAACAATGAAATTATGAAGCTTAGGTGTGCTTACGCTTGATCCACATAATTATCAACTGAATACAGAAAAGGGTTGGCAGTGCCAACCCTTTCGCGTTTCTAAAGCCCTAAGCGGCTATCAGGAGTTAGTGCTTACTGGTCGCTTAGCAAGCTCTGGTAGATTGCCAGTTAAACCTAGCGCGCGTTTCATGATTTCATCTTTCGCACCTGGCAACTGACCCGCGAGCTTCATCCCCAAGCCACGAATCAACTTCTTAGCAGGGTTATCCCCTTCAAACAGGTCTTTAAAGCCCTGCATAGAAGCAATCATCTTCGCCGCCTCGGCCTTACGCCAGCGTTCGTAGCTGCGTAAGTTACGCTTAGTACCGATGTCTTCGCCGGCTTGCCACAGCTTGATCAACTCTTGAGCTAGGCTTGCAGCATCAAGTAAACCAAGGTTCACGCCCTGGCCTGCTAATGGGTGAATGGTATGAGCCGCATCCCCCACCAAAGCCACGCGCTCTACGGCAAAATCACGCGCGTAGCGCATACGAAGTGGGAAGGCAAAACGCTCACCAACTACGCTGCATAAGCCAAGCTTGGCATCAAACTCTGTTGTTAGGTGCTTGTTGAACTCTTGCTCAGACATCGATACCAATTTCTCGGCACGATTCGGCTCGGTTGACCATACGATTGAGCTCATATTTGGCGATTGCATCGGCAAGAATGCTAACGGGCCTTGTGGTGTGAAGATCTGACGAGCAACACTATCATGCGCAGTTTCAGTGCGGATATTCGCAACTATCGCGCTGTGTCCATAATCCCAGTGCGTCAGTGGAATATCTTGCTGCCTACGAACCCATGAGTTTGCACCATCAGCACCAACAACCAATTTTGCCGTCAGCGCCTGACCATTATCCAAAGTCAGCCACGCTTCACTCTCACCGATAGCCAAAGATTGGCATGTGGCTGGCATATAAAGGCTAACATTGTCTTGCTTCTTAACTTGGTCCAACAGCGCCAGTTGAATCACTCGATTCTCAACAATATGACCAAGATTTGGTTGAGCTAGACGAGTGGAATCAAACTCGATGCGTGCGAAGCTGTCTTGCTCCCACACTTCCATCGCTTGATATGGTGCAGCACGTCGCTGCTCAATACCACGCCATGCTCCAAGGTTACGTAATATCACTTCACTTGAGCGACTCAATGCCGACACGCGAACATCCGGCAGTTCATTCAAACCTTCGCTCGGCGCTTTACCTTCGATCACAGCAATTCTCAGGTCACTGTCTTTTAGGGCTGCGGCTAATGCCAAACCAACCATGCCACCGCCAACAATAGCGATATCAACACTTTGCATCATTATTTTCTACCTTATCTCTCAACCAAGCCCAGCGTATGACGCAATAAAGGGCCCTTAAGGGGTGAGATGTTATCCATTGCTGCTAATCCGAGATTACGACCCAAGCGTGTCGCTGGCCAATCATTTGAAAACAGGTGAACCAAGCTTGAAGTGAGTGCAATCGTGGTATCACGATCTGACTCTCGACGTTTTCTAAAGCGCGTTAACCCTGAGTAGTGACCTGCATCATCCAGCTGTTCACATACCTCTTCCGCAAGCGACGCAACATCACGAATGCCAAGATTGAACCCTTGCCCAGCAATCGGATGTAAGGTTTGGGCAGCATTGCCAACAATCGCAAAGCGATGAGAAATGTTCTGTTGTCTATGACGCAGAATCAGTGGGTAACTCGCCCTCTGTCCAACCTTCTCTAGCTTACCTAAGCGCCAACCAAAGGCGTCTTGAAGCTGCTCAAGAAAGGCGGTTTCATCCAACGCCATTACCTTATTCGCTTGTTCAGGTGGCAGACACCAAACCAAAGACAAGCGGTTATTTGTCATAGGCAATAACGCAACAGGGCCATGCTCTGTAAAGCGTTCAAATGCACGCCCAGCATGAGGTTCGCTAGCGACGATATTTGCGATGACAGCCACTTGACCAAAATCATGCTCGTTTAAAGTTATACCGAGACGTTCACAACACGTCGAGATCGCGCCATCTGCAGCAACCAACAACTTGGTAGTAATGGTTTGGCCGCAACTAAGTTCAATATCGGTATGGTCAATATGACGAGTAATCTCACTCACTGATGATGGACAAAACAGAGTGATATTACCTTCAGCCTCAAGCTTCTCTTGATAAATTCGCCCAACGTCAGCAAGTTCAACCACGTAACCAAGCGCATCCACAGCGAGTTGTTCACTAAAGATGTCTGTCATCCCTGCATGACCACGATCAGAGACATGAATATCTTTGATCGCCGTCGCTACCGGTAAAATCGATGACCACAATTGAAGAGACTCTAGGATCTGCACCGTTCCGTAAGAAAGTGCGATTGAGCGAGAGTCAAAACCGGGGTGAGCATTATGGTCAACCTGATACGGTTCAACCACAGCTATCGATAAAGAGCGTTGACTTAACTGGTTGAGCGCGAGAGCAAGTGTTGCACCTGCCATTGCTCCACCAGCAATTACCACATCAAATTGAGCCATCGTGACCTCTAAACTCGAAACAATTAGTGAATGGTTGGTACGCTGTCTTCTGATGGACGAGCACCGAACTCCGCATGAATCGTCAATGCACACGCTTTAACATGTTCAATAACCTGCTCGAGTAGCTGTGCTTGCTCATCGAGATCGTCATCTTCATCAATACCTAGCTTTGCCATCTCTTCCAGATCGGCCAATGCTTCTTTGGTTTCATCTGACGCCTTGTTCAGTTGTGCACCGACTAAGCCCAAACCTGAAATGAAGTGGTTAATCCAATCAGAGACGCCGTCAGCCAAGTCAAACAAGCTAGCACTCGCATCTTCGTCAGGAAGTAGCATTGAGAGTTCCATGCCTGAACCCGTGATTTCACTGGTGGTCACTTTAAGCGTTGCTTCCGCCAATGTTAGTACGCGATCCGGCCAACCCATTCCTTCATTGGTGTAATCGAAGATTAATGGCTGCCAGCTTTTATCTGCAAGGCTTAACCCACCGCTTAGCATTCCCGTTAGTAGTCCATGCATTTCGGCAGGCGTTACAGCTAGGCTTGCTGATTGCAATTCAGTTGCAACCGTTAGGTAGTCAGGTAAAGTAGTTTCGCTCATCAGATAACTCGCTCAGTTGTTCTTTATATCAATCTATTAATCGTACCACTTCACCCCAATTCTAGTAAGCGCAGATCCTTAGCAATTGCAGTAAGAGTGACTATCAAATGTTCAATTTGCTGAATTACTGTGTGCTCAAGCTCTCATTTACAAACAGTCACTCTGAAAAGCTTGAATCTTAATAGCGGTTTACCTATAGTTTCCTCCTCAGAGGAGTTAGCTTCCTCATCGGTGCTGGCACTTTTTCTTTCTCATAATGACAAAGGGCAACGGCCTTAGAATAGCGCGTTAAAGAGTTCATCCATCATGAGTAATCAAGCGGTAGACGTTGAAATATTAGGTAAATTGACTCGAGTTAATTGTCCTGCAGGGCAAGAAGAGTCATTAATCGCAGCGGCGGCCGATCTTGATAATCGATTGAAAGAGATGGCTGAACGTACTAAGGTAACCAATGAAGTTAAGCTGCTAACCATCGCGGCTCTTAACATCTGTTATGAGTTGCAGACGAAGAAATTCGAAGCTAACGACGAACAAAACGCACTGACCGAGCGCATGGAAAAGCTCACTGCATCGCTTTCAGATGTACTCAGTAAGGTTAAGCACGGACAGCAATAAGCGTTCACAAAATTTACCCTGGAGTGTTTGTCAGAGGATTCACGTCCCCGAGCCGATAAGCAATCCCTAAGGGTTAGTACTTGAGTGCTATTGAGCATGCTCGGCCCGTACCGAGAAGCCTACGGTAATCATTGCTGATCCGCCTTGAACTCGCTGGTTCAAGGGCCATCTATTCTCAACGGCACTTTGGGGTATCCCTTCTTATGAAGACGCTCACTCGTAACGAGTTTCGCACGCTCATCCGACAGAAACGCAAAGCACTCTCTAACCTTGAACAGCAACAAGCTGGCTTAGATCTCGTTGAACGTTGTTCGACCTTAAACGATCTTCAAAATGCACAGCACATCGCCCTCTATATTTCCACCGATGGTGAGCTTGATACGCAGCCACTTATCGAATGGTTATGGTCGCAAGGAAAAGAAGTCTACCTCCCAGTACTGCATCCTTTTTCTGACGGACATCTCCTCTTCTTGCGCTACGCGCCTGATACTCCAACGGTGCACAATAAATATGGCATTGTGGAACCAAAACTCGATCAAACTCAGGTCAAGCCAACGCGCGAGCTCGATGTTATCTTTACGCCGTTAGTTGGATTTGACTCTTACGGCCACCGATTAGGCATGGGCGGAGGCTATTACGACCGCACGTTAGCGCCTTGGTTTAACACTGGCATTGGTGCGACACCCATTGGGCTTGCTCATGATTGTCAACATGTCGAGCAGTTACCGACTGCGAATTGGGACATCCCCTTACCTAAAATCGTGACTCCGAGTAAAACTTGGCAATGGGAAATTGGTGACTAAAGCGCTATAATCCGCCCGCAAACGTTAACTTACACGTACGCTCTATTTATTCAAAAAAGCACGACCTATTCAGGAGATTGGCATGACTCAAGATGAAATGAAAAAAGCGGCTGGTTGGGCAGCACTTCAGTATGTTGAAGAAGGCAGCATTGTGGGTGTTGGTACTGGCTCTACAGTAAATCACTTCATCGACGCACTAGGCACAATGAAAGACAAGATTAAAGGTGCCGTTTCTAGCTCTGTAGCATCAACACAACGTCTAGAAGAACTAGAGATCAAAGTGTATGAGTGTAACGACGTTGCGAAACTCGACATCTACGTTGATGGCGCAGACGAAATCAACCCAACTCGTGACATGATTAAAGGCGGCGGTGCTGCTCTTACTCGTGAAAAGATTGTTGCTGCAATCTCTGAAAAGTTTGTTTGTATTGTTGATGGTACTAAAGCCGTTGACGTACTTGGCAAGTTCCCACTGCCTGTAGAAGTTATTCCAATGGCGCGTTCTTACGTAGCACGTGAGCTTGTAAAACTAGGCGGTGACCCGGTGTACCGTGAAGGTTGCATTACTGATAACGGTAACGTAATCCTAGATGTATACGGCATGGCGATTGAAAACCCGAAACAGATGGAAGACATCATCAACGGTATCGCAGGCGTTGTAACGGTTGGTCTATTTGCTCACCGTGGTGCCGATATTGTGATTACAGGTACGCCTGAAGGCGCAAAAATCGAAGAATAATAAACAGAGTAATAGTGCTACTTTCTGTTACTTCATTACATACGGTGCCTGAGGGCACCGTTTTTTTTGCTTAGCATCTGTAAAATTATGGCTTATTCCGTAATTTTCTTACCCAAATCATTTTTTTTTTGTTACTTTATTGTTCAGAAGACGCACAGGGAAAACGTTTGTCTCCTAACAAAATGGTTAATTTCATCCCCTTAAGCCATTTTGTAGCACGTGCGCCGCATTTGCCCACCTTTCCATTTTAAAGGACGAGAACAATGGCCAAAGTTTCACTGGAAAAAGATAAGATTAAAATTCTGCTGCTAGAGGGACTTCACCCTTCTTCAGTAGAAGTACTACAAGCCGCTGGTTACACCAATATTGAATATCATAAAGGCTCTCTGCCTGAAGAAGAGCTACTAGAAGCAGTTAAAGATGCGCACTTTATTGGTATCCGTTCTCGTACAAATCTATCCCAAGAAGTTATCGACGCAGCTGAGAAGCTGGTTGCGATCGGTTGTTTCTGTATCGGTACTAACCAAGTTGACCTAAACGCTGCAGCTAAGCGCGGTGTGCCTGTGTTTAACGCACCGTTCTCAAACACACGTAGTGTTGCTGAACTGGTACTCGGCCAAGTATTGCTACTTCTTCGTGGCATTCCAGAGAAAAACGCACTTGCGCACCGTGGTATCTGGAAAAAGAGTGCAGACAACTCTTACGAAGCTCGTGGTAAACGCTTAGGTATCATCGGTTACGGTCATATCGGTACTCAATTGGGTATCATTGCTGAAAACTTAGGTATGCGCGTTTACTTCTACGACATCGAGAACAAGCTATCGCTAGGTAACGCAACACAAGTTCATACCATGACTGAGCTTTTGAACAAATGTGATGTGATTTCTCTGCATGTTCCTGAAACAAACGAAACCAAGAACATGATGGGTAAAGAAGAGTTCGACCGCATGAAGCCGGGTGCTATTTTCATTAACGCAGCGCGTGGTACGGTTGTAGATATCCCAGCGCTATGTGGTGCTCTAGATTCAGGTCACTTAGGTGGTGCAGCGATTGATGTGTTCCCAACAGAGCCAAAAACCAATGCTGACCCATTTGAGTCTCCATTGATGCAGTTTGACAACGTGATCCTAACACCGCACGTCGGTGGTTCTACTCAAGAAGCACAAGAGAACATCGGTGTAGAAGTAGCGGGTAAACTAGCGAAGTACTCAGATAATGGTTCAACGCTATCAAGTGTGAACTTCCCAGAGGTATCTCTGCCTCTGCATACGGGCACATCACGCCTACTGCACATCCACGAAAACCGCCCGGGTATCCTGACGCAAATCAACACCATCTTCGCGGAAGAAGGTATCAACATTGCGGGTCAGTACCTACAAACGGCTGCCGACATGGGTTACGTAGTAATTGATGTGGAAGCAGATCGCTCTGAAGAAGCATTGCTGAAGCTGAAAGAGATTGAAGGCACTATCCGAGCTCGACTACTGCATTAATTATTTGGTGTAACAAACGTACAAAAGGCTCTCATTGCGAGAGCCTTTTTAGTATTTGGCCTACTGTAGGCATTTAGATCATGATGATCCAATTACTCTTCAAGCTGATAGATCACATCAACACGGTCACGGATCGTAATCGTAGAATCTTGATATGAGTTAGACTCCATTTTGGAATCCATCGCCATTGAGCGCATCAAAACAGGTTGTGCATACTGTGCGTTGTAATCAATACGCCACACATCACCTAGCTCTTTATCAAAGCCGTTCGCTAATGACTTAGCCTTAGTCTGTGCATCTTTAATCGCTTCTAAACGCGCCATCTCTTGATATTTAGCTTGATCACGCACTTGAAGTTGGATGTTATCGACCTGATTGATCCCTTCGCTAAGCGCAATATCTAAGTAACGGTTCAGATTGGCTAAATCTTCAACTTGGACGGTGACATTGCGAGATGCTCGGTAACCCACGAGTTCAGGCTTGCCCTCTTTTGGGTAATGGTACTGAGGAGCAAGGTATAGGTTAGAGCTTTGGATGCCGGTTTTATCAATGCCTGCCTCTTCGAGCTTATTCAGAAAAGCAGCAACGACTCTATCCACCGTTCCTTTTGCTTGTTCTGCTGTCATGGTTGACTCAACAACCTTGACTGAGAAAGTGGCCATGTCTGGCTTTGCTACGACTTCACCATAACCAGTGGTAGAAAGGTGAGGAAAACTGGTTACCTCAGCCAATGATGGGAAACTGATAACTGACAGAGCCGCAGTCAGAGTAAGAGATGTCGCTAACATATTTGGAACTAACTTCATTAGGAAAACCCATGCTAAGCAAATGTCCTTTCATCATAGAGTAATTTATGACGATACCAATCATGATATTGAACTTCTTACATAACTTTTACGCTGGAAAAACTGTCAGCTTACTGAGGAAGGTGTTGATGAGCGTAGCTCAAAATTGCCTGTGAGATCTCTTTAAGCACCCCACTCTCTAGTTGCCAGTGGTGCCAATAAATTCGATAAGAAAGCAGAAAACCCGGTGTAATATCAATCAATAAGCCGGACTCTAACTCCTCTACGATCTGTAAGCGCGGAATCAAACAGTAAGCGACACCGGACATGGCGATACGAACAAACGCTTCGGAGCTACCCACTGTGTGGTTAATGACTGCGTCTCTTGGCACATTAAAGTGCTCATGAAGAAATTTCTTATGTAGATCATCGTATTGGTCATAAGAGACAGCTGGCGCTTTCTTCAACGTTTCATAATTCACACCATCTTCAAAGTAACGCTCAAAGAATGCAGGACTGGCTACACACACGTAGTCCATTCGACCTAAATAGTCAGCTCGACAACCAGGAAGTGCTTGAGATTCAAGGCTGATCGCACCGGCAACCTCTCCATTTTTTAGTTTAGCGATCGTTCGAGACTCGCCATGAATGGCCATATTTAATTCGACTTGTCGCGTCTTCATCACGTCAGACAGTGCTGGCAATAGCCAAGTTGCGAGGCTATCTGCATTGGTTGCAATTGATACTGAAAGCGCTTGGTTGCTCTTTTCGTTCATTAACTCAGGCACTAATTCATGCTCAAGCAGGCGTACTCTTCGATACAGGCCCAGTAGTTTCTTTCCAGTAGGCGTTGGACGCGGTGGTGTCTCGCGAATCAATACCGGTTGTGCAAGCCATTTCTCGAGCTGCTTAATACGCTGTGAGACCGCAGATTGAGAGATATAAAGATGCTCTGCTGCTCGTTCAAAGCTCCGCTGATTCACAACAGAATCAAGGGCTTCCAACCATTTATAATCTAATCCACGCATTATTCACTCCCTCTAAACCCAAAAGTCACCACCTGATAAGTATCTCTAATATTATATTAAAATCATTAATTATACTTATTTAAAATCTAAGCGTATCTTCTCTGTAAATTGAGGTTTCAACAGATTACGTGGAGGTTAAAATGAGTTTTTGGGTTTTATTACAAGGGTTTGGATTAGGTGCGAGCATGATTATTCCAATCGGAGCGCAAAATGCCTATGTCTTGAATCAGGGTATCAAGCGCAATCATCACCTCACGACAGCAACTATCTGTAGCCTTTTGGATACTCTGTTTATCTCACTCGGTATTTTTGGTGGCGGCGCGATCCTATCTCAAAATGAGATTCTACTGACATCAGTCACTCTGGGCGGCATCGCTTTCTTGAGCGTGTATGGTCTGTTGTCTTTAAAAAGTGCGTTTAAAGCAGAAACAGAAAATGAATCGAAGGGAGAAGTGCTAGCACGTGGTAAGCGTACCGTTATCCTAGGTGCATTAGCCGTAACCGTACTCAATCCTCACTTGTATCTAGATACTGTGGTTATCTTGGGTTCGATTGGTGGCCAGTTTGAAGGAAACGATCGCCTTTCGTTTGCTTTAGGGACAATTCTGGCGTCGTTTGTTTGGTTCTACTCGCTCTCGCTAGGTGCAGCAAAATTAGGCCCAACACTATCAAAGCCAAAAGTGAAGAAAGGTATCGACATTGCTGTTGCGACAATGATGTTTACTATCGCGATTTTACTTAGCAAAGGACTCATCGAGCAGTACTGGTCAATATAAATAGAAAACCAGTTCGCTCAAAATGACAAAGGCGGATAACTGAGTTATCCGCCTTTTTAATACTCTAAGCTAAAACTTTATGCTTCAACTTTATTGAGATGCACATCCATTTGTGGGAATGGGATCTCGATACCTTCTTTATCCAAGCCTTCTTTGATTGCTTGCATAAGGTCGAAGTAAACACTCCAGTAATCAGCTGTCTTAACCCATGGGCGAACCACGAAGTTAACTGAAGAGTCCGCCAGTGTATGAACACCAACTTGAACACCAGGCTCTTTCAATACTCGCTCATCTGATTCACAGATCTTAGTCAACAGCTCTTTTGTTTGTTGAAGGTTAGCACCATAAGAAACACCAATCATCAAATCAACACGGCGCGTTGCATGACGCGAGTAGTTGGTAATTGGGCTACCGATAACGCTGCCGTTTGGTACCACAACCATCTTGTTATCTGGTGTTGTCAGTACAGTTTGGAAAATCTGAATAGAATCTACAGAGCCTGCAACACCACCAATCTCAACGTAGTCGCCAGACTTGAATGGACGGAACGCAACAATCAGTACACCCGCAGCAAAGTTAGATAGTGAGCCTTGAAGTGCAAGACCAATCGCTAGACCTGCCGCACCAATAACTGCAACGACAGAAGCTGTTTGAACACCCACACGACCTAATGCGGCAATCAGAACAATTACAAATAACAGGTAACGAACAAGACCATGAATAAATTCGATAACGGCTTTGTCCATTTTCTTCTTATGAAGAACTTTAGAAACGCTATTGGCTACACCTTTTACGATCAAGTTACCAATAAACAGAATCAAAAGAGCAGATATAATATTCACACCATATTGAATCAATAGGTCAGAATTATTTGTTAACCACTGTTCTGCGTGAGACAACGTATCCACAATTGGAGTTTCAATTGTTGCCATTTCTTCAGCCATAACGAGCATCCTCTATAAAATATGCTAAAAGCTAAACTGCCTTAAGCTACAAAAACCCAACGCCAAGCAGAGATAAAGAAGCTCTCGCAATAAGCATTCAGTCGAAGGGAGTAGCCAGGTCCTTTCTATAAAACGGGGTCAGACCCAATTTTTCGGCACGATATCCTATCTTTGACAGATTTCAAAGTCATATTTATGTAAGCTTTTGAATAAAGGAAACTTACGCATAAACACAAATACCGATACTTAAAAGACTACGAAATTTATTCACCATTCGCTAGAGTTTTTACATAATTCATACAAGTTTTTATCACATACAAAAAAACCCGCTCAATGAGCGGGTTTTCAAAACGTTAGCTGTACTTAATTCAAAAGAATTATAGTACGTCTACAGCGTTAAGGTCAGCGAATGCTTTCTCAAGACGAGTAACCATAGAAGCTTGACCAGCACGTAGCCATACGCGTGGATCGTAGTACTTCTTGTTTGGCGCATCTTCGCCAGTTGGGTTACCGATTTGACCTTGTAGGAATTCACGGTTTTCCGCTTCGTATGCACGGATACCATCCCATGTAGCCCACTGTGTATCAGTATCGATGTTCATTTTGATAACACCGTAGCCGATAGACTCTTGGATTTCAGCTTCAGTAGAACCAGAACCACCGTGGAATACGAAGTTTAGAGCGTTAGGTGCGATACCGAACTTCTCTGCACAGTATGCTTGAGAGTCACGTAGGATAGTTGGAGTTAGAACAACGTTACCTGGCTTGTATACACCGTGTACGTTACCGAAAGATGCTGCGATAGTGAAACGTGGGCTAACAGCGCTTAGTTTCTCGTATGCGTATGCAACGTCTTCTGGAGAAGTGTAAAGCTCAGATGCGTCCATATCAGAGTTATCAACGCCGTCTTCTTCACCACCAGTACAACCAAGTTCGATCTCGATTGTCATGTTCATTTTAGCCATGCGCTCTAGGTACTTAGCACATGTTTCGATGTTCTCTTCTAGAGACTCTTCAGAAAGGTCTAGCATGTGAGAAGAGAATAGAGGCTTACCAGTTTGAGCGAAGAACTCTTCACCAGCGTCTAGTAGACCGTCGATCCATGGAAGAAGTTTCTTAGCAGCGTGGTCAGTGTGCAGGATAACTGGAACACCGTAAGCTTCAGCTACAGCGTGTACGTATTTAGCACCAGCTACAGCACCAAGGATTTGAGCGCCTTGACCTTCAAGTTTAACGCCTTTACCTGCGAAGAAAGCAGCACCGCCGTTAGAGAACTGAACAACAACTGGAGACTTAACTTTAGCAGCTGCTTCTAGTACTGCGTTTACAGAGTCAGTACCAACAACGTTTACTGCTGGAAGAGCAAATTTGTTTTCTTTTGCTACTTCAAATACTTTCTGTACGTCATCGCCAGAAATTACACCAGGTTTTACAAAATCGAAGATCTTAGACATGGAAATAGTCCTATTTATTCTATCGTTTTAAGATTAAAAAACTTAAGTTTAAAAACTTGCAAACGTTTGCTCACAACTTATGCCATTCTAACAAAAAAGTGTGACGTGCAGCAAACGTTAAAGGCGGGTGTAATCACCCGCCTTCATATTCATTACGCCTTAGCGCGCTCTTCTAGCATAGCAACTGCTGGAAGTACTTTACCTTCAACGAACTCAAGGAAAGCACCGCCGCCAGTAGAGATGTAAGAAACGTCAGCTTTGATACCGAACTTGTCGATAGCTGCTAGCGTGTCACCACCACCTGCTACAGAGAAACCTGCAGACTCAGCGATTGCTTTAGAGATACCAGCAGTACCCGCTTCGAAGTTCTTGAATTCGAATACGCCTACAGGGCCGTTCCAAAGGATAGTTTTAGCGTTGCCGATGATTTCAGCTAGAGCCGCTGTTGATTCTGGACCTAGGTCGAAGATCATGTCATCGTCTGCAACTTCAGAAACGTGCTTGATTTCAGCTTCAGCGTTTTCGTCGAATGCTTTTGCACATGCTACGTCAGTTGCAACTGGGATAGCACACTCTTTCATTAGCTTCTGAGCTGTTTCAACTAGGTCTGCTTCGTATAGAGACTTACCTACGTTGTGGCCTTCAGCAGCGATGAACGTGTTCGCGATACCACCGCCTACAACAAGTTGGTCAGCAACTTTAGATAGAGACTCAAGAACAGTCAGTTTAGTAGATACTTTAGAACCACCAACGATAGCAACTAGTGGACGCTCTGGGTTGTCCATTGCTTTACCTAGTGCTTCTAGTTCAGCAGCAAGAAGAGGACCAGCACATGCTACAGGAGCGTGAGTACCAACACCGTGAGTAGATGCTTGTGCACGGTGAGCCGTACCGAATGCATCCATTACGAAGATGTCACATAGAGATGCGTACTGCTTAGACAGTTCTTCTTCGTTTTTCTTCTCGCCTTTGTTGAAGCGAACGTTTTCTAGAACAACAAGCTCACCAGCGTTCAGCTCTAGGCCGTTAAGGTAATCTTTAGCTAGTTTAACGTCACACTCTAGAGCGTCGTTTAGGTAGTTAACTACAGGTTGTAGAGAGAACTCTTCGTTGTACTCGCCTTCCGTTGGGCGACCAAGGTGTGAAGTAACCATTACTTTTGCACCAGCTTCTAGACAAAGCTTGATAGTTGGTAGAGATGCAAGGATACGAGCATCTGAAGTTACTTTACCGTCTTTTACTGGTACGTTTAGGTCAGCACGGATAAATACGCGTTTACCTGCTAGTTCCAGGTCAGTCATCTTGATCACAGACATGATTTGTCCTCTCAAATTTAAATAAATATAAAGTTTTGGAAACTCAGCAACCCTGCTAAGCCTATAAATTCTTCAACTGGTCATAATATGTGGATACTTGGCATTTATTTCAAGCTTAAAAATAAATAATCCGCATATTTGCTTCCGGGCCTTACTTCTCGCCTTCAGAAGCTTGCATTGCAAGTACCGTATCCAGCATTCGGTTTGCAAAGCCCCATTCGTTATCACACCACACTAGCATTTTTACTAAGTGGCCGTTGCTCACTCTAGTTTGAGTACCATCCACAATCGCGCTATGGGGATCGTGATTAAAGTCGATGGATACGAGCGGCGCTTCAGTATAGTCAACGATGTTGTGTAATGTACACTGAGATGCGTTAACAATGGTTTGATTTACGTCATTAACTTTCACATTCGTATTAATTGTGACACTTAAATCCATTGCTGTAACGTTAACCGTTGGTACTCGCACAGAAATCGCTTCAAACTTGTTAGAAAATTTCGGAAAAATTCGCTCAATACCTTTATGAAGTTTGGTATCAACCGGAATAATTGATTGGCTCGCAGCACGAGTACGACGCAAGTCCGAATGGTAAGCGTCAATCACTTGTTGGTCATTCATCGACGAGTGAATCGTGGTGATAGTGCCAGAATCGATACCAAACGCCTCATCAAGAACCTTGATGATAGGTACGATACAGTTTGTGGTACAAGAACCATTGGAAACAATGCGATCGCTGGCTTTGATGGTGTCGTGGTTAACGCCATAAATAATGGTATTATCGAGGTCGTTCGCACCTGGGTGTGAGAACAGCACCTTTTTAGCGCCAGCTTCGATATGAGCGAGGCCATCGGCTCGGCAACCATACACACCGGTACAATCAAGCACGATATCCACTTCAAGGTCGCGCCAAGGAAGCAGGTCAATTTCAGCTAAATGGAGAATGCGAACAGTATCAATTTCACCACTGTCATGATGAATATAAATATGCTCTTGATCGTTCGAGATCTTTTTGCCGAAACGGCCGTGACTGGTGTCGTATTGAAGCAGATGAGCCATAGCATCAGGTTGTGCTAATTCATTAACTGCGACGACTTTGATTTGTTGGCTTTTGCCACTTTCATAAAGCGCTCTTAGAACATTGCGCCCTATTCTTCCAAATCCGTTGATTGCGACTTTTAGCATAGTTCCATACATCTAACCAAAATTTCGTGCAACAGATGATAACTGAATCCTACCTAAAAGGCATTAGTTGAGTGATCTAACTCGCTAAAAATAATTGATAGCAACCATCAATAACAAGCTATCAATATACTGATAATGAAAATGAGCTAATCAAACCTTGCGGCTGTTTCTCCTCTCGTTTTTCAACCAAAGGGAAAGGTTATGTCTGGATATCCAGCGACTCATTTTTGTAAAACGTGCAACCAAGAGACACCTCACAGTGAGATACTTGTTCGCCAACCCAGCCGTTATGACGTAGATAAAACATGGCTAGGCAAAGTGAAATTATTTGCCCACTCCATTATCAATGGTGGTCACTACTACAACATGGATCGCTACGTGACATGTAAAGTATGTGGGACCAAAGAGCGGGATAACTGGGGAAATGAGTTCGAGTAACCTACTTTCGTTGCACTCAATAAAAAAACCGAGCTATTAAAGCTCGGTTTTCTATTTTCACATCAGCAGCAAAGCTTCAGTGAGAGACTCAAATTAAGCTAGAAGCTCTTGAGCTGTGCTTACTACGTTTTCAGTAGTGAAGCCGAACATCTTGAACAGTTCACCCGCTGGCGCAGATTCACCAAATGTTGTCATACCGATGATGCGACCGTCGAAGCCAACATACTTGTACCAGAAATCAGCAATACCCGCTTCGATAGCGATACGTGCTGTTACGTCTGATGGTAGAACTTCTTCACGGTAGGCTGCGTCTTGCTTGTCAAATGCATCTGTTGATGGCATTGAAACAACGCGTACTTTCTTACCTTCTGCTGTTAGCTGTGCTGCTGCTTCTACTGCTAGCTCAACCTCAGAACCTGTTGCGATAAGGATAAGCTCTGGCTTGCCTTCGCAATCTTTCAGGATGTAAGCACCTTTCGCGATGTTAGCAACCTGTTCTGCATCACGTGGTTGCTGTGCAAGGTTTTGACGAGAGAAGATTAGAGATGTCGGTGCATCTTTACGCTCAATCGCCAGTTTCCAAGCTACTGCAGACTCAACTTGGTCACATGGACGCCATGTGCTCATGTTTGGAGTCAGACGTAGAGAAGCCATCTGCTCAACTGGTTGGTGAGTTGGGCCATCTTCGCCAAGACCAATAGAGTCGTGCGTGTAAACTTGGATGTTCTGAACTTTCATCAGAGCAGCCATACGCATCGCATTACGTGCGTATTCCATGAACATTAGGAATGTTGCGCCGTAAGGAACGAAACCACCGTGCAGAGCGATACCGTTCATGATCGCTGTCATACCAAACTCACGAACACCGTAGTGAATGTAGTTACCAGAGAAGTCATTCGCTTCAAGAGACTTAGAACCAGACCACATAGTTAGGTTAGAAGGTGCTAGGTCAGCAGAACCGCCCATGAATTCTGGTAGCATTTGACCAAACGCTTCTAGTGCGTTTTGAGACGCTTTACGTGATGCGATGTCAGCAGGGTTTGCTTGAAGATCAGCAATGATTGCGTTTGCTTTCTCTTCCCACTCAGCTGGTAGTTCGCCATTTAGACGACGCTTAAGCTCTGCAGCTTCTGCAGGGTAAGCCGCTGCATATGCTTCAAACTTCGCGTTCCAAGCTGCTTCTTTCTCAGCGCCCGCTTCTTTTGCATCCCATTCAGCGTAGATGTCTGCAGGAACTTCAAATGGACCGTGCGCCCAACCTAGAGCTTCTTTGGTCGCTGCGATTTCGTCATGACCTAGTGGTGCACCGTGACAGTCGTGAGAGCCAGACTTGTTTGGAGAACCAAAACCGATGATAGTCTTAGTACAGATTAGCGTAGGACGTGGATCTGCTTTCGCTGCAACGATAGCTGCGTTGATCGCTTCTAGATCGTGACCATCTACAGCAGGAATTACATGCCAGCCGTATGCTTCAAAACGCTTAGGCGTGTCGTCCGAGAACCAACCTTCAACTTCACCGTCGATAGAGATGCCGTTGTCATCCCAGAAAGCGATAAGCTTACCAAGACCTAGCGTACCTGCTAGAGAACATGCTTCGTGAGAGATACCTTCCATCAGACAGCCATCACCCATGAATGCATAAGTGAAGTGGTCAACGATGTCGTGGCCTTCTTTGTTGAACTGAGCAGCCAGTGCTTTTTCAGCCATCGCCATACCAACAGCGTTAGTGATGCCTTGACCTAGAGGGCCAGTCGTTGTTTCGATACCCGGTGCGTAACCGTACTCTGGGTGACCTGGCGTCTTAGAGTGCAGTTGACGGAAGTTCTTAAGATCTTCGATAGATAGCTCATAACCGCTTAGGTGAAGCAGAGAGTAAATCAGCATTGAACCGTGGCCGTTTGACAATACAAAACGGTCGCGGTCTGCCCACTCTGGATTTGCTGGGTTGTGGTTCAAGTGACCACGCCAAAGAACTTCAGCGATGTCAGCCATACCCATAGGTGCGCCTGGGTGGCCTGAATTAGCTTGTTGAACACCGTCCATACTAAGTGCGCGGATTGCATTTGCGAGATCTTTACGAGAAGGCATGTCTGCTCCTGAGTGCATAAGCGATTTGAAAAATGAGAAATAATTGCTAGTTATTAGCGCGGTTATTCTCTCAAACGGCCATGGCGACTGCAAACGTTTTACTGAGGTTTTCAATGTCAGTTTTCGCACTTTTACAACATTTCCCTCGTTTTTAACGGGCTAGCACAAATGAGAAAGCAATCGTTTGGTTATGACATATCATAAAAAAGAGCTTGTAATTCGACCGTTGGAATTTAGAATAGACGTCTAGATGTAGAAACACCTACAGAAATTATTGAATTTAATCTCGGCGCAGCCTCTGCGACGCAGATAGAAACTTTGCACCTAATACTAAAAGTGGAGCTCTCATGGCTAAGCACCTTTTCACTTCTGAATCTGTTTCAGAAGGCCATCCAGATAAAATTGCAGACCAAATCTCTGATGCTGTTCTTGATGCCATCTTAGAACAGGATCCAAAAGCACGTGTTGCTTGTGAGACATACGTGAAAACGGGCATGGTTATGGTTGGCGGTGAAGTAACAACGTCTGCATGGGTTGATATCGAAGAGATCACTCGTGAAACAGTTCGTGAAATTGGTTACGTTCATTCTGACATGGGCTTTGATGCTGACTCTTGTGCAGTACTAAACACAATTGGTAAGCAGTCTCCAGACATCAACCAAGGTGTTGATAAAGCAGACCCTAAAGAGCAAGGTGCAGGCGACCAAGGTATCATGTTTGGTTACGCAACAAACGAAACTGAAATCCTAATGCCAGCTCCAATTACTTACTCTCACCTACTTGTTAAGAAGCAAGCTGAAGTTCGTAAGAGCGGTAAACTAGACTTCCTTCGTCCAGATGCGAAATCACAAGTTACTTTCCAGTACGACCAAGGCAAGATCGTTGGTATCGACGCTGTTGTTCTTTCAACTCAACACTGTGATTCAGTAACAACGCCGGATCTACGTGAAGCAGTAATGGAAGAGATCATCAAGCCAGTACTGCCTTCTGAGTGGATCAACAAAGACACTAATTTCTTCATCAACCCAACAGGCCGTTTCGTAATCGGTGGTCCAATGGGTGACTGTGGTCTAACAGGTCGTAAGATCATCGTTGATACCTACGGCGGCGCAGCTCGTCACGGTGGCGGTGCATTCTCTGGTAAAGATCCATCGAAAGTAGACCGCAGCGCAGCTTACGCAGCACGTTATGTAGCGAAAAACATCGTAGCAGCTGGCATGGCTGACCGTTGTGAAATCCAACTGTCTTACGCTATCGGTGTTGCTGATCCAACATCTATCATGGTGGAGACTTTCGGTACTGAAAAAGTATCTCACGACATCATTATTGAAGCCGTTCGTCAAAACTTCGACCTACGCCCATACGGTCTCCAAGAGATGCTGAACCTTCTTCAACCAATCTACAAGCAGACTGCAGCATACGGTCACTTTGGTCGTGAAGAGTTCCCATGGGAAGCAACAGATAAAGCAGCAATCCTAGCTGACTTCGCTGGTCTAAAATAATTTAGCACCACGTAAAAAATTTCCAAAAGCCCTTACTCTTTAGTAAGGGCTTTATTTTTATACAGTTACCTCAAATCACCCGCCTTATTTCATCAACTTCTCTGCTTAACCCCCACTCAAAAACACCCTCGATAATTTGTGTTTTTTGATAGTAGTGACAATAGTTAAAGTACTCCTAGGCGATCAAGCTCACATTTGGTGCAACAACTGGTTAGGTTACACCCCGTTAGGAAACACGAGACAACTCTCTAGGACATGCTATTTCAATAACAACTCGACCAAGATGACTCGCTGCCAACTGCAGCTAGAAAACACAAGGTTGAATCTAGGACGTTATTTTAACTAAGGGGAAGTTATGCCTCGTACCGCAAATCCATCCGACTTTAAAAAAGACAAGAATAGAGTGAGTGACAGTGAATACGCTCGCACTATTCCGTGTAACCAAGTCAGTATTTCCGCTCCTTTTCATTGGCTTTCACTCGCACTGCACGACCTAGTACGTATGCCGATGATCAGCGCGTTTTATGGCTTATGTTTTATGGCTGCTGCCGTTGCGATTGTTCAGCTTGTTCAGTGGCAAGGTACGCATCTAGTGGTGATGCCAAGCTTAATTGTCTACATGCTAATCGGTCCATTCTTGGCGCTCGGCTTATACGATGCTAGCTGGGAAAGAGAAAAGGGACACAACGCTAGCCTATTCCATTCAATGAAGGCCATCACACGCAACTCTACACACCAATGGGCATTTGCCATTGTATTAATGGTGGCAATGATTTTCTGGATGAGAATCGCTGCACTGCTACATGCGCTCTACCCATCGGTTCAGGGCGCACCGCTAACTGAGTTTGCACCATTCTTAATCACGGGGTCAGTTGTAGGCTTTGTGATTGCTAGCCTTATTTTCAGTATCTCTGCCTTTTCAATCCCATTAATGATGGAGCGTCGAGTTGACGTAATGAGTGCGATATTCACTAGTTTTAACGCAGTGAAATCTAACCTACCCGCCATGGTAGTCTGGGCTGCCATCATTTGTGGCGGTATCTTGATTGGGTTTGCCACTTATGGCGTGGGTATGATCGTGACTATGCCGCTACTCGGCTACGGTACGTGGCACGCTTATCATGAGACCATCAAGAAAAAGCATCACATGTAATGCCTGATCTCAATCAGGAGCAATGATAGGATAAGACCTTAGCATCGAGCTAAGGTCTTTTGTTTGGAGTTTCATTTTTGTCGTCTTACAGTCCATTGCATCACCGTGCCAACAAGAAATTGGCTGAGTGTATTCACACCGCAAACTCGCACTTCTCTCGTCAATTTCCAATACCAAAGCTGACCTATCAAGTGCGTGGAAAGGCTGCCGGCAAAGCCTACTTACAACTCAATGAAATACGCCTCAACTCGGTGCTGTTCAATGAAAACCCTGACGCTTTCATTGATGAAGTGATTCCTCACGAGATCGCCCATCTAGTCACTCATCAAGTCTTTGGCCGTGTAAAGCCACATGGGAAAGAGTGGAAGTTCGTTATGGAGCAGGTATTCAAGGTACCAGCAAAGACCACACACAGCTTTTCAGTCGCTTCAGTACAAGGCAAAACGTTCGAATATCGTTGTGACTGTACTCTCTATCCTTTAACCATCCGTCGCCACAATAAAGTTCAACGAAATCAAGCCAGCTACCGCTGTCAGCAATGCAAACAGCTTTTAACTTTCACTGGTACACAGCTCAGCTAGGCGTAATAAACGCTGAGATAAAATGTAATAGAGAAAAGTGTTATTTGAGTGCTAGACTGATAATTATCATACTTTTATCAGTCTTTTTATATGAAAAAACCACCTTCAAAAGCATTTGGCCTATCGGTGTCTTTTTGCCTTTCTATACTATTTGGCCTACTGGTAACCCAAAGCGTTTTCGCCGCTCCCCCAAGCTCATTTTCTAAAGCAAAACGAGAAGCCGTAAAGATCTATCTAGACCACCCAACTTCCTTCTATTGTGGCTGTGACATTACTTGGAAAGACAAAAAGAAAGGGATTCCAGATCTTGAGGGCTGTGGTTACGAAGTAAGAAAGCAGAAGAAAAGAGCTTCTCGTATTGAATGGGAACATGTGGTCCCTGCATGGCAATTCGGCCACCAGCGTCAGTGTTGGCAAAATGGTGGTCGTAAGAACTGCACCCGTAATGACAAGGTTTTCAAATCAATGGAGGCGGATCTTCATAACCTAACACCTGCAATTGGTGAAGTGAACGGTGATCGCTCCAACTACAATTTCAGTCAATGGAATGGCACTGATGGTGTAAGCTATGGGCAATGTGAGATGCAGGTTAACTTCAAGCAGCGTAAGGTTATGCCACCAGACAGAGCAAAAGGTTCAATTGCTCGTACCTACCTCTATATGAGCCAAGAATACGGTTTCAAACTTTCTAAGCAACAAACTAACTTGATGATGGCATGGAATAAGCAATTCCCTGTCGATGAGTGGGAGTGTACTCGCGACGAACGTATTTTCCGCATTCAAGGCAACCATAACCCGTTCGTTTACGAGAGCTGTAAGTAATTGAACCATTGAGTATTATTAGAAAAGTACCCACAGAAAAACAAAAGGCTCTTCAAAATTAAAGAGCCTTAGTCGTTAATTAATGTTCAAAATCTTCTAAGTAGCGCAAGTCATCCATGACGACTTTGTTGCCTTCCCACTGTACAGAGCGAGAAGCGGCCATCACACCTGATTGACGGCTATTACACCACCCCGTTCCCTTAGCAAACGCACTTGGGCCATCTGGTAAGTTCGTGAGTTCCGCGCGAATCGTAGTGGTAGGTTTACTCAAGATTCGATTAGCAACAAATACAGCTCTATCTTGAACATCTTGATCTGACAATCGAGAACGTTGTCCCCATTGGATCTTCCATTCATCACATGACGGATTGCTTGATTGCGGGATGCTTACAAACGCAAAATCAGAGATGGCATTGTATTTCTTATACATCATGTACGCTTCAAATAGCATCGCGACATCTTCTGCAGGATGAGAGTAAGAATAAAACGCCGCAGCTTTGTCTCCCTCGAATTCCATGCCAGCGGCTTCACCGGTCAAGTTACGGACATCATCGGTCATCGCCTTGCCACGAAACGCAACTTGTGCTGCGTCTATCAATGTTGTTGAAGTTAACGGATTGCTATCAAACAAATCTCGATTCAATGTCTGTAGTGTCTTAAGGTAGTTAGAGATAGTGCCTGAGTTTGGCGTTTGTATTAAGTCACTTGCCGGTAAAAAGTCATTAGCATGAGCTAACTCGTGCGCCAGCAATCGAAACAGCCCTGGTGCAACGTGCTCAGCTCGACGCTGATGGTTAGTCGCTGCATTGTAGGTATTTGAATAGGTTACGTAATTATAAGAGTTTTGCTCAACGTAACGCTGCGCTTTATCGAATTTAAACTCTGTTTGGAAGTTCTTGCGGTAATCATCTTGTTGGTAAATAGAATCCCATTCACTTTTAGTACGCCACACATACCTCGGGTCAATATACATTGATGCCGTAGCGGTATTATAAAAAGATGGGCGAACATCATAGCTAAGCACAATACTGTTGAGTGGCTTAAACAGGTTGAGTAAGTCCTGATCGTTAATTTCTCTCAATGCTGCAATAAAGCTTTCAGCCATCCATGAGTGAGAAACAACCAACCGTTTTTCTATTTGTTCAATCGTGACATCCGCACCATCAACTCCGATAGGTTGAATCACCGATAAATCACAAGATCTCTTATCTAAGAATGCCTTCGCACAATCAACAATCTCGGACGATGATGCGGTCGTTTTCACTGTCGATACAGATTCTAAAGAGGGCGTGCCATTCACATTGGGAGAGGCGATACTACTCGGAGCATCCGATGACGAACCAGATCCTCCACCACAACCGACCAGCAATGCGCTAATAATAGAGCCAGCTAAGATAGAACGTTTTTTCATTTGCAACATAAATAAGCCTAATTTAATTATATTTATTTTCAATCAGTTAGATTCTATTCCTCAAATTTATAAATTACAAATCACCACTTAGAAACCTAAGACAAGAAGCCTATTTATGTCAGCCACTTGTTTTTTCTTCATTGCGCATCCATGTTAGGCTGAGATACTAAACCCCAGATAAACTATTTACAGGTCAACCAACATGAGAATCCCTCGAATTCACCACCCTGAACCCATTCATCAATTAGGTTCTCTTGCACTTGGCGAGGATGCTGCGGGGCATGTTGGGCGTGTATTACGCATGAAAGAGGGTCAAGAAGTTCTACTTTTTGATGGCAGCGGCGCTGAGTTTCCGGCTGAAATCACCGAAGTCTCGAAGAAGAATGTGACGGTTAACGTGACAGAGCGTATCGAGCGTAGCAGTGAGTCACCACTCGACCTGCACCTTGGTCAAGTTATCTCTCGCGGCGATAAGATGGAGTTCACCATCCAAAAATCGGTAGAGCTTGGCGTCAACACCATTACCCCACTTATCTCTGAACGATGTGGTGTGAAGCTCGATGCAAAACGCTTCGAGAAAAAGCTGGCGCAATGGCAGAAGATTGCGATTGCAGCCTGCGAACAGTGCGGCCGTAATACCGTACCAGTAATCCGCCCAATCATGCAGCTTGAAGAGTGGTGTAGTGAGCCAAGCGAAGCGCTTAAGCTGAATCTGCACCCTAGAGCAAAGTACTCAATTAACACATTGCCTGAGCCTATCAACAAGGTTCGCCTACTCATTGGCCCAGAGGGTGGATTGTCCGCTGAAGAGATCAGCATGACAGAAGAATACAAATTTGAAGAGACGCTACTCGGTCCACGCGTGCTGCGTACAGAGACAGCGGCTCTAACTGCAATTACAGCTTTACAAGTTCGTTTCGGCGATCTTGGTTAAACGGAGAAAAATAATGATCAAACTCGGTATTGTGATGGACCCAATCTCGTCCATCAACATCAAAAAAGACTCTAGCTTTGCCATGATGCTTGAAGCGCAACGCCGCGGCTACGAAATCCACTACATGGAGATGAATGATCTTCACCTCGATCAAGGCGTCGCAATTGCAGACACAAAAGTCGTCGAGCTAAAAGAAGATCCAAACGGCTGGTATGAGTTCAAATCAGGACAAACGATCGCTTTGGCTGATTTAGATGCGGTTCTAATGCGTAAGGATCCTCCGTTTGATACAGAATACATCTACGCAACTTACATTCTCGAGCGTGCCGAAGAAAACGGTGCACTCATTGTAAACAAACCGCAAAGCCTTCGTGACTGTAACGAAAAACTATTCACAGCATGGTTCCCAGAGCTAACTCCAACGACGATCGTAACGCGCAAAGCAGAAAAGATTAAAGAGTTCCGTGAGAAGCATGGCGATGTGATCCTTAAGCCTCTTGATGGTATGGGTGGCGCTTCGATCTTCCGCGTTAAAGAAGGCGATCCAAACGTCTCAGTGATCATCGAGACGCTGACTAACCACGGTCAAAACTACGCAATGGCGCAAACTTTCGTTCCAGACATCAGCAATGGTGATAAGCGCATTCTTGTGGTTGATGGCGAGCCGATGCCTTACTGCTTAGCACGTATCCCAGCGAAGGGCGAAACTCGCGGTAACCTAGCTGCTGGCGGTACCGGTGAAGCTCGTCCTCTTAGCGAAACCGACTGGGAAATTGCTAAAGCCGTCGCTCCAGCTCTGAAAGATAAAGGTCTTATTTTTGTTGGCCTTGATGTGATTGGTGATAAGCTAACAGAGATCAACGTAACCAGCCCTACCTGTATTCGCGAAATTGAAGGTGCCTTCGATATCTCAATCACAGGTAAGCTAATGGATGCGATTGAGCGCCGCATTAGCGCAAAATAACCTAAGCTAATAATTAGACAATAATATTAGCTGACAGAGTTAGCATGAGAGCGGCGACCAAGCCGCTCCGTTTCCCTTTAGAGCAGGAGGTACTATGAATCTCACTAACCATTTTCTGGTCGCAATGCCTGGAATGAAAGATCCTTACTTCCAAAACTCAGTGATCTACCTTTGTGAACACAACGACGAAGGCGCGATGGGGTTGATGATTAACGCCCCTATTAATGTCACTGTAGGCAATATGCTCAAGCAAGTTGAAATCGACGCAACTCAGCCTAAGTTGAACCAAGCTAGCTTAGACAAACCCGTCTTAAGTGGCGGCCCAGTTGCCGAAGATAGAGGCTTTATCCTGCATAAGCCCAGCGGCAATTACCAATCCAGTATCAGCATGACGGATCAGCTATCTGTCACAACATCACGCGATATTCTGACGGTTCTGGGCACTGAAGATGAACCTCAACATTACCTTGTCGCTTTAGGTTATGCTGGTTGGGAACCGGGGCAGCTAGAGACTGAACTGACAGAAAACTCTTGGCTTACCGTTGAAGCCGACCCTAAAGTCATTTTTGACACCCCTATCGCAGAACGTTGGAAGGTTGCCGTACAGATGCTCGGTATCAACGCAGCACAACTGTCTGCTGAATCTGGTCACGCATAACCTTTATCCATCTCATCAATTTGGAAACACTATGTCACGTACAATTATGGCATTCGATTACGGTACAAAAAGTATCGGTAGCGCTATTGGTCAAGAAATTACTGGGACAGCCAGCCCACTAAAAGCCTTCAAAGCAAAAGATGGCATCCCAAACTGGGACGATATCGAAAAGCAGATTAAAGAGTGGCAGCCTAACCTGATTGTTGTTGGGTACCCGACCGATCTTCATGGCAAAGAACTAGAGACCATTACCCCACGAGCAAAGAAATTTGCTAACCGCCTCAAGGGCCGTTTTGGGGTCGATGTTGAATTACATGATGAGAGACTTTCTACAGCTGAAGCTCGCTCGGAGCTGTTTAATATGGGCGGCTATAAGGCGCTGAGTAAAGGAAATGTCGATAACCAGTCTGCTGTCGTCATTCTAGAAAGCTGGTTTGAAGCACAATATTCTTAGTAAAAATTAAGTGGTCGATAATTCGACCTTTTTATGATCTCACTCTTAACTCATGACGTAGTACTGGTGCTATTCATAGTCAAAGTGGGAGTTCATATGAAGATTTTTCTCGTTGTCTTTGCCGCTCTAACAATCTCTGCTTGCAGCTCATTAACTAGCTCAGCAGGCTACAGCGGTAATCAGTACCCTGAAAAAATAAAGCTTGAGAAAGAGAGAGGCTATTCCTCTGACAACCGCAGCTCTTTGCACAACTAAGTTTTCTCAAGTGAAAGGATTATAAAGCCCTGGACTCGTTCAGGGCTTTTGTTATTTATCCCATATCAATCTTAACACCAGCCAAAGATCCGCTGCCGTAGTCATCGTCACCACGCTGAGTTTTCAGCATCAAGCGTAGGTCGTTTGCAGAATCAGCACTGTGAAATGCATCCTCTTCACTGATTTTCCCTGCTACGACTAAGTCATACAAAGCTTGGTCAAAAGTCTGCATGCCGATCTCTTTTGATTTGGCCATCGTTGCTTTGAGCTCATGCAAATCACCGCGACGAATCAGATCAGATACACGTGGGCTGTTGAGTAAGATCTCAAACACACCATGACGACCACTGCCATTTTTATCACGAATTAACTGCTGAGCGACGACACCCCGTAGGTTCATCGACAGGTCGAACAGGAACTGCTCTTTTTGCTCTTTAGGGACCAAGTGAAGAATACGTTCTAACGCTTGGTTAGCATTGTTGGCGTGCAATGTGGCCATACAAAGATGACCCGTTTCAGCAAAGGTCATCGCGTATTCCATGGTTTCACGGCTTCGAATTTCACCAATCAAGATCATATCTGGCGCTTGACGTAACGAGTTCTTCAGTGCCACCTCATAGCTTTCAGTATCTAAGCCCACCTCACGCTGGGTGACAATACACTTCTTATGCTCATGCACAAACTCAATCGGGTCTTCTACCGTGAGGATATGACCGGAGCGATTGCTATTACGGTAGCCTGTCATTGCTGCCATAGACGTCGACTTACCAGAGCCTGTTGCACCAACCACCAGCACAAGACCGCGTTTAGCGATGGAGAGATCTTGCAGAACATCAGGTAGCTTCAACTGCTCAAAGGTTGGAATATTCGTTTCAATGCGACGAATCACGGCTCCTGGTAGCTCTCTTTGAAAGAAAGCACTGACACGAAAGCGACCACTGTCTCGAACAATGGCAAAGTTTGCTTCACGCGTTTGACGGTACTCGTCACGTCGTTCTTGATCCATCATTGCATCAAGAAGCTGTGACACTTGAGTCGCATTGAGCACTTCACCTTGCGGGCGCAACTCACCATCGACACGAAACAGCACAGGCGCATCAACCGTAATATAAAGATCGGACGCTTTTTGTGACAGCATTCCTTCGAGGATCTGATTTAATTCCATATTCGATACCCTTGATTAAAACAGCGCTGTTTCGATTTCAATTTTCTTTTGGACTTCTTCTGAGTCAACCACTCCCTGAGCAATCAACTGTTTCGCGTTTTGCTCCATGGTCTGCATGCCGTGTGCGGCACCAGTTTGAATGATGGAATACATCTGAGCGACTTTGTCCTCACGAATCAAGTTACGGATTGCTGGCGTTGCCATCATGATCTCATGACAAGCGACACGCCCACCGCCTACTCGCTTCAGTAACTTCTGAGCAATCACCGAGCGTAAAGATTCAGAAAGCATAGAGCGAACCATGTCCTTATCGCTGCCAGGGAAGACATCAATAATACGGTCAATGGTTTTAGCCGCAGAGCTCGTATGCAGCGTGCCAAAAACTAGGTGACCAGTTTCGGCTGCGGTCAACGCTAAGCTGATGGTCTCTTGGTCACGCAGCTCGCCGACCAAGATAACATCAGGATCTTCACGTAGGGCGCTTCGAAGAGCCGCTTTGAAGCTGTGAGTATCACGATGAACCTCACGCTGGTTCACAAGACACTTGTTGTTGGTGTGAACAAATTCGATAGGGTCTTCAATGGTAAGGATGTGTTTGTTGTAGTTACGGTTTACATAATCAACCATCGCCGCCAGTGTCGTTGACTTACCCGACCCCGTTGGACCTGTAACTAACACCAAGCCTTTCTCAAAATTAGCGATCTTTTCAAAGATATCAGGAGCGCCTAACTGCTCCAGCGTTGGGATTTCAACAGGGATGGTTCGAAATACCGCAGAACAACCGCGCGATTGGTTAAACGCATTCACACGAAAGCGACCAACATTCGGCAGCTCAAATGAAAAATCGACTTCTAGCTTCTCTTCAAACTCACTGCGCTGTGAATCGTTCATGATCTCAAAAACCAAACGATGAACATCAGCATGGCTCAAAGCCGGTATTCCAAGCTTCCTAACTTCACCATCTATACGTACCATTGGAGATACACCCGCAGAAAGATGTAGATCTGACGCGTTATGCTTTACACTAAAATCCAGTAACTCAGTGATATCCATTTATTTTCCCTTAAGTAAAGTCAGCTATGAGTAGTATTCAACAAAATATCGAGCAAATCACCTCGCAGATTCGAACTGCAGAGAAAAAATGTGGCCGAACTCCAGAGTCGGTGCAACTTTTAGCCGTTAGTAAAACAAAACCGAATGACGCGATCCTTGAAGCGGCACTCGGTGGACAGGTTGCCTTTGGTGAAAACTACGTTCAAGAAGGTGTCGATAAAGTAAAACACTTTTCAGAACAACATTCTAACCTTAATTTAGAGTGGCATTTTATTGGACCAATTCAATCTAATAAAACGCGACCAATTGCAGAAAACTTCCAGTGGGTGCACTCCATTGAGCGCGATAAGATTGCCCAACGTCTAAACGATCAACGTCCTGCTAATCTAGAACCACTACAAGTACTGATTCAGGTTAATACCAGTGGTGAAGATTCAAAATCAGGCACCGATGAAGAATCAGTTTTTGCACTCGCAGAGTTGATTTCATCACTTCCAAACCTCACTTTAAGAGGGTTGATGTCAATTCCTGCTAACGTGTCAGATTATGAGTCACAGCTTGCTGCATTTAACCAGCTATCAAGCTTGCAGCAGAAACTGAGCTCAAAGTATGACAACATTGATACGCTCTCCATGGGAATGAGTGGAGATATGGAAGCAGCAGTTGAAGCAGGAAGCACCATGGTACGTATTGGTACAGCAATATTTGGTGCACGTAACTACGCAAAATAGAATTAATCGTTTTATCTCATCAGCGTTCAACTGGTGATGAAGCTCAGGATTGCATATATGGAACATAAGAACATCGCCTTTATCGGCGCAGGCAACATGGTACGTTCTATCGTGGCTGGTTTAGTCGCGAGTGGTTACCCTGCCGATAAGATTACCGCAACAGCACCATCAGAAACGCGCAGAGTGCCACTGGAAAAAGATTACGGTATCAATACAACCAGTAACAATATCGACGCAGCCACGCAGGCTGACGTAGTGGTACTCTCTGTAAAGCCACAAATGATGGAAGAAGCGTGTAAGCCACTGCAGCAGGTCGATTTTAGCAACAAGCTTGTTATCTCCATTGCGGCGGGCATCAACGCAGCTCGATTTGATGAAATGCTAGACTCTTCGTTAAGCCTTGTTCGAGTAATGCCAAACACGCCATCGCTCGTCGGCAAAGGCATGAGCGGTTTGTTTGCCAATACTAAAGCCACTGAAGACGATAAAACCTTTGCTGCGCAGCTTATGCAGGCAGTCGGCAAAGTCACTTGGGTTGAGCAAGAGTCTGGAATTAACAATATCATTGCTGCCGCAGGTAGTGCTCCAGCTTACTTCTTCCTATTTATGGAAGCGATGCAAGCAGAAGCCATCAAGCAAGGCTTTGCACCTGAAACTGCACGCCAATTAGTTCAGCAATCCGCACTCGGTGCAGCAGAGATGGTGGTAGCAAACTCAGACACTGAGCTTTCTACATTGCGTGAACAAGTCACATCTAAAGGAGGCACGACAGCAGAAGCTTTGCGCACCTTTAATGAAAATCACCTATCAGAGATTGTGGCCAAAGCGATGCAAGCTGCGGTTGCAAGAGCTGAAGAGATGGAAAAACTATTTTAAGAACAGCATAGCGATCACTGGATCGCTATGAATTACTCCGAAAAAGGAACCTATATGAACTCGATGAGCTTTTTGATCTCGACCGTTTTTGATCTCTATATCATGGTGGTGATCTTACGTATTTGGTTACAAGCATCACGCGCCGATTTCTACAACCCATTCTCACAATTCATCGTAAAAGCCACTCAGCCAGTCGTTGCGCCACTGCGTCGTGTCATTCCGTCTATCGGTAGCATCGATATGGCGACGGTGTTATTTGCCTACGCACTTTGTGTACTTAAGTTTGTAGCGCTGAATCTGATCATCTCAGGTGGTGCGGCCGTATTTGATATAAGCTTCCTAATATTTGGGGCGCTGTCTTTGCTGAAAGCGGCTGGTGGCTTGCTGTTCTGGGTACTACTGATCCGCGCAATCCTGAGCTGGGTTAGCCAAGGCCGTAGCCCAATTGAGTATGTGTTCCATCAACTAACAGAGCCTATGCTAATCCCAATCCGCCGAATTCTTCCTGACATGGGCGGTTTCGACCTAAGTGTACTGGTTCTGTTTATTGTGCTGCAGTTTGCTAACTTCTTGATGGGTGATCTAGTTGGCCCTATCTGGTTCCAACTATAATGTCAGTAGCCGTCTGGAGAGAGGAAGACGACATTCTTCTACGGCTCTACATCCAACCCAAAGCAAGCCGAGACAAAATCATCGGCTTGCACGGTGAAGAGTTAAAAATCGCCATCACAGCACCGCCTGTTGATGGCAAAGCCAATGCCCATTTAGCCAAGTATCTGTCGAAGCAATTTAAAGTCGCGAAAGGGCTGGTTAAGATCGAAAAGGGCGAGCTAGGAAGACATAAACAAGTTCGAATATGTTCCCCTAGCCAAATACCAAACGAAATTAAAGCCATCTTGTGATGGCTTTTTGCTATTTATTGGAGTCACTATGCGTTTATGGATTACAGCACTACTTACAAGCTTGATTGCTCTGCCAACGTGGGCAGGCCAGTTCAAAAACATCAAAGATGTTGAGGTGCATTACTCTGCATTCAACTCAACATTCCTAACCGCTCAAGTTGCTAAACAGTACCAGTTAAAACGAAATGGCTACTCAGCTATCCTAAACATCAGCATTCTAGATACCTCTGCACTAGGCAAACCCGCTACGACTGCTAAAATCTCTGGAACGGCAAGAAACTTAGTCGGCAATACTCGAACTCTAGAGTTTCGTGAGATCAAAGAAGGCGATGCGATTTACTATCTCGCAGAGTTTCCCATCACACACGAGGAGAACATCACATTTGATATCGATGTAAACTCTGGCCTCAAAGGCGCAGGTCCGCTTCGTTTTACCCAAAAGTTTTATGTTGAAGAGTAATCTCTTCACTTCCACTATTTCAATTTAGAGTTACCCCAATGAATAAGATCGTTCTAGCTACAGGCAATCAAGGCAAAGTTCGCGAGATGGCAGATCTTCTGTCTGACTTCGGCTTTGAAGTTCTCGCACAAAGCGAATTCAACGTGTCTGAAGTTGCAGAAACCGGAACTACTTTCATCGAAAACGCGATCATCAAAGCGCGTCATGCCGCCAAAGAAACAGGGCTTGCAGCCATTGCGGATGACTCAGGTCTAGAAGTTGATTATCTAAAAGGTGCGCCGGGCATCTACTCGGCGCGCTACGCTGGTGAAGATGCATCAGACCAAGAAAACCTAGAGAAGCTTCTAAAGGCGATGGAAGGTGTGCCAGAAGCCGAACGTACAGCTCGTTTCCACTGCGTATTGGTATTGATGCGTCATGAGAACGATCCAACGCCTATCGTTTGTCATGGTAAGTGGGAAGGTCGCATCCTAACGGAAGCGCATGGTGACAATGGTTTCGGTTACGACCCAATCTTCTTCGTACCTGAAGATAACTGCGCATCAGCGGAACTAGAACCAACACGTAAAAAACAGCTGTCTCACCGTGGTAAAGCGTTGGCTACTCTATTCAAAACACTGAAAGAGCAAGCTCAGTAATGAGTCAAACCACATTGATTCCACCAGCACTTAGTCTGTATGTACACATCCCATGGTGTGTACAGAAGTGTCCATATTGCGACTTTAACTCGCACGCTCTTAAAGCCGATATACCGGAGAACGAGTATATCGATGCTCTGCTTGAGGATCTTGATACTGATATTGAAAGGTATCACCTCAATCAGTCACCGAGATCTCTGCACTCAATTTTCATTGGTGGTGGAACACCTAGCTTATTCTCACCTCAAGGTATCGAAAGAATGCTTAAAGGGATTGAACAACGCATCCCTTTTAAAGCTGATATTGAGATCACCATGGAGGCAAACCCTGGCACTATCGAAGCTGAACGCTTTGCGGGTTACCGAGAGGCTGGCGTCACGCGCATTTCCGTCGGCGTTCAAAGCTTTGAGCAAGAAAAGTTAGAACGACTAGGGCGTATTCATGGCCAAGATGAAGCAGTCAACGCTGCGCACCTTGCACATAAGATCGGTCTAAACAGCTTTAATCTCGATCTTATGCATGGTTTACCGGATCAAAGCATTGAACAGGCGCTAGCGGATCTTGATAAGGCGATCGAACTCGATCCACCGCATCTATCTTGGTATCAGCTGACCATAGAACCAAACACCATGTTCTACTACAAGCCACCTACGCTGCCAGACGATGATGACCTTTGGGATATCTTTGAACTGGGGCATAAGAAGCTTGCGGAAGCCGGTTATGTGCAATACGAGATCTCAGGCTACAGTAAGCCCGGATTCCAGTGTCAGCACAACCTCAACTACTGGCGCTTTGGTGACTACCTCGGCATTGGTTGTGGCTCTCACGGTAAGCTGAGCTTTAACGATGGAAGAATCGTACGTACCACTAAGGTTAAACATCCTAGAGGCTACCTTGCAGCGTACCAGAACCTCGCGAAGCCTTATCTTTCGGATGAGTTTGAGGTTGCTAATGAAGATAGGCCATTCGAATTCTTTATGAACCGTTTCCGCTTAATGGAAGCATGCCCAAAACAAGACTTCTTAGATACCACCGGTTTGGGTTTTGAAGCCGTTCAAGAGACCATAGATTGGGCTGTAGGTTTAAGCTACCTGCAAGAGACAGAGACGCACTGGCAGATCACCGAAAAAGGAAAGTTATTCCTAAACGATTTGTTGGAAGCGTTTATGGCGGAAGAAGACGAGTAATTCGAGATTCGAGATTCGAGATTCGAGATTCGAGATTCGAGATTCGAGATTCGAGATTCGAGATTCGAGATTCGAGATTCGAGATTCGAGAAAAATGATGGAAGGGTTGGCTTTAGGGTCAACCCTTTTTATTGTAAGAACCTTCTCGAAGCGAAGCGCTCTATAGGACAAAGTCCGTACTCGCATCTCGCATCTTTCTTCTAAAAAATCGAGCGACCAATACGCTCTGAAAGCAGCTCGAGAGCCTTAGTACCTGCCAATGAGTTACCAGAAGGATCAAGCTCTGGAGACCACACCGCAATCGTCATCTCACCCGGTACAATAGCGATAATACCGCCGCCTACTCCAGATTTACCCGGCATGCCAACGCGATATGCAAATTCACCAGCCCCATCGTAGAGGCCACAAGTCGCCAGTAACGCATTTAACTGTTTTGTTTGGGTTGGCGTAATCACCTGCTTTTGAGTCTGCACAGAGGTACCTTTATTCGCCAGATAGCTAAAGGTCTTCGCCAAATCAACGCAGGTCATTTTCAGCGCGCAAGCATGGAAGTAGTTGTTCAATACCGGAATCACTTCATTGTCGAAGTTACCAAATGCTCTCATCAAGTAAGCAATCGCCGCATTTCGATCACTGTGCATCATTTCTGAAGCCGCAACGACCTTGTCGTAGACAATATGCGTATCACCAGATAGCTGACGTACAAATTCTAATAAGCGTTGTCTTGGTGCAGAGAGGCGACTGTGCAATAAGTCAGAAACCACAATGGCTCCCGCATTAATAAACGGGTTACGCGGAATGCCTTGCTCCATCTCAAGCTGAATCATTGAGTTGAACGCTTGCCCCGATGGTTCTTTGCCTACACGCTGCCAAATTTCTTCTGGCTTATAAAGCACCATGGCTAAGGTCAAGCTCAGTGCTTTAGAGATAGATTGAATAGAAAACGCTTCTTCCGCATCTCCCGCTTGAATCACTTCACCTTCATTGGTGTAAACGGCAATAGCAAGCTTTTGATTCGAGACTTTGGCCAGAGCCGGAATGTAATCAGCCACTTTCCCTTGGCCAATTAAAGGGCGAACTTCTTCTAGAATCTCCGCCAGAATAGCTTGTGTCGGTTTCATGCTTGTGTACTTCTGTATTGTTATTCTTGTAGGGCTGGCGTGTCACACCATTTATTCATCAGCTAAGGACAAAAAAGCCAACATTACAACAATGTTGGCTTTAATCAATACTACAAAGTGTAGGGACAATAGCTCAGCGACTGAGCTCATTCACTCTGCTTTGAATTACTTAGTACGCTTGTACTTAATATCCCAAACACCGTGACCTAGACGGTGGCCACGAGCTTCAAACTTAGTTAGTGGACGCTCATCTGGACGAGGAATAAAATCGCCCTCTTCTGCGATGTTTTCGAAGCCTGGTGCTGCGTTCATCACTTCGATCATATGCTCTGCGTAGTTTTCCCAGTCAGTCGCCATATGGAAGATACCCGTTTCAAGGTGTAGCTTCGCGCGAACCATCTCTGCAAATTCAGCTTTAACAATACGACGCTTGTGGTGACGCGCTTTGTGCCATGGGTCTGGGAAGAATAGCTGTAGAGTATGAAGGCTGCTATCTGGGATCATGTGCTCAAACACTTCAACCGCATCGTGACACATCACGCGTAGGTTAGTTACGCCCGCGTCGCGCGCAGTACCAAGACACGCACCTACACCAGGGCTGTGAACTTCGATACCTAAGAAGTTTTTCTCTGGCGCGCTCTTCGCCATTTCAACCAGTGATGCACCCATACCAAAGCCGATCTCTAGTACTACAGGGTTATCGTTACCGAAAACTTCTTTCCAATCTAGAAGTTCTGGGTTGTAGTCGATACCCATAGTTGGCCAACACTCGTTCATCGCGTTCTCTTGGCCTTTGGTTAAGCGGCCTTCGCGGCGAACAAAGCTGCGGATCTTACGAACCAGTTTACCGTCTTCAGTATATTCGTTAGTGGTCACTTCACTCATTGATTTTTGCCTGCACATTGATTAATCAAAGCGGGGATTATCCAAAGAATTGCCGTCTGTGCAAGTCTTTCTGCTCATAAATTCCCACACAATTTGTCTGTTTTACATCCAACCACAAGTGTGGTGCAATTTCGTTTCTAATAATAGCAAAGCAATGAGCAAGTCGTGACTCCTTTCGCATCCGCCATATTAAAGTGGTATGACGCCTATGGGCGTAAAGAACTCCCATGGCAACAAAACAAAACCGCCTACTCCGTTTGGCTCTCTGAGATCATGCTCCAGCAGACGCAAGTCGCTACCGTGATCCCATATTACCAACGATTTCTGGAGCGCTTTCCAACCGTTATCGATCTTGCCAATGCAGAGCAAGATGAAGTGTTACACCTTTGGACTGGCCTTGGTTACTACGCAAGAGCTCGTAACCTACACAAAGCCGCAAAGATTGTTGCCACTGAGTATGGTGGAGAGTTTCCAACCGACATTGAAGAGATGAACGCCCTACCCGGTATTGGCCGTTCGACCGCCGCCGCCGTGCTGTCATCTGTCTATAAGCAGCCTCATGCGATTTTAGATGGCAACGTAAAGCGAACCTTAGCCAGAAGCTTTGCCGTCGAAGGTTGGCCGGGGCAAAAAAAGGTTGAAAATCAGCTTTGGGAGCATGCTGAGTCAAATACTCCCAAACAAGATGTCGATAAGTACAACCAAGCCATGATGGATATGGGCGCTATGGTGTGCACTCGAAGCAAGCCGAAGTGCACGTTATGTCCAATTGAATCGATGTGTGAGGCAAACAAGCTAGACCGTCAGCTCGACTTTCCGGGTAAGAAGCCCAAGAAAGAGAAGCCTGTAAAAGAGACTTGGTTTGTGATTCTTTATCACGACAATCAGGTTTGGTTGGAGCAACGACCGCAATCAGGCATCTGGGGAGGGCTGTTCTGTTTCCCTCAACATGAAAGTCAGGAGATTGAACACCAACTCGACATCCGCTCGATTGGCTCAGCTTCTATAGAAAACCAAGAGACTCTAATTGCGTTTAGGCATACCTTTAGCCATTACCACTTAGATATCACCCCTGTCTTAGTAAAATTAGACAAACAACCAGATTTGATAATGGAAGGGACAAAGGGTCTCTGGTATAACTTATCAAAACCTGAAGAGATAGGCTTAGCTGCTCCTGTTAAGCAGCTATTAGAAAGCCTAACCTTTGAATTAAACGATCACGTTTAAACAGACGAATACGACAAGAGGAACCATTATGAGCCGCACTGTATTTTGTGCTCGCCTACAGAAAGATGCTGAAGGCTTAGATTTTCAACTTTACCCAGGTGACTTAGGTAAGCGTATTTTCGACAATATTTCTAAAGAAGCATGGGCACTATGGCAAAGCAAGCAGACCATGCTTATCAATGAAAAGAAGCTAAACATGATGGATCCTGAGCACAGAAAACTGCTTGAGACAGAAATGGTTAACTTCCTTTTCGAAGGTAAAGATGTCGTGATTGATGGCTACACGCCACCAAGCGAATAAGACATTTATTTACACCGAGTTTAATGACATCATGGTTCGCGCTGTGATGTCATTTTTGTATGAGGACCTATGAAAAAGCTGAGTTACTTCCTAGCGGCTATGCTACTTACCGGTTGTAGCCGAGAGTTCATTGAGAGCATTTATGACGTCAATTATGAACCGACCAACCGTTTTGCAGGCAACCTTGCCGAGCTACCGGGTCAATTCGAGAAAGATACAGGCGCACTCGATGCCCTGATCAATAGCTTCTCGGGTAACATCCAAAAGCGTTGGGGCAGCAATGAAGTAAAGATCGCAGGTAAGAGTAACTATGTGAAATACATAGATAATTACCTAAGTCGTTCAGAAGTAAACTTCTCAAAAGGTCTGATTACTGTCGAAACAGTTTCATCGACGGAGCCGAAAAAACACCTAAAAGATGCGATCATGACAACCTTGCTGACACCCGATGATCCAGCGAGTGTCGATCTATTCTCCTCTAAAAGCATCAAATTAGAAGGCCAGCCATTCCTCTATAATCAAGTTGTCGATCAAGACAAAAAGCCTATTCAATGGACTTGGCGTGCCAATCGATTTGCTGATTACTTAATAGCAAACAACCTAAAAACGAAGAACGTCGACTTCAAAAAAGCCTACTACGTAGAGATCCCGATGGTGGCCGATCACGCGAGTAAGCGAAGCTATAAGTACGCAGACATCGTTCAGCGAGCATCAAAGCGCTATGACATCCCAGAAGATCTTATCTACGCCATCATCAAAACAGAAAGTAGCTTTAACCCTTATGCCGTAAGTTGGGCTAACGCTTATGGTTTAATGCAAGTTGTGCCTAAGACTGCTGGTCGCGATGTCTTTAAGCTAGTAAAAAATAAGTCCGGAGAGCCTAGTCCTGAATACTTATTTAACCCAGAAAACAACATTGATGCAGGTACCGCGTATTTCTATATCCTTAAAAACCGCTATCTAAAAGACGTTCAGCACCCGACCTCACTAGAGTACAGCATGATTTCTGCGTACAACGGAGGCACTGGCGGAGTGTTAAATACCTTTAGTCGCGACAGAAAACGCGCAATGAATGACCTTAACTCCTTGCAACCCAATCAAGTTTACTGGGCGCTCACCAAAAAGCACCCCAATAAAGAATCGCGTAGATACTTAGAAAAAGTAACAAAATTCAAAAAAGACTTTAACCAAGGCAAAACCTAACCCTCACTTTTGAATAAAAAAACAACTAACGAACGTTTTTTTTAATTATTTTGAAAAAAGGTGTTGACGGTTATGCAGAAAATCCGTTTAATAGCGCTCCGTTGCCCGGATAGCTCAGTCGGTAGAGCAGAGGATTGAAAATCCTCGTGTCGGTGGTTCGATTCCGCCTCCGGGCACCACAATTTGATTTGTTGGTGTCAGCGCTTTTTAACAGGAAGCATTAGCACGGACAAAAGCACAAAGAATATTAGTGTGCCGACTTAGCTCAGTAGGTAGAGCAACTGACTTGTAATCAGTAGGTCACCAGTTCGATTCCGGTAGTCGGCACCATTCTTTTGCCTCGATAGCTCAGTCGGTAGAGCAGAGGATTGAAAATCCTCGTGTCGGTGGTTCGATTNCTTGTAATCAGTAGGTCACCAGTTCGATTCCGGTAGTCGGCACCATTCTTTTGCCTCGATAGCTCAGTCGGTAGAGCAGAGGATTGAAAATCCTCGTGTCGGTGGTTCGATTCCGCCTCGAGGCACCATTATTTGGTGCTTAACAAATAATGGTCTTCAAGACCTGATGTTGACACAAATAATTCCCCCTTAGTTCAGTTGGTAGAACGGCGGACTGTTAATCCGTATGTCGCAGGTTCGAGTCCCGCAGGGGGAGCCATTTACAATTGAAGTGATTGATATCATTTCATATAAAATGAAGAGTAACTTCTTCAGTAAAAGATATAGTGTGCCGACTTAGCTCAGTAGGTAGAGCAACTGACTTGTAATCAGTAGGTCACCAGTTCGATTCCGGTAGTCGGCACCATTCTTTTGCCTCGATAGCTCAGTCGGTAGAGCAGAGGATTGAAAATCCTCGTGTCGGTGGTTCGATTACTTGTAATCAGTAGGTCACCAGTTCGATTCCGGTAGTCGGCACCATTCTTTTGCCTCGATAGCTCAGTCGGTAGAGCAGAGGATTGAAAATCCTCGTGTCGGTGGTTCGATTCCGCCTCGAGGCACCATTATTTGGTGCTTAACAAATAGTGGTCTTTAAGACCTGTTGTTAACACAAATAATTCCCCCTTAGTTCAGTTGGTAGAACGGCGGACTGTTAATCCGTATGTCGCAGGTTCGAGTCCCGCAGGGGGAGCCATTTTCAAGAAGCCAAGTCGAAAGACTTGGCTTTTTTCGTTTTACAATGCGACTTACTTGTTCCAAGTAATGTCTCAGAGCTAGCCGGCCGCGTCGAATCCCGCAGGGGAGCCACATTCAAGAAACCAAAACTAGGCGTCCCCGACGAAAGACTTGGCTTTTTCGTATCTAACTCCCCTGCTTTGTCAGTCGAATCATCTGGCCGTATTCCCACCTTTAGCGAAAGACTTGGATCTATCTCTTTCATTGAATTAACTTAATCCCGCTCTTCCCTAACAAGCTAAGTAGCTCCCAAACAGTTCAACGATCAACACCTCACACAGACAATACCACTTTATAAAACCACCATTAGGTAAGTTTTATTCAAGAAATTTATGCGTGCAGATCTAACCAGAAATTGAACAAACCTTTTAGTTTGTTCAAACCGAATACAGATCCGTTACTTTTTTTGTACCGTAAATTTAATCTCTATCATACTTTCACTCATTTCCGATATCTGCCCTACACCACTTAGATTACTATCCGATGAAACAGCTATATTATTTTTGCTGCTGTGTGAGGAAACATGAAATTAAAAACGCAAGCTTACATACTATCTGCAATTATCTTGGTCGCCCTATTGGCACTAACTGCAACTGGCTTATGGACCTTAAGGGTCGCCAGCAACATGGACAATAAAGCTCGTGTAACAGAGCTTTTTAAGAGCGCCTACAGCATTCTCACAGAAGTCGAGAAAATGGCGATTGATGGCACCCTAGAAGAAGAGCAAGCGAAACAACTCGCAACACGCCTACTACGTAACAACATTTACAAAGACAACGAATATGTCTACGTTGCCGATGAGAACATGACCTTTGTGGCAACCCCGCTTGATCCGCAACTTCATGGAACCAGCTTTAATGATTTTAAAGACGGGGATGGAAACAGTGTCGGTCAGCTTATCCAAAGGGTATTAGGTAATCGTACTGGACAAATTGTTGAATACACCTGGACCCAAAAACTGCCAGATGGAACCATTGAAGAGAAACTGTCTATCGCAGAGAAAACGCCACATTGGGGCTGGGTTGTGGGTACGGGCATTGGTTTCAACGAAGTTAACGCACGTTTCTGGTCTACTGCTCAATGGCAACTGTTTCTCTGCTTAGTTATTGCAGGGGCCATCCTTTCGAGCCTAGTCTTCTCAATCAAGCGTATGCTCGCATTATTAGGTGGAGAACCTAAAGATGTGAGAGAAGCCGTCCAAGCCGTGGCACAAGGAAAAATACAGACATCGTTCGATAAAAAACCTGAAGAAGGTAGCATCTATCACGCCGTCCAGCAGATGAGTCAGTCATTAGCTGAACTGGTTTCAAACTTGAATGCATCTATGCTGGCACTACGTGGCGAATTACAACGCGTAGAAGATCGCGCTGGCTCAATTGCACAACTTACGGAAACTCAGCAGCAGTCTACGGAAATGATCGCGACAGCAATGACTGAGATGGCCTCTTCTGCAAACAATGTTGCTGATTCAGCAGGCGATACCGCGCGTAACACCGACGAAGCCGATAAGCAGAGTCAACACACTCAGCGCCTGATTCACAACACCGTAGACAACATCCAGGGGCTTGCAGGTCAGCTTAATACGGCTAGCGAAGCCGTTGCTAACCTAGATAATGATGTAAACAACATTGTTAAGGTACTGGACGTGATTGGCGACATCGCAGAACAAACGAACCTACTGGCTCTAAATGCTGCAATTGAAGCTGCTCGCGCGGGTGAACAAGGTCGAGGGTTTGCTGTAGTTGCTGATGAGGTGCGCAACCTAGCAGGTCGAACACAAGACAGCACTAAAGAGATCCAATTGATGATTAACAACCTTCAAGAAGGCTCTCGCAACGCCATCCAGACGATGGAAGTGTGTGCTGAAACAAGTCAAAGCACTGTAACAGAGTCTCAGAACGCATCAGAAGCACTACAACAGATTGTGATCGCATTGGAGTCCATCTCATCGATGAGTCATCAAATAGCAACAGCCGCAGCCGAGCAGACTCAAGTGAGTGACGATATCTCTAAACGTATCAACATGATTGAAGAGAGTGGTAATCAATTAAGTGGCGTCGTGACAGAAAGTCATAACAGTACTCAAACTCTCGCTTCACTTTCCAATGAACTTGAAGCTTGGGTTAACCGTTTTGAAGTAAAACACTAATTCACCATTTATTTATCTGACGAAAAAAGCACGTTTTCATACGTGCTTTTTTTTATTTAGCCACTTTTCTTGCGACTTAAACTCTCTTTCCATCTTTTTTAGCGCATGCCTGGCCTAGGTTTTTCATACAAAATGAATAAAAACACCCCACTAAGTATAGAAAAACATCAAACGATACTTTTTTTGCAATTTAATGTTGACCCAGAACCGGAAAACACGTTTAATACACCTCGTCGCCCGGATAGCTCAGTCGGTAGAGCAGAGGATTGAAAATCCTCGTGTCGGTGGTTCGATTCCGCCTCCGGGCACCACAATTTATTTGTTGGTGTCTAGAAGACAACAGCAGTAAAGCACGAAGAAATCATCAGTGCCGACTTAGCTCAGTAGGTAGAGCAACTGACTTGTAATCAGTAGGTCACCAGTTCGATTCCGGTAGTCGGCACCATTTCTTTCAAGCTTTAAGAATAATTCCCCCTTAGTTCAGTTGGTAGAACGGCGGACTGTTAATCCGTATGTCGCAGGTTCGAGTCCCGCAGGGGGAGCCACATTTAGTGTGCCGACTTAGCTCAGTAGGTAGAGCAACTGACTTGTAATCAGTAGGTCACCAGTTCGATTCCGGTAGTCGGCACCATTTATATTATTGAGAAGATTTATCTTCTTAAATAATTCCCCCTTAGTTCAGTTGGTAGAACGGCGGACTGTTAATCCGTATGTCGCAGGTTCGAGTCCCGCAGGGGGAGCCATTTTAGAGAAAGCCTCATCACACGATGAGGCTTTTTCGCATCTAATGCTCCTGCTTTGTGCCAAAGCAATGTCTCAGCCGAATCGTCGGACCGCCCTAGCCGGCTGCGTCGAATCTCGCCGGGGAACCAAATCAAGAAGCCAAAACTAGGCGTCCCCAACGAAAGACCTGGTGTTTTTCGTTTGAAGCTTCGACTTGCTTCTGGCCTCTACTTCACATCCCTAGCCACTGCGATCTCTAGCATACAAATATCCCATAACTTCAGACTGTTACTTTCGTTATCTAACACCTTAATATATATTGAGCTAAGCGTTACCTGCGCTTCCTACTCGCGGAAAGAGTCAAACTCAAGGTCATCAATCAGCTCCCTTCTCGGGAAACTACAATTTGATTTACCTTCTCTTCTGATCAGCGAGTGCAGAAGTTACGAGACGGTGAATATATGAATGCTTTTTCTCTCAATCTGACATATCTAAAAAAACACGCTAAATCTCGGCTAAAACGAATCAGATCGGGCTCTGTCGAAGACTTACGTTGGCTACTCGCTCTACACCCTAATTCTCACCTTTCTGCTGATAGAATTAAGCTGGCGGACGTACACTTATCATTAGCGCGAGAGTTGGGCGTCAGCAGCTGGAATAAGCTGTTATCGCATATTGATAACTTAGACAGGAATAAAAGCGCAAATGGTGCCCCTCTACCCGCTCTAGACAATGACTTGAAAACCCTACATGTTCGTTGCGGTCACGATATACAGCAAACATTAGAGCAAGCAGGATTCAGTGGAGACTTCCTCCCATACATAGAACCACTATGCATCGGACCTCTATGTTTGGATGAAAAGACGCTTTCAGTGATCAGAGCAGAATATGTATATGATCGACTGCTGTCAGAGATGAAACAGGTAGAAAAGTCACTTGATCAAGTAAAGTCTGAAGCCAAGCAAGCGACGAATAAGCTCTTAGATAATGACTATCAACGTATTGTTTTATGGGTCGAACACGACAACTACGATCAACTGATGCTGATTAGATCTTTGTATCTACTTTCATACCCAAACATTAACAAAGTAGAGATTATCGAGGTTAGTACCTTCCCAGGTAGAGAAAGGTTCATCGGCTTAGGTCAATTACCTCCAGAAGCACTGCGTTTGCTCTGGAACAGTAGAAAAGTCGTGACTAACGAGCATATCGTTTCAGCGACAGAATTGTGGAAAGCCTTCTGTTCAGAGAGTCCCTTAAAGTTGGTCGACAGTTATCACAACGTAGACCAAAATCTATTCCCTAATATCAGAGCCGTGATATTCAGACATTTACAAGAATTACCACACATAGATTTAGGATTAGGGTTAGTCGAGCGCATTACCTTTAATATCTTGAAAGAAGCTCAAGATTCTATGAAGTTCAACAAACTGTTTAAGCGTTATATGGATTCGGAGCCACTCGTTTATTTGGGTGATGTTATGTATTGGGCTCTCATTAAACCATTAGCTGAAGGCCCTGAGCCGCTTATAGAGGTCACGCAATCTGACCCTGAGGATTTGTATAAGTACACACTCTCACTATCTGTAGCTCACCATTTAGAACCAGACATTCTCATAGAAAAATGGGTTGGTGGAATTCATTGCACCGCCAGGGATTTTTGGTGTTGGGATCACCAAGACTTAACGACAATATCCAGAAAAACTAAGTGACCTTAAGGCTTTCTGCTACGTGGAGTGCTTCTATGTACTCCACAGTACTCCTATTCAAGACAGGCTATCAACTCTCACAGTTTAATAAGTGGCGAAGATGTTAGGGTTGCGGACAACCGGGACTTCTCTGTCCGAAGAACGAACACCATCGTTTAAATGTAAAAAAGCCCAAGCAGTTATGCTTGGGCTTAGTATAAATGGCGGAATGGCTGTGGTCGCAAGCGACCGGGACTCATTGGTCGAAGACCAAAAAACTACCCACTAGAAACGACGAAAGCCTAGTCTTACGACTAGGCTTTCTGATAAGTGGCGGAGTGGACGGGACTCGAACCCGCGACCCCCGGCGTGACAGGCCGGTATTCTAACCAACTGAACTACCACTCCGCAGTGTCTATTCAGCTTAAAGCAATTTGAGCCTGACGATGTCCTACTCTCACATGGGGAAGCCCCACACTACCATCGGCGCTATTGCGTTTCACTTCTGAGTTCGGCATGGAATCAGGTGGGTCCACAATGCTATGGTCGTCAAACAAATTCTGTGGTTAATTTGAGTAATCAAATCAACGAAATAAATGGTGCTAGTACCCAGATTTGAACTGGGGACCTCACCCTTACCAAGGGTGCGCTCTACCAACTGAGCCATACCAGCACAAAATTTGGAGCCTGGCGATGTTCTACTCTCACATGGGGAAGCCCCACACTACCATCGACGCTATTGCGTTTCACTTCTGAGTTCGGCATGGAATCAGGTGGGTCCACAACGCTATGGTCGCCAAGCAAATTCTTAAAATCTGGAAAGCTGTTATTCTCTAAACTCATTCAAGTGCTTATATCTTTGAGTCCATCAAAACCCCTTGGG
>NZ_JAKEUS010000030.1:0-638 GCF_022397975.1 Vibrio sp. Isolate30
TCAAAAGGTTTTTACTACCTAATCTGGGCTTATCGCAAGTTAATACGTCCTTCATCGCCTCTGACTGCCAAGGCATCCACCGTGTACGCTTAGTCACTTAACCATACAACCCGAAAGGGTCTTAGTGTATGGCAACTAACCAAGGTTTTGGTTGTAATAAGAAGGGTTAGTTCTTATTACGTGTTTGCCGGACTCAATTTTGAATACAAGACACTTGAATGTGTTTGTGTTGTGTTTACTGTTCTTAATAAATAAGAGCAGATAAACATTGAGAACTTTTAATTTGATTTAAATAACTGTGTTATTTAAATCAGTCAGCTTTCCAAATTGTTAAAGAGCAAGTTTCTTTCGCTAATGACTAGCTAATGAAAACCATTTTTAAAAGCATTATCGCTAATGCGCTTAAAGATGGTGGGCGATACCGGGCTCGAACCAGTGACCCCCTGCTTGTAAGGCAGGTGCTCTCCCAACTGAGCTAATCGCCCACATTAGTTTTAATTCCTCGTGGAGAAGAATTCCTCAAGAATGGTGGAGCTAAGCAGGATCGAACTGCTGACCTCCTGCGTGCAAGGCAGGCGCTCTCCCAGCTGAGCTATAGCCCCATCTTGAGAGTCATTTCTAAAAGAAGAAATGGTGGG
>NZ_JAKEUS010000031.1:0-624 GCF_022397975.1 Vibrio sp. Isolate30
CCCACCATTTCTTCTTTTAGAAATGACTCTCAAGATGGGGCTATAGCTCAGCTGGGAGAGCGCCTGCCTTGCACGCAGGAGGTCAGCAGTTCGATCCTGCTTAGCTCCACCATTCTTGAGGAATTCTTCTCCACGAGGAATTAAAACTAGTGTGGGCGATTAGCTCAGTTGGGAGAGCACCTGCCTTACAAGCAGGGGGTCACTGGTTCGAGCCCGGTATCGCCCACCATCTTTAAGCGCATTAGCGATAGTGCTTTTAAAAATGGTTTTCATTAGCTAGTCATTAGCGAAAGAAACTTGCTCTTTAACAATTTGGAAAGCTGACTGATTTAAATAACAGAGTTATTTAAATCAAATTAAAAGTTCTCAATGTTTATCCTTTGGATAAATACAACACAAACACATTCAAGTGTCTTGTATTCAAAATTGAGTCCGGCAAACACGTAATAAGAACTAACCCTTCTTGTTACAACCAAAAACCTTGGTTGCTATTTTGTCTTCACTTTGAAAAGTGAAAGCAAACAGTCATACATTAAGACCCTTTCGGGTTGTATGGTTAAGTGACTAAGCGTACACGGTGGATGCCTTGGCAGTCAGAGGCGATGAAGGACGTATTAACTTGCG
>NZ_JAKEUS010000032.1:0-618 GCF_022397975.1 Vibrio sp. Isolate30
CTCGACGCCGTTATCGTTCCCCGAAGGTTCAGATAACTCGTTTCCGCTCGACTTGCATGTGTTAGGCCTGCCGCCAGCGTTCAATCTGAGCCATGATCAAACTCTTCAATTTAAGATTTTGTGACTCAACGAATACTGATTACATTCCCTATTCTTACGAATAGTGACTGTGAATTGACTGTGCCGATAATAAATTATCGATTGGTCACTCAGTTCATTGAAATCAAGTTGAAACCAAAGTTTCATTTTTTGATATTCATCAACGAGTGCCCACACAGATTGATAGGTTTAAATTGTTAAAGAGCTTTGCTATCAACGCTTTAGCGTTGAAGCGGATGCGTATAATACGCGATTGACTCTGTAAGTCAACATAAAATTCTAAATTTATTTAGAACTTTATGGTGACTTGCTTAGATACTAAGCAAAGTCGCTATTTTGTTTTCATTTTTCTAAAAAATGAAAGTAAATAGAAGCCTGGCGATGTCCTACTCTCACATGGGGAAGCCCCACACTACCATCGGCGCTATTGCGTTTCACTTCTGAGTTCGGCATGGAATCAGGTGGGTCCACAACGCTATGGTCGCCAAGCAAATTCTTAAAATCTGGAAAGCTGTTATT
>NZ_JAKEUS010000033.1:0-594 GCF_022397975.1 Vibrio sp. Isolate30
CTCGACGCCGTTATCGTTCCCCGAAGGTTCAGATAACTCGTTTCCGCTCGACTTGCATGTGTTAGGCCTGCCGCCAGCGTTCAATCTGAGCCATGATCAAACTCTTCAATTTAAGATTTTGTGACTCAACGAATACTGATTACATTCCCCATTCGTTTTAGCAAAAAGCTTACGAATAGTGACTGTGAATTGACTGTGCCGATAATAAATTATCGATTGGTCACTCAGTTCATTGAAATCAAGTTGAAACCGAAGTTTCATTTTTTGATATTCATCAACGAGTGCCCACACAGATTGATAGGTTTAAATTGTTAAAGAGCTTTGCTATCAACGCTTTAGCRTTGAAGCGGATGCGTATAATACGCGATTGACTCTGTAAGTCAACATAAAACTCTAAGTTTTTTACTTAAAATCCTATGTTGACTCGTCTCATCGAGACAAGTCGAAATTAAAGCCTGGCGATGTCCTACTCTCACATGGGGAAGCCCCACACTACCATCGGCGCTATTGCGTTTCACTTCTGAGTTCGGCATGGARTCAGGTGGGTCCACAACGCTATGGTCGCCAAGCAAATTCTTAAAATCTGGAAAGCTG
>NZ_JAKEUS010000034.1:0-537 GCF_022397975.1 Vibrio sp. Isolate30
CGCAAGTTAATACGTCCTTCATCGCCTCTGACTGCCAAGGCATCCACCGTGTACGCTTAGTCACTTAACCATACAACCCGAAAGGGTCTTAATGTATGACTGTTTGCTTTCACTTTTCAAAGTGAAGACAAAATAGCAACCAAGGTTTTGGTTGTAATAAGAAGGGTTAATTCTTATTACGTGTTTGCCGGACTCAATGGTGAATCAAACTAAGTTTGATTCGAATACAAGACACTTGAATGTGTTTGTGTTGTGTTTATCTAAAAGATAAACATTGAGAACTTTTAATTTGATTTAAATAACTGTGTTATTTAAATCAGTCAGCTTTCCAAATTGTTAAAGAGCAGATTTTCTTTCGAAAACCATTTTTAAACACACTCGCAAGAATGCTTAAAGATGGTGGAGCTAAGCAGGATCGAACTGCTGACCTCCTGCGTGCAAGGCAGGCGCTCTCCCAGCTGAGCTATAGCCCCAACGAAATCGATATTGACCGCTATCTCTGGGAAAAGATAGTGGTGGGTCTGAGTGGACTTGAAC
>NZ_JAKEUS010000035.1:0-470 GCF_022397975.1 Vibrio sp. Isolate30
TTTCCCAGAGATATTTCCCAGAGATAGCGGTCAATATCGATTTCGTTGGGGCTATAGCTCAGCTGGGAGAGCGCCTGCCTTGCACGCAGGAGGTCAGCAGTTCGATCCTGCTTAGCTCCACCATCTTTAAGCGCATTAGCGATAGTGCTTTTAAAAATGGTTTCATTAAGAAATCTGCTCTTTAACAATTTGGAAAGCTGACTGATTTAAATAACAAAGTTATTTAAATCAAATTAAAAGTTCTCAATGTTTATCCTTTGGATAAACACAACACAAACACATTCAAGTGTCTTGGCTTTTTGTCTTCACTTTTAAAAAGTGAAAATAAAGAGCAAAAATTGAGTCCGGCAAACACGTAATAAGAACTAACCCTTCTTATTACAACCAAAAACCTTGGTTAGTTGCCATACACTAAGACCCTTTCGGGTTGTATGGTTAAGTGACTAAGCGTACACGGTGGATGCCTTGGC
>NZ_JAKEUS010000036.1:0-434 GCF_022397975.1 Vibrio sp. Isolate30
TTTCCCAGAGATAGCGGTCAATATCGATTTCGTTGGGGCTATAGCTCAGCTGGGAGAGCGCCTGCCTTGCACGCAGGAGGTCAGCAGTTCGATCCTGCTTAGCTCCACCATCTTTAAGCGCATTAGCGATAGTGCTTTTAAAAATGGTTCAGAAATGAATCCGCTCTTTAACAATTTGGAAAGCTGACTGATTTAAATAACACAGTTATTTAAATCAAATTAAAAGTTCTCAATGTTTATCCTTTGGATAAACACAACACAAACACATTCAAGTGTCTTGTATTCAAAATTGAGTCCGGCAAACACGTAATAAGAACTAACCCTTCTTATTACAACCAAAAACCTTGGTTGTTTACCATACATAAAGACCTCTTCGGGTTGTATGGTTAAGTGACTAAGCGTACACGGTGGATGCCTTGGCAGTCAGAGGCGAT
>NZ_JAKEUS010000037.1:0-403 GCF_022397975.1 Vibrio sp. Isolate30
TGCTTGAAGTCCTATGTAGCGCTCATGTTTGTTATCGGTCTCTCGATAGAGGAGCCAGCGTTTAAACGAACTGCTACATAGAAAGCTTTAGTTGCAGCTAAAGCCTGGGTCTCACATTACCCGATTGGAGTGCTTATTATCCATACAAAGCGTTTAAGACGGATTCCCAACGCTTGGCATTTTCGGTTTGATTCAGCTTTAATGTTTACGGCACAATGGTTTAGGTAGGGTGGTAGCGTTGCTCACCACTTAACGCGGCGTTGATATGACCCCCACTGTCAATAAGAGCGTAGAAGTTTCTGCTCCCACATTTCCAGAGCCTTACTAGTAAATCAGTAGTAGTGTTACCGCATAGGTGAAGCAAGTAATTTCGTCGGTTCTCATGCTGATATACGTGGATTAC
>NZ_JAKEUS010000038.1:0-392 GCF_022397975.1 Vibrio sp. Isolate30
TGATGGCCACGCTGTCTCCACCCGAGACTCAGTGAAATTGAAATCGCTGTGAAGATGCAGTGTACCCGCGGCTAGACGGAAAGACCCCGTGAACCTTTACTACAGCTTGGCACTGAACATTGACCCTACATGTGTAGGATAGGTGGGAGGCTTTGAAGCAAGTACGCCAGTATTTGTGGAGCCGTCCTTGAAATACCACCCTTGTAGTGTTGATGTTCTAACGTTGACCCCTAATCGGGGTTGCGGACAGTGCCTGGTGGGTAGTTTGACTGGGGCGGTCTCCTCCCAAAGAGTAACGGAGGAGCACGAAGGTGGGCTAATCACGGTTGGACATCGTGAGGTTAGTGCAATGGCATAAGCCCGCTTGACTGCGAGAATGACAATTCGAGCAG
>NZ_JAKEUS010000039.1:0-370 GCF_022397975.1 Vibrio sp. Isolate30
GTTCTTATTACGTGTTTGCCGGACTCAATTTTTGCTCTTTATTTTCACTTTTAAAAAGTGAAGACAAAAAGCCAAGACACTTGAATGTGTTTGTGTTGTGTTTATCCAAAGGATAAACATTGAGAACTTTTAATTTGATTTAAATAACTKTGTTATTTAAATCAGTCAGCTTTCCAAATTGTTAAAGAGCAATAATAGCTCGAAGCTTTCGCTTCAAAACCATCAATCTGTGTGGAYACTTATCGTGAAYATCTTCGTATAAGGAGGTGATCCAGCCCCAGGTTCCCCTAGGGCTACCTTGTTACGACTTCACCCCAGTCATGAACCACAAAGTGGTGAGCGTCCTCCCGAAGGTTAAACTACCCACTTC
>NZ_JAKEUS010000004.1:0-295399 GCF_022397975.1 Vibrio sp. Isolate30
GAAAACGTGAATGCATCTAAGAGCCGTATTAAAGACACAGACTTCGCGAAAGAAACGACGCAAATGACTAAGTCGCAAATTCTTTCTCAAGCGTCTAGCTCGATTCTTGCTCAAGCGAAGCAAGCACCGAACTCAGCACTTAGCCTACTTGGCTAATTGAAAGCAAAATTAAAATTGAAAGCTAGGTGGTCAAACACCTAGCTTTCTTTTTATTGAGTGAATTTACCGAATAATGAATTGTATTAATGATGTGGGCAGTATCATTCAGGTGTATGCAATTTGTGTTGAAGGGACAACACAAGCGGTGAGTTGGGGTAAACCTAACTAAACGGAATACAACTTAATGGTATCGATACAAACAAATATATCTTCCTCAATCGCTCAGCGACATCTTGGTGAAGCACAAGGCCAAGCCGTTGACGCTCAATCAAAGCTGCAGTCAGGCTCTCGTATCAATGCGGGGAGTGATGACGCCGCAGGCCTTCAAATAGCCAATCGACTTAAAGCTCAGACTCGAGGCATTGATACTGCGCTGTCGAATGCGACCAATGCGAATTCTATCGCACAAACCGCCGAAGGCGCGTTGCACGAAAGTACCAACATGCTTCAAAAGCTCCGTGATTTCGGATTACAGGCGTCCAATGGTGCATTAAGTCAAGATGAACGCGAAAGTATCCAGATTGAATCGGAGGCGTTGATCGACGATCTCGATCGTATTGCATCATCAACGACCTTTGCCGGGGATGAACTATTTAATGGCTCTTTTGGTAAGCGTAACTTTAACCTTAGTCCCGACTCGAACGCAGTCTCCCTGACGCTAAAGAGTATGTACACCAATATCCCACAAATGGGCGGATATTTTACTGAAGCAAGCAGCAATGTGGATGAGAATTGGCGTGTTACCGCTAATAATCAAGACTTAAGTGTCAGCTATCAAGATAGCAATGACGAGTCGCAGGCGCTCGATTTTAAGCTCAAAGAGGGCGATGATATCTATCAGGTAGCCACCTATATTAACGGCCAGCAGGATGTGGTTAGAGCTTCGGTGAACGAGGAACATCAGCTGCAATTATTTTCAGCCCATGCAGATTCACCTCAAGGTTTCGAAGTCACAGGTAGTGCCGCGAATGTCTTTAATTTTGATGATTCTCAGGCAATATCATTAGATGACGTGGATATGACGACGGTTGGTGGTGCCCAGCTTGGGGTTGCGGTAATTGATGCTGCATTGGGTTATGTGGATGGGCATCGCAGTGAAATCGGTGGTTTCCAAAATGGCGTCAGCCGCACAATGAATAGCCTTAATAATACCTTTCATCATATCGCTGACTCAGAAGGGCAAATCAAAGATACCGATTACGCTAAGCTAACTACTGAGTTAACCAAATCTCAGATGCTTGAACGCGCGACATCAACGCTGCTTGCACAAGCAAACCAAGACACTGGCACTGCATTATCTTTGTTGAGGTGATTTTCTTAGGACAACAAAAAACGCAGCCGTGAGGCTGCGCTTTTTGAACTTTTGAAATGCTAAGTAGAGATTACTTAGTCACTTTCAGAACTGGAGTTTCACCTACAGTTACAGAACCAGCAAGTTTGTTCAGCTCTTTGATTTCATCCATGTTAGAGATAACAACTGGAGTAAGAGTTGATTTTGCTTTTTCTTCTAGAAGCGCTAGGTCGAAAGTGATGATAGTGTCACCAGCTTTAACAGTTTGGCCTTCTTCTGCTACACGAGTGAAGCCTTCGCCTTTAAGTTCAACGGTATCGATACCGAAGTGAACGAATAGCTCAACACCGTCGTCAGACTCGATAGAGAATGCGTGGTTAGTTTCGAAGATTTTACCGATAGTACCGTTAACTGGAGCTACCATTTTGTCGCCAGCTGGTTTGATCGCGATGCCGTCACCAACGATTTTCTCAGCGAAAACAACATCTGGCACGTCTTCGATATTTACGATTTCACCAGAAAGAGGTGCGATGATTTCGATTGCACCAGCGTCAGCGCTGTCATCAGATACTAGCTTCTTAAGTTTGTCAAACAGACCCATTGTGTCATGCTCCTAACGTTTAGTTTTATTCTGTAGAATATACTATACCAATCTAGCAAATTAGACGACTATTTTTAGCCGTCTAATTTGATTAAGCATAGATGATTACTGAGATTTTTCAGCGATGAATTTGTCTACAACAGCTTGGATTTCAGCAGCAGTTGGTAGAGAAAGTGCTTCTTCAGCCATAGCTTTTACTTCTGCGAAGTTAGAGTTACGGATTACTTTCTTAACTTTAGGGATAGAGATACCGCTCATAGAGAACTCATCTAGACCCATACCTAGTAGAAGCAGAGTTGCACGCTCGTCGCCTGCTAGCTCACCACACATACCTGTCCATTTACCTTCAGCGTGAGACGCATCGATAACCTGCTTGATTACTGTAAGAACAGCAGGTGACAGTGGGTTGTAAAGGTGAGAAATCATCTCGTTACCACGGTCTACAGCAAGTGTGTACTGAGTAAGGTCGTTTGTACCGATAGAGAAGAAAGCAACTTCCTTCGCTAGGTGGTGTGCGATAGCTGCCGCAGCTGGTGTTTCAACCATTACACCGATTTCGATCTCTTCGTCAAATGCTAGACCTTCAGCGCGAAGCTCAGCTTTGTACTCTTCGATAGCTTTCTTCAGTTCACGGATCTCTTCTACAGAGATGATCATTGGGAACATGATACGAAGCTTACCGTGTGCAGACGCACGAAGGATACCGCGTAGTTGGTCACGTAGGATTTCGCGACGGTCTAAGCTGATACGTACTGCACGCCAGCCTAGGAACGGGTTCATCTCTTCTGGAAGATCCATGTATGGTAGATCTTTGTCGCCACCGATATCCATAGTACGGATGATCACTGACTCGCCGTTCATTGCTTCCGCAACTTCTTTGTACGCTTGGTACTGCTCTTCTTCAGTAGGAAGTGCATCACGGTCCATAAATAGGAATTCAGTACGGTACAGACCAACGCCTTCACCACCGTTACGGATGATGCCGTCACAGTCTTTAACAGTACCGATGTTACCGCAAACTTCTACACGGTGGCCGTCTAGAGTCTCAGCGTGTAGATCTTTAAGTTTTGCTAGCTCTTCTTTTTCAGCTAGGAATGCAGCTTTAACTGCTTTCGCTTCTTCAAGTTCAGCTTCTGATGGGTTGATAACAATCTTGTTATTCATCGCATCAAGAATAAGCATGTCGCCATTCTTCACTTTCTTAGTGATATCGTTAGTACCAACGATTGCAGGAAGCTCTAGTGAACGCGCCATGATAGATGTGTGAGATGTACGACCGCCGATGTCACAAGCAAAGCCTAGTACGTAATCTAGGTTGATTTGTGCAGTTTCAGATGGCGTTAGATCGTAAGCTGCTAGGATAACTTCTTCATCGATATCGCTTAGAGAAACGATGTTGATGCCTAGAGCGTTTTTAACAAAACGAGTACCGATATCACGGATATCAGTTGCACGTTCTTTTAGGTATTCGTCGTCTAGTGACTCAAGTGCAGATGCTTGCTCTTCGATAACAGTGTGGATTGCGTTATCTGCGTGCATCTTGTCGTTCTTGATAAGTGCTAGGATTTCTTCCTCTAGCTCTTCATCTTCAAGAAGCATGATGTGACCTTCAAAGATCGCTTCTTTTTCTTCACCGAAAGTCTCAAGCGCTTTTTGCTTAACAATTTCTAGTTGAGCTGAAGATTTGTTACGAGCGTCAAAGAAACGCTGAACTTCCGCTTCAACTTGGTCTTCAGTGATAGTGTTAGTGTTTAGAACGATTTCATCTTCTTGAAGTAGTAGTGCTTTACCGATAGCAATACCAGGAGATGCTAGGATACCTGAAATCATAGCTTTACCTTAAGTTGGTCAACTGTAAACGGGAGAGTGTGTGACTTTTACCGCTGGGCACTTGGCCGAGCTTATTCTGTTCTATTTCGAACAAAGCCACTTTGCAGGGCAAAATGGCTTTGAAAGAAGAAGACCGAATTAGTGTAGTTGGTCCATTAGAGCAACTAGGTGGTCTACAGCTTGCTGAGCTTGTGGGCCTTCAGCAGAAATAGAAACTACAGTACCTTTAACTAGGCCTAGAGTTTGTAGTTTGAATAGGCTTTTAGCGCTTGCGCTTTTACCGTTAGAAGTCACAGTGATGTCTGCGTCGAAAGATTTTGCTTCTTTAACGAACTGTGCAGCTGGACGAGTGTGAAGACCGTTTTCTGCTGTGATTTCTACTTGCTTCTCGTACATTTTATATACCCCAATTAATTTATTATTTGTAAAGTTTATAACCAAGTTTAGCTTAACTTCTTTAACGCGTATGCGCCAGAGTGTAGTACGCCATGTTCGTGTTTGAACAGTTTGGTTAAAATTTTATCCAGCCATGGTGCTCTTTTGACGAGAACTCACGACCTTCAGAATCTGGTTTATTGCTTCTTTTATTTTGAAGCGAAAAATAAAACAGGGGTGATATTACCAAAGGTGAGGCAGGGATCAACAAAAAAGCCCCAATTAGGGGCTTTTTTAGACCAAATATTGATTTGACCACATATTACTGTTGGTTCTCTTTGTCGGTAAAAATGCCGGCAAACAGGGCTGTGCTGAGGTATCGTTCACCTGAGCTTGGTAAAACTGTAACAATTGTTTTCCCAGCAAATTCAGGTAGTTCCGCTAGACGGTTTGCTGCAACGACTGCTGCACCAGAAGAGATACCCGCTAGAATGCCTTCTTCTGCCATTAGGCGTTGTGCCATTTCGATTGCTTCTTCTGAAGTAACAGATTCAACACGGTCTACAAGCTCTAAATCAAGGTTACCAGGGATGAAACCTGCGCCGATACCTTGGATTTTGTGCGGTGCTGGTTGAATTTCGTCACCCGCAAGTGCTTGTGCAATTACTGGAGATTCTGCTGGCTCAACCGCTACAGAAGTAATTGCTTTGCCTTTCTCACCTTTAATGTAACGGCTTGTACCTGTAATTGTACCACCCGTACCTACACCTGCTACAAACACGTCGATCTCACCGTCTGTTGCTTCCCAGATTTCAGGGCCAGTCGTTTTCTCGTGGATTTCTGGGTTTGCAGGGTTGTTGAATTGTTGAAGAAGTAGGTATTTCTCTGGGTCGCTTGCCACAATTTCTTCTGCTTTAGCAATCGCGCCTTTCATACCTTTAGCCGCTTCTGTTAGCTCAAGGTTAGCACCTAGTGCTTTAAGCAGCTTACGACGCTCTAGGCTCATTGACTCAGGCATAGTTAGCGTTAGTTTGTAACCACGAGCAGCCGCAACAAAAGCAAGAGCCACACCTGTGTTACCACTTGTTGGTTCTACAAGCTCTACGCCTGGCTTAAGAGTGCCAGCTTTTTCAGCTTCCCAAATCATGTTCGCACCGATACGACACTTAACACTGAAGCTTGGGTTACGAGCCTCTACCTTAGCGAGTACATTACCTTTACTTACTTTGTTCAAACGAACCAGTGGAGTGTTACCGATCGTAAGGGAGTTATCTTCGTAAATCTTGCTCATGGAATATTCCTTCATTTGATGACAGAACTAAACGCGGCATATCAATGACTTAGTCGTCCCGTTTATTTCAATGTTTGTTTAAGTTGAATTTAGATTAAACAAGTTGAAAAAAAGGTAAAAGGATTAAAAAGTTATATCATATAGATATGTAGCAGAATGCACGCCCATTTTGATAGAAATTAGTGATTCAACAAAATAGGCGTGAAATAGGGGAGATTAGCGAAGGTGAGTAAATTGACCTTTGTGTTCAGACACCCACATCGCTGTCGCACCACAGACAGCAACAGGCACAACAATCAAATTCAGAATTGGAATGGTTGTGAAGATAGAGACGAGAGCACCAAAACCGTAGCTTTTACCTTGCTTTTGTTTCAATGAGCTTCTCATGTCATCAAAGCTGATCTTATGATTATCGAATGGGTAATCTGCATACTGGATTGCTAGCATCCATGCAGTAAAGATGAACCACAAGAACGGCGCTACGGTCTGGCCAAGTGCAGGAATAAGTAGAAGTAAGAAAAGACCGATTGCTTTTGGCAAAGTGTAAACGAGCTTTCGCCATTCGCGAGCTAGAATGCGCGGTGTGTCTTTAACCACGTCCATTAAACCATCGTCATTCACTTTTTTGCCTGTTAATAGCTCTTCTACCTTCTCTGACAGTAAACCGTTAAATGGCGCAGCGATGAAATTCGCTAACGTACTGAAGAAGTAAGAGAAGGTTGCCAGTATTGTCAGTGCTAACAATGGCCACAGAACATAAGTCAACCAAGTAAGAAAGCTAGGAAGACCTTCTAGCCAACCATCAATCCATGTATTGAGGTTAGAAAAGATGTAAAACAGCGCGCCGCCAACCAGCAATACGTTTGCAAGTAAGGGCATTAGCACAAATTTACGAATACTTGGAGAGAGAGCGATTTTAGCGCCGAAGATGAAATAGCCGAAGCCAGAGCGAGGAATCGATAAATTAGTCATATTGGAATATCAGCTCACATAAGGAGGAGTTGGTTAAATAGCAAACACCTATAGTGTACTCGACCGATATTAAGAAAAAAAGCGTGGTGAAAATCACACCAACTGAGGAACTTATTGTATTAAGTTGTTCTAAAACAGTAGCTACTTTTGATACAGTAGTGAGATTGGTCAAATTAACCTAACTGATATAGCAACCCAAAAATTCAGGGTGGCTATGAAAGCTGAGAGCGAAAAATGCAGGAATTGCGATTTGTACTCATTATTGTTGGCGCACTAGCGATCGCCGCATTATTGTTCCACGGATTGTGGACGAGTAAAAAAGAAGGGAAAGCCAAATTTGGTGATAAACCACTTGGCAAGCTCGACAACGACAGCTTAGATGACGTGGGCACAATGCCAGAGCGCTCTTTCGCGCCAGAAGACGACTTCGAGATCATTCGTAAAGAGCGTAAAGAACCAGACTTTGCTGTATCACCAACAAATGCAGACCCATTGATTGATTCAGATCCTCTAACTTCAAGCCCATCAGCGAAAAGTGAGCAAGAGGAGCTTGAACTCAATGACCTGCCTTCTTTCAGCGTCGAAACGCCAGCTAAAGAAGAACCTGAACTTCAAAGCGACGCCCCTGTTGAACCAGCAGTTCCAAGTTTTGAATTAACGGAAGAGCAAAAAGAGAGTCACGCCGACTTTAAAGAGCACTATGGTGCCATGTCGCAAGAGCCTGCTTTCGAAACTCAACCTTTGCATCAAGAAGAGGTTGAGCCAATTGTTGAAGCAGCTGTTTCAACGAAGCCTGAAGAAGCACAAGAAGATGACTTGGGCTTAGAAGTGATTGTATTGAATGTGCATTGTGCGGGCGAGACGCCATTTGTCGGTACTGAGCTTTTCCGTAGTATGGAAAACAACGGCTTAACCTATGGTGAGATGTCTATCTATCACTGTTTCGCTGAAGCAGCGGAAACACCTAAGGTGATCTTTAGTGTGGCGAATATGATGCAGCCTGGTACGTTAGAGCATGACAACCCTGCAGACTTTACCACAAAAGGCATTTCATTCTTTATGACGTTGCCTTGCTACGGTCAGGCGGATCAGAACTTCAACGTGATGTTGAGCGCGGCGCAGAAAATTGCTGACGATTTGGGTGGTAATGTGTTGGATGAATCGAGAAACCTGATGACACCAAACCGCCTGTCTGAATACCGTAAACAAATTCGTGATTTTATGACTAGTCAAAGCGCTTAGTAGTCAATATAAGCCTTACAGTTAATCTATAATGATAGAAAGGGCTCCTGATGGGGCCCTTTTTAATATTTCAATCCGACAGAGAATGATATGAAAGAATCCATTCAAAGTACTTTAGAGCAGTTAAAAGAGACTCTGCACTATCATGCCGTTCGCTACTACGTTGAGGATAGCCCAGAGATCCCCGATGTAGAATATGATCGATTAATGCAACAACTGCTGAAGATTGAGCAAGAAAATCCAGAACTGGTCACAGTAGACTCGCCAAGTCAGCGTGTTGGCGGTGCGCCACTAGATGGCTTTACCCAAGTGACACACGAAATTCCGATGCTCTCTTTAGACAATGCTTTCTCTGACGAAGATCTAGATGCCTTTAATAAGCGCATGTCTGACCGTGCTCCTCTGGCTGATCTAACCACATTTTGTTGTGAGCCGAAGTTAGATGGCCTAGCGGTGAGTCTTCTTTATGAAAATGGCACGCTCGTTCAAGCAGCCACACGTGGTGACGGTACCACGGGCGAAAACATCACTGAAAACGTGCGTACGATCAGTTCAATTCCATTGAAGCTTCAAGGTAAAGGCTGGCCAACACGCATTGAGGTGCGTGGTGAAGTCTTTATGCCAAAAGCTGGTTTCGACAAACTTAATGAGCAAGCGCTGAAAAAAGGCGAAAAGGTTTTTGTTAACCCTCGTAACGCGGCTGCAGGTAGTCTACGTCAGTTAGATTCTCGTATTACAGCTAAGCGTCCATTGGCCTTTTACGCTTACAGTGTTGGTGTCGTTGAAGGCGCTGAGCTGTCTGAGAGCCATTACCAACGCTTTCTTCAATTAAAGGGTTGGGGCTTACCTATGTGCCCTGAAACTAAGCAACTGAGCTCACTGAACGACGTAAAAGCGTATTACCAAGATATCATGACTCGCCGCGATGCTCTGGCTTATGAGATTGATGGCGTAGTAATCAAAGTCGATAATATCGCAGCGCAAGAAGTTTTGGGTTTTGTTGCTAGAGCTCCGCGTTGGGCGATAGCGTATAAATTCCCAGCACAAGAAGAGATCACTTTACTTAACGACGTAGAGTTCCAAGTAGGCCGAACGGGTGCGATTACACCTGTAGCGAAGCTGGAGCCGGTATTTGTTGGTGGTGTAACAGTGAGTAACGCGACCTTGCATAACGCCGATGAAATAGAGCGCCTAGGGGTTATGGTTGGGGATAGTGTGATTATCCGCCGTGCAGGTGATGTTATCCCTCAAATTGTTGCTGTCGTTGCTGACCGTCGTCCAGATAGCGCGAAAGAGATTGTTTTCCCAGAAGCATGCCCTGTATGTAGCTCTGCTGTCGAGCGTGTTGAAGGAGAGGCGGTCGCGCGTTGTACTGGTGGTCTTGTGTGTCAGGCGCAACGTAAAGAGGCTCTAAAGCACTTTGTGTCTCGCAAGGCTTTGGATGTTGATGGCTTGGGTGAAAAAGTCATAGAGCAATTGGTTGACCGTGAAATGGTTGAAACCCCAGCAGATCTTTTTAAGTTAAGTGCAGGTGTGCTCACGGTATTAGATCGCATGGGACCTAAGTCGGCTCAAAATGTGGTGAATGCGCTAAATAAAGTCAAAGAAACAACATTGGCGCGCTTCTTGTACTCTTTGGGCATTCGAGAAGTCGGTGAGGCAACGGCGATGAACCTTGCGCAGCACTTTAAGTCGCTGGATAAGGTTCAAGCCGCTACTCATGAACAGCTCGTAGAAGTGCAAGATATTGGTGACATTGTTGCTAGTCATATTACAAGCTTCTTCTCGCAAGAGAAAAACCGTGAAGTAGTTGATAAGCTTTTAGAGCTTGGGCTTACTTGGCCTGCAATAGAAGCGCCAGTAGAGGGACAGTCACTGCCATTAGAAGGCAAGACTGTCGTATTGACTGGTTCGCTATCTCAGTTAGGGCGTAGCGAGGCTAAAGCCGCATTACAAGCACTTGGTGCGAAAGTAACAGGCAGTGTTTCTAAGAAAACAGACATTCTTTTTGCTGGTGAAGCTGCCGGTTCTAAGTTAGCAAAGGCACAAGATTTAGGCATCGAAATAAGAAATGAGCAAGACTTAATCGACCTACTTTCGTAAGCAAACTGCTCTAAAAAAAGCTAAAAGGCACTCCCATTGTGGAGTGCCTTTTTTGTTTCTCATGCTTCAGTCATTGACTTTTTATACTTCGAAAAAATTGTTGCTATATTATGCGCCATTTTCGGTCTGTGACTTTGCTCAACATTAAGAAAATAGCGTAATAATGCTTATTTATTTGCGAGTCATATCTCTTTATATAAAATGAAATTTTAATTAACTGGTTGATTTTTATGCTTTTTATTTGGTTGTATTAATGTGGTTTGGATTTTGTCGATCGGGATCACTAAGTCATAGATAAATTTGCACCAACTCATATTTTTTTAGATGAAAATTAAGTTCTCATTGATCTTTTTAAGGGCAAAGTTAGTCTTATTGTCATGGATGCACGCAGTGTATACCCAGTAAGGAAAAAGAGCCTCGGGCGGTTAGAGGTTCTAAACAAGAAAAGGTATTTCTCTCTACGGCGGCCAACTTTAGGTGAGAAATAATCAAACAGCTATATCCATTTTTAGGAGTTTTATTCCATGGACAAATTTTTCAAAGTATCTGCGCTAACTGCAGCTATGGTAGGTGCACTATCAGCTGCTCCAGCAATGGCAAATGATCCTATCGGCCCAGAGTATGCTAGCCAAGCATCTGAGTTTTTCTCTGAATCAACGATTAGCGGTAACCTGAACTTTTTCATGCGTGCTCGTGATCGTGGCGATGTTGACGCTAACGGCAACGATACCCCAAAAAAGACTAACTTAGACCACGGTTCTATCTTCGCTAACCTAGGTTTCCACTCTGGATATGTTGCAGATGTGGTTGGTTTTGATGCGGTTATCTACAGCACATTCGACATGTGGGCTGGTGAAGAGACAGGCGGTTCTTTCGAGCACGAAATGAACTTCTTTGATTGTGACTCAGCATATGGTGCAGCTACTGGTTGTGATTCTTACAATACTGACAACGGTGTTTCTTTCGCAAAAGCCGCTCTAAAATTCAAGTTTGGCGAAAATGTAAATGCTCAACTTGGTTACTTCCAACCAAGTGTGCCAAGTACGCTAGGTGTTAACTGGTCATTTGCTCCAGGTACTTACCGTGGTGGTGAAGTAGGCGGTAACTTCGGTGACCTATCTGTTGGTTTGGTTTACGCGGACCAATACAAAGCGCCTTGGTTTAAAGAAACTTACGAGTTCCGCGATGGCTCTTTCTGGGGAAGCCCAGGTAAAGACGTCGGTGATGTTTACTCTGTAGGTGCTCGTTACACTCTCGCTAACGGTATCTCTTTTGATACTGGTTACGGTGCTCTAACAGACGGTGATCGTAAAAACTTCCACGTTAAAGTGAAAGGTACAACAGACGGTGGTTTATACTGGTCTCCACAACTTTATGTTGTTGAAGACGATAACCAATTCGATAGCACAGCATTCCAGGCTGCATTACTAACCTCTAAATCTGTTGGTCAGTACAGCTTCCGTGCAGAAGCAACATATACTGTAGCTGATTCAGAAGATACACGCGGCAACGTTGGTAACATGTCTTACCGTCTGACTGAGCAATACGGTGGCTCAAACGGTGCGTACGAAATCTGGTGGAACAACCGCTCTGACTTTAACCACGATGGCGAGTATGCGTTCTTCCTATCTTCATCTCGTGACTTCTCAGATGTTGGTGGTACAGGCTTTAGCGCTGGTGTAAGCGGTGCATACGGTGCAGGTGCGAAGGCTGATGGTTACGATGAGTTAGTTGAATACGCTTACAGCTTCTTCGCTAACTACGCAATCCAGGCTGGTGCACTTAAAGATGCTAACATTAGCTTCTACTACACTAACTTCTTCAACGATTCAGATGCTCCAAACTGGACTGGCTACTCTAACGCTTTCCAAGACGAGACTGACTTTAAACTAGCGCTAACAATTCCATTTGGCGTTAAATAATCGAAGTTAGATTAGATAAAGCTGGGCATTTGCTCAGCTTTTTTGCTTTCTAGGAGGTATTGATGAAACGTATTATTTCCACTCTAATGTTTACCTTAGTTTTATCTGCTTGTAGCCAAACACCAAAAACAGCTGCTGAGTTTTGGTACGGGCAGGGGGAGCGCTTCGGATTGCATGGTTATGCCATAAACAATGATTCGCTTGAGAGCGTTAAAGAGAAAGTGCCATTTGATGAAGACGCATACAAAGAGGGCTATTTGAAAGGAAAAGCGGAATATTGTGACCCATTTAAAGCGTTCGAAAAAGGGATTCGAGGTACTCGGTATACAGGCCAGTGTGAAGGCATGCCAAATGAAGATATGCTCAAAGCTGAATGGCAACGAGGTTGGGATACATTTATCGGTGCTGATTTCTACAGGTTTCGATAACCCAAAAACTAGGCAAGCGAGGTTTGGTAGCCTGCTTGCCTATTTTTGTTATTGATGTGTACCACCATGAGCTTTACACAATTCGCGAGGAAGGTGTTTGACAACACCATCGCTAAATGTACATTGCACACCAGCTCCAAAAACCTTTCCGGCGTTTTGATTTGCCAACGCGAGCGGTGTCGAAAACATAAATACTGTTGCTAACGCTAGAGTTAAAACTTTCATCATTGTTATCCTTTTCTTACTTACCAAAAATGAAATAAATAGCATTCAAACGTCATGCTTAATATCACAGTATGTACATGGTCAATAAAAGATCAAAATAATATATAAATTTTAAATGAAAAATAACAATGGATTATTTCAGTAAATTAATCAGTAACTTATTGAAATTGCGTTGTGTGACTTTCCTTAAATTTGCTCTTTCAACTGAAAATCCGGAAAAACTGACCATAATTCGTAGACTTTATTTTCTCTTATTATCTTTGCTACGCCTCACGTCTATTTGAGTGTATGATTTGAGCTAAATGTGATGGTGTATGAGTGGGGTAAACTTCCTCGCTCTGCTAATGATTTGAGTAATATCATGAATATAAGTGAAGTTGCTAAGCTAACCAATTTATCTACTAAGTCGATTCGTCTTTATGAAGATAAGGGCGTAATTTCTGAGCCGATGCGATCAGAAAACGGCTACCGGACATACACCCAGAAGCAAATAAAAGAGTTAAGTGTGGTTGCGAAGGCGCGCAGCGCCGGTTTTTCTCTAGAAGAGTGCAAAGAGCTGGTTGCTTTAGCTGATAATCCTTGCCGAGAAAGTGCCGATGTTAAAGCGAAAGCTCAAAGCAAGCTGGATGAAGTGAATCGAAAAATCGCAGATTTGATGGCAATAAAGACGACATTAGAGGGGTGGGTTGAGAAGTGTCCAGGGGATACCAACAGTCATTGCCCGATCATTGATGATCTTGTTGATGAGTAAGAAAACAGGCCATTAGCACGTGCGCAGCGTTAATGGCCCTGAGTTCACTTGTTGACTGGCGCGATGGTAAGAACAATTCCATCAACAGCTGTCACAACGACTTCGGTTCCTGCTGTTATATCTGTCGCAGCAATGGCTGACCAAGTGGTGTCACCGAGCCGGATTCGACATTGACCTTTCTGGATGTCGTCTTCTAGCCGAGTTGTTTTTCCTATCAGCTGTTTATCGCGCTGATTGAGTACTCGGGTTTTATCCGATTTACGATCACTTTTTAACTGTCTACGCCACCATAACCAAGTGGTTATTAAAGAGAAGCTAGCGAAAGAGAGCCATTGCATCTGCCAGCTTAGCGGTAAGGCACCCAATAGAGTACCGACAATCATCGCTGAAATACCAATCCAGAGAAAATATCCCGCAGTACCTAGTAACTCCAGCCCAAGTAGCAGTAAGCCAAAAGCAAGCCAGTGCCAATGGTTTACCTGATCTAATAGCTCAATCATGCGCTACTCCTTGTTGTTCGATCCTTTGTGTGAAAACATTTCTGCAATACCTGCAACAGAACCCATGAGTCCTGACGCTTCTAGCGGCAACATGATGATCTTACCATTTTCAGCTTGGCCAATCGATTTAAGTGCATCGGTATAGCCCTGAGCGATAAAGTAATTTACAGCTTGCATGTCACCTTGAGCTATCGCAGTTGACACCATTTCTGTCGCTTTCGCTTCCGCTTCTGCAGCACGTTCACGCGCTTCTGCTTGTAGGATTGCAGCTTGTTTTTCACCTTCAGCTTTTAAGATCTCAGACTGTTTATGACCTTCAGCCTTTAGGATCTCAGCTTGACGAACACCTTCAGCCTCTAAAATATCAGCACGTTTATTACGCTCGGCCTTCATTTGAGCGTTCATTGCTGCTGTAAGGTCTGCTGGTGGTTGTACATCTTTAATTTCGATACGAGTAACTTTGACACCCCAAGGGTTGGTTGCTTCATCGACAATGGTTAGTAGCTTGCTGTTGATCATGTCACGTTGGCTGAGCATTTCGTCGAGCTCCATAGAGCCAAGGACGGTACGAATGTTGGTGAGTGTTAGATTACGAATCGCGTGTTCAAGATCGTTAACTTCATAAGCGGCTCTTGCCGCATCGATTACTTGTACGAAACACACAGCATCGATAACAACATTAGCGTTATCTTTAGAGATCACCTCTTGTGCTGGAATATCTAATACGCGCTCCATCATGTTGATCTTTTGACCAATGCCATCAATGAATGGAATGATTAAATTTAAGCCCGGCTTTAGGGTTTGGGTGTAACGGCCGAAGCGTTCAACGGTCCAGTTATTCCCCTGAGGAACGGTTTTTACACCCGCAAAGATAAATAGAAGGGCAACAACGGTGAAGCCGCCGATAGTAATCAGAGTATCAATAGCCATACAAAATCCTTGTTTAAACGAGTCTTTGATTTTACTTTAAAGATAGTGGCTTAATTTTGTACTCTGGGCAAATTTATAAATGAGAAATGAGCCATAAAATATTGATTTTATGGCTCATTTTAAGTTTTTTCTGTTTGGCTGACTTATTATTTTATTGAGTCATTACGCAGTAATTCAGTCTAGTATAGCAGTGAATAGAGCTGTCGACGGTATTTACTCGCACTCGCGTTACCTTGACCGAGTGCGCTTAGAATATCCATGAAGCTCTTTTTCATGTCGCCATCCAGTGCGTTTAAGTCCTTCATTAGAAACGACCACAACAGTTCAAGTGCTTCTTCGCTACGATTGACTTGATGATATTGCAGCGCAAGCTCCGCGGCGATTTTCGCATCGCTAGGATTGGATTGTAGGCTCGCTTCCAATGCTTGGATTTCAGGGCTATCGGCAGCTTGTTTATGAAGTTCGAGTTTTGCCACTAAGCCTTTGAAGTAATTGTCTTGATACTCCAGTGGGATGGTAGCAAGTTGTGCCTCAGCCAGATCAAACTGTTGTGTCTCAAGAAGGCACTCTGCAATGGCTAGTTTGACTTCACCTTTTGCGGTGAGTTCTTCTGGTAACTGCTGCATCGCAGTAAGAGCTTGCAGGTGTTCTCCTGCTTGCATCTGTTCTAGAGCTTGGCGAAGCACTAACTCATCTTGGCTAGGTAGATGCTTGCTTAACATACCAACAATGGCTTCTAATGTTTGCGGACCGCCTAGGCCATCGACTGGTTGGCCATTAACGAATAGAGCAATAGTAGGTAGCGCTTGTACACCAAACTGGCTAGCAATTGCTTGTTCTTGCTCGCAGTTTAATAGTGCCAAAGTAAATGCACCATTGTACTGCTGAGTTAGCGTTTGCAAGTCCGGAATGATCTGAGCGCTTTCTTGGCTCATTGGTGCCCAAAAATGGATCAGAACAGGAGTCTGCATCGAACCTTCTAATACCTGACGAAAGTTCTGTTCATTGAGTTCAACAATATGCGGCGATTGCATCGGCGTTCCTTGAGTTTAATTGAGTGCTAACAATGATATGGGGTCAGTTGGTTGAACTTCAAGGTGACAAGAGCAAGAGAAAGTAGGGTGTGAAGATAATAAAAAACGCTACGTTTTCTGCGCCGTTTATGTAGCGCGAAAGCATAGCGTTAATTACCAATCAGGTTGGAGGTGCAATTCCTGTCAGTACTCAAAACAGTAAAAACAGGGTGATGGCAACACTCACACCAACCCAGTTTAAGGTGTTAAGAGTCATGAATGTACCTTCAATGGATACATCAAGCAGGGGCGCTTGATGCTATGATGTGAATCATGACATCTTATTGTTACGAACAAATTACATCGTTACATTATTTTTGCGATTTATTCGATTATTTGTTGTTAGGCTGCTTTACGTAGAATGGGATCTAACCAACGGTTAGGCAGCAGACGTTTCAGGACTGCAAAGATCTTCGTCGGCGTCGTGACTCGATAACGTAATTTAGGTCTGTCAGCAGTGAGTGCGTGATAGACAGGCTCGATACAGCTCTCAGGTGGCAATACGAAACGGTTGCCGGATGTTTCGTTTTCCAGTCTCTGTTGTTGCTGTTGATAGTACTGACTGTGGACACTATCGGTTGGGTTAATCCAACGGTTAAACGCTACTAGCGCGTTGCGTCTAAACTCTGTTTCAATCGGCCCAGGCTGAAGCAATGAAACATGGATACCACTACCATGGAGCTCCAACCTAAGAGTGTCTGTCCACCCTTCAATTGCAAATTTGGAGGCGTTGTAAGCACCACGATATTTCATCGCTGCGAAACCAAGTACTGAGCTGTTTTGAATAATTCGCCCTTCGCCACGCTTGCGCATGCTAGGAAGTACCAAGCGAATTAGGTGATGCCAACCGAAAAAGTTGGTTTGGAATTGATCTCGAAGCCCTTGTGTCGGCAGGTCTTCTAGCGCGCCTGGTTGGCCGTAAGCACCATTATTAAACACGGCATAAAGACCATTGGGAGCTAATGCGAATGCTTGCTCAACCCCTTGCTCAATGCTTTGCTCGCTATTGAGATCAAGTTGAACGCAGTCTAACCCCTCCTGTTGGAGCTTGAGGACGTCTTGTTCGCTACGGCATGAAGCGATGACATGAAAGCCCCTTTCTTTGAGTGCGTGAGCACAAGTGTAGCCAATACCTGTTGAGCATCCAGTGATCAATATTGATTTCGTCACGGTCGTTCCTTTCCTAGGGTCTGTTACCTTTCCCTAGGTTAAAGGAATTAGTCTTGATGTTGTAATAAGTTTTTCAACGCAGGCTCAATTCTTGAGTAACTAAATATAAAACCCATCTCGGTGAGTTTCTTTGGCTTGGCGCGAATGCTATCGAACAATAGGCAAGAGGATTCCCCCATCATTAGAGACATTGCCCATTTTGGCGTGAACAGTATGTGTGGGCGGCCAAGTTGCTTGGCTAAGGTGCGACTGAACTGCTTGTTGGTTGCTGGGTGAGGCGCGCACATATTGAATTCCCCTTGTGCATGGGGCGTGTTGAGTAGGTGATTGATCGCTCTGATCATATCGAGGAGGTGGATCCAAGGCATATATTGTTTCCCTGATCCCAACGGCCCACCCAAGCCAAGTTTATAAGGTAAGAGCATCTTCTTTAGTGCGCCACCATGTTCTCCCAAGACGATCCCCGTTCTGAGTAACACGACCCTGGTGTTTTCTGATTGAGCGCGCTTGGCTATCTCTTCCCAGTGCGCACACACTTTATGAGGGAAACTATCGTCTGAAACATGCAGTGCTTCGTCAAAAGGGTGTTCTTGTTGATCTCCGTAATAACCGACGGCTGAGCCACTAATAAATACCTTCGGTGGAGTGGTACTCGCGTGAATCAACTCAACGATTTTCTCGGTAATATGCCAACGACTTTGACAGATACGCTCTTTCTGTTGTGAGCTCCAGCGCTTATCGGCAATGGGCTCACCAGCTAAATTGATTACAGCATCAAAGTTATTGAGATCGGAAAGGTCATCCAATGAAGTGATGTAGTGAAGATTATTTTGGTTGAGGTGGCTGAGTGCACTCTGGGCTTTTGACGGATCTCGAGTGAGCAGTGTCACTTCATCTGTCTGCCAGCTTTTGATCAATTCTGAGCCAATAAACCCAGTACCACCCGTCAACAATATCTTCATACTAACCTCCTCTCAATTTATTAATTATAGACCCGGCTTGTTTTAGTCTGCCAACCAATACGCAGAAAACTATATAACGATCATAAGGTTTCATTCATGTGATAACGCAAAGAGTGGATTAAATAACGCGTTAACTTTAGTGAGTGGTTGTGCTCACAGTTTGGCGAAAATGTTTCAATATGTTACGAAGTGCTTAATGCGAGTCACATAACGGCAGAGGATAATTTGTCATGCTTATTTGAGAAGTGACACTCAATGTGTGGTTAATTTACTCACACTAACTCGATAGCCAAGGAGATTTGATGACAGCGATACTCGCTTTGATGAAAGCCATGCTCGGTAGCTTAAGAGACTTGCTGCCTATTGTCGTTGTTATTGCATTCTTTCAGTTGGTGGTGCTCCAAGAGCCTTTACCCAATTTGTTCTCAATTTTGACTGGATTGCTGCTGGTTGTATTGGGGCTGACCTTTTTTATCTTTGGGTTGGAAATGGGGCTTTTTCCTATTGGCGAGTCGATGGCACAAGCGTTTGCCCGTAAAGGCAGCGTAGCTTGGCTGTTAGTTTTTGCCTTCTGTCTAGGCTTTGGTACCACCATTGCAGAGCCTGCGTTGACTGCGGTTGCGGATGAGGCTGCAGAAGTTGCCGCAGAGGGAGGTGTGATTCCAAACTCCCACCAAGAGATGGAAGAGTATGCGAATGGTCTAAGAGTCACGGTGGCACTCTCTGTAGGCTTAGCCATAGTTCTTGGTGTGCTGCGCATCCTAAAAGGTTGGCCAATTCACTTTATGATTATTGGCGGCTACGTTGGTGTCGTTATTCTTACCGCGTTTGCACCAGAAAACATCATCGGCATCGCTTATGACTCGGGTGGGGTAACAACATCCACCATTACTGTTCCTCTTGTAACTGCGTTGGGGGTGGGGTTGGCGTCTTCGATAAAAGGGCGTAATCCGATGATTGATGGCTTTGGATTAATAGCGTTTGCTTCCCTTCTGCCAATGATGTTCGTAATGGTGTACGGAATGGTGATCGCATGATGAGCCTGAATCTATTCATCGATACATTCTTGGGTACGGTCACTGATGTGATCCCGATTGCTGTCATTATCTTTGGCTTTCAGTTGGCGGTACTCCGCAAGCCCGTGACGAATCTGATGCGAGTTATTCTTGGCTTCTTCTATGTCATATTGGGTTTAACCCTCTTTTTAATGGGACTTGAGCTCGCACTGTTCCCGTTGGGGGAGACGATGGCAATGCAACTGACGGCCCCCGACTTTTTGAGCAACTTTAAGATCAGTGATGGTCAGCAACTCGGTTGGTTTGACTATTATTGGGTTTATCTTTTTGCTTTCTTTATTGGCTTTAGCACAACGATAGCTGAGCCGTCTCTCATCGCTGTGGCTATCAAGGCAAATCAGGTCTCTGGTGGTAGCATTAGCGTCAACGGCTTGCGTATCGCGGTCGCGTTAGGGGTTGCTATTGGTATCTCTTTAGGGAGTTATCGAATCGTCGCCGGTGACCCAATTCATTACTACATTATTTGTGGCTATGTGGTGGTGGTCATTCAGACTTTTTATGCCCCGAAGCTGATTGTGCCTCTGGCATACGATTCCGGTGGGGTAACAACATCAACAGTGACAGTTCCATTGGTCACCGCACTCGGGCTCGGTTTGGCTTCTACAGTTCCGGGCAGAAACCCGGTTATTGACGGCTTTGGGCTGATTGCCTTTGCAAGCCTATTCCCCATTATTTCTGTGATGTGTTATGCACAGATCACTCAATGGCTCAATCAATCACAGCAAATTCAAACCCAAGAAGCTCAACCACAACCACAAGAACAGAAGGAGCATTAGATGCGTTTCAAACTCATTTTAGCCTTTGTCGAGGATAGTAAAACAGACATTGTTCTCGATGCAGCGCGCGGTGCTGGGGCGACAGGCGCGACGGTAATCAACAATGCTCGTGGAGAAGGACTCAATCAGAAGCGAACCTTCTTTGGGCTAACCCTAGAAGTACAAAAGGATGTGTTGCTGTTTGTGGTTGAGGAGCACCTTTCCCGTCATATTCTTGAAACCATTAGTGAAGTGGGCGAGTTCGACCAAGAGTCGGGGCAGGGGATAGCAGTACAGATCGACGTTGAAGATGCGGTCGGTGTGGCTCACCAAGTTGAAACATTAACCAAGGTTGTTGAGGACAAGCTATGAGCGAACAACAAACGATGTGCGTCGCTGACGTGATGGCAAATACCTACATTATTGTGGATGGACTGATCACCGTTGATGAAGCGATCAGATTGGCAAGGCAACATCAGGTCAAAGCGTTGATTGTGGACAAACGTCACGATGGTGATGAGTACGGCATTGTGTTAATGAATGATATCGCTAAACAGGTGTTAGCGAAAAACCGCGCTCCGCAGCGCACCAATATTTACGAAATCATGACTAAGCCTGCGCTGAGTGTATCCGCTGACATGAACGTGAAGTATTGCGCGCGATTGTTTGAACGCTTTGGTGTGAGCAGAGCTCCGGTAATTCAAGAAGGAAAAATTATCGGTATGGTCAGTTACAATAATATCGTGATAAACGGTATGGCAAAGGATGACGTAAAGTAAGTGTAGCCTTACAATAGACCCATAGTTTTTATGGAGATGTACGCGTGAAATTATTTTTTGCTTCCGACTTACATGGTTCGCTACCAGCGACTGAACAAGTGCTTGAGCTTTATAAAGCATCTGGTGCTCAGCATCTGGTGCTATTAGGTGATACCCTAAATCATGGGCCAAGAAACCCAGTCCCTGAAGGCTACTATCCTCCAGCTGTTGCGGATAAATTGAATGAGTTTGCTTCGCAGATTATAGCGGTAAGAGGAAACTGTGATAGCGAAGTGGATCAGATGCTGCTTTCATTCCCTATGATGATGGACTACTCATGGGTATTGTTGCCGACTGGACAGCGTATCTTTTTGACTCATGGCCACCTGTATAACACCAACAAGCGTCCACCATTGAATCCTGGTGATGTGATCGCTCATGGCCATACTCATATTCCAGTAGCAGAGTATCAAGATGAGGTATTCATCTTTAACCCAAGCTCTGTTACCTTCCCTCGCGACGGTCATCCAGCGAGCTACGGCCTTTATGAAAACGGACTGTTTTCTGTTGTGAGCTTTGATGGTGAGACTTTAAAGAGCGGCAGCCTTTAGTTGTGTCCGCTCTTAAGTGACTCTGAGCCTTTCTTTAACATAGAACAAAAGGCTATTTCGAATCGACGTGGCCTAAGTCTCGCTCTGGAGCAATGATATTTCGAACTCGCTGTTTGAGTATTTTTGCTTCAGGGAACCCGCCTTCAGCTTTCCTATCCCAAATTTGTACACCATTACAAAAGATCTCAAACCGACCGCCGGTATCTGGACAAAGTGTCACAGCACCAAGCTCTTCACTAAACGTGTGTAGAAGCTCTTGTGATAACCAGCTGGCTCGTAACATCCAATTGCACTGACGACAATAATGAATACTGACCGTTGGTTTATTAGAAGCGTGATTAAGAGTGGTTTGTTCCATGTCATTTTCTCTCATCGATGGTTTAGATTTGGTAGATACTTAGATAGCAAAAAGGGGCATCATGCCCCTTTTTTATCGTAATTATCGAATCACTTAGTTCGAAAACAATACCGTAGAACCGTGGTTCAAGCTAGTTAACAGCAGTGCCTTTGGATTTACAATATCAATTCTTCGACTTTGCTCGGCATCCATTTTGATGACCTGAGTGATCAAATCCAACTGTTGTTGCGAGAAGTCTTGGCGCTGTGCTGATGTAACGTCTTTAAACTCAGTTGGTGACACAAGTAAATAATTGTCGTTGATGTCCCATTGCCCTGTCTCTGAAATATTGATGACATTCGCTGGTGCGGTTTCTGTGCCGTACAGTCGAACAATAGACATTCTTAGGTACGTACCATTTGGTAGGTACTTAGCGTTTGAAGATAGTTCAACCTTGCGCAGTGGACCAATAGTGTCCTCTTGCTTATTTTCGGTTATCAGAGTCACCATCTTTGACTGCCATTCATGTGCAGTTAGTAGGCGCTCAACCTTAGCGTCGCTGCCCCAGTACAACCAACCACTAAATAATGCAGATGCTACGAGTAACGCGAGTGAGATTTTTAATTTCATATTACTGATCACCCTTACAAATTTCACTTAGGTCGGTTTGGTTAGCGTAAAGTCTCAGCGTGATATTCTCACTTGAGTATTCTTGTGCATGAATGTAGTTCAGCGCCAAGTTATTGGTTTGGCCACCAGTCGCAATGATCTGAATCGGCTTAAGCTGTCCGCCATGTTCTGCATTGTAGTGAGTCACACACTTTTCAATAGCAGGAATCCAGCCTGATAAATCTGGGTGATTAATTGGTGATAGGATTTGAACGCCATCTACCTCAGCCAGAGTACGGAACTCAGATTCGGCAGGATTCGTGAAAGTAACAACTAAGATAGGCATTAGAATCGCTAGGAAACCAAGTGCGCGGTATAGCCATTTGTTTTCTGCAGGCGATGCTGCCTTAGTAGCCGTGCTTTGACTAGGAACCTCAGGCTTAGCGGCCGGTGTCGGAGGTACAACTGCCTCAACTGCTGCAGTTTCAACCGTTTCTTCAGCAGGCATTTGTGCGGAGCTCGTCGCTTCTACTGCAACTTCTTGTTTTTCAATAGAAGCTGTTTGATCGCTTGATGAAAACGGTGCTGAGCGCTCTACTGTCGCGATGAACTGGTAACCACGCTTTGGCACTGTTTTTACGAACTCAGGAGATTTTGTTGAGTCTTTGAGCATTTTACGCAGCGTTGAGATCGCTTGAGTCAAGCTTGAGTCATCGACTTCAAAGCCTTGGTCTCGCCATACGTATTCGTGAAGCTCATTGCGAGTGATCACTTCATTCGGTCTTTCTGAAAGCATAAGGAGAATGCGGCTTTCATTGCTGCCTAAGCGGACGATTTCACCTTCATTGGTCTGATCAACGAGGGAGTTACTATTAGGGTCAAATACAAATCGCTGCGCGAGAATAAACTTTGTGCCGATATTGCTCATTGAACTCTTCTATGTTTTTGAATGGTTTTTTGGATGCGAAATAGACAAATTACGAAGGAATTCAGCTTCAATTCCATCTAAATCATGATTCTTTTATGTTCTTTTATATTTATGATCCTTAGCATAATAAAAACAGATCAAAAAAACAGTGTTTTTATGATTTTTGACCTTGAATTTACAATTGTCATCCTCATGTTAATGAACATGCTAGGGTGGACAAAACAGAATATCCTCCCGATTTTGACGTTTTAAGTATAGATGTTTTGGAGTAAAAATGAGCGAAACAGCAACGCAAAATAAAGAGACTCGTGGCTTTCAATCAGAAGTTAAGCAGTTGCTTCACTTAATGATTCACTCACTATATTCAAACAAAGAGATCTTTCTTCGCGAATTGATCTCAAACGCATCTGACGCGGCAGATAAGCTGCGTTTCCAAGCATTATCAAATGGTGACTTGTACCAAGGTGATGCAGACCTTGGCGTGAAGCTTTCTTTTGATGCTGAAGCAAACACCCTAACCATTTCAGATAATGGTATCGGTATGAGTCGTGAAGATGTAATCGAGCATTTAGGTACGATTGCAAAATCAGGTACAGCAGACTTTTTCTCTAAGCTTTCTGAAGACCAAAGCAAAGATTCTCAACTGATTGGCCAATTCGGTGTCGGCTTTTACTCAGCATTCATCGTTGCGGATGCAGTAACTGTTCGTACACGCGCTGCTGGCCTAGCAAACGACGAAGCCGTTCAATGGCACTCTGCGGGTGAAGGTGAGTACACGATTGAAACTATCTCGAAAGAGTCTCGTGGTACTGACATCATCCTTCACATGCGTGACGAAGGTAAAGAGTTCCTGAATGAGTGGCGTCTGCGTGATGTCATCAGCAAATACTCTGATCACATCGGTATTCCAGTTTCGATTCTAACTGCGGTAAAAGATGACGAAGGTAAAGATACCGATGAGAAGAAGTGGGAGCAAATCAACAAAGCTCAAGCACTTTGGACTCGCAACAAGTCTGATATTACCAAAGAAGAGTACCAAGAGTTCTACAAGCACGTTTCTCACGACTTTGCTGATGCGCTAACTTGGAGCCACAACAAAGTTGAAGGTAAGAACGACTACACAAGCCTGCTTTACATCCCATCTAAAGCACCTTGGGATATGATGAACCGTGACCACAAGAGCGGCTTAAAACTATACGTACAGCGTGTATTTATCATGGACGATGCGGAACAGTTCATGCCATCTTACATGCGTTTCGTTCGCGGCCTGATTGACTCAAACGATCTACCTTTGAACGTTTCTCGTGAAATCCTGCAAGACAACAAGGTCACTCAGTCTCTACGTGGCGCATGTACTAAGCGCGTGCTGACAATGCTTGAGCGTATGGCGAAGAACGACAACGACAAGTACCTTGAGTTCTGGAAAGAGTTTGGCCTTGTAATGAAGGAAGGCCCAGCAGAAGACATGGCAAACAAAGAGAAGATTGCCGGCCTACTGCGCTTTGCTTCAACTGAGGTGGATTCTTCTGAACAAGCAATCAGCCTAGCGTCTTACGTTGAACGTATGAAAGAAGGCCAAGATAAGATCTACTACCTGACGGCAGACAGCTACACAGCAGCGAAAAACAGCCCTCACCTAGAGCAATTTAAAGCGAAAGGTATTGAGGTTGTGTTGATGTTTGATCGTATCGACGAATTCTTGATGAACTATCTAACAGAGTTCGACGGTAAGCAGTTCCAATCGATTACTAAAGCTGGCCTAGATTTAAGCAAGTTTGAGGGTGAAGAAGAGAAAGAGAAGCAGAAAGAGACAGAAGAAGAGTTCAAATCTGTTATCGAGCGCACTCAATCTTACCTAGGTGATCGTGTTAAAGAGGTTCGTACAACGTTCAAACTGGCAAACACGCCAGCAGTGGTAGTAACGGATGATTTTGAAATGGGTACGCAAATGGCGAAGCTTCTTGAAGCAGCCGGTCAAGCGGCTCCTGAAGTCAAATACATCTTTGAGATTAACCCTGAGCATGCACTTGTTAAGCAAATGGCTGACGAAGCAGACGAGCAAGCGTTTGGTCGTTGGGTCGAGCTTCTACTGGGTCAAGCTATGCTAGCTGAGAAAGGTTCAATGGAAGATCCATCACAGTTCTTGGGTGCAATCAATGAACTGCTGTCGAAACGTTAAGCTTTCGACTTTGGGCTAAAAGCCTAATTGCACTAAAAAGCTCGCAAATGCGGGCTTTTTTGTTGAACGTCGTTGAACGGTCGTCATTAGGTCAAAAAAAGATAATGAGTGGTTCATCATTGTTCAACCTTACATTCTTTAGTCTTAAATTCAGCCATAATGAATATTAATGTGGTAGAATGCTCGACCTAATCGGGTAGCAATCGTTAAATTGGTTTCTACCTGTATGATTTTTAAACGTTATACCGAAACTTACCGTTGTGCTTATTTTTGCAGTTTTCGATCTCTATTCGTCAAATGTGAAATCAAATAGTGAGCTTCGGTATAAATCATAATTTTATAAGAGGATTAAACATGCGCATCATTCTTCTAGGTGCTCCTGGCGCGGGTAAAGGCACTCAAGCAAACTTCATCATGAACAAATTTGGTATCCCTCAAATTTCAACTGGTGACATGCTACGTGCTGCTATCAAAGCGGGTACTGAGCTTGGTAAGCAAGCTAAATCAGTAATCGACGCTGGTCAGCTAGTTTCTGATGAAATTATCCTTGGTCTAATCAAAGAGCGTATCGCTCAAGATGACTGCGAAAAAGGTTTCCTACTTGACGGTTTCCCACGCACAATCCCACAAGCTGATGGCCTAAAAGAAATGGGCATCGCTGTTGATTACGTTGTTGAATTCGACGTAGCTGACGATGTGATTGTTGAGCGTATGGCTGGTCGTCGTGCTCACCTTCCTTCTGGCCGTACATACCACGTTGTGTACAACCCGCCTAAAGAAGAAGGTAAAGATGACGTAACTGGCGAAGAGCTAGTTGTACGTGATGACGACAAAGAAGAAACAGTTCGTGCACGTCTAGGTGTTTACCATGATCAAACAGCGCCTCTAATCGCTTACTACGGTAAAGAAGCTGAAGCAGGTAACACTAAGTACCTTAAATTTGACGGTACTAAGCAAGTTGCTGAAGTTAGTGCAGAACTTGAGAAAGCACTAGCATAATTGGCTAACAGCCAGTTTTATAATTTGATATATTGGAAGCGACCGGTTAGGTCGCTTTTTTTATACCTGTTTTCAGCTTGATTCGTGTATGTAATTGCTAAAGTGATTGTTGGTTTATTCAGAATGAACAACGAGTCTGAAAGGTATATTAGGTGATCCCAAGAGTAACTGGCCAAGTATAAAGCTTTCCAAATTTCATTAATGGTCTCAGGTATCTATGGAAAACAAAAAAAAGCAGGGTGTGTTGTTGGTGAACTTAGGAACACCTGACGCAGCAACACCTGCAGCTGTGCGCCGTTTTTTAAGCGAGTTTCTACATGACAAACGAGTCGTGAGCCTCACTCGTTGGCTATGGTGCCCGATTCTTCATGGCGTGATTCTGCCAATCCGCTCGCCTAAAGTGGCAAAGCTCTATCAATCTGTGTGGATGGATCAGGGTTCTCCTTTATTGGTTTACTCTCAGCGTCAGGTGGCTAAATTACAAGATAAACTGCAAATGCCTGTGGCGCTTGGTATGACTTACGGAAACCCAAGCTTAAAAACAGGCATTGAAGCTCTAATGGCGCAAGGTGTAGATGAGGTTATTGTACTGCCACTTTACCCACAATATTCTGGCACGACGACGGCTGCAGTGTCTGATGGATTAACTAAAGCATTTAAGCAGCTACCTGTGATACCGGGTTACCGTTTTATTCGCGATTATTACAGTCACCCAAGCTACGTTAAAGCGCTGGCTGAGAGTGTAAGAAAGCACTGGCGTGAAAATGGGCAAGGTGACCACCTTGTTTGTTCTTTCCACGGCATTCCAAAGCGTTTGGCTGACCAAGGTGATATTTATCCTCAACACTGTGAGCAAACGACAGAGCTATTAGCCCAAGAGCTTGGTTTGTCCGCAGACAAGATCACCATGACTTACCAGTCACGCTTTGGCCGAGAAGAGTGGCTTAAGCCCTACACGGACGAAACGTTAGAAGAGTTGCCTAAGCGAGGTATTAAGAAGCTCGACATCATGGCTCCTGCATTCTCGGTTGACTGCTTGGAAACGTTAGAAGAGATCTCTGATCAATGTAAAGAGACCTTTATTGAAGCTGGTGGCGAGGCCTTTAGCTACATTAAGTGTCTCAACGACAATGATGAACACATTCAAATGATGGCGGAACTTGTCGAGATGCATCGCTAGAAAAGTGGCACTCATTGAAAAGGAAAAGGAGTGACTCAAAGAGCCACTCCTTTTTTATTTGTCGATGGTTTGTTGCGCAGTATTAAGCTAGCGAAGCTTGTGCATCAGTCTCATCTGACTCAGCTTCAACAGGGTTGCCTTCGACACCGTGCATCCAAGCAACCAGTTTATTTGCACATAGAAGCAGAATCACACCACTGATCGTTGCTGAGATAGCAATACCACTAAAGATAGCCATTGCACCTAGCTCACCGACGTGAGAACCCACCAGACCTGCAACATAGTTTGCGATTGCATTGAAACCAAACCATGCACCCATCATCAAAGAAGCTAAGCGAAGAGGAGCAAGTTTAGTGACCAGTGATAGGCCAATCGGTGATAGGCATAATTCGCCAAGAGTATGGAAGAAGAATGCGCCAACTAACCATAGCATTGAAGTCTTAACGCTCAGGTCACCACCTTGCTCCATAACTGCACCGATCATACAAACGAAGCCAAGCGCTAAGAAGAACAGAGCCATAGCGAATTTAACCGGTGAGTTTGGCTCACGCTTACCTAGTTTCACCCAAAATGCCGCGATAATAGGAGCTAATGTAATAATGAAGAACGGGTTTAACGATTGGAACCAAGCCGCTGGCACTTCAAAATCGCCAATCATACGGTCAGTGTATTGCTGCGTATAGATGTTCATTAGACCACCCGCTTGCTCAAAGCCCGCCCAGAATACGATAACGAACAAACCCATAATTAGGATAACTTTTAGTCTGTCGAATTCTTCTTTGGTTAGCGGTGCTTTTTCTTTTGACTTGCTAAGTGCTTTTGCGCGCGCAGCTGCTGGCACTGAACCAATATCACCTAACCAAGATTGAGCCATCGTCATTTGCATAACAAGGCTGATCACCATACCGATACCTGCAGCGAGGAAACCCGCTTTCCAACCATATGAGTCAACAGCAGCACCAGAAATTAGGCCGCCAAGCAATGCGCCTAAGTTGATACCCATATAGAAGATAGTAAATGCACCGTCACGACGGTTGTCACCTTCTTTATAAAGATCACCCACCATGGTTGAGATGTTTGGCTTAAACATACCATTACCGCTGATCAGAAGTGCTAAGCCTAGGTAAAGTGCGCTCACCTGGTCTAATCCCATAAAGCCGGTAGGTAGTGCTAAAGTGAACTGACCCAATGCCATTAACACACCACCAATGAGAATTGATTTACGTTGGCCTAGGTAGTTGTCTGCAATCCAACCACCAATAAGTGGGGTAATGTACACAAGGCCTGTGTAGATACCGTAGAGGTCCAATGCGTCTTTGGTTGACCAACCTAGGCCGCCATTGATTGTGGTATCTGTTAAAAATAGAACGAGGATGGCACGCATTGCGTAGTAGGAGAATCGCTCCCATAACTCTGTACTAAAAAGTAGAAACAGCCCTCTTGGATGGCCGAAGATGTTGTGTGTGTTTGGCATAAGTTTTACTAATTTTAGATATTAAAAGATTTTATAGTTACTCATGTATACATACCAAGATAAAAAGCTGCAATAGGGTCTTTTTATAGTGATGATAATTAAAATTTGTTAAGTCGATGATTTAATTTGTTTTTATTGGAAATGTTGGACGGTATTTATGTGCTGCAAACTAATTTTCCATTATTGAACAAGGTGTTATCGGTGGTTTTTTTATCTTGTAAGTAACAATTTGTGATTTGTAAGCGTATGTATTTTGCCCTGTATTTTTGGGTACGGCTTACTGTATAATTCCATGGCGGTTATCGAGAGAGTTATTTTGTTGATTAATTGGTCTGTTCCGCAATATTTCTTAATGATGGGCAATTCATGCCATTAACCTGAGTTAATCCAAATTTGGCTATGTTAAGATGTAAAAAAAATACAAAATGGCTAGGAAAATGAAACGTTGGTATCTACTTTACTGTAAGCGCGGAGAGCAACTCCGAGCGAAACAGCATATGGAAAATCAGGGGGTAGAGTGTTTCTATCCTCAACTTGAAGTCGAGAAAATTGTTAGAGGAAAAAAGAAGCGAGTCAAAGAACCGTTGTTTCCTTCTTACATTTTTGTTCGATTTGATTATGAACAGGGCCCAAGCTTCACTACGTTGCGTTCAACGAGAGGCGTCGTGGACTTCATTAAATTTGGTTCTTTGCCACACGAAGTTCAAGGTGACTTAATTTACGAATTGAAGCAGATTGAACGAGAGTGTCAGGGTTACCCAATTGATGACTGTCCTGAGCTCAGTACGAACTATCAAGCAGGTGATGTGGTTGAGATCTGCAGTGGTCAGTTCGCTGGCATCAAAGCGGTTTATCATGAAAAAGATGGTGAGGCGCGATCCATTATGCTGGTACAGATGATCAGCCAAGTGGTTCCGATAAGTATTGAGAACGCAGCTCTGGCAGCTCGTATTTAATCGGACTTGTGAATTTTAGATAATAAAAAAGGCGCTATGAGCGCCTTTTTTGATTCTGATTTTCTAGAACTAGAGATTTCTAGTACGAGTCGTTGTGAACTGCTTTAACAGCACGACCAGAAGGATCAGCGTTGTTCTTGAATGATTCATCCCACTCGATTGCTTTAGCAGATGAACAAGCTACAGATGGACCGCCAGGTACACACTCAGCCGCAGATTCTAGCGGGAACAACTCTTCAAAGATCTCACGGTAAGCGTAACCTTCTTTGGTTGTTGGTGTGTTGTATGGGAAGCGGAATTTCGCTGTTTCCATCTGCTGATCTGTCACTTTCGCTTCTGCTGTTGCTTTCAGTGTATCGATCCAGTCATAGCCAACACCGTCTGAGAACTGTTCTTTCTGACGCCATGCGATAGAGTCAGGTAGGTAGTGCTCAAAACACTCACGTAGGATGTGTTTTTCCATCTTACCGTTACCACACATCTTATCTTCAGGGTTTAGACGCATTGCTACATCAATAAACTCTTTATCTAAGAAAGGCACACGACCTTCAACACCCCAAGCTGCTAGAGATTTGTTGGCACGAGCACAGTCAAACATGTTTAGTGCTAGAAGCTTACGAACGGTCTCTTCATGGAACTCTTTTGCGTTTGGTGCCTTATGGAAGTACAAGTAGCCACCGAAGATTTCATCTGCACCTTCACCAGACAGTACCATCTTGATACCCATTGCTTTGATCTTACGAGCAAGCAGATACATAGGGGTTGATGCACGAATCGTTGTCACATCGTAAGTTTCGATGTGGTAGATAACATCACGGATTGCATCCAAACCTTCTTGGATTGTGTACGTCATCTCATGGTGAACCGTACCAATCTTGTCTGCCACTTCACGTGCTGCAACTAAGTCAGGAGCACCTTCAAGGCCTACGGCGAAAGAGTGCAGTTGTGGCCACCAAGCTTCAGACTGTTCATCGTCTTCGATACGCATTGCAGCAAAGCGTTTTGCAACTGCAGATGTGATAGATGAGTCCAAACCACCAGATAGAAGAACACCGTAAGGAACGTCGGTCATCAGCTGGCGCTTAACTGCTGCTTCTAGCGCTTCTGTAAGCTCTTCTTTGCTGGTTGAGTTACCTTGCACTGCCGCGTACTCGTTCCAATCACGAACGTAGTAACGTTGAGGCTCTGCATCTTTTGAACCGTATGAACAACCTGGAGGGAATTCGCTCACTGTTTTACATACAGGTACTAGTGCTTTCATTTCTGAAGCAACATAGTAGTTTCCGTGTTCATCATAGCCTTGGTATAGAGGAATGATACCGATGTGGTCACGGCCAACTAGGTATTCGTCTTTCTCTTCATCGTAAAGGACGAACGCGAAAATTCCGTTCAGCTCTTCAAGTAGGTCTGCACCCAGCTCTTGATATAGAGCCAAGATAACTTCACAGTCAGAATCTGTCTGAAATTCGTATTTATCTTGGTAACGAGCGCGAAGTTCTTTGTGGTTATAAATCTCACCGTTTACTGCAAGAATGTGCTTTTTATCTTGGCTGTATAGAGGTTGAGCACCACTATTTAGGCCAACGATAGCAAGACGCTCATGAGCAAGAATTGCTTTGTCACTTGCATAAATACCTGACCAGTCTGGGCCACGGTGGCGGAGCTTTTTAGACATCTCTAGAGCAACAGGGCGAAGTGCTGCAGCATCACTTTTTATATCAAGAATGCCAAATACTGAACACATAGAACTTCCTTTCAAATCATTTCCAAATCAACTGCATTCAATTTGCCATTCTGGTTAAAAAATGCAACCGGGTATGATGAAAAAAATTATATAAAGAGGGTTCTATTGGAAAATATTTAGTTTAATGGTTGTTTTGGTGAATTGAATTTAAATGTGGTGTGATTTTTAGCCACTCGTCTCAAATTATCGGCAATATTTGATTGAGAATAAGAGAGAGTGGCTAGAGTGAAATACTAGATTTTCATGATGTTAGGGTTCAGTTGCTCGCATACGTGGCGAGCAAAACCACTACCAGCTTCGCTATAAATATTGAACGCAGCATCCACACCATTTTCTTTTAGTGTTTCTAACTGATCTGAATATTCCGCGATAGCGGCAATTTGGCCTTTAAAGTTACGCGCTTTGAGCTGCTCTAATGCAGTCTGGTTACCTTGGTGGTGAGGCATGGCAAGAATGACGAGCTTAACATTGGCAGTATCTAAAATACGTTCCCAAAAATCTGGGTCAGTTGCATCGCCAGAGATAACATTGCGACCGTGGTTGCGATGACTGTGTGCAGCGTCTTCTCTTACCTCTACCCCTAGGCTGACTTTTCCGTAACGAGAGCGGAGCTCATCATAAGCACCGGTGCCAATTCGACCCATTCCAAGAATCAAAACTTGGGCGTGCCCCGGATCAATTCGTTTATCACGTTGGTTGAGTTTTTCTGCAGCATGTTCTTTTAACCACTTACCCGACTGTTGATACAGTTTGTGGCCAGCACGATTGAGGGGAGCGGCAATCAAGAAAGATAACGACACGGCAATCGCGACGGCAACCAAGATATCGCCCGACATCCATCCCATCTTAAATGCAAGACCGCCGACAATCAGGCCAAACTCACTGAAGTTGAATAGAGAGAGCGAAGCCAGCAGTGACGTGCGCACTCGGAATTTGAAGAAGTTGAGTACCCAAAAGTAAAGGAAGCCTTTGACTGGTAGTAGAAGCAAGAACAAGATCGCTAGCATAAAGCCTTGAATCGTCGGTTGCTCAGATAAGCCGATGTTTAAGAAGAAGCAGACAAGGAACAGCTCTTTTAGGTTGAAGAGAGACTTTGAAAGCTCTGATGCTTTTGCGTGTCCTGCAAGTAACATTCCTAAGATCAGTGCGCCGAGGTCTGGCTTCACACCAACAAACTCAAACAGACCGGCCCCGACAACTAATGCGAAGAAGATACCAAACAGTACCAACATTTCGCCGTGTCCAACCCAGTCGAGGACTTTGTAGAAGAATGGTCGTAAAAGAGGCAGTGCAAATAGAGCAATGGCATACCACTCAGGGATCTTACCAGTAGAGGCTGTGAGGAATACCACTGCGAAGATATCCTGCATAACCAAGATGCCAATCGCTAGCGTGCCGTACGTGGCATTCATTTCACCTTTCTCTTGAAGGGTCTTAACCGCGAAAACGGTACTAGAGAAAGAAAGAGCAAAGCCTAACAGGATGATCTGTTCATTCGACATTGCTGCAAGGGAAGAAATCCCAAGCAGCTTAAATCCAAACAGAGCCAGTGCAAAAAAGAGGGTTGAAAGTAGGTTATGCACTGTCGCGCCGGCCCAAATCTCCTTGGATAGCAAGGTTTTGATATCAAGCTTGAGGCCGATAGTGAATAACAGCAGGGTTACGCCGAGGTCGGCAAGGGTAACGATGGTGTCATTACTTTCAAAACCAAACGCGTTAAGCGCAAAGCCAGCAATGAGAAAGCCAACGAGTGGGGGAAGTTGACACTTTAAAGAGATAAAGCCAGCAATAAATGCCGCGGATAATAATATGAGTTCCATAACTTGTAGTAGTTGTTCCCTAGCTTATAAAAACGGGCCGTGTTTATCCAAACACGGCCCGCGGAAAATCAATATTGTTTTTCTTTAGTCTTCGAGTAGCTTCTGCAATAACACGCCGTTGAGCATGGCACGCTTGATCATTGCGAAGGCACCCATTGTCGGATGTTTATCGATCTCAGATGCTACAATAGGCAAGCCGCTATGGAAAGTCGTTAGAGATTGATTCTCTACATTGCGCTTAATTGCGGGGAAAACAATGTCTTGAGCCTTGGTAATATCGCCAGCAATGATCACTTTTTGTGGGTTAAACAAGTTGATCGTCATCGCAATGGCTTTACCTAGTTGGTTACCCACACGAACCAAGCTCTGTTTTGCAAGTTCGTCACCATTCATTGCATGGTCACACACATCTTGAATGGTAATGCGCTCAAGCTCGGTTAGAGAAGACTCGTAACCTTGCTTAATTAACTTTTGCACTCGCTCAACGATGGCTGGGTTTGCAGCAACGGTTTCTAAACAGCCAAAGTTACCACATTGACATTGCTCACCTAGTGGATCGATTTGGATATGGCCAATCTCACCAACATTGCGGTTATGCCCTAAGAACACTTGACCGTTAACGATGATACCTGCACCCGTACCACGGTGTACGCTGACTAGAATAGAATCTTGACTGTCTTGACTCGCACCAAAGTAGTGCTCTGCCAAAGCCATACCTCGAACGTCGTTACCTACAAAACAAGCAACGTGGAACGTATCGCGAATAATGTCGCTGAGGGCTAGGTTATCGATATCGGTATTTGGCATGTACTCAACCACGCCTGTTGTTGGGTTAACAAGGCCCGGTAGGGTAATACCAATCGCAATGAGTTGGTCGATTTGATACTGCTGCTCAGCAACAAACGACTTGAGGGTTGTCAACAAGCCTTCCATCAAATCAGATTGATCTGAGTAGTTTAAGTCTTCTTGAACGAAAGCCAGTTCACGACCACCAAGATCATGAAGGCTGAGTTGAATATAATCTCGACCCAGACGAACAGCGATGGAGTGAAAAGGCTCCACCTCTGTTGTTAGTGAGATAGCGCGTCTACCGCCAGTAGACGCTTGCTGTGCGACCTCTTTGATGAGGCCACGTTCTAATAGTTGGCGGGTAATTTTTGTAACACTTGCTGGTGCGAGTTGGCTTACGTCAGCCACCTGTATACGACTGATAGGGCCTTGTTGGTCTATTAGTCTGTATACCGCCGCACTGTTTAGTTGTTTAACTAAGTCTACGTTACCTATTTGTCCGCCATTCATACTTAATTGTGCTCGTATTGTCCGTTAACAACAGTCGCTTTTACATTGAAGTCTCTATCGAATACAGCCAGGTTAGCTACCATGCCTTTCTTAATTCGACCCAGCTTACCTTCCACACCCATCGCTGTTGCTGGGTATAGTGTTGCCATGCGCAGAGCTTCGTCTAAAGCGATTCCAGCGTGCTCAACTGTGTTCTGTACTGCTTCGATCATCGTCAGAGCTGAGCCGCCCAGTGTGCCGTTTTCATCAACACACTTACCATCACGGTAATATACTTTCTTACCGACAAAAATAAAGTATTCCATGTCAGCACCTGCAGGAGCTGTGGCATCCGTCACTAATACAAGCTTTTCTCTCTTGATTTTATGTGCAATACGGATGTTTGCGTAATCAACGTGGAAGCCGTCAGCGATGATGCCTGCGTAAACTTCTGGCGTATCGTAGATAGCGCCGACAACACCTGGCTCACGGCCTACCATTGGTGTCATCGCGTTAAATAGGTGCGTTGCGAATGTAATACCTGATTCAAAGCCTTTGCGAGCTTCCGCGTAAGTGGCGTTGGTGTGGCCAATTGAAACCACTACGCCCGCTTTGTGTAGGCGCTCAATGTGTTCTGGATCGTTCTGTTCAGGTGCCAAAGTCACTTTAGCTACCAAGTCACGGTTTTCACAGATTAGGTCGATCATTTCGCTGTCTGATTTACGGATATGATCAACGCTATGGATGCCTTTTTTCGCGACGTTAAGGTAAGGCCCTTCAAGGTGCAGACCAAGAGATTGGTTTTGGTACTGATTGTGGTATTCACGAGCTGCCGCAATCACGGCACGCATGTCTTCGTCTGAAGAGGTAATGAGTGTCGGTAGGAAGCTTGTACAACCAGACTTAAGGTTTGCGCGGTGCATGATCTGCATAGTCTCAGCAGTAATTTCATCGTTAAGCATCACACCGCCACAACCGTTAAGCTGTAAGTCGATAAAACCAGGGCTTAGGTTAGCGCCGTCTAGGTCACGAACTTCAATGCCGTCTGGCAGTTCACTAACAGGGCAGACTTGTTTAATCAGGTCGTTTTCGATAACAACTGCGTGATTGGTGAGAACATCACTACCAGTGTAGATTTTACAGTTACTTAGCGCGTACATAGTCAGCTAATCCTTATTTCGTGAGATCTTTAAATTTTGTTCGTTACCTAAATGTCGACTTAGTTTGCAAACATCATTTACGTAACGATTTAACTTTTTTGAACCGGCAGGCTTCAAAGTGAAGCGCGAATTAAGCCATTGAAAATACAGTAAACAAATGCGTTATAGCCATTCATTAGGCGGGCCTGTTATTGATTATTAGCGAGGCAAAGAAAGCGGATGCTACTTATGCGTTGGCCTAATGTTTAGTGTCGAATTTTATCTGTAAATCTTCATTTTTTTGAATGATAAAATAAGTTTTATGATCTCGCTAGCAAAAACCTTGGTATTTGGCAAAAACTGGTGATTAGGATCACAAATGGTAAGGTTTTAATTTGCGGAGCAAAATTAATTGAATACACTGATTAGGACTAAATTGAGCGACTAAAATAAGTTTCTCAAACGAATTCTAAAAATCCTATAGGGGGAAACAACAGGTGAATATTCTAGGATATGCACAGAAGCTAGGTAAAGCGTTAATGCTTCCTATCGCAACGCTTCCGATTGCGGCGCTTCTACTACGTTTAGGTCAAGGCGATCTACTTGATATTCCATTCATGGCGCAAGCTGGTGGTGCTATCTTCGGTAACCTACCGCTGCTATTTGGTCTAGGTATCGCAATTGGTCTTTCTAAAGATGGTAACGGCGCAGCAGGTCTAGCTGGTGCAGTTGCTTACTTCGTTCTAACTGCGACAGCAACGACAATCAATGCTGACGTAAACATGTCTTTCTTCGGCGGTATCTTCGCAGGTATCATCGCAGGTCACTCATACAACGCTTTCCATGCAACACGCCTTCCTGAGTGGCTGGCATTCTTCGCTGGTAAACGTCTTGTTCCTATCATGGCCGGTCTATTTGCTCTTGTAGCAGGTGCGATCTCTGGTGTGGTATGGCCTGGTGTTCAATCTGGTCTAGATGCACTTGCTCATGCAGTATCTACTTCTGGCGCTATCGGTCAGTTCGTATACGGTACTCTTAACCGTGCACTTATCCCTGTAGGTCTACACCACGTATTGAACTCGTACTTCTGGTTCGGTATGGGTACTTGTCAAGAAATCGTTGTTGCAGGTTCTGCAGGCTTCGAAAGCTTCAAGCAACTTTGTGTTGACCCAGCTCTAGCGAAAACTCTAGTTGTTGGCCAAGAGTACACATTCAACTTCGCAAACTCTGTAACTCCAGAGATCACTGCGGTTGTTAAAGAAGTAACTGAAACAGTGAAGTCTGGTGACCTACACCGCTTCTTCGGCGGCGACAAAGGCGCTGGCGTATTCATGAACGGTTTCTTCCCAGTAATGATGTTTGGTCTACCAGGTGCTGCACTAGCTATGTACCTAGCTGCTCCAGCTGAAAAACGTGGTCAAGTTGGTGGCGCACTATTCTCAGTAGCATTCTGTTCATTCCTAACAGGTATCACAGAGCCACTAGAATTCATGTTCGTATTCCTAGCTCCAGCTCTATACGCAATGCACGCAGTATTCACTGGTCTATCTCTAGTTATCGCTAACATGTTCGGTACGCTTCACGGCTTCGGTTTCTCTGCTGGTCTTATCGACTTCGTATTGAACTTCGGTCTAGCAACTAAACCAATGACTCTACTGTTCATCGGTCTAGCGTTCGGTGCTCTATACTTCTTCACTTTCAGCTTCGCAATCCGCGCTTTCAACCTGAAATCGCCAGGCCGTGAAGATGACGAAGAAGGTGCAGCAGCAACTGACGGCGAAGCGCCAAAAGGTGACCTAGCTCGTCAATACCTAAAAGCACTAGGTGGTCACGAGAACCTAACTTCAATCGACGCATGTATCACTCGTCTACGTCTAACTCTTAAAGACCGCTCAGTAGCTGATGAAGCTGTTCTTAAGAAACTAGGTGCTAAAGGTGTGGTTAAATTAGGTGAGAACAACCTACAAGTTATCCTAGGCCCACTTGCTGAAATCGTAGCTGGCGAAATGAAAGCTATCGGTGCAGGTGAAGACCTATCAGACGTTAAACTTCCTTAGTCGCTTTAGCGTAGAGCAAATCACTCACGCAACAGCCTCAAGAATTAAGTAAGTCGAAATCAAAGCCTCCCTCTTTTGGGAGGCTTTTTCGTATATGGATTCTGTCCTCGAAACATCTAGCGTTCTATTCTTCAGCGAATAGCAGAAATATTCGCAATAAACTGATGGTTCTTATTGTGTAAAGGCTAAGAATTGTGGATGATTAGCAACAATGATCTTTCTATCCTAGGCTTGAGATAAAAGGGCTGTTTATGGAACAGAAAGAAGAATTTTTCTCTGACAATACTAAATACATAGAGGTGCTATAGATGAGTGAAGCTGAGGCTCGTCCATCGAATTTCATTCGCCAAATTATTGATAAAGATTTAGCGGATGGTACACACACTAGCGTGCATACTCGTTTCCCGCCGGAGCCGAACGGTTACCTGCACATTGGTCACGCTAAATCTATCTGCTTGAACTTTGGTATTGCTCAGGACTACCAGGGACAATGTAATCTTCGTTTCGATGATACAAACCCTGAAAAAGAAGACGTTGAATACGTTGAGTCAATTAAGAATGATGTAAGCTGGTTAGGCTTCGAGTGGTCTGGTGACATTTGTTACTCTTCAAACTACTTCGATACGCTTTACGCTTACGCTGTCGAATTAATTAATAAAGGCTTAGCGTATATTGACGAGCTAAGTCCTGAGCAGATCCGTGAATACCGTGGCACGCTAAAAGAGCCAGGTAAAGCGAGCCCATACCGCGATCGCAGCCCTGAAGAGAACCTAGCGCTATTTGAAAAAATGCGTGACGGCGGCTTTGAAGAAGGTAAAGCGTGTCTGCGTGCTAAGATCGACATGAGTTCGTCGTTCATGGTAATGCGCGATCCAGTTATCTACCGTGTGCGTTTTGCTCACCACCACCAAACGGGTGACAAGTGGTGCATCTACCCAATGTACGACTTCACACACTGTATTTCTGATGCACTAGAGGGCATTACGCACTCTATCTGTACACTAGAATTCCAAGACAACCGTCGTCTATACGATTGGGTGCTAGATAACATCACGATCGATTGTCAGCCGCGTCAGTACGAGTTCAGCCGTCTAAACCTTGAGTACACGGTGATGTCTAAGCGTAAGCTGAACACACTAGTGACTGAAAATCTAGTTAACGGTTGGGATGATCCGCGTATGCCAACGATCTCTGGTCTACGTCGTCGTGGCTTCACGCCAGCGTCAATCCGTGAGTTCTGTAAGCGTATCGGTGTCACGAAGCAAGAGAACATGATTGAGTTCGGTTCACTTGAGTCTTGTATCCGTGACGACCTGAACGAAAATGCACCGCGTGCAATGGCTGTTCTAGATCCGGTTAAAATCGTGATTGAAAACTACGATGCAGACAAAGTAGAAACACTAACGGTTGCTAACCACCCGAACAAACCAGAAATGGGTACTCGTGAAGTGCCGTTTACTCGTGAAGTTTGGATTGAGCGTGATGACTTCCGTGAAGAAGCAAACAAGAAATACAAGCGTTTGGTTCTAGGCAAAGAAGTTCGTCTACGTGGTGCTTACGTAATTAAAGCTGAGCGTATTGAGAAAGATGAAGAAGGTAATATCACTACTATCTTCTGTTCTTACGATAACGAAACGTTAGGTAAGAACCCAGCAGATGGCCGTAAAGTGAAAGGTGTTATCCATTGGGTATCAGCTGACAAAGCACTACCTGCTGAGATTCGTCTGTATGATCGTCTATTCACAGTCGCAAACCCAGCTGCTGCGGATGACTTTGCTGCAACGATCAACCCAGACTCTCTGGTTAAGCTGAATGGCTTCGTTGAGCCAAGCTTGGTAGAAGCAGCACCAGAGCAAGGCTTCCAGTTTGAGCGTACAGGTTACTTCTGTGTTGATTCAAAAGACTCTAAAGCAGACGCGCTAGTATTCAACCGTACGGTTGGTCTACGTGATACTTGGGGTAAAACAGAAGCTTAATTGCATCTTCTGTTAGACATATTAAAAGCCGGCGTTGATGCCGGCTTTTTTACGTCTTGATGAAAGGAGATCAAAGGTGGAGGTTATTGGCTTAAGGCGCCATATCCTCTGGGCGACTGTTAGTGATTTCACCTGTGCGTGAGTTGTACCAGAATACGTATTCTGCTCGATTGGGGTTACGATGATGGCCAATCGCGGTATAAATGTAATAACAAACTGCTTTAGCATTTTCTATTCGTTGACCTTCTTTCGTATCGAAGGTTAGGTTTTGTCATCTCGAAACAAAGTCAAAGCCCTCGAAGTTATCTCTATCTGTCGTAACGGTGAGCTCAGTGTTCATAATCGCATTCCAGATATCAACACAGCCTTGATGACCTTGACCAATATTGTATGGTGCGCCCATAGGGTTGTTTTTGGTTGTACCTAGTGGGTAACCTTCGTCGTTGATATCGAGCTGAGGATTGCCGTTCTCGTCTTCACCAAACCCAGGTAAATCATTCATCTCAGAGCTGCCTCCGCCATTTACCAGCCATTTACTATGAGCGTAAGTGATAGCCGTTTGAAATTGCGACTCTGCGGCTTGGAATTGGGCTATTCGACTGTCGTTTTGAATGCCAAGAAACCGAGGTAGGGCGACAACCGCTATGATGCCAATGATTGCTATAGCAACGATCATTTCAATCAGTGTGAAGCCATTTGGAGTGGATGAAGTCGAGGTAATGTTCATGATGGACAAATAAAAAACGCTGACCAAGGCCAGCGTTTTTTTATTTCTTCGGTTTGTGTGCGTCTGGGTTGCCTTTGCAATCACCCGACATACTTTTACCGTATAAGTATAAACTGTGGTTGGTTAGCTGAACGTTGTAACGCTTAGCAATCTCTTTTTGTCTCTCTTCGATGATATCGTCAGAGAATTCAATCACTTCACCACAGTCTAAACAAACAAGGTGATCGTGATGGTGCTGCGTTGATAGTTCGAATACAGACTTACCGCCTTCGAAGTGGTGGCGAGTTACAATGCCAGCGTCATCGAATTGGTTAAGAACTCGATAAACGGTCGCAAGGCCAATCTCTTCACCTAAGTCGATTAGCTTTTTATACAAGTCTTCAGCACTAATGTGTTGGCAGTCTGGCTGTTGTAATACTTCTAGAATTTTGAGCCTTGGGAGGGTCACTTTAAGACCAGCATCTTTTAGCGCTTGATTGTTGTCTGACATATACTTTCCTGTTGATGATCTGCAGCAATTAACAGAATTCAATATTCCCATTATTATAGGATACTCGACCACAACAATAAACCACGAACTTCAAAGGGTTACTCACTTACATCACAATCTGTTTTGTAAATTCTAAATATCTCTCTTATATTGGAGGTACGACCAGTTATCATGGTGGTGAATTAAAAACAGAACATGGAAGATCGTAATGAACAAGCAACTCGCTAGAATCTATAAACCCAATATCGTTAAGTTTGCGCTCAATATTTGGCCACCATTTTGGGGGGCTGGAATCAAAATCAAACACATTAGCTCTGATTTCCGAGTTGTAAAAACAGTACTTAAGCTACGCTGGTGGAACAAAAATGCCAATCGCACTCAGTATGGTGGCAGTATCTTTTCGCTTACCGATCCTGTTTACTCATTGATGTTAATGGGAATTCTTGGTGAACGCTATTATGTCTGGGACAAAGAAGCGAGCATTAACTTTATCAAACCGGGTCAGTCGGATTTGCATGCCGAGTTTGAAATTACACAAGGTCAATTGGACGACATCTATCGTCAAACTCAGTTAGGTGAAAAGTGCTTCCCAGAATTTGTCATTTATGTGAAAGACAGCAAGGGGCAGGTGGTGTCCGAAATACAACGTACTTTGTACGTTAGGAAAAAACCTCAATTTAGAGAGGATGACGAGCCAGTTGAGGCTTAGTACTAATGTCTTTAATTGCGGTTTGAAAGAAATAGATACAAAAAAACCTCCGAGCGGGAGGTTTTTTAATAACTTCAGTTAGCAGACAGACTGATTAGTCTTCTAGCTCTGCTAGGCACATCTCTTCGTGGATTTGCTTAACCCAGTTTGATACGCGCTCGTCAGTCAGTTCTGGTTGACGATCTTCATCGATACATAGACCAACGAATTGGCTGTCGTCGCCTTCAACAAGTGCTTTAGATGCTTCGAACTCGTAACCTTCAGTTGATGTGTAACCTAGGATAGTGCCGCCTTTCGCTTCAACGATATCGCGGATCGTACCCATAGCATCACAGAAGTACTCAGCGTAATCTTCTTGGTCACCACAACCAAAGATAGCTACTAGCTTAGTCGAGAAGTCGATTGCTTCTAGCTCTGGGAAAAAGTCATCCCAATCACATTGTGCTTCACCGTAATACCACGTAGGGATACCTAGAAGAAGCAGGTCGAAGTTATCGATGTCTTCTTTGCTGCTTTTTGCAATGTCTTGAACATGAACGAGCTGCTTGCTCAATTGCTTTTGAATCATCTTTGCAACAGCTTCAGTGTTACCTGTATCGCTACCGAAGAAGAGACCTACACTTGCCATAGAATCATTACCTTTCATTTTGTCTGTTGTCGGTGTAATAAAGTTTGGGCGAGAATCAACCGATCCCCGAACCTTCCCAGCTCACTTGAATTATTCCCTTGGCGATAAAACCCGCGCAGCCAAGGAACAGCACTAACCATACGATTCGACGACCAAATGCCGGAACATTACCCTGTTTCAGAACGTCTTTAATTGCCATACCGATTAGAAAGAAAATCGATGCAAACAGAAGATCTAAACCAATAGATTCAATGATGTTCATGTAGTCGTAAAGCATGGGAACCTTATATACCAATTTTGCTTGGGCGCACTATATCACTGTTGTGAGATAAAGTTAATCCGCAGAAATCGCTGACTTCTCATTTATCTGTTGATATAGAGTTAGTTCTTTCAAAAAGCCGGGCGAATTAGCTCAAAAACTTGCGAATTGCGCGTAGCACTTCTTTTGGTTTTTCAGCATGTAACCAGTGACCCGTATTGGCGATCACGTGTGCTTTTACATTAGAAAACTGTTGCTGAACCACGGATTGGTGTTCTGGCATCAAGTAGTCAGAATCGCCGCCCTTAATAAGTAGAGTTTTGACGCTGGTTTTCTCAATAGGTTCCCAGCCAATAATGTTGGCGTAGTTGGCTTCAAGTGAAGCCACGTTAAAGCGCCAGACCATGATGCCTTGCTCATTTTTGTAGAGTGACTTCGTTAAAAACTGTCGCACACCATCAATCTCAATATGTCGAGCTAACACTTGGAGAGCTTCGGAGCGAGAGGTAGGTTGTTCTTGAATGACCGCATTGAGACCTGCAAGTACGTTGTCATGGCGGCTCTGTGTATAAGCGACAGGTGCCATGTCGAGCACAATCAGTTTATTGATTTCTACTAACTCGGTCAGCGCCATTGCTACTTTGCCACCCATGGAATGCCCAATGACGGTTGGGTTAGAGATGTTAAGTGACATTAATAGCTGCGCGACGTCGCCGGCCATTGAGCGGTAATCGTGTGTGTCGCTGTGTGGTGATACACCATGGTTACGTAGATCAATGCTAAGTACCTGATGATCGATTTTAAGATCGCGAGCAAGTAGGCCTAAATTATCCAGATTGCCGAATAATCCATGGATCAAAACGATGGTGTGACCCTCACCTTCCAATTTATAGTTGAGCTGTACAGACATTTTTATCTTATTCATGGTGGGTTTGACGTAGAGTATCCGCGCGGATCTCGCTATAATCCCCCAGAGTTTAAACATTGAGATTGTGAAAAGCGAATGAAAACAATTGAGGTTGATGAGGACCTATACCGTTATATCGCGGGTCAGACAGAACGTATCGGCGAAAGTGCTTCAGATATTCTGCGCCGCTTATTGCAGGTGGATAACCAAGGCTTGGCTCCGGCTGAAGAGATCGTGGAGCCGAAAGGTATCGTTGTGAGTAAGGAAGTAGGCTTTACTCCAGTTACTCCTGAGAAGCTAGATGGCGTAAAAGAGATGCGCTCTCTGCTTATTTCAGATGAATTTGCCTCTTTAAAGAAAGCCATTGATCGTTTCATGCTGGTGCTATCGACACTGCATAAAATTGACCCAGCGAGCTTTTCAGAAGCGACTCAAGTGAAAGGTCGCAAGCGTGTCTACTTCGCAGACAATGAAGCGACACTATTGGCTAATGGCAATACGACTAAGCCAAAAGCGATTCCACACAGCCCATTCTGGGTAATCACCAACAACAACACGAGTCGCAAAAGACAGATGGTTGAACAGTTGATGAGTCGCATGAATTTCCAAGCTGAACTAATAGAAAAAGTAACAGGTTCAATCTAAGGAAATCTGATTTAAACCTCATAATATCCATGCTAAAGAAGATATTATGAGGTTTTTTTGTTTTTTAATTTTGTATATAAGGATGTCAAAATGGCTATGCACCCTCGTGCCGGGCAGAAAGCTCAGCAGGAAGATCTTCATAATATCCCGGCTTTAGTTGCGAACTATTTCTTACAGCAACCGGATGCTTCTAACCCTGACCACAAAGTCCAGTTTGGTACTTCAGGTCACCGTGGTACAGCAGACAAGTCAACATTTAACGAAAACCATATTCTTGCTATTGCTCAAGCTGTAGCAGAAGTGCGTGCAGAGCAGGGTACAACAGGTCCTCTGTTTGTAGGTAAAGATACACACGCGCTTTCTGAGCCAGCATTCTCTAGTGTTGTTGAAGTGCTTGTTGCCAATGGCGTTCAAGTCATCACTCAACAAGACAATGGCTATACACCGACACCTGGCGTTTCTCACGCGATTCTAACGTACAACCTTAAGCATGAAGATAAGGCTGACGGTATCGTGATTACGCCATCTCACAACCCACCGCAAGATGGCGGCATCAAGTACAACCCAGTACACGGCGGCCCGGCAGAAGCTGAGCTGACTCAAGCGATTGAAGATCGTGCAAATGTGCTGATTGCGGAAGGCTTGCAAGGTGTGAAGCGCATGTCTCTTGTAGATGCAAAAGCATCGGAACTGTTTGTAGAAATGGATCTGGTTAAGCCTTACATCGATGATCTAGTAAACGTTATCGATATGGAAGCGATTCAGAAAGCAAACTTAAAAATTGGTGTTGATCCACTAGGTGGTAGTGGTATCGACTACTGGCGTCAAATCGGTAAAGCATACAACCTTGACCTAACACTAGTTAGCGAAGCGATTGATCCATCTTTCCAATTCATGTCTCTCGATAAAGATGGCGTGGTTCGTATGGACTGTTCTTCTCCTTACGCAATGGCAGGTCTACTTGCACTTAAAGATGAGTACGACTTAGCGTTTGGTAATGACCCTGATTACGATCGCCACGGCATCGTGACACCGAAAGGCCTAATGAACCCGAACCACTTCCTAGCGGTATGTATTGATTACTTGTACCGTCATCGTGAAGGTTGGGCTGCGGATGTTGCTGTAGGTAAAACTCTGGTATCAAGTGCGCTGATTGACCGTGTGGTTGCAGACCTTGGACGTGAACTTTGTGAAGTTCCAGTGGGCTTTAAGTGGTTTGTTGATGGCCTATACAACGGTACGTTCGGCTTTGGTGGTGAAGAATCTGCAGGTGCTTCATTCCTACGTAAAGATGGTACACCATGGTCAACAGACAAAGATGGCATCATCCTTTGTCTACTTGCTGCTGAAATCACTGCGGTTACAGGTAAGAACCCGCAAGATTACTATGAAGAGCTAGCGGCGAAACACGGTGAGTCTAAGTACAACCGTATTCAAGCTGTTGCTAACGGTCCTCAAAAAGACGTTCTTAAAAAGCTATCGCCAGAAATGGTAGCGGCAGAAACACTGGCAGGTGATGCAATCACAGCTCGTCTAACGCACGCTCCCGGTAATGGTGCAGCAATTGGCGGCCTTAAAGTGACAACTGAAAACGGTTGGTTTGCAGCTCGCCCTTCAGGTACAGAAGACATCTACAAGATCTACTGTGAGAGCTTTAAGGGTGAAGAGCATCTAAAGCAAATTGAAGCAGAAGCACAAGAGATTGTGAATCAAGTATTTGCTGCAGCAGGTCTATAATCGGTAATCGATTTTAAATAAATAGAAGGGTTGATGTGAAAGCATCAACCCTTTTTTGTACCACTTAGAAAATGGCCCTATCCATGTGGCCAGCGCTCAGGCATCACGAACCAGAATTGACCTGATTTTGTTTGGCCATGTACGAAGCGATCGCCAAACTCTGTAATGGCTGATTGCTCAAAATCGTCGGTACCTGAAGCCCACTGATTCTTAGTTAATGGATATAGCGTTTCTTCAATTAGGTGAGCTTGGTTTTGATAACACCAGTAGCCATTCACTTGTGACGGGTTAATGGCATAGCCCAAACAGTGAGTGGGAACATCTTGCTCAAGAAAAGGGTTGGTATACAAGCGACCTTGCATTAACAGATGTTGCGATTGAATATTTAGGTCTGGGTACTGAGCGCGAAACGCCTCCGAACTCGACATTTTAAGCTGATGGCTCAGCATACGATCAAACTTCTTGTCGAGTTGGTCATGCGCATTAGGGCCGTACCAAGTATCTTCATGAAGCAGATAAAACTTGATTGCCACTTCCCAATGTTCCAAGCGGGCACTGCGTTTATCTTCCAATATAAAGTCGATCGCACCCAAGGTTCGGCCATCAACATTAATTTGAATCTCGTCATGAGCGATGGAGTAGTGCGGAGAGTTCTCAATCAAGGTTTGGCACAGGTGTTGATAAACAAATCCAAGTCTTGGGTTGCCTTGATACTGATGGTCGTTCGGAAGTGCGAGAGGTGACGAAAATTGCGTTAAGTCACTGACAGGCTGTTTGCACTCCAATAGTGGCGGTGACTCCATGATCCATTGGAAAAATCGTTGTAATGACGCCATCAAATCCTCACTGGTTGGTTAGTATAAAAGACCTTACGATGCTTTCGACATTCTATCTGTAAATTGATATAACCACGTTATCAAAAATGTAAGCTGGAACAAGCAATGAATAACCTACAACTAGAAAAAATTCTTAACGAAAAGCTGCAACCTCAATTAATTAAAGATTACAGCCCAAATGGTCTTCAAGTCGAGGGTGCGTCTGAAGTAAAACGTGTGGTCACAGGTGTTACTGCTTCTCAAGCTTTGATCGACAAAGCGGTTGAGCTCAATGCCGATGCACTGCTTGTTCATCACGGTTACTTCTGGAAAGGTGAACCTGAGCCGATTCGTGGTATGAAAGGTAAGCGTATCCGTACTTTGATTAAAAACGATATCAACCTTATGGGTTACCACTTGCCTTTAGACATTCATCCGGAGTTAGGCAATAACGCAGAGCTAGCTCGACTGCTTGAGATTGAAGTAGAAGGTGGCCTAGAAGGGCACCCACAATCTGTCGCTATGTTTGGTAAATTACGTAAACCGATGACAGGAGCTGAGTTTGCAGAGAAGATTAATCAAGTTTTGAACCGTCAACCACTGCATATCGCTCCAGACAACGCTGATAAGATGATTGAAACGGTAGGTTGGTGTACTGGTGGAGGCCAAGACTACATTGAGCTCGCAGCAGCTAATGGCTTAGATGCATTTATTTCGGGTGAGATCTCAGAACGCACCACTTATTCTGCACGTGAGCAAGATATTCACTACTTCGCGGCGGGTCACCATGCAACGGAGCGCTACGGTATTAAAGCACTAGGTGAGTGGCTGGCAAAAGAGCACGGCTTGGATGTTGAGTTCATCGATATTGATAATCCGGTATAAGACCAGATACGGGATGAGGGATACGAGTAAATAGCGCTCGTCATTCCCTAGACTGACGAAGGAAGGCGTAGGGAATCTCTTGGACGGCTGTTATAGAGATTCAAAATATCTCGTATTTCGTATAAAAGAAAAGGGTTGATGCTTTCGCATCAACCCTTTTTAACAATCATACTTTAACTGCGACTATTCACGTTCGTGAAGTGCTTTAAAGTCACGCTGCTCTTGACCTGTGTACAGCTGACGTGGACGACCGATACGGTTCGTTGGGTCGCTGTGCATCTCGTTCCAGTGTGCAATCCAACCGATAGTACGAGACATCGCGAAGATTACAGTGAACATTGAAACAGGGATACCGATCGCTTTCAGGATGATACCTGAGTAGAAGTCTACGTTCGGGTAGAGTTTCTTCGATACAAAGTACTCATCAGAAAGTGCGATACGCTCAAGTTCCATTGCAACATCTAGCAGTGGATCTTTGATGTTTAGTTCTTTCAGTACTTCGTGACACGCTTCGCGCATTACTGTTGCACGTGGGTCGTAGTTTTTGTAAACGCGGTGACCGAAGCCCATTAGACGGAATGGGTCATCTTTGTCCTTCGCTTTAGCAACATACTCTTCGATGTTATCTACGCTACCGATCTCTTCAAGCATACGTAGACAAGCTTCGTTTGCACCGCCGTGAGCTGGACCCCAAAGAGATGCGATACCTGCCGCGATACACGCAAACGGGTTAGCACCTGAAGAACCAGATAGACGTACAGTTGACGTAGAAGCATTTTGCTCGTGGTCTGCGTGCAGAGTGAAGATCTTATCCATTGCGCGAGCAACGATAGGGTTTACTTCGTACTCTTCACATGGATTAGCAAACATCATGTGAAGGAAGTTTTCTGCGTAGCTTAAGTCGTTACGAGGGTAGATGAACGGCTGACCGATCGAGTACTTGTAACACATTGCCGCCAACGTCGGCATTTTCGAGATCAGGCGGTAAGCCGCGATCTCACGGTGTGTGTCGTTATTGATATCAAGTGAGTCATGATAAAACGCAGCTAGAGCACCAACCACGCCACACATAACGGCCATTGGGTGCGCGTCACGACGGAAGCCGTGGAAGAAGCTTGCGATTTGTTCATGAACCATAGTGTGACGAGTAACGGTTGTTTTGAATTTCTCGTATTCGTCGCGTGATGGGGCTTCACCATAGAGAAGGATGTAACATACTTCCAAGTAATCAGCGTTATTGGCTAGTTGGTCAATTGGGTAACCACGGTGCAAAAGGATACCTTTGCCGCCGTCAATAAAAGTGATTTGAGACTCACAGGATGCAGTGGCAAGAAAACCAGGGTCAAAAGTGAAAAAACCATTAGAACCTAGTGTACGAACATCGATCACTGGCGTACCAAGTACACCTTCTGTAATCGGCAGCTCGATTGGCGCTTGACCTTCAATATGAAGGGTAGCTTTCTTATCCGCCATAACAATCTCCTTTGTTTATTATTTAATCCGTCCAGGATGTTTATGTGCCATTTTTTTACTGGTCTTACGTCCGAAAGTCAATTTTTCTGCAGCTTTGTGTGCACTTGTTAGTGTTTTTTACATTAAATTCGTTAAAAATCTGTGCTGTGTAGCATTATTTGTTACATCAATTGTATTAGAATGTTGCCGTCCGTATAGTGGCGCTGAAAAGTTTGGTTAAAACCTTATAAATGCAAGGCTAAGAAGAAATGTGAGGTGTCTTCGTTAACCTTGTTGTTAACAAATATTTTACAATTAACTCAGGCTCAACTTCAGTTATTTGTTAAGTTAATGTTAAATTTTGCAGGTTTGCGACCAAATTTTGTCCATAACAATATCAAAGGTTATTTAATGACCGTAATGCTCAATGGAGCTGAGTGAGCAAGCCCGTGAAAGAAAGAAAGACAAGACCTGTTAATTTAGATTTGCAGACTATCCACTTTCCGATCACCGCAATAGCTTCCATCCTACACCGCGTGTCTGGGGTGATTACTTTTGTTGCGATTGGAATTTTACTTTATCTATTAAATATTTCCCTCTCTTCCCCGGAAGGCTTTGCGGAAGCAAGCGACATTGTCGATGGCTTTTTCGTTAAGTTTATTCTGTGGGGCATTTTAACCGCGTTGGCATACCACATTGCTGGTGGTATTCGTCACCTTCTTATGGACTTAGGTCACTTTGAAGAGCTGGAATCTGGCGCTAAGAGCGCTAAGGTTGCATTCGCAGCGACAGCGGTATTGTCTCTACTAGCGGGGATCTTAGTATGGTAAACAACGTTTCTACATTTGGTCGTAATGGCGTTCACGATTTCCTACTGATTCGTGCAACTGCAATCATTATGACGCTTTACACTATCTACCTAGTTAGCTTCTGTGCTTTCTCTGGTGATATCTCTTATGCATCTTGGACTCAATTCTTTGGTGGAACCTTCACTAAAGTATTTACCATGTTGGCGCTAACCTCGGTTCTTGTTCACGCTTGGATCGGCCTATGGCAAGTGCTAACCGACTACATCAAGTGCGCGAAACTACGCGTCGGTCTTCAAGTTGGTGTCGTTGCGGTTCTTCTTGGATATTTCTTCTCTGGTCTGTTTGTTTTGTGGGGTGCGTAAGTGACTATTCCTGTTCGTGAGTTTGATGCCGTAGTAATCGGCGCTGGTGGTGCTGGTATGCGTGCCGCACTGCAAATTTCTGAGCAAGGCCTATCTTGTGCATTGCTTTCTAAAGTATTCCCAACTCGTTCTCACACCGTATCTGCTCAAGGTGGTATTACGGTTGCGCTAGGTAATGCGCACGAGGATCACTGGGAACAACACATGTACGATACAGTTAAAGGTTCTGATTACATCGGTGACCAAGACGCTATCGAGTACATGTGTAAAAATGGCCCAGAATCAGTTATTGAACTAGAAAAAATGGGTCTTCCATTCTCTCGTTTTGATAACGGCACCATTTACCAACGTCCTTTTGGTGGCCAATCGAAAAACTTTGGTGGTGAGCAAGCGGCTCGTACCGCTGCAGCAGCTGACCGTACTGGTCACGCACTGCTACACACGCTTTACCAACAAAACATTAAACATAAGACAACAGTGTTCTCTGAGTGGTACGCACTTGATCTTGTGAAGAACGAAGACGGTGCCATTCTTGGTACTACGGCACTTTGCATGGAAACAGGCGAAGTATGCTACTTCAAAGCGAAAGCAACGATCCTAGCGACTGGCGGTGCTGGCCGTATTTACGCTTCAACGACAAACGCACACATCAATACTGGTGACGGCGTTGGTATGGCGATTCGTGCAGGCGTTCCTATGCAAGATATCGAAATGTGGCAGTTCCACCCAACGGGTATCGCTGGCGCAGGTGTTCTTGTAACAGAAGGTTGTCGTGGTGAGGGTGGTTACCTTCTGAATAAAGACGGCGAGCGCTTCATGGAACGTTACGCTCCAAACGCGAAAGACTTAGCAGGTCGTGACGTTGTTGCACGTTCAATGATGGTTGAAATCCGTGAAGGTCGTGGTTGTGACGGCCCTTGGGGTCCACACATCAAACTGAAACTGGATCACCTAGGTAAAGAGACACTTGAATCTCGTCTACCTGGCGTTTGTGAGCTGTCTCGTACGTTCGCACACGTTGATCCTGTGAAAGAGCCAATCCCAGTAATCCCAACATGTCACTACATGATGGGTGGTGTACCAACACAAGTTTCTGGTCAAGCGATCAAACAAGCTGCAGACGGTAGCGATGTTGAAGTACAAGGTCTATTCGCTTGTGGTGAAATTGCTTCTGTATCTGTACACGGTGCAAACCGTCTAGGTGGTAACTCACTGCTTGACTTGGTTGTATTCGGTCGTGCGACAGGTCTACACCTAGGTGAAACTCTGAAGAAGCAAGCTGACGCTAAGCCTGCTACAGAAGAAGACATTGCGCGTTCACTAGAGCGTTACAACCGTTGGGAAAACAGCACCGACGGCGAAGATCCAGCGCAGATCCGTAAAGATCTACAACAATGTATGCAGAACAACTTCTCTGTATTCCGTGAAGGTAAAGCAATGGCTGAGGGCCTAGAAGAGCTTAAAGCGATTCGTGAGCGTCTGAAGAATGCACACCTTTCTGACAAGTCTACAGAATTCAATACTCAGCGTATTGAGTGTCTAGAGCTTGAAAACCTAATGGAAACAGCTTACGCGACTGCTGTAGCGGCGAACTACCGTACAGAGAGCCGTGGCGCACACGCTCGTTTTGACTTCCCAGACCGTGATGATGAGCAATGGCTATGCCACACGCTTTACAACCCTGAAACGGAAGATATGTCGAAGCGTAACGTAAACATGGAACCTATCCACCGTGAAGCGTTCCCACCAAAAGCACGTACGTACTAAGGAGATCTAACCATGAAACTGAATTTCTCTTTATACCGTTACAACCCAGATGTTGACCAAAAGCCTTACATGAAGGACTACGTTCTTGAAGTAGACGAAGGGTCAGACATGATGCTTTTGGACGCTCTTATCCTACTAAAAGAGCAAGATCCAACAATTTCATTCCGTCGTTCATGCCGTGAAGGTGTATGTGGTTCTGACGGTCTTAATATGAATGGTAAAAATGGACTGGCATGTATCACGCCATTGTCTGCGCTATCTGGCCAAGACAAGATTGTGATTCGCCCACTACCGGGTCTACCAGTAGTTCGTGACCTTATCGTGGACATGACTCAGTTCTACAATAACTACGAAAAAGTGAAGCCATTCTTAGTGTCTGATGGCAATGTGCCACCGTCACGCGAAAATCTACAAACCCCTGATGAACGTGCTCATTTGGATGGGCTGTACGAATGTATCATGTGTGCATGTTGTACAACGTCTTGTCCATCATTCTGGTGGAACCCAGACAAGTTCATCGGACCTGCAGGCCTACTAGCTGCTTACCGTTGGTTAATTGATAGCCGAGATACAGCGACAGATGAACGTTTGTCTGATCTTGATGATGCATTTAGCGTTTTTCGTTGCCATGGCATCATGAATTGTGTAAGTGTTTGTCCTAAGGGATTAAATCCTACGAAAGCGATTGGTCACATCAAGACCATGCTCGTGAATCGTTCGGTTTAGAAATAGATAAAAATTGCCGCCCTAGCTGTTTTGGGCGGCCTTTTAATAGCTCGGCATAGACCGCAGCAAACGTGAAAACTACTGGTTAAGGGAAAATATGCACAACGGCGTGATGAAGGCATGGCTCGAGTCTTCACACTTGGCTGGCGCCAATGCAACATACGTAGAGGAACTCTACGAACTGTATCTAAGTGACCCCGACTTGGTAAGTGACGAATGGAGAAGCGTTTTTGAAGAGTTGCCTGTGCAAGCTTCTGAAGCGGTGGAACAACCACACTCTCGTGTTCGTGAATACTTCCGACGACTCGCTCAAGAAACAAAGCATTACAGTGTCCAAGTTAGTGATCCAGATGTCGATGCGAAACAAGTAAAGGTTCTGCAACTTATTAATGCTTACAGATTCCGTGGGCATCAAGCAGCAAACCTAGATCCACTAGGTTTATGGAAAAGAGATACAGTCGCTGAACTGGATCCTTCCTTCCACACTCTCACCGAAGAAGACCTCAACGAGACGTTTAACGTCGGCTCTTACGCGATTGGCCAAGAGACGATGGTTCTTAAAGATCTCTACAAATCTTTGAAGCAAACGTATTGTGGTTCTATCGGTGCAGAATACATGCACATGACTAACACAGAACAAAAACGTTGGATTCAACAACGTCTAGAGTCTGTTTCTGGTCAACCATCATTCAACAAAGAAGAGAAGCAAGCTTTCTTAGAAGAGCTAACTGCTGCTGAAGGTCTTGAGCGCTATCTTGGTGCTAAATTCCCGGGCGCGAAGCGTTTCTCTCTAGAGGGTGGTGATGCTTTGATTCCAATGACGAAAGAAATCATTCGTCATGCTGGTGGTCAAGGTATGCGTGAAGTTGTTATTGGTATGGCTCACCGTGGTCGTTTGAACATGTTGGTGAACGTACTTGGTAAGAAACCACAAGACCTATTCGATGAGTTTGCTGGCAAACACGACGAAACTTGGGGTACTGGTGATGTGAAATATCACCAAGGTTTCTCTGCTGACTTCGCAACTCCAGGTGGCGATGTTCACCTAGCGTTGGCATTTAACCCGTCTCACCTTGAGATTGTAAACCCAGTAGTTATTGGTTCAGTTCGTGCTCGTCAAGATCGTCTAGACGATAAAGATGGCAGCAGCGTACTACCTATCACTATTCACGGTGACTCTGCAATTGCAGGTCAAGGTGTCGTTCAAGAGACATTCAACATGTCTCAAGCACGTGGCTTCTGCGTTGGCGGTACGGTTCGTATTGTTGTTAACAACCAAGTTGGCTTCACAACGTCAAACCCACGTGACACACGTTCTACTATGTACTGTACTGATATCGCTAAGATGGTACAGGCACCGATTTTCCACGTTAATGCAGATGACCCAGAAGCCGTAGCTTTCGTTGCGCGTCTGGCACTGGATTACCGTAATACGTTCAAGCGCGATGTTGTTATCGACCTTGTTTGTTACCGTCGCCACGGTCACAACGAAGCAGATGAGCCGAATGCAACTCAACCGCTGATGTACCAAAAAATCAAGAAGCACCCAACACCACGTAAGCTATATGCTGACATCCTAATGGAGCGCGGTGAGTTTGGTATCGACACAGCAACTCAGCTGGTGAACGAATACCGTGATGCTCTAGACCATGGTGAAGTTGTCGTTAAAGAGTGGCGCCCAATGGCACTACATTCTGTCGACTGGAGCCCATACATTGGTCACGATTGGAACATCGATTGGAACAGCCAAGTTGATATCGAGCGTCTAAAAGAGCTGGGTACTAAGCTGTGCCAATACCCAGATAGCCATAAGCTACAAAGCCGAGTAAACAAACTGTACAACGATCGTATTGCCATGATTAATGGTGAGAAACAAGTCGATTGGGGTATGGCAGAGACGCTTGCGTATGCGACTCTGGTTGATGATGGTAAGCGTATCCGTATTTCTGGCCAAGATTCAGGCCGTGGTACTTTCTTCCACCGTCACTCTGTTCTACATAACCAAACAGATGCGAGCACTTATGTTCCACTTGCGAACATTCACGATAAGCAGGGTCCTTTCCAAGTATTTGACTCAGTACTATCTGAAGAAGCAGTTCTGGCATTTGAATATGGCTACGCAACTGCAGAGCCAAGCGGCTTAACCCTTTGGGAAGCACAGTTTGGTGATTTTGCGAATGGCGCTCAAGTAGTTATCGACCAATTCATTTCGTCTGGTGAGCAAAAGTGGGCACGTCTATGTGGTCTAACAATGCTTCTTCCACACGGTTACGAAGGTCAAGGCCCAGAGCACTCTTCTGCACGTCTAGAGCGTTACCTACAACTATGTGCTGAACAAAACATGCAGGTTGTTGTTCCATCAACACCAGCTCAGGTTTACCACATGATTCGTCGTCAGGTTGTACGTCCAATGCGTCGTCCTCTGATCGTTATGTCTCCTAAGTCATTGCTGCGTCACCCACTGTGTACGTCTTCACTAGAAGATCTAGCAGAGGGTACATTCCAACCAGCAATCGCTGAGATTGATGACATCAAGCCAGAGAACGTGAAACGCGTAGTGTTCTGTTCAGGTAAAGTTTACTTCGACCTATTAGAACAGCGCCGCAAGAACGAACAAGACGATGTTGCTATTGTGCGTATCGAGCAGCTATACCCATTCCCACTTGAGGAAGTTCAAGCTGCGATTGCACAATACACAAATGTTGAAGATTACGTTTGGTGTCAAGAAGAGCCACAAAACCAAGGTGCTTGGTACAGCAGCCAACATAATTTCCGTGCTGCGATTCCAGCGGGTGCTGATCTTAAATATGCAGGCCGTCCTGCTTCAGCATCACCTGCGGTTGGCTACATGTCGGTACACTTGAAACAACAAAAAGCGTTAATTGAAGACGCTCTGACCCTACTTTCGAACTAGAAGTAAAAGGAAAATACAGATATGACAATTGAAATTCTGGTTCCAGATTTACCTGAATCGGTGGCTGACGCAACAGTCGCAACTTGGCACAAACAACCGGGTGAAGCGGTTGAACGCGATGAAGTCATCGTAGACATTGAAACAGACAAAGTGGTTCTAGAAGTACCAGCTCCAGAAGCGGGTGTTCTAGAAGCAATCATCGAAGAAGAAGGTGCAACAGTACTTTCTAAGCAACTTATCGCTAAGCTTAAGCCTGGCGCAGTTGCGGGTGAACCAACGACTGATACAACGGAAGACACAGAAGCATCTCCAGACAAGCGCCATAAAGCGACGCTTTCTGAAGAGAGCAACGACGCGCTGAGCCCTGCGGTTCGTCGTCTTCTAGCTGAGCACAACCTACAACCAGCTGACGTTAAAGGCACTGGTGTTGGCGGTCGCATTACTCGTGAAGACATCGATGCGCACCTTGCTGCAGCGAAATCTGCACCTAAAGCAGAAGCTCCGGCAGCAGTAGAAGCTCCAGCGGCAGCTCGTAGCCAAAAACGCGTGCCTATGACTCGCCTACGTAAGACAGTAGCTAACCGTCTACTAGAAGCGAAGAACAGCACAGCCATGCTGACAACTTTCAACGAAGTGAACATGAAGCCAATCATGGACCTTCGTAAGCAGTACAAAGACCAGTTCGAGAAGCGTCACGACACGCGTCTAGGCTTTATGTCTTTCTACGTGAAAGCGGTAACTGAAGCATTGAAGCGTTACCCAGAAGTAAACGCGTCTATCGACGGTGATGATATCGTTTACCACAACTACTTCGACATCAGCATGGCGGTATCTACGCCACGTGGTCTAGTCACTCCAGTACTTAAAGACTGTGACACGCTAGGTTTCGCTGATATCGAAAAAGGCATCAAAGAGCTAGCGATCAAAGGCCGTGACGGCAAGCTAACTGTTGATGAGCTTATGGGTGGTAACTTCACTATCACAAACGGCGGCGTATTTGGTTCACTGATGTCAACGCCAATCATCAACCCACCACAAGCGGCTATCCTGGGTATGCATAAGATCCAAGAACGTCCAATGGCGGTTGACGGTAAGGTTGAAATCCTACCAATGATGTACCTAGCGCTATCTTACGACCACCGTCTAATCGACGGCCGTGAGTCAGTTGGCTTCCTAGTAACGATTAAAGAGCTACTAGAAGATCCAGCACGTCTCCTATTAGACGTTTAATATCGCTAAAACGTCTAGTTGGGCTCAACAACTAGACGTTAATAGTTTCAAAGGCTAGGCTAGCTCGACGTCTGGCCTTCACTTGAGCCAAAGATTACTTGTTAAATATGAAATGTTTATCTGAATAATCTAGGCTGATTTGAGAAGACCCTACAGACGTAACACAGATAACTGTGTCGTTATGGAAATAATAATCCCTTAAGGGAAAATAAACGGAATATCAAAATGAATTTGCATGAATACCAAGCCAAACAGCTGTTTGCAGAATTCGGTTTGCCTGTACCAGAAGGTTTCGCATGTGATACAGCTCAAGAAGCTTTCGAAGCTGCGGGTCGTATCTCTACTGAAAAGAAAGTTGTTAAGTGTCAAGTGCACGCAGGCGGTCGCGGTAAAGCGGGCGGTGTAGAACTACATGACACAAAAGAAGGCGTTAAAGAGTTTGCTCAAAAGTGGCTAGGTAAAAACCTAGTGACTTACCAAACAGATGCAAATGGTCAGCCTGTAACTAAAATCCTAGTTGAAGAAGCGTCTAACATCGCTAACGAACTTTACCTAGGCGCAGTTGTAGACCGTGCAACTCGTAAAATTGTATTCATGGCGTCTACTGAAGGCGGTGTGGACATTGAGAAAATCGCTGAAGAAACTCCTGAGCTGATTCACCAATCTGCGATTGACCCTCTAGTAGGTCCTCAAGCTTACCAAGGCCGTGAACTTGCGTTCAAACTTGGTCTAGTTGGCGACCAAATCAAACAATTCGTTAAGATCTTTATGGGTCTTGGCCAAATGTTCTCTCAGTACGACCTAGCTCTACTAGAGATCAACCCACTTGTAATCACAGGCGAAGGTAACCTTCTTTGTCTAGACGGTAAGATCAACATCGACTCGAACGCGATGTACCGTCAGCCTAAGCTACGTGAAATGCACGATCCATCTCAAGAAGATGAGCGCGAAGCACACGCAGCACAGTGGGAACTGAACTACGTAGCACTAGACGGTAACGTTGGCTGTATGGTTAACGGTGCAGGTCTAGCAATGGGTACGATGGATATCGTTAACCTACACGGCGGCAAGCCAGCAAACTTCCTTGATGTAGGCGGCGGCGCGACAAAAGAGCGTGTAGCTGAAGCATTCAAGATCATCCTTTCTGATGACAATGTTAGCGCAGTACTAGTAAACATTTTCGGTGGCATCGTACGTTGTGACATGATCGCTGAAGGTATTATCGGTGCGGTTAAAGAAGTAGGCGTAACAGTACCAGTTGTTGTTCGTCTAGAAGGTACAAACGCAGACCTAGGTCGTGAAGTACTTGCTAATTCTGATGTTGATATCATTGCAGCTGAATCTCTAACAGATGCTGCTCAGAAAGTTGTTGCTGCTGCGGAGGCGAAATAATGTCTGTACTAATTAACAAAGACACTAAAGTAATCTGTCAGGGTTTCACTGGCGGTCAAGGTACATTCCACTCAGAGCAAGCTATCGCATACGGTACGCAAATGGTTGGCGGTGTATCTCCTGGTAAAGGTGGTCAAACTCACCTTGGTCTTCCTGTATTCAACACAGTACGCGAAGCAGTAGAAGTGACTGGCGCAACAGCAACAGTTATCTACGTACCAGCACCTTTCTGTAAAGATGCAATTCTAGAAGCGATCGATGCAGGTATCGAACTGATCGTTACGATCACTGAAGGTATCCCAACAACGGATATGATCGACGTCAAAGTGAAGCTAGAAGAAACTGGCGTTCGCATGATCGGTCCTAACTGTCCAGGTCTTATCACTCCAGACGAGTGTAAGATTGGTATCATGCCTGGTCACATCCACAAGAAAGGTAAAGTAGGTATCGTATCTCGTTCAGGTACTCTTACTTACGAAGCAGTTAAACAAACGACAGACGAAGGCTTCGGTCAGTCTACGTGTGTTGGTATCGGTGGTGACCCAATCCCAGGTTCAAACTTCATTGATATCCTAAAACTGTTCCAAGAAGACCCTGAAACAGAAGCAATCGTAATGATTGGTGAGATCGGTGGTACAGCGGAAGAAGAAGCAGCGGCGTTCATCAAAGAGAACGTAACTAAGCCAGTTGTTTCTTACATCGCAGGTGTTACTGCTCCTCCAGGTAAGCGTATGGGTCACGCGGGTGCAATTATCTCTGGTGGTAAAGGTACTGCCGAAGACAAATTTGCAGCACTAGAAGCAGCAGGCGTTAAGACGGTTAAGTCTCTTGCTGACATCGGTAAAGGTCTACGCGAGATTACTGGTTGGTAATCAGCGCTTTACAGCGGTAGATAATAGAAAGGCTTGGTCGATGACCAAGCCTTTTTTGTATGTTATCTAAGGTAATTTATTGAAGATACGAGATACGAGATACGAGATACGAGATTATGCGCGGTTTTTCACAATTTGCGAAAGCATAAACATAGCGGTTGCAGTAATAACCACAGAAGGACCCGCTGGGGTGTCGTAGAACCAAGATAGGCTTAAACCACCGAGCACAGCTAGTGAACCAATACCCGAAGCAATGAAAGCCATTTGCTCAGGAGTCTGCGCAAATTTGCGTGCTGTCGCCGCAGGGATAATCAGTAGCGATGTCATAATTAGGGCACCAACAAACTTCATACCAACGGCAATCACAATACCGACCATCAGCATTAATACTAGGCGCATCAGGTCTATATTGATGCCATCTACCGCCGCGAGATCTTCGTTAACTGTTGTGGATAACAATGGACGCCAGAAGATAGCCAAAACCAGAGCTACGGCAGCTGCACCCGCATAAATGAACACAAGATCGGTTGGTGATACCGCAAGTAGGTCACCAAACAGGTAGCTCATTAGATCAACACGAACATTGTCGAGAAAGCTGACTGCAACTAAACCAAGAGATAGCGCACTGTGTGCCAGAATACCCAGCAACGTATCGGTCGCGACCAGCTTCTGCTTTTGCAATGTCACCAGCAATACAGCCAACATTAAGCAGCAGATAAGTAATGCTAAGTAGAGATTAATCTCTAATAGGAAGCCAAGCGCCAGTCCCATTAATGACGCGTGAGCAAGCGTATCACCAAAGTAAGCCATTTTACGCCAAACGACGAAGGAGCCGAGTGGGCCGGCAATTAAAGCAATGCCTAATCCAGCAAGGATAGAAGGTAAAAGGAACTCAAGCATTAGTGGTGTCCGTGTTTATGGTTAGTACAGTTATGGACATCGCCGGACACGGGTTGCCCTGCTAGGTCGTGATGGTGATGGTCGTGTTGATGGTGATAGAAAGCCAAACTCTCTTGCACCGCTGTGCCAAACAGAGCAATGTAAGAAGGGTGGTGCTTGATATCGGCAGGTGCACCAGAGCAACAAACATGGTGGTTCAGGCAAATTACGTCATCAGTCTTCGCCATTACCAGATGTAAGTCATGAGAGACCATAAAGACGGCACACCCGAAACGGTGGCGAATTGAGTCGATAAGCTCGTAAAGATCAATTTGACCTTGTACGTCAACACCTTGTGCTGGCTCGTCGAGTACCAGCAAGTCTGGCCTGCGTAGCAATGAACGAGCAATGAGTACGCGTTGGTTCTCACCACCAGATAATTGATGCATGTTGCTCTTAATCAGATGTTCAGCACCAACCAGCTTTAATGATTCAAGAATCTCTTGCTTGCTGAATTTACCGGTCAGTTTGAGAAAGCGCTCAACATTGAGGGGTAGAGAGTCGTTAAGCTTGAGCTTTTGAGGAACATAGCCAATTTTTAGTTTCTTTGTTTTGGTAATGGTGCCAGTGTATCGGTTCTGAAGCCCCAGTAGTACTTTGACGAGTGTAGATTTTCCCGCACCATTTGGGCCTATTAGAGTTGTGATTTGGCCGCGCTCTATATTTAGAGAGATATTGTCTAAAACTTTTCTACCGTCGAATTCAACACTGACGGAATCCAATTGGATTAAGTTATCCATGAATAGAACTCATTTGCAATTAGCTAATGTTATAATGTAACATTTACAGCAGGCCTAAGCTACTTTTCTATTATCGAGGTAATATGTTACGTTCATCTTTTATACTGACAAGCTTATTGTTAATCCCAAGCGTTGCCAGTGCCAGTACTATTCTAACAAGTTTTAAACCTATTCAAATGATTGTTACTGAATTAACGCAAGGTGTCAGTGAACCGGATGTGGTGATGAACAGTAACGCGTCTCCTCATGACTACGCTTTAAAACCTTCTGATGTGAAAAAGATTCAGAATGCAGACATGTTGATTTGGTTCGGCCCAGATTTGGAGGCTTTCTTAACGAAAGTGGCTAAATCGAATGATAACCTTGTGACGATCAGTGAAATCCCAAATATCAATCTTAGAGAGTTTGGTGAAGATCCGCATGATCACCACCATGATGGCCACGATCACGGTAGTCACGACCCACATTTTTGGTTAGGTATTGATCAAGTAGAAGTAGCTTCATCTTACATCAGCAACAAGCTTGTGGAAGTCGACCCTCAAAATGCTGACGTATACAAAAAGAATCTAGAGGTTTTCCTATCACAACTGGCTGACAAAAAGCGCTCAATTGAAGCGCAACTTGCACCAGTAAAAGATAAGGGTTACTACGTTTTCCATGATGCATACAGCTACTATGAAGATGAATTTGGCCTTAATAAGCTAGGTCACTTTACGGTTAGCCCTGAACGTAAGCCAGGTGCTAAGACACTGATATCGATTAAAAAGACATTGGCGAAACAAGATGTTCAATGTGTTTTCTCTGAGCCTCAATTTACCCCTGCGGTTATTGAGTCAGTGGTACGTGGTAGTTCAACTAAGAAAGGTCAGCTAGACCCTGTGGGCTCAGATATCGAAGTGGACAAAGGCAGCTACTTTGAGTTCCTACAACAACTCACTGATAGCTACACGAGCTGTTTGTCAGCCCAGTAATACGCTTAAACTCTATATCTTTATAGACTTAGCAATCAGACATTTATGAATAATGCCGCATATTTGCGGCATTTTCGTGATCCACAAGATAAATCCTTCCTCAATTTTACGAACCACCTTTTTCCTAGGGTAATTTCCGCTAAAATGGCGAGATAATTATAATCACAAAATAACTCGTTGACGGTTACTCCACTCAATGAATGATATCTGTCGCGTTTTATTTACTGTTTCTGGGAAAAACCCTTGTATCAAGTGATCATTAGATTGCTCATCATAATGAGTCTTTCGCTGAGTGTTTCCGCACTGAGTAGCGCGTCATCGGTTTTCTACCCTTTACCTGTTCAAGGGCAAGGGAATTTTCTTGCGGCCAAAAATCTTTACTTAGGTGAAGGGGGAGGTCTATGGATTCATGATGTGCATGGCAAAGTCATGTTCTATGATGGTGGAACGCTATTACCTAGAAAAGGTAGCCTGCTCGAATTCTCTTCCGATGAAGTCGCTTTTTTAAACGATGAATTTTGGACCTACTTTGATAATGAGGTCTATCGCCATGTCCCAGGTATCGAGAGTTTTCTCGCATTTAGCCTAAGCCCAGGCTCAGAAATTCGTAATATAGGTGCATCGGGTGACTATATCTGGGTGACCGATAGAAATAACTTCTACACCTACAATACACTCACCAGTGAATTCGAAACGTATTCTTTACTAAAGCTATATCGTCACAACAAGCGCAGCGATATCCGAATCAATGACGCTGAACGGGTGCTTTCCAAATGGGTACTTGCAACGTCTGCTGGGGTTTATCGTTCTGAAGAGCAAGAGTTTGAACACATTACAGCATCGGGCAAGTTCTACATTGAGAAGGTCTATTTTTCTGATGCTCGACGTGAGTTACTTGTTGGAACTCGTAATGGGTTAGTGATCATTAACTTATCATCACCGAACGTGGTGAATCGAGTGCCAGGCTCACATGTGTTGTCTTTAGCTGAAACGTCCGACCAATATTGGATTGGAACCGAACATGGGTTGATGAGCTACAACTTTGTTACGGATAAGGTGCAGCGCTTTCAACGATCAGACAATCAAGATTTTTCGCTACCAGGTGAGAAGATATATTCATTAGTGAACGACTCTGCTGGTGGTATGTGGGTAGCCACAAATAATGGCATACGCTATTTCTCGCTATACAGCAGTACTTTCCAAAGAACCTCCATCTCAGGGTTAGGCATGCACTCGGTGCGCTTCTCGGTCAATAAACTACTCGCCATAGACGAGTCAGAGTTTTGGGTGGCGACCTCGGAAGGTCTTTATGTGGCCAAAACGGATACGGACGAACTTCCCAAGCGCATTTATTCGGAACCAATAAGTGATATCGTGACGTACCAAGGCTTGGTTTACCTTGCAACGCCAACAGGCTTGATCGCTATCGATCAATATAGCCATCAACTCGCCTTTTTGAACTTACCTATAAACTTACGCCAACGACAAGTCGACACCCTTGCACTTAATAAACAAGGGGTGCTTTGGCTAACCTCTGAACAGAACCTTTATTCGCTTGATCTGGCTTCGAACAAAGCGACACCATACGGCATGGATTGGCTAGTCAGTAAGTACTTACCAGCGAAGATTACAGACCTTTCGGTGGACGAACAAGGAGAGCTCTACATTGGTACAGACCATGGTTACTATTCGTTAATAGATGGCAAGATTAGCTTTAAACGAGACAGCTTGAGGTTTGGCAAAGTTGTCGATATTGCTCATGCGAGCGATGGCTCACACTGGTTTGCAGGGAGCTATGGCGTTTACCGAATGGCCAAGGGAAGTGAATACATCGAAGAGGTAGAACTGGTTGAAGATAACATCAGCCCTGTTTGTTTAGTCAGTGATAAACATGGAATTTGGTTGGGTTCATCGAAAGGGATCAGTTTCTATGGGCTCAGTGGCATTCTTAATAAGCATATTGGTTCGCCATTTGGTTTGATACTTAATGAGTTTGCTTCTGGAGCTTGTGGTCTATCTGTGGCCGATCCATTGCAATCAGGTGTGCTTGTAATGGGATCAAAATATGGGCTTGTAGGCGCGATGTCCAATGAGCTGTTGGTGTCTGATACCCCGCAACGACGTGCGTTGGTCAGTAAAGTGACCGTCGATCAAAACACGGTCGCGTTGGGGGGAAAATATATAGACTCTTTGGAAGTACCCTATGGCTCCTCGTTGAGCTTCAAATTCGGGGTTCTGCCTGTTGGCTTTGTTCAAGCGATGGAGTATCGATTGAATGAGGATGAGCCTTGGATTGAATTTGAAGGTGGCTTGTTGGCTTTGGAGCATATTCTGCCGGGAGATTATGTCCTCGAAGTGAAGCCCGTTAAAGACTCCCATTATCGCTTTGTCTCAACTAAGCAGCCATTTACCATTTTAGAACCTTGGTATCTGAGCAATTGGGCCGCCGCAAGCTTTATGGTTTTGTTAATAGGTTTCGTAACGGTACTGGTGTTTTGGCGTTCCCGTTTTGTCACCTTTGCCAACCGTAAGCTTAAGGCTCAAGTGGCACTGAAAACCGATCAGTTACGTCATCAAAGCCGAATTCTATTAGCAACCAACCAACAACTTAAAAAGCAGTTGGCGGTTAAAAATGTTCTGGTCACTCATACGGCTGGTGGGCTAGTTGAAGAGGTAAATCGCGCTGCGGCCCTTATCCCTAATTGGCAAGAAAGTGATGAGGCATCACCTATCGTCGAATTGCGCCAAGGGTTAGAACAACTTGCTCAAGGTCATGAAAAAGGTAAAACCACCCATTACGACTTGGTGCTGGTACTTGAGTCCGTGTTAACGGCGTGGAAAGACGATCTTGCGAAAGCGGGTATTGAGCTTGAGGTAAACCTAGACACTAAGCAGCGATATATAACGCTGAACTACTTCAACCTAGATATTGTCTTTAATAGTTTGGTGGCGAGTGTCATTAAGCGTAACTTTAAGTCTCAACGAATGCTTGTCTCCGTTGAGGAGGTCAAGCAAGAGTTAGTGGTAACACTGCGCGACTTTGGGATGCCATTCCCGAAATGGGCTGCGGCAGATCCGGAAGCTGGGTTGGCTCAGTCGACAGATCTAAATATCGAGAAGTTACCACTCCTTATTCATCAGAGTGGGGGAGAGCTGAAGACATTTATATCGGATTCGCAAAATGTTGTTCAGCTCTCTTGGCCAATCGAATACCAAGCTATTCAGAAAATCACAGAAAGTACCTTAGAGCAGATTGAGACGATTAAACATCCCGTGCTCACTCAAGAAGAGCAGAGATTGAGTGCTGAGCAAGAATGGAAAAATCGTGTGGCTCTATTGGTAGGAGGACACTATGCCGATGCGGAGTTTGGCACAGCGTCTGCCGCTCGTTTGCTTTATATGTCCGAACGCAGCCTACAGCGTCGTTTCAAGTCTGCTTACGATAAGACGTTTAAAGAGTACTTGAATCAAGTTCGGTTAGAGCATGCGTGTGAAAGGTTACTGGCGGGCGAGAAGGTATCTGATGTTGCATTCAACTCAGGTTTCAATGACCCATCATACTTTAGCCAGAGGTTTAAACATCACTTCGGTATGTCGCCGTCTAAATTTGCTGAGAATTCTGACGACTAAGTAGTAATCCATTTCAATCTAGCCTCGACTCTGTTCGGGGCTTTTTTATGCTTGCGAGAAACGAGAAACGAGAAACGAGAAACGAGAAACGAGAAGTTATTTTGTGGTTGAGAATGAGTGAGGGAGATAAGAAAAAAAATATCGTGGTATAGCCGGGGGGACTATACCACGGGTGTCAAAGACACCTTCGCTTGCTGCCGGAGTGATACAACGAAAGCTGTATCACCTCTGGAATAAAGTTAAAGAGAAGGAGTTTCTCTTCGTTGGAATCAACTATACGTCGTGGTACTTATTTTCCTTATAAAATTAACGCCATCGTTATGTAATAAATGCGACATATTGATAAATCATTGTTTTTAATTGATTTTATTTGAACGCCTTCAGTTTGTACTTATGCGCTAGTTTTCGTTGAGTGTTGAAAGTAACGGAATTGACGTAGCGTGTTTTGACGAAATTTACGAGTATCTATTTTCGAAAACATTGATTTCACACAGTAAGATTAGGGTTATATATGTGTATTATTCTTCTTAATAACAATATTTCTCATTATCAATCTCTATTGGATGCTTATGAACCTATCACAGCTTGAGCAAGGCAAAGCGGCCATTGTCGTCTCCCTTACTGGGTTATCTCCCGAAGTTAGAAAAAAACTAATGGTAATGGGGGTTTTACCTAAAACCGAAGTCACTCTAATTCGTCGTGCACCAATGGGAGATCCATTGCAAGTTGAGGTTAGAGGCGTCTCTATTGCAATTCGTCAGAATATCGCTCAGCAGATTGAGGTGAGTCTATGAACTATCAAGTATTGACGGTAGGTAACCCAAACAGCGGTAAAACAACCTTGTTCAACGCCCTGACGGGTGCAAAGCAGCACGTTGGTAACTGGGCTGGTGTTACGGTAGAGAAGAAAACAGGTACGTACAGTCACGCAGGTGATGAGTTCAAGCTGACAGACCTTCCAGGTATCTACGCTCTAGACAGTGGTAATGATGCAAACAGCATCGACGAGTCGATCGCTTCTCGTGCTGTACTGACTCACCCTGCAGATGTGATCATCAATGTGGTCGATGCGAGCAGCTTAGAGCGCAGCTTATATATGACACTTCAGCTGCGTGAGATGGGTCGTCCAATGATTGTTGTATTAAACAAGATGGATGTACTTAAGCGTGAGCGTCAGGTGGTTGATCAAAAAGCACTAGAGAAAGCACTAGGTTGTCCGGTACTTAGCCTTTCTGCGAACGATAAGTCGCAAGTTGTTCGTTTTAAAGAAAAGCTGCATAAATTATTGGTTCAAGGTGTCAGCCTAGAGCCGATTGCTATTGATTATGAAGAAGCGTTCGAAGCGTTATTGCCACAAGTTGAATCGAAATTTGATGACGCGGATGTCTCACACCGTGCACTTGCTATTCGCGCCCTTGAAAATGATTACCTAGTTTTGAATAGCCTTGCGCCAAACGAGCGTCAACAAATCGATGCCGTAAGATCTGCTGCACAATTTGATATCGATTTAGCGGTTGCAGATGCAAAATACACCATGCTTCATGAATTGTGTAAGCGCGTGCGTCGTAGTGAGGGTAAATTGAGCCGAAGCTTTACCGAGAAAGCTGACCAACTCATTCTTAATAAGTGGGTCGGCATTCCGTTCTTCTTTGTTGTGATGTATCTGATGTTTATGTTCTCCATTAACATCGGCAGCGCATTCATCGACTTCTTTGACATCGGCGTTGGCGCACTGTTGGTAGATGGTGGTCACTACTTATTGGATGATCATTTGCCAGTTTGGCTGGTGACTATCTTAGCTGATGGCATTGGTGGCGGTATTCAAACGGTCGCGACCTTTATTCCGGTGATTGCTTGTTTGTACTTGTTCCTTGCTGTTCTAGAAAGCTCAGGTTACATGGCTCGTGCAGCGTTCGTACTTGATAAAGTAATGCAGAAAATTGGCCTGCCGGGTAAAGCCTTTGTTCCATTAGTATTGGGTTTCGGTTGTAACGTACCTTCTATCATGGCGACTCGTACGCTTGACCAAGAGCGTGAGCGTAAGTTAGCGGCAGCAATGGCTCCGTTCATGTCATGTGGTGCTCGTCTACCTGTATACGCGTTGTTCGCTGCGGCTTTTTTCCCTGGCGCGGGTCAAAACATCGTGTTTGCACTGTACTTACTAGGCATCGTAGCATCTATCTTTACTGGCCTATTCCTAAAGAATACGCTTTATCCAGGTAGCAGTGACAGTCTAGTGATGGAGATGCCAGATTACGAATTGCCAACTATGCAAAACGTAATGCTTAAGACATGGCAGAAGCTGAAGCGTTTCGTTCTGGGTGCAGGTAAAACCATCGTTATGGTGGTAGCGATTCTGAGCTTCCTTAACTCATTGGGTACTGATGGCTCATTTGGTAACGAAGACAGCGAAAACTCAGTGTTGTCAAAAGCGGCTCAAGTCGTTACGCCTGTGTTTGCACCAATCGGTATTCAAGAAGAAAACTGGCCAGCGACGGTCGGTATTATTACCGGTATCTTTGCTAAAGAAGCGGTAGTGGGTACGCTAAATAGCTTGTACACCACACCTTCAGAGGAAGAAGCTGCGGAGTTCGATCTAGCGGGTAGTTTGCATGAAGCGGTAATGACCATTCCGGACAACCTAGCAGGTCTAAGCTATTCAGATCCTCTTGGTATCGAAGTCGGTGACCTTTCAGATTCAAGCGCTGTGGCTGAAGAGCAAGAAGTAGATACATCTATCTTTGGTAACCTAAAAGAGAAGTTCGTTTCTAGCCATGCAGCGTTTGCGTACCTTATTCTAATCCTGCTTTACACACCTTGTGTTGCAGCAATGGGTGCTTACGTAAGAGAGTTTGGTCAAATGTATGCGCGTTTTATCGCTGTTTGGACGATGGCGTTGGGTTACTTTGGCGCGACTTTCTATTATCAAGCGGCGAACTTTGCTGCTCACCCAGTCACCAGTGCGGTTTGGATGGTTGTGATTGTGGCAGGTTTCGTTCTTACCTACATTGGCTTTAAAAAGTTAGGTAAAAAGCAGCGTGCAATAGAGGCTCAATTCGCATGATTTTAAAAGAACTGCATCAATACATTTGTGAACACGGTGGAGCTGCTCGTAAAGAGTTAGCGGCAAAGTTTGGCATGAGTGAAGACGGCGTCGATGCGATGCTGAATGTTTGGATTAGGAAGGGTAAGCTAAGTCGACTTGTGGATACCAATCAACATGGCCACACGACTCGAATACGTTACACCATCAATCAGCAAGACAGTCTGTCGCTTAATGTGATGATGTAGTTCGATAGAGCTTAAAACTAAAACCGCAGCTTGGTAGCTGCGGTTTTTTTTTGACATTGAATCTTTGAATCAAGCTTTTTGGAATAGTGAACTCAGTGACAAGACGTTCTGGATACGAGTGAGGATCGCTGTTTGCTCTTCTTCGCTGCGTTGTTCACCCTTAGTATTCCCCCAAACGGGTCCCGGCCATGCGATGTCATCTTTAAAGCGGGCGATATGGTGAATGTGCAATTGAGGTACCATGTTACCCAGTGCACCTAAGTTCAGTTTGTCTGGCTGAAAAGTGGCTTCTAATGCTTGGCTTACCGCTTGCGACTCGTGGAGGAACTGCTGTTGCTCTTTCATCGGTAGATGATGAAGTTCTTTTAGATTTGCACGCTTTGGTACAAGAATAACCCAAGGCACAGCGTTGTCTTTGTGAAGAAGGGCAAGGCTAAGTGGGAATTCGCCAATAACAGTGGTGTCTTTTGCCAATTGAGGATGAAGTTCGAAGCTCATGATCTTTCCAATTAGTTGTTTTAGTTGAGTATAAGGTTGGAATGAGAATGTGGCTAGCGCTTACGTTCTCAATAAGCAGATTCGCTATCACGTTCGTTCCTCATTGTAGGGAATGACAGATGAGGGAGAGTGATAGTGCGTCACTTTTGTTGCATTGGACTTACGACACCTATATGCGTCATCTCCTAAAGCGACGAAGGAGCGTAGTAGGAGCTCTCTTGCTTTGGAAATCTGCGGATAGTGGAGATTGCTAAGTAAACGTAATCTCCAAATAAAACAAAAGGTTGACGCTTTCACGTCAACCTTTCTAATTATTTCGAATTTCGAATTTCGAATTTCGAATTTCGAATCTCGAACCGCTTACATGCGCTCTAGAGTATCGATACCCAGTAGAGATAGACCTTGTTTGATGGTCTTCGCTGTTAGTGCAGCAAGCTTCAGACGGCTCTGCTTAACTGCTTCGTCTTCAGCAACAAGGATAGGGCACGCTTCGTAGAAGCTAGAGAATTGACCCGCTAGTTCGAATAGGTAAGTACACATGATGTGCGGTTGACCTTCGCGAGCAACAGATTGAACCGCTTCTTCAAATTGTAGAAGTTTCGCGATAAGTGCTTTCTCTTTCTCTGCAGTGATTTTGATTTCACCTTCAAGAGAGTCCATAGAAACACCCGCTTTAGCGAATACAGAAGCAACACGTGTGTAAGCGTACTGCATGTATGGTGCAGTGTTGCCTTCAAACGCCAGCATGTTGTCCCAGTCGAACACGTAGTCTGTAGTACGGTGCTTAGAAAGGTCTGCATATTTAACCGCTGCCATAGCAACCGTGTTTGCGATGTTTTTCTTCTCGTCTTCAGCCAGTTCTGGGTTCTTTGATTCGATCAGTTGCGCTGCACGAACTTCTGCTTCGTCTAGAAGATCAGCAAGACGAACCGTACCACCAGCACGAGTCTTGAATGGTTTACCATCTTTACCTAGCATCATGCCGAACGCGTGGTGCTCAAGAGATACAGACTCAGGGATGTAGCCCGCTTTACGAACGATAGTCCAAGCTTGCATTAGATGTTGGTGCTGACGAGAGTCGATGAAGTAAAGAACGCGGTCTGCGCCTAGCTCTTCGTAACGGTACTTAGCACATGCAATATCAGTTGTTGTGTATAGGAAGCCGCCGTCGCGTTTTTGGATGATAACGCCCATTGGGTCGCCATCTTTGTTCTTGTACTCATCTAGGAAAACAACTTGTGCGCCGTCGTCTTCTTGAGCAAGACCTTGAGCTTTCAAGTCTTCAACGATTGCAGGAAGCATGTCGTTGTACTTACTTTCACCCATCACGTCATCACGAGTTAGAGATACGTTTAGACGGTCGTAGTTACGCTGGTTTTGAATCATGGTGATATCAACCAGTTTCTTCCACATCTCCGCGCAGAACTCGTCGCCACTTTGCAGTTTCACTACGTAGTTACGTGCTTTTACAGCGAACTCTTCGTCTTCGTCGTATAGCTTCTTAGACTCTCGGTAGAAAGCTTCAAGATCAGAAAGCTCCATAGAAACTTCACCAGACTCTTGTTGTACACGCTCAAGGTTTGCGATAAGCATACCGAACTGAGTACCCCAGTCACCGATGTGGTTAGCACGGATAACCTTGTGGCCTAGGAATTCTAGAGTACGAACAACCGCATCACCGATGATAGTTGAACGTAGGTGACCAACGTGCATTTCTTTAGCAACGTTTGGAGCAGAGTAGTCCGCAACAATCGTTTGAGCTTCAGCTGCTGCAACGCCAAGACGAGAGTCAGCCAGTGCTGCGTCTGCTTGTTGTGCAAGGAAAGCTTCATCTAGGAAGATGTTTAGGAAACCTGGGCCTGCGATTTCAACTTTAGAAGCGATACCGTCTAGGTTTAGAACGTCCAATACTTTTTGAGCAAACTCTCGTGGATTAGTGCCTAGTCGTTTAGCAACGCCCATAACGCCGTTTGCTTGGTAGTCACCAAATTGTGGTTTTGCAGATTGACGAACCGCTGCAGGAGAGCCTGCAGGTGCGCCAGCGGCTTCTAGAGCCTGAGATACTTTGTCATTAATCAGTGCTTGGATATTCACACGCGTTTCCTTCAATTCAAGGATGATAAGAGTGGCTGTTCTTTCGTTGTTCGCTAAGGTTAAGGGACAATTGACTTAACGCTTTAGTGATGAAATGAACAACAGACTCTGTTTGAGTTCACAAAAATGGCGGTAATGATACCAATTTTGTTGGCCTTCTTATAGGGCGGATTGATAGAAAATTTACATTTCCTCTAACCAAATAAGCACAATCACAGAATAGAAATCTAAACCATAGGCAATAGAAGGCTTGTTGCAAAAAATAGAGCTGCTACCATGCGCGCATTAGATTTGGAGAAAGTAGATTATGACGCTCACGCAAGCCCAATTAGAACCACAACAGATGATGGAACGACTCGATGACTTTATGGGTAAAATCGAGGAGTTTGGCAACAAGCTGGGGTTAGATCTTAGCTTTGCTCAAGCCGACCATATTGCGATGAGAGTGAACGACACCGCGTTAGCCAAAGCGGCGCATGAGGCATGGGCAAGCTATGGTGAAACCATTTCTCAGGCGATGATCAATGGTCGCCCAATTGTAGTGATCGCTTTTGATGAACCATTAAAGAGCCGTGGTTGGTCGATTGAATGTTTAGAATTGCCGTATCCGGCAGAAGGTAAGGTTTACCCGAGCCAAGATTGGGAACATGTTGAGTTTGTGATTCCATCTCATGCACAAACGGCTGATGAATACTTAGCGGATCTTAAAGACACTTACCCGCAGTTCGCGGCTAACTTTGAAACATTGGCAGAGCAAGGCGTTAAGATCAAACTCTCAAGCCCGAAAGGGGAAGGTGAGCGTTTGAATAACCCAACGGTTGCGTTTAAGCATCAAGGGATTTGCATCAAGCTGCATCCACACTCGTTGAAGAAGATTGTGGAATCAGAGCAGGGTTAATAACGCCCTTCATTACAATGAAAAAAAAGGGTTGACGATAATTGCCAACCCTTTAAAACTACTCGCTATAAAATCACAGTCTTGTTGCCGTAAACAAATACATGATCGTTTATCACCTTGTTTAGCGCCTTACTCAACACATTCTTTTCTACGTCGCGACCTGCTTGAGCCATGTCTTTAGCACTGAAGTTGTGGTCTACAGGGATCACGTCTTGCTTGATGATTGGACCTTCATCTAAATCGTTAGTCACGAAGTGAGCCGTTGCACCAATGATTTTTACGCCACGCTCATACGCTTGCTGATATGGTTTAGCGCCAATGAATGCAGGCAAGAAGCTGTGGTGAATGTTGATGATCTTGTGGTTGTACTTCTCTACAAAACCCGGTGTTAACACGCGCATGTATTTCGCTAGGACGAGGTAATCGGCGTTGTAGCTGTCGATCACTTCTAGCATTTTTTGCTCGTGCTCTTCTCGGTTGAGCCCTTCGTGAGAAACGTGGTGATAAGGGATGTCAAAGCGCTCTGTTAGGCTTTGCAGAATATCGTAGTTACCAACAACAGCAGCAATTTCAACATCTAGGCTACCATCGAAATTCTTCATCAGAATATCACCTAGGCAGTGCGCTTCTTTGGTCACTAGAACCACGATACGTTTACGTGATGAGCCCATGAGTTTGCGCTTGGCGTTTTCTGGTAGAGCTTGGTCTAAATCGGCAAGAAAAGTCTCGTCGTTGAAATACCCTTCAAGCTCGGTACGCATAAAGAAGTGGCCGCTGGTATTATCGACAAACTCGTTGTTGTGGATGATGTTGAGTTGGTGTTTGTAACAAATGTTGGTGATTTTAGAAATCAGGCCCGGCGCATCAGTACAATGCGTCAGCAGTGTCTTTTTTTCCATTTCCATCTTACTTCCATGAAATAATTCTAATTTTTCAAAAAATATACAACCAGTCGAACGGTTAACTGAGCCGTAATATGACTGTTATAATTAATCTATTATTAACTGACTTTCAACAAAATATATTGAAGAAGGATTGTTTTAATAAATATCCCTCTGCGGAATTATTTATAAGCTCTATTTTTGTAGCTTATTCATATGCTTAATATTTCTATCATGCAGATGCAGTCTCGATTCGCGCTTGCTCACTAAACCTGCCATACTGCACGGTCTGATTTCTCAACCTGTACACGGTTTTCTTCAAGTTCATAAATTATGATATCCAAAACGTTTTCTGCTGATGGTGCGCTCGGTAAAGCCATTCCCGGTTTTCAGCCGCGACAAGCTCAGCTTGATATGGCCGAAGCGGTTTCAAGTGCAATCAAAGATCAAAGTCAGTTGGTGGTTGAAGCTGGGACGGGTACAGGTAAAACTTTTGCTTATTTGGTTCCTGCATTACTCAGCGGCAAGAAAACTATCATAAGTACAGGCTCGAAGAACCTTCAAGAGCAGCTTTTTCACCGCGATCTGCCGTTAATGACAGATGCGCTTGGCTTTTACGGCCAAGTTGCCTTGTTGAAAGGGCGGTCTAACTACCTTTGCTTAGATAGACTCAGTCGCCAGATGATAGAAAGCCATGGAACTCATACCGACCCAACACTGCTGGCACAGCTTGTTAAGGTGCGCAGTTGGTCGTCGTCGACTCAAACTGGGGACCTTGGTGATTGTGATGATATCGCCGAAGACAGTCCAATCATCCCGACAATCACGTCGACCAACGATAACTGTTTAGGAAAAGAGTGCCCAAGCTATACAGACTGTTTTGTACTTAAAGCTCGTAAGAAAGCGATGGATTCCGATGTGGTTGTGGTGAACCACCATCTATTCTTGGCAGACTTGGCGATCAGAGAAACAGGCTTTGGCGAACTCATTCCCGATGCTGATGTGTTTATCTTCGACGAAGCGCATCAACTGCCAGATATTGCTAGTGAGTATTTCGGTCAATCTGTGTCGAGTCGTCAGATCCATGAGCTCGCAAAAGATATTGAAATTGGTTATCGCACTGAAGCTAAAGATATGCGCCAGCTACAGAAGGTGGGTGACAGGCTGGTCCAGTCGGCGGCTGATCTTAGAATCGTACTGGGAGATACCGGCTTTCGAGGAAATTGGCGTGAAGCTCTGAAATCGGAGTCTATTGCGCGAGAGTTAGTGCGAATGCAAGACGCTCTTCAGTTAGCGGTAGATGTACTTAAGCTAGCGTTGGGGCGCAGTCAGCTATTAGATACTGCTTTCGAGCGCGCAACATTGATTAAAGCGCGTATTGAACGCGTCTGTGATGTCTCTATTACAGGATATTCCTATTGGTATGACACCACTCCGCGCCATTTTGCATTGCATATAACGCCGCTTTCTGTGGCAGATAAGTTCCATGAACAGATTGAGCTAAAACCCGGTGCATGGATCTTTACGTCGGCAACGTTAGCTGTTTCGGATGACTTCGACCATTTTACATCGCGTCTTGGTTTGAAGCCGAGTCAGCAATTTTCGCTACCCAGCCCATTCGATTATCCGAAACAGGCGCGTTTGTGTGTGCCTCGTTACCTGCCTGAACCAAACAGCCCGGGGTTAGCAGATAAATTAGTGCGAATGCTTGCGCCAGTGATTGAACAGAACCAAGGGCGATGTTTCTTCCTATGTACGTCTCATAGCATGATGAGAGAGCTTGGTGAGCGTTTTCGCGAAACCTTGAGCGTTCCGGTATTGCTTCAAGGCGAAACCAGCAAACAAAAAACCTTAGCTGAGTTTATGGTACTTGGTAATGCGCTGCTGGTGGCTACGGGTGCATTCTGGGAAGGGATAGATGTTAGGGGCGACGCGTTAAGCTGTGTTATCATCGACAAATTACCCTTTACGGCACCCGATGATCCCTTGCTTAAAGCGCGGATCGAAGATTGTAAGCTCAAAGGGGGCGACCCGTTTGCTCAGGTTCAACTGCCTGATGCGGTGATCACCCTCAAGCAAGGTGTCGGGCGATTGATTCGTGATAAGAGCGACAGTGGCGCACTGATTATTTGTGATAATCGCTTAGTGACTCGGGATTACGGCGGCATTTTCCTAGGGAGTTTACCTCCTATTCCTCGTACCCGAGATTTAGGGGTAATTAAAGAATTTCTAGCCAAAGCTGACGAACGATAAGTGGTGCTTTGGCGACTGTTTTTAGATTTAGATAACGAATATTTGAGACACAAATGAGCGCAAAAATTCTTGCAGTAGATACAGCAACGGAAAACTGTTCAGTAGCATTGATGGTGGGAGAGCAAGTGTTCGCCCGCAGTGAAGTAGCACCACGTGACCATACTAAAAAAGTACTGCCTATGGTTGATGAAGTACTGAAGGAAGCGGGGTTGACCTTAGCTGAGCTTGATGCGATTGCATTTGGTCAAGGCCCAGGTAGCTTTACTGGTGTACGCATTGGTATTGGTATCGCACAAGGTTTAGCCTTTGGTGCTGATTTGCCTATGATTGGTGTATCAACACTTGAAGCCATGGCGCAATCGAGCTACCGCCAGTTTGGTGATACACATGTTGCAAGTGCTATTGATGCGCGTATGAGCGAAGTTTACTGGGCACGCTACAGTCGTGAGCAGGATGGTCGTTGGTCTCTTGTTGATGAAGAGTGTGTTATTCCGCCACAAGAGCTTGTGAACCAAATTGATGAAGACCAAAACACATGGGCAAAAGTCGGTACTGGTTGGGCTGCGTACGCTGAACACATGGATACACTATCATTATCGACAAAGCCAAGCGAAGTTCTTTATCCAGAGGCGCAAGACATGGCGTTCATCGCTCAGTTTGCATTTGCTGCAGGTAAAGCGGTACCAGTAGAAGACTCTGAGCCGGTATATCTGCGCGATAAGGTCGCTTGGAAGAAACTTCCTGGTCGCGAGTAAATGTCTTAGTCGCGAAGTGAGCTTTCTGATTGCAAACTAAGCGACTTAGCTATGAATCAAAAAAACGTCATAACTTTTACAAGGTTCTGATAACCCTGGGCTCTAAATAGCGCATATTTGGGGCCATATCGAGGCAGAGATTGAGTGAATGGTATCAATTAATGGTTTACCTCCTTCAGCGATAGGCAATACATCTAAGACCAATCGCACCAACAAGAAGAATCAGGTAAAGAAAACTGATGCAAAGACCTCAGTGGGGCAACCCAGTAAGGTCGCCAATGCTGTCTCGCACTCTATTCGTCATGTTCAAGAATCGGATATTCACCGAGCTCAAGTCCAATACGACCTTCCAGAAGGGCGTGGGCGAAAGGCCATGGAAGAGTATATGGATGTCATGAATCAGGCGAAAAAAGAGGAACTTACAAGACTCATCGGTGTCGATATTTATATATAAAAACATCAATTTATCTTCTATTTTAAGGGTTAGAACCATGTCGATTTCCCCTGCAAAGTTGCGCCTTTTTGCCCTAAGCCTATTCACGTTCCTATTAGTTGGCTGCTCATCTTTACCCACCGAACTGGAAGCTTCATCAGAAACCGTTATTACTGACTATCAAGAGTGGGTCAACCAGTTGCCTGAGGCTAAAGATGTCCGTTTGGGTGGTGTGATTGCTAAGGTGACGAATCTTAAAGATAAATCACGTGTTGAAGTGGTGAACATGCCGATCTCTAGCAGCGGCAAGCCAGACCTTAATGCTGAACCAAGTGGCCGTTTCGTGGCTTATGTGGATGGTTATGTTGAGCCTTTAAGCTTTGCTGAAGGTCGTTTGGTGACTTTTGTGGGGCAATCAGCAGGTTCCGAAGATGGTAAAATCGGTGAATTCCCATATACCTTTCCTGTGATGAATGCAGATAATCAGCGCCTATGGCAAATTACAGAGCGTGTGATTGTGAATGACTTTGCTCCGACTTATTACTCGTGTCGTAGCCTACATTGTCGTAGTTTCCAGACCATGCCAAGACAAGGGCGAGTGGTGCAAGACTTAGAATAGTCACCCAAGTTACACCCCGTTTGAATACGCAAGATTAAGGAATGATCACAACGGATGATTGAAAGATCTTACCAACTTCCAAGCGGCACTATGGTGTGCCAAGAGCTTGGAGACATAGAAACGGCCGCTTTGACGGTCGTTTTTGTTCATGGCTGGTTAGATAACTCTGCCAGTTTTACCTCCTTGATGCAGGCTATGCATGCAAAGTCGAATCAATATCACTTGGTAGCAATAGACCTGTTTGGACACGGGCATTCATCGCATAAGTCCGGTAGTTATTATCCTTTTCATGACTATATCGATGATTTACATCAGCTGGTGGGTAAATTATCGCCAAACAGACTGGTACTAGTAGGACATTCGCTTGGTGCATTGATCGCAAGTTGCTATAGTGCCGCTTTTCCTGAAATGGTGTCGGGATTAATCCAAATTGAAGGTCACGGACCTCTTTCCGAAGCTCCCCAAGCAACAGTCTCTCGTTTGCGAGATGGGGTACTCAGTCGTCAACGACAGCGAAGAAAGCCTTCACGTCCGCTAGCAAGCTTAGAGGATGCTATTAAGCTGAGATCTCAGGCTAACCAGATTGCACCAGATTTGATCGCTCCGGTTGTTGTTCGAGGCATTGCTCAATTTGAGGGCACTTGGCAGTGGCGCAGCGACCCAAAATTGAAGTGTGACTCTGTTTATAGGATGTCTCAAGCGCACGCAGATGCGATAAATGAAGCGATAGAATGCCCTCAATTGATAATTTTGGGAAATGAAGGATTTAAGGATTTACAGCATAATCGCTACAAATCCACTCAAAATCCCCCAATTATCGAGATGATTTCAGGCGGACACCATTGTCATTTAGAGAACCCAGAGTCAGTTTCTGAGCTAATTCTTGGTGTAGTTAACAAAATTTAAACAAGTGTTTGAGCCTTTTAGTGCTCATGCACTAAAGCTGTGCTGTAATATCGCCATGATAAATAGCGGCGAAACAGTCGTCAGCTGATAAACGAGGAGTAACATCGTGGATAAACCTTGGCTTTCACGTTATCCAAGTGACGTACCAGAAACGATCAACCCAGATCAGTACCCATCTTTAGTTGAGATGTTTGAGCAGTCAGTACAGAAATACGCTGACCAACCAGCATTCGAAAACATGGGTTCTATCATGACTTTCCGTAAGCTTGAAGAGCGCAGCCGTGCTTTCGCCGCTTACCTACAAAACGATCTGAAGCTGAAAAAGGGCGATCGTGTCGCTCTGATGATGCCAAACCTTCTGCAATACCCAATTGCTCTATTTGGTGTTCTGCGTGCTGGTATGATTGCGGTTAACGTAAACCCTCTGTACACCCCACGTGAACTTGAGCACCAGCTAAACGACTCGGGCGCAAAAGCGATTGTTATCGTTTCTAACTTTGCGAGCACGCTTGAGAAAGTGGTTGATAACACTCCAGTGAAGCACGTAGTACTGACTAGCCTTGGTCAAATGCTTCCTCGGGCGAAAGGCACGATTGTCGATTTCGTTGTGAAGTACGTGAAAGGCATGGTTCCTAAATACGATCTTCCTGGTGCAATCTCATTCCGTAAAGCACTGCACAAAGGTCGCCGCCTACAATATGTAAAACCATTTATGTCTGGCGACGACATCGCATTTCTGCAGTACACAGGTGGTACTACTGGCGTAGCGAAAGGCGCAATTCTAACGCACCGCAATATGATCGCGAACGTACTGCAGGCAAAAGGTGCATATGGCCCTGTATTGAATGAAGGTCGTGAGCTAGTAGTAACGGCGCTGCCGCTTTACCATGTATTCGCACTGACAGTAAACTGCTTACTGTTCGTTGAAATGGGTGGTCGTAACCTACTTATCACTAACCCTCGTGATATTCCTGGCTTCATCAAAGAGCTGCAAAAAGTACCATTTACAGCAATTACCGGTGTAAATACGCTATTTAATGCACTTGTAAACAATGAAGACTTCCATGAGCTAGATTTCAGTAACCTGCGTCTATCTGTTGGTGGTGGTATGGCGGTACAACGCGCCGTAGCAGAGCAATGGAAGAAAGTGACCGGTATTCACCTACTTGAAGGCTACGGTCTGACAGAGTGTTCTCCACTAGTAACTGGTAACCCATACGATCTAAAAGATTACACGGGCGCAATTGGTCTACCTGTACCATCGACAGACGTTCGTATTATTGATGACGAAGGTAATGTTGTTGCAAATGACCAAGTGGGTGAGCTGCAAGTTCGTGGCCCTCAAGTGATGCAAGGCTACTGGCAGCGTCCTGAAGCGACCAAAGAAGTGATCGATCATGATGGCTGGTTGTCGACGGGTGATATCGTTAAGTTTGATGATGAAGGCTTACTGCATATCGTTGACCGTAAAAAAGATATGATTTTGGTATCAGGCTTCAATGTATATCCGAATGAAATTGAAAATGTCGTTGCACTGCACGGTCAGGTTCTAGAAGTCGCTGCAATTGGCCAACCACACGAAGTTTCTGGTGAGCTAGTGAAGGTTTACGTGGTTAAGCGTGATCCAAGCCTGACTAAAGAAGACGTGATTGCACACTGTCGTGAACATCTAACTGGTTACAAGGTACCAAAACTGGTTGAGTTCCGTGATGAGCTACCAAAGACTAACGTTGGTAAGATCTTACGTCGCGTGCTGCGTGAAGAGAATGATGCAGAGCTTGCTAAGCGCGCAAGTGAATAACTGATAGTCATATCGCTTAATCTAAGCGATGAATGCAAATTAGTGATAGAATGCCGACAGTCAATGTCGGCATTTTTGTATCCGGCGGAATAATTAAATCAGTGAGAGTTTTGTGAACTATCAAATCATTACCCAATTGAAAGACCTTGAACGCGTATGTCAGCAAGCCCGTGAAGCCGATGCCGTGATGCTTGATACCGAGTTTGTCCGCACTCGAACTTATTACCCGCAGTTAGGTTTGATTCAATTATTTGATGGTGAAACTCTGTCTTTGATTGACCCAATCGCATTGGATGAAATGACGCCATTTGTGTCACTTTTGAAAGACGCTTCAGTACTGAAAGTTCTACACGCTTGTGGCGAAGACTTAGAAGTGTTCCAAAATGCGTTTGGTTGTACGCCTACACCAATGGTGGATACTCAAATTATGGCGGCTTTCTTAGGCCATGGCTTATCAACGGGTTTCGCAGCCTTGGTATCTGAGTTCGTTGGTATCGATCTTGATAAGAGCGAATCACGCACAGATTGGTTAGCGCGCCCACTATCTCAAAAGCAGCTCGATTACGCTGCGGCAGACGTATACTACTTACTGCCAATGTATAACAAGCTGCTAGAGAAAGTGATGGAAGCTGGCTGGTGGGATGCTGCGCAGCAAGAGTCTGACCTGCAAGTGAGTAAGCGTATTCGCTCAGTTGAGCCAGAGAACGCTTACCTAGATATTAAAGGCGCTTGGCAGCTGAAACCGAAGCAACTTGCAATCCTGAAGCCTCTGGCAACTTGGCGATTAAAAGAAGCGATTAAGCGCGATTTAGCACTGAACTTTATTTTTAAAGAACAAGACCTATGGGCAGTAGCACGCTTTGCCATTAAGAATCCAAAACGAATGGAAGAAGAGGGCTTTGATTTCCGCTCAGTGCGCCGTCACGGTGCGAAAATCAGCTCTATAGTTAAACTGGCTGAGCACACACCAGAAGAAGAGTACCCAGCGGTCGTTGAACGCTTGATGGACTTCCCTGGCTACAAGCAGATGTTTAAAGTCCTCAAAGATGAAGTGAAAAAGGCGTCTCAACACAGCGGCTTAGCAACTGAGTTTATCGCTTCTAAAAAACAGCTTAATCAAGTCTTGAGTTGGGTTTGGAAACACGATCGCAACCCAGAAAAATTGCCTGATGTAATGCAAGGCTGGCGATTAGAGATCGCTGGTGAAAAGTTAGATAAGCTGATTAAGTAGTTCATTTAAAAATGAAATAGATATAAAAACGGCTCACTTGGAAGCAAGTGAGCCGTTTTTATATCTAGGATTGCGACGAAGTTATTTATCGTCTTCTGGCAGTTTGACGTTCAACTCAAGAACTGAGATGTCATCATCTTTGTGCTCGAATGATAGATCAACCATTGACGGGTCTACCTCAACGTACTTGGCGATGCACTTTAAGATATCTTCTTTCAGTTGCGGTAAGTACGAAGGTGCTGGGTCATCGTGACTACGGCGCTCAGCAACAATGATTTGTAGGCGCTCTTTTGCAAGATTAGCCGTGGTTTTCTTCTGTGGTCTGAAAAACTCTAGTAGTGACATTGTTGATTAGCCCCCGAACAGTCGTTTGAAGATGCCTTTCTTCTCTTCCGTTAGGAAGCGGAAGTCAACTTGGCTACCCAGCAGGCGGTCTACAGTATCGCTATATGCCATGCCTGCATCTGTCGCTTCATCAAAGATCACTGGAACACCTTTGTTTGATGCGTTAAGGACTGCTTGGCTCTCTGGAATGACACCTAATAGTGAGATGTGTAGGATCTCTTCTACATCTTCTACGCTTAGCATTTCGCCTTGGTTTACACGCGCTGGGTTGTAGCGTGTTAATAGCAGGTGAGTTTTCACTGGCTCTAGGCCATCTTCTGCGCGGCGTGATTTAGAATCTAAGATACCTAGAATACGGTCAGAGTCTCGAACCGAAGATACTTCTGGGTTCGTAGTAACAATCGCTTCATCCGCAAAGTAAAGCGCCATCAGGGCACCTTGCTCGATACCTGCCGGTGAGTCACAGATAATGAAGTCGAAGCCCATTTCGTCGAGTTCATCAAATACGCGACGAACACCATCTTTAGTTAGTGCGTCTTTATCACGAGTTTGAGAAGCTGGAAGAATGTACAGATTGTCTGTGCGCTTGTCTTTGATCATCGCTTGGTTCAGCGTTGCTTCACCATTGATAACGTTAACGAAATCGTATACGACACGACGCTCACAGCCCATGATAAGGTCTAGGTTACGCAGACCAATATCAAAGTCGATAACCGCTGTTTTCTTTCCCTTCAAAGCTAAACCAGAGGCAATAGCTGCACTGGAGGTAGTTTTACCAACACCGCCTTTACCTGACGTTACAACGATAATGCGTGCCATTATTTTTTCCTTTTATTTCTTTATAGTGCGAGTACGTCAACACGTAGTACGTCATTGTCCATACTGAGCATGGTCTTCTTCTGCCAATACTCGCTTTCAATTTGATCGCTGAGCCAGTAGTTGCCTGCAATGGAAACCAGCTCGGCTTGTAAATCGTTACAGATAATTTTCGCTTCAGTTTGACCGCTTGCTCCCGCAATTGCGCGGCCGCGTAATGTGCCATGAATATGGATACTGCCATCCGCTATGACTTCCGCTCCAGCACTCACGTGACTCAAAATTAATAAGTCGCCATCTTTAGCATAGACCTGTTGTCCAGAACGAATCGGAGTTCTTACTACTTTTGTGGGCGCCATCTTAGCTGGAGCCTGTGACGGAGACTTACTGGCCGTCATAACTGCGAACCCTGCTTCTTTTGCAAGGTTTTGCATGCGCTTATCGGAACAACCCGTTACGCCAACAGGGATCATACCAGCCTGAGAGATGCCGTTTTTTAGCTGAAGGAAGTCGATGTCACCAGCCACTTGGCTAATGTTAATCACAACAGGTGCAGCAGCAAAAAAGTTTGGGGCTTGGTCGACTTTTTCTTGAAGGAATGACACTGCATTTTCGACGTTATCATCGGATAAGTGCAAGACAGATAGCGTAAAGCTGCTACCTTTTAAATCTGGGTTACTAGACATCGAAAACTACAGGACCTCAATAACGGTTGGCTACAATTTCTTTCATCTTTACGATAAAGGGCATTGCCTGAAACTAGGTTTATCATGTTATATTCCCAGACCAAGCACAGCAAGTGATCTTGTTGTCAAATGGACGTTTTGTTCCCAATATTTCACCAACATAAACTATTGATCTCGCATGTGAGAGTTTTGTAGTCATAAACATTTAGAAAAGGTTTGTCATGCTGTGTTCTATATATAAAAGCTCAAAAAAAGAAGGAACATACCTTTATATCCCTAAGAAGGATGATTTTTCACAAGTTCCTGACGCATTGATGGAAATGTTTGGTAAACCTAGTTTCGTAATGGTCATCAAAATGGATGGCCGTAAATTGGCGCAAGTGAATATCGATAAAGTTCGTGAGTCTCTAGAAACTGACGGCTTCTTTTTACAACTGCCGCCACCACCAGTGAATGAACTTGAGTTGTACAAAGAGCGCAAGGCTCAACAAAACACTCAAGATGAAGAGTAATCGTACTCACCTTATTCAGGGAGGAATGATCGTTGAGTAAATTATCGCAAACCCTAATTACCGTGTCGGCATTGTTGGCCGGCAGTGCAGTGGCTCCGTTACACGCTAATGAGTTGAGCTTCGAACAGTTTGTTGAAAAGCTGAAGCAGCAAGGCTCAGAGCAAGGTATCTCTCAATCGATCATCGACCAAGCCTTTGACGGCGTGACGTTTAAACCGCGTGCGGTGAAGGCTGATAAAAACCAACCAGAGAAAAAGCTAACGCTGGACGAGTACATCCCAAGAGCTGTCCCTAAATGGAAGGTTAAACAAGCGCAGTCGCTTTATGATAAGCACTATACTGAGCTGAAACGCATTGGTGATGAATACGGTGTTCAACCTCGCTTTATCGTTGCATTGTGGGGTGTAGAGAGTAACTTTGGCACTTTTACTGGAAATTATCGTGTGATTGATGCGCTCACCACCATGGCTTACGAAGGTCGACGTGAGGCGTTCTTCACCAAAGAGGCGATGGCGGCTCTGACTATTCTTGAAGAGGGGCACATTAAGCCACAGGATATGAAAGGGTCGTGGGCTGGAGCGATGGGGCAACCTCAGTTTATGCCAAGCTCATTCTTAGCTTATGCAGCTGATGGTAATGGTGACGGCAAGAAGGATATCTGGAATACCGAGGCCGATGTTTTCGCTTCTGCGGCGAATTATCTCAGCCAGTCTGGTTGGGATGACAAGTACACATGGGGTAGGCAGGTAAAAGTGCCAGCGAATATCTCTTTAGACATGCAAGGTCGCTCGGAAGAGAAAGGTAAATACCTTCAAGAGTGGTCAAAGCTTGGGATTACGAGATTTGATGGTAGCCCGCTACCTAAGCTCGATGAAGATATTAAAGCGTGGTTAATCATGCCTGATGACCAAACAGGGCGCACCTATTTGGTTTATAACAACTACAATGTACTGATGAAGTGGAATCGTTCGTACTACTTTGCTCTGGCAGTGAGTCATCTTGCTGACCGAATTAAGTTTAAATAACTTAAGTTTAAATAATTGCTAAAGCAAAGCGGCGTAGGCCAACAGATTTAAAAGGGACTCTTCGGAGTCCTTTTGTTTTTTAGTCAACAACGTTTTCATACAAACAGAGGGTAAGCGAGTGTTAACAGACAGAGCTGCACAGATGGTGATCTTTCACGCCTTGATTAAGCACGGTGGCTTCACCAGTGCGGCGAAGAGCTTAAATGTATCGGTGTCGCACATCAGTAAGCAGGTCGCTCTATTAGAAGACAATATTGGTATTAAGCTGGTGCAGCGAACGACGCGCAGCTTAACCTTAACCGAAGCAGGTGAGGTGTTTTATCAACACTGTGAGCAGCTGTTTGGCACCTTAAAAGCGGCACAAATGGATATGGAGAGCCAGCGTGATGATGTTTCGGGTAAATTGCGCGTTGGTATTTCACAGTCATTCGGCACTCTGCATGTGATTCCTGCAATCGATCAGCTGCGCCAGCTCTACCCTCAATTAAAAGTTGAGGTTCACCTGTTCGACTATAAAGTGGATATGATCGAAGAGCGTTTGGATCTTTGGATCACCAATAATGAAGAGCTACCTGAAGGCTACATTGCCCAACGGCTAGCAGACAGCCAGTTTGTGGTGGCGGCGTCACCTGACTACCTGATCAAAGCAGGCACACCGAGTTGCCCATCAGATCTGAGTGATCACAACTGTCTAATCTATCGCAGCCGTGAACGTGATTATACCTCTTGGGCTTTCGACAATGGGCAAGAGAGCCTATGCGTTACTGTGAGTGGGGATTATTCTGTCGACTTAGCAGAAGCGGTAAGAGACGCGGCAGTAGCAGGCTGGGGGGTTGCCTATCTAGCGACTTACCTCGTTAAAGAGGAGTTTCGCAGTGGTCAATTAATCCAAGTATTACCGGAGTGGAAAGCGAGCCAGATCATGCCATTTTTTGCTGTCTATCCAAGCCGAAAAAATATGCCTAAGAAGCTGTCTACGGTGATTGAGTTCCTTAAACAACACATTGGTTCTCCGACTTATTGGGATAAAAATCTCAAAACTTGTGTTGAATTGCACCGCTAACTGTCGCTGTTTTTGAAAATATAATTTCCATATGGAAAAAGTACTAAAAATAATCAATAAACTTTTAATTAATTCAATAGGTTAGATATTTAGGGCTCTAGCGGCCTTTTATGCCAACATCCATGTAACAACCACCGCTTGCCGCAAACGGTTTCCTCTATACAATGCGTCGCCTTTCCTACTACAACTTTTCAGGTTTGACGCATATGGCATCCCTAATTGGAATCATTACTCTTCTAGTAATCGCTTGGTTACTATCTACGGACAGAAAAAATATTCAGCTAAGAACAGTCTCTCTTGCTTTCTTACTTCAGGTTTCTTTTGCACTGCTGGTGCTGTACGTACCTATGGGTAAAGACGTTCTTAATGGCGTGACGGGTGCAGTGTCGAGCTTAATCAACTATGGCCAAGAGGGTATTGGCTTTCTATTTGGCGGCTTGACCAACAGTGGATTTGTGTTTGCGATTAACGTACTGGGCATCATCATTTTCTTCTCGGCTCTGATTTCGGGTTTATACCACATTGGTTTCATGCCAAAAGTGATCAACCTAATTGGTGGCGCACTGCAGAAACTGTTAGGTACCGGTCGCGCGGAATCTCTGTCTGCTACAGCAAATATCTTTGTTGGTATGATTGAGGCACCGTTGGTGGTTAAGCCATATCTAAAGCACATGACTGATTCACAGCTGTTTGCGGTAATGACCTGTGGCTTGGCGTCGGTAGCAGGCGGTACGCTGGTAGGTTATGCGTCTCTGGGTGTAGACCTGAATTACCTGATTGCAGCGGCATTCATGTCTGCGCCTGCAGGTCTATTAATGGCGAAAATCTTGGTACCGGGCAGCGCTAATGAGACTCAAGAGAGTATTGAGTCAGATGTAGAAATTCCACGAGCAACAAACGTCGTTGAGGCAATGGCAGATGGGGCTATGTCTGGACTTCGTATTGCGGTCGCAGTGGGTGCAACACTTCTTGCTTTTGTTAGTGTGATTGCAATGCTGAATGGCATGCTAGGTGCTGTTGGTGGCTGGTTCGGTGTAGAGCTCAGCTTCGAACTTATCCTAGGTTATGTGTTTGCACCCGTTGCATGGCTGATTGGTGTGCCATGGAATGAAGCGGTAGTTGCGGGTTCTCTGATCGGTAATAAGATTGTCGTGAATGAGTTTGTTGCCTTCATCCAATTGATGGAAGCGAAAGATATGCTAAGTGAACACTCACAAGCTATCGTAACCTTTGCACTGTGTGGTTTTGCGAACATCTCAACCATGGCGATTCTTATCGGTGGTTTAGGCAGTCTAGTACCTGAGCGTCGCTCATTCATTTCAAAGTATGGCTTCCGCGCAATTTGCGCAGGCGTGCTAGCGAACTTGATGAGTGCGTCAATCGCGGGTGTCGCTCTGTCACTCTAAGCATTATTTATCTCAACAAAAAACAAAAGCCGCGATATCAATCGCGGCTTTCATGTATCTAATGGTTCTGTCTCTCTACGGATGATATAGAAAGTGGAACGAAGACTATTTATTTGAGTGGAACTGCTCACAAGCGATCATCGTATTCTCGATTAGGCTTGCTACTGTCATTGGGCCAACACCACCTGGAACTGGCGTAATGAAGCTTGCGCTCTCTTTTGCGACATCATATTCCACGTCGCCAACCAGTTTGCCAGACTCAAGACGGTTGATACCAACATCGACTACCACAGCGCCTTTCTTGATCCATGCGCCTGGAATGAAGTTAGGTTTACCTACGGCAACCACAACAACGTCTGCTTGACGTACGTGACCTTCTAAATCTTTAGTGAAACGGTGACAGGTGGTCGTAGTACAACCTGCTAGAAGCAGTTCAAGCGTCATTGGACGACCAACGATATTTGATGCACCAACAACAACGGCATGTTTACCACGTAAGTCGATGTTGTAGCGGTCAAGCAGAGTGATGATGCCTTTTGGCGTACAAGAGCGTAGCTTAGGGATACGTTGCGCTAGACGACCGACATTGTATGGGTGGAAGCCATCAACGTCTTTTTCCGGCGTAATACGTTCTAACACGTGTGTGCTATCGATACCTGCTGGAAGAGGTAGTTGCACAAGAATGCCATCGATCTCTGGATCTTCATTCAATTGGTCAACAAGTGTCAGTAACTCTTCTTCGGTTGCCGTCGCGGGTAAGTCAAAAGACTTTGAAACAAAACCGACTTCTTCACACGCTTTGCGCTTGCTTCCAACATAAACTTGAGAAGCTGGGTCTTCACCCACTAAAACTACCGCTAGGCCCGGAGCTCGTAAGCCTGCTTCTGTGCGTGCTTTTACACGTGCAGCAACTTCAGAACGAACGGTTTGAGAAATTAGCTTTCCATCAATATTTTGAGCAGTCATGAATTTCCTTAGTATTGATATTCAAGTTAGTGGCTGATGTTTTGGCGCATTATTCCAGAAAACGTTTTTGATTTCCATCAAGCAAACGTTTGCTTTGGTCTAATTTTCAACACTTATAATGTCTTTGCCCTTTTTTTACTCACTTAGATCAGAATGTTAGATAAAGCCGTTGCTTTACTGATTCGAATTCGTATAATTCTTTCCTGTAGCGCGCCCTTAGCTCAGCTGGATAGAGCACGTCCCTTCTAAGGATGTGGTCGTAGGTTCGAATCCTACAGGGCGTGCCATTTATTCTGAGAAACCCGATAGCTCTTTGAGTTGTCGGGTTTTTTGCATTTCTGGCTCTAGTATATTTACGCCTTAGCAATTCGTCACTCTGTTATTTATCCACTTGATGGAACGGTAGGGAATTCATTTCAAGAGTCTACAAACTGTATCAAGTTATTTCCCCTTAATTGCTAGGGTTAAAAGTTCTGCGATATAAAACTAGTGGCTATAATAACTGACACTTAAAATGGACTTTAACCCCAGTAGCACTCAACTCTTCTATCAATTGATTGATAAGAACATCAGCGAACGCGAACTCATTCTCGCAAATGTTCGTCGAAACTCGCCCAAGCTCGCGGGTAGAGTTGATGAACTACTCAAACATGCCAATAACGACTCTGCGATTGACGCATTAGAAGCGCACTTGTCGACAGCCACCGAAAAAAACACCTGTTATGAAAGCCTTATTGTTGACCGCTATATAGTGGGTCATGAGTTAGGTCGAGGTGGATTTGCTTCAGTTTACTACGCGACTCGCAGCGATTCTCTGTTTCACCACCAGTACGCCATCAAGTTTTTTCATCCAGAGATCTTAGGGCTATTGGGCCAAAAGGTTCTGTTTTCAGAAGCTCAGCTCCTTGCTAATGTCAGTCATTCCAACATTACTAAAGTCTACGATGCGGGAACCTATCATGGCGCAGTGTACATAGTGATGGAGTACGTCGACGGAATGAATTTACATCATTATTTGAGCGTCCATTCGCTGAGTTTTGAGCAGAAATTAGTGCTTTTTAGAGATATCTGTTTGGCGGTCGATTATGCCCATCAACATCAGATTATTCATGGCGATCTAAAACCGGAGAACATACTGGTTTGCCGTGATGGAACACCGAAAATCATTGATTTCAATATTGCCCAAAAAGTACAAGACAGTGACCCTAAAACGTCTACCCAAGGCGTGTTAGCACTCACTCGAAATTACGCCAGCCCTGAGCAGTTAAATAAGGACACGATAAATAGCCGAACTGACGTGTATGCCTTGGGGCGGATTTTATATTTGGATGTTCTTCGCGCTCGACCAAGAGGCGACATCAAAAAAGTCGTGGCTTTGGCGACTCACTCAGATCCTCAACGTCGATATATCAGAGCCAAAGATCTTGCCAAAGATATTGAAAATGTTCGCTGTTTGTTCCCTTTAAGTCGGGAGTCCAGAGTTGGTGTTGAAGTACTAAAAAAGTTTCTGATTCGTTCTCCAATTTTTACCCTTTGCAGCGGGGCTCTGGGGTTGAGTATGGTGGCTATTACTATGGCTTTGTCGACGGCAACTTATGACCTTAATCGTCAAAAGCAGAACCTAGATACAGTGCTCAATGATGTCACGACCAGTGTCTATCCTCTAAACAACCGTTTAACGAATTGGGAATCGGTGATTGAGAACCGAGAAAATCAACGCAGGCTGCTGCTGGGCCCTCAATCTCGCTCCTTTTTAGCAGAACAGCGGAGTGAATTTACACCTTCAATTCAGGTGGTGAGTAGCATTGCAGCGGATGAGGTTGAGCTTACCCCAGTTGACCCGATACTTGTTCTGCCCGAAGGAGGCGTTGTAAATGATGAGATTCACCCGCTCGATGAGGCTGTCACTTCAAATGAATCTGTGGGGTAATAAGAAATGGTAAGAACTAAAAACACCAGCAGCGATGGCGAGCACCTTACCGAGTTGATTTCAAAGTGGCAGGTTGGCTGTAAGGAATCTGAAGAGCAGATATTTCGTTTTGCCTATCATAGGCTAAAAGGGTTGGCTCAACAGCGTCGCCAAAAGTCCGGTGTTAGTTTACATAGAGACAAAGAGTCAACCAATACCACAGCTCTAATTCACGAGTCTTATTTGAAGGTGGCAGCATTGGATAAAGGAGCCATCGAAAAAACTCGAGACTTCTATCTCATGGCCGCCAAAGCGATGCAGCACATACTGATCAACCAAGCTTGGGCGGCACAGGCTGACAAGCGTCAACCTGACCAATCTCTTGTCCTTGAGCAGGCTTTATCGATTGAAGGTCTACCTTTAGACCGTAGGATTGCGTTAGAGCAGTCTTTGATTGACTTTACCAACCACTACCCACGCCAGTCTAACGTGTTAAAGCTCAAGTATTACATTGGACTTAGACATACCGAAATCTGTCAGCTCTTGGAGTGTAGTTCTAGCTTGGTGGAAAAGGATCTTAAATTCGCTAGGAGTTGGCTTCACAATAGACTCGCTGCGTGATTAGTTGTGAAGTGTCTAATTTTCTTAATAAATTCATAAAAAAATTTACGTATTTTTTTCTGTTCCCTGTGTCTTGTTTGGGGTGGGGGATCTCCCTAAAAATAACGCCAACTTGAGGCCACTGATTCTCAGTATTCAGTTATGGCTCAAACAATAAAAGGCTTACAAAGGGAATATCAATGAAAAAGCAAGGCTTACTGGCAGCGTCAATTGCAGTGGCTCTCGTCGGATGTGGATCAGACAGTGATTCAAGCAATCCAACAACATTTTCAATTACCGCAATTGATGGCTACTTAGCGAATGCCAATGTCTCGGTGGACAGTACTCAAGATGGTGTGTGTGATTTATCTCAGGGTAAAACGGACAATAAAGGTCAGGCAAATCTGAGCTTAGAGTATCGAAACGCTGTTGTTTGTGTAGATGCAGTTGCTGGCCAAACGGTAGATAGCAATCGTGGTCTTGTACAACATGACTTCACTTTGGTGAATGCGGGCAGTGGCACAATCATCAACCCAATGACTAACATGGTGAACAAGCTTCTGGCAGAAGACTCAGAGTTGACAGTTGCTGACGCTGAGGAACAAGTGGTTGCGGCGATCACTGGTGATGGTGGCTTGGAAGTGTCACAAGCACTTATTTTTGGTGACTACATTGCCGATGCCTCAGAGCAAGCAGAAGCGCTTAACCTGATTGGCGAAGTGTTGGTGGATCATTCCGACCAAGATATCGAAACTAAGCTTAAATTGACACAGGCGATGGCGGAGGCAACACAAGAGATCATTGATGCCGATGACCAAACGCTGGATGACTACTCACCGATCATCGATATTCCACCGGGTGGTGGCGATATCATTGTGACGCCAAACACCCGACCAAAAGTTGTCGGCACCACTGAACCCGTTGAATTGATTCTGGGAGAAGCATGGCGTCCAAACAATGTGAGCGACAAATTCAAAGATGCTGAAGGTGATGACATGACCTTCACGATGGTTGTCGTTGATGGTGACGGCAATAATGGTCTGTCTATCGATTCGGTAACGGGCTTGATCACTGGTGAGCCAGAAAATGCAGGTAGCTTTGTTTACCATATCTTTGCGACCGATACTCATGATGCTCGTTCATACCCACTGACGTTTGAAGTTACCGTGTTAACGGACAACCAGCCTCCTGTTGTTGATGAGGGTGAGCTTGCAAATCTGCAGTCGACCATGAATACATGGATGCTGACAGAAGGCGAGTCGCTGACGGATACATTAGATGTGAGTGCGTTGTTCACGGATAAAGATGGTGATGACTTAGAATACAAAGTCGAAACGACCCTGTCAGTTGCTGCACGCACTGGTTTTAATGCCTTAGTGAACGACGAGGGTACGGTGAGTTTTACCGGTCTTATCCCACGTCCAGCGGCGGCAGGTGCTGAAACTCTGACTGTCTCAGTTAACGATGGCGTTAACAGTGAATGGGTCGCGGCAACTCTGAGCTTCCCGATTATTGAAGAAGCGCCACTACCGCCAGTGGATGGCCACCCATTAGAAAACCACACATGGCACTTCCTAGAGTGGGGTTCAGATGATGGCAGCGATAGCGGTGTTAATGAAGCAACACGTGTTTGGTGTGATTCAGTACGCTTTAGTGAAGGCAAGGTTTACTTCAATCAACGTGGTTTAGATAACCTGCAATCTTGTGGAGAAGCTGATCAGCTGGAAACATCGAGCTCTTACGTCGTGAAAGATGATGTGATTGAGTGGAGCATGAGCTGGGAAGATGAAGAAGATGGTTTAGTGTCTGAAACGATTCAGTTGAAAATTGCTCAAGATGCTGATGACTTAGGTCAAGGTGCTAAAATGGTGTTGATGTCATTCATGGATGATGAAGACGAGCATCAAAGATTGGCTTGGTATGTGAACAAGAGTGATGTTGAGGCTCGTATCACGCTAGATTCAGACATGGAAGATGGTGACAATGACTTCGCTATGTATCTTCCGGGCGAGCAAGAAGGCCTGTATGAGCTAGGGTATGTCTCAATGTCGATGGGGCTTCCTCACCCGCAAGATCAAGGAAATTATGATGCAAACCTGTTCTTCGATATTCCAGGGAAAGACATCACGTGTAGCGATGTTGGGGAGTTCTACGAGACATTCTTCATTAGTGGTTACGATGTAGACGGTAAGCCGTTCCAGTCTCACTCTGGTGGGGGATATGGGTTTGAGTGTTATGACAACCAAGAAAATGGGGTGAACTACGTTGGTATCGACTTCGATATTTATCAAGAGCTTGCTGTTGGCGAGGTATACAGCTTCATTGGTATTATGAAGTTTGACGAGCTTGAGCACCTAGAAGAGATTAAGTTCAACATGACTTGGGAAGGTATCAAGTAATAATCATTATTGATACACATGAAAGGAAGCCTAGCGATAGGCTTCCTTTTTTATTTTTCGATAAACTGACAATTGTTCTCTATTGGGGGTTTACATCATTTAGTAATAAAGCCACTATGAATCCACGAAGAATAGACAAGTAAAGCCGCTAGGAAGAAGGTTTACTTATTCAAACCGCCTCACTAGCTGCTAATTCAGAGGAAGCAATGGCAGGAAACAGTATCGGACAACACTTTCGAGTGACTACATTCGGAGAGAGTCACGGTATCGCACTAGGATGTATCGTAGACGGGTGCCCACCAGGATTACAAATTACCGAAGAAGATCTGCAGAAAGATCTGGACCGTCGTCGTCCGGGTACTTCTCGCTATACAACAGCTCGTCGTGAAGCAGATGCAGTGAAGATCTTATCTGGCGTTTTTGAAGGTCAAACTACGGGTACATCTATTGGTCTACTGATTGAAAATACAGACCAACGCTCTAAAGACTATTCAGAAATTAAAGACAAATTCCGTCCAGGTCACGCAGATTACACATACCATCAGAAATACGGTGTACGTGATTACCGAGGTGGTGGTCGTTCTTCAGCTCGTGAAACAGCAATGCGTGTAGCGGCGGGTGCGATTGCGAAGAAATACTTAAAGCAAGAGTTCGGTGTCGAGATTCAAGCATACCTTTCACAGATGGGCGATATCGCTATCGAGAAAGTTGATTGGAACGAGATTGAGAACAATGCATTCTTCTGCCCTGATGCAGACAAAGTGCCAGAGTTCGACCAGATGATTCGTGATCTGTTGAAAGAAGGCAACTCCATAGGTGCAAAGATCCAAGTCGTTGCGAAGCAAGTTCCAGTTGGTCTTGGTGAGCCAATTTTTGATCGTCTAGATGCGGATATCGCACATGCACTAATGAGCATTAATGCGGTTAAAGGTGTCGAGATTGGTGATGGTTTTGACGTGGTTAATCAAAAGGGTAGCGAACACCGTGATCCACTAACGCCTGAAGGGTTCACAAGTAACCATGCTGGTGGCATCTTGGGTGGCATTTCAACGGGTCAAGATATCGTAGCAAGCATTGCGCTTAAGCCTACTTCAAGTATCACAGTACCAGGCGACACCATCACTAAAGATGGCGAGCCTACACAACTGATTACCAAAGGTCGTCATGATCCATGCGTTGGTATTCGTGCTGTGCCAATCGCAGAAGCGATGCTAGCGATTGTTCTGCTGGATCACTTATTACGTCATCGTGGACAAAACCACGGCGTGACAACAAATACGCCTCAAATCTAACGATTGAGTGTATCTCGTCCTAAAAGACGTTGATTAAAAAAGGGTTGCTTCCTAGTGGAGCAACCCTTTTTGGTATCTGGTTAATATGCGCTAATTAGTGCACAGAGCTTTCAGGGTCTAAGTGGAATGACGGCAGACGCCACTTAAAGCGCACCGCTGCCATTCGCAACAGGTAACCTACAATTAGGGTCGTAATAGTTGCAGTGACATCGTTAATGCCAAACTCTAGTAATGCGAGGTAGAGACCTGAAGCAATCAGTGCAATAGAAGCATAAAGCTCTTCATGCAGCACGAGCGGCGTTTGGCGACAAATAAGGTCACGCAGTAGGCCACCAAAGACACCTGTGACGAGTGCCGACACCATACAGATCATTGGGTGCAGACCCATGTTCATCGCCACTTTAGTACCGATAATACTAAATACAATCAAGCCAAGTGCATCTAAGCGGATAAACAAGCCTTTGAGCTTAATAACCCACTTTGCTAGACCAGTAGTAACGACGCCCGCAATGCACGTAATGGCCAGAAACTGAGGATTTTCAACCCAACCCAGCGGGTAGTGACCGAGTAAGATATCTCGAACGGTGCCACCACCAATTGCGGTTGCGCTTGCAACCAACATTACACCAAACCAATCCATTTTTTGTTTACCTGCGCAGAGTGCGCCGGTCATGGCTTCTGCCGTGATACCAATGATATATAAAACACTTAGTAGCATTGCTGTAACTCTATAATTTCGGTCTATAAAATCGTGATTTATGAGCCGTGCGATATAAAAAAGAAGCGCGAGTTTAGTGCGAAAAGTCACATTTTACGAATGAATATTTGTACCGCGAATGAGGTTTTCAGATTAGCTAAACTAATCATATAACCTAAGGTAGGTTAATCTGGAGTGGGCAATCGATTATCATAGCCTTCAGAGATGATTGTCTTAATGACATTGCGCGGAATAGGGCTTTACCAAGTAGTCAAAAAAACGCAAAATGCCCTCGTTGTTCTTACTTATTTTTTATCTTATGACGCATCAATACCCAGATATCATCAACATCTTTAACCAGACTTTTTATGAGAGCTTCAATACCAAGCTAGAGTTGGGTGAAGATGAGCCGATTTACCTTCCAGCCGATGAGCAAATTGCTCACCATCGCATTATCTTTGCGCGTGGGTTTTATGCGTCAGCGTTGCATGAGATTGCCCACTGGTGTGTGGCTGGCCCAGAGCGTCGCCTATTGGAAGACTTTGGCTATTGGTATGAGCCGGATGGTCGCACTGAGGCTGTGCAAGCGGAGTTTGAGAAGGTAGAAATTCGACCTCAAGCATACGAATGGATCTTAGCATTGAGTGCAGGCTTTCCTTTTAACGTCAGCTGTGACAATCTACACGGCGATTTTGAGCCAGATCGTTTGGCCTTTATGCAAAAGGTGCACAACGAAGTTATGGGTATTTTAGAAGTGGGTTTGCCACCTCGCGTAAAAATGCTGTCAGAAGCGTTGCGAGACTTCTATGACATTGCTCCATTGACGGCGAACCAATTTATTGTGAAATAAGAGAAGACTATGATTATCGAATTTGAAGAAAAGCTACTTGAAGTAATTGATGCTCGTATTGAGAATGCCTCTGATGATGAGCTGTTTGCGGGTGGCTATCTGCGTGGTCATATTTCACTGTCTGTTGCAGCGTGTGAAGAAGAAGGCATCGAAGATATTGCTGAAGTAAAAGTTCGCATCGAAAAGAGCCTAGAAGACGCTCGTGCAGAACTGACTCCAGCAGACCGTACTATCGTTAACGACCTATGGGTTGAACTACAAAACCTCGCTTAACTTCTTCATAAATGGCGCGCTGATTTAGCCCTCCTTGTGGTGCGCCGTTCTTCCTTTCTGCTTGTTCGAAAAATTTGAATGAGTCTGTACAAATCTTGTGATTGTTCCATTTCGTGCTTAGGTTAATCTATTACCACTTACCGAGATAAACGAAAGGACATCATCATGAAAGTTATCGCATTTGGCGCAAGCACCAGCTCTACTTCTATCAATAAAGCTCTAGCAACTTACGCGGCTAACTTGATTGAAGGAGCTGAAGTAAAAATCTTAGACATTAACGATTACCAAGTTCCAATGTTCAGTGAAGATAAAGAAAAAGAGATTGGGCAAGCGGAAGGTGCTCAAGCATTTTTACGCGACTTAGCGGAAGCCGACGCTTTTGTTATCTCTTTCGCTGAGCACAACGGTCATCACCCAGCAGCATTCAAAAACCTATTTGACTGGGCGACACGAATTGAACGCTCGGTGTATGGCGAGAAACCTGCGGTATACCTAGCGACGTCTCCAGGCCCTGGTGGTGCACAGAATGTGCTAGGCGCGGCAACGGGTTCGGCACCTTATTTCGGCGGCAATGTAAAAGCGTCGGTGTCTGTACCAAGCTTCTACGATAACTTCGATTTTGAGGCGGGTTCGATCAGCAATGAAGAGATCGCAGCTCAAATTAAAGATGCGGTAGCCAAACTGTAAGTCATACTTACCAGAAATTAAAAAAGCCCAAGCTTTTAACTAAGCTTGGGCTTTTTGGTTTTACTGATTACGTCCGGCTTGTTTGTCCGCCACCCAACCAGCGGTGAGCGCTTTGCCTTTACGCAGCCTTCTTACCCACATGCGGCTAGGGTGAATCGCTTCCAATACATCAACAGGTAATGGCATTGGGTCGCCACAGATCTGCGATGCTAACACTTCAGCGAGTAACGGTGCTGAGCTTAATCCGCGCGAACCTAAGCCAATAAAGCAGTAGAGGTTAGGGTAGCTGGCTACGGTTTCTATGCTGCTAGCTTGGTCACGCTGCGGGTTAAAGTTATGCAGGTTTTGATACTGCACTTTAATTGCTTCGAAATTGCCGACACTACCAACAAATGGCAAGTGATCACGGCTAACACTGCGGATGCCTTGGCGTGATAGATTGCCAGTGGTGTCGACATCTTGAGTCCATGCTTGGTCTGGCAGCGAGCCATGTAGGCGCTCACCATTGTGCTTTTGAACCTCAGAATCAAAGTCTTGATCGATATTACTCTTGTCGTAGTTTGCCCCAATACAGTGGTGACCATTGTTCGGGTTTTGCGGTGTCATGTAGCCATCAAAGCACAGCACCGTTTTAAGCTTACTCAGATTCTCAGTCGTAGGAATATGACTTACTTGGCCTTTCACCGGAGTCAGGGGTACCGGAGCGGTTTGTTCAAACTGAGTAAACTTATGTCCGTTTGCAACCACCACTTGGCTATGTAATTTAGTGATTTCACCCTGCGGGGTGTCGATGGTGAGCTTCCATTTCTGGTCAGCATCAATCCATTCTAGATTGGTCACTTGATGTTGGTAGTGGGCTTGCAGCAAACCACTCGCCTCAAGTTGAGAAACCAAGCCTTGAGTCAGTTGACGCGGGCTTAGCCAGCCACCAAGAGGGAAATAGACGCTCTCTTTGTCGACAGGTAAACCTATCTTTTCGTTCGCTTGCTCTGGAGACAGGCGCTGAATCAAATCCGTATGGAAGTTGCCTTCAAGCATACGGTTGAGCTTTTTGGTCGAGCCTTCATCCCACATTAGAATATTTACACCACACCAGTCGTGATCAAACTCGACCGATTGAGACGCTTGCTCAATGAATTGGCGGGCATAAAGTAAACCTGGACCAAACACACGCGATACGTTTGAGCGGGTTTCACTCAGCAGGGGATAGATCGCACCTTGGTTATTACCAGAGGCATTTTCTGCTGGTTGTGCATGTTCACAGTAGAGTGACACTTGTTTATGGCGACGGGTAAGCGTTTTGGCCAATGCCGCGCTCGCCACACCACCACCAATGATAGCAATATCTTCTGTTTCACTAAGAGGCGCTAAACCAAACCAGGGCTTGATATTGGAGTGACCTTGCTTTTCATTGAGACGGCCCGCGATCATTTCACGCTTAGTTCCAAAGCCTTTGACCTTTTTCATCTCAAAGCCAGCTTCAATCAGGCCGCGGCGAACAAAGCCCGCCGCAGTAAAGGTCGCGCAGCTACAATCTTGTTTCGCCAGTTTAGCCATGCCGTTGAAAAGGTTCTGGTTCCACATTTCTGGGTTTTTGCTTGGTGCAAAACCGTCAAGGAACCAAGCATCAACCAGCCCTTGCTCTGGGGTAGGGACAAGTGGCATACAGTCTTTGATATCACCAAACCATAAATCGAGCGTGATTTTGCCATCACCTAACACAATACGGTGACACTCGGGCAGTGCAATCGGGTAGTGCTGTTGAAGTTGAGTAGCATACTCTGCAAGCTCTGGCCAAGCTTCATGCGCTTTGATGAGATCGTCTTTATTTAATGGATACTTCTCAAAACTGATGAAATGTAACTCTTTGGTCACAGCTTGTGGGTTATCTTTTAGAAACGCATCAAACCACTGCCAGACAGCAAGGAAGTTCAGGCCTGTTCCGAAGCCCGTTTCTGCAATTACAAAGCGGCGTTGTTCGTGTTCTAGCCAGCGCTCAGGAAGGTGGTTTTGTTTTAAGAACACGTAACGAGTCTCTTCTAAACCGTTCACGTTTGAGAAGTAAACGTCGTCGAATTGGTCGGAAACTGGCGTACCAGACTCGTTCCAATCCAGTTCTGCATTAGTAATTGAAGTCATAAAACCTATCATTTTGTGATTTGAAGCGATATGTTGGGATGGATTGTACGAATTTCTAGGAAAGCTGACCACTTTTGTTGGCCTTCTTAGTTATTATCTAGCTGAATTTTGAATTATAGGAATGTCACATGAAACGAGTCGTAATCACCGGTATGGGTATTGTTTCAAGTATCGGTAACAACGTCGAAGAAGTTTTAGCATCATTAAAAGCGGGTAAATCAGGTATTACCGCTTCAGAGCAATTTAAGGAACAAGGCCTTCGCTCTCAAGTTTGGGGTAACCTAAAAATGAACCCAGCTGACCATATTGATCGCAAAAAAATGCGCTTTATGGGTGATGCAGCGGCATTTGCATACCTTTCAATGGAGCAAGCAATCGCAGACTCTGGCCTGACAGAAGAGCAAGTATCAAACGACCGCACAGGTATTGTTGCAGGTTCTGGTGGTGCTTCATCTCTAAACCAAGTAAACGCGGTTGATATCCTGCGTGAAAAAGGCGTTAAGCGTGTTGGTCCATACATGGTTCCACGTACAATGGCGTCAACGGTTTCTGCTTGTCTAGCGACTCCTTTCAAAATCCGTGGTGTGAACTACTCAATGAGCTCTGCGTGTGCGACATCTGCACACTGTATTGGTCACGCAATGGAACTTATCCAACTGGGTAAACAAGACGTAGTATTCGCTGGTGGCGGTGAAGAACTAGATTGGTCTCTGACTATGATGTTCGACGCGATGGGCGCACTATCTACTAAATACAACGATACTCCAGAGCAAGCATCTCGTACTTACGATGCAGACCGTGACGGTTTCGTAATCTCTGGTGGTGGCGGCATGCTAGTTATCGAAGAGCTTGAGCACGCTAAAGCACGTGGCGCGAAAATCTACGGTGAGATCGTAGGCTACGGTGCAACATCTGACGGTTACGACATGGTAGCTCCGTCTGGTGAAGGCGCAGTTCGCTGTATGAAGATGGCAATGCAAAACGTTGAAGGTGTTGATTACGTGAACACTCACGGTACTTCTACGCCAGTTGGTGACGTTAAAGAGCTTGGTGCTATCCAAGAAGTCTTCGGTGGCAACAGCCCAGCTATCTCTGCAACTAAAGCGATGACAGGTCACGCTCTAGGTGCTGCTGGTGTACACGAAGCGATATACTCAACGCTAATGCTAGACAATGGTTTCATTGCGCCAAGCATCAACGTTGCAAATCTAGACGAAGCAGCAGCGGGTCTAGACATCGTAACTGAAGCTCGCGAGCAAGAGCTAACAACAGTAATGTCGAACAGCTTTGGCTTCGGCGGTACTAACGCAACACTAGTGATCAAAAAGTACCAAGACTAAGTCGTTACTTTCATCACCAATAAACAGAATAAGTCTGACGACAGGCGTATAGATTATTAGATTTATAGGTTTCCAGAGCTTGATCAGTACTGGCTTTGGTTAGTCACTGATCGAACAGACGCAGACTCTGTCTCCTGGAGAGCGAGACAGGATCCTTTTGTTCTGGGTATTTGCCCGATTGTTTATTCAATCGGGCATTTTTCTTTTTATAGCGTCCGAAATGTTGCGAGCTAAGGTCGTTTGTCTATTTGCCCTCGACAGCCGCTGTCTAATTTTGCACAATCATTTCAATCCTCATTTTAGGTCGATGGACCGTAACTAAAGTACCCGCGTAATGAAAATCTTAATCGATGAAAATATGCCTTATGCTGAAGATCTATTCAGTCAGCTGGGCGAAGTGATTTTAAAGTCAGGTCGTACCCTAACAGCTGACGATCTTGTAGATGTTGATGCTCTAATGATTCGCTCTGTAACGAAAGTGAATGAGTCACTGATTAGCAAAGCGAACAAATTGAAATTCGTAGGTACAGCAACCGCAGGTATGGATCATGTTGATCAAGACTTGATGAAAGAGCGTGGGATTTATTTCACAGCCGCTCCAGGTTGTAACAAAGTCGGTGTGGCTGAGTATGTGTTCAGCTCAATGATGGTGCTGGCTCAGCAGCAAGGCTTTTCAGTATTCGACAAAACGGTCGGTATTATCGGTTGTGGTCAAGTGGGCAGCTACTTAGCTCGTTGCTTAGAAGGTATCGGCATTAAGGTGCTTTTGAACGATCCTCTAAAACAGCAAGAGGGCGACGCGCGTGATTTTACTGAGCTTGAGACTTTGTTTGAGCAAGCGGACATTATCACCACGCACACGCCGATCACCAAAACGGGTGACTACCCAACGCATCACTTGATCAACGAAACGGTACTGAACAACTTCCGTGCTGATCAAATCTTGATTAACGCAGCTCGCGGTCCTGTGGTGGACAACCAAGCGCTGAAGGCTCGCCTACAAAAAGCGGATGGTTTCACAGCGGTATTGGATGTTTTTGAATTTGAACCAGAAGTGGACATGGAGCTATTGCCACTGCTTGCCTTCGCAACACCGCATGTTGCTGGTTATGGTTTAGAAGGCAAAGCGCGTGGTACAACCATGATTTTCAACAGCTATTGTGAGTTCTTAGGTAAAGAACAACGTGCTTATGCAAGTGACTTATTGCCGACCGCACCAGTGCCGCAAATGAAATTAGATAGAGCATGGGACGAAGCAACACTGCACAATTTGACTCAGTTGATCTATGATGTGCGCAAAGACGACGCCTTATTCCGTCGCAATATCGCTACGCCAGGTTCTTTTGACCGCATGCGTAAAGAATATTGGGACCGCAGAGAATACAGTGCAGTCGAACTAACGGGTGATGAGACTTGTAACTTAGCACCGTTAGCGAAACTCGGTTTTATGGTAAAGCCAACTTTATAAAAGAGAGAAACAATGAGCCAAGAATTTAATATTGCTGTTTTAGGTGCGACGGGTGCGGTTGGCGAAACCATTATCGAAGTACTAGAAGAGCGTAAATTCCCTGTCGGTGAACTGCACTTACTAGCAAGTGAACGTAGTGAAGGCAAAACCTACCGTTTCAATGGTAAAACGGTAAAAGTGCAGAATGTAGAAGACTTTGATTGGTCTCAAGTACACATCGCATTTTTCTCTGCTGGTGGTGATCTATCTGAGAAGTGGGCTCCGATTGCAGCAGACGAAGGCGTCGTTGTTATCGACAACACCTCTAAGTTCCGTTACGAATACGATGTTCCTCTAGTTGTTCCAGAAGTGAACCCAGAAGCGATCGCAGAGTTCCGTAACCGTAACATCATTGCGAACCCGAACTGCTCAACTATCCAAATGGTTGTCGCACTAAAACCGATTCATGATGAAGTGGGTCTAGAGCGTATTAACGTTTCTACATACCAATCAGTGTCTGGTGCAGGCAAGCCGGGTATCGATGAGCTAGCGGGCCAAACAGCGAAGCTGCTTAACGGTATGCCAGCAGAGAACTCAGCGTTCCCTCAACAGATCGCATTCAACTGTATCCCACAGATTGATGAGTTCACTGAAAACGGCTACACCCGTGAAGAGATGAAGATGGTTTGGGAAACTCAAAAAATCTTTGCTGACTCTTCAATCACAGTAAACCCAACATGTGTTCGCGTGCCAGTATTCTACGGTCACGCTGAATCTCTACACATTGAAACACGCTCTCCAATCGGTGCTGAGCATGTGGTTCAACTGCTAGAGAACACAGAAGGTGTTGAAGTGTTCCACGGTGCAGAGTTCCCAACTCAGGTTCGTGATGCGGGCGGTAAAGATCATGTAATGGTTGGTCGTATCCGCGGTGATATCAGTCACCACAGTGGCGTTAATATGTGGGTCGTTGCTGACAACGTTCGTAAAGGCGCAGCGACTAACGCAGTGCAAATCGGTGAAGTATTGATTCGCGATTACTTCTAATCGACACCCTCACTGTTTATTGAAGCCTCACTCATTAGTGGGGCTTTTTTAATCAATCAAAAATACATCTTCACAAATTGTGTGAAATTGCTGCGAATATTGTCGTCGCAACACATTTTTTGTTTTCATCCCTATAGTTTTGCTCCTGTTATCCGATATATTTAGTAGATCGTTATTTTTCCGAATTTAAGCACCTAACTGAGCCTTTTATGTTTCAAATTTTCAAGCAGTGGTGGATGCCTTTAGCGTTTGTTATTGCGACTCAGATTTCCGTAGTTCGTGCAGATACTATTCGAGTGGTTGGCCCCGATGGACAGATAAAATCCTCGCCAACATTCTCAGAGCCAGTTCGCGCTCAATCACTCAATCAAGCGAGTGAGCCTTCTCGATTTTATGGACCAACCAATGGCAACGAAACCTTGTGGTCTATTGCGTCTCGACTGCGCCCTGATAACTCAGTTTCAGTACAACAAACGCTTTTGGCGATCTACCGATTAAACCCTCAGGCTTTTGAAAATCAAAACATCCACAGCTTGGTACCATCAAGCTATTTGCGTGTACCATCTTTAGAGCAGGCTCGTGCAAGCTCAACGCAGCAAGCGATCCGAATTATGGACTCGCACCAAGCTAAGCTGAACGCGCCATCTAGCCAGCCAGTCGCTCCTACTAAACCAGAAGTAGTAAAACCTGCGACACCAAAACCTGCTCCAGCCGTAAAACCAGAAACGGTTGAACCTAAGGTAACGGCTGAGACCAAACCTGCAGCGTCATCAAAGCCGATGATGTCGCCTCAAGAAAATGAAGTGAATCAACTTGAGAAGCAGCTGGAGATGTCAGAGTCTGAGCTGTTGTCTCTTGAAGAGAAAAACCATCAGCTACGTCTGATGCTGTCCAATGTTCAGTCTGAAGTAGAGGTACTCAAAACTGAGCTGAGCGATGAAGATCGTATTCGCAATGAAGTAGAAAAACTGCTTGAAGAAGAGCGTCAGAAGAACGCTGAAATGGAAAAAATGGCACCGAGCACCATGGACCAACTGCTGTCTAACGGTTGGCTTGTTGCTGCATTGGCCATTATTCCGGGTCTTCTAATCGGTCTGATCATTGTTCTACTGCTAGGCAGAAAGTCTAAACAAGACGAGCCTCAACAAGCTGCGCAAGAAACCAATAACTTACCGGAGCAAAACAACGTTGTTCCAATGCCACTCGACGAAGAGATGGCGGATCTTGATACAGAGCTTTCTCTGGATGATGAGTTGTTCGGTGCTGATGATGACACTGAGAAGCTGTTTGATGATGAAGGTAGCAGTGAGCAGGAAGATGTCTTTGCTGGACTGGACGATGCTGATCTTGACTTCAACCTTGACGGCGAAGACGACGACCCATTTGCCGGTATCGGTGATGACGGCGATCTAGATGGTAGCTTCGAAGATATCGATCTAGACAGCAGTGATCTTGATAGCAATAACGGCATTAGTGTTAACGGTGAAGAAAAAGCGCTTGGTCTAGAAGAGATGGAACGTGCCCTCGACGAAACAGTAGAGAGTGCACTTGATTCTGATGAAGGTGACTTTGACCTTTCAGATGATAACCCAATGTCTGCCGATGATATTGAAGCTCTATTGTCTCAGGACGCCCAAACTGAAGATCTTGGCTCTAATGAGTTGGATCAGTCGATGTTGGACGATCTGTTTGCATCTAGCGATGATGATGACGATAGCTTCGACCTCGACACCTTGATGTCAGAAGACGATAGCTCTACGACGCCGGGTGTAAGCGATGATTTTGACATTGATGCGCTTATTTCAGAACAGCAGCCGTCAGTGGAAGAGTCTCCAACTTCTAATGAAATGCCGGAGTTGGGTGACGAATTCGATATTGATGCTTTGATTTCAGAGCAACAATCGCCAGCTGAGCCTGCAAGTAACGATGATATTGACGATATTTTCGCTCAAGTTGCTGAGCCGTCGCCAGCGAGTTCTGACAACGAGTTCAATCTTGATGATCAAGAAGACTTAACGTCTCAGTTCTCAAGTGAGCTTGCATCTGATGATGATATTGAAAACATCCTATCTCAGTTCGATCAGCCAATTCCTGAAGGGGAAGAGCTGATTGGTGATGATCTATTATCTAACGACCCAGAGCTAGCGTCGAACGACAGCACAGATCTACTCGATGAGTTGCTTGATGGTGACGATGTTGACCTTAGTAATTCAACCGATCTTCTCGATGAAATGCTGGGAGATGAGGACGAGAGTGGCGAACAAGAACATCTAGACCTTGATCCGCTTGCTGAGCTTGAAGAGCTGTCAGGTTTATCTGATGAAAGCGAAGAAGATGACTTTAAGTTAGATGAAAGCAGCACAGATCTATTGGACGATTTCTTAGATGACGACGACACTCCGCTTTCACTTGAAGATGATGAAACTCTAGATGAGCTTCTAGGTAATGAACTCTCAGATTCAGCACTGGAAGAGCAAGAAGAAGAGTCTGCATCAATTGACCCATTCGATGATCTTCTTACCAATGGTATTGATGATCTCGAGCCAGAACAAGACGCGCAGCCTGAAGAGCCTAGTTTCGAACAATCGCTTTCCGCAGCGCTTGAAGAGGTGCCTGCGACTTCAGAGGCGAGCTTAGATGAGCTTGACCCATTTGAAACAGCAGAAGCATCTGAACCGAAAGAAGAGATTCAGCAAGAAGTCGAAGCAGAGCTTGAAATTGAAGAAGAGCTTGACGCTGAAGATCTAGCAGCGGAAAGCTTGGTTGACGATGTAGAGGTTCAAGATGAGCCTGCGACTCCAGTTGAACCAGAAAACAAAGACTTCAACCGCAACGACTTTATTGATGACATGTTCGATATTGCGCCTCAAGTAGACGCGTTGTTTGATGAACATGCCCAACAAGATGAAACTTTAGCGTCCGAAGATTCAGATTTAAACTCGCCATTAGAGACCGAAATCGCTAATGAAGAGACAGCGGCTGATGAAGATGTGGTCGCTCCTCAGCACGCTGATAACGTAGAGCAAGATATCGCATCAGTTGAAGGCTCAGAGCCTGCTTTAGAAGAGCAAGAGCCTGAAATAGAAGCGCTTGAAGAGTTTACGTCACCTGAAGATTTGGAAGAAAGCATAGAATCATTACTGTCTCAACCAGAGCCAGAAGTTAAGCCGACTCAAAATGATCTGGAAGACGTGTTAGCTACGGATGTCGAGCCAGCGTCCTCCCAGCCACTTACAGAAGAGCAACTTGTAGAAGATTCTAGCGAGCTTGAAGATGATTGGCTCTCTGCGGCAATCGACGATGTTGAGTCATCGCAAGAGATGGATGCGGATTTCGATTTTGCACCTAAGATTGAAGCTAGCGAACCTCAGCTAGACATGGAAGATTCCTTGCCAGAGCCAGAGCCAGTTCGAGCGGCGAATATGCCAGAGATCATTCCAAATGAGTTTGGTGTTCCGGAAGATGACGATTGGCTGTTCGAAGATGATGCGAATACTGAACCAAAGGCAGAAGAGCCACAGGTTGATGACGCGCTAGTTACTGAGTTACCGGCTCAAGAAGAGCCGCAGCTAGAACCAGAAGCACCGACTCAAGAGCTTGCAGAACAAAAACAAACCGTTGAAGAAGAGTTCTCGTTTGATGATCTAGAGCTGCCAGAGTTTAGCGAAGATGATGCGCTAGATGCTGTTCAAGATGAACCGCAACTAGAACCAGAAACACCGGTTCAAGAGCTTGCGGAGCAAGAACAAGAAGCGGAAGAAGAGTTCTCGTTTGATGATCTCGAACTGCCAGAGTTTGACGAAGACGATGCGCTAGATGCTGTGCAAGATGAACCGCAATTGCAAACAGAAGCTCCTGCTGAAGAGTCTCCAGCGCAAGACCAAGCAGTGGAAGAAGAGTTCTCGTTTGATGACCTAGAGTTGCCTGAGTTTGGCGAAGGTAATGCGCTAGATGCTGTTCAAGATGAACCGCAGTTGGAAACAGAAGCACCTATTCAAGAACCTCCAGCGCAAGAAGCCGTTGAAGAAGAGTTCTCGTTTGACGATCTAGAGTTGCCTGAGTTTGGCGAAGATGATGCGCTAGATGCTGTTCAAGACGAACCGCAGCTAGAATCAGAAGCTCCTGCTGAAGAGTCTCTAGCTCAAGAGCAAGCAGTGGAAGAAGAGTTCTCGTTCGATGATCTAGAGCTGCCAGAGTTTGACGAAGATGATGCGCTAGATGCTGTTCAAGACGAACCGCAGCTAGAATCAGAAGCTCCTGCTGAAGAGTCTCCAGCTCAAGAGCAAGCAGTGGAAGAAGAGTTCTCGTTCGATGATCTAGAGCTGCCAGAGTTTGACGAAGATGATGCGCTAGATGCTGTTCAAGATGAACCGAAGCTAGAATCAGAAGCTCCTGCTGACGAGTCTCCTGCGCAAGAGCAAGCAGCGGAAGAAGAGTTCTCGTTCGACGATCTAGAGTTACCAGAATTTGATGAAGACGATGCTTTAGCCGAGCTTGTAAGTGGCGAGGATGATGCTCAACTGGAGCAAGACCTCATCATTGATGAAACTGCGCTAGAGCTCGAAGAGAGTGAACTGCCAGAATACGACGAAGAGAGCGCAAAAGCAGATGCTGTGCTAGATAAAATCGAACTGCAGCAGTCTGAACCTGTCCCTCTTGAACCGGGAGCTGAACTTGACGAGAGCAAGCTACCGGAATATGGAGAGGATGAAGCACTCAGCGATGCGTTCTCTGAAATTGGTGAGCCACTGAATACTTACGGCGCGCAAGCAGAAGAGCAAGATGCACTTCATGACCTTTTCTCTGGTGCCAATAGCTTTGCAGACGATGAGATCACCCCACATCAGCCTGAAGCAGAAGTACCATCATCACAAAGCGTCCAAGATGAACCACTAGAAGGCTTTGATGAGTTCGATGAGTCAGCATTGGCAGAGCTGTTGTCTGAAGATGTTCAAGATTCGGTTGACTCGATGTTCGATCGACCAATGGACAACACGGCCATTGATAGTGCAGGTCTCGATATCGATGCCATGCTGGAAGTGGGTGGTGAAGATTGGAAGGGATTCAGTTTAGAGCCTGAACAGCAATCGAACTTGTCTCACGAAGTGCCTGATGATCAGCAAGAGATTTGGGAATCGGCTAAGTATCAACCAGAGCCTCAAATCAAAGAAGAGAACTGGGGAGCGCAAGACCAGCTACTTGAAGCTACGGCTGAGAAAGAGCAGCAGTTCATGACGATTGATGAATTGATGGCTCAAGTTGAGCAAGAAGATGGCGAGATGGTGAATCCTGATGAGGAAGAGCTTAAGCTAGATGTTGGTTTGAACGAGTTCCCTGATGTGATTGGCGATATCGGTAATTATGATGTCGATAGTAACGCTGAGGCCGCAGGTAAGCTAGACCTTGCTAAGATCTACATTGAGATGAGTGATCCGCAAGGCGCAATTAAGTTATTAGAAGAAGCCATTGTCGATGGCTCCGATGAAATCCGTCGAGAAGCTAAGAACCTAATTGATACGTTGAACGGACGCTAAGCCAAAGAAATCGAAAGAGAGCCAGATACAAGGCTCTCTTTTTTTATCCATAACTTCCCCTCTAACGATTGTTTCGTCTTTATCGAGAGTTTCGGTTTTATAGACAGTTTTCCAGCTGGCGGGTTTGGGATACGCACCTTTTACGTATATACTTCGAGCCCCATTTTCAAAGAGAACAAAAACATGAAAATTGCTTTAGGTATTGAATATGACGGTACCCACTATTTTGGTTGGCAGCGCCAACGAGACGTAAAGAGTGTCCAAGAATCTTTGGAAAAGGCGCTTTCGGTTGTCGCAAACCACCCAGTTGAAGTGCAATGTGCTGGTCGAACAGACGCTGGTGTACACGGTACAGGGCAGGTCGTTCACTTTGAAACCAATGTAAACCGTAAGATGGTGGCATGGACAATGGGTGCCAATGCAAACATGCCTAAAGATATTGCGGTTCGTTGGGCAAAAGAGGTCCCTGAAGATTTTCACGCTCGCTTCTCTGCAACCGCGCGTCGCTACCGTTACGTGATATTTAACCACGCACTTCGCCCTGGAATCTTGAATTCGGGTGTGAGTCATTATCACGGCGAGTTAGATGAGAAGAAAATGCATGAAGCAGGGCAGTACTTGTTAGGCGAAAATGATTTCACCTCGTTCCGTGCAACGCATTGTCAGTCCCATAGCCCTTGGCGCAACCTGATGCACTTAAACGTTACTCGTCACGGCCACTACATTGTCATCGATATCAAGGCTAATGCATTTGTGCATCATATGGTGCGTAATATTACGGGTAGCTTGATTGCTGTCGGTAAAGGGGAGCAAAAGCCTGAATGGATTAAGTGGTTGCTTGAAGCCAAAGATAGAAAGTTAGCTGGTGCTACCGCTAAGGCTGAAGGTCTCTATTTGATTGATGTGGATTACCCTGCACACTTTGAGCTCCCAAGAGAGCCTATCGGCCCGCTGTTTTTGCCTGATAATTTGAGCTAAATGTGGGACTTAGGTTCAAAAAATATTGCGAAATCGTGCGTAAAATAGCTCATGAAAATAGGTACAACCAGTTTTTTATCTACACTTGCTGTTTTATGTGCTTTAATCTCCTCGCATAATTCCCAAATTTATTTCTTTCGCAATTAGGCGGAAGAATCGAAAGAAAAGGTCTTCCATGAGTTGGCTTGAAAAGATTTTAGAAAAAAGCAACATCGTAACTTCTCGTAAAGCGTCTATCCCTGAGGGTGTTTGGACTAAATGTACCTCTTGTGAGCAGGTTCTTTACCATGCTGAGCTAGAGCGTAACCTAGAAGTATGTCCAAAATGTGACCATCACATGCGCATGAAAGCGCGTCGTCGTTTAGAAACTTTCTTAGATGAAGGTGAGCGCGTCGAGCTAGGTTCTGATTTAGAGCCACAAGATAAGCTAAAATTCAAAGATTCAAAGCGTTACAAAGAGCGTATCTCTTCTGCTCAAAAGAACAGTGGCGAAACAGATGCACTTGTTGCAATGAAAGGTGAGCTTTTAGGTCTACCTATCGTTGCTTGTGCATTTGAATTCTCATTCATGGGCGGATCAATGGGTTCGGTTGTGGGTGCTCGTTTCGTTCGTGCGGTTGATGCAGCTATCGAAAACAACTGTGGTCTAGTATGTTTCTCTGCTAGTGGCGGTGCTCGTATGCAAGAGGCACTGATGTCTCTTATGCAGATGGCAAAAACCAGTGCAGCACTAGAGCGTCTTTCTGCAAAAGGCCTACCATTTATCTCTGTAATGACTGACCCAACAATGGGTGGTGTTTCAGCAAGTCTAGCGATGCTAGGTGATGTGAACATCGGTGAGCCGAAAGCACTTATCGGTTTTGCTGGTCGTCGTGTTATCGAGCAAACGGTACGTGAAGACCTACCTGAAGGTTTCCAACGTAGTGAGTTCCTACTAGAGCACGGTGCTATCGATATGATCGTTGATCGCCGTGATATGCGTCAGCGCGTAGGTAGCCTAATCGCGAAAATGACTAACCAGCCTTCACCATTAGTAGTTTCTGTGAACGATTCACCGAATGAAGCTACTTATGAAGTACCAGAAGCGCCAGAAAAAGGGTAAAGTACCATCTAACAAACCTACTTACATATGGTTATGAGTTAGATGAGTCAACAACCTATTCCTCAAGCCACATCCTCTCTCGAGATGTGGCTTGATTATTTAACAAACATTCACACCAGTGCGATCGACCTCGGATTAGACCGTGTTCAAGCTGTCGCACAGAAATCCAATCTCACTAAACCTGCTAAGCATGTGATTACTGTTGCTGGGACGAACGGCAAAGGTTCAACTTGTGCTTTGATGGAAGCGATTCTTCTTGATGCTGGCTATTCGGTCGGCGTATACAGCTCTCCACACCTGATTCGTTATAATGAACGTGTTCGTATTAATGGCCAAGATCTTTCAGACCAACAACTGGTCGACTCTTTTGATTTTATTGAAAAAGAGCGTGGCGAAATTAGCCTGAGCTTTTTCGAGTACGGCACTTTAGCGGCTCTGCGTGCATTTCAAGTTGAAAAGGTCGATGTGGTCCTTTTAGAAGTGGGCTTGGGTGGACGTCTCGATGCGACCAATGTCGTTGACCATGATGTTTCAGTGATCACCAGTTTGGCGGTCGACCATGTTGATTGGCTAGGCGATGACATTAATGTCATTGGCTTTGAGAAAGCCGGCATCTACCGTAGCGGTAAGCCAGCAATCTGTGGACAGCCTAAACCGCCAGCAACCGTGGCAGCGCATGCAGACGATATCCAGGCAGAGTTCTATCAAGTAGGAATTCAGTACACCTACGAAGTCACTGGTGAAACGTGGAACTGGCACAGCGGTGCATTCCAGCTTGAACAGCTACCAATTCCGAGCCTACCACTACCGAATGCTGCTACCGCGTTGATGGCTCTTGGAACATCAGAACTCGACATCAGTGATGTGAACGTTGTGAATGGTCTTAAGATTGCACAACTTCCTGGTCGTATGCATAAGATCAGTGATAAGCCAACGATAGTGTTAGATGTGGCGCACAACCCACATTCAGCAGAATACTTTGTTAAGCAAGTTGGTCAGCAGTATGCGGGCAAAACACTGCACGTAGTTGTGGCCATGTTGCACGACAAAGATATCCCTGCCACGCTCGATGTGCTTGCTCCAATTGCTCAGCATTGGTATCCAGCGTCTCTACAAGGCCCAAGAGCGGCGAAAGCAGCTGAGCTGTGTCAAAGTCTACCAAGTGGAACGACAGAGTACTCATCGCCAGTGGAGGCATTTGAAGCTGCTTTATCAAGTGCAAGCGAAGATGAAGTGATTCTTGTTGTGGGTTCATTCCATACAGTGGGTGAAGTGCTGGAGCATTGGCAAACAAAAGGAAACTAAATGGCAAGTAAATTCCAAAGCCGCTTAGTGGGCACTATTATTTTGGTGGCCGTGGGCGTTATTGTTCTCCCAGATGTACTAGACGGCAAAAAGCTTCACTACAAAGAAGAGTTTGCAAGCATTCCAATTAAGCCTGAACTTGAAGGTGATGTTGAAGTGTTTGAGGTACTTGATCCTGTTGAAGATGAGATTGCGCTACCAGATTCACCGGTAGAAGCGATTGTTCAAGAGTCATCACCGTCAGAAACAGTAACGGCAAGTCAAGAGAGTAAAGTCGATGACAATGTCGAGATTGCTATCAAGCCGGTGACTGAAAAGAATGAGTATCAAGACAGCGCGTGGATCATCCAACTAATGGCATTGAAAAATGCAGACAACGCTAAGAACGTTGTCAAGGATCTGCAAAAGCGTGGTTATCAAGCTCATACCAAGCAAGAAAAAACATTTACGCGAGTAATAATTGGCCCAGATATCTCTAAATCCAAACTTGAGCGTCAAATTAAGGAATTAGAAAAAATTACTGGTTCAAAAGGCCAATTGCTCAAATTTAAACCGTTAAATCCATAAGAAAACGTTTGCGTCAGCATTTTTTCTGTTAAAATGCGCGCCAACTTAAGATGAAGAATTCATGAATTGGTTAGATTTTGTCATTTTAGGGGTGATCGGCTTTTCAGCTTTGATCAGTTTAGTTCGTGGTTTTGCTAAAGAAGCATTGTCACTCGTTATTTGGTTTGGTGCGTTTTTTATCGCCAGCCAGTATTACGCCAAACTGGCGGTTTACTTTACAAATATCGAAGATGACATGTTTCGAAATGGCGCCGCGATAGCAGCACTGTTTGTTTCGACTCTGGTTGTCGGTGCGTTAATTAATTACGTGATTGGACAGCTAGTACAGAAAACGGGCTTGTCTGGTACAGATAGAATCTTGGGGATCGTCTTTGGCGGTTTAAGAGGTGTTCTGATTGTGTCAGCAGTGCTGTTTTTTATGGATGCGTTTACTGCATTCCCAAGTTCTGAGTGGTGGAAGAACTCGCAGTTGGTTCCTGAATTCAGTCGAATCATTGCACCGTTCTTCGAGCATTTACAAGCAACATCAAGTTTCTTATCTGGCGCGCTTTAGCGCCAGTTAATGTCGAAAATCGAGGATTAGGACATGTGTGGTATTGTTGGAATCGTGGGTTCAACACCTGTAAACCAGTCAATTTATGACGCTTTAACGGTATTGCAGCATCGTGGCCAAGATGCCGCTGGTATTTGTACCATAGAAAGCAATCGTTTTCGTCTGCGTAAGGCGAACGGCTTAGTTAAAGATGTTTTCGAAGCTAAACACATGCAACGCCTCCAAGGTGATGTTGGTATCGGTCATGTTCGTTACCCAACAGCAGGTAGCTCTAGCGCTTCTGAAGCTCAACCTTTCTACGTAAACTCGCCATTTGGCATTACCCTAGCTCACAACGGTAACCTAACGAATGCAAATGAAGTTCGTGAGAAGCTGTTTGAAAAAGACCGTCGTCACGTAAACACAACATCAGATTCTGAAGTACTTCTGAACGTACTGGCTCACGAGATCGATACTGTGAAAGGTAACGTGACGTCTGAAGATGTATTCCGTGCAGTGGCTAACGTACACCGCACTATCCGTGGCGCTTACGCAGTAACAGCGATGATAATCGGCCACGGTATGATTGCGTTCCGCGATCCAAACGGAATTCGTCCGCTGTGTCTTGGTAAGCGTGAAGTGAATGGTCGTACTGAGTATATGGTTGCTTCTGAATCGGTAGCGCTTGACGCTGTTGGTTTCGATTTTGTTCGCGATGTTGCTCCTGGTGAAGCGATTTACGCAACATTTGACGGCGAGCTGTTTACTAAACAGTGTGCTGACAATCCAAAACTGAATCCTTGTATTTTCGAATTCGTTTACTTTGCACGTCCAGACTCTTTCATCGACAAGATCTCTGTTTACAGCGCACGCGTTGAGATGGGTGAAGCACTGGGTCGCCGTATCAAAGACGAGTACTCAGACCTTGATATCGACGTTGTTATCCCAATCCCTGAAACATCGAATGACATTGCGCTACGCATTGCTCAGGCAATCGATAAGCCATACCGTCAAGGCTTCGTGAAGAACCGTTACGTTGGTCGTACTTTCATCATGCCAGGTCAACAACAGCGTAAGAAGTCGGTTCGTCGTAAACTTAATGCGATTCGCTCTGAGTTTAAAGGTAAGAACGTACTTCTAGTCGATGACTCTATTGTTCGCGGTACTACATCAGAACAGATCATTGAGATGGCTCGTGATTCAGGTGCGAACAAAGTTTACATGGTTTCAGCAGCACCAGAAGTTCGTTTCCCGAACGTTTACGGTATTGATATGCCAAGTGCCAACGAGTTGATCGCTCACGGTCGAGACAATCAAACTATCTGTAACCAGATCGGTGCTGATGCGCTTATCTTCCAAAAATTGGATGATCTGATTGAAGCGGTAGGTCAAGGCAACCAAGACATTACTCAGTTTGATACTTCTGTATTCAACGGTGAGTACGTGACAGGTGATATCGACCAGAAGTACCTAGATTTCCTAGATGCACTTCGTAACGACGATTCAAAAATACAGCGTGAAATTCAGCAAGACCTAGCGAACCTCGAGCTACATAACGAAGGCGCGTAAGATTTACTTTAGCGTTTTCAGCAAATCAAACACTAAAAACCAGAGCACAGGCTCTGGTTTTTTATTGGGTAAGGTGAGTGTCTCGCTTAGTGAATGTGGTATGCGATCACAAAATCGATAAATAGGCGTACTTTTTCTGGTAGGTGATCTTTGTGGTTGTAGAGCATGTAGATGTCTCTTGGGTTAGCACTCCAATCATCTAATACGCGCACTAGGCTACCGTCTTCAATGTATTCACGGATCATAACATCTGGCATGAGCGTAATGCCTAAGCCTTCTGAACATGCCTGTCTTACAACATTCAACGCATTAGCATTAAAGCGGCCTTTCTCAGTATTCACAACGCTCTCGTCATTGGAATTACTGAGCTGCCATTTAATCAATGGGTAGCCTTTCAGAAGCGAGTGATTAGCCAACTCTTCCGCGTGAGAAGGGGCTGGATTCTTCGCTAAGTAGTCAGGACTTGCGACGAGTATGTCCTTAACTTCGCTGATCTTACGAGCAATCAAGCTAGAGTCGCGTTGTGGGCCAACACGGAAAATGACGTCCCATTCGGTTGGGTCCAGCTGATCAGCTTGGTTGTTCATCATGAGCTCAATATTGATATCTGGGTATTGGCTCATGAAGTCGCTGAACATCGGCATCATCATACGTTTTGTAAGGTTTGATGGTGCAGAAATACGGATTTTGCCTGATGCGCCTTTGCAAACGTCAGTCAATTCCTCGGCAGTTGATGCTAAACGTTGTAGTAGCGGAGAGCACTCATTGAAAAATCGCTCGCCAGCCTCTGTCAATGAAAGTTTACGCGCATGTCTATTGAGAAGCCTCAGGTTAAGAGAGTCCTCCAAAGCTTGAATACGTCGTGTGATCGTCGCAACCGGAATCATAGTTTTGCGTGATGTTGCGGTGTAGCTCCCATTTTCGACGACTAATCGAAACAGGTTTAAATCATCTAATTTCATAAATCCAGACACATTTGTTTACAAACTCAACTAATTTATACGTAACACTGAGAACAAAGTTTGCGTCACGTCAACTTGTTGCACTATTTACAAGTATTCCAATCCCTGATGGCAATTACCAGTAAAGTTGGTAAATTTGTGTATTCACCATTTTATTACTAAGTTTGATAAAGAGTTCTTAGAACAGATAACAATAATAAATCGACTTTGTTTTGTGAGGTTAATGAGTATGTATAAAACTCACAGTCAGCCCGTTACGACCTCGGCACAGGAAGCGCTCAACCAAAAATGCATTATGTTGGTTGATGATGACCCCATTTTTCGCCGCATAACGTCAGCGTATCTAGATGCTGTAGGGTACCGTGTAGTTGAAGCCGAAAACGGCTTAGACGCACTTCAAAAATTACGAGACGCAGCGCCCGACCTTATCGTGTGTGATCTCTCTATGCCGATACTCGATGGTATCGAGCTTGTAGAGGAGTTGAGTCTCGAATATCCATCACTGCCTATGATTGTGGTTTCTGCGACCGATGAAATGTCTGACGTTGCGAAAGCATTGCGCTTCGGGATTAAGGATTTCCTACCCAAGCCATTGGAAGACCCAAATCATTTGGGAAGTGCTATAGAAAATACCCTGAAAGATTCTTTTGACAATATGAATAGTCAAAGAGACTTCTCTAGCCAATGGTTCAGTGTCGATGATGGTGGTGAGATTCCAGAAGACCAAGAGCTGCATTGGCATCTTAATTATCTTCAGAATAACCCAAGCGCTGCGCGTGATTTGTTGCACGCGTTGTTACCCGATAAAGACACCAACCAAGGCACTTGGCGAGCCAGTTATCGTCTGTTGCAGTCAACCGAAGTGATGCCATTGGTGTTTGATTATGCTTGGTTGATGAATGGACAGTTTGCTTTCTATCTTGTGGATTCGTCATCATCATCTGAGGGTGGGGCTGCGACTACCCTGTTAGTGCGTGCCTTGTTCCACGATTATGTTAGAAATCTGCAAAGTTATAGTGCCGATTTGAAAGATATGGCGGAGCTATTAGAGAAGGGTATCCAATGTTCTCAATGCGCGACGCCAGTTAATGCTCTGTTTGGTGTGGCTAATTTGGCTGAGGGTACAATTTCGATTTTGCCTGCAGGACTCGATGGGCAGTGGTCCAATGGTCTTATTAATCAACACATTGCCGCAGGACAAAGATTGGGTGACAACTGTAAGAAGAATTTCATCACCGACAGGTTGCCTATAGAGACAGGCTGCCAGCTCTCATTGAGCTTGTTGGGTTCGGCCAGTTTTAGTCTCGACTTACATCAAGGCGGCGGGGATTAACCCTACAGTTGCTTGGTATTTGTAGAAGTTTTATTAAGGTATAGTTGCAAAATTGTGTGGCTATACCTTTTTTGTTGAGTGTCGTTTAGCAAAAATTATCTGGGTCTAGCGTTAATTTTGTAAGAAAGAAATAATCATGGCAGATAATCAAGATTTTAAAGACCCGTTTAATGTATTCTACTTTTTAGGATTTTTATTAGCGTTTGCAGCGATTCCGCTACTACCAGCAACCTTAACGCTTTACCGCGTTTTCAATGGTTACGCGACTTTTTAAAGACTTCTGGAGGTCACAATTAGCATCAAAGTTCTTAGCCTGAACCTCGCTGGTGGCCTCTGCATCATCCTCGCTTTTCTAGGCATTGTTTTACCTCTACTACCAACTACTCCCTTTTTGCTATTGGCAAGCGCCTGTTTTATGCGTAGTAGCCCTCGTTTACACCGCTGGATGCATCAGCACCCAACACTTGGCCCTCTGCTCACCAACTGGTATGAACATGGTGCGGTAACAAAACGTGTTAAAAGCCGTGGCGTGTTGTTTATTCTTCTCAGCTTTTCATTATCTATCTACTTTGCACCTATCGTATGGGTAAAAGTGTTCTTAATTGTCGTACTTGCTATTCTTCTCACATGGTTTATTCGCCTTCCTACCCATGAGTTAGTTGCTGACAGCAAAGAAAATCACTAACATTAAGCCAGTGTGCCTGCTGACTTATAGCGGGCGTTTATTTTTTCAGCATCAGACTTATGACTCTGATTGCAATGAAAACCAACCAAGCCTTTCTCAAGCAAAATTAGTAACGACGATGGCGTTGATTGATGTTGGGAAAGCGGCCTAATGAAGTGCATCACTATTATGAACACAGAAAAAATCGCTCTGATCAAATCAAGCATCAAAAGCATTCCTGACTACCCAAAAGCGGGTATTCTATTTCGTGACGTAACCAGCCTAATGGAAGACCCTGCTGCGTACAAAGCGACGATCGAACTGCTAGTGGATACCTACAAAGATATGGGCTTCACTAAAGTCGTTGGTACGGAAGCTCGCGGTTTCCTATTTGGTGCACCACTAGCGCTTGAATTGGGTGTTGGTTTTGTTCCTGTTCGCAAGCCAGGCAAGTTACCACGTCAAACAGTGGCACAGTCTTATGAGCTTGAGTACGGCACAGATACTCTTGAGATCCACACTGATGCGATCTCAGAAGGCGATAAAGTGCTGATGGTCGATGACCTTCTAGCAACAGGTGGTACGATTGAAGCAACCACTAAACTGATTCGTCAGCTTGGTGGCGTTGTAGACCACGCAGCCTTTGTTATTAATCTTCCAGAAATTGGCGGTGACAAGCGCTTAGAAGGTCTAGGCCTTGAAGTGTTTAGCATCTGCGAATTTGACGGTCATTAATCCTTTCGGAATTATTCATGAGCTATCTAGCGTTAGCGCGAAAATGGCGGCCAACGAAGTTTAAAGAAGTCGTTGGTCAAGCCCATGTTTTAACAGCTTTAGAAAATGCACTTAGCCAAAACAGGTTGCACCATGCATACTTGTTTAGCGGGACTCGAGGTGTCGGTAAAACGACCATCGGCCGCTTGTTTGCTAAGGGCCTAAACTGTGAAACAGGCATTACCTCTACACCTTGTGGTGAGTGTGCAACCTGTAAAGAGATCGACGAAGGTCGTTTTGTTGATCTTTTAGAGATCGATGCCGCTTCTCGAACCAAAGTGGAAGACACGCGTGAGCTATTGGACAACGTTCAATACAAGCCTGCTCGTGGTCGCTTTAAGGTTTACCTTATCGATGAAGTTCATATGCTCTCTAGGCACAGTTTCAATGCGCTTCTAAAAACCTTAGAAGAACCGCCTGAGTACGTGAAATTTCTGTTGGCGACAACGGATCCTCAGAAGCTGCCGGTAACGATTTTGTCTCGCTGCCTGCAGTTCCACCTGAAGCCAATCAGCGTTGACAACATTCATGAGCAGCTCGATCACATCCTAGAAGAAGAGAATGTGACCACTGAGTCTCGCGCTCTGGGGATGATTGCACACGCGGCTGACGGCAGTATGCGTGACGCGTTGAGCTTAACGGATCAAGCAATCGCATTGGGTAATGGCAACGTAGCGACTGACATTGTTTCTCATATGTTAGGCACGCTGGATACTGATCAAGCGATCCATTTACTTGAAGCTATTAGCAGCAAGCAACCGCAAACGGCAATGTCGTGTATCCAAGCGCTAGCTGAAAACGGTGTAGAATGGGATGGCTTGCTCAATCAGCTAGCGACTCAGTTGCACCGATTAGCTATGTATCAAGCTCTGCCAGCATCGTTAGATAAAGCACAGCCAGACGCAGAGAAGATCGAGCTTCTCGCTCAAGCGCTTAGCCCGCAAGATGTACAGCTTTATTATCAGATCGTACTGAAAGGTCGCGAGGATCTGCCTCTTTCGCCAACCGCTCGCGTTGGTATTGAGATGGTCGTTCTGCGAATGTTGGCATTCCGCCCTGCTGCAGAGATTTCGTCAAGTGCGATCTCAACAGAGCCCGCAGAGCCGAAAGTAGTGAGCGCACCAGCACAAGGCTTGCAGCCAGCTACGCCAATGCAGTCTACCAATCAGACTCAGCCAATGGCCGCACCTCAGCAGCAAGCTCCAGCAGCGCAGCCTATGTCAAGCTCTATGCCACCACAAGGCTACGGGCAACCTAGCGCGCCACAATATTCAGAGCCTCAGGGCTACCCTGACTCTGGTTACATGAGCGGCCCACAGGATATGCCTCCAGCGTATGATGACCATGGGCAATATGGTGCACCTTCTGCGCCAATGAGCAACCAACAGGCAGCGCCTGCTCCAAGCCAACCTGTGACACAAAGTCAGCCTGCACCCGAGCGACCAGCATCGCCGGTAAGCGGTTTGCGTCATCAGTTACGCTCTCAGCGTAAAGGTGCAGCACCATCTGCAAAAGGCGCGCCAAAAAAGGCTAAAGCGACACCAGCTAAAACTTCAGTTCTCGACCGAGTTGCTCAGCAACACGGTGGTTCTGAGCGGGTGTCGCCAGCTTCTCTCCCTGCAGCATCGACACAAAATGTAACTGATGATAATGAACCTTATCGTTGGAAACCGTCTAAACCTGTAGTGAAAGAAGTCTCGAAAGAGCTAACACCTACTCAGATAAGACGCGCTTTAGAGCACGTTAAAACGCCTGAGATGACGGAAAAGCTGCTGCATGAGTCGATTGCTCAAGATGAATGGTCGGCGACTATACAAAAGCTTGAAACGGCGAAACTGGTTGAGCAGTTAGCACTGAACTCAGTGTTCAGTAAAAACGGCACCTCAATTAGCCTGATGTTACGACCAACACAAGCACACTTAAATACTGATAAAGCGCAAAGCGAATTGCTGCAGTCGCTGAACACCGTATTAGGTGAAGAGTGTCATTTAAGTGTTGAGATCGGCGAATCAGGCGAAACGCCACTAGAATTACGTGAGAGGCTTTATCAAGGCAAGTTGAAAGATGCTTTCATCAGCCTTGAGAATGACGCCAATGTCCAGTTCATTGAAAAGCGCTTTGCAGCGGAACTGGATAGAGACAGCGTTCGTCCAATTTAGTCATCACGCGTGTGAAGAAAGGCAACATGTCCTTCATCACATTAACAGTATCGTAGGGTTGAATCTGCACGGTTCAGCCCCCATTAAGTCAGTTATTGCTTAATGTATTTTATAACCAATTAGACCAGAGAGATTATCATGTTTGGTAAAGGTGGTATGGGCAACCTAATGAAGCAAGCCCAGCAGATGCAAGATCGCATGCAAAAGCTTCAAGAAGAAATCGCAAATATGGAAGTAACCGGTGAATCTGGTGCTGGCCTAGTAAAAGTAACGATCACTGGTAGCCACAGTGTACGTCGTGTTGATATCGATGAAAGCCTAATGGAAGACGATAAAGAGATGCTTGAAGATCTTATCGCTGCGGCATTCAACGATGCGGCTCGTCGCGTTGAAGAGACTCAAAAAGAGAAAATGGCTGGCGTAACTGGTGGTATGCAACTTCCACCAGGTATGAAGATGCCTTTCTAATTCGTTTTTCTCAATGATGTACTCAGTGCATCGTGAATTAAAAACTGAAATGGTTAAATAATGCGTACCAGTCATATGCTGGAGCATTTGATGGAGGCCTTACGTTGTCTACCTGGGGTTGGCCCCAAGTCGGCGCAGCGTATGGCCTTTCATTTGTTACAGCGCGATAGAAAAGGCGGCCTGCAACTGGCTGAGGCGCTCGGCCAAGCGATGACAGAAATTGGCCACTGTAGTGAGTGTCGCACGTTTACAGAAGAAGATGTTTGTCATATCTGCACCAACCCTAAACGTCAGGAAAATGGTCAGATATGTGTGGTGGAAAGCCCAGCAGACATCGCAGCAATCGAAGCGACAGGTCAATACTCAGGTCGTTATTTCGTTCTGATGGGGCACTTGTCACCACTAGATGGCATTGGTCCTAGCGATATCGGTCTCGACGTTTTGGATTACCGCTTGCGTCGTGGTGATATTTCAGAAGTGATTCTTGCTACCAACCCTACGGTAGAAGGTGAGGCAACCGCTCATTACATCGCTGAGCTGTGTAATGCTCATGAGGTAAATGCTAGCCGAATTGCTCACGGTGTGCCGGTTGGTGGTGAGCTCGAACTGGTTGATGGCACCACTCTGTCTCACTCACTATTGGGTCGACATAAAATCTAATCTCAGCCGCTGACTCTTATCTAAAGAGTCAGCGGTTTTTTTTGAGTTTAATCTTAATAACCGTCTCTTCGTTCACACTCACTTTCTCATTAGAATCAAGAGTCTTGCCCACGTACCAGCTTGTAGATGGTGGCACCGATAACTGCACCTATAATTGGTGCAACCCAGAATAACCAAAGCTGAGAGACCGCCCAGTCGCCAACAAACACAGCGACACCGGTACTACGCGCCGGATTAACTGAAGTGTTGGTCACAGGGATACTGATAAGGTGAATCAAGGTAAGACAGAGACCAATGGCAATGGGAGCAAACCCAGCGGGAGCCTTACTATCCGTTGCACCCATGATGACGAATAAAAACACCATGGTCATGACGACCTCGCAGACGAGCGCTGCAGTGAGTGAATAGCCTCCAGGAGAGTGATCACCATAGCCGTTGGAAGCAAAACCCGAAGCGACTACATCAAAGCCTGCTTGACCGGAGGCAATAACCAATAGCACGCCGCCGGCAATGATCCCACCTATAACTTGAGCGATGATATAAGGCAACACGTCTTTTGAATCAAAGCGCCCGCCACTCCAAAGGCCAATAGTGACAGCGGGGTTGAGGTGACAACCTGAAATATGGCCAATGGCGAAGGCCATGGTTAAGACGGTGAGACCGAAAGCAAGGGAGACACCAAGTAATCCAATCCCAACATCAGGAAAAGCGGCGGCTAAAACAGCACTGCCACAACCTCCTAGGACAAGCCAAAACGTACCGAACATTTCTGCGAGATATTTATTCATAACTATCCTTATTAACCAATACTGGTATCAAGAAGATAGTTGAGAATAGGGAAAAAAGAGAATGATTGACGGTTATTACGCGCTTTTATTGCTTGTTACTATGGTTGCGGGCGGTAACTGATTAAGTGATGGCTTCTAACTCAGTGATATTATCGAGTGCTTCTTTATCGGTTTTACCACAAATGATTGGGCACGCCTTAAATTGGTGGCACACCTTCGGACGTTCTGGTTGACCGAACAATTTACATAAATTTTGTTCATTGAGCTGAATACAGCGAACGCCAGCAGGCTTGCCGTTTGGCATTCCAGGGATAGCAGATGTAATACTTGGTGCAATACAACAGGCACCACAACCTAGGCGACATTCCATCAATTTATACTCAGTCAAAACAGGGGGCGCGATAGTAGCAAAAATTATCGTTTGTGGCAGCTTTTGTCGGTGATTAATCCGTGAACACTTTTTATCCTTGAACTTTTTGTGGGCTAGCGGTATAACACGCACCCCAGTAAAAGAGTAAGAAGTCCTATTATGACCAGTCCATTTTGGCAAGAAAAATCACTAGAACAGATGACCGAGCAAGAGTGGGAATCGCTTTGTGATGGTTGCGGTAAATGTTGCCTGCACAAATTAATGGATGAAGATAGCGACGAAGTGTATTACACCAACGTGGCATGTAGCTGGCTAAACAGCAAGACGTGTTCTTGTAAAGATTACCCAAATCGCTTTAGCTCGGGTGAAGAGTGTTTGAAGCTAACTCGTGACAAGATTGATGAGTTTCACTGGCTACCAGACACTTGCGCTTACCGTCTATTGTCAGAAGAAAAGCCACTACCAGAATGGCACCCTCTGATCACCGGTTCTAAGTCAGCAATGCACGCCGCGGGTGAAAGTGTTCGCAATAAAGTGGTGTATGAGATTGACGTTGTGGACTGGGAAGACCACATTTTAAACCACCCTAACAGGGGCTAGGCGTAGCAAGGTATATCAAGGCTTTGCTTGTGGTCACTTCATCAATAATCATCAATATTTATCTATATTCTGAAAATTTGTGGACATAATGTGGACGTTTTAGTGTCCACATTAGCCACTTATTTGAGGTTTGCTAAAGGATTTTTTGTGACCACATCTTCTAGGTGATCGGGGGCTAGGTGAGCGTATCGCATGGTCTGTTTTATGTCACTGTGACCAAGGATTCGTTGCAGGGCGATAATATTACCACCGTTCATCATGTAGTAAGACGCAAAAGTATGGCGCAGAACGTGGGCAGCTTGCTGCTTTAGTCGTGGAACATTGCGCACGATAAATCGGTAAACTGTCGAATAGCCAATGTTAAACAATGGGCCTGAACCCTTTTTGTAAATCACATCATAAAGTTCTGGGCTGATCGGTACCGAGCGATTCTTTTTGCCTTTCGTCTGCGTGAACGTTACTTTGTATTTTGTGATTTGAGCGCCCGTTAGTCGGGATGCTTCGCGAAAGCGACCACCTGTAGCCAAACAAAGTTTAATAATCTTATGCATGTCATCATGGAATTCGTGTGCTTCTGCCTTAGTGATAAGGTTCTGCATTTCCTCAACGGTGAGAAATTCCATTTCAGGTTCGTGTAGTTTGAATTGGCGGACAGCTTTCAAAGGGTTTTCGCCTTTCCACTCGCCCATGCGCTGCAGCTCGACAATCACAGCATTCAGTAGATCTTGTTCGTTGTTGCAGGTACGAAAAGACACTTCAACCTTTCGGCCATTCAAATCCGCGACTTCACCTGCAAGGCGGAGAGTACGGTACTCGGTAAACATCGTTGCAGTGAGCTTATGATAAAGCGGGTCGCCTAAAGCCAAGCCCATAACCTTCAACTTATTGTAAGTGTATTTGGAATGGGCAAGTGATTGGCCGTGGCGTTCTTGCCATAAGTCGATCATATCCAACAGGCTACGGGTTTGGCTTTTTTCACCTAACCATGGTTTGTCGTCAGTTTCTTTTAAAACAAACTTCTCATAAGCAAGCGCTTCGCCTTTTGTAGCGAAGCGCTTTCTTACACGTTTACCATTGCGGCCATTTGGACGAACATCGCAAAGCCATGGTTTATTGTTGCCGTCTTCGGTTTTACGTACGGACATTGATCTAATCCGGTTGCCCCTGAGCGTCAGATATCACAGTAATATAGCCTTGATTCTCATGGTTCTTTTGCTGAGGGAAAGCATAGTTAAGCGTCCCGTCCTTAATCAAACGGCTAAGATAGTTCTGCCTTAGTGCGTCGGGATTTCGGCCAAACAAAGTGGCAAGAGATTTAAGGGAAAAATACTGTTCTTGGCACAAAGCAAGAATGCTTAATTCAAGATCTTCCTTTGGCAATCGCTTTTTCTCTCTTATTGAAAATGTTACGTCCTCAAGTAGCTTTCTGTACTTAGTGTCCAATGCATCTAAGTCGTCGATAAATGGGTAATCTAGACCTTGAAATAACCGTCTGCCAAAACCGTCGCGTGCCACGTTATTACTGATATCTGCGGAGGTGATTCCCGAAAGTTTGGAGGTGAGTCTTGAATACTCGGAGCTAAGCTCTGAATGTTCGGAGCTAGTACTCGGAGCGGTTGACTCTTCATCATTTAGAGTTCCATTTTTGAACACTTCATCTACCGTTGATACTTTTATGCCAGGAAGAGTACAGAACTTTTCTTTGTGCGAACCATTGGCTATTAGCATCTCGGCGTTCTCTAGCTTTTGAAAAGCTAACGTAACAGTACGAGATGATTCGTCTGTAATTTGCATGATACGTTCATGGTTTACCCATCGGTCTACATCTGCTGTGATTAGGATTAATCTTTCTAGTTCATTGAGATGATTGAACTTGTCTCCGAAAGTAGATTCTAGTCGATTGATAGTTTCACTAGGTACCAAGCTGACCATCTTGAGCTCTAGTACAGTTTGTTCAAATATCTCACCTTTGCGCTCTGTCGTGTTTTCATACAACTTAGGCTTTTGCCAATGCTGTGTGCTCCAGTTAGAGAAAATTTGGTTTACACCGGAACCCATTCTTTCACTCAGTCCAACCATGCGGAAAATGTCGTGAATAGCTGCATTTCGACAATCGCTATCTCCACCAACCATTGCTTGTTCTGGTGGGATACGCATCAAGCCTGGGTTAAGGAAGCCAAACATATCTGGTCGTTTTACAATAATGATTGGTTTAGGTGATGAAAAATCAGCGTGAGCTAATGTGTTGACTAGGGCCTCTCGAATAGCTTCATGTACAGGAGTAAAATCGGAGCGTTGATCTGAATCTAATTTGAAAGGTACTTTCAAATCCGTAGTAAGTTTTTTGTATACGATTAGGTAGAAATCGTACAGGTTGCCTGACCAACTTCCGTCGAGCGTAACGCGATCAATGTATCGTGAGGCACGAGAGGCATTCTCACGTTCTATATAATCTAGGTGGTAATGGCTAATGTAGTCTTTTATCGTTATATCTTGACCGAACATCAACAGTCCAGCCAACGTCAAACCTTCTTCGTTTGTGTTCCTGTCGCGTTTCCATGCACCGATACGGATAAGAAAATTACGATCATCTAAATCATTAAATCGATGTTCTGGTGAGCGTGCTTGGAAGTGCTGGCGATATTTTTTTAGGGTGGAAAGGTCAAGATCTTCCATACCGAAGTTGGCTAGTACTAGTGAGTCACGTGGCTCTGTTCCCTTTTCTGCAAACATGTGTTGTAGAGCCGCATCTGAAACATGGTTATCACCCTCATGGCCTCGCATGTATGTCCCAGTCTTTGGATTGTTTTTGACAAAAACTGGTTTTTGCTTTCGGTTAGCTCTTGGGACTGTAACTTTAATGATCGTTTTACCATTAGCGTTAAGCTCTTGAACATACTTGTCAGGGTCGCCTTCAAACAAGTTCACACTAACGCATTGCGGATTACTAAGGTTGTTGAAAATATCCTTTTTAATCTTGTCGGCATCATTGACTCCAGTTACTTCAAAAGAGCCATCATCATTTTCAGTAATTCCTAAAAAGATAGTCCCGCCATATGTATTGGCAAAAGCACTGTATGTAGACCACATATCTTTTGGTGCAGCAGATTTAGCTCGCTTGCATTCTATATCGCTACTCTCTTTGAGGTCTGCAATGATCTCTTGCCAATCTTCTAAATGACCCATTATTAACCTCTGATTTTCACTTGCATTGAAAGCACCCCTAACGGTTCCAGCCTATTACTTCTTTTTCATTTCCATTGCTATTCGCCCAATTACTTTGATGTCTCCCTCAGATACTTCAATCGTGGACGTGTCGAAAGCAATAGCCAACTTCTTACCTGGCAAACGCTGGACGTAGTTCACTGACAGAACTCCATCAATATCCAACAAATAGTCACCAGAGGCTGGCTGAGTTTCAGCTTTGTTTATGTATTGCAGACAACCGTTTTGCTCTAAGACGATCACATTATCCTTAGCCAGACCAAAGTCATGTAGCGTCGACAAGCCCAGTTCAACACTACCAGTTTTCTCTAGTGTTCCGTTGATGAGACTGAATTTGTCGAAGCTGTTTGTAGCAATAATCACTTCTTCATCTTCAGGGAAAGGTTCACCTTCTCCCAAAGCTAGGTAGCGAATTGATGCTCCGGTAGCAAGATGAGTCCTAATTATCAATTCCCAGCCAGTACGGTTGTGGGTATGCCACGTCGAAAACGTAGATTTTGGGATGCCGAAGTAATCTGCTAGTAAGTCATATGTCTTACAGCCCGTCACTTTTTTTAGCTTTTCAGTAAATTCACGCCCATTCAAATATTCAAATGGCGGTACTTTTGCGGGTATGTTTGCCATAAAGGTAACTTTTCTCTGCGTCAAAAGTAGCCAAAAAGCAGATCTAGATCAAAAAACACTCTTTTGAGTTATTTTGATGGATTGTTATATGGCTAACTTTGATCTAATAATTAGTCAAAGGGTAAAGATGGTTCATCAATGTCACTCAATAACCATCTAAAAAACACAATTAAACAGGATACCACTTATGGCAAGTATTCAAATAGCGGTTGATGCACCTTTTTGCACTAAAAAAGAGTTTCTCCGTCGCACCGGTTGGTCTGCATCCTCGCTAGACCGTGCCATTGCCGACGGCGATATCCCAATCCTTCCAAAGAAAGGTGAGAAAGGCTCTGTACTCATTAACTTGCCAAAGCTATTCCAGCGCTCAGCGGAGCAACAAGTATGAGAACTGCTATCCCACCTAAAACCAAACTCACTCAGCAAAATGCAATGAGTGAGTCTTGGGAAGAAAACCACCCAAACAAATGTCCGCTTTGGCTGAATATCATCGGCTGGTCATTCGTTTTCGTTCCTTTTTTCTTTAAATGAGTATTGGTTATGGACGCAAATAACTCAATGTGTGTATTACGCGAACGCAAACAACAAATTTTTGATGCTGCTTGTTGTGATTTTGTCGTCAATCACGATGTTGAAGCGATAGCCCGTAAGTTAGAGCTAAGTGGCACGATGCTTCGCAACAAGCTGAATCCGAACCAACCGCATGTACTTAAGCCGGTTGAGTTGGCGTTAATCAGCCGTGTTTCTGGTGACTACTCAATCGTAAACACGTTATTTGCCAATGATGGTGTCGTAACCATTCCACTTCCAAAAGACGAAGACGAACTCAACTTGCTTGAAAGGGTTCTTCAGCTAAATGCCCACTCTGGTGAGCTTTCTAGCGATGCGTTAGCCATGTGCACCGCAGAGCGTTTACCGCGATCTACTAAACGCAAAACCTTAGCCAAGGCGCAAGCCGCTTTGGGCAATCTGGTTTTGCTTATCAATGACCTTGAACACCGCACCACAGGCCTGCAGCCACTAATGCAATTTGGCACAGATTTTCTGGCTAATGGTGCACCTATTCCAGGCTTAGCCTAAACAGCTTGAGCCCGATTAAGAGGATATGAACACCATGAGTCAGTTAGCCAGACAACAAAAAACGCAGCCCCAAGTACCGAGTGCAGCAGATAGCATTGCCGCGTGTAAGTCGCTTTTTAATGGTGAGGCCACTCGTCGTAAGTTGAAAAAGGTGTTCAACAGCCTGCCAGACAAAAGCCGTGGTTTGGTGCTTATTGCAGGCGGTTTGCCAGCAAGAGATTACCAACGCCAATTCGAATCGTTCGATGATTTAGAGCTGCAGAAAATTCGCAAGGGGATGCAGTACTTAAAAGAAATCGTCGTGGGTTTTGATAAGCAATTTGGCGATGTTCGCCGCTTAAAACACTACCAATTCAGCAGTACCCATTAACAGCCTAGCCAGCCATTTGCCCCTGTAACAGGGGGCTTTTTTTCGTCTTAGCGTAGGAGCATAGAAGATGAGTGAACTAGAACAAGCCAAAAAAGTATTGGCTCAAGCCGAAAACGTTTTAGAACAATCAACACAAAATTTAGAAAAATCTCAGACATTTAATGAACTGATGGTGGAACAAAACCGCCGCCTTTCATTTGCGTTGTCTAGTCTGTTGCCAAGGCAATATGTAGTAACTCTTAATCCATGTGAAGTAACTTTTAACCCATATGAAGAGAAGCAACTTACTGAGTTAGCAAAAGCTATGAATTCAGGTTCGTTTGAAGTGATTGCCGAAGAACTAGCAGAGAACTTTAAGCAAAGAGAAGCCTTTGACATCGTTCACGCTATCAATGTGCTAGCAATGGCTAATACGGACATATTAAACATCAACACCCAATTCCGTGGTTGCAGCAATCTATTTATTGTCCGTGTTCGCCCATTGTCTGCAGTATCACCAGATGGAGATGAATATTCACTTTCACCAGTTACTTATCGTGAAGAAGTTAGCCTTGTTGATGGGTTCTATGAGGGTTGTCCAACAGGTGATTGCCCAATTCAACGTCTTTTAAGAATAGAAAGCGAAGTCACTGAGCAGATCATTGAAGCCCGTGAAGAAGCCGAAGCAAAAGCAGAGGTGACAGCATGAGCAATATCTACGAACAACTATTTAACCAGTCATTTGAACAGATTGCTGCACGCTTTGAAAAAAGCAGCACAGCGCAGCAAGAAGAAATCGTGATTCAGCTTGATGCTATTGCTAAAAAACTGACTCCTGTTCAAACCCACCGCCCACTAGAAGACGTTTTAGCCGACATCAAAGAAGCAATGCAGGGTGATCGTGCAAGCGTGTTCTTCGCTCACACCTATGTGAGCTGGTACCGCTCTTATCAAAACGAAAACGCCAAGCCACAGCTACACCATTGGTCACAGCTAGATATGAAAAACCGCAGCCTGTTTATTGAGATGCTGGCCTTGCGTGATCTTGGCCGCTGGGACGATGAAGTACTTTTTCAATTCGAACAATACTGCTTGTCAGTGATTGAGGGGTAAGGCATGAGCACTATCACCGTATTTCGTAAAGATTTAGAGCACGGCCTTCGTGGTGAAGGCTTTACCACTCGCAAAATTGAGCAGTTCATTCGTGTGTTCAAAGGCGTTGATTCAAGCCAGGGCGCAATGCTTCAGCTTGATTCTACTCGCGCTATGTTGGTCAACGTGAATGGTACTGAGCAAGGGTTATGTCTTGAAGACTTTATTACTGCTTGGTGGGTTTTCTGGGTTGTTGTATTCAACCAATCAACTGATAGCGCAATGCATCATCAAGCCTTAGGCGCAATTCGCGCACTTTTCTTTGTTTCTGCTTGCAATAAAGCACTAGCCAAAACGCAACCATGCAAATGTGGTGGAGAGACTGTGAGCCGCTACATGGATACCCAACAGTGGAGGCGATGTGATGCTGCATGAATTTGTAAGCCACGGAGAAAAACTGAAAGTCACAAATGCGGGATGGGTGAATTCAGCTCGAGCAGTTTACGTGACCTATACAGGCAACGATGGTTGGGGTGTTTCAATTACGATTCCAGAGTCAAAGCTCAGTGAGTTTTTAGATGATCCAATTGCCCAGTACGCATTCATTTGGAAAGCCAAAAGGTACCTAGGAATGGAGGAACCATCATGCAATACGCCGCAGTAATGCTTTGTCCTGATGGCGGAATCGTCCGCCATCAAGATACCCAAGAAGTTGCCAATGTTTTGGTTGGCGACTTTGAATCAATGGAAGTGGCAATTGAACAAGCTTGCCAAGACCTAAGTTGCACTCACCTACACAAAGGGGTGATCAGCAAGGGAAAAGGGAAAGGCGGTTTTATGTTGGTTACAACTCAAGAATTGGAGGAAGTATGAGCATACAGGACGCATTGAAAGAAGCAGGTTCACGTCCTGCAAAGGACATAGCTCAAGACTATGGAATTTCTAGCAATTACCTCCGTTCTGCTGCGTCTCGACGTGGTATTTCTCTCGCTTACAGTTTGGTAAATGTAGTAAAGAAATCTTGGACAAACAAAGAAGAGCAATTTCTGAAACTTAATGCGCAATGCATGACAGCCAAAGAAATTGGAAAGCATCTAAATCGAACAGAAGTTGGCATCAAGAGTAAAGCCAAGCAGCTTGCCGAAAAGATGGATCTTGATTACAGCTATGTCCAATGCATTTTGAAATACCGCATTAGACGGAATGGGTGATCGGCTTTGAGCACTTCAAAACCTGAATTCTCGACTAAACAAAAACGTGCAGCCTCCATCGCTTGTAAGCAATGGGGGCATTTGCACGTTTATCCGCAAAAACCTAAGGCAGTAGAAGTTTTGGCAGAACGCCCTGTGTTTGATCGTGAACCGGAGGGTATGAGTGTTACGGAACGCAAACTGTTTGAAGCGAACCCAGAAGACTTCGAGTGGGCACGAGAAAGAATTAAAGACCTACCGGATTACCTAACCAAGTACTTCGTGACTCGTTACATTTCAGTTTTCGAAAAGAAAAGCAGAAGAGAAGCGAACATCTTTTTGCGTGAGCGCATGGGGCCAGCTGCAGAACGTGCGTTTATGGTTTTGCGCAAATACAAAAAACTACCGACAACCCAAAAGGTTTCTTTGCTTAGTGAAGAGTTTAGCGACACTGAGCAAAGTGACTTTGCCAACAATAAGCAAGCTTATTTTGATTTTGATAAGGTAGAGCAAAATCGCAAGCCAGTAAAAAATCGATTACTCGCAGAGCTTGAGCCATCTGAAATCAAAGAGATGGCTTTTAAACTTTCTGTCATTGTTGATCGCTTTTTTCGATTGGAAAGCGACAAATATCACGCAAAGACCGAGCTTGGTACCACCATGGCGGTGGTGTTCACCTATGAGCAAGTAGCTAAGTTCGTGACCGATACTTTTGGTGTTAAGCCTCCTCGCAAGTACAAAGATCAATCCGAACTATCTGCCCTACAAGACATCTCAAGGCTGATCAGCGAGAAGTGGTGGTGTGGTCGTCTTAATAAAATCCGCAAAATTATGCGTGAGCACCTAGCCATTGCAATGGGACAAGTCTCTTCTAAGGCTTCACCGTATGCGTCTTGGGATTGTGTTCGTGAACACCAAGAACAGCAAACGGCCAACTATGAATACATCAAACAGTGCCAGCTATTAGATGAAGAAACAGGTGAAGAAGCTGATTTGTGGGATATGGTCAAAAAGAGTGTGGCTAACCCTGCGATACGTCGTCATGAATTAATGGTGCGTTGTCGTGGCTGTGAAGACATTGGCAACGAGTTGGGTTTACAAGGTTTGTTCTTAACGCTGACCACGCCAGCTAAATATCACAACTCATACAAGAAAGGCGGTTTCATTGGTCACTGGAACGGCGCAAGCCCACGTGATGCACAAACGTACTTAAACAATGTATGGCAACGAATCCGTGCCAAGTTAGGCCGCAAAGACATCCGTTGGTTTGGGGTTCGCGTTGCAGAGCCGCATCACGATGGCACACCACACTGGCACTTGCTTATCTGGGTTAAGCCAGAGGACAAAGAGTTAGTTACAGAAATATTTGTCGATTACGCAACGAAAGAAGACAAACACGAGCTATTTGATAAACAAGGCAAGTTTGATCACTCGGCTCGTTGTGATGTAGGCGAAATTGACCCAGAGTTAGGTACCGCAACAGGATACATCGCTAAATACATTTCCAAAAACATCGACGGTTTCGCTATGGACGATGAAGTGTCCGACGAAACTGGCAAGTCAGTTAAAGACATGGCGAAGAATGTGAGTGCTTGGAAAAGCCGTTGGAACATTCGCCAGTTCCAGTTCTTCGGTGGTGCACCGGTTACGACTTACCGTGAATTACGCCGCTTTGCTAACCAGAACAAAAAAGCGTTTATGGAATACCTCTTCATGCAAGAGCGCGTCGACCTACTCACTATTTACTCGATGCTACAGCGTGATTTGGTTGGGCCTATCAAGCCGAGTAAGCTGATCACCAATGAAGAGTTGATGAAGGTGATTGGTGATAGCTACCAAGCACGCACCAAGTCAGAAGATTCAAGCATCACAGATACTTTAAAAGCTGCCGACCATGGTAACTGGCAAGGTTACATAATGGGGCAAGGTGGCCCATTCGTTAAACGTGAAGATTTGCTGATCGTGAACTCTTATGAGGTTTTGCCGTTTGCTTCACCACATGGGGAAGATGTTCGCAAAATCGAAGGCTTCGCAACACCAGAAGAAACTATCAAAACACGCACTAAGGTTTGGACAATCCAGAAGAAGTCCAAGGTTAATAATGATGTTGAAGCGGGGGCTCTTGCTCTTTCTGGAGCCTCTGGCTCCTCTCGGAGTTCTGTCAATAACTGTACGGAGCCCGAGAAAGTACAGGTCTGCGATCAGCTAACTAGGTTATTAGCTCCAAATGAAATATTGGCGAATAGCCCATCAAATATTGATGACTTTGCCTTAACTGCATTGTTAAAAGGCAGCTCACTAAAAGTAGATAACGAGACAAGTCTTAAAATCCGCCCTGCGGAGGTAGACGAACACGGCAATAAACGCCCAGCACAGCTTGTCGTTTATTGCCGTGCACCTGCAGATGATCTGAAATGGATGGATTTTGAGGGGTGGCACCAACTATTTACCCAACCTGAGCAAGTAAAAGATGAATACCAACAACCAGACCTCTCTTTCTTCCCTGAGTTGGAAAACGATTGGCCGTTAGTCTAGAAAATAGTCCAGCTTTGATAATATTGAATGTTTTGGTTGTGATGGTGTTCAAAATTTTTGAAATTGATGTTTTACGTATTAAATGTGGCAAAATAGCGAAATAAATGGAGTGTTTTATTATGGTTGAAAATTTCTATGTGCCTGAAAGTTAAGGGTATTACTAATAAAGTGGTATTCAAATGTTGTGCTGATATTAAATCTAATATTTCCCTTTGTGGTAACATGGTGACACAGCTGATAATTTGGCGAAAAATGGGGTGTTGACAGTAAAATTCAAATTGGCACTATAAATACACCATCCCTTCCAAATCCATCCTCTTCAATTTTATTAGCCATAACATAACTGACCAACATGCAACCTTTTTAATTTTGGTAATCTGTTGATTTAAAACAACTTTACGGCGCTTGCATATCTTCAAAGCTGTTATAGGTTAATAGGCGAGCTTCAAGGCTGCAGGCGCATTTAGGAAATATATCTACGCCAGGTATGCTGAAAGTAAGGTGAACAGAAGTAGGAGAACACATGCCAAATCTCAGTCAGAAGACGACATATCAATACATTGTAGAACTAGAAGATGAGAAGTTAGCCACAGCTCAGACAATGGAAGAACAGCTAACTATCCTCAGCCACTTTAGAACGATGCGTGATGCTATTTATCAACGAGAATTAGAGTCATTTCTTACAGCACACTAGACAGATTTGTTTGCTGGCTGCGGTAGTCTTACTGGGTTAACCACTCGTTGTGGTTAACCAAAAACTTACAGTAGATCTCACAGCCGAAAATCTGCGCTGGAATACTGTTTTTATATACAGTATATTTCATGTGTAAATTGTAAGGATATTGATATGTCTAAAGAAAAACAGTTATTTCAATCTGCACTCGACGTAATCATTGATGGTGTGGCTGTCAGTTCGGCGGGGGAAGGTAGACAGGAAGCTGGTGTGATCTTGTTGGAAGGGTTACTAAGTAAATACGGTCATTTGGTAGACGATGAAAAACAAAAAGCCATCCGTTCGATCATTGGGATGGCTGCTGAAGTGGATAGTTCAATATTCAGGATATAGCATGGAGAGTTGTTGTTTTAGCTCCGCCCTATGTTCTGGTGCGAGCGCTTTTACCATATTGAAGGCGAGCTGCGAGGTGGTTTTAGCACTAGGGCTAAGGGAATGGCTAAAAGACAAATTCATCACAAACGAGTGACCACATTCAGGGTCACTGCAAGAGCAATATAAATCTGCGTACTTAGCACTTATTCTGTTTGATTTTTGGATGCGGCTTTTTTCACCGCATTCGGGGCAAAACACTCTCATAACAATGACCTAGCTGAACTGACTGACAGTTCAATATTAAGCCATAAACTGTGTTTTTGTACAGTTTTATGCAGTTGTTCCTGTCTCGGTATCAAACTTCAAGCGGAGCTGTTTGGGGATCTCCGGGTCGCTGTTCACTTCATCCATAATCAGTTCACAAACGGGAATGATTTCATCTTTGGCGTACTCGCTGCCAATCTTGATCGGGTCGCCTAAACTGGTGGTACCCTGAGGGATAATTCCTGCTTTGCCTACTGGGAAGCGATGGCCCACTAGAACGTCTTGTGCGGTGATATTTTTGATTCGCTCAAACTCATCTTTGGTGGCAATGTCACCCACAGGAATTAATTGAATCCCTTTCTCTTTCCCGTTAGGGATGTTCACAAACATGCTGCGGAAGTTACCCACTCCTTTTGAACTGGCAATGGTTTTCTTCATCATCTCTTCGTCTTCTTCGCTCAAGCTAGGGTCAGTCGCGTAAAAGATAAAGCCCATGTGCGCCCCGTTCTTGTAATAACGGCGGCGAAATAGCGTGGCATCTTTGTTTAGTAAGCTGCTTTGAATACTACCCAAGTAATCAGCCAAACCATAGATTTGTTGTTGCGGGTCGTACTGAGGCAAGAAGATCACATCTTCTTTGCGGTATTCTCGTTGTTGATTATCTCGTTCAAGAATAATGAAGTTGCCGTTTTTGCGCTTACGTAAGTACATACCTGGCAACGGATGCAAACGCACTACACGCTTGAAACCATCACGGATTTTTAAGAAAGCGGCATCACCAAAGGTGAAGTAATCGCGGCAAAAGGCTTGAATGTGCCTACGGCGAGTCGAACCACCTTGTTGAAATCGTCCTGCGACATAGTTGGCCCGAGCAATCAACAAAGAGCCGTGATAAGCGTTGGCTCTGGCAATGTCGGCCAATCCAGTGCGTGAAATTGGCGGTTCCCAATAGTTGTCGGTGTCGTTGTAAAACAAATCTGAGTAGGAAGTCATCCAACTATTAGAGTCGATGGCCTCCGGTGATGAGTCGATGTGGTAGACCGACTCGGGTGCTTGTTTTTCTTGTTTGACTAAAGTTTCTGTTTGCTCGGTCATGCTGCGGTTGCCCAAGTTGATTTAGTTGGTGTTGAGTGGTCTAGCGGCTCATTGGCGACGGCGTGAGAGATAGCCCAGAATGCATCGGCATGGCCTGTGGTCTGGCTGCGCTCTGCCTTGAATGTCATGGCGTTACCGCTGGCCGTTGGTACTCGCTTAATAGCCATGAATGCCATAGCAATATCTTTATGTTCGGCATCAAATTGAAGTCGGTTGGCTTCTACAACGTCGATCATCTTCATTACTAGGCGGTTTTTTTGTTCGTTGCTGTAGTGGATTGCGTGAGCCTCACGCGGGTATTTTTTCGAAATCAAATCCCAAACACCACCGCCAATGCCTGTGGTATCGACGCCAATGTAAGTGACTTTGTAACGCTGAAATACTTTTTCGATTTCTGAAACGTGATACTGGAAGTTGAGTCCTTTCCAATAGTGCTTTTCCAATACACGGAATTTTTCACCCGCTACGGCAGGTGGAGCCACAACCACCAAGCAGGCATTGTCTCGGGTTCGGGATGGGTCATAACCTAGCCAAACCTCTCGACGGGCAAAGGGTTGTTTATTGTTTGGTTTGAAGTCTTGCCAGTGAGCCGTGTCTACCATGCCTTTTTCAAGGTCAGAGAACTTGAAGACAGAAAGCGAACCATCAACAAATACACACATAAATAGGTTGTTGAAGTCGTCTTGGCTGTATTCTTCTCGCAGTTCGTCAATGTCGAATAGGTCACAACCACCATTAGCGGCATCTTCAATGGTTACAACATAACGCCACTGCTTATCGTCGCAGAGTCGGCCACCATCGCGATATTCTTCAAAGGTTGGAAATTCAATCTTGGCGCGAGACTCTTTGCCTTTTCGCCACTGGTCGCCTGTCCAAAATGGGTAAGCCTGGTGCATCTTCGATGATGGCGTGGAAAAGTAAGTTTTGCGCCATTTCTTGTGCGTAGCCATTGCCGAAGCAAGTTTGTTCAGCTCGTCAAACTTGGGTATCCAGAAATATTCATCGACATAAACGTGGCCGTGGTAACTCTGGGCTGTTTTGCTGTTGGTTGATAAAAAGCGAAGTTCGGCACCGTTAGACAGAATGATCGGGTTGCCGGTTAACTCGATGTCTAAGAACTCTTTACCAATGGCAATAATGTAGCTGCGGAAAACTTCGGCTTGAGCGCGAGAGGCTGAAAGGAATATTTGGTTATCGCCCGTTAGAATTGCGTCTTCTAACGCTTCACCACTGAAATAGTAAGTTGCACCAATCTGGCGTGATTTTAGGATGTTGCGAATACGCTGCTTAATGTTGTTACGCATGACATGCTGATATTCGAACAGCGATTCATGCCAATCTACAAAGTCACTTTCACATAGGTGCTCGATGTTGTTTTTGCCTTTGCCTTTTTTCTTGCTGTTGCCACTACCACCACGGCTTTGATTAGACGGCTCGGAACCATTCGACTTCGAGCTGCCTTGCGAGAGCATGCGTTCAGCTTTGGCTTTTGCATCGGCATTCGCTTTTAGCAACTTAACGTGATGGTCTATGAGCTTATCCATCTCTTTAAGCTGCTGATCGGTTTTCTCGTCTTTATCAATTAACACGGCCAAACGGCGGTTAATCATTTCCTCTACAGAAAGTTCGTTCAACAACAAAGCCCAGCCGAATTTCTCCGCCCAGGTATAAATGATGCGGTCGCTATTTAGGTTAAGTTGCGCCGCTATTTCCTTTGGAGGTACTCCGCGTAAATAAAGCTTTTTCGCGGCCTCTTTTATTTCGTCTGAATATGCCATAGCTGCATCATACGCCCCGAAAACTCTCAAATGACTAAGCAAAATTCGGATGAATTCGGATTTAGCCAAAATCCGAATTTCTAGGAATTGAAGTGGCTGAAAGCAGTCAGTCAAAGGCGTATTGTTTGCCGTGACCAAGATTCATTTGACGTAATTAACTAGGCAAACGACAAATATGAGTAAAACCAGTGATTGGAATATTGTTGCAACTGAAGGCGCTACCGTAGACGGTCGTCAGATTAGCGCAGCACAAATTAAAGAGATGGGTGAGTCGTATTCGCCTGCACTTTATGCCGCATTAATTTGGCCTGAACACTCTCGCTCTCATTGGAACGTATTCGAAGGTAACAACTGGGGTGAAGTGCCGGAAGTTAAAGCCGAAAAACGTGCAGGTAAGTTGCGATTACTTGCCAAGATTACGCCCAATGACCTCTTACTCTCCGCTAACAAAAAAGGTCAGAAGCTCTATACCTCTATCGAGATGCACCCAGATTTCCAAGGAACGGGGCGAGCTTACCTGATTGGCCTAGCTGTGACTGACTCCCCAGCCTCAACAGGCACGACTCGCCTCAAGTTCTCTCGCCAAGCGGGTGAAACTCAAGAGATTGAAACCGATTCATTGGAGCAAATAGACCTTAGCGAGTTTTACTCTGTCAATCCGTTAGCGCAAGCATTTGCGACCATCGCAAGCTATTTCCAATCTGGTGGGGAACTGCCAGAAACACCAACTGAACAGCCAGAACCAGAGGAAACGGAAGTGACCGAAGAACAATTAAAAGCAGCACTAAAAGAGCAATTTGGTGTGCTTAAAGAAGATTTAAAAACTGAGCTGAAAAACGAACTCAAACAAGAGTTTGGTCAGCAAACCCCAGAAACACCAGAACCGGAACAAAAACCGGAAGGTACAACAGTCGAGCAGTTCTCTGCTGCAGTAAGTACGGCTATTGCGCCTCTGATGGAAAAAGTTTCTGGCCTTGAAACTAAGTTCAACGCCCTTTCGAAAGAAGTACCTGGTCAAGAGCCTCAAGGCGAAGGTGCGGCGGAAGACACAAGCCACTTTTTGTAAGGAGCAATAGTAAATGCAATTAACTCAAACCGCTCGTGCATTACTGGAAGAATACTGCGCAAAACAGTGTGAAGTATTTTCTCGCCCTGATGTGAGTAAGCAATTCGCTATTTCGGGCCCAGTTGAAACGGCGTTAAAAAACAAGCTGATGGAATCAGTTGATTTCCTCAAGCTGATCACTGTTGAAGATGTAGACCAAATTTCAGGCCAAGTTGTTGATGTTGGTACCAACAAGCTACATACAGGCCGTAAAAAAGGCGGTCGTCATACCACATCAAGTGGTGTTGATGGCAATACCTACACCTTAGTCGAAACCGACTCTTGTGCTGTTGTTACGTGGGATTTGTTAAGCGTTTGGGCGAACTCCGGTAAGCCTGGCGAATTCATGAAGCGCCTAAACGAAAACGCAACGCTGAATTTCGCGCAAGACATTCTTCGTGTTGGCTTCAACGGTACTTCGGTAGCGGAAACAACGAACCCAACGACTAACCCTAACGGTGAAGACGTTAACAAAGGCTGGCAGCAGCTAGTGAAAGAAAAATCACCAGACCAAATCATTGATGTAGACATTTATCTAGATCCTGATGGCGGTGGTGACTACACCAACTTAGATGCAATGGCGTCTGACTTAATCAATACCAAGATTCATCCAGCTTTACGAAGTGACCCGAATTTAATTGTGTTGGTTGGTGCTGATCTTCTTTCATTCGAACAGGCGCGTTTATATGACGCAGCAACTACGCCAACAGAGAAGAAGGCAGCACAACAATTGCCTAACTCTATTGCTGGTCGTCGTGCAATGTCGCCTCCGTTCTTCCCTGGTATGCGAATGACAGTCACCACGCTGAAAAACTTGCATGTATACACGCAGAAAAACACGCGTCACCGCAAGTCTGAACATGTAGAAGACCGCAAGCAGCATGAAAACTCATACCTACGTAATGAAGGTTATGCGGTGGGTGATCATGAAGGTTACGCAAGCTTCAATGAAGCGAAAGTGCACTTCGGTGCGACACCTGCTGAATAAGGGTAAATGAATATGCGCTTATCTCCTGGCATGAGAGACAACCTAGAGAAGAAAGCAGCGAGAGAGCAGAAAGCTTTTAATGTTAGCCCTGCAGCTGACACTGATAGTTTGCACATCAAGCTGATTGACTTCGAAGAAGACCGCAAGCATTTGCGCTCTTTCAATGCGATTGCTGATCGTGTCGAGCATAAGCGCAATGTCTTAGTCCCGAAATACAAGCCGTATGTTCAAAGCTACTTAGAAAGCGGTGAGCAGTTCGAAAACCCAATTTTTACCAACTTGGTGATCTGGCTATTCGATATTAAAGAGCTGGATACCGCGATTGAGTGGTGTATGACGGCAATCGAACGTGACTTGCCAACGCCAGAGAACTTCCGCCGTGACTGGCCGACATTCTGTGCTGATGAAGTACTGGCTTGGGCTGAAAGCGAGTCTGAACGTGGTAACTCGATTGAACCTTACTTCTCCAATGTGTTTGAGAAGATCGAAAAAGATTGGCGTTTACACGAAAAGGTTCACGCCAAGTGGTTCAAGTTTGCAGGCTTATACCTGATTCGAAATGAAGAAGGCCAACCGCAAGCGACAGCAATCGGCAACTTGGAAACGTTGGAAAAGGCTTTGGATCTGCTTCAACACGCCCACGATAAGCACAGCAAAGTGGGTGTGGGTACCCAAATCAAGAAAATAGAACAACGTATTCGTGCCATTAAAGACGGCAAGAATCTTTAAAGACTCCTACGCCACCGCGCCTCGGCTGGTGAGGTAAGAGAAGCCAACAGGCTAACTCGATACCGTCGATCCAGTGGCTAGAGGCGCACTTATTCAAAGAAGGAACCGTGATGAGCTTTGGTGGAAAAGTTAACAGCGCAGCCAATACCGCCATACCTGGTGAAGGTTGGCCGGATTTATCAACCGATGAATTCCGCAAGCTGCGCCGTATTCCCCATACGTTTGATAACGATTCTATGGCTGCAGCCGTGAGCATTGCGGCTCTGAATATCCAACAACGACTTGCAAGCCTGCTCGTTGATGGCAATCCGCCAGTGCTAAGTGTCGCTAAAACGGCGGCATATAAACGCGCGGTTTATGGTTTGGCCCACGCTGACCTATTGGCTGAGTTCGCCACGCAAGACCGCCGAAAAGAAGGCGAGAGCGTAGCGACAGATGAACCAGAACAAGAGTCACGTTTTGTCACCCAAAGCAATCAAGATGTGCGCTTGTTACTTGGCCGTAGTGCCAATGGGATTGCTTCGATATGAGCGAAACAGCTTACAACAAAACTAAGCTGGAGCACTTAACGGATTACATCGTTAACCACCTGAACAGCAATGTGCTTGATAACAAAATTGATGCTTGGCAAGAGAACGGCTCGATAGTGCCAAGCGGTGAAGACCGTGGAAACGATGGCTATATCGCCTGTTATTGGAAATACAACGCTGTGGTGTCGGTCGAGGAGTTTCCTCACCAGTTATTAGACCCACGTTGTTTGTTAGCTCTGGTTGCCTGTTGGTTGAGCGACCATGAAGAAGACCGAAACGAACAGGAACTAGAAGACCCAACGCTATCAGTAGATGTGATCAGCAATGAAGTCGCTGATGTGAGCATAGAGCTTGAGCTGATGGAGCCTATCGAACTGGTACCAGATGCGGAAGCTGGAATGATTACCTGGCGCGGAATTAAATACCGAGTTCAAGCCGTAGAGATTTACACCGCCGAAGAAGCGGAGTTGGTGAATGAAACCAACGATTAGTGCGAATAAAAGGGATGTGCTCAACATGCAAGAAAAGCTTGCCATGTTAGCACTGCCCCCAAAGAAGCGAGTTTGGATACTGAAAACCCTAGGTCGTTGGGAAAAAGCTAATACACGCAAACGAATTCAGCAACAGAAAGATATTCATGGGCAAGCATTAGAGCCCAAAAAAGGGAAGAAGCGCGGCAAAGTGATGCGCCGTATGGCGAAGGGATTAACCCCTTATGTACGAAACGCCAACATGCTCGACCTAACTTGGAGCAACAAGCTCACCGCAAGAATTGCAGCCAGGCATCACGTTGGTCAAAAGCAAAAAATGACCAAGCGCCAAATGCAAAAGCGATGGGGAACACCAGACTATTCCGCGCCTTGCTCTAAAGGGCAAGCGCGAAAGCTAAGGGAACTGGGTTACACGGTACCGAGAAAAAGCGGCAAAGGACGGAAAAAGCCAAGCCTTCGTCTATTGGTGGAAACCGTTACCCATGGGCAAGCAGGGCAAATTATCCGGGAGCTGAGCAATCAGCCCAATGTCACCTCTTGGGATATCCCATTAGCAGAACGTCAGGTATTAGGCAGTAACGAACGCGAAGTAACCCGCCAACTCATTAAGATCTTTGAGCAGGCCAAGACGCGAACATAAGCGAGGAAATAACCAATGGCAACCGGAAAGGTAGAGGTAAACAACCTCAATTTAGGGCAAGGCGGGATTCCAGAGATTGAACGCCACCTGCTCTACATCGGGCGAACGGATAAAGCCGAACTGCAAGGCAAAGTTACCCGTGTAAACAATATGACTAACCTTGATGAAGTGGTCGCTGATGATGCGCTAGGCGCAAACGTCAAAGCTGCGCAGCTCAATGGTAAACAAAACTGGACGGGTGCCATCTTCGGTTTGGCTGACGGTGAATCTTGGGAAGACGCTGTAGATACTGCCAACCTTACCGACTCTTTCGAAGGTATTTGTATTGTTGATGTTGTGGCCGATAAAGCGGAGTTCACAACGATGCAAGACAAAGCAACAGAGCTAACGAGCAAACTTGGTCGTTGGGTGTTCTTCCTTGCTGCGTGTGCTGGTATTGATGCAGGTACCCAAACGTGGTCGGACTACGAAACCGCAATGCTAGCCCTAGTGAAAGATGTGGCAGCAAACATGGTAACGCCAGTGCCAATGCTTAACGGCAATAATGTCGGTGTGCTTGGTGGTCGCTTATGTGATCGCGCTGTCACCGTAGCCGATAGCCCAATGCGAGTCGCAACGGGCAGCCTATTAGGTCTTGGTGAAATGCCAGTGGATAGCGCAGGTAAACCACTTGAAATGAGCATTATTTCAGCGCTAGCCGATGCGCGTTATTCACTGCCCCAATGGTACGCCGATATGGAAGGCGTTTACTGGACAGATGCCACCACGCTGGAAGCAAAAGGCGGAGACTATCAATACCTTGAATATGTTCGCCCAGTTCACAAACTAAATCGCCGCGTTCGAATTAAAGCGATTCGTCGTATTGCTGACCGCATTCTTAATTCAACACCACCAAGTATCGAGCTCAACCGCACTTACTTCAGTAAAGACATGCGCGACATGTCGAAGACCACTGAGATTGGCGGCATTCCGTTCCCTGGTGAAATCATGCCACCACGCGATGAAGATGTGTCAATTCAATGGATGACTAAAACCAAAGTAAACATTGGCTTAATGGTCCGCCCTCATAACTGCCCGAAACACATTGTGGTCAACATTGGGCTTGATCTCTCTAACCCTGCAGATTCGGAGGCGTAACCCATGAGTATGCGTATTTCTGGCAAGAACATGCACTTTTCAATGGGCGACTACAAGTTGAAAGCGCAAAAAGTCACCCTGTCTATTACCGACAATTCAGCCGTGAATAAAACCTCTGGTGTGCCAGATGGTTATGTCGATGGTGATGTAGAAGCAAGTGGTGAAATGGAACTCACCACGCAGCAGTTTAACCAGTTGAGTAAAGCTGCAAAACAAGCCGGTTCTTGGCGTGGTCTGCCTGCCTTTGACGCGCTGTTCTACGGCAAGATTGATAAAGATGAGCTGAAAGTAGAAGCCTTTGGTTGTCGAATCAAAATTTCTGATTTGCTTGATGTTGATTCCAATGGTGGTAGCGCACTGCTTCACAAACTGCCGTTTGAAGTAACAAGCCCAGATTTTGTGAATATTAACGGTGTTCCATACCTGCGCTCAGATGAAACCGAAGACTTGGTGCAGTAAGAAGGGGGCGTGATGTCTGATGTTATCGACCATGCCAGTGGCCTTGAAACCCAATTCACAGAAGTGGCGCTTGCCAACCAACTGGCAAGGGCTAAGCGAATTGAACAACGGGAAAGCGCACAGGAATGCGGCGAATGTGGCGACCCAATACCCGAAGAACGCCGCCAAAAAGTACCAGGGTGCCAATATTGCACCCAGTGCCAAAGCGACATGGAGAGAATGACGCGATGAAACTAGGAAAGCTCTTTGTTGAGCATGTGATTAAGCCGGTTCTTGACCATTTGGATATGGCAACAGGCGGACACGGAAAAATGAACACGCAAGCCGCTATCAATCTGATTTTGATGATTGTGGCTCATGAGTCTGGAAAGTTGACCTATTCAAAACAGGTTCGTGGTCCTGCTCTTGGTTTTACTCAGATGGAGCCAGCGACATTCCGATGGTTGATTGAGTGGTTAGGCAAATCACGCCCTCACTTGCTGGATGCTTTATCTATGTTTGGGCCTGCTGGTGCTGATCCTATTTGTGAAAGCGATGCGGATTATATGGTGATTTCCCCTCAGTTTGCGGTTGCTACTGCAAGGTTGAACTTGATTCGGTTCCCAGAAGCTCTGCCCGAAGCGGATGATTTGGAAGGGCTTGCGCGATACGCCAAAAAGTATTGGAACACTCACGCAGGTAAGGCTACTGAAGCGGATTACCTCAACGCATACAAATCCATGGTTGGAGAAGATTAATGAGCTTTTTAACTGGAATTATCGGCAAAACCTTACTCGAAGTTTTGAAAGGCCTGTTCTTTCAAATCGGTTGGAAAATCATTCTTGAACGCTTTGCGACTCGCTTGGTGGTGTGGGGCTTGGAAACACTAAAAGGCTTAAGCACAAATGATGTTCTTCAAGAAACTGTTGACGACATCATTGCAGCACTTCAGGGCAAACGCTTGAAGGAAATCCCACAGAAGGAATAGCGATGGACCCGACTTGGTTATCCGCACTGGTTGCCCTTGCCACCTTGTTGGTGATGTTAACTGGCGCTTTGATTGGCAAGCTGTTTTCTCTAACAAAAGAGCTTGCTGACTACAAAACACATGTGGCGGAGAACTTCGCCACTAAAGAAGAAGTTAGGGATGGTTTCGAACGACTAGAACGTCAATTAGAAACTGGACTCACTCGAATTTACGACACATTGAAGCGAGAAACAGCATGACAAAAACCATTGTTTTAACCGTTGGTACGACAGACCTTGAATTCAACCCAACGCCAGCTGAGTACGACGACGCACAAAACATCATCTTGCAAGGTGATGCGAGCAGCGCAGCTCATAACTTCCTCATGAGTAGCGTTAGTGAAGGTTCAAAAGACGCACTGCGTGAAATTACTAAGCAGAACCCAGGTGCAGCAACGCAGATTTACGGTGCCGTTATTAAAGAGTACGCGCCTAAGCTTTCCATCTCGGTAAAAAAATAGATGGGCTTGTCGCTGCCATTGATAGTAGCGACAGGCAAAAAATGTATGCGTGGCGGCGAAAGTGGCTACCTAATGAGCCGGATACTGATCAGAACCTTGCTTATGCGATTTGGTTAGAGAAGAACCATTGGGAAAACATGCAAGCCGTCACCGCTAGCGGTGTAGCCAAAGCCTTTGGCGGTTAACCACTAAGCAAATAGAGAATTGTTGATGTTACCAGAAGCACTCAGATTTCAAGTTGGACTCATTGACCAGATTTCAAAACCACTGGGCAATATTCAACGACAAATGACCGATGTGACCAACACCTATCGTCAAGGTACTCATACCATGATGGCAGGTGCGGCAGGCATGGTGGGTGCTGGTTTCGCATTGCAACAAGCTTTGATGCCAGCCATTGAAATGGATAGGGCATTAGGTGAGGTTAAATCTCTTAGTGTTGCTGATGAGCAGTTGAAGCAGCTAAGTGACACGGCACTTGAATTTGCCGTGGACTATGGCAAATCAGCCTCAGACTTTGTGGCGGCTTCTTATGATATTCAATCCGCTATTTCTGGCTTAGGAGGCAATGAGCTTTCTGAGTTTACCCGTGCGTCAGGGGTGCTCGCTGCTGCGACCAAAGCCGATACTTCAACCATTACCGACTATGTCGGCACCATGTACGGCATTTTCCAGAATTCAGCCAACGAAATGGGTAAGGCGGATTGGGTAAATGTGTTGGGTGGTCAAACTGCGAAAGCGGTTCAGATGTTTAAGACCACTGGTGAGGGCATGTCATCGGCGTTCACCTCAGTCGGTGCTGCGGCAACCTCTGTCGGTGTGGGCATGACTGAGCAGATGGCGATTCTTGGTACTTTGCAGTCCACCATGAGTGGTAGTGAAGCAGGTACCAAATATCGTGCGTTCTTAGCGGGTACGGCCAAAGCTCAAGAAGCCTTGAATATGCAGTTCACGAATGCTCAAGGTCAAATGCTGCCAATGGTCGATATTTTGAATCAAATCAAGGGCCGTTATGGTGAAACAATTTCGGTAGCGGAAGCGGCAGAGCTGAGTAAAGCGTTTGGTACTCAAGAAGCCACAGCCATGATCCAACTTCTGATGCAAAACACTGATGGACTCGCCACTTCAATAAATGAGCTTGGCAAAGTCAAAGGGCTTGATGTTGCTGAACAAATGGCGGGAGCCATGACCGACCAATGGGAGCGGTTAGAGCAAGGCGTTTTTGCCATAAGTGCTGCTTTCGGTTCTGTGCTTCTACCTGCCATCTTGCCTGTTGTTGGCGGTATGGCTGAAGGAGCTACCGCAATTGTTCAATGGACACAGATGTTCCCGAACCTCACTAAATACATTGGCTTTGCGGCAATAGCGATTTTAGGTGCTGCGGCAGCAGGCGGTGCATTTACCTTGATGATGGGTGTGGGTAAGCAAGCAATGGCAACTTACATGCTCACCATGAAGATGTTCACGGGTGTAAGTTTCTTATTAACCAAGGGCATGGCAGCACTACGTGTGGCCGTGTTAGCAGCTAACATTGCGATAGCTGCTAACCCAATCATTTTGGTCGTTGGTGCAGTGGTAGCGGCAATCGCAGCAGTAGGGGCATTGATTTACTACTGGGATGATCTCAAAGCTTCATTTGGTGACACAACGTGGTTCCAGGTACTTGAAGGAGCAATCACGTTAATCACCCTGCCATTTAAGGCCATGTTCGAGTTTGTTAAAGCTGGTTGGCAGTGGGTGATGAGCGGCTTTACAGATACCAGTGGCTTTGCCTTCATTAGGCAAATGGTGTCGTGGTTGAAAGGCGGGTTTGAGAGCCTAGTGTTGGGTTGGCACATGTTTACAGCGGAAATGGCTGATACATGGTGGTTTACCGCAATTTCTGGTGCGGTAGAACTAGTGACATTGCCATTTCAAACCCTATTCAACTTCCTATCGGCAGGTTGGCAATGGGTAATGAGTGGTTTTACCGATACCAGTGGCTTTGCCTTTATTGGGCAAATGGCCGACTCGATGCGAAACATCTTTGGGAGCGTATTTAATTGGTTCACTGACAAGTTGGCAGGTATCTGGGAAACCATGAAAGGGCTAATTGATTGGATACCAGGTTTCGGCAGTGACGATGAAACGGCTCCGGTTCAATCCGAGTCAGTAAAACGAGCAACACCTCAAGCACAAATTAAGCCAGGTGGCGCGGCAAAGAGTATTGCCAATTACCAAAGCAGCTCAAACGTGTATCACGTTGGCGGTATTCATCCAACTTACATGAACAACGTGGCTGACTTTGATAACGAAATGATGATGGCGGCAGGCTAATGGCAGATTTTAAATACCAAGATTTGCTCATTGAAAACGGTGATGTGGTGCTTGATGCAGGCCGTAACCCTGTATTGATTCAAGACAGAGCAGTGATCGCTCAAGACATTAAACACGCCATTATTGAGAGTAACTTAGCCGTGTATCTGATTGCAGAGCGCAGCCCTTCAAAAAAGGCGGATGCTCGGACACAACTAGAACTCTTGGTTGAAGAAGATGTGCGGCTGGTACCAGGCACAGTGCGTATTGACGAAGTTAATGATGGCTTAATTTACATTTTTGCAGAAACCCTTGAGTTTGGCGAAGTAAGCACAGAGGTGAACCTTGACTGATATACCTAAACCAGATTTTACCGAACTTGCTAAAAAAGCAGGCTTGCCTCTTGATGAAGACCAATGGAAAGCCGTGCTGAAAGAGGAAGCGGAGAAGCAAGGTAGCATCATTGCTAACGATTCCAAGTACTCATCGTTTTGGCGTTTGATTGAAACTATGGTAATCAGCCCAACAGTGTGGCTTATCAATACGTTATTGGTTGGGTATGTTCTGCCAAATATGTTTGTTGCTACGGCTGTGGGCAAATGGCTCGACTTATGGGCTTGGCAGTTTAACGTACAACGCAAACCTGCAACGAAAGCACTCGGTCAAATCGTGTTTCATCGAGCAGCATCGAAGGGGCCGGCTATTGTCGTTCCTAAAGGGACATTTATTCAAACTGACCCTATTAACGGCACTGTTTATCGAGTGGTGTTAAAAGAAGATACCACGCTGCCTGAAAATGAGCTGTCGGTTATTGGTGAAGTGGAAGCAGAGCATGAAGGGGCAGCTTATAACCTTGGTGAGGGTTACTACCACATTTTTGCTACTGCAGTGCCAGGTATCGGACAAGTAGTGAACTCAGCTGATTGGCTTATTGAAGCCGGAGCCGACGAAGAGAGTGATGATCAGCTTCGAGTTCGTATCCGCAACCAGTTCAGCGGCGTGGCAAAGTGGCATATAGACGCGGCTTACCGTTCATTACTCATGTTACGAGCGGGTATCAACAGTGAAAATGTTTACTTCGAGCATAACGCGCCACGCGGTGCGGGTTCAGCCAATGCCTTTATTTTGCTGGACTCGGGCGAACCTTCTTCTCAAATGCTGAGTGACTTAAATAATCATATCAATCGCGATGGTAACCACGGTCATGGTGATGATCTTCTTGTGTATGCGATGCCAGGTAATCTGATTGATGTGACATGCAAAGCGTGGGTTGGGCGAGTGCTGACAGGGGCTGAAAGGCAAGACTTAGAAACGGATATCGGTCTATTCATTGGTTCAGCATTTAGGCAGAACACGGACTACAAGGCGACGAAAACTAAACCCTCATCGCGCTTTAGTTTCTCAAGATTGGCGCAAGAGCTTCACGGCCAGTTTCCTGAACTTGAGTCAATTGAATTCGATAATGCTGATATTGCCAATGGTATGGAAGTACCTCGTATTAGCAGCTTGGGGGTGACCATTGCAACTGCCTGAATTTAAGTTAAAGCACTGGATGGGCAAAGGGGAAATCCTCAAATTAGCAAATGCCCTTCTTGGATATTGGGATGCAATCAAAGCCGTGTTGGAGTGGCCGCTGCAGCAATTAGACCCGATGGTGGCCCCCATTGAGTTTGTGGATTTGATTGCTTGGCAACGAGACATAGAGCGACTACCTGAAGAGCCAGAAGAGATTTATCGCATAAGGGTGAACTTTGCATACTCCTTTGCGGCAGGTGGCGGCTCAGAAGTGGGTTGGGAAGATATGTTTGCCAAACTCGGTTACCCACATATCAAAATTGACGAAAGGCTGAACTATTACCCTTGGGATATCGTGAGCGTCAAAGTAAATGATGGGGATATTAACGATGTACCTGGTTTGATGGATGCCATTGTAAGGCAATATGGGCGAACATGCCGACGATACAGCTTTGATGTGACCACTACCGCTAATTTTCATGTTTCGGTCGCTGAGTTCAGCCATACCCATGAAACCTACTCAGCTTCAATAGGATAAGAATATGGCAGTAATTACTATCGCGGGCGAACAGCTTATTGCACAAAAGCAGCAAGCGGAAGAGCCGCTAGAAATTGCAGAGTTTGTTTTGGCTTACGTGCCCGGTGTTGATCCTTCAGTGCCGCCAGAAAGAAATCAGTCGTTGCCTCCAAGTAACCAAATTCGACTAAGAATGGCCCCAACGCGAAGTGCCTATGTGAATTCGAATGAAGTGGTTTACTCACTTATCTTGGATAACACCATTGGTAACTTTGATTTTAATTGGCTTGGCTTAGTCAGTGAAGAAGGTGTGTTGGTGTCGGCTAACCACATGGTGGTGCAGTCTAAGCGCAAGAATAACGAATTGACGGGTGAAGAAGGGAACAACTTAACGCGTAACTTCTTGCTTAAGTTCTCGGGCGCACAAGCTATCACAAATATCACCGTGCCAGCCGAAACATGGCAATTCAATTATTCAGACAAAATTAATTACTTTGACACGATGGTGGTGTCTTTAGCGGCAAATCACTTTGCTTCTCAAAAACACATTATCGAACTTTATCACAAGAACATTCAAATCACTGAACGATTGAATGCATTGGAGAAACAAGATGGTTAATCAAAATGTTGAGCAGCTGTTGCAGCGAGCTGTAGACCAGTCAATGGCCCAAACCCAAGAAAGTCGAGAGTTGGCTGAAGAAGTCTCGGGGAAGATGGGTGATATAGACCAAAAGGTTGATGACAAAATAGTCGAAATGGATACAAAAATATCTCAAGCGACAGGAGATATTGATGCAGCAATCCAAGGGAAAGTTGATATTGTTCTTTTTGTTGATTCTAGTGAAGGGACACCAGAAGGCAGTGGAACAAGCTCAGATCCGCTTGATACAGTAGAGAGTGCTTTTGAAAAAATCATCCCTGGAACTAAGGCACTTATCTATTTGACCGGAGATGGCCGCCGTTATGTTCTAAATGAAAAAGTTATTGCTGACAATGTGACAGTAGCATTCAAGTCTTATCGAGCTAACGGCACTAACCCAGTACTTACTCATTCAGCTAAGAAGAATGGAGATAATATTGAAGCTAAAAGCTTCCTATTGAAAGGAGGAAGTAATTTTCAATTCTATGGGATCGATATTGAAACTTGCCGCTGGCAAGATTGGGTGTCGTCAGGAGTCCCAGTGAATTACATAAGCGCATTGTTTGGGACACATTCAAATGGTGTAACAGGAGGGCGAGTAACATTCTATGCATCGAAAATAACTATAAATAACAGCGCGCTAGTTCAGCAACATGCTAGCGGAAAGATTGGTTGGTTAGATACTATCTCTATTGTTTATTCGTCGGTTACGAAGCGTGATTTATCAAGTGACTTAATCACTAATGGTTTCCAATATTTAGTGGATCAGTATGGGGTGGAAAACATTCCATTTGATTTAGAGATTATTTCTTTATCTTTGAATGGTGGTATTACGTTGCCTGAGTTAATCGGTCCACTCGTTGGCAAAGATAATATTCGTTCAACAGTATCACTAACTGCTTAATAGGGACTAAAAATGCAAATGATTGCTAATGTAGAAATAAACGGGTGCCACTATTACAACGTGACGGTAGAAGACCTACAAGCGTTAGGTGTTGGACAAAGTATCATTGATGCGGCGTTGGATAATGAACGATGGAAGGAAATTTCAGGAAAACGCAGTCAGTTGTTATTTGAAACCGACTGGACGCAGGGGCAAGACAGTCCGTTAAATCCTGAAAAAATCGCTGAGTTCGCAGCGTACCGCCAAGAGCTACGAGATGTTCCTCAGACTTACAGCGATCCAACTAAGGTTGTGTGGCCAGAAAAGCCAGAATTATAGGTAGAAAAAATGCTAACTCTCGACGGTTCCCAACTCCCACTCAAGAACTTACGCATTAGCGTTCGCCAACAGTTAGCCGGACAAGATATGTCCGGCCAAACTTCGGCTACCGACCAAGCGGAAACAGGTACTAAGGGCAAGATTCTAACCATAAAAGGTGTGATCCCGTTTAGTAAGAACCAACTTATCACCAATTTGTTTAGCATGGCCGAAGCGTTAGAAAATGGCTCTCGCCATATCTACCGTGTCAGTAACAAAACCGCAGAAGCTTTGAAAATTCGCCAGGTGAAATTCCAAGGTTCAGTCCGTGCCGATGAGCAAGATTCTCATAGGCAATGGAGCGTTTCGTTTGAGCTAGTTGAGTACTTATCGGTACCAGAACGAGTCGAGCAACGCCAACCGGATGAGCCTGCAGTACAACAAAAAGTTCAAGGTGTGAGTACGCCGGTTGAAACAGGACAGGTCGAGGATGTGCCGCCAGATACCGAAGTCGAATTAACTGGTGTGATGAAGGTGCTAAAAGCCGTAGATAGTGCTTTGGGCTAATGGTGATTTATGACGACAACCAACAAGTTCCTTTGCCGTGCTTATTTGGGTAAAGACAAAGCCAAGGTGAAAAGCCATCGCATTGTCTTTAGTGAAAACACTCCAGGTCGTTGTGAGCTTGCCATTGAAGGTAACCCCGAACTTAATACCATCATTGCGGTAGATTTAGGTTGGGGCAGTGATATCAGCCGTGTTTTTCTCGGTTACATTGAACGAGTACAACCTGCAGAAAAAGGCTGGTCAAAAGTGTTTTGCCGCGAATTAGCGGCAATACTTTATAAGCCACTCAATATCATCATGCGTCACCCGACACTTATGCAGCTTCTTAGCGAAGTGACTAATAAAACGGGACTTCAATTTGTGGTACCAGAGAAAGCCTACAGCAAAACAGCCATTCCTTGTTTTTATAGCGATGGTAACGGCTATCGAGTTATGGACGAACTAGCTCAAGCGTTCAGCATTGATGGCTTGTTCTGGCAGCAACAAGGCAACGGGCAAATTTACGTAGGCAGTTGGAAAGATTCATTCTGGGCAGATAAGCCCGTCACCATCCCTAATGAGCTAATGACAAACCACACAGCCAACAAGTCAGTAAAGATACCGGCTATTCCAAAACTAAAGCCAGGTGTTGTGGTGAATGGACTTCGATTAATTGGTGTAGAGTTTGAAGGAACGGAGGCAAAGTTAACATGGATGTGAATGTTATTAAGCGCATTATTTTTAGGTTGTTTCCAGAGTTCACAGGCCAGTGGCATTTGCCAAGATGGGGAAAGGTGGTGGCATTGCCAGAACTACCAGAAGAGGGTGACTTGTCAGATCGCTTTTATCCTCATTATGCCGTGGATGTTCAGCTACTCGATGAAAAGGGCATGGAATACGAAGATAAACCACCACTGCAGGCGGTACCGCTTCCGGTTCCTGGTCTTGGTGATCATGCAGGCCGTTTAGAACCGCCTGCTATTGGCAGCATTGTAGAGTTAGGTTTTATGTTTGGACAACCAGACAAACCTTTTATTCGTTGCGTTCTTCCACTTGGCTTCAAGCTACCAGGTATCAAAGAAGGTGAAAGCCGATACCAACAACGCCAAGGCGTTTATCATTTGGTAGACCAAGACGGTAACTTTGAACGAAAGACAGATAAAGACGATAAGTTGGAATGTCTTAACCAACGAATCAAAGTACTCGAAAACCGTTTAGCCGAAATTGATGGTGATCATACGGAAACCGTCAAAGGTAATAAGGCAACCACAGCTAAAAATATTACCGAGAATGCCGACTCTATAAAGATGAATGGTGGTAAGGGAGTATGCACAGGTGCAAGTATTTGCCCGTTTATGGGTAAGCCACATGTAGACGTATCAAACACCGTATTTGCAGGTAAGTAAGATGGCACTGAGTAAATCATCACTGAAAGAGAAGTTAGAAAACGAGTTGAAAGCACAGGGCTTTGTTCTTGATGGTGAATTCGCTATGGCAGGTAAGATGGCAGAAGCCATTGCTAACGCGGTAGTGGACGAAATTACTCAGAATGCCCAAGTGCCAGTTACAAGCGGCAGCTCAGCCGGGAACCACAAAGTAACCTAAGGTAAACACATACCATATCATCACCAAGCGCCCACCATGGGCGCTTTTCTTATATCTAAAACCCAATGGTATAGCTACAGCCTAACGCCACGGAAAGGAGCAATCAGGTGACGGAATCCGCACTCCTCCTCCCCACCTGCGACGTTTTCGATCTGGTTTCTTCGCAATTTTGATTTAGTGAAAATCTACGGGGCTGCGAAAAGCGTAGAACACACGCTAAAGCCTTTTGCTATAAGGACTTCGAGTGATATGAAAAACCGCTGAAAAGGGCTTGTATTGCGTCTAATAGAATTTCAAAAATTGCGTTTTTTTTCGATAAATTGCAACTGAAACGATCTGTGATGATCTCGTTTTGTTTTTTAACCTATTGAATTCTAATGGTTGAGTGTGTTTTTCGTCACTTTTTAAAGATCTAGTGTGTAAAATTAAAGATCTCTTGGGGCGACAATAAAGCTTGATGTGGCAAGGCTTCACCGTAAATCTGAGGAAATTTCACTTTTGCAAAATTGTCCATAGGATTTAGCTGTAAAAGTGACCGACAAAAGAGAGTAAAGCCGTGGCAGAAAATATGCTTTTTCGGCAAAGGGTAAAAATATAGGTGAGGACATTTTTTTGGGGAGGGGGGAGCTTATAACTTATTAATGCTACTTATTGAAATTAGGTGTTTTTTAGTTTGGTTCTTTCGTAAGGACATAAGCAAGCGAGTACGAATAGTAGAGGTGAACTATCGCCAACCTCCTAAAGGCCCAGTAGCTAATGACACAACTGGTGTTAAAGTCTTTGGGGAAGGGGAGTTGAAGACTCGTAAGTATGGCAGCGAAGGCCGACGCACATGACGCAAAGTCCACTTTGCTGTAGGTTCAGATAGCCACTATATTGTCTCTGCCGTAGTTTCGCTACTGCTAGTTCACTTGAATCATTTACGTAGGAGAATAGAACAAGTATCGGCAGATGGTGACTATGAGACACGAGGTTGCTATGAAGTGACAGGCAAAAAGGGAGCGAAAGCGGTGAACCCTCCCCGAAAGAATGCTGCTCTCTAGGACGACGGGCACCCACGAAACGAAGCTATTATTGCTAGCAGCAGACCAAATGCAACAATGGACAGAGAACAGCCGCTATCACCAACGGTCACTGGTTGAGACGGCGATGTATCGCTACAAGCAACTACTCAGTGGGAAAGTGACGTTGAGAGAATACAATGGCCAAATAAGTGAAATCTTGGCTAATGGCTTCAAGCGTTTCCAAGGCTATATTGAACAACAACGCCCATTCGAGTTAATCAACCAAGGGGTAGTACATGAAGGCCTAGAATGGTGCTAGTAATTGCTTATACCTACGTTTATAATGTTGTTCTTATTGATAATATTGAGCAACGTTGTTTTGAAAAAAATATATTATTTGGATTCACTTCGTGGGTTAGCCTGTATGATGGTTGTATTCTCACATATATCTTTGGCTTTTTTTCCTTACTTACACAACCTTGAAAAAGTTAGTATTCCGGATGTTAATGGAGTGCAGTACTTTATTCATCATTCACCATTTTCGTTTTTCTTTTCTGGAACGTCAGCGGTATACATATTTTTTGTGTTGAGCGGAATAGTCCTTTCACGTTCGATGGAAAAAAAAGATAGATTAGGCTACGTTGACTCATTTATTTCAAGATACCCTCGATTAATGATTCCTGCTTTGGTCTCTTGTTTAATATCATTTTTTATTTTCGAGTATTTGATTACGTCATGGAGTATTGGTTTAACTCCATGGTTTAATAGGATGTATGTAGATGCATCACTATTGGATGCAATATATAACGGAACAATAAAACCATTTTTCTTAAACGGGAGTTCTTATAATAATGTACTCTGGACTATGAAGATTGAGCTTTTGGGCTCATTTTTGATTTATATATTCTCTTATTCTTCAAGGAAAATCGATCAAAAAGCTAACTGTTTGTTGTTTTTACTACTATCTTTGTGTGCCTATGCAATTGAAACAAGATTAAGCTTAGGGTTTTTATGCTTTTGGTTTGGTTTTACTGTATATAATTTCAATATAAAAATAAGAAGTAATTATATGGGTTATTTCTTACTGTTTTTAGGGTTGTATTTAGCTGGGGCCCACAATGAAAGTATGTCCTATGGTATTATAGCTAATCTCTTGGGAAATAAAACATATGGTATCTGTAATTTGCTTTCAGGTTTCATTATTGTATGGGTGGTATTTTCAAATGAAAATATTCAGAGAGCACTAAATAAAGATTACTTGGTGAAACTAGGGAAACTTTCATTCTCAATCTATCTAATTCACTTGAGTGTTATTATTCTAGTCTGTTACTTTTTTTATAATAATTTATTGGGTTACTTTAGCTATAATGTGACATCTATTATATTATCAGGATTGATAGTGTTCTTGACAGTTATATTATCAAAACCAATGAGTAAGATTGATGACTTAGCAGTGAAGTTTTCAAAATCTTGTTGTGTCTTCTCTAAGAAAGGACGTCTTAAAGAAAGTAAGAGTTTACTATAATGATCAAGTATTATGCACACTACATAGTGTGCATTTTAGGTATCGGTTCATTAGGAATTCATGCAGGTACCTCTATACAACCTGATTTAGGTGTGGACATTTTTGTGACATAATTGATGTAGTCATCATGTAATTTGTTGTTTTATAAATTTATTTTATAAGGTGAACAATAAGACCACATAATCAACCACCCAAATCGCGCTTAGTGTGGATTAATCGCGAATAAAAGAATGAAAAAAAGGCTCACATTTCTGTGAGCCTTTTGCTTAGTTAGGAGGGTCCAAGCAAGTGGACATCGTCATGGCTAATGTCAATTAAGTGGTAGTTCTGCAACCACTTGATTGAACGCACTACGAGCTTTCTGTGCTTGTTCAGACAACTCAAGTTTCTTCGCTTGCGCTGCTGTCAGGTTGCTTTCGGCAAGCTCTAGAGCTTGTTGCAACTCCTCTGGCAATTCATGCGTCTCCATTTGAGAGCCTTGTTCAAGAACATACGCTCGAATCTCTTTCTTCACATCGGCAAGTGCTTTGTAAGCCGAACGCTCAAGCTCCGCAGCATCTTGAGCGGCGTCTTTCACTTTTTCAAATTGAGCTAGCGCGATACCTTCTGCAGACCATGGGTCCATGTCTGGTAGCTCTTCAATGTTGATTGTCGGCTCGATGTAGTCATCTTGATGACGCAGGTCGAGGCTTGTCGCACGTACCGCTGAAATCATCAACATCACGGTGATCGCCAATAGTGGCAAACCACCGACGATGGCTGCCGTTTGCAGAGTACTTAATCCACCCAAAAACATCAGAATAGTCGGTAGGAATGACAGTGTGAACGCCCAGAACATACGGTTCCAACGCATTGGTTCTTCCGTCACGTTATTCTGTACTACTGATGCTAGGATGTATGAGATTGAGTCAAACGTCGTTGCCGTGAAGATAATACATAGCAACGTGAATACTGCGATAACAAGCGTGCTCATTGGCAGTTGATCAAGCATTGAGAAGATCGCTTTGGTTGCGCCGTGCTCATTGAGTATTGCGACGACATCTAGTTCGCCAGATAACTGCAACGACAGGCCATAGTTACCCAAAATCATAAAGAACAGGAAACAGCCTAACGAGCCAAAGAAGATTGAGCCTGTGACCATCTGTTTGATTGTGCGACCACGAGAGATACGCGCAACGAACAAGCCCATGCTTGGCGCAAATACTAACCACCATGCCCAGTAGAAAATGGTCCAATCTTGTGGGAAGTGGGTGTTTTCAAAGGTGCCGTAGCCACCAAATGGTTCAGCCCAAGTTGCCATCACAAAGAAGTTGGAGAGTAAGCGACCAATCGAGTCTAGACCGGTTTCCAACATGAAGATGGTTGGGCCAGCGATAAGAACAAATGCCAGCAGACCCATCGCACCCCAGAAGTTGATATTACTTAGGATTTTGATGCCTTTCTCTAGGCCCGCGTATGAAGAATACGCAAAAATCGCGGTACAGATCAGTAACACACCCGCTTGGGTTAGCGTGGTCTTCGGTAGGCCGAATAGGTGGTTCAAGCCTTCAGTGATCAGAGGTGCTGCTAGGCCAAGAGTAGTAGCCGCGCCGCCTAATAGACCGAAAATGAACAGCACATCAACAATTTTCCCCGGAACGCCTTTACTGCGGTGCTCACCCAATACCGGCATAAGTGCACTGGAAACTTTTAATACTGGCTGTTTACGTACATAGAAGAAGTAGGCAATGGGTAAAGCAGGGATGAGGTAGATTGACCATGCAATTGGTCCCCAGTGGAACAGGCCATAGGTTGCTGCCCAACGCACAGCTTCTTCACTACCAGGTTCGAGTTGGAATGGAGGCGATTGATAGTAATAGGCCCATTCGATACAGCCCCAGTAAAGTATGCTAGCGCCAATCCCACCACAGAATAACATCGCAGCCCAAGAGGCAGTGGCAAATTCTGGCTCTTCATCAGCTTCACCTAGTTTGATCTGACCCATGTCACTAAATACGACATAAACCATAAATGCACAGGCGGCCAATCCTAGGGACAGGTATAAGAAACCGAGCTTGTCGGTCATGAAGGTTTTCGCGATCGCAATCCATTCTGCCCCTTGTACAGGGAACATGATCAGCGGAAACACTATCGTGAGTAGCAGTGCAATGGCACCGAAAAAGGTAGGCTTATCAATAAGCGCAAAGGAGTTTTTCACGAGCTTTAATTCCATAATAATGAGAGCAGAATTATGGTGTGAAGTCGTTTTTTAGAACAAATCAGGAATGTTGTCGTAACGACAAATTAGAGCTGAGAGTCTAATTGAGGTAGGCAAGATGAAGATATTGATTAGACAAGGGCAAGCAGAATGCCGCCAATGGTTACCGCTGCGGACAGATATTGCCCCGCAGAGTACGAGCCATCTTCCTCTTTTTCAATCTTGTCTGGGTGGTCCATGCCGAGTGCGCCATGAGCAAAAGATTCAACCTTGTCGCCAACGGTCTCGTTTTCAGCTTCGACCTTTTTAGCTTCTTTATCGATTTGTTGAAGGGCAACCAGCAGGGCTTTTCCTTCGTCAGATAATTTCACGGTATTTTGCTCAACCTTAAGTGGTGCTGGCTCTGAAGGCGTAGAGGCGCCTTTTGTTGGCTGAGCTTGCGCTGCACTATAAGTTTGAGTCGCATTGTGGGTAACAGGCGTCATAACACTCTCCGTAGTTGCACCTTAAATAGAGTATCGGCCGAGCAGTGAAAAACTTGTGTAATTAATCACCGAGGTGATGTTTTCTTGCTCTATCTAGGTTTGCCTAATTAATAAGCAATAGTTGTGCCGATACTCTGGTAAGTTGAACTACGTGGTTGTGTTAGGAGGAGTTATTTACACTCTAGGCCTTTGCTGCGATGAGAAAGCTTTTTGTAGGCTTTCATACGATTCTCTTGTTTTACGTAGCGTGTTGGAGGAGACAACACTTGCAGTTGATAGTCTTTGCTAGAATCACTCAATGATTCGACCGGTGTAATGACTACGACATTGAGATCGGCGTTACGACGTAAAATAGAAGCAGCTGTGCCTAAGCCTTGTTCTGTATGAAACTTGCCCGCGACGTGAACGACTTGCGTATCTGGATTCTCATCTAAGTATTTCACAATCGAATCTGCCATGGTTTCATCCCACGTCACTTGAGCGGCAAACTGTTTCTCGGTTTGCTCGGGTGTGCCGTGGTGCATCGAAGCCATAAATTTCTCTTTATATGGGCTGTCATTAGTATTTATCTCATCAGCTACCCATTGACGCTCTTCTGGTGTCAACTTTTCTAAGTAGTCAACCCCGTTGCGACCAATGCACTGAACAACGGGCTTTGGTGCATTAGCGGCGATAATGCCTATGCCCTGCGACTTTGCAAGCTCGACTAGAGGACGATAGTCGCTTTGATAGTTTGGCCATGCCGCTGCATCTGACATTAAGACTTGCTCACCAATCTTACCCGCTAGGTAATCATCGATGATGTCTTGGTGCTGTCGAGTAAATTGCTCCATTGATAAGGCAACGTCTTTGCTGTCTGCCAAGCGTGCTTTAAGAAAATCGGTCTGGAACCGGTGTACGGCTGAATGAGTGTGCCATTCGCCAATTAGAACGACATCGGCATCGGTCAATGCACTAGGGAGCTTGTTAAGCGCGATTGGCTGGCCATTGTTCGAAGCAAGCTGGTAATCGTAATAGGTGGTGACTGGGGATAAGGTTGTGTTGTCGCCTTGCGCCTGTTGAGAAGGCTGATTTGCACAAGCGGTGAGAAGGGCGGTTAAGCCAATAAGAATAATACGTTGCATTGAATAACTCCTTGAAGAGTAAGCATACTAAATGAGGCTCACAGAGAATTCAATGCAAACGATAATTAATATCAACTAGCTCTGTTTACGGTAAACTCTTAGCATGAAATCGGCCTCGCAGTGATAGCGGTCGCTTTGCATCAACTCTTGCTTAAATGATTCCGTTGCTTTCCAAGCGAAAGGAGTCATTTGAAGCAGGTCAAAGGCATCAGAACCTGAAAGCTCCATCATGTAGTTTAGGTGTTGTTGGCTCTCGAGGCTAAATCCTTCGATGGTTTCTGGTGTCTCATCATGCAATCGCACACCATCGTAGATCGCATCACGCAGTTGATATAGATGGCGGCCTGCAGGTGTTACTGTGATCACCACACCTTGCTCTTTCAGTGTTCTCTGTAACTCTTCAGCTTTACATGGCGCATAGATGCGTAGAACGGCGTCTAAGCTGTTATTAGCAAAAGGCAGCCTATGGCTCGAGGCGACTGAAAAGTTAACGGCAGGGTAGCGCTTAGCCGCATAACGGATCGCAACCTTAGAGATGTCTAAGCCGTAAATACTGGGTTCACGTTGCGCGAGCTTTTGAGCGATTTCATTGGTGTAATAGCCTTCACCACAGCCAATATCCAATAGGTTTGGATCTTCAGTTGGTAATACATTCTCACACAGAGCGACGACAGCTTGGCGCATTGGATCGTAGTGATCACCCTCTAAGAATCGACGACGAGCTTGCATCATCTCTTTGTTGTCACCTGGATCTTTTGAACGCTTGTGGTGGGCTGGCATCAAGTTGACGTAACCCTCTTTGGCAAGATCAAATTGGTGGTTATTCTCACACTTAAAAGTTCGTTCAACTTGAGTGAGAGATTGGTGACATAAAGGGCACTGGTAGTTCATGACGCTCTCTGTGCAGCTAGTGAAGTGGGCAGCGAGTTTATCAAAAATGTCGCACTAGGCGAAATAAAAAGAGCCGTGTATTACGGCTCTTACTTGGGTTAATGGAAGAAGTCGACCTGTTGTTTTAGGTCTTGAGCTTGTTGTTGGAGTGTAGTGGCACTCTGCGAGGTTTTTGCGCTGGTATGGCGGCTTTCTCTGTTTAGCTCACTGATGGAGTGCGCATTGGCTGCGATCTCTTGGGTAACGTGTGCTTGCTCTTCAGAAGTTGCAGCAATAGCGTCGGCTTGCGAGGCGATTGAATGGATCTGATCAGCAATCGACTCTAAAGCAGTCCCCGCTTCCTGTGCTTTGTCTAAGACAGAGTTAGCACTTGTTTGGCTCTCATTCATCATGCGTACAGCGTTGTCCGTTGAACTCTTAAGAACCGTAATAATGTCTACAACGTCTTTAACTGACGTTTGCGTTCGATGCGCTAGCGTTCTTACTTCATCAGCAACCACAGCAAAACCTCGACCTTGCTCACCCGCACGCGCCGCTTCAATCGCAGCATTGAGTGCTAATAAGTTGGTTTGCTCGGCGATCTCATCAATCATCTTGGTGACTGTTTGAATGCTCTCGCTATCGGTGTTTACTTTCTCAATTGCAGCGGCCGATTGGTCGAGTTGATCGTTGAGCTGAGCCACATCAATGCAGACGTTTTCGACAATTTCTAATCCTGATTGTCCATCAGTATTAGCAGAACGTACATTTTCAGCGATGTTTTCCACCTGCTGGGCAACAGACTGCGCTGATGATGCCATCTCTTCAATTGCGGTAACGACTTGTTCAACTTGCTCTTGCTGACGCTCAGATTGGGTCAGGTTAAGTGACGCATCGCCGGCCACGCTAGTCGAGTTGCTCTCAACTTTATCGCTTGCTCCGCGGATCTCGCCGACTAGATTGTTGAGCTGGTGAGCCATGTTAGATAGCCCGTTACTCAAGTTGACGATCTCGTTATTGGTGCTTACGTCAGTTCGTGGAATATCGATGCTTACTTCGCCTTTCGCCAGACGATTCATGTACTGGTTCAAGGTCGTTAATGGGTTAAGTGTGCGGCTCAAGAACACGGTTAGAATCAAAAAAGTGATGGAGCCAACGATAAGTGACACGATAGCGATCAGCTTAAGTAGGTCTTGGCTGCCTTTAGTCACCTCACTGATGAAAGTACCGCCAAGCAGTTTCCAATTCCAACCAGCGACTTCTGTGTACACCAGGTACTTTTCACCGATGTGGCCTTGGTACTCGTATGGATATTTGATGAGGCCACTTGCTTGTTCAAACACTTGATAGAAAGGTTTGTTGCCGTCGTAGTCCTGCACATTAATAATCGAAGGATCATTTTCTGTGTGTGTTGGGTGTAATAGGTAATGACCTAGATGATCTGGATTGTTATCCACGACGATGGTGTAGCCACTGTCACCCCAGTTGACGGTTTTTAAAGCGGCAAACAAATCTTGGGTTGCACGCTCAACAGGAAGACCAATGAAAGAGATGCCACTGACCTTGCCTTGAGCGTTTTTCAGGGGCGCGTAGTAGGTAATGTAGCGCTGGCCGTAGAGCTTTATTTGCGCGTAGTAGGGCTGACCACTGATAAGTTTTTGGTATCCGGGGTGGCTTTGATCCAGTGTCGTGCCTATCACACGTTCGCCTTGAGGGTTCTTGAGTGAGGTAGCCACGCGAATAAATTGATTACCAAGGGGAGCAAACAAAGTTGCTACAGCACCGGTGTCACGAGTAAAACTATCGACGAGATTCGTATCACCAATCAGACTCTCACTGTATTGGGTGATATTAGGAACCTGATGACCTTGAAAGTCTACGGTGTAGTTTTCTACATAAACACCCGCGAGATAACCATTTCGAAAGGTCGACTCAAGCACTTCAGCGGTGTGTAAGTAGGCATTAAATTGGCCTTCTATGGTTTTGGCCATCGATTCAATCTTAGATTGATGTTCTTTGAGGGTGCTCTCTAGGAGAACCGTTGAAGCATTCTGATAGACCAGTGCAGCTATACTGGAAAATGCGATAACGAGACACAGTGTCGTAACCAGCTTTAGTTGCAGCCCAACACTTTGGTTCTTGTATTTATTCCACATGACGTTCCTTTAATGTTTATTTTATAAGTATATGATTTGCATGCTAGCTATTTATCAAAGTGATTAATTTGATATCTATTAATTTAATTATCAAAAAAGGTATGGAACTAGCAGGTTGCTGATGATTTGACCGGAAGTGTCGGGAATAAATTACAAAAAAAGGCCGGAGATTCCGGCCTTTGAAAAATTACAGAACTGCTTTGGCAATTCAATAAAAGGTAACTCGTTAGTTCAACGATTTATCCGAAGAGCTATTTTGCTGCGATAGTGGTCACCAGCTGGTGGTTTTCGCCTGGTTGAAGCTCTTTACCTTGCTCGATGCTTGGCGCATGAAGCGTCGATTCAACACATAGCATGGTCAGGTAACCATCATCTTGCATGTCACCCATACCTGCTGCACCCTCAGCCCATGGATTCCACAGAACGGCACTGTTGTGACCTTGGTTTTCAATCGTTAGTGTACGTGCAAGCTTTGTATCAGCTACTGAAATCACCGCTTCAGGCTGTGTGTAAACACGGTCAATGGTATCAGTAAGTACAAGCTCATCTCCGCCCTGACATACTTTGCCACCCTGTAGGCTATCAATGTACTCAGCACCCATACCAGTTGTTGTCGTTTGATGAATATCACCAACATTCAGGTATGTGTGTAGAGCACCTGAACACTTCCATGGCTGAGAGTCAGTGTTTGTCACATCTAGCGTCACTTTCAGTTCATCACCGATCTCGACATTAAGGCGTGCCTCAAAGCGGTGTGGCCATACTGCAAGCGTATCATCGTTAGTGCTTAATCCTAGGCTCACGATAACACCCGCTTCATTTTCACGGTGCTCAACTAATTGCCATTCGCTGTTGCGTGCAAAGCCGTGTGCTGGCGCAGCTATACGGCCAAACCAAGGCCAACATACTGGAATACCGCCACGCAGAGCGGTTTTTCCGTCAAACTTTGCTTGTTGACTCATCCAAATCAGATCTTGTTGACCTTGTGGCTGGTAAGACACAACGTGCGCACCAAATAGAGAGATCGCAGCGTTCGCTTTATCGTGAATCACGCGAACCAGTTTTACACCTTCGTGCTCAACAATCGTTACGTTGTCAGAAAGCACAGCTACGGCAGGGAGAGTTGATAAATCCATTACATAATCCTTCTTAAGGGAAATTGAATTCAAATTCGAGATGAGAAACTCAATCATAGAAAGAGCAGGGGGAGTTCTCGTATTTGAATTGAATCTCGTATCTGACCAATGTGCCGCCTGTTAAACATCATTTTTTACAAAAGCGGTGATGTTTCATAAACAGCAGGTACAAAAAAGGCGACTCTAGAGCCGCCTTTTCTTTTCAGTCTTTTCTCAAAGACAGTCTAGCTAAACGCTATCTAAGTGGTAATTACTTAGAGATGTGAGCGATTAGGTCTAGAACTTTGTTTGAGTAACCGATTTCGTTGTCGTACCAAGATACAACTTTAACGAATTTGTCAGTTAGAGCAACACCAGCTTTAGCATCGAATACTGAAGTGTTAACTTCGCCGATGAAGTCTTGAGAAACAACTTGGTCTTCAGTGTAACCTAGAACGCCAGCCATTTCGCCTTCAGAAGCTTCTTTCATTGCAGCACAGATTGCTTCGTAAGATGCAGCTTCTTTTAGGTTAACAGTTAGGTCAACTACAGAAACGTTAGCAGTTGGTACACGGAAAGCCATACCAGTTAGAAGGCCGTTTAGTTCTGGAAGAACAACGCCTACAGCTTTAGCAGCACCAGTTGAAGATGGGATGATGTTTTGAGAAGCACCACGGCCACCGCGCCAGTCTTTAGCAGAAGGACCATCTACAGTTTTTTGAGTTGCTGTAGTAGCGTGAACTGTAGTCATTAGGCCAGACTCGATGCCCCACTTGTCGTTAAGAACTTTAGCGATTGGAGCAAGACAGTTAGTAGTACAAGAAGCGTTAGAAACGATGTCTTGACCAGCGTAAGTGTCTTGGTTAACGCCCATAACGAACATTGGAGTTGCGTCTTTAGAAGGACCAGTTAGAACAACTTTCTTCGCACCAGCAGTGATGTGCTGACGAGCAGTTTCGTCAGTTAGGAAGATACCAGTTGCTTCAGCTACAACGTCAACACCGATTTCGTCCCACTTAAGGTCAGTTGGGTTACGCTCAGCAGTTACGCGAACTGTTTTACCGTTAACGATTAGGTTACCGTCTTTAACTTCAACAGTACCGTTGAAACGACCGTGAGTTGAATCGTACTTAAGCATGTATGCCATGTACTCTACGTCGATAAGGTCGTTAATACCTACTACTTCGATGTCAGCGCGCTCAACAGATGCACGAAATACGAAACGACCGATACGGCCAAAACCGTTAATACCTACTTTGATAGTCATTGTAGTTGCTCCACAACTTAATTTCTGATTAAAGATAACTGGTAGTAAAATTACAGAATCCAGTTTAAATCTGCAATAGATAATCCGACTTAACTTGTTTAATGTCAAAAAAAAGCGACGCTTTTCTTAACAATTGAGTGTAAGTGGTTGAAATTTGACCATTGCTGGTGGTTCTGTACCCCTCCAGTTGGGTAAAATACCTCTAAATGACGATTCACTTATGAGTGTATATGTACAATGTATCTCGGTGAGAAAGTATGTGCTACAAATCCCGCTAGATGCAAGTATTTATGGAAAAAAGTAAATATAATAAAAGAGAATGTGGAGAAATATTAACGTGAATCAAAGGGGAGAAAATATGACGAAGCCCGATGAATACTGGCGTGAGCGCCTGACTGATGAAGAGTATCAGGTGTGTCGTCTACGTGGAACAGAGCCTCCTTTTACCGGTAAGCTGTTACACAATCATAAGACAGGGGTTTACAGCTGTACCTGTTGTGAAGCCCCACTGTTTGTGTCTGAGAACAAATATGACTCTGGCTGTGGTTGGCCAAGTTTCGATGCCCCTATAAATGATAAGGCAATCCGTTATTTAGAAGATCTAAGTCACGGTATGAAACGTATCGAGATCCGCTGTGCGGCTTGTGATAGCCACCTAGGTCACGTTTTTCCTGATGGTCCGAAAACCACAGGTGAACGTTTTTGTGTGAATTCTGTGTCGTTAATTTTCAACAAAAATGACAAAACTACAGAATAAATGACTTCTATTGTCAAAACCTTTCATATGACGCGATGTCATTAGGAAAGTAAGTTGGCAAAATGCGAGCGGCTTCTCTTAGAGGCATAAAAAAACAGCTACCACAAAGGGTAGCTGTTTTTGTTTTTATAGCTTGATTGTGATGCTATTGGCTAGAGATGAGTGACGGTTGGTAACGCCCGTCTTCAATCGCTTCTACGATGTAGTCAGCATCATCCTGCAGTTTGTCGTATACCTCACTTGGGAAGTGGTACATGACTTTAAGCTCAGGCTCCGATGCAATCGGTACATTAAATTGTTTTGCGACCATCGCCCACAGATACGCTTTTTCCATGTTACCTAAGCTGTGATTAATGCTCGCTAAGGATTTAAAGATCTCGGTATTGACTGTCGAGCCATTGGAAAGCGTCAGCGCATTATTGAGGAGTGTGACAGTTTTCTCGTGATCACGGGTGGTGTAGAAGGTAGCGAGAGCATATTGCATCTCGGCTGTGTTCAGTACATCACTGCCTTCTAGTTGTAAGAAACTACGACGCGCGTCAGTATTACCCGTTTGTGACCATAAGAAGTAGAGAGTTTCCGGTTCATTGGACCCCAAAAGCTCTTTTACGATTCGTTCTTCTTCTTCGATACTGTGCATCAGTGCTGAGAAACGGCGTTGCTTGAGTAGGGTTTGATCGATGGTTTCTATTTGAGAAGCGAGTTCAAGACACTTCTTGTATTCGGCCACTAAACCATATTCAATAATCTTGTTGTGTTCAGTCGGTTGCTTTAATACGTCAAAACGGTGCCAGATGAGATCGGTACGCGCGACTCGGCATTGGCCATCATTCATATTCAGGTCAACACAACGCAGTTCTGAGTGAGCTTCACATAGTTGTTCTGTATTTTTGTTCCCCTCAAAACACCCAGTCAGTGCTAAAGGAGCGGCGGCGAGTAGCCATTTAAAAATTCTCATATACCTTCACTTGTGATCGAATACACTTATTTCCAGTGCTCCGCTTGACTCCATTCTACGACAGGTTATTTTCTGGTGAAAATTGTTAATACTAAGGCTTTACCATGGATGCAGAACAACTTCTTAACGCTATGACCCCAGAGGTCTATGAGCGCCTAACGTATGCAGTAGAAACGGGGAAGTGGCCCGAGGGTACGACATTAACGCAAGAGCAACGCGACTCTTGTATGCAAGCTGTCATGCTTTATCAGTCAAAGCACAATGTTGAAGCTCAGCATATGACAGTTGCAGCGGGTGGCGATATTAGCTTTAAGTCAAAAGCAGAACTTAAGAAACAATTTACTTCAGATCAAGAAGATATTGTTAGAGTAAATCCTAATCACTAAGTCATACTTGTGACAATATCACATAGTTTAAGATTTAAAGTGAAAAGGGGTGGCATTGAGCCGCCCCTTTTTATTGTCTTCACTTTGATTTTCAGCGTGTTGTCTATCGAAAAACGTCTTCGTTATAGACTCATTTCACCACGTAAAACCTGCTGCATTTTTTCTTTTACTTGCTCGTAGCTCAAATCTTGGCTTAGCAAGAAATGGAGTTTCGCCAGTGCTGCTTCCGGCGTCATGTCATAACCACTCACTACACCAGCATCAGCAAGTGCACAGCCCGTCGCGTAACCACCCATGTTCACTTTACCAGCAAGACACTGAGTCAGGTTCACCACAATTACACCACGTTCAGACGCATCTTTTAGGTGCTGAAGTAGTTCAGGGTTTTGTGGTGCGTTACCTACACCAAATGTCAGCAAGATCATTGCATTTACTGGCTGAAGTAGTGTGTTTCGAATCACTTCGTGAGAAATACCAGGGTACATGGTGATCACACCAATAGGCTGAGGTGTGATGTTGTGTACCTTGAACTCGCCTTCTGGTTTCTGATCAACCACAACATTGTTGCTTAGCTGGATGTTGATACCTGCTTCAAGCAGCGGGTTCAGATTTGGCGAAGTGAACGCATTGAAACCGTCAGCGTGCGATTTTGTACTGCGGTTACCACGCATCAATTTGTTGTTGAAGAACAGTGTTACTTCATTGATCGGGTAGTTTGCCGCAATGTGCAGTGCGTTTAGTAGGTTTGCTTGACCATCTGAGCGTAGTTCTGCAAGTGGAATTTGAGAGCCGGTCACAATAACTGGCTTGCCAAGGTTCTCTAGCATGAAAGAGAGTGCCGAAGCAGTGTATGCCATGGTGTCCGTGCCGTGCAAAATAACAAAGCCGTCGTACTTATCATAGTTCGCGCGGATGTCATCAGCGATGGTTTGCCAATCGAGTGGCGTCATGTCTGAAGAGTCCATCAGCGGAGAGTATTCGTGAATCGTATACTCAGGCATTTCCGGACGGTGGAACTCAGGCATGCTTGCTAGCTGCTTGTCCATAAAACCCGCCACTGGCACGTAGCCGTGGTCATGCGATTTCTGCATGCCGATGGTGCCACCAGTGTACGCAATGTAGATATGTTTTCTTTCCATAGCGATTGTTACTTTATGTTTATAGGGAACAGGGCCGCGATTATAGCGGATAATGCGCTAATAAAAAGAGGCACCCCACACAGAGGTACCTCTTAATAGAAGAGTTGAAAAAGGCGACTATTGCACTTGGCAATTCAAGCAAAATGCATAGCGACCTTGAGGATCGTTAAAGTTACTTAAAAGTTGGCTATCTTGCGCCAATTGTTGAGTAACTGGCTGTAAAGCGCTTGGAATAAGGCTTTGTACATCTAGCCCCAAAGAGATCTGAACTTGGTTCATGAATTCCTGAATAAATTGTTCTGTTGCTGAAAGTGGCTCCTCAACCCAGTAAACATTGTATTCTTCCAATTCAGCTAGCGTTGCAGCTGCAGCAATAGCGTCGTCAAAGTCACCGATTTCATCAATCAAACCGTACTGAAGTGCATCTTGCCCCGTCCAAACTCGACCTTGAGCCACCTTATCAACACTCTCTACATCCATACCACGGCTTGAGCCAACCAAACCCATAAAGCGCTTGTAGCCGTGCTCGATACCCATTTGGAACGCGTCTTTAGCACCGTCAGTGAGGCCTGTTGTCACACCCAAACCAGAAAACGGTGATGTACCAACACCATCTGTATAAACACCGATGTCATTCAAACCTTTCTCGAACGTGGTAATCACACTAAAGATACCAATCGAACCTGTTAGTGTTGTTGGTTGTGCCATGATCTTGTCAGCGCTCATTGAGATCCAGTAACCACCAGAAGCAGCAAGGCTAGACATCGATACCACAACCGGCTTGCCGGCTTCTTTCAGGGCAACAATTTCATTGCGAATCACTTCAGAAGCAAATGCACTGCCACCTGGGCTATCTACACGCAGTACAACCGCTTTTACTTGGTCATCGTTGCGAGCTTGGCGAAGTAGTGCTGCAGTTGTGTCGCCACCGACTGTACCGCGAGGTTGCTTACCATCCATGATCGCACCACTTGCGATAACAACAGCGATATCATCGGTTGCTGTTGGAAGGTTTGGTAACATGGTTGCGCGGTAGTCGTAGTAGCTCAGCGCGTTATAGCTGTCTTTGCCATCGCTACCAAAGGTATCTGCAAGTTCTAAACGAACCTCTTGGCGTGTCGATAGTTGATCAACTAAGCCGAGTTTCTTAGCAAGTTGAGCGATGTCACCGTCAACAGATTCAAGTTCAGACAAAAAGGTATCCATGCTCGGGTTTAGAGTTGCAGACTCGATCTGACGATTATTTGAGACGTCATCTACGTACGCACCCCAAAGTTGTCCCAACCAGCGAGACGCCGACTGTTTAGCTTCTTGTGACATGTCGTTACGTGTAAATGGCTCGATTGCGGATTTGTAAGTACCGACACGGAATACATGAGTGTTCACGTCGAGCTTTTCTAACAGAGTTTTGTAGTAAAGCGAGTAAGCGCTGTAGCCTTTCAGCAGGACGCCGCCATCGGGAGACATGAAAATCTTATTGGCGTAGCTTGCTAGGTAGTATTGGCTTTGATTGTAGAAGTCACCAATGGCATAGATAGGTTTGCCTGTCGCTTTAAACTCGTTCAAAGCTTTTGCGATGTAGCGAAGCTTAGTGAGATTGGTTTCTGGCAGCTCACCCAGTGCTAACACGATGCCGGTGATGTTCTCGTCATCTTTTGCGTAACGAATGGTATCAACGATATCAAAAAGCACGTTTTCTTTTGGTAAGTCCTTGCCCAGTAAAGAGCCGGTCACTGAATCCATTGGGTTAATGTAGCGGCTCTGCTCAACAATCGGACCTGATAGGTTAAGCACTAATGCCGATTGCTGTGGAACCGTAGGCTGTGTGTTGTCCGTCTGGAAATACACAAAGTAGATAAGGGCAATACTCAATAAAAAGATAAGATTGACCAACGCAATACGCACGAAGGTGATCAGTTTCCATATCCCTTTAAAGATCATACCGATGAATTTGGCTATTTTTTTCATTATTTCTCCACAGCGAGAACACCACACTTAAACAAGCAGTAGTACTATTTATCTCAATAATATTAACTGGTTAGTATCCTACGTTAATTCAAAGTTCCAAACTAGATGAACTATTTGTTAATCGATAGATATTCTCATTAAGTGTAGACAGATTAAGGGCTTTTGAACGATTAATACCGTCAGCATTATGATCGGTGTTACAAAAATGTAAACGGTTGTTTGAAATTTTGGTTTGTGCACTATAATGTGGTCAGACCACAAGGATAAATAACAGAAGTGATGTCTGCCATGTACCCACATTTATTAGAACCTCTAGATCTTGGATTTACTCAGTTACGAAATCGTGTATTGATGGGATCAATGCATACAGGCCTTGAAGAAAATAAAGAAGGGCTGCACAAGTTGGCTGCGTTTTACGAAGAGCGAGCGCGAGGGGGCGTTGGTCTTATCGTAACGGGCGGCTTTTCACCTAACTTACGTGGCAGACTGCATCCCTTCAGTGCTGAATTCAGCAAAGTAAAACACGCAAAGGCGCACCAAGTCGTGACACAAGCCGTACATAAGCATGGCGGTAAGATCGCGTTGCAACTTCTGCATGCAGGCCGCTACGCGATGCACCCATTTGCGCAAAGTGCGTCTGGAATTAAGGCTCCAATTGCTAAGTTTGCACCGAGCGAAATGAGCCCTCGTCAGATTAAGAAGACCATTGCAGCTTTTGCAAACAGTGCTGAGTTAGCGCAAGTTGCGGGTTACGATGGTGTTGAGATCATGGGCTCTGAAGGCTACCTGATTAACCAGTTCATCTGTAAGCGCACCAATATGCGTTACGACGAATGGGGTGGCTCTTACGAAAAACGCATGCGCTTCCCACTTGAGATTGTGAAATCCATTCGCGAAGCGGTCGGCAAAGACTTCATCATTATTTTCCGTCTGTCGATGCTGGATCTGGTCGAGCAGGGCAGTACTTTTGAAGATGTTGTGCTATTGGCTCAAAAGCTCGAAGAAGCGGGCGTTACCATCATTAACACAGGTATCGGCTGGCACGAAGCCCGTGTACCGACTATCGCAACTCAAGTGCCGCGTGGTGCGTTCTCTTGGGTAACGGAAAAAGTGAAGCCTTATGTCTCTATCCCAGTCGTGACATGTAACCGAATCAACACTCCCGAAGAAGCAGAGCGCATTTTAAGTTCTGGGCAAGCGGATATGGTGTCGATGGCGCGACCATTCTTGGCCGACCCTGATTTTGTAAATAAAGCCGCACAAGACCAAGCACAGTTCATTAATACCTGTATTGGTTGTAACCAAGCCTGCTTGGATAATGTGTTTAAGGGCAAACGAGCTAGCTGCTTGGTGAACCCAAGAGCCTGTTATGAGACAGAAATTGTGGTTCAACCGGCTGAAGCGAGCAAGTCCATTGCTGTCGTTGGTGCCGGCCCTGCTGGCTTAGCGTGTGCGACCACATTGGCGCAGCGTGGCCACAAAGTCGATTTGATAGAGAAGAATGACCGTATCGGTGGTCAATTTAGACTGGCGATGCAGATCCCGGGTAAGGAAGAGTTTAGAGAGACGATTCGTTACTTTGCGAACCAAGTGGATGCGTCAGGCGTGAATCTTAAACTCGATACCGAGGCGACCTTCGAGATGCTACTTAAGTACGATGAAGTCGTGATGGCGGCTGGGGTAGAACCGAGAAAACTGAATCTAGAGGGTATTGACCAAGAGAAAGTCGTAGATTACCAGACTTTGATTCGCGATAAGACACCAGTAGGCGAAAAGGTCGCGATTGTTGGTGCGGGTGGTATTGGTGTTGATGTCGCAACCATGCTCACCGAGCCATCCTCTCACAGCTTGGATGATTGGCTGCATGAGTGGGGCATTGATAAAAATATGGAACACCCAGGTGGCTTATACCCATACCCAGATGCGATGAGTGATAAGACGGTTTGGGTAATGCAGCGTAAAGCCGGTCGCGTTGGTAAAGGCCCAGGTAAGACCACAGGCTGGATTCATAAACGTACCCTTGAGAAGCGCGGTGTAAACCTAATGGGTGGCGTGAGCTACGAGAAAATTGACGATCAAGGCCTACACATTACCGTTAACAAACAACCGAAAGTGTTGGATGCTGACTCTGTAGTTATCTGTGCTGGTCAGGTGTCTGTAAGACCGTTTGAAGACATGTGGCAAGAGTTTGGTGGGAAGCTACACGTGATTGGTGGTGCGGACTACGCGGGTGAGTTGGATGCCGTTCGAGCGATTCGTCAAGGTGTAGAGCTAGCTACCAAGCTATAAGCATCAAACTGTTCTGATTGCGTTTCAAATGGCGCAATTAATCGTCAAAGCCCTTAGAGAATATCTGAGGGCTTTTTTGTTACAGATGTTGCGACTTATTATCGTTTGTAATCTATGCTACAGTTCAAAGATATAAATAAGAAAATAGTAAGGACTTCAAATGGATGCTTTGGATCTATTGCTCAATAGACGCTCTATCGCCAAGCTATCTGAGCCAGCCCCTGAAGGTGTTGCCCTAGAGAACATTATTAAAGCGGGATTGCGTGCCCCTGACCATGCTGCTTTAACCCCTTGGCGCTTTGTAATTGCGCAAGGTGCTGGGCTTCAGAAACTCTCTGATATTCTAGTACGAGCAGCCGAAGCGGATAACAGTGAAGAAGCTGTGGTAGAGAAAGTGAAAAAAGCGCCTTTCAGAGCGCCGATGGTGATTACGGTTATCGCAAAAGTGACCGAACACGATAAAGTACCGGCATTAGAGCAACATCTATCTGCCGGTTGTGCGGTTCAAGCGATGCAAATGGCCGCTGTCGCACAAGGCTTCCAAGGCTTCTGGCGTTCTGGTAAGTGGATGTTCCACCCAGAGGTACATCAAGCATTTGGACTCGAAGGTGAAGATGAAATTGTTGGCTTCTTATACCTAGGAACACCAGGTTGCACGCCAATGAAAGTACCAGAGCGTAACCTATCTCAGTTCGTAGAGTTCCTATAGTTACCTCGCCACTGTACAAAAAAACAGTTTATCTTGATTTATTAGAGCCACATTAGATAATGTGGCTCTAATTGTTTGTACTCTTTGGAAAATCATGTCTCGCTTAATCATCGCTGAAAAACCAAGTTTGGGTCGCGCTATCGCCGCTGCTTTGCCTAACCCACAAAAAAAAGGTGAGGGTTTCATCCAGTGCGGAAACGGTGATGTCGTGACATGGTGTATTGGCCACCTTTTAGAGCAGGTTGAGCCCGATGCGTATGAAGAGAGATACAAGAAATGGAATTTGGTCGATCTGCCCATCGTGCCTGAACAGTGGCAACTGAGACCTAGAAAAAGTTCCAGTAAGCAGCTCACTGTTATTCGCAAATTACTTAAAGATGCCAAAGAGATCGTTCATGCAGGAGACCCTGATAGGGAAGGGCAACTGCTGGTTGATGAGGTTATCGACTACTGTAAAGTCTCAAAAACTCGCAAAGAGTCTATTCAGCGACTACTCATCAGCGATTTAAACTTGCCAGCTGTTAAGCGCGCACTAGGCCAGATGCGCAGCAATAAAGAGTTTATTCCTCTGTCCGTCTCTGCTTTGGCGCGTTCAAGAGCTGACTGGCTCTATGGGATGAATATGACTCGCGCCTATACTTTGCTTGGTCAAAAAGCAGGGTATCAAGGCGTACTGTCCGTAGGGCGTGTACAAACGCCAGTACTTGGGCTGGTGGTGAGACGCGATGAAGAGATCGAAAACTTCATCCCTAAAGACTATTTCACGTTGCACGCCTTGATTCCGTATCAAAATGGCAGCGATAGCTTCGACATTCGTGCACGCTGGAAACCCAGTGACGCGTGTAAGCCTTGGCAAGATGAAGAGGGTCGCGTACTTAATCGCAAATTGGTGGAGAACGTCGCCAGTCGTATTCAAAATCAGCCAGCAAAAGTCATGGAGTCTGAGCAGAAACAGACGAAGCAGGCTGCGCCTTTGCCTTATTCACTCTCTGCGTTGCAAATCGATGCCGCTAAACGCTTTGGCATGAGCGCGCAACAAGTCTTGGATACCTGTCAGTCTTTGTATGAGAAGCATAAGCTGATCACTTATCCGCGTTCAGATAGTCGTTATCTGCCAAAAGATCATTATTCACAAAGACAGTCCGTCGTTGACGCCATTGCAAACAACGCAAAAGAACTTGAACAAGGTGCTCAAGGCGCTGATTTATCACTGCGCTCTAAGGCATGGAATGACAGCAAGGTCGATGCGCACCACGCGATTATTCCAACCCCGAAAAAGTCTTCGGTGAACGGGCTTTCTGGCAATGAAATGAAAATCTATCAGCAAATTGCTCGTCAATACTTAATGCAGTTCTACCCACACGCTGTGTATGCAGAAGCTAAGTTGGTATTCGATATTGCTGGTGGGGTGTTTATCGCTAAGGGCCGACAGTTGGTGACTCCGGGTTGGAAAGTGCTGATGGGAAAAACGGACTCGACTGATAAAAACGACGGTGCGGATACGGTGCCGCCGTTGTCGGAAGGGACGGTATTAACTTGCCGTGAGGGCGTGATTGGCGATAAGAAAACAGAGCCGCCAAAACACTTCACCGAAGCAACGCTTCTGCAGGCGATGACGGGTATTGCTCGTTTTGTTGCGAATAAAGATCTTAAATCGATTTTGAAAGAGACCGATGGACTCGGCACTGAAGCAACACGCGCGGGCATTCTTGATACTCTGTTTAAACGGCAGTTACTCACCCGTCAAGGTAAGAGCATTCATAGTAGCCCTGCAGGTCGAGGTTTGATTCATGCGTTACCTGAAGATTCGACCTTCCCAGATATGACAGCGCACTGGGAGCACCAACTGCAAGGAATGGCGGAGCGAAATCAAGCCTATCAGCCCTTCATGTCGGATCTTGAAAACAAGATATCAGGGCTTATGCATCATGTGAAAACGTCTGAGGTGCCGGAGTCGCTGCGTCACTTGCCGAAAGTTGAGAGACCAGCTTACAAGAAACGCAAGGCGAGTGGTCGCAAAAAGTTTACCAAGAAAAAAGCCTCTAGCTAGCGTCCGACTTTTCGCCCACAGCGTTCAAATAGGGCTTTCCAATAGTCTACGTGCTCACGGATGGAGACTCTGAATGCTCGGTGAGTTTCTACCAGCGGAAAAGTGTAGGCGTGCAACTGTGGTTGAGACTCAAACAGTGAAAGGTGTGGGGCTAGCTGCTGGTAGTAGCCATCTAACTGTGCCATGTAGGGTTGAACCAACCCAATAAATTGCTGCTCAAAAACATTGTTGAGATGGCGAAATTTTGTGGTATCTCGCTGCTTTCCACAGATGATTTTATGATCGTACTTCTTGAGTTGTTGAGTTATCTGGTTTAGCTCAAACGTGGCGGCGCTCAAAGAGTAATGAAGATCGCCAAGCACGACTTGCTTCTCAAGTGTCTCTTGTACTTCGGTTACTGAGCCCAGAGTGAGTGTCGTATTGAAGGATTGATTGAGGTAGCCCAGAGCGTCACTGACTCGTTGAACCTTTAAGCCGACATCTTCGCTAAGCCATTGGCTGCCACGCAACTGGGACTGCATTGCATCACTGGCGTAGAGAAGGTTCCATCTATGTTGCGCCAATTGATCACGCTTTTGTTGATCAATTTTGAGTAGTTGTTGTTGGACGTCTGAAGAAACCCCTGGATGATTCAAACACTCAGATAAGCCGTTGAGAAATTCGACCTGATAATCAAAGTTGCGAAATTGGTCGGCGACTTTCCCTAGTACTGAATTACGCTCGGCTATCAAGTTAAACAGCCCGCATTCCCTTAGCTGATAGCTGTCTAGTAGCCCCATTGAAATCGGCTCAATATTGATATTCAGCTCTCGCTTTCGTGGCAGAGCTTCATATTCCCACTCTTCTGAGGTTCGAGTTTCGTCTTGAACTCGAGCTACCCGGTTGTGGTATTCATCAAACAAATCGCCTTGCTCATTCCAGCACCCACTGATAAGCAGGCACATAGAGCCTAGGAGCGCCAATTTATAGTGGGTTGGAGTACATCTCATCTTAGTACCTAGAACCGCTTACCAAGCGATCGCGGAGCCATCGTAGTTAATGAAGTGACCGCTTGATTCAAGACCACTTTGTTCTATAACCTGAATGAGCCCTTTTGCTGAAGTGCTGGTATCGATGAGCGCATTTGGTCCACCCATTTCAGTTTGTACCCACCCTGGATGTAGTGCTAATACAGTGAAGCCTTGAGAGGTCAGATCGTTGCTTAAACTTTTCACAACAGAGTTGAGTGCAGCCTTAGAAGAACGATAGATGTAACCACCTCCAGAAGTATTCTCTGCCATGCTACCGACCTTAGAAGATAGGCAAGCGACTTTCTTAACCGTGCTTTGCGCTAGATTTGGAAGCATGGATTCAACGAGTTTGAGAGGGGCAATGCTGTTCACCTCAAACACACGACGCCATTCATCCACATCTGTATTACCCAACCCGTAGCCTTTGGGGCCGTAATAACCTGCGTTGTTAACCAATATATCGATATTGTCGAGCTTATTCGCAAGCTCTGCCACAGCTGGGTAGTCTGTTACATCAAGTTGTAGGCAGGTGAGCTGCGGGTATTGTTCACACATGGCTATGAGGGACGCTGCGGAATTTCGATCGCGGTAGGTTGCGTAAACCGTGTGTCCTAACTCTAAATATTGTTCAGTCAGGCTAAGTCCAATACCGCGATTTGCTCCAGTAATGAAGATGGTGCTCATGAGAAGTCCTTATAGAGAGAATAAATTAAGTTTGATGGCTTCCAAGCAGAAAATCAACGACCCACCAACTGGTTAGCAACATAGTCACGAATAGCATTACTGCGACCAACGAGCCACAGATCACTCCACTGAACAACATTAAATTTTTCATAATAGCACCTTTAATCAAATCAAATGATAACTATTATCATTTATTACAGTTGTCGCCAAGACTCAGGCTGTTATGATCTTGAGACTCTGTCAAAATGAAGCGTTTTATGATCCCGTTAATCTATCATCCAATTTACTCGCAGTTGCCTTTGCCAGAAGGGCACCGTTATCCAATTAATAAGTATCGATTGCTCCAACAAGCGGTTGAGGCTAAGAGAGCGGAGTCTTCTAGTTGGCATCAAGTATTTGAGGTGTTTGAGCCGCAACCTGTATCAATTGAGCAAGTTAAACAAGTGCATAGTGCAGAATATGTTGATTTGTTAATTAGCGGCCAGCTCGCTGCTCCTAAGATGCGTCGAATCGGTTTTCCTTGGAGTCAGCAGCTTATAGAGCGCACGCTTTGTTCGGCTGGAGGGACGTCTCTCTCGGCTGAAATGGCGATTGAGCACGGTATCGCCATTCATTTGAGTGGAGGGTATCATCATGCACATCATGATTTTGGTAGCGGCTTTTGTCTGTTTAATGATTTGGTTGTGGCGGCGAAGCTCGCGTTGACCTTTGAACATATTGAAACCGTTCTAATTGTTGACAGCGATGTACATCATGGTGATGGTACTGCAACCTTGTGTCAGCATGAGCCAGATATTGCAACGTTATCCTTTCATTGTGATAAGAACTTTCCTGCACGTAAGCCATCGTCTGATTTTGATGTCCCTCTATCCCGTGAAACAGAAGATGCAGAGTTTTTAGCAAGCTTCGAACAAGTGACGCAAATGGCTTTGTTGCACTACCAACCGGATTTGATTATCTATGATGCGGGCGTTGATATTCATATCGACGATGAGCTTGGTTATCTAAACGTGTCAACGCAAGGGATCTATCAACGTGATTGCATGATGTTTGAAATGGCGAAAAGTCACGATATTCCGATCGCGTGTGTCGTCGGGGGCGGATATCGTTCACAACACCAAGATTTGGTACCGATTCATATGCAATTATTGAATGCTGCATATAAGGTAATGGGCTAGATTTCATTACGACAGATATGAAAAAAGCCGCTGATTTCTCAGCGGCTTTTTCGAATGTGGTGGAGGGATAGGGATTTGAACCCTAGAACCGCTATTAACGGTTGCCGGTTTTCAAGACCGGTGCTTTCGACCACTCAGCCATCCCTCCGATGGCGTGCATAATATAAAGCTTACTGATGCTTGTAAACCCCTACAAAGAGCGTTTGCTTTCTTTATAACCGCTTTAACCTGTTTTTTTATTTGAGTGCTGAAAGCTTGATCAAATAAGCGTTTCAACTCGCACATTAAAGGGCTGGTGCCTGAAATCTTATTATTGTGAGTCTATTGATTCGCGAAGCTAGGGTAAATGGCGAGTAAATAACAGTGAAGGCAGTTTCATGGGGCAGAAACGAAAAAAGCCGCTGATTTCTCAGCGGCTTTTAGAATGTGGTGGAGAGATAGGGATTTGAACCCTAGAACCGCTATTAACGGTTGCCGGTTTTCAAGACCGGTGCTTTCGACCACTCAGCCATCTCTCCAGTGCGGTGAATAATATAAGGCATCCTTAGGCTTGTAAACCCTTAATTTTCATTATTTTGTTTGAATGCTCGTTTTATAAACATTAATGATAATAAAAAAGGAAGCGCATGCTTCCTTTTTCTTGATAAACCTACATTTCACTGCATTTTAGTCGTTCTTGGTATAGAAACGCTGCAGCTCGGTTAGGCCTTGCATCAACACAGGGAGGCGAGGGCTAACGTCTTTTAAACGTTTGTAGTTTTTATCGTAAAGCTTGTAGTTACCAAATTTATCGATAACCGTTGTTTGCTGTGTCGTAACCAGTGCAAGTTCGCGAGAATCACCGGCTAAGATCCACTTACGTTTACTCTCGTCGAATAGGTTACGACCACTGCTGAAGTCATTCGGGTTAGACGAAACACCCAATAAATCTTGTAGTAGAGTCACTGACAGATCTAAATGGCTAGAGCGGTGATTGTATTCAGATGCCGACTTACCTGGCCAGTGCATAAACATTGGCACTTGAAGCTGGTAACGGCTGTAATTTGAGTTTGCACCCCAGCTGTTCGTCTTGGTCTCGTTAAATTCAGTACCGTGGTTAGAGGTAATGATGACGACGGTATTTTCAGTTAAAGACAGCTCTTCAAGGGTTTGATAAATAGTTTGTAGTTCATCATCTGCCGCTTTTGCTGCTTTTTGGTAATCTGCAGCGAAACGTTCTGCTGCACTGCGAGTTTCGTTGCTGTCGTTTTGATAATTGGTGAAGTTATCTAACGTGGTTAACTCAATGAAGCTGAACCAAGGTGCACCTGCATTTGAAGACTGAACCCATTCCGTCCATGCATTGATTGCACTCTCGTCGTTATGAGTCTGAGTCCCTTCGTCAATTTTACGTCCGCGGAATATGATTTCAGAGAACATTGCATCTTCGAAATGATCGCCGCTGAAAGCAGCAATACTGTAGTTGTGGTGCTCAAGAACATCGAGCAGAACGGCGTTTGAGCCTTGCGACTTGATGCTACTCGAGTAGCTACTTGGTAGGCCGTAAAACAGGCCAAAAATACCGTACATATCATTACTTGAACTGTAATGATTGGTGAAGCTGATCCCTTCTTTTGCGTAAGCAAAGCTATTTGGCATGACTTCGCTATTGAGAGCATCAGCACGCAGGTTGTTTACACTGACTAATAGAATATTAAGGTCAGCACTGCGACGGTTATATTGAATTTGTTCCAGTGGGTAGCTGACAAGGTCGACATTGTCTGCATTCGCTTCGCGTCGTTCTAGGTACTCCTCACGGTCAAGTAAGCCGTGTTTCTCCATGAAGCTTTTTGCTGTCATTGGATAAGAGAGCGGGAAGTTCGCTTTTTGACTGGTAATTGGATTATAAAAATAGGCATCTGCCCAGATGTAGGTGAGATGACTACTAATAAAGCTTAAGAAAAACACAGCGGCGATCGGGCGGCCGATATGCTTGTGTGACAGTTTGCGCTGCTTGCGCCATACCCACTCAGATAAACCAAGTTGAAGCATGAAGATCAGCGGCATAACGATGAACAGATGTTGCAAGTCTGAGCTAAATGCAGTCTCTTCTTCGCTAAAGAGTACCTCCCAAACGACAGGCGTCAGGTGGAGGTTAATGCTTTGATAGGTTTGAGTATCTATCAATAGGACAGTTAATCCGATTGTTGCGAAGCATACGGCAACAAGTCGGAGTAACTTTCTTGACGGTAATATAAAGGTGAGCGGGAACAGCACCAATAGGTAGAGAGCGAACACCAAAAAGCCAAAATGGCCAACCCAAGAAACGGCCAGATAGAACTGTCCTAATAAGGTTTCGGGCCAAGCTGATTGAGTGATATAACGAGTACCGATCAACATCGCAGCAATGATGTTGAAAAATGCAAACCAGTGACCCCAACCAACCAGTCGAGATACACGATCGCTATATGAGTTTGCGCTGTCTACCATTTATTATTCTTTTATCCGTCAGTCTATCTTAGTGAGACTTCTTTTCGTCAAGCGAAGAGATTAGTGCCTCGGCAAATTTTTCAGCAATTCCTTTGCGTTGTGAAGCAGCAACGTTCTGATTTAAGACATTGGTTGCGATATTTCCGGCGATCATCAGTGAAAGTTCTGGTGAAGCTTTGTGCTTAGACAGTACAGCACCTACTTCAGCTAGGATGTTTTCAACTTGTTCATCTGTGTATTTAGATATAATCGGCATAAGGACTCTAATAATGATAGTAAAAGCGGCTTATGATAACCTACAATTCACGACAACTGAAACCTGAACGATAATATTTTCACTATGAGCCTTCATCTTTCCAACGTAATTTTACACCAGCTGAGCAAGAACGATCAGGATGAACTGATTGTTAACTTCCGTGCTGAGTCTCTCGATAACGACGCTTCATCTGAAAGCTTAGTGGCTGAACTGCATCGCGTTTTTAACTCAAAGCCTGGCAAAGGTTTTGGTGCATTTAAGTCCGACAGCGAATTTCAACAGTGGTTGCATGAACTTCGTAAAGGCGAGACAGATTTCTACGATTTCTCTCAAAAAAGTGCTCAACGTCTAAAAGAAGAGCTTTCAAAATACCCGTTTGCTGATGAAGGCACGCTAGTTCTAGCGGAATATCAGTCGTTGGCGACCGATTACCTGTTTATTGGTCTGCTACCGTCAAACCAAAGTCTTAAAGTCACTGAAGGTCTTGATATCAGTGCGACAGACTACCTAGATATCTCAAAGATGGACATCGCCGCTCGTCTTGATTTATCGACTTACGAGACTGATAAAGAGTCAAATCGTTACCTTGCATACATTAAAGGTCGTGTTGGCCGTAAAGTGGCAGACTTCTTCTTAGACTTTTTGCAGGCTGAAGTTGGTTTGGATGCTAAACAGCAGAACCAAGTACTGATGCAAGCAGTAGAAGATTTCGTTTCTGATTCTAAACTAGAGAAAGAAGAAGCGATTAGCTACAAGAAGCAGGTGGCAGATTACTGCAACGAACAGCTAAAAGCGGGTGATGAAGTTCAAGTTCGTGAGCTTTCTGGAGAACTTCCTCCAAGCACTGACGGTACAAGCTTTTTAGATTACACCAGCGAACAGGGATATGAGCTTGAAGAAAGCTTCCCAGCCGATCGTGCAACTATGCGTAAATTGACTAAGTTTGTTGGTGCTGGTGGCGGCTTGAATGTGAGTTTCGATAGTCTGTTATTGGGTGAGCGTATTTTTTACGATCCGGAGACAGATACTCTAACGATCAAAGGTACACCACCAAACTTACGCGATCAGTTGACTAGAAATAAGTCATAGCGTTAAGTTAACAATAAGTGGCAGTAGGACGCTGCCACTTATGCTCAATTTTGCTTTTAATTCTTTAGCTTAATGAGTCAATCTCCTCGAATCATTGGTTCACAACAAGGAATGTCGATGGAATTATCTGTGAGTCGCCAGCCAAGCTTTACGAGAACAACCAAAGTCATCACTCTGGTTTTTATCCTTTGGATTATCCCCGCTCTTATGTTGCTTAATTTAAGTCGCGCCTTTAATCAATCATTAGAACAGATCGAAGAGTTAGGGATTCGTGCCACTGAGTTAAGGCAATCGCTCTATTTCTCTGAACCGCTCCGAGTTTCCCGTGTGAACGATCTCGCGCTAGATGCTCAGCTAGTTTATTCCTTGCGACTGCAAATTGAGTCGGACTTCAATAATGCTTGGATTCGCCCAGATGTGAATCAGTTGCTGTATGTCGTAGACCAGTTTCTTGAAAAGTTTGATGAGTTCATTCCGATTGAGAGCCAAGTTCAATACCTTGTCGATGATATTAAAGCTTTACGCGCCGATCCCAATACCTCTGAACAATTGCAGCCACTGCTTAATCAATTCGGCACTGTGGTGTTTCAAGCCATGTATTCAGAGAATCACACTTCATCTTCCATCTATCGTGCCTTTGATGCCATTTTAGAACAGTCTTATCAATTGAATGGTGACGAGCAAGATGCGTTGCAACAGCTGTTGGCCGACGCCTCTTCTTTACTTGGTAACTATGCCCAGCTTAATTACCTTGTGGATCGAATTAAGAAAAATTCCGTCAGTGAACAGATAATTGATCTTGAAGATCAATATCACTCAGCACAATTCTATATTGTATTTACACTGATGTTGTTGAGTGGTTTGGCGCTCTGTGCTGTTGCGTTTGTAAAAATCAGACCATCTGAAGAGAGTGGGGAGCTCATTAGTTCCAGCTCCGAAACAACAAAACCTGAACACACGGAAACCTCAAAGAGTGACACTACGCCTTCAAACGACACTCAGAGTTTTGACTTTATGGTGAAAGCAAATCATGAGCCGCAAGATTCGTCCTTTGGTCACGTGGATGCGACATCTCAAAGTAATACTCCAAACCCAACTCCATCTCCAGCGAAACAAGAGCAAGTGACATCTCCGGAGGCTACTAGCATTACCCAACATGCTACTTCTGCGACGGACACTGTTGCTATTGAACCCTTGGTCGAGGAGGCGCAAATTTCTGACTCACTAAACAACGCCAAAGCTGATAATGTCGTTCCATTGCAACCCAAAGAGGAATCTTTGAAGGTGGATGAGCCAGCGGCTGAGTCCGTGATAAACATTGAAGAGATGCTAGAAACCTTGGACGGCGACCACGAATCTGTAGTCTTGCTATTGAATGTGTTTGTAGAAGATCACGCCAATGACTTTAACAAGTTCATCGAACTCAAAGGTGAAGATGAGGTGACAGCGGCACGAGTGGTGCACAGTTTGAAGGGCGTTGCTGGTAGTATCAAGGCATCGAGACTGGCCGTGATTGCTAGTAGCGTTGAAGCGAGCATGAAGCAATCGCAGTCGATCAGTGAAGATGAACTAGAAGAGCTTAAACTGGCTATAGAAGCAACAGTAAACGCAGCACAGGCTCATCTTCTAAAACACAGCAACTAGCATTCGAATCTAATCTCTATGAGATACAAAAAAAGAGCAACCACACTGAGTGTCGTTGCTCTTTTTTATCTGGACTGGGTAGAGATTACGCTTGCTGTTTGTTTAACTCTACTACTTCTTCTGTTTCCACTGCTGGCGCGGTTGGTTCACATTTATCAACGAACCAACCCATGTAAGAGGTCACGATGGTTACGATGATACAAATGAAGCTCAACCACATGAATGGCGCGTAAGAGAGCGTTGCAACACCTAGAATACTCGCCATGTAGATACCGTTATCACTCCAAGGAACCATACCCGAAGTTAAGGTGCCACCAAATTCTGCGTTACGTGATAGGTTCTTACGTTGGTAGCCTAGACGGTCGTAGTTCTTAGCACAGATTTTTGGTGTAAGAATCAAAGATACGTACATGGCTGAGCCAAATACGTTCCCCATGAATGCAGTACCAATCGTACTCGTTGCGAGTGAGCCTGCGCTGTTTACGCGGCGCTCGAACACTTTCGCTATCGTCTCTAGTACACCTACCTTATCAAGTAAGCCACCAAAGCCTAAACCAAACACAATGACCGCTACCGAACCAAGCATTGAAGACATGCCGCCACGGTTTAAGATCGAATCAATAAACTCAACACCCGAAGAGATAGAGAAAGGTGCCCATGCAGTGTTAAATGCTGTTAGGAAATCAATCTCTTGAATCATCACTGCCCAGATAATACCTAGCAGAGAACCAAAGCTAATCACTGGGAATGAAGGCATACGAAATGCCAGTAGACCTAATACAATCAGGACAGGGACAAAAGAGTAAGGAGTAATGTAAAACTGAACTTCCATCGCCTTGATAACAGAGTCCACTTGGCTCATGTCGACATTACCTGCGTAATGGAAACCAAACGCTGTAAACATAATACCCGTGATGATGTAACTGATTAGAGCAACCGGCAACATGCCTTTAATGTGCTCAACGACTTCTACGTTAGACATTGAAGACGCAAGGATCACTGAATCAGAAAGCGGAGACATCTTGTCACCAAAGTAACAACCCGACAGTACAGCACCTGCAGTAATTGGAGCCGGTACACCCAGACCTTGGCCAATACCCATCATCGCAATACCTGCTGTACCTGCTGCGCCCCATGATGTGCCGGTCGCTAATGCAGTTAGTGAACAGATAATCATGGTTGCTAGTAGGAATATCGATGGATGAATCGCTTTTAAGCCGTAGTAGATAATGGTCGGAACAATGCCGCCAGAGATCCATGTACCAACCAGAGCACCTACCGCTAAAAGTATTAAAACAGCCCCTAAACCATTTGAGATCCCTTTGAGCGCTGCTTTTTCTAAGTCTTTGTATTGGTGCCCTAGACGAATCCCCAGAACCATGATGATAAACCAACCGATGTACAGTGCGAGTTGGATAGGAAGATCAAGCTTCGCTGTAAATGAAAACGCGAGGGACAAAAATAGCCCTAACGAAATGAAAACCTGCATCAAGTTCGGTAGGCGAGTTTTACTCTGCTGCATAAAAGCCTCTTATTATTTCGAGCATTATAGTGCTTCGTTATAGTGTGGGGTACGAATTGGACACTACAGTAATGAGAGGATTATATCGAAAAATAACGTTCAAGTTGTGATATTTGACTATTTATAGTCTTGTTTTTAGTATCAATGTCTAAATATTTGTTAAATTGATGATTTAATAATGTTGATTTTTGTTGCACGTTGTTTTCACCATGTGAATGATTGTTTTGTGATTTGGTAGTGCTGCAGAGATAAGTGCTGACTGGAACTTGCTCGTATTGATTTTAATTTAATCAAATTAGAGGCTGGATAGCTTTTAAATGAGGATTTGACGAGTGTTTTCTGTGCTTTAGTTAAGGTGAGCAAAGATTAGATAACTCACAGATTTATCCCGTTCACTGAAAAGAAACGAAAAAGTTACACTTTTTGACAAAAAGCGCTTGAGTTCTGTTTCTGAAAAACTTATAGATGGAGGAAAGCAATTTAATTTTTATACATGGAGAGTTCGAGATGAGAGTAGGTCTAGTTGGTTGGCGTGGTATGGTTGGTTCTGTACTAATGCAACGTATGGTTGAAGAGCGTGATTTCGACCTGATTGAACCTGTTTATTACAGTACATCTCAAATCGGTATCCCAGCCCCTGTTCTTGGCGGCAAAGATGCGGGTTTACTGCAAGACGCATTCGACATTGATAGCTTGAAGCAGCTTGATGCTGTGATTACATGTCAAGGTGGCGACTACACATCAAAAGTTTACCCAGCACTGCGTCAAGCGGGTTGGAAAGGTTACTGGATTGATGCTGCGTCGACTTTACGTATGGATACTGACTCTATCATTACTCTAGATCCAGTTAACTTGGCTCAAATTCAACAAGGTATTCACGGTGGCACCAACACCTTTGTTGGTGGTAACTGTACTGTGAGCCTCATGCTGATGGCATTGGGTGGTCTTTACGAAAAAGGTATGGTTGAGTGGATGAGCGCAATGACGTACCAAGCCGCTTCTGGTGCAGGTGCGAAGAACATGCGTGAGCTTATCTCTCAAATGGGCGTGATCAACGACAGCGTAAGCTCTGAACTTGCTAATCCAGCAAGCTCTATTCTTGATATCGATAAAAAAGTAGCAGATACCATCCGTTCAGAATCATTCCCAACAGACCAGTTTGGCGCACCACTTGCTGGCTCGCTAATCCCATGGATCGATGTGAAGCGTGAAAACGGCCAAAGTAAAGAAGAGTGGAAAGCGGGCGTTGAAGCGAACAAGATCCTTGGCCTAGACGGTCAACCGATTCCTATCGATGGTACTTGTGTACGTATTGGTGCGATGCGTTGTCACGCACAAGCGTTGACTATCAAGCTTAAGCAAGATGTTCCAATGGACGAGATTGAAGAGATCATCGCAACGCACAACGATTGGGTTAAAGTGATTCCAAACGATCGTGATATCACAGCTCAAGAGCTAACGCCGGCGAAAGTAACAGGTACTATGTCTGTACCAGTAGGTCGTCTACGTAAGATGTCTATGGGTAACGACTTCCTAAACGCATTCACAGTAGGTGACCAACTACTATGGGGTGCTGCAGAACCTCTACGCCGTACTCTGCGCATCATTCTTGCTGAGAAAGCGTAACTGCCTCATTTCTGAGAATAATTAAAGAAGAAGCGCCTTAGGGCGCTTTTTTTGTATCTGATGACAGAGATCTGACTTTAAAACCTTACATTTCGTGCGTCTTAAAGTTGGAGCGAGAAAATGAAAGCAAATCTCAAAGGTTTTACTCTGATCGAGTTAGTTGTTGTTATCGTCATTATTGGTGTTTTAGCGGTTGTCGCAGCGCCTAAGTTTTTAAACATACAACATGATGCTAGGGCTTCGGTTATAGAAGGGTTGGGGGCATCGGTTCACACTGCTGCTGATTTGGCATTCGAAAAAGCTGCCGTTGAGGGCATGGAAGATCAAGAGTCTTATCTGATCCCTGACTACGGCCGTGTGAAGTTCGGCTACCCCGCAGTTGAGAAAGGGGGAATGGAAAACTTTTTAGCGATTGATTCTGGGTTTCATGACCTGACTAAAGAGTGGACGTGGGCTGCGCATAATAATGGTCCTGTAAGTGACCCTGACCTATGGCTGATTACCCGATCGGAATATTTGCCGGATGTTCTTCCTAATGACTTCAACACCGCTATCGAGGAGACCCAGTGCTATGTGAAATACACGGCTGCGATGGAAGCGAATGATGACTATAAAGTCGAAGTGTTTACCGACGGTTGTTAGTTGCGTTAGTTAGATAGTAAAGAAAACAAAAAGAGCTCTTAGGAGCTCTTTTTTGTGGGCGTTTATTCTTTCTCTTCAGTAACGACTCGTTTGTCAGGGTCGGCCAACTCACTGCCACAGTGCTTACAATGCATAGCATCAGAATCATGTCCTGAACGATTGCAGTTCGGACATTTTACGAGCTCTTTATGGGCATTCATTTCATTACTCAGTTCTGCAGTAATAATGCCTGTTGGTACTGCAAGGATTGAGTAACCTAATAACATGGTCAGTGATGCAATCGCCTTGCCGAGTACGGTTTGAGGGACGATATCGCCATACCCAACAGTTGTGATGGTTACGATCGCCCAATAGATACTTTGCGGAATACTTGTAAAGCCGTTGTTTGGACCTTCAATAACAAAGATCAGTGAGCCAAAAATGGTCACCAAGATACCGACTGTACTGAAGAAAATCAGGATCTTACGTCGTGCCATCAACAGCGAGCGCAAGAGAATGTTGGAGTCTTGCAGATAGCGAACGAGCTTGAGGATGCGGAAAATACGCATTACGCGCAGCAGCCTGATCACGCCCATGAACGACGCACCTGGAAAGAGTATCGCTAAATAGGTTGGTAAAATCGCAAGTAAGTCGACAACACCATAGAAGCTGGTGGCATAGGACTTTGGCTTGGGTGAGCAATACAGCCTTAACAGATACTCAATCGTAAACATAGCTGTGAAAGTGTATTCAATATAACGCAGCTCTTGCGACCACGCTGTCATAACGTTGGGCAGTGACTCGATGATTAACACCACTAAAGACGCAATAATGGCAACAATCAGTGAGATATCAAAGATACGCCCCGCGCGGGTGTGTGTACCAAAAATAATGATATAGAGATGATGCTTTAGAGAGTGTCGAGACATGGTTGTAAAAGTGTGCTTTTTGTAATGACTTAGTAAACATCATACTCGGTTGAAATAAATGAGGCGAGTGAAAGCCTGTGCTTTACTCGCCTCTATACAATTTTTTCGTCAATTAGACGTTTTCTTTATTACGCTAAACCTGGGAATAGGTTGCGAAGGCCATTGGCGATGAACTCAATACCTAACGCCCCAAGGATCAGACCCATAATACGAGTGATTACGTTGATTCCTGTTTGACCGAGGAAACGCACAATCACGGGTGCTGAGCGGAACAGTAACCATGAACACGTAGCAAACGCGACAATACTAATACCGATGCCGACAGTGTCGATTGCTGCTGGGTAGCGTGAGCCATAAACAATCGTCGAACTGATAGCACCTGGGCCGGCCATTAGCGGCATCGCAAGAGGTACAACACCGATTTGCTCACGGCTTACGTATTCTGATTTCTCTTGTTTATTCTGCTTATCCTCACCCAGCTTACCGCTCATCATTGAAAATGCGATGCTGAGTAGCAGTAAGCCACCGGCTACGCGGAATGAATCTAAAGAGATGCTGAACATGTCTAGCAGCATCTGTCCTGCCACTAATGACACAATCAATATAACCGCTACTGCTACGTTGGCTTGGAGTGCTGTACGGTTCCTCTCTTCTGGCGGCATATGAGCTGTGAGAGAAACAAAAACAGGCATGATGCCGATAGGGTTTACAGCGGCGACAAGCCCAAGGAAGAATTGCAGAAAAATTGCGAGTTCTAAACCTTGCATGAGAGCGATCTCCAGTTAGCGTTAATAGTAAAGTGACTTTGATCTGACCTATATCAGAGTGCGTAATGTAAGGGACAAATTCAAAGAGAGCGAATGAAAAAAACTAACCTGAAAAGGGGGCTGTTTTTTAGAAAAACTAATTGAGTGATAGATGTGTAATTTGAATGTTGCGAGATATTGTTTGGTGTTTCATGTTGTAACTTGATTTGGTTTAAATGTTATCTCGCGCACGCTTTTAATAAAAATTATGACAGTTTCTCCCCCGTTGCAACGGGATGGATATACTCTCAGTAGCACAAATTTTGCCGTATACATGTAACTTAGCTGACTAAAAATGAAACTTTTTTACAGAATATGACATTAATTAGAAAAGTTTTATCCGTTTGCTTGTTTTTTGTTCGAATGCAAATTGTGATTTTAGTCTATATAAATCATGACTTTAACGACGTTTTTGCGATTGCCTTACCACTTATTGGTTAATTCCTTTTAGGTAACTGATCTGGGTCAATTTTTTTCACACACTGAAATAATATACTCAGTTCCGAAAGCAATTTACTAAGAACGCTGTTGGCAACCGAGTGATGACACAGTGAATTTAATAAAAAGTTTTTAATATTTATTATTTTAGGAGATCCACCATGCCTGTAACTAACTTAGCTGAACTAGATGCTCTAGTAGCACGCGTTAAAGCAGCACAAGAAGAGTTCGCAACTTTCTCTCAAGAAAAAGTAGATGCAATCTTCCGCGCAGCTTCTCTTGCAGCTAACCACGCTCGTATCCCGCTAGCTCAACAAGCGGTAGCAGAATCTGGAATGGGTATTGTTGAAGATAAGGTAATCAAAAACCACTTCGCGTCAGAATTCATCTACAACAAATACAAAGACGAAAAAACTTGTGGCATCTTAGAAGAAGATGACAACCTAGGTACAATGACTATCGCAGAACCTGTAGGTATCATCTGTGGTATCGTGCCAACAACTAACCCAACATCTACTGCGATCTTTAAGTCTCTTATCTCACTTAAAACTCGTAACGGCATCATCTTCTCTCCACACCCACGTGCGAAGAACTCTACAAACGATGCAGCGAAACTAGTTCTAGACGCAGCAGTAGCAGCGGGTGCTCCAAAAGACATCATCGGTTGGATCGACCAACCATCTGTAGAGCTTTCTAATGCTCTTATGAAGCACGACGGCATCGCTCTTATCCTTGCAACTGGTGGTCCAGGCATGGTTAAAGCAGCTTACTCTTCTGGTAAGCCAGCAATCGGTGTAGGTGCAGGTAACGTTCCTGTAGTTATCGATGAAACAGCAGACATCAAACGTGCTGTAGCTTCTATCCTTATGTCTAAAACTTTCGATAACGGCGTAGTATGTGCTTCTGAGCAAGCAGCTATCGTAGTTAGCGAAGTATACGACGAAGTAAAAGAGCGTTTTGCTTCTCACAAAGCTCACGTTCTATCTAAAGCTGACGCTGACAAAGTACGTAAAGTACTTCTAATTGACGGTAACCTAAACGCGAAAATCGTAGGTCAACCTGCTCCAGCAATCGCTGAAATGGCGGGTGTTAAAGTTCCTGCTGACACTAAAGTGCTTGTAGGTGAAGGTCTAGGTAAAGTTTCTTACGACGATGAGTTCGCTCACGAGAAACTATCTCCAACTCTAGGTCTATTCCGTGCTGACAACTTCGAAGACGCAGTTGCTCAAGCGGTAACTATGGTTGAAATCGGTGGTATCGGTCACACATCTGGTCTTTACACTAACCAAGACGTTAACGCAGACCGCATCCGTTACTTCGGTGACAAGATGAAGACTGCACGTATCCTTGTAAACATCCCAACTACTCACGGTGGTATCGGTGACCTTTACAACTTTAACGTAGCACCGTCTCTAACTCTTGGTTGTGGTTCTTGGGGTGGTAACTCTATCTCTGAGAACGTAGGTCCTAAGCACCTTATCAACAAGAAAACTGTAGCTAAGCGAGCTGAAAACATGTTGTGGCACAAACTACCTAAGTCTATCTACTTCCGTCGTGGTAGCCTTCCAATCGCAATGAGCGACCTAGAAGGTAAGAAACGCGCATTCCTAGTAACTGACCGTTTCCTATTCAACAACGGTTACGCTGATGAAGTAGTTAAACTGCTTAAAGAGCAAGGCATCGAAGTTCAAACATTCTTCGACGTAGAAGCGGATCCAACACTATCTGTTGTTGAGAAAGGTGCAGAAGCAATGAAGAGCTTCCAACCTGACGTAATCCTAGCTCTAGGTGGTGGTTCACCAATGGATGCTGCGAAAATTATGTGGGTAATGTACGAGCACCCAGAAACTCACTTCGAAGAACTAGCAATGCGCTTTATGGACATCCGTAAACGTATCTACAAGTTCCCTAAAATGGGTAAGAAAGCTGAGCTTGTATGTATCACTACAACTTCAGGTACTGGTTCAGAAGTTACTCCATTCGCAGTTGTTACAGACGACAAGACTGGTGCTAAGTACCCACTAGCTGACTACGAAATCACGCCAAACATGGCTATCGTTGATGCTAACCTAGTAATGAACATGCCTAAGTCTCTAACAGCATTCGGTGGTTACGATGCAGTAACTCACGCTCTAGAAGCTTACGTATCTGTTCTTGCTAACGAATACTCTGATGGCCAAGCTCTACAAGCACTTAAGATGCTTAAAGAGTACCTACCATCAAGCTACGCGAACGGTGCAAACGACCCAATCGCTCGTGAGAAAGTACACAACGCAGCAACTATCGCTGGTGTAGCATTCGCGAACGCATTCCTAGGTGTTTGTCACTCTATGGCGCACAAGATTGGTGCTGAGTTCCACCTACCACACGGTCTGGCGAACGCACTACTAATCTCTAACGTGGTACGTTACAACGCGAACGACAACCCAACTAAGCAGACTGCGTTCTCTCAGTACGACCGTCCACAAGCACGTCGTCGTTACGCTGAAGTTGCTGACCACCTAGGCCTAAGCCAAGCTGGTGACCGTACTGCTCAGAAGATTGAACGTCTACTAGCATGGCTAGACGAGCTGAAAGGTGACCTAGACATTCCTAAGTCAATCAAAGAAGCAGGTGTTTCTGAAGCTGACTTCGTAGCTAAGCTTGATGAGCTAGCGGTAGAAGCGTTCGATGACCAATGTACTGGTGCGAACCCACGTTACCCACTAATCACTGAGCTTAAAGACGTACTACTAGCGTCTTACCACGGCCAAGCTTACGTTGAAGGTGAAACTTTCGAAGGTACTACAGTAATCCTTAAGAAAGCTGACCAAAAACCAGCAGAAGCTAAAGCGTCTAAAGCTAAAAAAGAAAAAGCTGAAGCATAAGTAAGATTCAGTTTTGAGATAGATTTTCGCTAGCACGTTAATCTACATTCGGGAAAAGAACAAAGCCCCAGTCGAAAGACTGGGGCTTTTTTTATTTTCAGATATTTAGTGAGAATTTATTGGGAAATCACACCTCTGCCGCCACCACACGACCGCTAAAGTAATCATTAGAGATAATGTATTCCGTAGTTCGGGTGAGTTCATCTTGCAGTTGTGCCCAATGGCATTTGTTGAGCTTGCCGTCGGCATTATGAATAGCGGGGATAACACCGCCGACTCGGATATTGAAAGGGGTGAGCTCTTTGGCCCAACTGTGGGTGAAGCCAGTGATCATAGAGTTTGCACTTTCGAGCCCCGAGACATCTTTGAAGTCTTCATGTGAAATCACATTGACTATCACGCCTTGCTTGTTGGCTTGACGCAGTCGGTCGACGCTGGCTTGACCGAACGAGAAAAGGGTAGAGGCCATAGCGGAAAGGTTATCAATAAAGCAGCTCACGGGTTGAGTGCCAGTAAGTGTTGGCATGGGTGTGCTTACCCAGTTGTTCACGAGAACATCGGGCGTTGTACCAAAGGTTAGCTGTATAAAATCAAATACCTTGAGAATGGTCTGGCTATCGTAACGCTCGATTGGGTAACTATACACAGCTGTAGAATAGCGAGAACACACTTGGTAGGTCTCTTCTAGGCTGGCACTATCAATATCACAAAGAATGACGGTCGCACCCAGATTCACAAAGTGGTTTGCGATGGTTCCTCCAAGTTGTGACCCAGCGGACGTCACCAATATGATAGAGCTTTTAATTTCCATTCCTAGACCTAAATGAGTAGCAGTGGTTAGCTAAGAATGGGTTAAAAATTATACGATCGGTGTGAATTAGTTCAAAGTAAGCACTGAAAATACAGAACTTTATACGAACTTAGTGACAGCTCACACTTTATAGGTACATGTGTGAAATATATCACTTAGAAGCTGGGCATAGATGAAGTTTAGGCTTGTGCTTGAATATGGAACTGACGTTGAGCTGTTCTAAGTTCATTGTATAACGTTGCGTGTGGCAACTCAGCGGGTGGCTGTTTGGCGAGCTTACGACGTTCATGAGTCGAGAGGTTGTGATATACCTCTTCAGGGAAGTCATATGTTCCCTCTGGCATGAAAGCTAACGCTTCAGGTGTTAGGTAATGACTCAGCTTTGCACTTGGAAGCCCGGCTTGGTGAAAGCCTTGCGACTGTTTTGCTGAAATTTCATATGAAGATTGATTTGAACGTAGAGGTTGCGGCTCGGCAACACCAAACTGTTGGCGCAATTTGCTTTCTGTTGTCTCTTCGACCGAGAAAGCATCAAGAGGGGTGTTGTCGCGAACATCATCAGAAAACATGGACAGCAGCAACGCGAAATCAGCACGGCGACCCTGTTCAACCGCTTGGTTGATCCCAGTCCCGAACTTGAGTTCGTTAATTATGACAGTGCTATCGAGTGTGTTTACTTGCATGGTGCCTCTCTTTGGATACACCTATAACGGCAAGCTGGGTTCAAACTTTAGTGTTTAAATCAATTAAGTGATTGATTGGTTTTATTTTAATCAGGGGGGATGGGCAGGCCAAAAACAAAAAAGCCCACGCATGCGTGAGCTTTTATCAGAATCAGCTAGATGCTAATTATTTAGCTAGGTTCGCTGCAACGAATTCCCAGTTAACTAGAGCCCAGAAAGCGTTCATGTAGTCTGGACGTACGTTACGGAAATCGATGTAGTAAGCGTGTTCCCATAGGTCAACAGTTAGAAGTGGAGTAACACCTTCTTCTGTTAGAGGAGTTGCTGCGTTAGACGTGTTAACGATAGCTAGAGAACCGTCAGCGTTCTTAACAAGCCAAGTCCAAGAAGAACCGAAGTTGTTGATTGCTGAATCAGTGAATTTTGCTTTGAACTCTTCGAAAGAGTCAAATGAAGCGTTGATTGCGTCTGCAACTGCACCTGTTGGTTCGCCGCCAGCTTGTGGAGCTAGACAGTGCCAGTAGAAAGTGTGGTTCCAGATTTGAGCTGCGTTGTTGAATACGCCACCAGTAGAAGTCTTGATGATCTCTTCTAGTGTTTTACCTTCGAACTCAGTACCAGGAATAAGACCGTTTAGCTTAACAACGTAAGTGTTGTGGTGCTTACCGTGGTGGAAATCTAGAGTCTCTGCAGAGATGTGTGGTTCTAGTGCGTCTTTCGCGTAAGGTAGAGCTGGTAGTTCAAATGCCATTGCTCAATTCTCCATTGATATGAAAGAGTTACCTCTTTCGATTGCTTCCAGTGATATTTATTATTCATAGCTTACTTTTTGCAGGCTACGGTCAATTTGCTGACTTGCGATATAGTTTAGCAAGTTTTTACTTTATTAAAAGCACATTTGTGTGATTTTCTATGAAATCTTACTCTAACTCTTTAACCATTATTTTTATATGGTTTTTATTCTTGGGGTTTGGGGTAGAATACAGGCAATAAAGCCGTAATCCATTAACGAGGAAGCAATGGAAACTATCGATAAAATCAAACAGCAAATTGAAGAAAATACCATTCTACTTTACATGAAAGGTTCTCCTAAACTACCAAGCTGTGGTTTTTCTTCTCAAGCATCTCAAGCGCTAATGGCATGTGGTGAAAAGTTTGCTTACGTAGACATCCTACAAAACCCTGACATTCGTGCAGAGCTACCAGCTTACGCACAGTGGCCAACTTTCCCACAACTTTGGGTTGAAGGTGAGCTGATCGGTGGTTGTGACATCATTCTTGAGATGTTCCAAAAAGGCGAACTTCAGCCTCTTATCAAAGAAGCTGCAGCGAAAGTTGCTGGCGACGAAGCATAAGAGCTGAGCTTTTTAGCGACACTCAATGAGAAAAGGGGCCGTTGGGCTCCTTTTTTATTGGTATAAGGGAAATGCAATGAATGTAAAACTTCACTATGTCCACGATCCAATGTGCAGTTGGTGTTGGGGATACAAGCCGACATTAAAGCTTCTTAAACAGCAGCTACCTGCGAGCATTGAGTTTAATTACGTGGTTGGTGGCCTTGCACCTGATTCTGATGAGCCTATGTCTGATGAGATGAAGCAAAAGCTGCAAGCGATTTGGAAACAGATTGAAGCGAAACTCGGTACTGAGTTTAACCATGAATTTTGGACCGAATGCAAACCAGTACGTAGTACTTACCCAGCTTGCCGCGCAGTTATTGCAGCAGGGTTTCAAGATCACTACGAAGAGATGTTAGAAGCCATTCAACACGCTTACTATCTACGTGCGATGTTGCCACATAGCGTTGAAACTCACGTGCAGCTTGCTGAAGAGCTTGGTATGAACGTGCAGCAGTTTGAAAATGACCTGTCTGGTAAGCTTTTGGAAGGCGAGCTAGACGACCAGTTGAGCTTCAAAGAGGCGATGGGTGTTTACTCTTACCCAACGTTAATGCTTGAAGTTAATGGTATTTTCACTGAAGTTGAACTCGATTATCAATCGACAGAACCAACGCTACGATCTATTCGAAGTGCACTAGAAGCCAATTTAAAGTAAATCCTCTTAGACCAATTACTTACTGCGATTGGTAAAGTCAGATTAACAATAAAAAGGGCCGCTATGGATATCATAGCGGCCCTTATTTTTAATAATGATTGTGCGTTCGGAAAACGCTAAGTCGCTTACAGCGTCATCGCAGCAATCCAACCGAATGCAATTAGTGGAAGGTTGTAGTGTAGGAACGTTGGTACTACCGTTTCCCATACGTGTTCGTGTTGACCATCCGCGTTAAGACCCGATGTTGGACCTAACGTAGAGTCAGAAGCTGGTGAACCTGCATCACCCAATGCTGCTGCAGTACCTACAAGTGCGATAGTTGCCATTGGAGAGAAGCCGAATGCTGCTGCTAGTGGAACGTAGATTGTTGCAAGAATTGGAATCGTAGAGAACGAAGAACCAATGCCCATAGTTACAAGTAGGCCTACAACCAGCATCAGTAGTGCAGCAAGTGGTTTGTTGTCACCGATTGATGTTGATAGCGCTTCAACCAGAGATTCAACGCCGCCAGTTTGCTTCATTACTGCTGCAAAACCCGCTGCTGCGATCATGATGAAGCCAATCATTGCCATCATGTGAACGCCTTTTGTGAATACATCTTGCGTCTCTTTCCATGCAATCACGCCACCAAAAGTGAACACCATGAAACCCGCTAATGCGCCAATGATCATTGAACCAGTTGAAAGTTGTACTGTTAGAGCGGCAACAATACCAACCGCAGCAACAATGATGTGCTTCTTATTGATCTGTTTCGTCTCTGTCGACACTGTCGTAAGCTCAGTTTCTTTGTACTGACGAGGTTTACGGTAAGTGAAGAATACCGCAGTCAGTAGACCAAAGATCATACCTGCTGCTGGTAGTAGCATTGCGACTGGAACTTGGCTCGCAACTACATTCTCAAGACCATTGTCGTGAAGGTTCTTGAGTAGGATGTTGTTTAGGAAGATACCACCGAAGCCGATTGGAAGAACCATATATGGCGTGATCAGACCAAAAGTCAGTACACACGCGATCAAACGACGATCAAGGTTCATTTTTGCAAACACGCCAAGTAGAGGTGGAATCAAAATTGGGATGAAGGCGATATGCACAGGGATAACGTTTTGAGAAGACATAGTCACAAGAATAAGTGACGCAAGAATGCCATATTTCAAACCAGTAGAAGCTGTGCTGTTCTCTTTGCCGTGAATACGTTTGATAACACTTTGAGCAAGCAGGTCAGTAATACCTGAACGTGAGATAGCAACCGCAAATGTACCTAACATTGCGTAACTTAGAGCGATAGTCGCACCGCCACCTAGGCCACTTTCAAAAGCAGCAACGGCATCGTTAAGATTCATGCCCGACACAACGCCACCGATGATCGCACTAAACGTGAGAGCAACGACAACGTTAACACGCATCAAGGCTAGAACTAGCATGATGCAAACTGATATAACAACAGGGTTCATAATTTTCTCGGAGTGTTGTGTTTAACTGTTTTTAATTAATGACAATACGAAAAGACGTGTGTCGATTTTATTTTTTATTCTGGTTCAACAAGTGGCCAGCCGCCAAGCGCTTTCCATTTGTTGACGATACCGCAAAACAGTTCAGCTGTTTTCTGAGTATCATACAAAGCAGAGTGTGCTTCTTTGTTGTCGAATTCCATCCCCGCAGTACGGCAAGCTTTAGCCAGAACGGTTTGGCCATAGGCAAGTCCACTTAAGGCAGCAGTGTCAAAAGTTGCAAAAGGATGGAAAGGGACGCGTTTAAGCTTACAACGCTCACTTGCAGCATTGACGAAGTTTAGGTCGAATGTTGCGTTGTGTGCCACCATGATTGCGCGGCTACAGTTGGAAGCTTTTTGTTCTTTTCTCACAAGTTTGTAGATTTCTTTGAGGGCTTCTTGCTCAGAGACCGCACCACGCAATGGGCTAAATGGGTCTTTGATGCCATTGAAATCCAAGGCTTCTTGCTCGATGTTGGCACCTTCAAAGGGCTCGATATGAAAATGAAGCGTCGATGCTGGATGGAGATCTCCGTTTTCATCCATTTTTAGGGTAATGGCACAGATTTCTAATAATGCATCGGTTTTCGCGTTGAACCCTGCGGTTTCCACGTCAATGACTACTGGAAAATAGCCACGGAAACGTTTTTTTAGGGTCAGAGCTTCGTTTTCTACAGTCATGTTAGCCCAAATAAGTGTGATTGAGGCTGCATTATTGCAGATAATAGCAGTGATAAAAACTCCAGAAAGTGATTAATTCATAAATTAGCAACCTACATTCGGCTCGATATTTGCATTAATCTGAATAGAGAGAATATGCGGCAATTGGCTGCATTGTTAAACGAATTGCTTAAGAGATACTCCCCCTTATGAATAAACGACTAATTACAGGTTCAATTCTGTTTTCGTTACTGATGTCGTCGACAGCGCTTGCGCAAGAGAAGCGATATGGAGCATCTCCTCAACAGTCGACGTGGGAAATGGTGGCAAACACGCCATTGGAATGTCGATTGGTTCACCCAATTCCAAATTTTGGTGATGCGGAGTTTTCATCCCGCGCCAGCAAAAAGATCATACTCGATTTTGAACTTAAAATGCGTCGCCCAATGGGGGCAACCCGCAACGTCAGCCTGATTTCTATGCCACCGCCTTGGCGCCCGGGTGAAAGTGCAGATCGAATGACGACGATTAAGTTTTTCCAACAATTTGATGGTTATGTTGGCGGTCAAACTGCTTGGGGTATCTTAAGCGAGTTAGAGAAGGGGCGTTACCCAACGTTTAGTTATCAAGAGTGGCAAAGCCGAGATCAGCGCATTGAAGTGGCACTCTCTTCGGTACTGTTCCAGCAAAAATACAATGTGTTCAGTGACTGTATAGCGAACTTGTTGCCGTACAGCTTTGAAGATATTTCATTTACGATCCTGCACTATGACCGTAATAGTGACCAGTTAAGTAAAGCGTCGCAGAAGCGTTTGAGTCAAATTGCTGAGTACATTCGTCATAATCAAGATATCGATCTTGTACTGGTGGCGACGTATACCGACTCGGCAGACAGTAAAGGTGTCAGCCAGAACTTATCGGAGCGTCGAGCAGAGTCGTTGCGTGAATATTTTAAGTCACTGGGTTTGTCAGAAGAGCGTATTCAAGTTCAAGGTTATGGTAAGCGCCGTCCGATTGCTGATAATGCCTCTCCAATCGGCAAAGACAAAAACCGACGTGTCGTTATTTCACTTGGTCGAACTCAGGTTTAGATTTTACGGTTATTACAGCTTTAACAAATTAACCAATAAAAAATGCCAGTCTTTTGAGACTGGCATTTTTTATGAGTAGGAATCAGTTAAGGCGGAATTTAGCAATGATTTCACAGTTAGTTGCTGTATCGATCTTCTCGACCATCGATGCTATTTGTGGGTTAGGGTGGCGCTTCATGAAGTCAATGAGTGCTTTTTTGCAGCAACCGATAGAGTCAATGAAACTTGAGCATTGCGTATTCGGGCATTGAGGAATAAGGGTTAACACTTTTTCAGAAGCGAGTTGTAGGTACTTCAATTCATAATCTGTATCGCCGGCCCAACGCCAGAATTGCGCCAGATTATGGCAAGAGATAACAGAGATTAGCAGTCGCTCGTCGGCTTCTATATCAGTACGTTCGGTGATTCTTTCACTGAGAGTCAGAGCTTGCTGATAATGCAGGATACTTCGAATAGGATCGTCGAGTTGCAGTGCAGTATCGGCAAGTAATGTGTGTTTTTCCCATTCGTTTATCATGATGATAGCTCCCTAATTAAAACTGGCATCAATCTAAACGATAATTATTATCATGTAAAGTCTGGTGATTGAGAATTAAGCAAGATGTAGTGTTTTATGGGACGCGCTGCTACAAAATAAGGGCAAATAAAAAGCGAGCACTAGGCTCGCTTTATGATTGAATGCATGGTGCTACTCAGCTGGTCTGCTTGAGGGATTAACCTTCTAGACCGGCACTTGCTTGCTTGTTTTGAATTAGCTCAATCATGTAACCGTCTGGGTCTTTAACAAATGCAATGTGAGTTGAACCACCTTTCACAGGGCCTGGTTCACGAGTTACATTACCACCTGCTGCTTTGATTGCATCACAAGTGGTGTAGATGTCATCAACACCGATCGCAACGTGACCAAACGCGTTGCCAAGATCATATTCAGACGTGCCCCAGTTGTACGTCAATTCAATCACAGAACCCTGTGATTCATCACCGTAACCCACAAATACCAATGTGTACTCATACTCTTTGTTTTCATTACGACGAAGGACATTCATACCCATCACGTCGGTGTAGAACTCGATTGAACGGTCAAGGTCTCCCACGCGCAGCATGGTGTGTAAAATACGGCCGTTTGACATAATTTTTGCTCCTAGCATTAATGTTTTATGGAAAACCGATAAATAGTTAGACTTCGGTTTTCTCTTTGAATTCGCATAAGTCTTCAATGATACAGCTACCACAGCGTGGCTTGCGCGCTACACAAGTATAGCGACCGTGCAGGATCAGCCAGTGGTGTACATCTAATTTGAACTCTTTAGGTACGACTTTAAGCAGCTTGGCTTCAACATCATCCACGGTTTTACCCATAGCAAACTTGGTGCGATTAGATACGCGATAGATGTGAGTATCGACGGCAATGGTTGGCCAGCCAAAAGCGGTGTTGAGTACCACGTTCGCTGTTTTTCGTCCGACACCCGGCAATGCTTCAAGAGCTGCACGGTCTTCAGGAACTTCACCGTTGTGTAGGTCAAGTAGCATACGACAAGTCTTGATGGTGTTCTCTGCTTTGGAGTTAAACAGGCCAATTGTTTTGATGTACTCTTTCAAGCCTTCAACACCCAAGTCATAGATAGCTTGAGGTGTATTAGCAACTGGATAAAGTTTGTCGGTTGCTTTGTTTACACTGACATCAGTGGCTTGCGCTGATAGTAAAACAGCGATTAACAGCTCAAATGGCGAACTCCAATTAAGCTCCGTTTGAGGGTTAGGGTTGTTTTCCCTTAAACGCTCTAAGATCTGAACGCGTTTGACATTATTCATAGTGACATTACTTTCCAGTTTTAAAGCTTGGAGTTGCTTACGCTTCAAGCTTGTTCTTTTCGCACTCTTTTGAGTGTCTCTGTTTATATTTGCAAAAGGGGCTAAATTAGCCCCTTTAAATAGTTTGAACTACACGTTAGTGACACGCGCACGTTCGATAGTTGGTTTTTCTTGCTTCGGCTGTCTCGCCTTTGCTTGATGGTCGATTAGGTTTTTCAATGCAATCAAGAAACCGACACCAATGAAGGCGCCCGGTGGTAGCAAGGCGAGCAGAAAGCTATTGTGGAATTGGAATATTTCAATTCTTAATGCGGACGCCCAATCACCTAGCAGAAGGTCTGCACCGTCAAATAGGGTACCGTTACCGGTGATTTCACGCATCGCACCCAACACGACCAAAACCGCGGTCATGCCCATGCCCATCCAGAAGCCATCTTGTGCCGCTGGAAGTACCGTGTTTTTTGAAGCAAAGGCTTCAGCGCGGCCGATGATGATACAGTTGGTTACGATAAGCGGAATGAAGATACCTAGCGATAAGTACAAGCCGTATGCGTAAGCATTCATTAGTAGTTGAACGCAAGTTACCAACGATGCAATGATCATCACGAACACGGGAATACGTACCTCTTTTGGAACGTGATTACGAACCAAAGAGACGCAGACATTTGAGCCTACCAGAACGAGTAGTGTTGCAATGCCTAAACCTAGCGCATTCGTAACCGTTGACGAAACCGCAAGTAACGGGCAAAGACCAAGTAGCTGTACAAGGGCAGGGTTGTTTGCCCACATACCATTTTTGATTAGCATTTTATGTTCACTCATTACGCTCCTCCACAATTTTTAGGCTGAGACAACAGTGCCTGTTGGTTTTCATTAACGAAAACGACGGCATTTTTGACCGCTTTGACAACCGCTCTTGGTGTGATGGTTGCTCCGGTGAACTGGTCGAAGTCACCGCCATCTTTGCGCACTTTCCATTTGTCTTGATTCGCTTCTGTAACTTGTTTACCAGTAAACGAAGTGATCCAGTCGGTAACGCGGAGATCGATTTTATCACCAAGCCCTGGCGTTTCTTGATGTGAAAGCACACGAGTACCCAGCACCGTACCATCGATATCAAGACCCACGATCACCTTAATCGCACCGTTGTAGCCATCGGGTGCAATCGCTTCAATCGCAATAGCACTAGGTTCACCATTGATGGTTGCAATGTAAGCAGGCATGGCTTGTTTGCTACCAAGTGCCTCTGATTCTACTAGGGTACAAGAAGAAAAGAGTTCATTGTCATGCTTCTCGTGTGGAATCACTTGATTCAAAACAGACAGTAGTTGAGCTTGTTCTTGAAGTTTGATTTGGTCTTTCGTTAGATAGTGAGTCACCGCCACTAAGCCAGTAGACGCACAGGCAAATATTGCTAGGGTTAGACCATTTTTTCTAATCGCATTTAGCATTGTCTGTCGTTTCCTTAATGGCCGTATGTACGAGGTTTGGTGTAGTAGTCGATCAAAGGAACGCACATGTTTGCTAGCAATACTGCGAACGCGACACCATCTGGGAAACCACCCCAGCTACGAATGATGAAAACTAAACCACCGATCATGGCACCAAACACCAGTCTACCTTTAACCGTGGTAGAGGCTGAAACAGGATCCGTTGCAATGAAAAATGCGCCTAGCATCGTCGCACCTGAAAGTAGGTGAACCATTGGCGAGGCTGTCTCACCAGGAGTCAGTACACTGAACACCAGGCTAAACAGCGTCAAACTTGCTAAGAATGAAACAGGGATATACCACTGAATCACTCGTTGTTTAATAAGCACTAAACCACCAAGTAGGTAAGCAATGTTTACCCACTCCCAACCGATGCCTGCTAGCCAACTAAACTGGGGCTGTGAAAGGGCTTCAGATGCTGTGTTACCTGCAGCCAATGCTGTCTTAAAGGCATCCAAAGGCGTCGCCATAGTGGTGCCATCGATACCAATGCGCGCTTGCTGTAACGAGAGACCTTCATTGTTGAAGCCAGTAAAGATCATCAAGAACGAATCAACAAAGCTTGCAGGCTCGGCACTCAAACTTATCGGTGCATTCCAGCTTGTCATTTGTACTGGGAATGAAATCAGCAACACTACGTAGGCGACCATGGCTGGGTTAAATGGGTTTTGTCCCAATCCGCCATAAAGGTGCTTAGCAATAACAATGGCAAAGAACAAGCCGATAACCATTAACCACCACGGAGAGTGTGGCGGGATCGCAACACTCAGCAACCAAGCTGTTACGACGGCGCTGTAGTCACGCAAAGCCATAATAGGTGGACGTTTACGCAGTAGCATGACGCCCGCTTCAAAAGTAACGGCGAGCAAAATAGCCAATACTAGCTGAATAATTGTGCCCCAACCAAAGAAGTAGGTTTGAGCCAGTAATCCAGGTAATGCCGCAATCGCCACCCATTTCATCAAATCTGGTGTGCTTCTGCGGCTATGCGCATGCGGTGAGCTGGCAATAAAAAAGGCCACTACTCTTTCTCCTCAATATTCTTTTTATTTTGCTCTTGCTGAGCTTTTCTCGCTTTCGCGCGTGCAATAGCGGCAGCGACAGCAGCTTTCTTCGGATCGACCACTTCGTCGGTTGATTCAGCTTCTGCTTCTTCAACTTGTGACTCGGCTTGCTGAGCCTTCTTTGCTTTAGCGCGAGCAATGGCAGCAGCGACAGCGGCTTTTTTCGGGTCAATGCTTTCTTCGGTTGATTCAGCTTCAGCTTCTTCAACTTTTGATTGAGCTTGCTGAGCCTTCTTTGCTTTAGCGCGAGCAATGGCAGCAGCGATAGCGGCTTTTTTCGGGTCAATGCTTTCTTCGGTTGATTCAGCTTCTGCTTCTTCAACTTGTGACTCGGCTTGCTGAGCCTTTTTCGCTTTAGCGCGAGCAATGGCAGCAGCGACAGCAGCTTTCTTCGGGTCAACGCTTACGTCTGTTGATTCTGTTTCAGCTTCTTCAACTTTCGACTCAGCTTGCTGAGCCTTTTTCGCTTTTGCGCGAGCAATGGCCGCAGCGACAGCGGCTTTCTTAGGATCAACGCTTTCGTCTGTTGATTCTGTTTCCGCAGCTTCCACTTGTGGTTCGGCTTGCTGAGCCTTTTTCGCTTTAGCGCGAGCAATGGCGGCAGCGATAGCGGCTTTCTTAGGATCAACGCTTGCGTCTGTTGATTCAGCTTCTTCAACTTGCGACTCGGCTTGCTGAGCCTTCTTCGCTTTAGCGCGTGCTATTGCAGCCGCAACGGCATCTTTCTTATTGGCACTGCTTGTGTCTGAGTTTGCCTCAGCCTGTTGTGCCTTTTTCGCTTTAGCACGAGCAATAGCAGCAGCGACCGCATCTTTTTTATCTTCGCCTGACGTTTGGTTTTCCGCATTGGCTTGTTGAGCTTTACGCTCTCTTGCAAGCTTCTTACGCTCTTCACGTAGCTTCGACATTTCAGAATTATCTGGCTCAGCACTGTTACCTTGCTGGGCTGCCGCTTGTTTCGCTTTTGCTTTGGCGATAGCTGCTGCAACCGCTGGTTTCACTGCGGGTTCTTTGCTGGTGGTATCCGCAGCCGCTTTCTGTGCTTTAACCCTTGCGATAGCAGCAGCGATAGCATCGTCACCGTCAGATGTTTTCATCTCTTTCCGGCGGTTGTCAGCGGCTTTCTTAAAGCGATTTTCACGCTCAGCTTTATCACGCTCCATACGAGCGTTCTTCTCTTCAAAGCGTTGTTTGGCTCGTTCAGCAGCAGCAGCTTCATCTCGACGAGTCTTGATTTCAGCTTTTGCTTGACGATAGTACTGAACTAGCGGGATCTCACTAGGGCACACAAATGCACAAGCACCACATTCAATACAGTCTTTGATATTCAGTTCTTCACACTTATCGAGCTCGTTCGCTTTAGCGTGCCATTGCAGTTGCTGTGGCAATAGAGACGCAGGGCAAGCTTCTGCACATTGACTACAACGGATACATTCCATTTCATAGCTATTTGGAGAGATCTCACGGCGTGTCGGCGCTAGAATACAGTTCGACGTTTTAGTGATTGGCACATTTTCATGTGGCAAGGTGAAGCCCATCATAGGACCACCCAGAATGAGCCTTGGTAATTTCTTATCGGCTTTGTAGCCGAACTCAGTAAGCAGTGCGCTAACCGGAGTACCAAGTAACGCCCATACGTTACGTGGTTGCTTAAAAGTTTTACCTGTCAGCGTAACAACACGATTCACAACAGGCTCGCCATCAATCACCGCGCGTTTGATCGAGTACAGTGATCCGACGTTTTGGACTAATACACCAATATCGGCAGGAATGCCGCCAGCTGGTACTTCTTTATTTGTCAGGATCTTAATCAGCTGCTTTTCACCACCCGATGGGTATTTGGTTGGGATCACGCGAATAACAATATCTTTGTCCTTCGCTGCGATCTCTAGAGCTTTGATCGCTTCAGGCTTGTTGTCTTCGATACCAATGACAGTCAGTTTTGGCTGCAATAGATGCTCAACAACTTCGATACCTTTTAGCACTTCGTCTGCATGCTCTTGAAGTAGCTTGTCATCTGAGGTGATGTAAGGTTCACACTCTGCCGCGTTAACGATCAGAATTTCTGTACGACCTAGGCCAGATTGCAGTTTTTTAGCTGTAGGGAAGCCAGCGCCGCCCATACCTGAAATGCCCGCTTGACGAATAATATCAAGCAGTTCATCTGAGGTTTTTTGAGTGTAATCTTCAGTGCTTTGGCGCTCGATCCATTGATCTTGGCCATCGGGCTTGATGACGATGCTCAGTTCTGACAAGCCAGAAGGGTGAGCTGTCGTTCTTGGTTCGATCGCAACAACACTACCTGATGTTGGAGCATGAACAGGTAGGGTGAAGCCTGTATCAAGAGCTGTAAGTTGTTGCCCTTTTAATACACTATCGCCAACGGCGACAAGTAGATTACCCGCTTTACCAATATGCTGTTTTACAGGCAGGACAATCTCTTGCGGGATCGCAGCATGAGCGATAGCTAGACCGTTAGACTGCTTTTTGTTCTCTGCTGGGTGCACGCCACCAGGAAATGTCCAAACTGAGCCGGTACGAATTTGTTCAATTAATGAGTTCATACTAACCCTACGCCTGTTTATCTGCGTCTGCAGTTTGGTTAGTAATATCAGTAACCGGAATTATGTTCATCTGCCATTTCCAATTTTCAGTTGTTGTCGCGACTGGAATCATTTCTATACAGTCTGTAGGGCAAGGAGCCACACAAAGATCACATCCAGTACACTCATCTTTGATCACCGTGTGAAGGGCTTTGGTTCCGCCAACAATTGCGTCGACTGGGCACGCTTGAATACACTTAGTACAGCCGATACACATATCTTCATGAATAAAGGCAACGGTCTTAACTTTGTTGTCTAAGTCGTGTGCTGAATCTTCAACTTCTACGCCCATTAAGTCTGCGAGCTTTTCGATTGTAGCTTGGCCACCTGGAGGACACTTGTTGATGCTATCGCCGTTAGCAATCGCTTCGGCATAAGGTCTACAGCCGGGATAACCACATTGACCACATTGAGTTTGAGGCAAAATAGTGTCGATTTGATCAACGATCGGATCTGCCTCAACTTTAAATCGAATAGAGGCGAAGCCAAGAATAGCGCCGAATACAGCAGCCAATATAGCTAAGGCAATAATTGCAATTAGAATGGTACTCATGGTTACTTCACCAATCCTGTAAAGCCCATGAATGCCAATGACATTAGGCCTGCAGTGATCATTGCAATAGATGCGCCTTTGAATGGCATTGGCACATCGGCCACGGTAATACGCTCACGCATAGCGGCAAATAGGATCAGTACCAGAGAGAAACCAATCGATGCACCGAAACCGTAAACGATCGATTGAATAAAGTTGTGATTCTCATTGATGTTGAGAAGTGCCACACCTAATACAGCACAGTTGGTCGTGATCAACGGCAGGAAGATACCGAGAAGTCTGTATAGCGTTGGGCTGGTTTTGTGGACAACCATTTCAGTGAATTGAACCACTACAGCGATCACTAAGATGAAGCTCATGGTTCTTAAATATTCGATGCCCAGTGGTGCAAGGATGTAGTTTTCTACAAGGTACGAGCAAACCGACGCAAGTGTTAACACAAACGTCGTAGCAAGGCCCATACCGATCGCCGTCTCCAGTTTTTTGGAAACGCCCATGAAAGGACACAGCCCTAAAAATTTAACTAGCACAAAGTTGTTGACCAGCACAGTGCCAACCAACAACAAAAGGTATTCGGTCATAATGGATTAATTCTTGAAATTCCGATCCCAATATTATCCTGCTTTGCTCACCTAATAACAACCAAGGATCGTTAGGGATTTAGGCAGTTGATGAAAAAATCTACGGCTAATCGTTTGATTCACATGGTTGTAGCAAGTATAGACGCTCTCAATCCCAAGGATCGTTGCAAAATGTAAGACTAAGAATGCAGATTTTAACGTTGGTTCATACGGTCGGAAGAGAAATTTAGGTCAATAGAAACGCAAAAAGCCGCATCGAGTGATGCGGCTTCTTTAAATTTGGCTCCCCTTGTCGGGACTCGAACGCGGGCGGCTAGCTATGAGACATTAACTTGGAACAAGTTAGTCGCAGTTAAAACGAAAAAAGCTCAATCTTTCGATTGAGCTTTTTTCTAGAATTTGGACTTCCCATGTCGGGATTGGAACGCGGACGGCTAGTACGGTCCGACGTTTCGACTGAGACATTGGTTTGGTACAAACCAGTCGCTTTAAAACGCAAAAAGCCGCATCGAGAGATGCGGCTTCTTTAAATTTGGCTCGCCTTGTCGGGGCTCGTACGCGGGCGGCTAGGTCTGAGACATTAACTTGGAACAAGTTAGTCGCAGTTAAAACGAAAAAAGCTCAATCTTTCGATTGAGCTTTTTCTAAAATTTGGCTCCCCCTGCGGGACTCGAACCTGCGACATACGGATTAACAGTCCGCCGTTCTACCAACTGAACTAAGGGGGAATTGCTTGTTAGCGACGCGAATATTAATCACAGCATCGATTTCTGTCAACAGTAAATGCCGACAAAAAAATAGATAAATTACTTTACTTTTCTGTAGCCCTTGTAGAATTTGGCTTTGCTTTAGTTATCCACCAAAATTGTGGATAAGTGTGTGGGCGAAACTTTGACAACCCTAGTTGGATGTTTAGTTAGAAGAGGTGCTTTTATTGTAAGTGCTTATGAAGTAAGAGTTTAATCTGGTTTTTTGCGAGTGTATAACTTTTGGTGGTTACTGTGTGAGCAGAATAAAACGTGGTTATTTTAGATATTTTGGGGAAAAGTCGTGGATTAAAATATTTGAAATTAAGCGGAGAAGCTTGGGTAGGGCGACGGATAATATCAATTAATCTGAATAAAAGCTATAACTTAACGACAATAATATGAGGTGATTGTTTCGATAAGGGTTGCATCGATAGCCAACCTAAGGAGACAATACCCTGATTAAATAAACAGTATGGGAATGACAACCTATGAGTAAACTCTTTGACTTGGTTTCTGACTATAAACCCTCAGGTGACCAACCGACCGCCATTGCAAAGCTGTTAGATGGTTTAGATTCTGGGTTAGCGCACCAGACGCTGCTAGGGGTTACGGGATCGGGGAAAACCTTTACCTTAGCGAATGTCATTTCCGAGGCTCAACGCCCAGCTATCTTACTTGCACCAAACAAAACTCTGGCCGCTCAGCTTTATGGTGAGATGAAAGCCTTTTTCCCAAACAATGCAGTTGAGTATTTCGTTTCTTACTATGATTACTATCAGCCGGAAGCATATGTTCCGACCACGGATACTTTCATTGAAAAAGACGCTTCGGTTAACGCACATATCGAGCAGATGCGTCTTTCTGCCACCAAAGCCCTGCTTGAACGCAAAGATGCCATCATCGTAGCGTCAGTATCGGCGATTTATGGTCTGGGTGATCCTAAGTCTTACCTCAAGATGATGCTTCATGTGTGTCGTGGTGATGTGATTGACCAACGAGACATTCTGCGACGTCTCGCTGAGCTCCAATATTCAAGAAATGACGTTGCCTTTGAACGCGGCCAGTTTCGCGTGCGCGGCGAAGTCATTGATATCTTCCCTGCTGAATCTGATCAAGATGCCGTTAGAATCGAGATGTTCGACGATGAAGTCGACTGTATTAGTATTTTTGACCCGCTGACCGGTGTCGTAAAGCAGCGTGACTTGCCAAGGTTTACGGTTTATCCGAAAACGCACTACGTGACACCTCGCGAAACCATATTGGATGCGATCGAGAACATTAAAGAAGAGCTGCGCGAACGAGCACAGTACCTCAAAGACAATAATAAGCTCTTGGAAGAACAGCGCATTTCACAGCGTACACAGTTTGATATTGAAATGATGACTGAGCTGGGTTTCTGTTCGGGTATCGAGAACTATTCCCGTTATTTAAGTGGTCGTGCAGAAGGAGAAGCTCCGCCTACCTTATTTGATTATCTGCCTGCAGACGGTCTTTTGGTTATCGATGAGTCGCACGTAACCGTACCGCAAATTGGCGCCATGTATAAAGGCGACCGTTCACGTAAAGAAACGCTGGTGGAGTTTGGTTTCCGTTTGCCGTCTGCACTGGACAACCGACCAATGAAGTTTGATGAGTTTGAGGCGATTGCGCCACAGACTATTTTTGTCTCTGCAACACCGGGTAACTATGAACTCGAAAAGTCTGACGGCGATATTGCGGATCAAGTGGTTCGTCCGACTGGCTTGCTCGACCCTGAGATTGAAGTGCGTCCTGTTGCTACTCAAGTCGATGATCTTCTGTCTGAGATCCGTATTCGCTCACAGAAAGACGAGCGTGTGTTGGTGACAACGCTGACCAAGCGTATGGCAGAAGACCTTACTGAATATCTGACAGAACATGGTGTGAAAGTTCGTTACTTACACTCTGATATAGATACGGTGGAGCGTGTTGAGATCATCCGAGATTTGAGACTGGGTGAGTTTGATGTCTTAGTCGGAATCAACTTGCTCCGAGAAGGTTTGGATATGCCTGAGGTGTCGTTGGTGGCGATCCTTGATGCAGATAAAGAGGGCTTCTTGCGTTCTGAACGCTCTCTGATTCAGACCATTGGCCGTGCGGCACGTAACTTACATGGTAAGGCGATTCTGTACGGTGACTCGATCACTAAATCGATGAAAAAGGCGATTGATGAGACCGAGCGTCGCCGCATTAAACAGATGCAATACAATGAAGAGCAGGGTATTACGCCGCAAGCATTAAAGCGTAATGTTAAAGATATCATGGAGCTTGGCGACATCACTAAGTCGAAGAAACAGCGCCAATCTAAGCAGGTACCTCTGTCTAAAGTGGCTGAGGATTCGGCTAACTACGCAACGCTAAGTCCACAAGAACTCGATAAAGCGATCAGCAAACTAGAAGCTGAGATGTATCAACATGCCCAAAACCTCGAGTTTGAGCTTGCAGCACAGAAGCGTGATGAGATTGAACAAATGAGGCAGCAATTCATCACCAATAGCTAACCCTCGGTAGCCAGCGGCAAAACGGACAAAAAAAAGCCAGTAGTAACTCATCTACTGGCTCACATTTGTGGAAATGTCATCCACTAACAACGTCAGTTGGCTAGGTGACCCGAAGGTCAATTATTTGACTGCATCCTTCATGCCAGATGTTTAACTGTATGATTCTTGGTTATCATAGAAAATGATGCGATAAAATTTGCGTAGTAATTTGCATAATGCAAAGCGGAATGCGATTATTACAATAAATGCAAAATAATATCGGCTAGGATATGCAATCACAAACATTTGATAACAAATCTAAATATTTGTTAATGGTGGAAGATACGGCGTCAGTCGCGGCGTTATATCGATCTTACCTGACCCCATTAGAGATAGATATCAATATCGTAGGGACAGGTAAAGAGGCTATCGAGAGCCTAAATCACCGAATCCCAGACCTCATTCTACTTGATCTTCGTCTTCCTGATATGACGGGGATGGATGTCCTTTTTGCGGTAAAGCAGAACTTTCCTGAAGTCCCTGTCATTTTCATGACGGCTCACGGTTCAATTGATACTGCAGTTGAAGCAATGCGTCACGGCTCTCAAGACTTTTTGATTAAGCCTTGTGAAGCTGACCGTCTGCGTATCACGGTTAATAATGCGATTCGTAAAGCAACTAAGCTGAAGAACAGCGCTGAGCATCCGGGCAGTCAGAATTACCAAGGTTTCATCGGCAGTAGCCAAACCATGCAGCAGGTATATCGCACTATTGATTCAGCCGCTTCAAGTAAAGCCAGTATCTTTATTACTGGCGAAAGTGGTACCGGTAAAGAGGTGTGTGCTGAAGCCGTTCACGCTGCGAGTAAGCGAGGCGATAAACCGTTTATTGCGATTAACTGTGCTGCGATTCCTAAAGATCTCATTGAGAGTGAGCTATTTGGTCACGTTAAAGGTGCGTTTACGGGCGCTGCGACCGACCGACAAGGTGCTGCAGAGCTAGCGGATGGCGGCACTCTGTTCCTCGATGAGCTTTGTGAGATGGACTTGGAACTTCAAACCAAGCTGCTTCGTTTCATTCAAACGGGTACGTTCCAAAAAGTGGGCTCTTCAAAGATGAAGAGTGTGGATGTGCGCTTTGTGTGCGCGACCAACAGAGACCCATGGAAAGAAGTGCAAGAAGGACGCTTCCGTGAAGATTTGTACTACCGTTTATATGTTATCCCATTGCATCTTCCGCCTTTGCGAGAACGTGGTGAAGATGTGATTGAGATTGCTTACTCCTTACTTGGTTATATGTCAGTGGAAGAAGGAAAAGCGTTTGTTCGTTTTTCTCAAGAAGTTATTGATCGATTTAATCAGTATGAGTGGCCGGGTAATGTACGACAGTTGCAGAATGTTTTGCGAAATGTTGTGGTACTCAACAACGGTAAAGAGATCACGCTCGGTATGTTGCCACCACCGCTCAATCAACCGTTGGAAAACAGCCTAAGATTGAAAGAAAAACAGAGTGAAGACATAACGGTTAAAGATATTTTCCCACTATGGCTCACTGAAAAAACAGCGATAGAACAAGCGATTAAGGCATGTGATGGTAATATTCCGAGAGCTGCAGGCTTTTTGGATGTGAGTCCATCGACAATTTATCGCAAGTTACAGGCATGGAATGCAAAACAATCATCCTCAGAATAATTAGTGCATAAGAATAACGATGAACATACTAAACCAAGAAAAAGTTGATGAACTTGCCAATGAAATCGGCCAAGAGAATGTGCCAGTTTTGTTAGAGATATTTTTGGGAGAACTCAAGGGCTATCACGAGCATTTGGAGCAGAGCAATGCGGTAGACTCTGCCAAATATTTAGCCGATATCAGTCATGCGCTAAAGAGCAGTGCTGCAAGTTTTGGTGCCGATGCTCTCTGTGACTTTGCAATTGGTTTGGACGCTAAGGTAAAACAAGCTAAATCGATCACCGATGAAGACTATCAAGATATGAAAGCATTGTTGGTCTCGACATACACAGAATACCAACAGTTGATGAGTTAAGAAAAAGGAGCGCAATGCTCCTTTTTTGTGTCAGGTCGCAAGATACCTTGTTTATGCTAGCTGAGCTTCGATAGCTTGCTGGAGCTTGACTCTATCATGACGCCAATCTCGGTTAGGTGAAGCAAGGTCAGTTGTCACGCAATGCCATAGTCCATCGAGTTCTGGATGAGCGGTATCACCAATGATCACGTCCACTTTGCGTGCTTTACATGCACGTTCACACCATTCGATCTTCTCTTTTAGCGACATCATGCCAGCAGGGCCGTGCTCAGGAGAAAGGTTTTCAACCAAAATCACCTTCGCCTTGGTATTGTCTGCTATCGCTTTACCAATTTCCGGTAAAAGTAGTGGCGGCATAATACTGGTTAAGAAACTGCCTGGTCCCAAGACAATGCAATCAGCTTCTGCAATTGCTAACACCGCTTCTTTAGTGGCTGGTACTTCTGGTGATAGGTCAAGGCGGCGCAAACGCTCATTCATATCATCAACGTTGGTTTCACCTGTTACCCAACGGCCCTCTAAAGAAAGAGCGGTTAAATCTGAAGGGTGCTCTGTCATTGGTACAATGTTGACGTCAACTTTGAGCATGCTGCGGATCAGATTGATTGCTTCCAGTGGTCTTACTGAAAGGTTGTCCAAGGCAGTTAGCATTAGGTTCCCAAGGTTGTGACCATCAAGTTCGCCCTGGCCTCGGAAGCGATATTCAAACATCATTGAACTAATGGAAGGCTCAGTAATTAACTGGTTGATACAGTTGCGAGTGTCACCCCATGCGATACCACCTTGGCAGTCTCGAATTCGACCTGTTGATCCACCATTATCTGTGGTAGCTACAATGCCTGTTGCGTTACTACCGAACTGTTTAAGTGCCGCTAACATGCGACCTAAGCCGTGACCGCCGCCAATTGCGACGACTTTTTTTGAAGAGTACAAATTCATTTTTTAGTTCTTATTAGATTATTACCAACTATAATTTAGGGTAAATGCTTATAGGCAGATACTCAACAAGAGTTATTTTGAGGGTCTGGTGCGGTTTTTTTGCCGTTGAGGTTCGTTTTTTTGGCAACAGAGCTAGATTCACACACAATTATTAAGTATTTTATACGCAGCTACTACGTGTGCCCCAGTGTACCGTAGTTGCCATAACTCCGAGCTCTTACATGCTAAGTCGCACAGTGGTATTTTGCTGTATTGATAAGCGTTAAGAGCCAGTGACATGTTGTCACAAGGGCTTAATTGGAAATGATTATGCCTCCCGTGTTTGGAAAGGTGTTCCGTGGCGCAACAATTCGAAGATAGATTCCATCGCAAGTTTTATTACTTGCGCTTGTCAGTTACAGACGTATGTAACTTTAAATGTACGTATTGCTTACCTGATGGCTATAAGCCTTCGGGGCAGAAAAACTCGTCTTTTCTCAGTGTTCCCGAGATCAAACGCATCGTAAGAGCGTTTGCTGATTGTGGTACCTCCAAGATTCGTATTACTGGTGGCGAGCCAAGCCTACGCAAAGATTTCACTGAAATTATCGATACAGTAGCCAGCACTCCGGGTATTCAAAAAGTTGCGACTACCACTAACGGTTATCGCATGGAAAAGCAGGTTGCACAGTGGCGTGAAGCAGGTCTAACGAATATTAACGTCAGTGTTGATAGCTTAGACTCGCGCATGTTCCATCAAATCACAGGTGAGAATAAGTTCACCGAGGTGATGCGTGGTATCGATAAAGCGTTCGAAGTCGGTTATGAACAGATCAAAGTTAATGTTGTGTTGATGAAAGATCTCAATAGCCAAGAGCTGCCTTCATTTCTTAACTGGATCAAAGATAAGCCTATCCAATTGCGGTTTATTGAGTTGATGCAAACTGGTGAAATGGATGACTTGTTCGATAAACACCATGTATCTGGCGTTGCTATCAGAAATCATTTGATTGCGAACGGCTGGCTGCTGAAAGTCAAAGCGGTTAATGACGGCCCTGCGCAGGTCTTTGTTCACCCAGACTACAAGGGTGAAATTGGTTTGATCATGCCTTATGAGAAAGACTTCTGTGAAAGCTGTAATCGTCTGCGTGTGTCTGCGACAGGTAAGCTTCACTTGTGTCTCTTTGGAGATCACGGTGTTGAGCTACGCGATCTTCTCCAGCAAGACGAACAAGAAGATGCGCTTATCGCACGTATTCAGGCTGAGCTACAAACCAAGTCAGTGAGTCACTTCCTCCATGATGGCAACAGCGGTATGACTCCGCACCTTGCCTCTATTGGCGGCTAAGCTCCCACATCAACAATATTTAATCACCTAGCTTAGGCAAGCTGGGTGAATCAGTATAATCATTGAAATAGACAGAATAGGTGAACAAATGGGTCACGCAGAGAGTAAATTCCAACCTGCAAACATCGCAGTACTAACCGTTTCAGATACTCGTACAGAAGAAAATGATACATCGGGTCGTTACCTAGCTGAGCATGCTCAAGAAGCAGGTCACAACGTGGTTGATAAGCAGATTGTTATTGATGATATGTACAAGATCCGTGCAATCGTTTCAAAGTGGATTGCAGACGAAACAGTACAAGCAATTATGATCACTGGTGGTACAGGGTTTACTTCTCGTGATAGCACTCCAGAAGCACTGAAGCCACTTTTCGACAAAGAAGTGGAAGGTTTTGGTGAGCTATTCCGTCAGGTTTCTTACGAAGAGATCGGCACATCTACGATTCAATCACGTGCGATTGCTGGTTTTGCAAACCACACTGTTATTTTTGCAATGCCAGGTTCGACGGGTGCTTGCCGTACAGGTTGGACAAAAATCATCAAGCAACAACTTGATGCTAGCCACCGCCCATGTAACTTCATGCCACACCTTTCTGTATAGGTAGGTGGTTATGAGTCAATTTACTCACATTAACGCTTCTGGCGAAGCAAACATGGTCGATGTATCGGCAAAAGCCGAGACTGTGCGTGAAGCACGTGCAGAAGCTTTCGTTCATATGGCTCCTGAAACGCTAGAGTTGATCATGTCAGGCAGTCACCATAAAGGTGATGTGTTTGCTACAGCTCGAATTGCTGGTATCCAAGCTGCGAAGAAGACTTGGGATCTGATTCCACTTTGTCATCCGTTACTATTGTCTAAGGTTGAGGTTCAACTAGAACCTATCGTTGAAGAGAATAAGGTACGCATCGAGTCAGTTTGTAAACTAGCGGGTAAAACGGGTGTTGAGATGGAAGCGCTGACAGCGGCTTCTGTCGCGGCTCTAACCATTTACGATATGTGTAAAGCGGTACAAAAAGATATGGTGATCGAGCAGGTACGTCTTTTAGAAAAAACGGGTGGCAAATCAGGCCACTTTAAGGCGGAATAATGATTACAGTACTTTTCTTTGCGCAAACACGTGAACTCGTTGGTGTCGATAGTGTAGAAGTAGACGCAAGTTTTACTACCATCGAAGCCATTCGTAGCCATCTTGTGAAGCAAGAAGGTAAGTGGGACATCGCTCTGGAAGAGGGCAAGCTGTTGGCTGCGTTGAATCAATCGATTGTTCCATTGACCACTGAAGTTAAAGATGGTGATGAAGTGGCATTCTTCCCGCCGGTAACGGGAGGCTAGAGATGGACTCACGAGTATTGGTGACAGCTGAGGACTTTTCAGTTGCTGACGAATACGACTTTCTGTCGCAAGGTACATCAGCGGGCGCAGTCGTTACTTTTGTCGGTAAAGTTCGTGATATGAACTTAGGGGATAACGTAATTGGCTTGTCCCTAGAACATTACCCAGGTATGACCGAAAAGTCGTTAAGCGAGATTTGTGATCAAGCGGAAACGCGTTGGCCTATTCAAAAAATGCGTGTTATTCACCGAGTAGGTGACCTTGATATTGGCGATCAGATTGTATACGTCGGTGTGTCTAGTGCTCACCGTGGTGCTGCATTTGAAGCGTGTGAATTTGTTATGGATTACCTAAAAACAAAGGCACCGTTTTGGAAGAAAGAGCGTACAACTGAAGCAACTCGTTGGGTAGAATCTCGAGATTCAGACGCGAAAGCAGCCGAGCGTTGGCAGAAATAAACGCCTATTTTGATGATATAAAACCGACTCTTTGAGTCGGTTTTTTTATACCTGAAGAACAAATAACCAAGTAATGTGTAGAGTTTTTGTGAATAAGTACGCATATAAAGTGATTAAAACAATTTGTTACACCAATATAATGCACTAAGCAGCCATTTGTTCTGTTTTTGATAGAGTGATAATCCTCACAATTAACGTAAGCAACTTAGGGGATATGTGATGCCCTATTAGATTTCATGTGGCAATAATGTTAATTTGTCAGGGTTGTTCTAGCATAAGATGCTAAAAATAAGTATCAAAACAGATATATCAACATTTACGGCTGACTTTTAATAATACATCGTATTTAAATAGCTATAAATTACGATTTTATTAGAGTTTATCGCTAATTCATTGAGTATTTCGGAGAATTATACGATTTTTTGCCAGTTCTTTATGGCAAATTACTTCAATGATTGATAGTGTGTGCCGCAATCTTTGTAAGGTTTTAGGTTTTTATGCTCAAAAATTGAGCTAAATAAATCTAAATCACTAACCGTTCAGTGAACCAAGCAAAGAAGTCATGGATGCAATACAAAAACTTGGAGTTTATGCATGTACAAGAATAAAATCACTCAGGCCCTTCTTCTAGGTGCTGGTCTGGCAGTGGCTGCCACTTCTACTACATCAATCGCTGCTGACGTTCCAGCGGGTACAAAATTGGCAAAAGTTCAGGAACTCGTTCGTGGTAACGGTACTGAAGTTGCAACAATCGACCCACACAAATCTCAAGGTGTACCAGAGTCTCACGTAATTCGTGATCTACTAGAAGGTCTAGTGAATCAAGATGCGGACGGTAACACTATTCCTGGCGTAGCGAAAAGCTGGGAAACATCTGACAACAAAACTTTCACTTTCCACCTACGCGACGACGCAAAATGGTCTAACGGCGACCCAGTAACTGCTGGCGACTTCGTATACAGCTTCCAGCGTGCGGTAGATCCAGCAACAGCATCACCATACTCTTGGTACATGGAGTACACGAAGATGGTGAACGCGAAAGACATCATTGCTGGTAAGAAAGATAAGAGCGAACTAGGCGTTAAAGCACTAGACGATAAGACTCTTGTTGTTGAGCTAGAAACAGCAGTGCCATACTTCGTAATGATGACTGGCCACACAACAATGAAGCCAGTCCACCAAGCAACAGTTGAGAAGTTTGGTGATCAATGGACTAAACCAGAAAACTTCGTAGGTAACGGCGCATTTAAAGTAAACAACTGGGTTGTGAACGAGCGTCTAGAAATGGTTCGTAACACAAACTACTGGGACAACGACAAAACTGTTCTAAACAAAGTTACTTTCCTACCGATCGAAAACCAAGTAGCGGAAATGAACCGTTTCCTATCTGGTGAGATCCACTTCACTTCAACGCTGCCAACTGAGCACTTCAAGCGTCTGAAGAAAGAACATGCAGATTCAGTATCTGTTGAAGGCAGTCTGTGTACTTACTACTACTCTTTCAACACTAAGAAAGAACCATTCAACGACGTACGTGTTCGTAAAGCGATCTCTTACGCTATCGACCGTGATATCGTATCGGGTGCTATCCTTGGTCAAGGCCAAAAACCAGCTTACTTCCTAACACCTGAAATTACAGCGAATTTCGATCCAGAAATGGCTGCATACGGTGAGCTATCTCAGAAAGAGCGTAACGCAGAAGCTGCACGTCTTCTTGAAGAAGCAGGCTACGGTAAGAGCAACCCTCTAGAATTTACTCTTCTATACAACACCAACGAAAACCACAAGAAGATTGCGGTAGCGCTTGGTTCTATGTGGAAGAAGACTCTAGGTCTTAAAGTAACTCTTGAGAACCAAGAGTGGAAAACATACCTAGATTCTAAAGATCAAGGTGACTTCGAAGTTGCACGTGCTGGTTGGTGTGGTGACTACAACGAAGCATCTTCATTCCTAACTCTAATGGTAAGTGCGAACACTACAGGTGGTCAGCACTGGGGCAACGCAGAATACGATGCTCTTATCGACAAAGCACTGAAATCTACTTCTGAAGAAGAGCGTAAAGCTATCTACCTAGAAGCAGAGAAGATGATGGCTGACGATATGCCAATCGCACCGATTTACCAATACGTGCGTTCACGTCTACTTTCTCCGCAAGTTGGTGGTTTCCCAGCTGAAAACGCGGAAGAGAAAATCTTCTCTAAAGACCTCTACATCAAAGCTCAGTAATCTGCGCTTCGATTCTAGAAAGTTAATATAAAAATATAACGATATAGGCACTACATGCGCAGGGCGCGCATGTAGGGTCTTTCTAATTTTAATTGTCACAGACTGAAAGAGTGAGTTTATGCTTAAATTCATTATGAAAAGGATATTTGAAGCGATCCCAACAATGTTGGTGTTGATCACTATATCTTTCTTTCTTATGCGTTTCGCACCGGGTAACCCGTTTTCAAGCGAGCGTCCATTACCGCCAGAAGTTATGGCGAACATCGAAGCTAAATACGGTTTAGATAAACCAGTATTTGAGCAATACACAACATACTTAACGAATATCCTACAAGGCGACTTCGGTCCTTCGTTTAAGTACCAAGATTACACAGTAAATGAGCTGATCGCAGTAGCACTACCTGTGTCTGCAAAGGTTGGTTTCGTTGCCTTTATCTTTACGCTGATAATGGGGGTATCGGTCGGAACCATTGCCGCCTTGAAGCACAATACCTGGATCGACTACACCATAATGTCGACCGCCATGCTCGGGGTTGTAATGCCATCCTTCGTACTGGCACCCGCTCTAATTTACCTATTCTCGCTCCACTGGAACATCTTCCCAGCAGGTGGCTGGCATGGTGGTACCTTTATTTACATCGTCCTACCTGTAATCGCAATGTCGCTTCTTTACGTTGCAACGTTTGCTCGTATTACCCGTGGTAGCATGATCGAAACTCTTAACAGTAACTTTATCCGTACCGCTCGTGCTAAGGGTCTAAGCTACCGTTACATCATTCTAAAACATGCACTTAAGCCTGCAATGTTGCCTGTTGTTTCGTACATGGGTCCAGCATTCGTAGGTATCATCACAGGTTCGGTGGTTGTTGAAACCATCTTCGGCCTACCAGGTATCGGTAAGCTGTTCGTGAACGCTGCGTTTAACCGTGACTACTCGTTAGTAATGGGTGTAACCATTTTGATTGGTTTCCTATTCATCTTATTCAACGCAATTGTTGATATTTTGCTAGCGGTTATTGACCCGAAAATTCGCTACTAACAGGGACGCATGGACATGTTGAAGAAAAAAGAAAATTTAGAAGCGATCGAAAAGTTTTCTGAGAACTTAGAAATTGAAGGTCGTAGTTTATGGCAGGATGCGCGTATTCGTTTTATGCGCAACAAAGCTGCAATGGTGAGCCTGTTTATTCTGACACTGATGGTATTGGCGGTTATCTTCCTACCAATGCTGGCTCAATACACTTATGACGATACTGACTGGTACGCAATGCACGTTGGTCCAAATGCTGACCACTGGTTTGGTACTGATAGCTTAGGTCGTGACCTTTACGTACGTACTCTTATCGGTGGCCGTATCTCACTTATGGTAGGTGTGATGGGTGCCTTCGTAGCGGTATTGATTGGTACGCTTTACGGTGCAGCTTCAGGCTTCATCGGTGGTCGTACTGACCGAGTGATGATGCGTATCCTTGAGATCTTGTACGCGGTTCCATTCATGTTCCTAGTTATCGTACTAGTAACGTTCTTTGGTCGTAATATTGTACTTATCTTCGTTGCGATCGGTGCGATTGCTTGGCTTGATATGGCGCGTATTGTACGTGGTCAAACGTTGAGCCTACGTAGTAAGGAGTTCATTGAAGCTGCTCACGTGTGTGGTGTAAGCAAATGGAAGATCATTACACGTCACATCGTTCCAAACGTATTGGGTATCGTAGCCGTTTACTCAACTCTACTTATCCCAAGTATGATCCTGACGGAATCATTCCTATCTTTCCTTGGTCTTGGTGTTCAAGAGCCTATGACAAGCTGGGGCGCATTGCTTCAAGAAGGTTCGCAGACAATGGAAGTTGCTATCTGGCAACTGGCATTCCCTGCAGCATTCATGGTAGTTACGCTGTTCTGCTTTAACTATGTAGGTGATGGCCTGCGCGACGCGCTTGATCCAAAAGACAGATAAAAACTAAATAGCAAATAAAAATATAAAAGCTATAAAAGATTAAGGAAGCAATGATGAGCTTATTAGATGTCAAAGACCTGCGCGTCGAATTTACCACTCAAGATGGTATCGTAACCGCAGTAAATGACTTGAACTTCTCACTTAACCAAGGCGAAACGCTGGGTATCGTAGGTGAGTCAGGTTCAGGTAAATCACAGACTGTATTTTCTATCATGGGACTGCTGGCGAAAAACGGCATCATCTCTGGTAGCGCAAAATTCGAAGGTAAAGAGATCCTTAACCTTCCAGAAAAAGAGCTGAACAAGGTTCGTGCTGAACAGATCGCGATGATCTTCCAAGATCCAATGACTTCGCTTAACCCTTACATGAAGGTGAGCGACCAGTTAATGGAAGTGCTAATGCTTCACAAAGGCATGGGCAAAGCAGAAGCATTCGAAGAATCTGTACGCATGCTTGAGGCTGTTAAGATTCCAGAAGCGCGCAAGCGTATCACCATGTACCCACACGAATTCTCTGGCGGTATGCGTCAGCGTGTGATGATCGCAATGGCACTACTTTGTCGCCCTAAGCTGCTTATCGCCGATGAGCCGACAACCGCATTGGATGTAACTATTCAAGCGCAGATCATGGAGCTGCTGAATGAACTTAAAGATGAGTTCAACACAGCAATCATCATGATTACCCACGACTTGGGTGTGGTAGCGGGTTCTTGTGACAAAGTACTTGTGATGTACGCAGGTCGTACAATGGAATACGGTACAGTAGATGAAATCTTCTACAACCCAAGCCACCCATATGCAGAAGGTCTGTTGAAAGCGATCCCTCGTCTTGATACTGAAGGTGAGATTCTTCCGACTATTCCAGGCAACCCGCCAAACTTACTTCGTCTACCGCCAGGCTGTCCGTACCAAGACCGTTGTCATCGCGTGATGGACCGTTGTAAGCAAGAAGCACCGATTCTGACACCATTCGGAAATGACCGTCAGCGTGCATGTTTTTCTGATTGGGAGGCTTGGAAAAAATGAGTGTAGATAAGCAGTTACTATTAGACATTAAAGATCTTAAGGTTCACTTTAGCATCGCGGCGAAGTCAGCATGGCCTTGGGCTAAGCCTTCTAACCTGAAAGCGGTTGACGGCGTTGACATCCACCTTTACGAAGGTGAAACGCTGGGCGTAGTAGGTGAGTCGGGTTGTGGTAAGTCAACATTCGCTCGCGCAATCATCGGTTTGGTGGAAGCAACAGACGGTGAAGTGATGTGGTTAGGTCAAGACCTAACGAAAATGGAAGAGATTCAACGTCGTGAAACTCGTAAAGAGATTCAGATGATTTTCCAAGATCCACTAGCATCACTTAACCCACGTATGTCGGTTGGTGACATCATTGCTGAGCCACTAGAGACTTTCTATCCAGAGCTTTCAAAGCAGGAAGTGAAAGATCGCGTTAAAGAGATGATGGCGAAAGTAGGTCTCCTACCAAACGTAATCAACCGTTACCCACACGAGTTCTCAGGTGGTCAGTGTCAACGTATCGGTATTGCACGTGCACTGATCTTGAAGCCTAAGATGATCATCTGTGACGAACCGGTTTCGGCGCTTGATGTATCTATCCAAGCTCAAGTAGTTAACCTTCTGAAAGAGCTACAAAAAGAGTTAGGTCTTTCGTTGGTATTTATCGCGCACGACTTGTCAGTGGTTAAGCACATCTCTGACCGTGTATTGGTAATGTACCTAGGTAATGCGGTTGAGCTAGGTGAATCGGATGCACTGTTCTCTGATCCTAAGCACCCATACACCAAGGCACTGATGTCTGCGGTTCCAATCCCGGATCCTCGTATTGAGCGCAGCAAGACAATTCAGATGTTGGAAGGTGATCTACCATCACCAATCAACCCACCATCAGGTTGTGTATTCCGTACTCGTTGCCCTCAGGCGACAGAGGCGTGTGCTGAGACAAAACCTAAGATTCAAGGTAACGACGTTCACGCGGTATCTTGTCTTCATGTTCAGGTTTAACAAAGCGTAATTCAGCCTGTGACAGGCTTAAGCGTGGCTGGTCAAACGGTCACGCTTTTTTTGTCTCTGGCGCTTATTCAAATAATTCGAACAACTAAGCCAACTTCTTCTAGTTTTGAAAAAGTTGGCTTTTTTTATACTAGTTGTGATTGGTATATATAAGTTTGAATATGAAGGGGTTCAAAATGGGTAAGTTAATTCAAGGCGAGTGGCACGACGTTTGGTACGATACGAAATCGAGCAATGGTAAATTCGTGCGAGAGGATGCCGGCTTTCGTAGTTGGGTAGAGAACCGTGCAGACGCACCGTTTCAACCTGAAAGCGGACGTTACCACCTGTATGTTTCGCTAGCTTGTCCTTGGGCTCATAGAACACTTATCTTTCGGGCGCTTAAAGGCCTAACTGAGCATATTGATGTTACTGTGGTGTGCCCAGATATGATGAGCGAAGGCTGGCAAATGGGGCTACCTGAACCGCTATTTGGCCATACCCGTCTACACCAAATCTATACACAAGCTAAGCCGGACTATACAGGTCGTGTTACGGTTCCTGTATTGTGGGATAAGAAAACCAACACCATTGTGAGCAACGAATCATCTGAGATCATTCGTATGTTCAACTCTGCATTTAACGATTTAACGGGAAATAGCGACGATTACTACCCACCAGCGCTGCGCCATACGATCGATGAGTGGAACGACTTCATCTATCCGAATATCAATAATGGTGTTTATCGTTGCGGCTTTGCAACCACTCAAGAGGCTTATGAAGAAGCGTATGAGGGATTATTTGGTGCTCTGGATAAAGTCGATGCACACCTAGCAAAAAGTCGTTACTTAGCTGGAGATACAATTACAGAAGCGGATTGGCGTTTGTTCACGACTCTGATTCGTTTTGATGCTGTGTATGTAGGGCACTTCAAGTGTAATAAAAAACGTATTGCCGATTACCCACATTTGAATGGTTATATGAAAGAGCTATACCAAGTGAAGGGTATTAAAGAGACGACGGATTTTTACCACATCAAACGTCACTATTACTACAGCCATACAGGCATCAACCCAACACAAGTGGTACCAAAAGGTCCTGAGCTGGACTTAGAGTCACCTCATGGGCGCGGTTAGAATCATTAATTAATTCGCTTTTCTTCAGGCATAAAAAAACCCTAGATAATCATCTAGGGTTTTTGCTTTCTGAAAAAGAGAATTAGTTAACTACTTTTTCTTCAGCTTGTGCAGCTTGGTCTGCTTGGATAGCCGTTAGAGCTACTGTGTAAACGATGTCGTCTACTAGAGCGCCACGAGACAAGTCATTTACTGGCTTGCGCATACCTTGAAGCATTGGACCGATAGATACTAGGTCAGCTGAACGCTGTACAGCTTTGTAAGTCGTGTTACCAGTGTTTAGGTCTGGGAATACGAATACTGTCGCTTTACCTGCTACTGGAGAGTTTGGCGCTTTAGAAGCAGCAACGTTTTCCATGATAGCCGCGTCGTACTGTAGAGGACCGTCGATCACTAGATCTGGACGCTTCTCTTGAGCAAGCTTGGTTGCTTCACGTACTTTATCTACGTCTGCACCCTTACCAGATTCACCAGTAGAGTAAGAGATCATAGCAACGCGTGGTTCGATACCAAATGCCGCTGCAGAGTCAGCAGATTGGATTGCGATTTCAGCAAGCTGTTCAGCTGTTGGATCTGGGTTGATCGCACAGTCACCGTAAACCAGTACTTGGTCAGGTAGCAGCATGAAGAATACAGAAGATACGATAGACGCATCAGGTGCAGTCTTGATGATTTGGAACGGAGGAACGATAGTGTTCGCTGTAGTGTGAACAGCACCAGAAACTAGGCCGTCAACTTCGTCGTTCTCAAGCATCATTGTGCCTAGGAATACAGAGTCTTGTAGCTTCTCACGAGCAACAACTTCAGTCATGCCTTTCGCGCCACGTAGTTCAACTAGGCGAGCCACGTAGTTTTCACGTACTTCGTCAGAGTTGATGATCTTAACGCCAGCACCTAGCTCAACGCCTTGCTGCGCTGCAACACGCTTGATCTCTTCTGGGTTACCTAGAAGTACACATTCCGCGATACCGCGCTCAGCACAGATAGCTGCAGCTTTCACTGTACGTGGTTCGTCACCTTCAGGAAGTACGATACGCTTAGCCGCTTTACGAGCGAATTCAGTTAGCTGGTAACGGAATGCTGGTGGGCTTAGACGACGAGACTTCTGAGTACCTTCAGTCATAGACTCGATCCAGTTGCCATCGATGTGACCCGCAACGTGTTCATTGATGAACTCGATACGCTCTTTATCGTCAGCTGGAACTTCTAGGCTGAAGCTCTGTAGGTTAAGAGACGTCTGCCAAGTGTTACCTTGAGCTTTGAAGATTGGTAAACCGCTTTCTAGAGCTGGCTTGATTAGCTCTTCGATTTCTGCAGGGATATCGTAGCCGCCAGTTAGAAGAACTGCACCGATCTCAACGCCGTTCATTGCTGCAAGTGCTGCTGCAACGATAACGTCAGGACGGTCAGCCGAAGTTACTAGTAGTGAACCTGGCTTGAAGTGCTCGATCATGTGAGGCAGTGAACGCGCACAGAACGTGATGCTCTTGATACGACGAGTGTTCAGTTCACCTTCGTTGATGATTTCAGCGTTTAGGTGAGAAGCCATGTCTGCAGCACGAGTAGCAATTAGCTCGATGCTCCAAGGCACACAACCTAGTACACGGATAGGAGAAGTATTGAAGATCTCCATTACTTTTAGTTCGCTTTGCTGAGCGCTGTCTGAATCGTCAAAGATTTCAGAAAGATCAGGGCGAGTACGACCCGCTTCATCAACTGGAGCGTTAAGCTTGTTGATGATAACACCAGAGATGTTTTTGTTCTTAGTGCCGCCGAAGTTAGAACATGCTACTTCGATGCGCTCTTTAAGTTGAGCTGGGTTGTCAGTACCCGGAGTTGCAACTAGTACAATCTCTGCACCTAGTGTTGCAGCGATTTCTGCGTTCACTTGGTTAGCGAATGGGTGTTTACGAGTTGGTACTAGACCTTCGATAAGTGTTACGTCAGCATCTTTGTTGATCTGGTTGTAACGCTCAACAACAGTTTCTAGTAACTCGTCCATGTTGTCGTTACCGATTAGGCTTTCAGCAACAGACATCGCTAGAGGTTGACCGATCTTAACATCGCTGCTTGTGCCAACGATAGTTGACGTTAGATCAGGTTGGTCACCACCAGAGCGTGGTTGAGAGATTGGTTTGTAGAAAGAAACCTTAACGCCTTTGCGCTCCATTGCGCGAAGAACACCCATACTTGCGCTAGTTAGACCAACACCAGCACTTGTAGGGATAAGCATAATAGTACGAGACATTCGTATGAGTACCTTTAGCTATTGGATTAAAAAAGCTCAACTTCATATTCCTATTGAAGGGTAGGAATAGGAATAGAAGCTGAGCCCCATTTTTGTATCAAAATACCGCTAGCCCAAGTGAGCTAGCGGTATAAATCTTGATTAAAGACCTGCTAGACGTGCAGTGTCTTCAGCGATTACTAGCTCTTCGTTAGTAGAGATAACCATCGCAGGGATGCGGCTGTCAGCAGTAGTGATAACACCTTCACCACCGAAGCGAGCTTTTAGGTTAGCTTCGCCGTCAACTTCGATACCGAAGATGCCTAGGCGGTTAAGTACTAGTTCACGGATTGGAGCGCCGTTCTCACCGATACCACCAGTGAATACGATAGCGTCTAGACGACCATCTAGAGTCGCAGTGTAACCAGCGATGTATTTCGCTAGACGGTGACACATTACGTCCATTGCGCGAGTTGCAGCTTCTTCTTTACCGTAGTTGTCTTCAACGAAACGACAGTCTGGAGAAACAGCAGTTAGACCAGCAAGACCAGACTCTTTAGTTAGCATGTTGTTGATTTCTTCAACAGAGTAACCTAGAGAATCGTGTAGGTGGAAGATGATCGCAGGGTCGATGTCACCACAACGTGTACCCATTACTAGACCTTCAAGAGGAGTAAGACCCATAGAAGTGTCTACAGATTTACCGTTCTTGATTGCACAAACAGATGCACCGTTACCTAGGTGACAGTTGATGATGTTTACTTCGTCAGCTGGCTTGCCTAGTTGCTCTGCTACTTCGCGAGCGATGAATAGGTGAGAAGTACCGTGCATGCCGTAACGACGGATGCCGTGCTCTTCGTACAGTTTGTACGGTAGAGCGTATAGGTAAGACTCTTGAGGCATTGTTTGGTGGAATGCAGTATCAAATACAGCAGACATTGGTAGGCCAGGGAATGACTTTTGAGCAGCCTTGATACCGATGATAGCAGCTGGGTTGTGAAGAGGTGCTAGAGCAGCACAGTCTTCGATACCTTTCAGTACATCGTCAGTGATTAGTGCAGACTGAGTGAACTTCTCGCCGCCGTGTACAACACGGTGACCAACTGCTGCTAGGTTTTCAGCAAGTTCTGGCTTAGAAGCAAGAATAGTTTCTACCATGAACGCTAGCGCTTCTTCGTGAGCTGCGCCATTACCTAGCTGAGCTTCGTGTTTGCCGTCAAGTTTCCACTTGATGCGAGCTTCAGGAAGGTGCAGACACTCTGCAAGACCTGTTAGGTGCTCGTCACCGTTTTCTGCGTCAACAACAGCGAATTTAAGAGAAGAACTACCGCAGTTTAAAACTAAAACTAGCTTAGACATGAATGACTACCTGTAAATTTGTCTGATAAAATCAGTTAAGGGTGAAAATCAATCACAAGAATAGACGAAGCACACAAGCTTGCGTACTAATCTTGGTCAAAAAAACATTAATTTCCGTATAAGTGAATGTCGCCTTTCGTCATAAAAGGGACAGGTGCAATCCTTGCAGAGGTCGTCACAAAGTTGCTTAAATTGTAAATAAGGGCAACAATGAGATTGAGGTCTGCAAATAATAGCGATATTGTGCAAATATAACAAAAAAATTTGAAAGAATATTATTTTTCGTCAATTTTTTGCGTTTTTAGTTGATGATTTCAACTTTTTTTTAACGGGAGACTCATATGAGCAATAGAGTTGGGTTAGCCAGTAGTTTAAAAGATGGCCAAAAGTACATGGATCTCTGGCCTGTCAGAAAAGAGTTAAATGCGATCTTTCCCGAGCAACGCATCATTAAGGCAACTCGCTTCGGCATTAAGGTTATGCCAGCGATCGCCGCGATCAGTATTTTAACACAGATGGTATTCAACAATTATCAAGCGATGCCACAAGCTGTGGTTATGGCACTATTCGCAATTAGCTTACCGTTGCAAGGTATGTGGTGGTTAGGCAATCGCTCCAACACTCAACTGCCACCAGCACTTGTGTCTTGGTATCGCGAATTGCATGAAAAGATTACTGAAACCGGCTTTGCGTTAGAGCCAATGAAGTCTCGCCCGCGCTATAAGGAGTTGGCGATTATCTTAAACCGAGCGTTTCGCCAGCTCGACAAATCATCGATGGAACGTTGGTTTTAACTTCGACATCGATCTGTCCAAGGCCCAGACAACAACCTAGTTGATCCGAGCGACGCTCATTAATACCATCAAACAATGCGCCCTGTGAGATCCCTTCGGGGCGTTTTTGATCTTAACAGTAAATCCCCTTCTTTTGTGCGCACCATCGCCTTTTTATTTTTCGATTTCAGACCTTTCACTCTAATTCTTGAAGCTAGCTCATAAATTCGACACTTGTTGCACTTTTGTTATTTTTGGCTTTCGTTGTTTATCTCTTACTGGTAATACTATCAGTAATGTAATAACACGCTGTTCTCTTTATGCAACAGTGGAAATATGGTTGTTAGGGTAAACGACGACATAACAGGGAGTGTCAATGAAAATAGGGTTGAATTGGTCGAGTGCCATGTTGTTGAGTGTGCTGGCACTAATCTATTCTAGTGCCTTGTTGGCAAGCAGTGCGAAAGTGTCGATTTCTCAGATTATTGACCATCCAGACTTAAATGCCGCGCATAGGGGGTTGATTGACGGCTTAGAAGCGCATGGCTATAAAAATGGAGAGAACCTAGAGCTGGTTTCACAAGTTGCAGATGGCATGCCTGCACAAGCGGCGAAAATTGCGCGAGAATTGGTGAGCAAGAATCCGCATGTATTGGTAGGGATTGCCACTCCGTCTTCGCAGGCGTTAGTTTCAGCAACGCGTACAATCCCTATCGTTTTCACAGCGGTAACAGATCCTGTTGGTGCGCGCTTGGTGAGACGTCTAGAGAAGCCTGGTCGCAATGTGACAGGGTTGTCTGACCTTTCTCCAATACATCAACATGTAGAGCTGATTAAGTCGATCATGTCTGACGTGGACTCTATTGGTGTTGTCTACAACCCTGGTGAGTCTAACGCCGTTGCTCTGATCTCGATTTTGAAAATCGCGGCGAAACAACACGGTTTAGCCTTGCATATCGAGCCTGTGTTTACTGCTGACGAAGTCGAAGAGAAAACCCGTATTGTGGCAGCTAAATCGGATGTCGTTTATGCGATGACGGACAATACTATCGCAAGTGCTATTGATAGCCTGATTCAAGCCGCCGACAGCCAAAACACTCCTGTTGTTGCGGGTACTACAGCATATGTTAAAAACGGCGCAGTCATTGGTGCAGGGCTAGACTATTATCAGATCGGCTTGGAAACAGCTGAGTATGTAACAGCGATACTAGAGGGTGAAAAACCGGGTAAGTTGAACGTCAAAACGCCCAGCCATTCAACGATCAAGATTAACCTAGACGCGCTTAAGAAGTTTCGTATCACACCACCAAGCTCGATTCTGGATCAAGCGACAATCATCCAGTAAGCAGCAGCCCTACAAAACATTAAGTAGTGAACTTTATTTGAACAATGTAGGGCTACAAAGCGTGATCCACTTTAATTGTTGATGGTTTTCACATTGTGGGGAATCGGAATTTTCATATCTTTAGCGAATCAGTCAACGTGCGAGATTCGTTATGCGTCCATATCTATTTCATGCTCAAACCTCCGATTATGTTCAACTTGAGCAAAGAGTTGTTACTTTAAAGCTCCATACGGAGCGTGATGACTGGACCAAGGTACAAATACGTCATGAGCCGGACAATGAAGAGTATCTGGTTGATATGTCATTGGTTGGCAAACAAGGACGGCTGTTTGTGTGGGAAGCGAAGATTCCGCTTAACACTGACCAAGCCATAACTCACTATACTTTTAAGCTGCTGAGCCAATCTGGCCAGTTTTGGTTGGACTCACAAGGTGTACATATTCGTATGCCAAGTCGCGCGCATCATTTTAAACTCAATGCTGATCATCAACCGCCAAATTGGGTGGCGGAACAGGTGTTTTATCAAATTTTCCCAGAACGTTTTTGCAATGGAAATCCCGAGATTAGCGTTCAACCTGGTGAGTACCGCCTTAAAGAAGGCACCGTCGACGTTGTCGTGAAAGAGTGGGGAGCAGATGTTGAAGGCCACAATGGGACGGGGGCTGCAGAGTTTTTTGGTGGTGATTTAGCGGGTATTCATAGCAAACTGGATTACTTGCAAGAGTTGGGCGTTACCGCGCTGTACCTTAACCCAATTTTTCAATCTCCGAGTAATCACAAATACGATACGACTGATTATTACAACGTCGATTCTCACTTCGGTACAAATCAAGAGTTTGCTGCTCTGTCAGATGATTTGCATTCAAGGGGGATGAAAGTGGTGTTAGACGCGGTGTTTAACCATACGTCTGTAGAACACCCATGGTTCGATAAGTTAGGCAAAGGGGATGCTGGGGCTTTTGGTAAACCAGACTCTGAATACCGTGACTACTACTTCTTCAATGACGATGATGCACAAACTTACGTAGGTTGGAAGGGCATCAACTCTCTACCAGTATTGAACTTCTCCAATGAATCCGTTCGCGAGTATATCTATCAATCAGAAGATTCGGTGATCAAACACTGGCTTAAGGCACCTTATTCCGTTGATGGATGGCGGTTTGATGTGATTCATATGCTTGGAGAAGGTGAGGGGGCTTATAACAACGCCCACTACGTAAGAGAGTTTCGTAACGCGGCTAAAAGCCAAAACCCAGATGCTTATATACTCGGAGAGCACTTCTTTGAAGCGACTTCGTGGCTGCAGGGTGACCAAGAAGATGGCTCGATGAACTATTATGGTTTCGCACATCCTGTTCGAGCTTTGCTAGCGAAGCAAGATATCGCTTATGAACCTATTGATATCAGTATGCGAGACTTTTCTGAATGGTTAGGCGAGGCTCGTGCAAAAGTTCCTTGGCAGAATCAGTTGTCGCAACTGAACCAGTTAGACAGCCATGATACGGCTCGATTTATTTCCTTGTTGGAAGGTGACGTTGAGAAACAATCTATTGCTCTGACGTTACTGATGACATATGTCGGAACGCCTTGCCTTTACTATGGCACTGAAGTTGGGCTCGAAGGAGGGCAAGACCCTGATAACCGACGCTGTTTCCCATGGGGTGAAGAACAGACATCGAGTTGGTTTGCGTTTACCCAGAACTTAATTCAATTAAGGCGTGAACGAGCGAGTTTACAGACGGGGGCTTATCAGGAACTTTATTGTGATGATGAGGTGTTGATTTATGCTCGAAGCTTAGAGCAGGAGCACACCCTAACTGTCATTAATCTTGGCTCATCGATGTCTGAAATTACACTGCCTGTTTGGAAGCTGGGTATTGAATCAGGTGTATTGAAGTCTGCGATTGATGGAAGCTTGGTGTTACAAATTGAAGATGGGAAAGTGCGTATCCCCGTCGATGCACTATCAGCTCAAGTACTCTTATTCTCACCTCTATGATTGACGAGTAAGGTTCTATTTTGAAATAGTCCTTTTTTGAAAAATTGCGATAGAGGACTGTTTTTTCGTATATCTATATGTGAAATAACAAATTACATATTTTTAGCAGGTTGATTGTCGTTGCTGATGTAATAATATTAATGGGAAATAGATGAGCGAAAGAGCACACATTTTATGAAAGTTAATAGGCACTTTAGCCTAACCTTTGTTTTTGGCTTCCCAGCCATCATTATCAGCATGTTACTTGCGCTTATTGTAAAAAATCACCTTGAAGCTGTAGAGAAAGAAGTTACATACGAGTACCAAAGAGTCATCGATGCTTTTGAGCGCACGACTACGGTGGTGACAGCATTAGATTACAGCTTTTCAAACTACTACAAATCTAGCAATCCTCTCTTTTTAGACCACAACAAAACTGTAGTTGATGGTGTATGTCGAATATGGCCGATTGATGGCCTACTGCTTGCCGATGGTAAAACGGCAGACATTCCTTCTGTCGATATCAACTACATGCTGGTCGGCGACGAAACACTGTGCTCTGAATTGAGTGACGCTTATCGAAGTGCGAGTGAGAAAGTGGCACTTGCCCCAATTCTCTCCTTTTTAGCTCAGCTAGATGACTATTATCTCGGTGTGCACTTTATTGACACCAAGGGGTATGTGATCTCATCACCGGAGGACTTCGCTAAGGGGCTGGGAAAAGAGCTATTGTCGACGATTAAAAGTCGACCTTATTGGCAAAAAACGGCGAACAATCCAGATATGTTGACATTAACAGGCCCTGCATTTCGCACTGATACGTTAGACAGTGTGATTAGTATGACGATCCCCGTTTTTTACCGAGGCAGTCATCAAGGTATGTTGTCGGTAGATATTGATTCAGGAAAATTGTTGGCTTCGGAAAGCCATTTGCTCGCTGGACAAATTAATATTGTCGATTTGACTCGCGCGTTGCCACCGGATGATGCCGTTTGGATACAACCATTAGAGTTGCACGGCGTGGCTGCACATCATTTGATCTTCTATCAACTCGATGTTTGGAAAGAACTTAAATCTTTCGCTGACACGGAAACAGACAGTATCTTTGTTGCGCTGACAGTGTATTTGTTCATGATCATGATCTTGTTTTACATCAACAGCACGATAGAGAAGGGCTACTTTAAGGAACTGGCTGCGAAAGACCCGATGACAGGGTTACTCAACCGACGTGGTCTAGAAGCGTTCTGGCGCAGTGTTCAACATGATGAGCTATTTGTATTGGTCGTCTTTGATATTGATAACTTCAAAAGCATTAACGATACCTTTGGTCATGATAAAGGTGATGAAGTGATTCGCTATATGGCACGTCAGATCCACAACGGAATACGCAGTAGTGATGTTGGTGCTCGATTCGGCGGAGAAGAGTTTGTTGTTTATTTAAGAGGTGAGGAGACTCAAACCCTTAAGAATATCCTGCACCGTGTCAAAACCTCGATTTGTGAGCAGTCGACCAATGTCATAGAGGGAGGTTTCACCGTTTCTGGTGGTGCCTGCATTGTGGAGTCGGAGGATGTCCATTTAGGCTTTGATGAAGTGTTTAAGTGTGCAGACGAGAAACTCTATATCGCGAAAACAACAGGTAAGAATAAAATCGTATTCTAGTTCTCAAAGCGGCTTTTATAAGCCGCTTTGAAGATCTTGGAACGGATTAAATCGCGGGAGAGGCGAGTAGCTTGTCTTGGTAACGTTGAATGTGTTCAACGATTGGTGCAGCCTTTTTGAAGGTACGGATCTCACGGAAGATCTCTTCTGCCTCTGGATACTCTTTACGCAGATAAACAAACCACTGTTTGACGCGGTTAGGGTAGTAAAGCCCTTTGTCACCCTCGATCTCGAATTCAGAATAGCGTAATAGCAGCGCTAAGACCTCTTTCCAAGGCATTGGCTGGTGGTTGTGTTTTACGACGTTGCCTAAGTTCGGCACGTTAAACGCACCGCGGCACACCATTAGGGAGTCGATACCAGTCGCCTTAATGCAATTCTGACCGTCTTGGTAGTTCCAAATTTCACCATTGGCTATCAATGGTAGGCGAGTCTTTTGACGGATCTGGTTGATGTAGTCCCATTTGATCTCAGAGGCTTTATAGCCGCCTGTTTTAGTGCGAGCGTGGACGGTTAACTCATCAGCCTTCGCTTGCTCAATGGCATCTACAATTTCAAAACACTCTTCAGGGTCTTCCCAACCAAGGCGAATTTTAGCGGATACTGGGATATGTTCAGGAACAGCCTCGCGACAGGCTTTCACGACTTTGTAGATAAGGTCAGGTTCTTTCAACAGCGAGGCACCGCCATTGCTCTTGTTTACTGCTTTAGCTGGGCAGCCAAAGTTCAGGTCGATGCCCTTTGCACCGAGACTTGCGGCTTGAATGGCATTCTCAGCCATCCATTGTGGGTGCTGACCAAGAAGCTGTACATGAACGGGAACACCGGCCATGGTTTGAGAGCCTTGATGAAGTTCCGGACATAGTCGATGAAAGACGTGTGGCGGTAGCAACTGATCGGTAACGCGAACGAATTCTGTCACACAAAGATCATAGTCATTAATCTCTGTGAGGATCTCACGCATAAGGTGGTCTAACACACCCTCCATCGGGCCTAGTATTACTCGCATATCGAACTACCGAAACATCTCTGTCCTGAAAATTAAGAGGCGTGATTGTACGGTGTCGCTTGTAGATTGTCACTATTGGCGATTTTTCAAGAAATTCGCACCATCATAGTAATTTCAGAGAGTCGTAAACTATGAAGATGAAGGATAACGAGTATACTTAGCGCAAATCTTACATGAACGATGAAGAACCAATGACATACCAATTACTAAACCAAGATGGCTTGCCGCAAGAGTGTACACCGCAATTTGTTGAAGGTGCGATCTTGGCATCTAACCTAGCGACTAAGCCACTTGACCCAAAAGAGTGGCTAGCTGTGATCTCGCCAGAAGCTGAAGAGAGTTTCATTGGTCTGGTAACAGAGCAAATCAATCGTCAACATAACCTGATTCAGCGCAGTGAATACTTGCTGACAGAGGTTCTGGCTGAAGGTGACTTTAATGAGCAGTTCGCTGATTTTGCTGAAGGCTTCATGATGGTTTGGCCAACGGTGGAAGAGCAGTGGCAACAAGCTAATATGGCTGACGGCACGCTGAGAATGCTTCAAGCACTGTTAACAACACTGATGTTAGCGATCGATGAGGAGCAGACTCAGCAACAAATGATTGCAGCAGGTTTAGAAAATCCGCCAGCGCTTTCTGATTTAGTTGGACAGGTTGATTTAATGGTCAATGAAGTGGCATTGGCTGCTGATGAAGCGATGCTAGGTAACAAAGCTCAAAGTGTGAACCCATTCAAAAACATCGGTCGCAACGACCCATGCCCATGTGAAAGTGGTAAGAAGTTCAAACAGTGCTGCGGTCGAGCAAACGCTTAATTAAGCCGTTAATTGAAATGAAAAAGTCGACCTTAGTGGTCGACTTTTTTATGAGGTATGGGTAATTGATGACGCTTATTTAGACTTAACGAACTGTGAGATGACGATGACACCTAGTGCAATTAAATTGCCCGCGAAAATCACGACCAACCATTGTGGCATTGATAATCCAACGAATTGCCAAACAACCTTCGCACAATCACCATAAGCTTCAAACATCCAAGGTGCCCATTCGTTTAAAGGTGCCCAGCTAGGGAATGTCACAAACAAATCACAGGTTGCAAACGGAGAAGGGTTAAACTGGTAATCCACATGCTGCAACGAGAGCATCAGGCCTTTGTAGGCACCAAATCCCCATCCTGCGAGTCCCAACCAGCGCACCAACGGATTATGAGGCGCGATTGCTCCTAATATAGCTGCAAGGCCAATAGCCAGCATTGCAACGCGTTCGTAAATACACATGACACAAGGGCCAAGCATCATTACGTGCTGGAAGAACAACGCACATGCTTCAAAGAAGATTACGAAGCCAAGTAATAACAGCCAAGAAAGTCGGCCTTTGGAGAAGTCTTTGAGCATTACAAGAAAATTCACGAATTTAGTCCTTCAATAAAATTAAAAAAGCCCTGAATACTCAGAGCTTTTTATCTTGGATAAGTTTCCTAATCAATGATTATTTTTCATTACTTAGACGCACTTACTCGCATTGTGGCAGTTCACACCGATTAGTGGCCGCTTGAAATCACAGAAGTGACTTCGCCAGTGCGCTGTACAATCCAACCTGCATCGTAGAACCAAGCCGTCATAGGCTCAACAAAGAACACGATACCTGCCAAACCCACAAGCGCCAGTACGATAGTGTAAGGCAATGCCATGATTACCATACGGCCGTAAGATAGGCGGATAAGTGGTGCTAGAGCAGAAGTAAGTAGGAATAGGAACGCTGCCTGACCGTTTGGTGTTGCAACTGAAGGTAGGTTAGTACCTGTGTTGATTGCAACTGCAAGAAGGTCGAACTGGTCGCGGTTGATGATACCGTCGACTAGCGCTGTTTTCACTTCGTTAATGTAAACCGTACCAACGAATACGTTATCCGAAACCATTGATAGGATACCGTTCGCTACGTAAAACAGTGCGAGCTGAGCCCCTTTATCTTCAACGTGAAGTACGGCATCAATCACTGGCTTAAATAGGCCTTGGTCGATGATTACAGCAACAATCGAGAAGAACACAGCAAGTAGAGCGGTGAATGGTAGTGCTTCTTCAAACGCCTTACCCATAGAGTGCTCTTCAATCACGCCAGTGAAAGCCGTTGCTAAGATGATCACAGACAGACCAATTAGACCAACTTCTGCAACGTGCAGAGCCAAACCAACGATTAGCCATACTGCAATTGCACCTTGAACCCAAAGCTTCGCGATGTCTTGCTTAGTGCGGCTTGCTTTCTGCGTGTTGTCAAACTCAACAAGGATTTGACGAACGTTTGCAGGTAGTTTTGCACCGTAACCGAAGATTTTTAGTTTCTCAACGAGCGCACAAGTAATGATGCCACAGATAAACACTGGCAGAGTTACTGGTAGCATGCGGATGATGAACTCACCGAACTCCCAACCCGCTTGTTTCGCGATAACCAAGTTTTGTGGTTCGCCTACCATGGTCATAACGCCACCTAGCGCTGTACCCACACCTGCGTGCATAAGCAGTGAACGTAGGAATGCACGGTAGTCTTCAAGGTCTTCACGAGTCAGTTCTGAAATTTCTTCATCGTGAGTATGGTCGTGTGCAGAGTTAGAGCCTTTGCCTGAAGCGACTTTGTGGTAGATAGAGTAGAAACCGACTGCCACGCTAATTACTACCGCGATAACCGTTAGTGCATCTAGGAATGCTGACAAGAAAGCCGCTGCAACACAGAATGCGACGGAAAGTAGAATCTTAGAGCGGATGCCAAGCAGTATCTTAGTGAAGATAAAGAGCAGTAGCTCCTTCATGAAGTAGATACCGGCAACCATGAATACTAGTAAGAGTAATACTGGCAGGTTGGCTTGAATTTCGTGGTAAACCATTTCAGGTTTGGTCATGCCAATGGCGATAGCTTGAATAGCTAACAGACCACCCGGTTGAAGTGGGTAACATTTGAGCGCCATTGCTAGCGTAAAAATAAATTCTACGACGAGTAGCCAGCCTGCAACAAATGGATCAACGAGGAAAAAAACAAATGGGTTGATGATTAAAAACGAAATGATGGCAACTTTATACCAATCAGGAGCCTTACCAAGAAAGTTCTTGATGAAAGCGTTTCCGAGAGACATCGGCATGTTAATACTCTTTTATGTTGATTATGAATAGACAAGCAATACAACATTCGAGTTTCGAGCTATAGAAATTTGTTAAAAACTATAACTAACAGTGACTTAGAAAAACTACATTCCATGTAATGTTCTGTGGCCTTGCCAAGTCACTCCCTTAGAAACTCGTGCACTGCTCATTTTTGAGCGCAACTCTACTCTTAGATAACATTTAGTCAACAGGAAATGCTCTGTTGGCCTAAAAATACCTCTTTTTTGTTGAAAAACGCGATCAAAGTAGCGCAAGCATAGCACTAAAAATGTGAGAAAAACCGACTAGAATCAATATTTGCGTGAAATGATTGAAATTTACATAATAATCTCACCTTATGTTCGATTATTACAACTTAATATTGCATTTTAATAGATTTAAAATTATGAGCTATATCGCTGATTTTACTGAAAAAATGTTGTGTTAAAATTTTGTTTAATTTGGTGTTATACCATGCAGCTATATTAGACTAAAGGTGCAAACGTGTGCTGCAATTTAGAGTTTTAGCTCTATTGTTGATTTGGCGTCAGTAAACTTTTCGAGGTGTTTCCGAGAGGCGCTAACTAGTGGTATGATGAGTCAATTAAAGCAAAATAATTAAATTGGATTGAAGTGTAGATGGTCATTAAGGCGAAGAGCCCGGCAGGATTTGCAGAGAAGTATATTATTGAAAGTATTTGGAACGGCCGTTTTCCCCCTGGCTCAATCCTACCAGCTGAGCGTGAGCTGTCTGAGTTAATCGGTGTTACTCGTACAACACTGCGTGAGGTACTTCAGCGCCTAGCCCGTGATGGATGGTTGACGATTCAACATGGTAAGCCAACAAAGGTGAACCAGTTCATGGAAACGTCGGGACTGCATATTCTTGATACGTTAATGACGCTAGACGTTGATAACGCGACCAATATCGTAGAAGACTTGCTTGCAGCACGTACAAATATCAGCCCTATCTTTATGCGTTATGCATTTAAGGCGAACAAAGAAAACTCTGAGCGTACAATCATTAATGTGATTGAGTCGTGTGAAGCACTGCTTGCATCTAAAACATGGGATGAGTTTGTTGAGTCGTCTCCATATGCAGAGAAAATCAAGCACGCAGTAAAAGAAGACAACGAAAAAGATGAAGAAAAACGCCAAGCGATTCTAATTGCTAAAACCTTCAACTTTTATGACTACATGCTGTTCCAACGCCTTGCGTTCCATTCAGGCAACCAAATCTATGGTCTGATTTTCAACGGCGTTCGTAAGCTATACGATCGTATCGGTAGCTACTACTTCTCTAACCCAGAAGCGCGTCGCCTGGCGATGGATTTCTATAAAGAGCTGTTAGTTATCTGTGAGAGCGGTGAACGTGAAAACTTGCCATTGGTGATCCGTAACTACGGTGTTGCAAGTGGACAGATTTGGAACGAAATGAAAACGACACTGCCAACGAACTTTACTGAAGATGACAGCTAAGCGCTGCTAATCGTCTAAGTTCAGCGAACAAATAAAAACGGCGAGCTATCTGATAGCTCGCCGTTTTTTATGTCTGATTTACTGTTTTGCTGACGGAAGCAAATCTAGCCAGCAAACTCTTCTGAATCTGGACGTTGAGAGAACTGAACACCGCTTAAGAAGTCGCACAGTAGTTGGTCTTCACAGGCTTTGTAATTCTTGTTGTTTGGCTTGCGGAAGTAGGCACCAATTTCGTACTTACTTAAGCTAATTCCCATCACCTCTAGTGCATCCAAAACATCTTCAGCCTTCATATTTAATGCAATACGCAGCTTCATGAAGATCATGTTGTTGGTAAGTGATACTTCTGGTTTCGGTTGATCGCCGTCTTTCTTGCCGCGCTTAAGATTAATGAAACCATTTAGGAAGATTGCCAAGTCTTTATCTTTCATCTTCGAGAATGACTTTTCACCTTCAGCTTTTAGCCAGTTGTTTACTTGGTCATGCGCAATAGTCGTATCAGCTTGCTCAAAGGCTTTGATGATTTGAGCGTTCTTTAGGTTTAGCGCGTGCTGGATACGGCGCAAGATTTCATTGTTAGTCACAGAGGTGTCCTAAGAGGGTAGAGTGAATTGAGCGCGACTGTATCAGAGAACCGTCCGCTGGGGTAGAAATAAAAAATCCCCATAACATCTCTGCTATGGGGATTTGTAAAGCTTAGAGCACGATTACATCACGCGCATGCCTGGCTGTGCACCTTCATGCGGCTCAAGGATCCATAGATCGCTGCCACCAGGGCCCGCTGCTAGGATCATGCCTTCAGACATACCAAACTTCATCTTACGAGGCTTAAGGTTTGCTACCATGACCGTTAGCTTGCCTTCTAGCTCTTCTGGTTTGTAAGCTGACTTAATGCCAGAGAATACTTGGCGAGTTTCGCCACCAATGTCTAGTTGGAACTTAAGCAGTTTGTTTGCTTTTGGCACTTCTTCACATGAGATGATGCGAGCGATACGCATATCGACTGCTGCGAAAGCGTCAAATTCAATTTCTTCTGCGATTGGATCTTTGTCTAGCTCTGTTTGGCTTGCTTTGTTCTTTTCAGCTTCTGCTTTTTCTTTCGCTGCAACTTCTGCTGCTGCGTCTTCTTTAGAAGCTTCAATCATTGCTTCAACCTTCTTAGGATCGATGCGGTTGAATAGCGCTTTGAACTTAGTGATCTCGTGATCAGTTAGCGGCGCAGCGATACCTTCCCAAGTTAGCGTCTCGTTTAGGAACGCTTCAGTACGTGCAGCAAGCTCTGGCATTACTGGTTTTAGGTAAGTCATCAGAACGCGGAATAGGTTGATACCAACAGAACAGATGTCTTGTAGCTCTTGGTCTTTACCTTCTTCTTTCGCTACAACCCACGGTGCTTTTTCATCAACGTATTGGTTAGCTTTGTCTGCTAGTGCTGTGATTTCACGGATTGCACGACCAAATTCACGAGTCTCATAAAGCTCTGCGATACGGTCAGCCGCCGCAGTGAACTCATTGTATAGCTCAGTTTCTGCGAAGTTAGCTGAAAGCTTGCCTTCGAAACGCTTAGTGATGAAACCAGCATTACGTGATGCTAGGTTAACAATCTTGTTTACTACGTCAGCGTTAACGCGCTGTGTGAAGTCTTCAAGGTTAAGATCTAGGTCATCGATACGGCTGTTTAGTTTCGCTGCGTAGTAGTAGCGTAGACATTCTGGGTCTAGGTGATCAAGGTAAGTTGCCGCCTTGATGAATGTGCCCTTAGACTTAGACATCTTCGCGCCATTTACCGTTACGTAGCCGTGTACGAATACGTTGTTTGGCTTACGGAAACCAGAACCTTCTAGCATTGCAGGCCAGAATAGAGAGTGGAAGTAAACGATGTCTTTACCGATGAAGTGGTAAAGCTCAGTTGTGCTGTCTTTTTTCCAGTACTCGTCGAAGTCTAGGCCTTCAGTTTTGTTACATAGGTTCTTGAACGAAGCCATGTAACCAACTGGTGCGTCTAGCCATACATAGAAGAACTTGTCTTTCTCACCAGGGATTTCGAAGCCAAAGTATGGTGCGTCACGTGAGATATCCCACTGCTGCAGACCAGACTCAAACCACTCTTGCATCTTGTTTGCTGTTTCAGATTGAAGAGAGCCAGAGCGAGTCCACTCTTGAAGCATGCTTTCAAACTGAGGCAGGTCGAAGAAGAAGTGCTCAGAATCTTTCATTACAGGTGTCGCGCCAGACACTGCTGATTTAGGATCGATCAGTTCAGTTGGGCTGTACGTTTCACCACAGTTGTCACAGTTGTCACCGTATTGGTCTTCTGACTTACACTTAGGACATGTACCTTTTACGAAACGATCCGGTAGGAACATCTCTTTCTCAGGGTCGAACAACTGAGAGATAGTGCGGCTAGAGATAAAGCCGTTCTTTTTAAGCTCTAGGTAGATGTGTGAAGCCAGTTCACGGTTCTCTTCAGAGTGTGTGCTGTGGTAGTTATCAAAGCTAATATCGAAGCCAGCGAAGTCTTTCTGATGCTCTTCACTTACAGCAGCGATCATCTCTTCTGGCGTAATACCCATCTGTTGTGCTTTTAGCATGATTGGCGTGCCGTGAGCATCGTCAGCACAGATGAAGTTTACAGTGTTGCCACGTAGGCGTTGGTATCGAACCCAGATATCCGCTTGAATGTGCTCAAGCATATGACCTAGGTGAATTGAACCGTTAGCGTACGGAAGGGCACAAGTTACCAAAAGTTTTCTTGGATCAGTCGCCATACTTAAATTTCGCTTCTTTTTGATGGGTATAAATTTGATGTGTAATACTACTTTATAACGTGTGTCACGCCAAGGTATCAAATAAACGAATCCCTTAGTTTTTTAAGGGTTCAGTCTTTCGTCAGCGGGTGATAGCATAAATCAAAAAAAGGAGCCCCAATGCGTAACTTCACATCAAAGCAAGATTTTTGTTCTTGGCTGAATGAGTTTGAATCTGTCCTTCTAATCTCGGAATGGGCATCGCAACCGAATATGGTAACGGTTGACCCAAAAGGTTCATTCATCATTACGCTTCCATTTGCGGCCAATAGCTTGGTAGAAGAGCTATCACACTGGATATCACATCAAATCACTGAACAGCGAGTCGCTGCGTTCGACTTTGAGATTCGCATTAAGCCAGCTGCATTAGAAACAACCGTATCAAGCCCAGTCAAAGGGGTTAAAAACATCATTGCGGTAACGTCTGCAAAAGGTGGTGTCGGTAAATCAACAACCTCGGTTAATCTGGCTCTCGCATTGTCAAAATCAGGTGCCAAAGTTGGTCTATTGGACGCTGACATTTATGGCCCTTCAGTACCTATGATGTTGGGTCAAATGCAAGCTAAACCTGAAGTACGAGATAATAAATGGATGATTCCAATTGAAGCGCACGGCATCTTCACTCACTCAATTGGTTATTTAGTGTCAAAAGATGATGCGGCTATTTGGCGTGGTCCTATGGCAGCTAAAGCACTTGGCCAAATCATGAATGAAACGGTATGGCCGGACCTTGATTACTTAGTCATTGACATGCCGCCGGGTACTGGTGACATCCAACTGACTTTATCGCAACAAATTCCAGTTACGGGTGCAATCGTCGTGACGACACCACAAGACCTTGCTCTAGCGGATGCTCGTAAAGGTGTGGCGATGTTCGACAAAGTAGGCGTGCCTGTTGCAGGTCTTGTCGAAAATATGAGCTACCATATCTGTAGTCACTGTGGTGAAAAAGAACATATCTTTGGTTCTGGCGGTGCTGAAGCGATGGCCGTTGAATTTAGTCTCGATATTCTTGCGCAGATCCCGCTGCATATTGATGTTCGTGAAGATATTGATGCAGGAATGCCAACCGTAGTGCGTCGACCAGACAGCGAACATACGCGCCATTACCTCGATTTGGCTGAGAATGTTGCATGCAAGATGTTCTGGACGGGTAAAGTGAAACCAGAAGCGATCAACTTCTCAATGGTTGAGTAGTTCAAAATTCACACAGAGTGTGCAAATGGTTGACGGGCACTGGACATTAAGCAAACGTTTATTTTGATTTAATCCATTTAGATCATCAATTTGACGGTATTTTGCTGAAATGGCGACTAGAATCTATAGAGCTTAGCCCCTATAATCAGGCGGTTTATCTATTCCCATCACCAAACCATATCGGGTGCAAAATAATGTCTGATAATAATCAATGTGTCATCGTAGGTATCGCTGGCGCTTCGGCTTCAGGAAAGAGTCTGATTGCTAGTACTATTTATAATGAGTTGCGCGAAAAAGTAGGCGACCATCAAATTGGTGTTATCACGGAAGATTGCTACTACAGCGACCAAAGCCACTTGAGTATGGAAGAGCGTGTTAAAACAAACTACGACCACCCAAACGCATTAGATCACGACCTATTGTGTGAGCACCTTAAAGAGCTAATGAACGGCAACTCAGTTGAAGTACCGGAATACAGCTACTCTGAGCACACTCGTACTTCTGAAACGACTACACTTACACCTAAGAAAGTGATCATCTTAGAAGGTATCCTACTGCTAACAGACCCACGTCTACGTAAATTGATGCACGCGAGTGTCTTCATGGACACACCGCTAGATATCTGTCTATTGCGTCGTGTTAAGCGTGATGTTGAAGAGCGTGGTCGTACGATGGACTCTGTACTGAAGCAATACCAAGAGACAGTACGTCCGATGTTTATGCAGTTTATTGAGCCATCAAAGCAGCATGCCGATATTATCGTTCCTCGTGGCGGTAAAAACCGTATCGCAATTGACGTTTTGAAAGCTCATATTGCTAAGCTTTTAAAGGCGTAGTCGGTACCATCTGACAAAAGTAAGAATTTAGTGATAAGTTCTTAACTCAGCTTTATTTTTTATCGAATAAGTGGCACTTTTATAGTGCCACTTTCTTTTGGAATCTAAGCAAGGAATATGCGGATGAAGAAACTACTCATTTTCATAGCTATCCCAGTTGTTGTCGTTATCGCGGCGATTCTGGCGCTAGTGCTGTTAGTGAATCCTAACCAATTTAAACCACTGATCGTCGAACAAGCCCAAAAGCACACCGGTTTAGAGCTTGTGATTGAAGGTGACATCAGTTGGCAATTTTTTCCATCGATTGGTTTTGAACTAGGAAAGACAGAACTGCGCAATCCGCAGGGCTTCACTCAACCTAACTTATTCAAAGTTGATACCGTCGGTGTTGATATCTCAGTAACACCTCTCTTTAGTAATCAACTTGAAATCGGTAACGTTACGCTCGATGGTGCGGAATTCTATTTAGAAACTCTAAAAGATGGCAGCAAGAATATTGATGCGTTGACACAGGCTCAAACAGCGTCATCTCCTGCTGAGGAGACTGCGCCTCAGCAAGAGGAAGTGTCTAATCCGCAACAAGAGAGTGCCGCTTCAAACTGGACGATTAATCTTGCTGGTGTGACTGTTTCCAATGCATTGTTCGAAATGGATGACAAACAAGCGGGTTCATTTATTAAGCTGTACGATGTCGCATTCAATCTATCAGAATTTGCGGCAGATACATGGACTACTGCAACTTTCTCGGCTTCTGGTGAGAACAATCAACAGAAGTTTTCAGCGCAAGGTAGTGCAGACTTAAAGCTAGCGAAAGGCTTTACAAGCTACGCGTTGCGTAACATAGATTTGAATGCAACGTTCAGTGATCCAAGTACTCAAATTGAGTCGGCAAAGATTGGTCTTGATACGTTTGAGTTCGATAAGGTGAATAACCTAACTTACAGCGTTGTTGGTAATGCTGCTGGTATGGAGCTGGATCTGAAAGGCGCGGGTGAACTGACAGTTGATAGCGCGATTTCAAAAGTTGTTCTCAACAAGCTCACATTGGACTCTACGTTTAAAGGTGATGCACTTCCTCAATCATCGATGAAAGTCGATATGCTTTCTGACCTGAGCTTTGATCTAACTAAGAGTCACCTGAGCTTTGTATTAGAGAAACTTCAAGCGAACAGTATCGCACTCGACGGTAAGGCGGATGTGACGCTGTCTGAGATCCCTAAGGTACGTTTCTCTCTGCATAGTCCAAATATCGATCTCGATGAGTTCCTAGGTTTAGGTAGTGCATCTGATTCAACAGCGGCTTCACAGCCTGCTCAGGAAACAGAACCTGCAGCGCCAGCAAAAGAAGTCGAACCTGATCTAACGGCTCTGAAAACGCTGGATGTTAAAGGTGATATGACGATTGATAAGTTTAAAGCTAACAACGCTCATATGCAGAATGTAAAAGCGGCTTTCTCGGTTAACCGTGGAGTGGCAAAACTGGATTCATTCACCTCTAATCTTTACGATGGCTCTATCTCGGCAACGGCAACACTGGATGCTCGTAAGTCACCCGCTACGTATACAGCTAAGAAAGCAATCAAGGGCGTGAAAGTTCAACCCTTGCTGGTGGATGTTGCGAACAACGACATGCTAGAAGGTACGGGTAACATCGATGTCAATGTCTCTGGTAAGAGCCTGACTCCGACAGGTATCAAGCAGAACTTAGTGGGTACTATCGCTATCAACTTTGCGGATGGTGCTGTGAACGGTATTAACGTTGCACAATTGATTCGTGAGAACTATGCGAAGATCAAAGGTGAAAAGTTAGATGAAACTGAAGGCGTTCAAAAAACCGATTTCAGTGCTATGAAGGCAACACTAAAAGTTGATAAAGGTTGGGTATCGACCAACGACCTTTCAGCGCAATCGCCTCTATTACGTGTTACTGGCTCTGGTAAAGCTAATTTCATCAAAGAGACCGTCGATTTCCTAGTGCGCACCTCTATCGTAGGTTCACTAGAAGGTCAGGGTGGTAAGAGCATTGACGACCTTAAAGATGTGACTATCCCAATCAAGGTGACAGGTGCTTGGACAGATCCTAAGTTTAGCTTAGTGTTTGATGACGTATTGAAGCAGAAAGCGCAGAAAGAGATCGACCGCGGTGTTGAGAAGCTGACTGACAAAATCAAAGACGAGAAAACCAAAGAAGCGGTAGATGGACTGTTGAAGGGTCTGTTTAACTAATCTGTTTTGAGTCTTATATAAACGAAGCGCCACTATGTTATTAGGAGTGGCGCTTTTTTATTTTGGCATCGGTAATACTCAAGAGAGATTCCCTATGACACTCGTCCCTCGAACTAAGGAATGACTATAGGCAGTCGTCCGTTGTTCAAGGGCGTAACGGCCTAGTGGTCGTCATCCTCGAGAGGGAAGAATGACCGAGTTGCGGATCTATGGTTGAAGGTGATTACCAGTCAACGCCTTGTAGCGCCTTAACACCAGATTCAAATGCGTGCTTTACGTTACGGACTTCAGACACAGTATCGGCCATCTCAGTTAGCGTGCGATGCGCCCCTCGGCCTGTAATGATCACCGATTGCATCTTTGGACGGTTGTTAAGAGCCTCAACCACTTCATCCAATTCTATGTAGCCGTAACTCACCATGTAAGTCAGTTCATCAAACAGAATCACATCTAATGATTCGTCAGCCAGCATGCGTTTACACTCAGTCCAGACACGTTGTGCGGCCTCAATATCTTTGGCTTTGTTTTGCGTTTCCCATGTAAAGCCAGTACCCATCACCTGAAATTCAACATCGAGCTTTTCAAGTACGTTCTTTTCACCGTTGTCCCATGTCCCTTTTACGAACTGAGCAACTGCACACTTCTTACCGTGTCCGACTGCGCGAGTTATGGTACCAAAGCCGGAAGTCGATTTACCTTTACCATTACCTGTAATAACAAGCAGCAAGCCTTTCACTTCCTGAGCAGCGGCAACACGAGCATCCACTTGCTCTTTAACCTTTTGTTGGCGTGCCTTATGGCGCTGTTCTTTGTTGTCTTCAGTCGACATAACTCTTCCTTATAATTTGTGATTAGCACTATCATAGCTTAAGTTAACACTATCAAAAACCATCGAAAGAACAGGTGATTAGGGATGAAAAAGATACTGGTAGTCTGTATGGGAAATATTTGTCGCTCACCGACAGGGGAAGCAATACTGCGAGCTAAGGCTAAATCTATGGGAGTTGACGTCGAGGTCGACTCAGCCGGCACCATCGGGTACCACCAAGGAAACCCGCCAGACCCACGTTCTAAAGCGGCTGGTGAGGCTAGGGGCTACAGCTTTAAAGGAATTCGGTCTCGTAAAGTGGTTGCACAAGACTTTGATAAGTTTGACCTGATTTTAGCCGCGGATAAGGCAAACCTTGCAGACTTAGAATCCCAATGCCCAGTTCACCTACAGTATAAATTGGCTCTGTTCCTAAGCTACGGTGATTCCGGTTACCAAGAGATTCCTGATCCATATTATGGAGAGGGAGATGGCTTTGAATTAGTACTCGATTTAATTGAAGAGTCGAGTGAAGCAATCTTGAAATCTCTCTAAGAGACCGCTAACGCCCACACACAAAAATGCCGACGTTTATCGTCGGCATTCTTTTTCTTATCTATGTAAAGCCATCAGCTGTTACTTAGACATAACCTTGTAGATTGGGTCTTCAGCAACGTTCGCTTCAACTAGGCTACCTGCTTTGTGCAGCATCGCCACACAGTCTTGGCTTAGGTGACGTAGGTGCAGCGTTTTACCTTGTGCTGCGTAACGCTCGGCAATGGTATCAATTGCTTCGATTGCTGAGTGATCAGTTACGCGAGAGTTTGCGAAGTCTACGATTACGTCTTGAGGATCTTCAAGAGCATCAAAAAGCTCTAGGAAGTTCGCTGTAGAACCGAAGAAGATCGGACCGTTAACCTTGTATACTTTTGAACCTTCATCATTGATGCAAGTGTCTGCGTAGATGTGCTTAGCGTGCTGCCAAGCAAACATGAGTGCAGAAGCGATAACGCCGACAAATACAGCAACCGCAAGGTCAGTCATTACTGTAACAACGGTTACTAGAACGATAACAAAGAAGTCTTGTTTTGGTACGCGGCGTGCAAGCTTGAACGTTGCCCATTCGAATGTACCGATAACAACCATGAACATTACACCCACAAGCGCTGCTAGAGGAATCATTTCAATCAGCGAAGAAGCAAACAGGATGAACATCAGTAGTGCAACGGCAGCAACGATACCTGATAGGCGACCACGGCCACCAGAGTTTACGTTGATCATTGATTGACCGATCATCGCACAACCACCCATCGCGCCAAATACTGAACACGTTACGTTAGCCATACCTTGACCTACACACTCACGGTTTGACTGACCACGAGTGTTTGTCATTTCATCAAGTACTGTCAGAGTCAGTAGTGATTCGATCAGGCCAATTGCTGCAAGGATTACTGCGTAAGGCAAGATGATGTAAAGCGTTTCTAGGTTAAATGGTACTGCTGGAATCGAGAATGTTGGTAGAGAGCCTGCAAGTGTTGCAGCATCGTCGCCAGACATAGTACGTAGGAAGTCTACTACTGTACGGGTTTCTAGATCCAAGCCAACCACAAGCGCTGTCACAGTCACGATAGCAACCAATGAAGAAGGCACTGCTGTTGTGAACTTAGGCAGGAAGTGGATGATAGCCATAGTCAACGCAACAAGACCAAGCATCAATGTCATTTGGTCTGTTGGAAGCCAAGTTAATGCGCCAGTGATGTCTGGTGCTTTAAATTGACCAAGCTGAGCAAGGAAGATAACAATCGCCAAGCCATTTACGAAGCCGATCATTACTGGGTGCGGAACGATACGGATAAATTTACCGAGCTTGAATAGACCCGCAGCGATCTGTAGAAGACCGGCTAGCATGATAGCGGCAAAGAGATATTGAACGCCGTGTGTCGCAACAAGGCTAACCATTACAACGGCCATCGCGCCAGTTGCACCAGAGATCATACCTGGACGACCGCCGAAGATAGAAGTGATAAGACCAACGATGAATGCTGCGTATAGGCCAACCATTGGGTCAACACCAGCAACAAAGGCGAATGCAACCGCTTCAGGTACTAGAGCAAGTGCTACAGTAAGACCTGAAAGAACGTCATTCTTTACAGAGTGCTTTGAAAATTGTGGGAATTCGAACATGTGTGCTCAGCTATGCTTTAAATGGATTTACCGACACGAACATATTGCGGAGCTAAACAGGTGTATAAAAGAGCGGCAATAGCAAAGTGTCGAAAAAGATAAGTGCGCGAATCCTACCCAAAAATGTGATTAAGTTCAAGGTTGAACCTAACTTTGAGTAATATATCTATTAATCGTTATTCCGATAACGCATGTAAAAAAGGCTGCTTATAATAAGCAGCCTTTGATTCTATTTACTTAACAATTTACAACGGTAAATGCTTAGTAGTTTGGTTTAGTCATACCAGAACCAGCTTGGTTCGAAGCAACTTGACTGCCAGCACCTTTTGATACGTAACGTTCGCTACGGAATGGCGCTGCAACAACTTCAATCTCTTTGATCTCTTGTGGACCTGGAGCTTTGGTCATTGGAGAGCTAGCTTGCTTCTTCGCTTCCACTGAAGGTTTCTCTTCAGTTACAGGAGTTGCTTCAACTGGTTTAGCCTCGACAACTGGCGCTTCAACAACCGGAGCTTCAGTCACAGTCTCTTCAGCTTTTGCTTCAACTGTTTCTTCAACAACTGGCGTTGCTACAGGAGTATCAACGACAGGTGCCTCAACAGCAGCTTGTGCTACGACTTCTTCTGCTTTTGCTTCAACAACAGTTTCAACCACAGGCTCTTCACGGCGGATAATTACTTTACCCATTGCCATTTCAGGGCATGCGAAACCGCCAGCAATTACAACATTGTTCTGAACAGTTTCTAGTTCAGTTGTTTGCTGTACTTGTGCTTCTGCTTTAGCAGCTTCAGGTTTCGCTTGTTTGTGGTGTGGCTTCGGCACGAAACGAGGCATCACTTTACCCATAGCCATCTCTGGAGATGCTACACCACCTTTACGTAGGCGGAATGGGTTAGGGCGACGATCACGACCGCGACGACGACGTTGGCCACTTGCACGTAGGTGACGTGGAGAACGTCGGTTACGGCGTTGCTTCGGCTCTTCCTGTTCTGCTTGTTCAGTATTCGCTTGGTTAGCTTCTACTTGCTCAGCCACTTTTTGCTCTTGAGCTACAGCCTTGTCTTTAGCGACAACTTGCTCTTTCACAGAGTTGTTTTCTGCTTGAGCTTGTTGGTCTTTAACTCGGATCTGCTTGTTCAGTTTGCGACGTTGACGACGCTCTTTAACTTTTGCAGCTTTCGCTTCAGACTTCGGCTTTTGACCTTCAGGTTTAGAAGCTTGAGCATCCGCAGCTAGCTGCTGGCCTTGTTCTGCAACCTTAGACGGTACTTGCTCTTCGCGTTGTTGCTTCTGCTCGTCGCGCTGCTTGTTGCGGCGGTCTTGCTTCGGCTTACGGTTTTGACGAGGCTGCTGAGTTGCGTTTTCTTTTTGCTCTTCAGGCTTCTCATCACGAGCTGGTTTACGACGACGCTTGTTGTCACGGTTTTCGTTACGATCACCACGCTGGTTGCGACGACGGTTGTCATTACGATCACGACGTTGGCGGTTGCCGTTGTTGCGATTGTTCTTAGGTTTCTCTTCTTGCTTCTCTTCCTGTTTCTCTTCTTGAGAAGAAGATCCACCGAATAGGAAGCTACCAATAGCTTTGAAGAAGCGGCTGATTAGGCCTGATTCTTGTGCTTTTGGCTCTTCTTTCTTCTCTTCTACTCTTGCTGCAGCTTTTGGTGCTGGAGCTGGCGCAGATTGAGCTGGAGCAGCAAAACCTTTCAGTGCAGGCTCTTCGATCTTCTTAGGACGAATCGTCTGTTCTGCTGGTTCTTTGCTTTCTGCTTCTTTCAGAGCGTCTAGCTTCTTCGGAAGTAGGTAAGACAGTAGATCGAACTCTTCACCTTCACGAACACGGATAACCTCAAAGTGTGGTGTTTCCATGTCAGAGTTAGGAACAACAGTGATCTTAACTTCTTGGTTTTTCTCGATGTGGTTTACTGAGCGACGTTTTTCATTCAGTAGGTAAGAAGCAATTGGAACAGGCACAACCGCAAGTACTTGCGCTGTGTTGTCTTTTAGAGCTTCTTCTTCAATCAAACGTAGTACAGAAAGTGCTAGAGATTCGTTATCACGAACAACACCAGTACCAGTACAACGAGGACAAATGTGGTGGCTTGCTTCTGCTAGTGATGGGCTCAAACGTTGACGAGACATCTCTAGAAGACCGAAGCGAGAAATACGACCAATTTGAACACGTGCGCGATCTAAACGAACGGCATCGCGCAGACGACTTTCAACTTCGCGTTGGTGGCGAACAGGCGTCATATCGATGAAGTCGATAACAACAAGACCACCTAGATCACGTAGACGAAGTTGGCGAGCAATTTCATCTGCAGCTTCTAGGTTAGTGTTCAGTGCTGTTTCTTCAATATCACCGCCTTTCGTTGCACGAGCAGAGTTGATATCGATAGAGGTTAGTGCTTCAGTTGGGTCGATAACAATTGAACCGCCCGACGGAAGGCGAACTTCACGTTGGAAAGCTGATTCAATTTGGCTTTCGATTTGGTAGTGGCTAAACAGCGGCACTTCACCATCATATTTCTTAACGCGACTAATAAAGTCAGGGCGCACTAGTTGAATGTGCGCTTGTGCACGCTCAAAGATAGTGTTGCTGTCGATAAGAATTTCACCAATATCACGACGTAGGTAGTCGCGGATTGCACGAACAATTACGTTACTTTCTTGGTGGATAAGGAAAGGTGCAGCGTTTGAATCCGAAGCTTGCTTGATAGCAGCCCAGTGGTTAAGCAGTACGTTTAAGTCCCACTCAAGCTCTTCTGCGCTTTTGCCAACGCCCGCTGTACGCACGATCAAACCCATACCTTGAGGTAGCTCAAGAGTGCTTAAAGCTGCTTTTAGTTGTGTACGCTCGTCACCTTCGATACGGCGAGAAATACCGCCTGCACGAGGGTTGTTTGGCATAAGAACTAAGTAGCTACCCGCCAAAGAGATGAAAGTTGTCAGTGCAGCGCCTTTGCTACCACGTTCTTCTTTCTCAACTTGTACGATAACTTCCTGGCCTTCCTTAAGCACTTCTTTGATGCTTGGACGACCTTGGTATGTGTAACCTTCAGGGAAGTATTCGCGGGCAATTTCTTTAAGAGGTAGGAAACCGTGACGTTCTGCGCCGTAATCAACAAATGCCGCTTCTAGGCTTGGTTCAATACGAGTGATACGTCCTTTGTAGATATTCGCTTTTTTTGATTCGTGACCTGGACTTTCGATATCAAGATCGAAAAGTCGCTGGCCGTCAACCAAAGCGACACGCAACTCTTCTTTTTGAGTTGCGTTAATTAACATTCTTTTCATTTAGAAATACTCATTGTCTTTTCTTATTTTCATCATTGTTCTTGTCGCTTGATTTCGTTTCTCATGGTGCCTGATCCCATGGCTTTATCGGTGCAGCCTCCCGGCTGGAAGGGATGCTCTTGGGGCACGTCAGTCATCATAGATAGTGAACTATGATCCGCGATGTGGCGGTGAATACTCAACATGAGCGTACGTGAGTAGAGCGACAAGGAACTCAGTTAACGGTGTCTTACGCCAATGCAGCACGGTTTTGACTGAGTCATCTACTCATTTATTTGCTGGTGAATGGTTAACTGTTTAAATAGTAGTCAAACCATAGATAGCAGCTGTGAACTATAGCAGTGGTCGCTAATCACAGCAATCTGCTTTATCAGAATGCGCGAAAAAAAACGGTTTTTGTTTGTGTTTTGATAGCTCTAACTCACTGTCTATCAATAATTTATCAAATGATATTTAATTTTGCGGCAGTCTTGATTGTTTTTTGTTCGGAGAATCAAACAAATATAGAAGTTTCACGCCTCCTTTTGGGTATAATCGCGCCGAAAAATGCAATTAACTCTCAATTATCAAATTTGACAGTGATACACTAACCGCATGAGCGAAATTAGAACCAAAGTCCAATTTGTCGACATCGATGAAGATATGGCTGGTCAACGTATTGATAACTTCTTACGTAACCAATTAAAAAATATCCCGAAAAGTATGATTTATCGAATCGTACGTAAGGGCGAAGTGCGTGTTAACAAAAAGCGCATCAAAGCTGAATACAAACTAAAAGCAGGTGATCTTGTTCGCATTCCACCAGTGACAGTGGAAGAGAAAGTCGAAGAAAATGTGCCGAGCACAAAGCTGAATAAGGTTTCAGAGCTTGAGCATTGCATCATCTACGAAGATGACCACATGCTTATTCTGAACAAGCCTTCAGGTACAGCAGTACATGGTGGTAGTGGTCTTAAGTTTGGCGCTATCGAAGCTCTTCGTGCTTTGCGACCAGAAGCTCGTTTTCTAGAGTTAGTACACCGTATCGATAGAGACACATCGGGTATCCTGTTGGTCGCTAAGAAGCGTTCAGCATTACGTCACCTGCAAGCGCAGTTCCGTGAAAAGACGGTACAGAAGTACTATTTTGCATTGGTCATGGGCGAGTGGAAGAACAGCTGTAAAGTAGTAAATGCACCACTGCTTAAGAATGAAGTGAATAGCATTGTTCGAGTGAACCCAAATGGCAAAGCATCAGAAACTCGTTTTAAGGTGTTAGAAAAGTTCAAAGATGCGACCTTGATTCAAGCAAGCCCAATTACTGGTCGTACACACCAAATTCGTGTCCACACTCAATATACTGGTCATCCGATTGCGTGGGATGATCGTTATGGCGACCGACGCTTTGATGCTTATACAGGTAAAGTTGGTTTAGACCGTCTGTTCCTGCATGCGGCGAACATCAAGTTTACACACCCAGGCAGTGAAGAGAAGATGGATATCTCTGCTCCAATGGAAGCGAAGCTAGAAAAAGCAATCGCTGGTCTGCGTAAGCTGTAAGTAGATACGAGGGTATAGAGTGTTTTCTATACTTGTCCTTCAATCTCTTAAATGAGAAAGGTTGACGAATATCGTCAACCTTTTTTGTTTGTACTTCTTACAAGAGCTCCCCAACTGGGGATGACGATATAGTAAATCTCCAATAACTAGCAGACCTTAGGATTGTAATAATCATTAGGTTCCGTCATTCCCTAGACTGACGAAGGAAGGAGTAGGGAATCTCTAGCGAAGATATCGTATCCGTTAAAGCACATTCATTCCTTGCGCTTCCAACATATCAATTAGGTCGATAAGCGGTAACCCAATTAATGTATTTGGATCTTTCCCTTCAAGACGCTTAAAAAGCGCGATGCCCAACCCTTCGCTCTTAAAACTACCCGCACAATAGAAAGGTTGTTCTTTATCCACATAGCTTTCAATTTGCGCAGTGCTTAAATGGCGGAAATGAACCACAAAGGTGTCGAGACGCGTGTCAGCTTTCTGGGTTTCGCTGTTCCAAACAGAAAGGCCTGTGTAAAAAGTAATGCTTTTACCACTTTGCTTAGTCAGCTGCTCAATAGCTTTTTCACGTGTATGCGGCTTACCAATAATCTCACCATCAATCACACAAACCTGATCTGAGCCGATAACTAGGCTAGGGGAAGAGATCTCACAAGATTTAGCTTTCTCTTCCGATAAGCGGGTGACGAGTTGTTGAGGTGTTTCGCCTGTTAGAGGCGTTTCATCGCAGTCTGGCTTCGCCGTTACAAAGCTTAAATGGAGTTTTTTAAGTATCTCTTGCCTAAATGGGGAAGTAGAGGCCAAAACTAGTTGGTAATTTTTCATTTTAATTTACAATTCGTAGAAGCATTTAATGCAGGATATAGTAACTTATCTTGATATTCATAATGCTCTGTATGGGAAAGGTAAAAAAGTGTACTTTTTTTGCCATTTCCTTTGACTAAACTCGATTTGGAAGATAATATTCGCGCCCTATGCAAAAGGTAAAAATACCGCGTACAGTTGATCCGGCTAGAACCGCTCAAAAACGACTTGATTTAGATGGCATCATCCAAACTAGTCTTTTCAAGCGCTTAAGCGAAGCAACTGAAGGCGTAAAACGTGACGCGCAAGTCTCATTGTCATTTGGGCTTGATGAACAACGATTAGTCGTTATCTCTGGTAAAGCTAACGTCGAAGTCGATTTAGAGTGTCAACGTTGTAATGAGGTTTTCGCACATGAGTGCGATGTCGAATTCACTTATACTCCTTACTACAATGAGAAAAGTGAAGAAGAAGCACCGGAAGAGTACGATTTGGTAGATCTGAACGAGTACGGTGAGTTAGACCTGATTCAACTAGTTGAAGACGAGTTCATCCTTGGATTGCCACAAGTAGCAATGCACGACGAAGCGGACTGTAGCGTTAACTCAAATAACTTGGTGTTTGGTGAACTTCCTGAAGAAATTGAGGAAGATAAGAAGCCGAATCCATTTGATGTTTTAAAAAGCTTAAAGAAGTAACTGCTTCTTTAAGAATTTACATAGGAGTAGGGTCAATGGCCGTACAAAAGAGCAAGAAATCACGTTCAATGCGTGGCATGCGTCGTTCACACGATGCGCTAACTACAGCTGCACTTTCTGTAGACGCAACTTCAGGTGAAACTCACCTACGTCACAACGTGACTGCGGAAGGTTACTACCGCGGCAAAAAGGTTATCAACAAGTAAGGTTGACCTTTTGCAAAATATAACCGTTGCGCTTGATGCAATGGGCGGGGATTTCGGTCCTCGTGTAACAGTGCCTGCCGCCGTGCAGGCACTGTCGTATTTCCCAGAGCTAAAAGTCATTCTCATAGGTGATCGAAATGCGATCACATCTCAATTATCTTCATTAGGTCGACAGCCTGATTCTCGTTTGAGCATCCAGCACTGTGACCGAGTTATCTCAAACTCAGAAAAGCCTTCTCTTGCCTTACGAAACAGTCAGGGCAGCTCTATGCGTGAAGCAATCGATATGGTTGCAGAATCTCAAGCAGACGCATGTGTCAGCGGTGGTAATACCGGCGCATTAATGGCTTTGTCTCGTTTTCGATTGAAACTTCTTCCCGGTATTGATAGACCAGCACTTGTTTCAGCATTGCCAACCGCTTCTGGTGGTAGGACGTGGATGTTGGATCTTGGTGCCAATGTATCCAGTGATGCAGACTCTCTTTTTCAATTTGCTGTTATGGGAAGCGCATTAGCAGAGCAACATTTAAACCGCCCACCACGTGTCGCGATTTTGAATATCGGCGCAGAAGAAATAAAAGGCAATGACCTTGTAAAACGATGCGCGGAAATGTTGTCTAATACCCAGTCTGTGAACTTCATCGGCTATATTGAAGGAAATCAATTGCTGCAAGATGCGGCAGATGTGGTTGTGTGTGATGGTTTTGTAGGCAATGTGTGCCTAAAAACGTGTGAAGGCACTGCACAACTCTTTATTGATAAGCTAAAAACGCGCATCATGGCGTCAACGATAAAGGGTTGGATCGCCAGAATATTGTTTTCTGAGCTATTTACTGAATTAAAAACCTTGAACCCCGACCAGTATAACGGCGCAAGTTTGTTAGGATTGCGCGGCATTGTCATTAAAAGTCATGGAAGTGCTGATGTACCTGCCGTCGTCAACGCTATTGGCGAGGCAGTACACGAGGTCAAACGACAAGTCCCTAGCCGCATTAGCGATCGTTTGGAAGCGGTTTTACTCGAGAGGCATTATTAGTCTTCATGTATAGCAAAATATTAGGTACTGGCAGCTACTTGCCATCTCAGGTGCGTACTAACGCAGATCTAGAGAAAATGGTAGAGACTAGCGATGAGTGGATTGTTGCTAGAACAGGTATTAAAGAGCGTCGTATCGCTGCAGAAAATGAAACTGTAGCGGATATGGCGTTCTACGCTGCTGAAAACGCAATTGATATGGCGGGTATTGATAAACATGATATCGACTTGATCATTGTTGCAACGACCAGCAGCAGCCATACGTTCCCTTCTTCTGCATGTCAGGTACAAGGTAAGCTTGGTATTAAAGGTTGCCCAGCGTTTGACTTAGCGGCGGCATGTTCTGGTTTTGTTTACGCACTATCAGTGGCTGACCAACACATCAAGTCAGGCATGTGTAAGAACGTTTTGGTTATCGGTGCTGATGCACTATCAAAAACTTGTGACCCAACGGATCGCTCTACTATCATCCTATTTGGTGATGGTGCAGGTGCCGTTGTGGTTGGCGCAAGCGAAGAGCCAGGTATTTTGTCTACCCATATATACTCTGACGGTAAATACGGTGAACTACTAAGCCTTGAAGTTCCTGAGCGCGGCGGCGACGCTGACAAGTGGCTTCACATGGCAGGCAACGAAGTTTTCAAAGTAGCGGTAACTCAGCTTTCTAAGCTAGTGAAAGATACACTGGCAGCGAACAACATGGATAAGTCGGAACTTGATTGGTTAGTACCACATCAAGCCAATTACCGAATTATCTCTGCGACAGCTAAGAAACTAACTATGTCGCTTGATCAAGTTGTGATTACGCTTGATAAGCACGGTAACACGTCGGCTGCGACGGTTCCGACTGCGTTAGATGAAGCGGTTCGTGATGGACGAATTAAACGTGGTCAGACTCTTCTTCTTGAAGCGTTTGGTGGCGGTTTCACTTGGGGCTCAGCACTCGTTAAGTTCTAACCCCTAAGTCGACAGAACAATCAAGGCACATAGATTATGTGCCTTATTCAATTTTTTGCATTGCTTAAAGGATAATTACAATGAGCAAGTTTGCTATCGTATTCCCAGGCCAAGGCTCTCAAGCTGTTGGTATGCTTGCTGAACTAGGCGAGCAGTATGATGTTGTAAAACAAACATTCGCTGAAGCTTCTGAAGCGCTTGGCTACGACCTATGGGCTTTAGTTCAAGACGGTCCTGTAGAAAACCTAAACGAAACTTTCCGTACTCAACCAGCTCTACTTGCTGCGTCTGTTGCTATCTGGCGTGTATGGCAAGAGCTAGGTCTAGAGCAACCAGCGAACCTAGCGGGTCACAGCCTGGGTGAGTACTCTGCACTAGTATGTGCTGGTGTTATCGACTTTAAAGAAGCGATCAAGCTAGTTGAGCTTCGTGGTCAACTGATGCAAGAAGCGGTACCTGCAGGCGTAGGTGCTATGTACGCAATCATCGGTCTTGATGATGAAGCAATTGCGAAAGCGTGTGAAGAAGCTGCTCAAGATGAAGTTGTTTCTCCAGTGAACTTCAACTCTCCAGGCCAAGTTGTTATCGCAGGTAACAAAGCGGCGGTAGAGCGTGCGGGTGCACTATGTAAAGAAGCTGGCGCTAAGCGTGCTCTTCCTTTACCAGTATCAGTACCATCTCACTGTGCGCTAATGAAGCCAGCCGCTGACAAGCTAGCGGTAGCTCTAGAAGCTCTTGAGTTCAACGCACCAGCACTGCCTGTAATCAACAACGTTGACGTGGCTGCTGAAACTGATCCTGCGAAGATTAAAGACGCACTTGTACGTCAACTATACAGCCCAGTACGTTGGACTGAAGGCGTTCAAGCGATGAACGAGCAAGGCGTAGAAAAACTACTAGAATTAGGCCCAGGTAAAGTTCTTACAGGTTTAACTAAGCGTATTGTTAAAACAATGACAGCTGCTGCAGTAAATGATGCTGCATCTCTAGAAGCTGCTAAATAACGACATAAAGAGAAGTTATGATGAATTTAGAAGGCAAAGTTGCACTAGTAACTGGTGCAAGCCGTGGTATCGGCCGTGCTATCGCTGAACTATTGGTTGAGCGTGGTGCTAAAGTTATCGGTACTGCAACGTCAGAAAACGGTGCTGCTGCGATCAGCGAGTATCTTGGTGAGAACGGTAAAGGTCTTGCTCTGAACGTGACAGATGTTGATTCAATTGCTGCTACACTGAAAACCATCAACGATGAGTTCGGTGCGATTGATATCCTAGTGAACAACGCGGGTATCACACGCGATAACCTACTTATGCGCATGAAAGACGATGAGTGGAATGACATCATCGATACAAACCTAACGCCTATCTACCGTATGTCTAAAGCAGTACTACGTGGCATGATGAAGAAGCGTGAAGGTCGCATCATCAACGTAGGTTCTGTAGTTGGTACTATGGGTAACGCTGGTCAAGCAAACTACGCTGCAGCTAAAGCTGGCGTTATTGGTTTCACTAAGTCTATGGCACGTGAAGTTGCTTCTCGTGGTGTGACAGTGAACACAGTTGCACCTGGTTTTATTGAAACAGACATGACAAAAGCGCTAAATGATGACCAACGTGCAGCAACTTTGGCGAATGTACCAGCAGGTCGTCTAGGTGACCCTCGCGAAATCGCTGAAGCTGTGGTATTTTTGGCGTCGCCTGCGGCAGCTTATATCACAGGTGAAACACTTCACGTCAATGGCGGTATGTACATGGTGTAAATTGTGTGCAACATTTGTGCATGATTTAAGTCAAAATCATACGTAATTTCGGTTAAAATCGCTAAAATTGTGGTTTGACCAGAAAAGTTGGCCTTGCAACTTTTAATAGATTGAATAAACTACGGAAAACATCGCATAAAGCGAACTCTGTAAAGGAAAAGAAAAAATGAGCAACCTCGAAGAACGCGTAAAGAAAATCATTGTTGAACAACTAGGTGTAGACGAAGCAGAAGTTAAAAACGAAGCTTCTTTCGTTGATGACCTAGGTGCTGATTCTCTAGACACTGTTGAGCTAGTAATGGCTCTAGAAGAAGAATTCGACACTGAAATCCCAGATGAAGAAGCTGAGAAAATTACTACTGTTCAAGCTGCTATCGACTACGTAACTAGCGCTCAGTAATAATCTCTCCCAGGCGGTCACCTCGACCGCCTGTGTTTTATCTAACTCATCTATCCTCATCCTAAATCATTTCAATCCCCGGAGTGTAAAATCGTGTCCAAGCGTCGTGTAGTTGTCACTGGCATGGGTATGTTGTCACCGGTAGGCAACACTGTAGAATCTTCTTGGAAAGCCCTGCTAGCTGGTCAAAGTGGTATCGTGAATATCGAGCACTTTGATGCAACCAATTTCTCAACTCGTTTTGCAGGTCTAGTTAAAGACTTTAACTGCGAAGAGTACATGTCTAAAAAAGATGCTCGTAAAATGGATCTATTCATCCAATACGGCGTCGCAGCAGGTGTTCAGGCACTTGATGATTCTGGTCTAACCGTTACTGATGAGAACGCACCACGTATTGGTGTGGCTATCGGTTCTGGTATCGGCGGCTTAGGTTTGATCGAAGCTGGTCACCAAGCTCTGACTGAAAAAGGCCCTCGTAAAATCAGCCCATTCTTTGTACCGTCAACCATCGTAAACATGATTGCTGGTCACATGTCGATCATGCGTGGTCTTCGTGGTCCAAACATCGCGATTTCGACAGCGTGTACGACTGGTCTACATAACATTGGTCACGCGGCACGTATGATTGCATACGGCGATGCTGACGCAATGCTAGCGGGTGGTGCTGAGAAAGCATCTACACCACTAGGTATGGGTGGTTTTGGTGCAGCTAAAGCACTTTCTACTCGTAACGATGAGCCTCAAAAAGCTTCTCGCCCATGGGATAAAGGCCGTGACGGTTTTGTTCTTGGTGATGGTGCAGGCATGATGGTACTTGAAGAGTACGAACACGCTAAAGCTCGTGGCGCTAAGATCTACTGTGAGCTTGTAGGCTTCGGTATGTCTGGTGACGCTTACCACATGACTTCTCCAAGTGAAGATGGTTCTGGTGGTGCACTAGCGATGGAAGCTGCGATGCGCGATGCTGGCATTACTGGTGAGCAAATCGGTTATGTTAACGCACACGGTACATCGACTCCAGCTGGTGACGTAGCAGAGATCAAAGGCATCAAGCGTGCTCTTGGTGAAGCAGGTTACAAGCAAGTACTGGTTTCGTCGACTAAGTCTATGACTGGTCACCTACTGGGTGCTGCGGGCTCTGCAGAAGCTATCATCACGGCAATGTCTCTGGTTGACCAAGTTGTTCCACCAACAATCAACCTAGACGATCCTGAAGAGGGTCTAGACATCGACCTAGTTCCACACACAGCTCGTGAAGTTAGCGGCATGGAATATGCGGCGTGTAACTCATTCGGCTTTGGTGGTACTAACGGCTGTTTGATCTTCAAAAAGATTTAATCATCTTATAAAAGACTCAAACATCGTAGATAGTCATTAAATAGACTTGTTTTTAAACGGCTTGATGCTTAGCATTGAGCCGTTTCTTTTTTGGAGAAAAGCATGTTTTGGGTTGATGGAGAAAGCCAGCAAACAGTTGCCTTAACTGATCGTTCGTTTCAGTACGGCGATGGTTGTTTTACCACGATGCTGACACTCGATGGTGAAATTCAGTATTACAATGATCACCAACAGCGAGTTGATGCCTGCTTAGCCGCGTTGCGTATTACTCCTCTCGATTGGGAGCGAGTTTGCTTATGGCTTGAGAAAGCGCTCGATTATGTGCCCGAAAAGGGGCTAGGCGGTGTGAAGCTGCATGTGAGTCGTGGTTCTGGTGGCCGTGGCTATAGCCCAATGGGCGTGCTTGAACCTGTGGTTACAATTAGTACGTTTGCTTATCCATCGCATTATCTTCAATGGCAGCAGTCTGGTGTTGAACTCGGTGTTTGTCAGCAGAAGCTTGGTTTGTCTCCGTTGCTCGCAGGCCACAAACATAACAATCGTCTTGAGCAGATCCTCATAAAGGCTGAGCTAGATGAAGCTGGACTGGCTGATGGGATCGTACTAGATATTAATGATCAGGTGATTGAAACCTCGATGGCCAATCTGTTTTGGCGTAAAGGTTCGACGATCTACACTCCTGACCTTAGTGCTAGTGGTGTCGCAGGCGTGATGAGAAAGCAGGTGATACTTGAGTTAAGCAAGCAAAAAGAGGTTGTCGTCGGTCGCTTTGATTTAGAACATCTACTGTCTAGCGATGAAGTCTTCATTACTAACTCGATCCTTAGCGTTGCTCCTGTTACAAAAATTAAAGAAACCACGTTCGAAATTGGACATGTCACCCGTACCCTTCAAGGACTATTAAACTCGTGATTAAGAAGTTATCTATTTTTGTCGTTTTATGTTTGGTGATCGCAGCGTCAGCAGCATTCTATGTATACAACCAAGCTGAAGCTCATCTAAAACAAGTGATTCAGCTCGAAGAGCCGCAGGTGATCACCGTTGCACCAGGTGCGAGTTTCCATCGCGTATTGAATCAACTGGTTAATGAAGGTCTGTTTACACCGTCGCCATACAGCAAACTGATTCGCAAACTTCACCCAGAGTTAGTGGATGTGAAAGCGGGTACTTTCTTGCTTGAGCCAGAGCTAACGCTTGAACAAGCGCTTCAAGTATTGGTTGAAGGAAAAGAACACCAGTTTACGATCACTTTTGTTGAAGGGAGTCGTTTTGATGAGTGGCGTGAGCAGTTAGAACAAAACGAATTTGTTGAGCAGACATTGCAGGGTGTCTCTGAAGAAGAGATCGCGGAACTGTTGGGTGTCGAGCATAAGAAACTTGAGGGGTTATTCCTTGCAGAAACTTATCACTACACCTACGGCACTAGCGATTTAGACTTACTAAAACGCGCTCATCAAGACCTAATGGATGTAGTGAATCAAGAATGGGAGAGCCGTGTTGAGAAGCTGCCTCTTAAATCACCTTATGAAGCACTTATCCTTGCGTCTATTATCGAAAAAGAGACGGCTGTTGCTTCCGAGCGCGAGCGTGTTTCATCGGTGTTCATTAACCGCCTAAATAAGCGTATGCGTCTGCAGACTGACCCTACGGTTATCTACGGAATGGGCGACAGCTATGATGGCAACATTCGTAAAAAAGACCTTAGAACACCAACACCATACAACACATACACTATTAATGGTTTACCACCTACGCCGATTGCGATGGCAGGAAGAGCATCGATTAATGCGGCTTTAAACCCGGAGCAGAGTAACTACCTTTACTTTGTCGCAAGCGGTACTGGCGGCCATGTATTTTCAAAGAGTTTGGCTGAGCACAATCGTGCAGTACGAGCTTACTTAAAACAATTAAGAAAGAATAAATAAAGAACACAGCTATGAATCAGTCGAAGTTTATTACGGTAGAAGGCCTAGAGGGTGCAGGTAAAAGCACCGCGATCAACGCTATCCTAGCAACACTGAAAGAGTCGGGTGTTGCTGAGGTCGTGAACACTCGTGAACCGGGTGGCACTGTCCTGGCCGAAAAAATGCGTTCTTTAGTAAAAGAAGAGCATGAAGGCGAAAAGCTGCAAGATATGACCGAGCTGTTATTGATGTATGCAGCGCGTGTCCAATTGGTTGAGAACGTGATTAAACCTGCTCTTGCTGAAGGAAAATGGGTACTGGGTGATCGTCATGATATGTCATCACAAGCTTATCAAGGCGGTGGTCGTCAAATTGCTCGCAAAACCATGACGTCATTGAAAGAGACAACGTTGGGTGACTTCAAGCCAGATTTAACTCTATATTTAGATTTGGACCCACGTGTTGGGTTAGAACGTGCGCGTGGTCGTGGTGAATTAGATCGTATTGAAAAGATGGATATCTCATTCTTTGACCGTACACGTGAGCGCTACTTAGAGATCGCCGAGCAAGACGACTCTGTATTGGTTATCAATGCTGAACAAGAGATTGATCAAGTAGCAGCAGATATCAAACAAGCACTAACAACTTGGTTAGAGCAACAGTAGGTTAAACATGACCGAGTTATACCCTTGGCTATTACCACTTTGGAATGAGTGGAAAAAGAGTCTAGAAGCAGGGCGGTTCCCTAATTCGTCTATTGTAAATGCACCGTTAGGTTTGGGCGTTGATAAAGCGGTGGATCAGCTCACGTCGTCGTTGATGTGTATCAATTACGAAAGTGAAGCCTGCGGCTTTTGTCATAGCTGTGAATTGATGAACTCAGGCAGCCACCCAGACTTTCATGTCATCTCTCCAGAGAAAGAGGGCAAGGCAATTACCGTCGACCAGATTCGCTCTAGCAATCGCTGGGCGCAAGAGTCATCTCAATTAAATGGTTTGCGGGTTATCGTTGTGAGCCCAGCAGAGGCGATGAATGAATCGGCATCGAATGCACTGCTTAAAACGCTGGAAGAGCCTTCTAGTGAGTGTATTTTTATATTGGTGAGCCAGAATAGCCATCGTCTAATGCCGACGATTGTTAGCCGTTGTCAGCAGTTTAGCGTGGCAGCACCAAGCATAGAAGCTGGTGGTCAGTGGTTAAAGCAAGAGCTAGGCAAAGATGTTCCGGATTATGTTCTTGCTCTGAATGATAATGCTCCGCTATTGGCAAAGACGATGGTGGAGGAGGGCAGTTTAGAGACCTCGAAGCAGCTCTTCGATCGCTTTTTAAAGATTGTTCAGCGTAATGATCTTAATTTAATGCAATTCGCTTCTGAAATAGCGAAAGACTCAGTGGTTCAGTTAAGTTGGTTATGGCATTTGCTCTCAGATGTGCAAAAGGTACATTTTGGTATACAAAGCCAATCTCTTCTGCCAAGCGCACAAGCCTTAGCAAATACACTATCGTACCAATCTGCTCATAAGTCATCAGGCAAGCTCTTGATTCTTATGGAGCAACTAAAGCAACACCCAGGGCTCAACACAGAGCTTCTGATAATGAATTGGCTTATCGCCACTTGTGAGGAAACATGTTCGTAGACTCCCATTGTCATTTAGACAAATTGGATTATCAAGATTTACATACTGGCGTTGAAGATGTCATCAATAAGGCGAAAGAAGCCAATGTTGAACAGCTGCTTTCAGTTGGCGTGACATTAGACTCTTTTGAAAACATGCTCGACATGATTTCACCTTTCGAGAATGTTCACGCATCGTGTGGCGTTCACCCACTTGATGTTGAGAGTGACTTCGATTTTGAACGAATGCGTCGTTATGCTAGCGATGACAAGGTTGTTGCCATAGGTGAGACCGGGTTGGATTACCACTATCAGCCAGAGACGGCTGAACTGCAACAAGAGCGTTTTAAGCAGCACGTTGAGCTTGCGGTAGAGCTTAACAAGCCTTTGATCATTCACACGCGAAATGCACGTGAAGATACACTTGCCATTCTGCGTGATGGTGGTGCTGAGAAATGTGGTGGTGTCATTCACTGTTTCACTGAGGATCAAGCCTTCGCGGATGCTGCTATGGAGCTTGGTTTTTACATATCGATTTCCGGGATCGTAACCTTTAGGCAAGCGACAGAGCTGAAAGAAGTGGTTAAAAATATCCCCCTTGATAGGCTACTAATTGAAACGGATTCTCCATATCTAGCTCCAGTACCATATCGTGGAAAGCAGAATCAGCCTGCATATGTGGTAGAAGTGGCTGCATATATCGCTCAGCTCAAGGGAATCTCAATGAAAGAGGTTGCACAAAAAACCACGGAAAATTATCGAAAACTTTTTTTGCGATGAAAAATCGATTTAATAAACAAAAGGGAGCGTAAGCTCCCTTTTTTGCGTATTAGATCACCAAAACGCTCAACTTTTTTAATGTTTACTAATTATGTTGAACTTGAGAGTGTGAAATGCAACATTCGTAATTTTGTTACTAAAAATAACATTGCGCTTTATTTTATTTACCCCGTGAAATAATAATCTAATAATAAAAAATTCATATAAAACAATAATTTACACCATTGTAAACCATTGCATTTTTGGATTTGACATGTGATCCAAGACGTGTTTTGAAACTAAATTTCGTAAGTCACTAGAAACTTTGTTACCCATCAATATATATTTAGCGGCAGAAAATATAATGCAATACATGGTTACATTTTCACTGGGTGCTAACATTTAGGCTACGGGGGTGTGCCGTTAGAACCCATATAATTATTTTATCTTTATCAGGAGCATAAACATGTTTAAGAACCTTTTTGCTAGCCTGCAAAAAGTTGGTAAGTCTCTGATGCTACCAGTATCAGTTTTACCAGTTGCGGGTATTTTGCTTGGTGTTGGTGCAGCGGACCTTCCTTTCATTCCAGAAATCGTTTCTAACCTAATGGAACAAGCTGGTGGTTCGGTATTCGGTCAAATGGCTCTACTGTTCGCAGTAGGTGTTGCACTTGGCTTTACAAACAACGACGGTGTAGCCGGTCTTGCTGCAATCGTTGGTTACGGTATCATGACTGCAACACTTGGCGTAATGGCTGGTGTTATGGGTGTTGATAAAATCGATACTGGCGTACTAGGTGGTATCCTAGTCGGTGGTGTTGCTGCTTGGGCATTCAACCGTTTCTACCGCATCCAACTTCCAGAGTACCTTGGCTTCTTCGCTGGTAAGCGTGCAGTGCCAATCATCACTGGTTTCTCTGCGATCGGTCTAGCAATCCTACTATCTGTAGTATGGCCACCAGTTGGCGGCGCTATCTCTGCGTTCTCTGATTGGGCTGCTCACCAAAACCCACAAGTGGCGTTTGGTATCTACGGTATCGTTGAGCGTTCTCTAATTCCATTTGGTCTTCACCACGTATGGAACGTACCTTTCTTCTTCGAAGCTGGTACTTGTGTTAACGCTGCTGGCGAAACTCAAAACGGTGTTCTTACTTGTTACCTAGTTGCTGATGAAGCATCTCGTGCTGCAGGCAACGGCTTCGGTCAGCTAGCAGGTGGTTACATGTTCAAGATGTTCGGTCTACCAGCTGCTGCAATCGCAATTGCACACTCAGCTAAGCCTGAAAACCGCGTTAAAGTAATGGGTATCATGGCATCAGCTGCTCTGACTTCATTCCTAACAGGTATTACTGAGCCAATCGAATTCTCATTCCTATTCGTTGCTCCAGTACTGTACGCAATCCACGCTCTACTAGCGGGTTCTGCATACGTTCTAGCGAACACTCTAGGTTTTGTACACGGTACATCTTTCTCTCACGGTCTAATCGACTTCCTAGTTCTATCTGGCAACGCGTCTAAGATGGGTCTAATGATTGTTTGTGGCCTAGGTTACGCAGCGCTTTACTACTTCGTATTCCGCACAGTAATCAAAGCTCTTGACCTTAAGACTCCTGGTCGCGAAGACGAGTCTGAAGACCAAGCTGTTGCGACTGGCTCTGAGCTAGCTGGTGAACTAGTTGCTGCATTTGGCGGTAAAGCTAACATCACTGGTCTTGACGCTTGTATCACTCGTCTACGTGTAGCGGTTGCTGATACTGAAGTTGTTGACCAAGACAAACTGAAGAAACTAGGTGCTGCTGGTGTAGTAGTAGTAGCTGGTGGTGTTCAAGCTATCTTCGGTACTAAGTCTGACAACCTGAAAACAGACATGGATGAGTGGATCCGTAACAACGGCTAATCACTGATTCAATTGAATAGAAGGAGGCTTTTAGCCTCCTTTTTTCGTTTTTGAATACTCCTCACCACTCTTATCATGTTGACTTAATATCCATCATTCTCTAACTCTACGATGACATCTATCTTTAATAGGTAACTATGCTTCACCGCAGATGTATTGATAGGGTTTGATTATGAAACTATATGGATTATTTGGTCTCTTTATGGCGAGCGTTACTTTTGCGACTCAGGCTGCAGACAACGCAGAGCTTGAGGTAGGTTTAGCTCTTGACCAAGATTTAAGTGCAGTTATTGAAATTGACAACACATATCGTGTGACGGTTGGTAATGATGGCGCTGCTTTTGACTATATGCTCAAACGTGGGAAGTTTGATTCAGAAACACCGCTAGATTGGTATGTCGGCGTTGGCGCTTGGGCTGAGTGGGAAGACGACTTTGGTGTACGAGTTCCATTGGGCGTAAAAGTGAATTTTTATGATGGATGGAATGCGTACGCGCAAGTTCATCCTGAATTGGATCTATACGCGGGTGCTGAGCTACAGCTTGGTGGTGCTGTGGGCGTTACTTACAAGTTTTAGTGTTCGACAGATATTAAATAGGCGAGGGGTATCCTCGCCTATTTCGATCAGGGCAAAGTTTTTAGAGACCTAAAGTTTTAAGGGACCTAAAGCCTTAAGAGTTCTAAAGGCCTAAAATCTAAAGGTCAGGCCGACATTAGCTTGAAACTGGTTCATCCAATCGGTGTCAAAGCGAATTACACAGTTTTGCCCTGTTGTTGGCAAAGTACATGCACCACTGGTGTCATTGTCTACGACTGTGCCTAGCCAGCGTATTTGGCTGGTTAATGCTAGGCTGTCTGATAACTTGTATTCTACGCCACCAAAAATTGAAGCAGAGAAACCATATTTGTCTTTCGCCCAGTCTACATCAACATACGATGCACCGAGGCCGAGTCCTAAGTAACCAGAAAGCGCATTAGTTGCTGGATAATAAATGCTACTTTGAAAGTGTAAATATTGAATCGAAGAGTCCAGTTTTAGCGATTCAAGTTCCGATTGTTGATTGGAATAAAACAAACCGATACGACCTTTTTCTAAAGGTGTCTCAATCGCCAAAGAGTAACTGGCTGAGTTTTCCATGTCATAGGTATTACCATCTTCGTCTTCGACAGCGCCACCACCGGTAAGTCCAATCATTGGTGTGACATATATATCTGCTGCCATTGATGCTCCGGAACAAGTCAGGAGTGTGCAGAGTGCGAAAGTATTTACTTTGTTATTCATGGGCCTATCCTTATCCGAACACCTACTAATTGTGATGCTTACATCAATATTGTGCGAGTAATTTCGGCGAATCTTGAACATACTTCACACACCTGATAGTACTTAGATATAGGCTAAACAAATTTATAATAAACAGAGGTGTCTATGGAACAGGATCTGAAAAACGCTCTACAAATTACCGCTTTTATTTTTATTGTGCTGCTGTCGTTCGGCTTTATTGCGATCACCAACTAGCCCAATAACATAAGCAAAGCCTACCAACAGGGGCTTTGATTACCATGAATAGCGGCATAATAACCAATACCGATATCGCAATAGACTTGGCTTACTACGACAAGTTTATTGCGGGTAAAACAGCTTTGGTTGCCCAAGGTGGTGGCCAAAGAGGCATATTTACATCTGGCGTATTAGACGCATTCATCCTTTCTAATTTTGATCCATTCGATGACTTTTTTGGCACGTCTGCTGGTGCTCTGAATCTATGTGCTTTTGCTTGTCGAGATAAAGGACTGGGTAAGTCTTTTATTATGGATCTGACCACGGCCCCCGAATTCTTTAACCTGTTCTCTTATATTCGCCACCGTAAAGGGTTGGGCATGGAGTGGGCGCTTGAAAAAATTCTGGCATACCCTTACAAACTCGATCTTGATTTAGGGCGACAAGCGCTAGGCGGACGTAACATTTATGCGGCAGTCACCGATGTAAAAGATCTCAAAGATCATTACTTCCCACTGTTCAGCGAAGATTGGCATAAAGTTATGCTGGCAACCTGCGCCATTCCTCGTCTCTATAACGGTGAGGTTGAAATATTGGGTCAGAACTATGTAGATGGTGGTGTCTCAGCTTGCATTCCAGTTCAAGAAGCGTGGAGAAGGCAAGCGCGCTCAATTGTTGTGATACGCACAGAGCCTGCGTCAGAGTGGCGTCCAGAGAATGAACTAATGGAAGGGCCGAAGCCTCCGAAACCTATTTCTGCGGAAGAGTTAGCGTGGTTTCGTGACTCTTTCAGTAGTGTACAGGAACACTGGCAACAGAAAATAGAGCAGTGGAAAGTTGATTGGAGTTCGTTTTTCCAACAACAGATTATGCGCTCTAAACAACAGAAACGCGACAGGCGGCACTTGGACTTACTTAATGGTGGTCGTTGGCTGTTTGGTGCTGATGATATCTACCGCCTTAGCCATCTAGTTGGTGATAAGTTTGATTCAGGTTTAGCGGATATGTTGATGGTCCATTACCAAACCTACTCGCTAACGGAAGACTTTTTACACTCTCCACCGGACGATACCTTCGTGATCCAGATAGCACCGAGCCAGCCTCTTAAATCGAGCTCATTGATGAGTGACAAAGAAGACCTGTTACACGATTACCAACTCGGGATGGAAGCGGGGTTCAAGTTTGTCGAGTTGTATTGTTCAATACAAAACGCCAAAGCCTCTCACGTTATTCAATTCGCATAACTTAATTCACTAATTTCAGCCGCAAATTTTACTCTTATAGCGTCTAGACCCCTTTCTGTTTACTCTTCCAATGTGTTATATACAAAAACGGCTGTGAAGCTTAACTTCACAGCCATAAGCATGAATATTGTTATGACAAGCGCTTAGGTGACAGGGAGTACGCGCATACAGTTTGTTGAGCCTGCAACATCCATGATGTCACCCTGCGTGATGATCACTAAATCTCCAAACTTGAGCATGCCTTTCTCTTTCAAGCAGGTCAGCGTCGAAAGGGCGATATCAAAGCTATCTTCTTTGTCTGTTTCAAAGTAAATAGGGGTGACACCACGATATAAGGTACAGCGGTTGAGTGTTCCCTCATTGCGGGACAAGGCAAAAATAGGCATGTCAGCACTTAAACGAGACATCATTAATGCCGTGCGACCTGATTCTGTTAAGGTGACGACCCCTTTAATACCTTCCATATGGTTTGCCGAGTAGATAGTGGCCATAGAGATGGTCTCTTCTGCCGTGACAAAGGTGCGGTCAATACGGTAGTTAGATTGATTCACGCCCGCCATTTTCTCTGCACCGATACACACTTCCGCCATCGATTTAACTGTCTCAACAGGGTAGGTACCAGCTGCGGTTTCGCCAGATAGCATCACAGCATCAGTACCATCAAGAACGGCGTTAGCCACATCCATCACCTCAGCACGTGTTGGCATTGGTGCAGATATCATAGATTCCATCATTTGGGTGGCAGTGATAATCGTACGGTTAAGCGCTCTAGCGCGACGTATAAGCTGTTTTTGCACACCGACCAACTCAGGGTCGCCAATTTCCACTCCGAGGTCTCCACGAGCCACCATGACAACATCTGAGGCTAAGATGATGTCATCCATGTTCTCGATGCTAGAAACTGTCTCTGCTCGTTCTACTTTGGCGACTAAGTGCGCTTCCAAGCCTGCATCTCGAGCCAGCTGTCTGGCGTAGCTCATGTCTTCACCATTGCGGGGGAACGAGACCGCAAGGTAGTCGACTTGGATTTCCGCAGCAGTAATAATGTCGCGTTTATCTTTTTCTGTCAGTGCTTCTGCTGAGAGGCCACCGCCTTTTTTGTTGATCCCTTTATTGTTAGACAGTGGACCACCGATGATAACTTCGGTATGTACTCGACAACCTTCAACAGCAGTGACTTTCAGCTGCACTCGACCATCATCGAGCAGTAGGATATCGCCAGTATCCACATCATTGGGTAGCTCTTTGTAGTCAAGTCCAACAGACTCTTGATTACCTTCGCCAAGTCCTAGACTGCTATCGAGTGTGAATTTGTCGCCGACGGCAAGCTGGATCTTTCCGTCTCTAAAAGTGGAGACTCGAATCTTCGGACCTTGTAGATCTCCGAGAATGGCGACTTGGGTACCGAGCTTTTTGGCAATAGTGCGCACCTTAGCGGCTCTTTCAATGTGATCTTCACTGCTGCCATGAGAAAAGTTCATGCGAACGATATTAGCGCCCGCTTTGATAATCTCTTCGAGTACATTGCCTTTGTCTGTGGATGGGCCCAGTGTGGTGACTATCTTTGTTTTTCTTACCTGTGCTGTCATGAATGCTCCTACTGTGAGACCAAGTAATCTGTGTAAGACAAAATTAAGTATATGCATTAATTGACAATTTATTGGGAGCCAACGAGATATTTCTCCAATTACATAAAATAATTGGTTATCAGACACAGCATGGATGTTTTCTGGTGAAAATTAAGTCGTGTTGTCAGAGGAGATGTATGAATTTCTGTTAAAGTATTTGACTCAAAACACAAAGATTCATGTATATACGTGATGCTTGTCACGGCAATATACCAAGGGGCTTCACAATTACTTCGCAAAGTAAAAAAATTACCCAGTTGATGATTTCTGGAGCGTAAAATGTACATGGCTCAACCGGGCCATATTGATCATATCAAACAGGTCAATGCTGGTCGTGTATATAAACTAATAGACCTTAGAGGTCCCATTTCTCGTATCGATCTGTCCAAACAAAGTGAGTTGGCTCCGGCGAGTATTACCAAAATTACTCGTGAACTCATGGAAGCACACCTAATTCATGAAACGACAGTGCAAGAAGCGACCACACGTGGCCGTCCTGCTGTTGGTTTACAAACGAATAATGAAGGTTGGCAGTTTCTTTCTATGCGACTGGGGCGTGGTTATTTGACCATCGCTTTACATGAGCTGGGTGGAGACGTGCTTATCGATACCAAGATTGATATCCATGAGCGTGACCAAGATGATGTCTTGGCACGTCTGCTTCATGAAATCGACGAATTTTTCCAAACTTACGCAGAACAGCTTGATAGGGTAACCAGTATTGCGGTGACGCTACCGGGTCTTGTGAACTCTGAGCAAGGCATCGTACTTCAGATGCCACATTACAACGTAGAGAACCTTGCCTTGGGGCCGGAAATCTACAAAGAAACAGGACTGCCAGTCTTTATTGCTAATGACACTCGTGCATGGGCTTTGGCTGAGAAGCTGTTTGGTAACTCTCAAGACAATGACAACTCCGTCCTTATCTCTATCCACCATGGTTTAGGTGCGGGTATTATTCTTGATGGTCGGGTATTGCAAGGCCGTCACGGTAATATCGGTGAGCTGGGGCATATTCAGATCGATAAAGAGGGCAAGCTTTGTCACTGTGGTAACCGAGGTTGTTTAGAAACCGTTGCCAGTTCTCAAGCGATTCGTGAGCAAGTAAAAGAGCGTATTGCTCAAGGTGAAAGCTCGTCTTTAGAAGGAATTGAAGACGTTACTATCGAACAAATCTGTGCTGCTGCTGCCGAAGGCGACCCAATGGCTGTGGAAGTGATCGAGCAGTTAGGGCACTACTTGGGCTCAGCGATAGCTATCGTGATCAACCTCTTTAACCCAGAAAAGATTTTAATTGGTGGTGTGGTTAACCAAGCGAAAAATGTTCTCTATCCAGCGATTCAAAAGTGTATTGAAGAACAAAGCCTGCAGGTTTATCACCAAGATCTGGAATTAATGGAGTCTCGTTTCTACAAACAGGCGACGATGCCGGGCGCTGCACTTATCAAGCAAGCATTGTACGATGGTCAACTGCTAATGAAGGTGATTGAGGGTTAATTTATAAATTAACTTCGTCGTCACTCATATCTGAACACCACCCATTTACTTCAATGGCATATTGCTTACAATGATGCCATTAGTTTAAGAACCTCTCTATGTAGTTTTGCTTTAGCCTATTGATTTAGGCTATTGTATCTGCAGTTATTATTATCACTAAGGTGTTGTATGTCTGGCGTTTTGAACTCGGTTGATCAAAGAACCAAGTTAGTCGGTGAAAACCGTTTAGAGCTGTTGCTTTTTAGTTTGAATAGCCGTCAATTGTTCGCGATTAACGTTTTCAAAGTAAAAGAGGTACTTAAAGTACCTGCGTTAACCAAGCTACCGGGTTCACACCATAATATTACTGGTGTTGCTTCCTTACGTGGTGAGTCAGTACCTGTGATTGACTTACGTAGTGCGATTGGCTTCCCACCGTCTCGTCAAGAGTCACAAGAAAGTAATCTTATCATTACCGAATACAACCGTACCGTTCAGGGTTTTTTAGTTGGTCAGGTGCGCAACATAGTCAATACCATGTGGACTGAAATTCAGCCGCCACCAAAGACGACGGGCAGAGCTAACTATCTGACTGCAATTACGCATATTGAAGAAGACAAGCAACAGAAGATCGTTGAAATCATTGATGTTGAAAAAGTACTGGCAGAGATCATTGATTACGATGTTTCGATCTCTGAAGGCGTGCTTGACTCTGAGCTCGCTGCGCAATTGGTTGGACGTAATGTGTTGATTGTGGATGACTCTTCAACAGCACGTAATCAAATTAAGGGGACGTTGTCTCAACTTGGTTTGAACATTATTGAGTGTTGCGACGGCCTAGAGGCATTGAATTTATTGAAGTCTTGGTGCGATGCAGGTAAAGACATCAACGAAGAGCTACTTCTGATGATTACCGATGCAGAAATGCCAGAGATGGATGGCTATAAGCTTACACACGAAGTACGTAGCGATCCTCGTATGCAAGACCTTTTCATTACACTGAACACGTCACTTAGTGGCAGCTTTAATGAAGCTATGGTTGAGAAAGTAGGGTGTAACCGCTTTATTTCTAAATTCCAACCAGATTTGCTGGTGGAAGTGACTCAAGAGAGAATGCGTCAGATTTTATAGTTAATGTCATCGTACGGTAATTTTTAGATGATTTTATGGAAAACGTTTGCTATATTCTTGGTGCATATTTGAGCATATCGAATATGTACCAACTAACGTAACTTTTCATGCACAATCTAAGGTAATCCCTCTTAATGATATGGTTAACGTCTAAAGTCGTTATGACTTTGAGTTTATTACTGTATAGGGAATTTAAGAAAAGACGTACGGAAGCTGATGTTGAAGTTTAATTCAACGTATTAGAATTGAGGGAGGCTAATTGCCTCCCTTTTCTATTTCCTGAAGATGGTCTCTCACTAAGAAAGCACCTCTCGTTAGTGAAACTCTCGCGATTTTGTTTTTAATCCAGTCAATTCATCAGTCAGGTCGATAAGTTTACCTGCAATCACATGAAGGACATCGCCTTCCTTCTCGATAATCCCTTTCACTTTTAATATCTTTGCGGTGAGGTAGGCTTGTTGTTGGCTGCGTGCAGTGGCTTTCCATACCACCACATTAATGTTGCCAGTATTGTCTTCTAGAGTAAAAAAGGTGACGCCAGCTGCGGTTCCGGGAGACTGTTTTCCTGTCACGACACCCACAACCGTCACCATAGATTTATCTCGTTGATGCTTAAGATCTTGCATGTGAGTAAAGCCACCCAATTTATTCGCTTGCTCAAGCAAGGTTATTGGATGTTGATTGAGAGAGATACCAGTACTGGTAAAATCTTCCAGTAGATCTTGTGTTGCATTGGGTTGGCGCAGTGGTTGAGGTGATTCGTAAACATCTCTAAAAAGTGGCAGTTCAGAGGCGGAATCCATTAAAGTCCAGCGAGTTTGAAAGCGATCGCCGGATACACTGTGCATTGCATTCGCTGAAGCCAATAGTTCAATATCTCTACGATTGATCGAGAGTTGAGTGATTTGATTGGGGTGGCTATAACCTTGGTAAGGTCGATTCGCGACTATGCTCTCCATCGCTTGTTCACTTAAACCTTTGACCTGTCTTAATCCTAGTCGAATGGCTAACTTATGCGCTTCGCTGACGACGGTATGGTCTCGTTGTGAAGCATTAACGCACACCGGAAGTACTTTGACGCCGTGTCTCTGTGCATCTTGTACTAGTTGTGATGGGCTGTAGAAGCCCATAGGTTGGCTATTCAGTAATGAGGCATAGAAACATTCGGGATAATAGTATTTTAACCATGCTGAGCAATACGCGAGTACGGCAAAAGATGCCGAGTGGCTCTCGGGAAAACCATATTCACCAAAGCCACAAATCTGTTTAAAGATCTGCTCGGCAAAGGTGAGGTCGTAGCCGCGACTTTGCATACCATCAATAAGTTTAGATTTGAACTTAAATACATTACCGTGCTTTTTCCAAGCCGCCATGGCGCGTCGTAGTTGGTCTGCCTCACCGCCAGTAAATCCGGCTGCAACCATCGCAAGCTTAATCACTTGTTCTTGAAAAATTGGAACACCCAATGTGCGAGATAGCACTGATTCAACCTCGGAAGATGGGTAGTCGATGGGCTCTTGTCCATTTCTTCGTTTCAAAAACGGGTGCACCATATCACCTTGGATTGGTCCTGGGCGTACGATGGCGATCTGAATCACCAAGTCGTAATAACTTCTTGGTCTTAGACGTGGCAGCATACTCATTTGCGCTCGGGATTCGATCTGGAAGATACCGACCGTATCAGCTTTTTGAATCATGCCGTAGACATTGGGATCGTCTTGTAAACGAGTGATCTCTGCAATGGAGAGGGATCGCCCATAGTGCTGCTGGATCATGGTAAAACATTTACGGATCGCGGATAGCATACCGAGGGCTAATACATCGACCTTGAGTAACCCAAGTGCCTCTAAATCGTCTTTATCCCATTGAATAATCGTACGCTCTTGCATAGCGGCATTTTCTACAGGAACAAGCTCGTAAAGTGGTCCTGAAGAGATCACAAAGCCGCCCACATGTTGAGATAAGTGACGCGGGAAGCCAATGATCTCATCGACCAAATGGATGAACTGCTTCCCTTTAAGAGAGTCAGGCTGTAGACCAAGCTGTGTCAGTTGTGCCTGCCAGCCTTGATGCTTATCTCTACGATTTGTGTTTTTGATGAAGTAATCCAGTTGTGTCTCTTGTAGCCCTAGTGCTTTGCCAACATCTCTTACAGCACTTTTAAAACGATAAGAGATCACCGTTGCTGCTAAGGCTGCGCGCTCTCGACCATATTTTTGGTAGATGTATTGGATAACTTCTTCACGACGTTCATGTTCAAAGTCCACATCAATATCAGGTGGCTCGTTGCGTTCTTTACTGATGAAGCGCTCAAAAAGTACGGATATCTGACGTGGGTCGACAGAGGTGATCTCAAGGCAGTAACACACAACAGAGTTAGCAGCAGAACCTCTGCCTTGGTAAAGAATTCCTTTCTGTTTGGCGAACATGACAATGTCGTGAATGGTTAAAAAAAAGAATGGGTAATCGAGCTCTTCAATTAAGCTCAATTCCTTTTCAATGATCTGTTCAATATCTAGAGGGATCCCATCAGGGAAACGATTTTTCTTCCCTTGTTCAACTAAATTTCTGAGATATTGATTTGGTGTTTGTCCAGCAGGGATCAGTTCACTTGGATATTCATAGCGTAAGCTATCAAGATCAAACTCGCACAGGCTCGCGATATGGTTGCTCTCATCTAACCATGATTTTTGGAATATATGGCTGAGCTTATTCATGCTGCGTAAACACCGTTCGGCATTCGCCAGTAAGTGACTGCCAACTTCGGGTACCGAGCATTGATGTTTTATCGCCGTGAGGGAGTGTTGTAATGGCAGGCGATTGGCATTGTGCATCAATACGCCACCGCAGGCGGTGATTGGAAGTTGAAGATGATGAGCAAGCGCAGAGCAATGAGATACATACTCTTGATCGCCTTGCTTGAGATGACGTTGAACTCCGATCCAAAGTCGACCAGAGTGATGTTGATTGAGCCAGTTGCCCCAGTGGTTGTCTTGAGCGGTTTGCTGGGGGAGCCATATAACCAAACAGTGCTTTGCTGACATGATATCCCACTCAGAGAGCTGATAGTGTCCTTTGTCACTGCGTCTACGAGCATTGGTAATGATGCGACATAGTTCTGCGTAAGCTTGTCGGTTTGGGCATAGCAACAACAATTGACACTCTTGGTTCAACCAAAACATACTGCCGACAATTTGTTTGAGTGTCAGTTGGTGCTCTTTTATTGCAGCGTGCACTTTCACGATACCCGCAACCGAGCACTCGTCGGTGACCGCTAATGCGTTGTAACGTAGGAAATCTGCTTGGAGGACCAGCTCTTCAGCATGGGATGCTCCCTCTAAGAAAGAGTAATTGCTTTGACAAAAGAGTTCAGAGTAGTGCTGTGCCATAGCGTATTAAGTTCCTAATGAAAGTATATAAACGGTGATTGGTCAGCGCCGACAGCGAACCTATGTGTGGCACATAGGTGACTCATTACTGAAGCCGCTTAACTAAATAACCCATGGATGAACCATGCTTTGTTTGGTGTGCGGAACACCCATAACCAGCGCCCAGATTCGCAACGCGCGATGAAATAGTCTCGAATGACTTTTTCGCCATCCCACCATCCAGAAACAATACGCTCAGGGCCTTGAGATAAAGTAACAGGTGTCGTTAATGGCTCCGGTGTTGGCAATAAAATGCTCGGTCGTAAGCGATTTTGTGGTAATGCAGGTGCCTTAGTTGAACGCTCTCTATTCTTGGTCTGAGATGCTAAGTTCGGCAGTGAGTATTGATTGGCTTTCTCTGGCCTTGGATCTTGATGGGTTAAAGGCGAATGAATCGCGGCTTGCCCGAGTTTAGCTTGCAAGAGTGACAGCAGATCTAAGGATGCGAGCGTCCCTGTATTGCCATCAAACAGGTCATGGTAGGTCGTTTGAGGCTCTCCATGACGAATTAAGGATAAGGTTAAGCCCTGCACCGGAGCATTTATGGTGACAGACTCTAGGCTGAGATGAGTCAGTTGTGTCCATTTAGTGGCTAGATAGTCTCCTTGTGCAGAGAAAAAAGGCACACAGTGATCCTCACAGTCTCGTAGATGCAGAGTGAGTTTGATTTCGAACGCGACACGGTCTCGGAGCTTCAAAAAGGCTTCGAGTTGTTTGAGTAATTTGGTCAGCGGTTTCTCAATGAATTGCAAGTTCTCGATATCAAACAGTAACTCAAGGTATTGCTCGAACTTTTCTGGTGGGTGATAGAAGTCGATAGGGTGCTTAAATTGCCCATTTAGACGCCCAACGTAGTTCACCAGGTCAATATCAAATCGGCGCGCAACATCTTGGATCGGCAGTTTTATTAGGTCACCAACCGTATCCATCCCAACACGTTGTAGACGCTCTATTTGCTTAAGCGGCAACTCAGTACTGGTTAACTCTTGTTGCTGAACATGGTGCTTCATTGTCTTTGTGTCACTCGTAATTAAGTTAAGTGACCTTTTTCCGAGCAAAATAGCTGCTAGTGGTGAGTAGCCAGTAGCGAAATGGAATTGGACATTTAACGTAGAAAGGTGCAGTTGTAACGTTTTCCAGTAGTTAGCAAGTCCGTCATAGAGCGACAACATATTCGACGTTTTAATTAAAAGCCCATTAGGCGGCAGAAGTGCCATATCAGAGGTCACTAGGTAGGCCCAGTGTGCGATCTCTTTAAGTCGGTTTTCTTCAAGTTCAGCACGATAGGGTAGAACTTGGAGTTGGTGATTGAGAGCAGCAGCCGAAGCTAGTCCCATACCTAGCGTGATTCCTGAATCTAAAGCTAAACCATTGGCTTGAATAACCTTATGTGTTTTTTCATCAACAATGATCAGCGGGTGTTCATCTTGCTTCTCACCACTGAACAAACTATCCAGTTGCAATGATGGAAAGTGAAGGTAGAGCCACAACATAGATCACCCTTGTCTCGCAATTGGAAAAGGGACAATGGTCGAGTTGTCATTTAACTCTGCCGATGCTTGCTCAGTTAAAAGTGGCCAATGCTGCTGCATGTTAATGACTAAACTACCGTAAGACCAACTGCCTTTGCGTTTAATGACCTCAACTTTCAAACCAAGATGATGCGGCGATAGTTTCATGCTGAGTGACACGGGTAGGGAGAGCTGATTATGCTTACTGTCTTTAAAGTGGAACTGTAAGCAACGACCGGTTTCACTAGCTGCTTGTAGGCGTTTTGTCTGATGGATCTCCAGTTCAGTTCCCCATAACAGCACAGAGTGGCAGGCACCACTTTTTAGGCACTGTTCAGCAGCCCATAATGCTTCGATATCGCTCTTTGGAGTAATCACAAGAATGTTATTAAGAGATAACCCTTGAGCATCAAAATACTCGCCACAAACATAGCCGGGAGGATTAATGAATACAGCAAGGCGTTGGGCATTTTGTTGCCCTAAATAAGGCGTTAATAAACGGATCTCTCCTAAGCCTGACGGAGATTCGACCTCTATGACACCGTGCGTAGGAAAGCCCCCATTTAGCTGTTCGTCGAGCTCTGGGTATCCTGTTGAGTGAGTTTGCCCTTGTGTACTAGGCTGCAGACCTTTCCAAATAAGTTGGCGGTCTTGTAGATTTTTGATCAGTTCATGCATAGTTAAATACCTGTATATATATACAGTATATTTAACTCTGAGAATTATGGGAAGAAAAATGAGAAAAAGAAGTCAATCTCACACCTAGTTGCTTGTTTTAAAAAAAAAGCCGCATCAGGTGCGGCTTAGTTAGAAAGAGACGTGGTGGAAGGACATTTAATATCCAGGGGGAGCACCGCGTATACGACTCCATCCTTGGGTTTGCCATTGAAGATAAACCGATTTCGAGCGATGGTTTCACGTTCTGCACCGCATGCTTCGATGAGGTGTTGGCTTGGCAAGTTTTCGAGGTCACAGACAATCTCAAGGCGAGTGAGTTTGAGTTGAGAAAAACAGAACTCGAACAGCGCTAACATAGCCTCCTTTGCGATGCCGCGTCTTTGATATTTATCTGCGACCCAATAGCCTAAGCTTGCCATGTTGAAGGTGTGGTAGAGCTCGTTGATTGCTACCATCCCCATTAATCTGTCACTTTCTCGATCAAATATTCCAAAACCGAATGCATCGGCTTTGACCCAGTTGAGTCGAGTGGCAAGGATAAACTTTTCTGCCTCTTGTTGTGAATACTCTGCGTGGCACCAATCAACCCAACGAAATAGGCTCGGTGATTGTTGGATACATTGAGTAAACTCGGGCGCATCAGACTCTTCTATGATCCTGAGGACTAAGTTGCGGGTCACTATGTGAAAATCGGGACTCATATCGCCCTCCTAATAACAAAACGCCCTCACTAGGAGGGCGTATCGATAGCATATTAAGTGTAGCTTATTGACAGCTTTGGTTACTGTGCAACTCGACGAACTTGAATGATCATGCCTAATAGCGGGTGATCTAGGTAGTGTGTTTCGGTACTGCGCATGCGACGCTTCTGGTCCATACGGTAGCTTTTCAGAAACTCTTCAACTTTTACGGTTGGAGAGATTTCGGTCAAATTGCCTACTTGAATAGTACTGTCGCCGCCACTGACTGGCGAGTCTAGTTCGATCTGCTGCTCTTGAAGTGTGACTTCTCGAACACTTGGCGCTTTTAGATCAAGAGTTGTCTCTGCGTATAGATAGTGCTGAACGTAGATTTGCAGCTTACCATCCAGTTCATATAGAGGCTTATCAATAGTCTCTTCTTTAATGCCTTCGGCATTGGTTGTGGCGACAGCACTCTTTTCTGAACCATCAGCGTTAAAAGATTTAGAGTAATCTTTACCCGCTTGAATACGGAACACTGGTGCAGCATTACGGCCTTCGTCGCCTTGACGCCAAGCAGTATGCATTAACACATCAAAACCAGCATGTTTGCGCAGCTTTTCTTTCTCATCATTCAGCTCATACGCAGAGTAAGGCAGCATCTGTACGCCTTTTTGAGCTCGAAACTGAGAGTTTTGGAAAGAGCCAGCACGCTCAAGAGAAATTTCAGGAAGGCTGTTTGGCCATGATTCATTGACCTGTTCAGCATCAACAGCACGCTTGAAAATGATCACTTCTATATCAAATTGTCTTTGTGCCAAACTTGGCATAGAGACCAACAATAGTAGTAGTGGGATCAGTCGTTTCATTTTTACTCCGTATCCCAGCCGGAACGCCGGCTGGATAAATTAAATGCTCAGTGAAAAAGAGTGGAATTAGCTTGCAGGCAGCAAGTTTTGTCTAAATTCACCCAAAAGGTCACCGACAAATTGAATTCGCTTCCGTCTGTCTACCAATGGTACCGTAAACTTGAACTTAGTTGGCCCTTCCATTGAAAACTTTTGCGGTTGAGATTGCAATAGTTTAACAAGGTACGCAGGGTTTATGTCAGCGTCTGGGTAGAATTCTAAGAAACCACCTTTATCATGAGCTTCAATTTTCTTCGCTTTGATGGCCGCCGCCGTCAGTTTCAGTTCAGAGACTGACAGTAAGTTCTTGGTTGCGTCAGGCAGTACACCGAAGCGATCGATAAGCTCTACTTTCAGCTCTGCCAGTTCATCATTGTTGGCCACGCTAGCGATGCGCTTATATGTCGACAAGCGGGTATTGATGTCTGGAATATAGTCATCAGGAAGCAGCGCAGGTAGACGCATTTCAATCTCTGTTTGCTCTCGCAGAAGGTCATCAAGCGAAGGTTCTTTACCTTCTTTAAGGGCTTCAACCGCTTGTTCTAACATCTCCATATACAAGCTAAAGCCAACCGATTGGATTTGACCACTCTGCTCATCACCGAGAAGTTCACCGGCACCACGAATCTCTAAATCGTGAGTCGCTAGTGTAAAGCCAGCACCAAGATCTTCGAGTGAAGCGATGGCATCAAGACGTTTGATTGCATCTTTAGTCATGGCTTTTGGATGAGGCGTTAGAAGGTACGCATACGCTTGGTGGTGTGAACGACCCACACGACCACGCAGTTGGTGTAGCTGTGCCAAACCTAGATTGTCGGCTCTGTCCATTAAAATGGTGTTAGCTGTTGGTACGTCGATACCGGTTTCGATGATGGTTGTACACACCAGCAGATTAAAACGCTGGTGGTAGAAATCATTCATGATGCGTTCCAATTCGCGTTCGCGCATCTGACCATGAGCCACCGTAACGCGAGCTTCAGGAATCAACTTCTGTAGCGATTCTGCGGTCTTTTCGATGGTATCGACTTGATTATGCAAGAAGTAGACCTGACCACCACGCATGATTTCACGCAGTACCGCTTCTCTGACCACCGCGTCATCACTTTGGCGAACAAAGGTCTTAATCGCTAATCGACGAGCTGGTGGTGTAGCGATGATGGAAAGATCACGCATGCCGCTCATTGCCATATTCAATGTTCTTGGAATTGGGGTTGCGGTTAGTGTCAGGATGTCTACGTCAGCACGCATCGCTTTGACTTTCTCTTTTTGTCGAACGCCGAAACGATGCTCTTCGTCGACAATGAGTAGGCCAAGGTCGTGGAATTTGATATCACTTGAAAGCAGTTTGTGCGTGCCCACTACAATATCAACTTTGCCCTCTGCAACGTCGGCTAGGATCTGTTTTTGCTCTTTCGTTGACTTAAAGCGAGACAGTACTTCGACGCGAATCGGCAGGTTGGCGAATCGATCTCTGAAGTTTTCGAAGTGCTGTTGTGCAAGTAGGGTAGTGGGTACCAGTACCGCGACTTGTTTTTCGTTATCGGTACAGACAAATGCGGCGCGCATAGCAACTTCTGTTTTACCAAAACCTACGTCACCACAGACCAGCCTATCCATTGCTTTTGGTTGACACATATCAGACAAGACGGCGTTAATCGCCATAGATTGGTCGTCCGTCTCTTCAAATGGAAAACCTGATTTGAAGGTGGCGTATTGACTGCGGTCTAAGACAAATTTATAACCCGGTTTTAGCTCACGCTTGGCATAGACATCAAGCAGTTCGGCTGCGACGTCTCGGACTTTCTCTGCGGCACGTTTACGCGCTTTCTGCCATGCTTCGCCACCTAATTTGTGCAGAGGTGCTGTTTCTTCTGCGCCACCTGAATAACGACCGATAAGGTTTAGTGAAGCAACTGGTACATAAAGCTTGGCATCGTTTTGATACTCAAGTGTCACGTATTCGGTTTTCATGCCACCGGCTTCGAGAGTTTGTAAGCCAATATAACGGCCAATACCGTGGTCAATGTGAACCACTGGCTGCCCCGGTTTTAACTCAGCAAGGTGGCGAATGACCGTATCGCTATTAACGCTCTTTTTGTCTTTCTTGCGGCGTTGAATTACGCGGTCACCAAGAAGGTCACTCTCACAAATGAAGGCAAGCTCACGCTGAGTGTCGATGAAGCCATGTTCTGCAGAGCCGAGAACAAGGTTGAACTTGTCTTTCTCCGATAGTGACTTTTGCAAGGTCTCGACTTCGACAGGGCGGATTTTGATGCCTTGCAGTAGTTCGCACAGTGCTTCTCGTCGACCTTGAGACTCTACTGAGAATACAATTTTGCCGGAGAATGATTCGGTGAACTTGCGTAGATTAGCCAGAGGTTCTTTATTTTGATGCTGGACACTAAGATCAGGCAGCGCTGAGACGGGCAGGTTAGTACGCCCCGCTTTTTCTTCTAGGCTATCAAGGCTCAGTACGACTTGTGCCTTCTGTTTAAAGTGACCAAATAGTTCGTCTTTTTTCAACCAAAGTTGGTCAGGCGATAACAGTGGACGCAATGGATCGACACCGCGTTGTTCATAGCGATGTTCTACATCAGATAGGAAAGTATCGACGGCTTGTTCAATATCTCCTAATGCCAAGATTTGTGTGTCGTCAGCGACATAGTCAAACAAGGTTTCTGTTTGATCGAAGAAAAGCGGCTGCCAATATTCGATACCTGCAGGCCATGTACCCTTAGAGACTTGCATATACACAGATTCAGGTTCGCGGCGTGCTTCAAATTGCTGACGCCAGCGAATACGGAAGTCTTCGATAGCCGAATCCGATGTTGGAAATTCATGAGCAGGAAGAAGGCGAATCTCATCAATATCGGCGATTGAGCGCTGATTTTCAGGATCAAAGGTGCGAATAGTATCGATTTCATCATCAAAAAAGTCGATACGATAAGGGTCTTTGCTGCCCATTGGGAACAAATCTAAGATTGAGCCTCGGCTGGCGTACTCACCTGGTCCAAATACTTGGTCAACATAACGGTAGCCAGATTTTTCAAGCTGTAGGCGCAGTTTCTCTAATGAGTAAAGGTCGCCCGTTTTGACCATTAGGGTATGTTGGAGCAGAAACTCTCTCGGAGACTGACGTTGCAGTAGCGTGCTAATTGGTACAATCGTGATACCCGTTTTTAGAGTAGGCAACGCATACAGGTGGGCGATACGGTCCGAAATGATCTCTTGGTGAGGAGAGAAGCTGTCGTATGGCAGTGTTTCCCAATCAGGAAATAGATTGACGGAGTGCTGAGTAAATTGCTCGATCTCTGATTGTAATTTGAGTGCAATTTGAGGATCTGGAACGGCGAGTAATGTATGACTGTTGTGCTGTTCAGCTAAACCGGCAATAGAGGCTGCTAAGGACGAGCCAATAAGATTACCTAAATGTTTTTTGTCCCCTGCGCCGCTTGGCGCCGGTAGAGTAAAAATCGATGTATCGGTCATGGGATTTACTTGTTATCTCGATCGAGTGAACGTTGACGAAGCAGTTTTTGTTGTTGATGCAAGGCTGCTTTAATCAATAGATCTTGGTCAGTGTCGCGCAGATGCGCATATTTAAATAGGACTTCAAACCCGCCGTCTCTTGGTGTTGAACTGCTTACTTGAGCGTAGCAATACACAGCCGCGGCTGGGTGTTCAAGGAACAGTTTTGCTTTGACGTATCTCCCCTGAGTGATATCAGAACGAGTAAAGCAAGAAAACTGACTCGCACCAAAGCTGTAAGTGTGTGTTCGATACTCTGCTTGGTCTTGTTGAGAGAGCATGAAGCTGAGTAGTAAGTTGAGCTTAGAGTTTTGAGCATCGAGTAAGCTGATAACGTTTTTGAGGTCGCTGTTTTTCAACTCTTTACGCGCGCTGTCTGCCATTAGATCAAGTTGGCTGAATTCACTTGCGACGACAAACGGTGCTGGAATCTCTGATTCGAACTGGATAGGCGACGGGAGAACAAAATCTTCAGCCATCGGCTCGATGTTGGCAGTAAGGCTATGGTGGACGGTGAAAAATTCTTGCTCTGTCATGCTTTGGTTCCTTGAAGTGATCTATTGATTATCGCTATGTGGCTACAGTAATCAAGGTTGGTATTGGCAAAGTAGCAAATAGTTTGTTTTTGAAGCGAAAATGATGCTTTGTAACGTGTCATCGTCGACTAATTCGGTGAATTCACTCTATATTTGCACTTGCCCCCTACACACTGAAAGTAATTCCCGTTACATTAACCCGCAACTCTACTCGATGGTTCAAAGTATGTTTCATCCTATTTCAATGTTTATCGGTCTACGTTATCTAAAAGGCCGTTCTGGGGATCGCTTTAGCCGTTTTGTCTCTTATATGTCAACGGCTGGAATCACAATCGGTGTGTTGTCGTTGGTTACTGTTTTATCAGTAATGAATGGATTCGAAGCGCAGCTCAAAGACCGTATCCTTGGTGTCTTACCTCAAGCGGTCGTCTATGAAAGTGACGCGAAGACACAGCTCACTGACACGCCTCCAGCCTTCACTCAACAATTATCGCTGAACGGGCATGTCGAGCCTTTAGTTCGCAGTGAAGCTGTGATTCAAAGCCCTGCACAATTGGCCGCGGGTTTACTGATTGGCATTGAACCCGCTTCTGATGATCCATTGCAAAATCACCTTATTGCCGGACGTTTGTCTTCATTGAAGGCGGGCGAGTATCAATTATTTCTAGGTCATACATTGGCGCGAAACCTCAAAGTTTCTTTGGGTGATAAAGTTCGCCTAATGGTGACGTCAGCGAGCCAATATACACCCTTGGGTCGCATTCCAAGTCAGCGTAATTTTACTGTTGCAGGTATTTTTAATACCGGCTCAGATATTGATGGTCAATTAATGGTGACTCACATTGAAGATGCAGGTCGCTTGATGCGTTTCAAGTCGGATACCATCTCGGGTTGGAGACTGTTTTTTGAAGACCCATTTGTTGTCGCAGATCTGGCTGAGCAACCTCTACCTGAAGGCTGGGCATGGAGTGATTGGCGCGACCAACGCGGCGAGTTATTCCAAGCCGTTCGTATGGAAAAAAACATGATGGGCTTGATGCTTGGCTTGATCATTGGAGTGGCGGCTTTCAACATTATTTCAGCATTGATTATGGTGGTAATGGAGAAGCAATCTGAAGTGGCGATTCTTAAAACACAGGGTATGTCTGATGGACAAGTGATGGGAATATTCATGGTTCAAGGGGCGAGTAGTGGTGTTATTGGTGCGCTCTCTGGTGGCATCTTAGGCGTTGTATTGGCAATGAACCTTAATACTGTTCTAGAAGTCATGGGTGTTGCCCTGTTTTCGTTTGGTGGCAGTTTGCCAATCTTGATTAACCCTATTCAAATTGTCGTGGTTGTTGTTTTGGCGATCGCGCTTAGTCTAATAGCGACGGTATTCCCATCTTATCGCGCATCTTCTGTTAAACCTGCTGAGGCTCTTCGTTATGAGTAATTTTCTTCAATGTCGTGACATCCGTAAAACATATCGCGAAGGCTCACTTGATACTGAAGTGTTAAAAGGCGTGAGCTTTGATATCGAGCAGGGCGAGTTAGTGTCGATCATCGGAACCTCGGGTTCGGGCAAAAGCACCTTGCTACATATCTTGGGTGCATTGGATGATGCATCATCAGGAAGTGTGCACTTTTTAGATCAGGATCTCGCGGCACTTAGTTCGAATAAGCAGGCTAAGTTACGTAACCAGCATTTAGGCTTCGTCTATCAGTTCCACCATTTACTTGCGGACTTCTCTGCCTTAGAAAACGTTGCTATGCCTCTTCTTATTGGTGGCATAAAACCGAGCCAAGCTAAAAAAGAGGCGGCGGCACTATTAGATAAGGTTGGGTTAAGTCACCGAATTGATCATCGCCCATCGGAATTGTCTGGTGGTGAAAGACAACGTGTTGCTATTGCGCGAGCTCTGGTTAACAAGCCTTCTTTGGTGTTGGCGGATGAACCGACAGGTAACTTAGATCATGCAACAGCACTCTCAATTTACGATTTGATGCGAGAGCTAAATCGTGAATACAACACGGCCTTTTTGGTCGTGACTCACGATGGTGAGTTAGCCGCTAAAATGGATCGCCAACTACACATGCAAGATGGGTTGTTGGTGGATGTTAATGAGGAGGTGAATTAGTGTTTGCCTCTCTATCTCTTCTGATTGGTGGACGATTTAGCCGTGCTAAGCAGCGCGACAAAATGGTCTCCTTTATTTCTCTCTCTTCAACCGTGGGAATTGCGGTTGGCGTTGCGGTGATCATCATTGGTCTGTCGGCGATGAATGGCTTTGAGCGTGAGCTTGAGTCACGAGTGCTTTCGGTTATCTCACACGGTGAATTCGAAGGCGTTAATGAACCGATTGAGCGCTGGCAGCATGTCATTGATGAATCTGTTAGCCATGAAAAGGTTTTGGCTGCCGCGCCTTACGTAAAAATTACGGCTCTAGCTGAGCGTGGTAAAGAACTTAAGGCGATTGAAGTTCGTGGTATCGATCCAGAGCTTGAATCACGAGTATCGAGCCTTGGAAACTTTATTGATGAGTCAGTCTGGCAATCTTTTAACAGCGGTGAGCAAAAAGTCATTCTTGGCTCGGGTGTAGCAGACACGATTGGGGCTAAAGTAGGGGACTATTTAACCTTGATGATTCCAACAGCGAATGGTTCCGTTAAAGTTCAGGCACCAAAGCGTGTTCGAGTAAAAGTGGCGGGATTATTGACCCTTAATGGGCAGATTGACCATAACTTAGCTCTAGTGCCATTAAAGGATGCGCAAAGCTATGCCAAATTGGGTGATGCTGTGACTGGCGTTTCACTTAAGGTTAACGATGTCCTTAATGCGAATAACATTGTGCGTGAAGTTGGTAACCAGTTGGATGTGTATGTGTATCTGAGAAGTTGGCAACAAAAATATGGCTTCTTGTACCGTGATATTCAGTTAGTACGCACTATCATGTACTTGGTTATGGTGCTAGTCATTGGTGTCGCCTGTTTCAACATTGTTTCGACACTCATGATGGCAGTGAAAGACAGAGCATCAGAGATTGCCATTTTAAGAACCATGGGCGCTTCCGATGGGTTGGTTAAACGTATCTTTGTTTGGCAGGGCGCGTTCTCTGGTGTGCTAGGCAGCTTAGTTGGTAGCGTGATTGGTGTATTGGTGGCGCTCAATCTTACGCACTTGATTAAAGGATTAGAGGCACTGATTGATCACCAGTTTCTGTCTGGCAACATTTACTTTGTGGATTTCTTGCCTTCACAGCTGGATATGGTTGATGTATTTGTGGTGTCTGGCACTGCGATAGTTTTGAGTCTATTGGCGACCTTATACCCGGCCTCTCGCGCGGCGAAGTTAAATCCGGCAGCGGTATTAAGCTCCAAATAGTGACTTATCAATGACATAAAAAAGGATCCCGCTTGGGATCCTTTTTTGTTTTCTTTATTTGTTGCTAAGCATTATTTGTGAAAGTGCATGCAACAGAGTTTTAATTCTTGTCTAACCGCTCGACTTACATTCGTTTACTACTAATGAAGCGAAGGTTGTCGTGACAATCTTGTTTCTACCTAACCTGTCTCTTCTTCCAACTTCTCACAACTGAATATCGCCACAGTCCGCGGATTCCGAAATAACCGATCATTGCGGAAACGATGCCACAGATTAGGCAACCAAGTAGGAATGGAGGCCCGATGGTGCTCATTTGAGCAAGAATGAAGTCCCAAGAAAGTTCAAAGTGGAACGGTTGAGGTGGTACATGCATGACGAATGCACCGACCTTGTAAGCAAAATAAAACAGGACGGGCATAGTCACTGGGTTACTCACCCACACTAATGCAACAGCCAGCGGCAGATTAACGCCACACATAACAGCAAGACCTGCAGACATAATCATCTGGCTTGGCAGTGGCACAAAGGCCATGAATAAGCCAACGGCAAATGCACCTGCGGCAGAGCGTCGGTTTAAGCACCATAAATTTGGGTTATATAGCACGTTGCCAAAAACTTTTAATGCTTTCTGACGCTTGATGAGCTCATGGTCAGGCATAAAACGCTTAATAAACTTTCTTGGCATATAGGAAGTAACTCTTTTGTTTAATACTTGGTTTTTATTGTCTTTTTCTTTGACATTAATGTCAGCAAGCCTGTGGCCTGTCATGCCCCATTGGAACTGGGCTTGGGTGATAGTGCTAGTTTTTATAGCATCAACCAAGTATAGCGTTTCCCAACCTTTTAGAGGTGTTCTCTGCGGGGTGATTATGGTTTTAATAGTCAGTGGTTTGGTAAAACAGCAAACAACTGTACTCTTTAAGTCCGGGCAGGATATTACCATAAATGCATCGGTTGTTAGCCTTTTTAGTGAAAATAGCCGAGGTTATGAAAGCGTAATTGTAGTTAGATCAATTAACGGCGATAAATTAGCCAAGTGGCAATGGGTAAAGATAAGGTTGTTCACGCCTTTTCGAGTTACTCAGGGCGAAAAAATTGAGCTGAGCGTTAGGGTGAAACCTATTTTAGGTAAGCTCAATGAGGCTGGTTTTGATTTAGAGACATACTCTTTTAGTCAAAAAATAGTCGCTCATGCTTCCTACCTGCCCGGTACGCGCTACCGCATTCAATCGACTTCCTCTTGGAGAGCGATTTGGTTTGACCAAGTTACGCGAAACCTCAATTCACTATCCAATCGAGATTTAATCGTCGCATTAACTTTTGGCTATCGTGACTTTATCTCACAACAGAGATGGTCTGAGCTTAAAAGCAGCGGCTTGATTCATTTAGTCGCTATTTCTGGTTTACATATCGGTATGGCCTTTGGCATCGGTTATCAGTTAGGGCGCAGCATACGATGTCTGATTCCATTCATGACTTGGGCTCCTTTTGTATCAGGCTTAATTATCGCGTTTGTTTATAGTTGGTTCTCTGGCTTTACATTGCCAACGATAAGAGCATTAGTGATGTGTTGTTTAGGGAGTTACTTTGTTTGGCAAGGACGGAGTATCAACAGTCTGAATTTTATCTTGTTGAGTATCTGTATTGTTCTCGTTATCTGGCCATACTCGACACTGACTGGAAGTTTCTGGCTCTCTTTTGGCTCATTAGCAGCCGTTCTTTATGCAGTTGCAATGTCGAGTTCTGAACATTTTCATACTCGCTTTGTCGGAAAGCTAATCATGGCCGTTAAAGTTCAGTGTGTACTTACTCTCTTGTTGCTACCTATGACTCTTTACTACTACCAAGGCTTAAGCGCTGTTTCAGTTTTTTATAACTTGTTGATGTTGCCTTGGGTAACGTTTCTCGTGATGCCGATGCTCTTTCTAGCCTTATTTGTACACATCTTTGTATCAGAGAAGATAAAGGTTTTATGGGAGGGGATTGACGCATTGTTAGAGGTTATCTCGGTATCATCTGCTTGGTCTAAACCATTTTGGTGGGAGCTTGATATGCGGGTGGCTCAATGGGTGAGTCTCGCAGTATTCATTAGTCTCTTCATTTATCGCTATTTTAAACCTTGGGTGAGTATATTACTGCTTGTGCTGGTTAGTCTTCGTGAAATAGGACCTGGAAATACCACCCAAGAATGGCAAGTTGATGTATTAGATGTTGGACATGGACTAGCGGTAATTATCGAGAAAGATGAACGTACTCTTCTTTATGATTTGGGTAATAATTGGCAAGGGGGATCTGTTGTCACTTCTACGTTATTGCCAGTGTTACAGCAAAGAGCTAATCCGACGATTGATGGCGTCATACTCAGCCATCTAGATTCAGACCATGCAGGAGGATTACATGATCTTATGGTGTTAGAGCCGGGATTTTGGGTGCGAAGTAGCCAAGGGTTAGGTGAACAGGCTCAGTCTACAGTGCATACTTGTATCGCAGGTGATCGTTGGTATTGGCAAGGTTTGAAATTTAACGTCCTTTGGCCGCCAAAACTGACAAAGCGAGCTTATAACCCACATTCGTGCGTTGTACGTCTATTTGATCCGCGAAGTCAATTTTCTATGCTGCTTACAGGGGACATCGAGCTAGTCAGTGAATGGATGCTGTCGAGAAAAGGTTCAGCTCTAAAAAGTGACGTCATGCTTGTCCCACATCACGGCAGCAAAACCTCGTCAAGTCGCCGCTTTATTGCAGCGGTTTCACCCATGTTGGCGATTGCTTCATTAGCAAAGGGCAATCGTTGGGGAATGCCCAATAGAGAGGTAGTTGATAGATATCAGTCGATTAATGCGAAATGGTTAGATACAGGCGAAAGTGGTCAAATTACCATCAGGGTTGGAGCCGAAGACTGGAATTATCATTCGATTAGACAAGATAGAGCACAGCCATGGTATAGGCAGATGCTCAGGAAGGGAGTAGAATAGATAGATTATTGTGAGAAAAATTAAGCGATTCCATGTCTATAGAAAATGATGAAAATACTTGGGCCACCTTCAAGCGACTTTGGACTTATATTCGATTATATAAATCAGGGTTAGCAGTCGCGGTGGTTGCTCTAATTATTAACGCGGTTTCTGACACATATATGATCTCATTATTGAAGCCTTTACTTGATGAAGGTTTCGGTAGCGCAGAATCAGACTTCTTACGAACTCTCCCAATTATCATTTTCGCTATGATGTTTATTCGTGGCGTCAGTGGTTTTGTATCTACCTATTGTTTGAGCTGGGTTTCGGGCAATGTAGTCATGCAAATCCGCCGTAAGATATTTAATCACTTCATGCATATGCCGGTATCGTTCTTTGACAAAGAACAAACGGGCTCGTTGCTATCTCGTATTACTTATGATTCGGAACAAGTATCTGCCGCAACGAGCAGAGCTCTAGTGAGTATTGTTCGTGAAGGCGCAAGCATCATTGGTTTATTGGTATTGATGTTCTGGAATAGCTGGCAGCTTTCACTGGTATTGTTTGCAGTCGCTCCTGTCGTTGCATGGGCGATCAGTATTGTATCTAAACGATTTAGAAAAATATCGAAGAACATGCAGACTAGTATGGGGCATGTTGCGTCCTCTTCTGAGCAGATGCTGAAAGGTCACAAAGTCGTATTGACTTACGGTGGCCAAGAAGTGGAAAAAGAGCGTTTCGATACGGTTAGCAACCAAATGCGTCAACAGACGATGAAGTTAGTAACAGCGCAAGCGGCGGCTAACCCAATTATTCAGATGATAGCGTCGGTAGCCATTGTCGTGGTTCTATTTCTTGCTAGTGTTGACTCAATCAAAGCAGAGCTCACTCCTGGTACCTTTACTGTAGTGTTCTCAGCAATGTTTGGTTTGATGCGTCCTCTTAAAGCACTTACAGGTGTGACCGCAGAATTCCAACGTGGTATGGCTGCGAGTCAAACACTATTTAGTTTGATGGATTTAGAAACAGAGAAGAATACGGGAACTCTCCAGCCTGAATCTGTGAAAGGGGATGTTGCGGTGAAAGGCATCACTTTTACGTACCAAGGAGCAGAAAAGTCTGCACTTGAAAATGTTAGCTTTACGATACCTAGAGGCAACACCGTTGCTCTTGTAGGACGTTCAGGCTCGGGTAAAAGTACTATTGCTAACCTTTTCACCCGTTTCTATGATGTCGACTCGGGTACGATTGAGCTTGATGGTCATGATATCCGTGACTACGAATTGAGAAACCTTCGCCAGCATTTCGCTTTAGTTTCTCAAAACGTACATTTGTTTAATGATACTGTGGCTAACAACATCGCGTATGCTGCAGAGGAAGAGTACACTCGCGAACAGATTGAACATGCAGCAAAACTGGCTCATGCGACGGAGTTTATCGAAGGCATGGAGAATGGTTTCGATACGGTCATTGGTGAAAATGGTGCAAGTTTATCTGGTGGTCAGCGTCAACGTTTGGCTATTGCTCGAGCACTGTTGAGAGATGCCCCTGTACTGATTCTTGATGAGGCAACTTCAGCTCTAGATACCGAATCTGAGCGTGCAATTCAATCTGCTTTGGACGAACTACAAAAAGATAAGACCGTTCTTGTGATTGCGCACCGCTTATCGACGATTGAGCAAGCCGATGAAATTTTGGTTGTAGATGATGGCCATATTGTTGAACGAGGCGCACACGCTGAGCTCATTCAGTATGATGGTGCCTATGCTCAACTTCACCGCATTCAGTTTGGTGAGTAAGGGGCGAGTTCGTCGTGGTCGAAAAGATTTGGTTTGAAAATCATCCCTTAAAATATCTACTTTGGCCGCTGTTGTGGCCATTGAGTCTGGTGTTTAATCTTGTCAGTAAAAGACGTCGCAAAGCATATCAACAAGGCAGTAAGCCAAGTTACCGAGCACCAGTGCCGGTGATTGTCGTTGGGAATATTACGGCTGGTGGCAATGGCAAAACGCCCGTTGTTGTTTGGCTCGTCGAGATGCTGCAATCCCAAGGGTATAAGCCAGGTGTGGTTTCACGTGGCTATGGTGCCAAAGCGCCTAGTTATCCTCTTGTCGTAACTGAAGAGACGCCAGCAGCTCATTGTGGTGATGAACCTCGTTTGATTATGAAAAGAACAAGAGCTCCTGTTGCTGTGGATCCTGTTAGAGCCAATGCAGTTAAAGCACTGTTGGATTCTAACGTGGACGTTATTATCACAGATGATGGCCTTCAACACTATGCTTTAGAAAGAGATATCGAGTTTGCAGTTGTCGATGGAGCACGCCGTTTTGGTAACCAACAAGCCATTCCATTGGGACCGCTACGCGAACCGGTATCACGTCTAGGTGAGGTTGATTTCATCGTGACAAATGGTGGGCAGCCTGAACCTAATGAAATTGCGATGTCATTAGTACCTAGCCAAGTAGTTAACTTAAAAACTGGGGAAAAAATCGCATTAGAAACTCTGACAAAACTAGTTGCGTTCGCTGGAATCGGCCATCCCCCACGTTTTTTCAAAACATTAGAAGACCTTGGTGCTGATGTCATTCATACTCAAGGCTTCGCTGATCACAAAGATTTTGAACAAGATGAACTGTTCGCTCTTGCTGGAAAGGGCGAGAACATCATAATGACAGAAAAAGATGCTGTGAAATGTGAAAGTTATGCGCAAGAAAACTGGTGGTATCTACCTGTCTCAGCGCAATTTGACCAAGCATCACAAAACAAAGTTATGCAAAAAATTAAAGAGGTTATGGAATACTATGGATCACCGTCTACTTGAAATCGTTGCTTGCCCTGTTTGTAAAGGTAAATTAACTTTTGATAAAGATAAGCAAGAACTGATTTGTAAACTTGATCGCCTTGCATACCCAATTAAAGAGGGTATTCCTGTGCTTCTTGAGCCAGAGGCTCGCACAATCTCAATGGACGAGGGCAAATAATGTCATTTACGGTTGTCATCCCAGCTCGTTACCAATCGAGCCGTTTGCCAGGGAAACCTTTAGCCGATATTGGCGGTAAGCCTATGATTCAATGGGTTTACGAACAATCTGTGAAAGCTGGTGCCGATAAAGTGATTATCGCAACAGACGATTCTCGAGTTGAAAAAGCAGCCAAAGCATTTGGTGCAGAGGTCTGTATGACTTCTCCCAAGCATGAGTCAGGCACTGAGCGCCTAGCTGAAGTGATTGAAGTGATGAACATCCCGGATGATCACATCATTGTAAATGTGCAGGGCGATGAACCTTTGATTCCACCAAGCATCATCAACCAGGTGGCGAATAACCTCGCTGGTAGCCAAGCGCCAATGGCAACCTTAGGTGTGGAGATCACTCATGTTGATGAAGTGTTTAACCCTAATGCTGTTAAAGTTGTAACGGACAAAGATGGCTATGCACTGTACTTTAGCCGCGCTACGATTCCTTGGGATCGCGATGCATACGCTAATAATGGAACCAGTGCAGAATCGCCACTGTTAAGACATATTGGCATTTACGCTTACCGCGCAGGTTTTATTAACACCTATATAAATTGGGAACCAAGTACACTTGAGCGTATAGAGTGCTTGGAGCAGCTGCGCGTACTTTGGTACGGCGAAAAAATCCACGTTGATATCGCTGCAGAAGCGCCTGCCGCAGGTGTCGATACACCTGAAGACCTTGAAGCGGTTAGAGCGATTATTGGGTAATTTATCCTTACTAAATGCTTTATCAAGTCTTATCAAAACCTCGCATAGTCGCGCAACGTAGTTCACTTAAGCGGAGCTGCTTTGCGATTAACCGGATAGCGAGTCTTTGATATTTTTACCGCCCTAGGCCGATTAGGCTTAGGGCGTTTGTCTATAAAAAGGACTGATAAGTCTCCCCTGAGACTTTTTAAACGTTTAG